>DATAUP010000056.1:0-194561 GCA_036268195.1 Solirubrobacteraceae bacterium
CCTCGAGTCGGGCGGCGGCGCCGGACGGCCCGAACGCGCGGATGCCGGCGTCGGACAGCGCGTCGACCACGCCCGCCACCAGCGGCGCCTCGGGGCCGACCACGACGAAGTCGATCTGCTCGTCGCGCGCGATCCGGACGATCCCGGAAACGTCCTCGGCGCCAACCGAGAGCACCCGCGCGTCGCGGGCGATCCCGGCATTCCCCGGGGCACACAAGATCGAAGGGCGGCGCGGCGACCGGGCCAGCGCGTGGATCAGCGCGTGCTCGCGGCCGCCACCACCGACGACGAGGACGCGATATCGGTCAGATCGAGCCAATGAACTCGTCGATGGGGATTGCCACCAGCGTCTCGTACTTGGCCGTCCCGCGCGAGCCGAGCTCGAGCGACACCCTGGCCATCGTCTTCTCGTCGGGCGCCTCGACCACGTTCACGAAGTCAAACTGGCCGAGCGTCGCCCACTGCGCCTTGACGGTGGCACCGAGCTGCTCGACCTCGCGGTTGACCTCTTTGATCCGCGTCGGGTTGTTCTTGATCGTCTGCACCCCTTCGGGGCTGAGCGTCGAAAGCATGATGTAAGTCGGCATGAGGTGACTTTTACCTCATGCCGACGCATCATGACTACGCGGCTGCCGCGACCGCGGGGTGGGCGGGAGTCAATCTCTCGAGCACCAGCTCGCCCTCGGCCGCGTCGACCCGGACAGTGTCCCCGGTGACGAACCGGCCCTCGAGGATGGCCAGCGCCAGCCGGTCGACCAGCCGCTTCTGGATCACTCGCTTCAGCGGCCGCGCGCCGTACGTCGGGTCGTAACCGAGGTTGCCGAGCAGCGTTCGCGCCGCGTCGGTCAGCTCGACCTCGATCCCGCGCTCGCGGACCCGCTGGACCAGCCGGGCCACCTGGAGGTCGACGATCTCGCCGATCTGCTCCCGCGTCAGCGAGTGGAACTCGACGATGTCGTCCAGCCGATTGATGAACTCGGGACGGAAGTGCGCCTCGACACCCACGAGGCCTCCCGGGATGTTCGAGGTCATGATCACCACCGTGTTCTTGAAGCTGACGGTCCGGCCCTGGCCGTCGGTCAGGCGCCCGTCGTCCATCACCTGAAGCAGCGTGTTGAACACGTCCGGGTGGGCCTTCTCGATCTCGTCGAGCAGCACCACGCTGTAGGGGCGCCGCCGGACCGCCTCGGTCAGCTGGCCGCCCTCGTCGTAGCCGACGTAGCCGGGCGGGGCACCGACCAGGCGCGAGACCGAGTGCTTCTCCATGTACTCGGACATGTCGATCCGGATCATCGCGTCCTGGCTGTCGAACATGAACTCGGCCAGCGCCCGGGCCAGCTCGGTCTTGCCGACGCCGGTCGGCCCGATGAACAGGAACGTGCCGATCGGCCGGTCGGGGTCCTGCAGCCCGGCGCGCGAGCGCCGCAGCGCATTGGACACCGCCTCGACCGGCTCGGTCTGCCCGATCACCCGCTGGTGCAGGCGCTCCTCCATGTGCACGAGCTTCTCGATCTCGCCCTCCATCAGGCGGGTGACCGGGATGCCGGTCCACTTGGCCACGACCTCGGCCACGTCCTCGGCGTCGACGACGTCCTTGAGGAACCGGGGCCCACCGATCATGGGATCGTTCGCGGCGTCCTGCTCGGCCTCCGCGGCCGCCGCGAGCTGCTTCTCGAGCTCGGGGATCGTGCCGTAGCGAAGCTCGGCGGCGCGACCCAGATCGGCCTCGCGCTGCACCCGCTCGAGCTCGAGCTTGGCCTGCTCGATCTGCTCCTGCAGGTCGGCCACGGCGCCGACGGTCGCCTTCTCGCGCTGCCACTCGGCGTGCATCGCGTCAGAGCGCTCGCGCTCCTCGGCCAGCGTCCGCTCGAGCTGCTCGCGGCGCGCCACGGTGCCCGGGTCGTCGTCATCGCCCAGCGACTGGAGCTCGATCTCGAGCTGCAGGATGTGCCGGTCGACCTCGTCGATCTCGGTCGGCTTGGAGTCGATCTCCATACGGATCTGCGATGCAGCCTCGTCGACCAGGTCGATCGCCTTGTCAGGGAGGAAACGGTCGGTGATGTAGCGGTCTGAGAGCGTGGCGGCCGCGACCAGCGCGGAGTCTGTGATCCGCACCTTGTGGTGGACCTCGTACTTGCCCTTGAGACCGCGCAGGATCGCGATCGTGTCCTCGACGCTCGGCTCCTCGACGAACACCGGCTGGAAGCGACGCTCCAGCGCCGCGTCCTTCTCGATGTACTTGCGGTACTCGTCGAGCGTCGTCGCGCCGACCGCGCGCAGCTCGCCACGGGCCAGCATCGGCTTCAGCAGGTTGGCTGCATCGACCGCGCCCTCGGAGGCACCGGCACCGACGATCGTGTGCAGCTCGTCGATGAACAGGACGACGTTGCCGCCGGCGTCCTGAACCTCCTTGAGCACCGCCTTGAGCCGGTCCTCGAACTCACCGCGGTACTTGGCGCCGGCGATCAGGGCGCCGATGTCGAGTGCCACGACCCGCCGGTCGCGCAGACCCTCGGGCACGTCGCCGGAGACGATCCGCTGGGCTAGACCCTCGGCGATCGCCGTCTTGCCGACACCCGGCTCGCCGATCAGGACCGGATTGTTCTTGGTACGCCGGCTCAGCACCTGGATCACGCGCCGGATCTCGTCGTCACGGCCGATCACCGGGTCGAGCTTGCCGTCCGCGGCCGCCCGGGTCAGGTCACGGCCGTACTTCTCCAGCGCCTGGAACTTGTCCTCGGGCGTCTGATCGGTGACGCGCTGTCCACCGCGCACCTCGTTGACCGCCTTGAGCAGCGCGTCATAGCCGGCGCCGACGGAGCGCAGAACGTCGCCGGTGGTGCCCTGCGACTTCGCGAGAGCGAGCGCGAGGTGCTCGGTCGAGACGTACTCGTCGCCAAGCGCGCGCATCTCCTCCTCGGCGGAGCGCAGCACCTCGATGAGCTCGTTGGAGCCGCCGGTTGACTCCTGTCCCGGGCCTGTGCTGGCGAGGCGCGGCAGCGCCTCGAGCGCCGGATTCAGCGTCGCGCGCACAGCCGCCGGGTCGACGCCCAGCTTGCGCAGCACCGGCACGACCACGCCACCGTCCTGCTCCAGCAGCACCGCGAGCAAGTGCTCCGGGCGCGTCTGCGGGTTTCGGCGCTCGGCGGCAAGCCGCTGCGCGGCTTCCAGCGCCTCCTGAGATTTGATCGTGAAGCGATCAGCTTGCATATTTCTGGACCCTTATCCGGTTACAAATCTAAGTCTAAGTGACTTAGATTATGACACGCTCGGGCAGGCTTTACAAGAGCCCTAGTTCGCGATCCGCAATTGCTTCGGTGCCGTCCGATGCTCGATGTTTCCGCCTGAATCGACGACCGCTCCCACGACTGCGGCCGAGACCTGCCGGTGCGCGGTCAGAGCCGCGTGAAGCTCACGCATCTGCGAGGTCGTGAACAGCATCATCACCTTGCGGCGGTTGCGGTGGACGAGATGCACGAGCGGCGAGTAGACGACGAACGACTTGGCGCCACGCACGGTGACCTGCGCGTATGCGACCAGGTCGCAGGCGGCGGTACAGCCCACCGTCGCACGAATCACACCGGTCGCGTACGGATGCTGGCCGCCAGCAACCGTCAACGTCACGTTGGCGTTCTTGGGATGGAGCGTGAGCGCCTGCTGCGCGAGCCCTTCGAGGTTGACGCCACCCCAACCAGACGCCTCGTCATAGCCGGGCTCGGCACTGCAGCAACCGAGCGGCTGCTCGCTCGGCCGAATGAACGGTCCGACGTCGTTTGACCCGGTCGTCACGTCGTAGTAGACCTGCGCCGCCGTCGTCGGGTTCCGTCCCAGGCGATACAGCATCGGATTCGCAAGACCGAGCGCCTGCTCCCCGTGGCGGCGCAGCAGCTCGTCGATCAACGCGAAGCCGCCGGCCATCAGCGGCGTCGCAGCGCTGGTGCCCCCGAACGTCTCCCAGCCACGGCCGCGGCAGTCCTCAGTAGCGGTGCAATAGACGTCGTATCCGGGCGCGACGTCGGCGAGCATCGCCACGTCCGGCTGGGCGCGCCAGCCGCCGGCAACGACACCCCGCTGCCAGCTTGGTCGTGAGAACAGCGTGCTGGCGCCGCCGCCGCCTGCGTTACCCGGAACCGCGCTCGCGTCGTTCCACACGGTCTGGCTGATGATCTGGTTCTGAACGTTCAGGTCGAGGTTCGTGCCGCCGACCGAGGTCACCCAGGGCGAGGACGAAGGGAAGTTCACCGCTAACGTCGGGCTCGGTGCAGGTGGGTTCGAGCCCGGCTCCAGACAATCGGCGGAACCAAAGTCGCCACTGGCGCCGAGCACGCTGATGCCGGCGGCGCTCGCAACTTTGAGCGCCGTTTCGACTGCGCGGATCCCGGCCTTGCCGACGCCGGCCGACGTCTCGCTCTCGCACAGTCCGAGCGAAACCGAGATCACCTGTGGCTTGAAGCCGGGGTTCTGGAGTGGCTGTGAGATCGCCTTCAGCACGTCAGCCGCATCGGCACTGGTCTCATAGACGTTGATCGACCTGAGATCCGGCGCGGCCGCCTCGAGAACCTCCAGGTCGAGCGTCGCCTCACCGCCTGGCGGCAGCGACTTGCCGACGCCGACGCCGAAGGCGTTGATCTGTGGGGTGCGGAGGTGGAAGCAGCTGGCGAACCTGGCCAGGTCGCGCGCCTTGAAGCCGTCAATCTCGACGAGTGCCACCCGCTCGCCCTGCCCGAGCAGCCCCTGCTGCTGCAGCGGCGTGTAGTCGTAGGCATCGAGGTACTCGTTCGGTGTGAAGCCGCCCTCGCCGACGCCGCCCTGACAGCCGATCGGGCTGGCGCTGACGTCAGGGCCCTGGTAGCCCGACGATGGCGGCAGCGTGTCCGTCGCTACCGGGGCGGAGTCGAGGCCCACTACGCCGGTAACCAGGCCGCGCAGCCCCTTCGGCAGCACAACTGCCATCGCGGGGGCAACGAAGCGGGCTGCGTGAGCGCCGCGCTCCCGTGACAGGGAGGTCCGGAACGCGCGCTCGGCATCCGCCACGTCCATCCGCGCATACACGAACTGGCCGGTCGCATCGCTTGCGACCTCCGACGCGCCGGCTGCACGGAGGTACGCAACGACACGCGTCCGCGTGGCCGCGCTCGCGCCGAAGTGGCGTGCCAGCCACGCGACCGAGCGGTAGTGGCCGTAGCTCGGGGAGCCGGGCGTACTCACAGCCTCGGCGAACCGCGTCAGTCCGGCGCCATCGCCGCTCAGCGGCAGGACCAACTGCAACCGCTCATGCGCCGGCGCCGTGCTTCCGGGTGTGACGAGGGCCCCGGCGCTCGCGGGGATTGCTAGCGCCGCCGCGGCCACGAGTGCCGCGCAACGGCCCAGCTTCACGACAAGTCAGATGCGCGGATCAGCGCGCCGCCGCGGGTGTAGGGAACGATCTCGGCCCGCAGCTCGCGGCGCAGCGCCTCGAGCCGCTCAACCTCCGCCTTCAGCTCGTTGGCCCGGCGCTCCAACGCGTGGACCTTGCGTGCCATTCCCTCGAGCATCTTTTCCAGCTCGAATACCCGCTCCACGCCCGCAAGGTTCAGGCCGAGGTCGGCCGTCATCTCCTGAATCCGCTTGAGCCGCTCGACGTCGGCGTGCGAGTACAGGCGTGTTCCCTTCGGCGACCGCTTCGGCTCGATCAGTCCGCGCGACTCATACATGCGCAGCGTCTGCGGGTGCATGCCCGCGAGCTCGGCCGCGACCGAGATCATGAACACGCCTCTTTCAGAGGAGACCTCAACGCGCGCGGTCGCGCGCAGACGCGGCTGCTGAGCCATCAGTACTCACCAGCCTTTGCGTGCTCGGTGCCCTTGGGGAACAGCTTCGCCCGCGGGTTGCCGTTCATCACCTTCGACAGCCGCTCGACGGCCTCGTCCTGCTCGACCGACAGGCTCGCTGGCACGTCGATCACAAACCTGTAGCGCAGGTCGCCGTTGCTCTTACCGCCGAGCCGCGCCGGGCCTTCGCCGCGCAGGCGCTGGACCGTGCCGTGCCTGGTGCCGGGCGCTACCCGCAGGCGCTTGGAGCCGTTCAGCGTCGGCACCTCGACGACGGCGCCGCGGATCGCCTCGGGAATCGTCAGCGGCACCTCGACCTCGAGGTTGTCGCCGCTCCACTTGAAGATCGGGGAATCGGACACGCGCGTGATCACGTAGAGATCTCCGGGGGGAACTCCCCGGACTCCGGGGTCGCCCTTGCCCGCGAGCTTGATACGACTTCCGTCGCGCACGCCCGCCGGAATATTTACCCGCAGCCGCCGGACGCTGCGCTGCGATCCGCTGCCCTCGCAGGTGGGGCATGGGTGCTCGATCACGGTGCCGGAGCCCTTGCAGTTGGAGCACGGCTGGTTGATCGAGAAGATTCCCTGACTCTGCGCCTCGACCCCGCGACCGTTGCAGACCGGGCAGACCTTCGGGGAGGTACCGGGCCTCGCGCCAGAGCCGTGGCACGTCGGGCACGGCTTCGATGTCGGCACCGACAGTGGCAGCTGGGTTCCGTTGACGGCCTGGTCGAAGGTCAGCGAGACCTCTGACTCGAGATCGCGTCCACGCGCCTGCGGCGGCCGCTGACCGCTGCCGGACCGGACTCCGCCCGCCCGCTGTCCCGAGCCTCCGCCCCCGAAGAGGTTGGAGAGCATGTCGCCGAAGCCACCACCGGAAAACGCCGACGGATCGAAGCCGGCGCCACCTCCGCCGAAGTTGGCGAACATGCCACCGCGGTCGTACTCCTTGCGCTTGTCAGCGTCCGAGAGCACGTCGTGCGCCTGGGACACCTCCTTGAAGCGCTCCTCCGCCTGCTTGTCACCGGGATTACGGTCAGGGTGGTACTTGCGCGCCAGCCTGCGGTACGCCTTCTTGATCTCGTCCTCGGTCGCGTTCTTGCCGACCCCGAGGATCTTGTAGTAGTCGGGCCGCTCTGCCATCGCGCTGTCTTTCGCGCTCTATGCGGCTACGAGCACGCGCGCCGGGCGCAGGACGCTGTCACCGAGGCGGAAGCCCTGCTGGAAGACCTCGGCCACGGTTCCCGACTCGGCGCCGTCCACCGGCTGCTGCGCGACCGCCTCGTGAAACTGCGGGTCGAACGGCTCGCCGTCAGGCGAGAACGGCTCGACTCCCACACGCTGGAGCGCTGAGAGCAGGTCCGTGTGCACGAGCTTGATGCCCTCCGTGAGCGGCGACTCCTCCTCGCTCGCTGCCTTCAGCGCGCGGTCGAGGTTGTCGATCGCCGGAAGCAGCTCCTTGGCGAGTTTGGCCACGCCCCGCTCCTGGGCGAGCGCCGCGTCACGGGCCGCACGCTTGCGGTAGTTCTCGAAGTCAGCCTGCGTCCGCTGCGCGAGCATCAGGTACTCATCGGCCTTCTCGGCCTTGGCCGCGAGCTCATCCAGATCCTGCTGGACCTGGTCCCCGTCCTCGTCGCCTTGCTGCTCGTCAGCCTCGGACTTGGGCTTCTGCGGCGCCGTGCCCTGGGCCGCCGCATATGCGGCGGCCGCACCGGCACGCTGGCGCTGCTCCTCGCCCAAGCGTGAAGCGTCCTGATCGGAGGCGCCCGCAGGCGCCTCCTCAGGAATCTCCTGCTCCACGTTCGGCTCCGACGCCTCGGCGGCGTCGTGGGGATGCCGCTCTGCCGCCATCGTCACTTCTCCTCGTCGACGACTTCAGCGTCCACAACATCCTCGTCCTCGGCGGACGAGGCGCCGCCGTTGGCGGAAGCGTCCTCACCGTCGAAGTTCGGCGCGCCGGACTGCTCCTGCGCACGCTGATACATCGCCTCGGACACCTTGTGGAAGGAGGCATTGAGCGCGTCCTTGCGGCTGTTGATCTCGGCCGGATCCTCACCGGTGAGCGCCTCGCGCACCGCCTTGATCGCGTCCTCGATCTCGCTGCGCGAGGTGTCGTCGACCTGCTCGGCGAGCTCCTTCAGCTGGCGCTCCGCCTGGTAAGCGGCGTGCTCAGCCTCGTTGCGCGCCTCCGCGAGCTCGCGCTGGCGCTTGTCGTCGTCGGCGTGCGCCTCGGCGTCACCGACCATGCGCTTGATCTCGTCGCCGGATAGGCCCGAGCCGGAGCGGATCTCGATCTTCTGCTCCTTGCTGGTGCCCAGGTCCTTGGCCGAGACGTTGAGGATGCCGTTGGCGTCGATGTCGAATGCGACCTCGATCTGCGGCACGCCACGCGGAGCCGGCGGGATGCCGGTCAGCTGGAACTTGCCGAGCGACTTGTTGTAGTTCGCCATCTCGCGCTCGCCCTGCAGGACGTGGATCTCCACGCTCGGCTGGTTGTCCTCAGCCGTGGAGAACACCTCGGACTTGCGGGTCGGGATCGTCGTGTTGCGCTCGATCAGCTTGGTCATGACGCCACCCTTGGTCTCGATGCCGAGCGTCAGCGGCGTGACATCGAGCAGCAGTACGTCCTTGACGTCGCCGGCCAGCACGCCCGCCTGGATGGCGGCGCCGACGGCCACGACCTCGTCCGGGTTGACGCCGCGATGCGGCTCCTTGCCGGTGAGCTCCTTGACCTTCTCCTGCACGGCCGGCATACGGGTCATACCGCCGACCATCACGACGTGGTCGATCTCGCCCGCGCCCTTCTCCTTGGCGTCATCCAGCGCCTGCCGGACCGGACCGACAGTGCGGTCGATCAGCGTCGCGGTCAGCTCGTTGAGCTTGGCACGCGTGAGACGCATGTCGAGGTGCTTGGGTCCGCTCGCGTCTGCGGTGATGAACGGCAGGTTGATCTGCGACTCCTGCGTGGTCGACAGCTCGATCTTGGCGCGCTCAGCCGCCTCGTAGAGACGCTGCAGTGCCATCGGATCGGCTGCCAGGTCGATGCCCTGGGACTTCTTGAACTCCGCTACGAGCCAGTCGACGATCGCCTTGTCGAAGTTGTCGCCGCCGAGGTGGTTGTCACCGGCGGTGGACTTGACCTCGAAGACGCCGTCGCCGATCTCCAGCACCGACACGTCGAACGTGCCACCACCGAGGTCGAAGACGAGGATCGTCTGGTCTGTCTCCTTGTCGAGTCCGTATGCCAGCGAGGCTGCCGTCGGCTCGTTGATGATGCGCTTGACCTCGAGCCCGGCGATCGTGCCGGCGTCCTTGGTCGCCTGGCGCTGATCGTCGTTGAAGTAGGCCGGGACCGTGATCACCGCGCTGTCAACCGTCTCACCGAGATACGCCTCGGCGTCGGCCTTGAGCTTCGCGAGGATCATCGCGCTGATCTCCGGCGGGGAGTACTGCTTGCCCTCAACCTCGATCCGCACGTCGCCTCCGGGGCCGGAGACAACCTTGTAAGGAACGATCGCCTCCTCGTCATGCACCTCGGCCTCCTTGCGGCCCATGAAGCGCTTGATCGAAAAGATCGTGTTCTGAGGGTTGGTCACACCCTGACGCTTGGCGACCGTTCCAACGAGACGCTCGCCGCCCTGCGTGAAAGCGACCACGGACGGGGTGGTGCGGCCGCCCTCGGCGTTCTCGATCACCGTCGGGTCGCCGCCCTCAAGCACAGCCATACAGCTGTTGGTCGTACCGAGGTCGATACCGATTGTCTTACCCATCGTGTTGGTTCTGCTCCTCTGAGATCGTGAAAATCTAAGCGAGAGCGTAGCAGATTTGCGGCTCTACGCAGCCAGCTGCGAGAATCTTCGCCGCATGCAACGCCCGGACGCAGTGCTGTTCGACCTCGACGGCACGATCATCGACTCCCGGGTGCCGTTCGCAACCTCGGTGAACTACACGCTGGCAGCGGTCGGCCGGCCCGAGCGCAAGCCAGAGGAACTCTGGCACTACCTCGGCCCACCGACGCATCAGACCTTCACCGAGCTGCTGGGCGACGACGAGCGGCTGGTCGACACGGCGATCGCGATCTACCGCGACCACTACGCGAAGACCAGCGCCGACACCACATTCGTCTACGAGGGGATTCCGGAGCTGCTGCGCTCGCTGCACGGTCGCGTTGCGCTCGCCGTGGCGACCTCGAAGATCGTCACCAACGCCGTGATGCTGCTCGAGAGCCTCGGCCTGGCCGAGCTGTTCGACGTGATCAGCGGCCCGCTGCCCTCGGCGATCAACGAGCCCAAGGCCGTGACCGTCTCCCAGGCACTCACCTCGCTGGGCGGCCCAAAAAGAGCCGTGATGGTCGGCGACCGCTGCTACGACGTCGTCGGTGGGCACGAGCACGGCCTGCCCACGATCGGCGTCTTGTGGGGTGCGGGCAGCGAAGCGGAGCTGCGCGAGGCCGGCGCCGACGCGATCGTCTCGGCGCCAGCCGAGATCCCGCCCCTGCTCGACCTCTAGCGCTGCACGAACGCTTAGGGGCGGATCCCTAGGGGTGGAGCCGCCACCAAACGTCCATCGCTACACGAACGTGTCCGCCCTCGGGCACATCCGGCGCAGCGCGCAGCCCGGACAGTCCGGTCGCCGCGCAAAGCACGTGCGGCGACCGTGGCGCAGCAGGTTCAGGTGCAGCTCCCACTCCTGCCCGCGCGGCGTCAGCTCCAGCATCTCGTCGTGCATTTCGACGAAGCCGGCACCGTCCCGGAACAGCCCCAGCCGCGTAGCCACTCGCGAGACGTGCGTGTCAACGGGTACATCGCGCATCCCGTAGGCGAACAGCAGCACGCACGCAGCGGTCTTACGCCCGACACCTGGCAGCGAGCAGAGGTACGCCTGCGCCTCTGGGACCGGGACCTCACTGACCCAATCGATCGACAGCACGCCCGGCTGCGGCTCGGTGGCCGTCACCGCAGCGAGAATCGCCTTGATCCGCGCCGACTTGACCTTCGAGATCCCGCCACGGCGAATCGCCTCCTCGACCTCGTCGACAGGCGCATCCCGCACGTCCTCCCAACTCGGGAAGCGCTCGCGCAGGCCGAAGTAGGCGACATCGCGGTTGCGGTCGTTCGTCGACTGCGACAGCACGGTGAGGATCAGCTCGGCGAGACCGTCGCGGTGCGGCCTGTACACGGGTATCCCGTATACCACCCGCAGCCGATCCCGGATCGCCCGTACCTTGCGCCGAGTGACACTAATCGCAGGCACCCCAGCGCTCACAGGCCTGCGCGGCCACGACCATCGCCTCCTTCAGCGCCGCGGCGATCGCCGGCTCGTAGAAGCCGGTGATCTGCAGCCGCGCGATCAGCGTCGCCATCAACGCGTCACCCGCCCCGATCGTCGAGATCACGCGCGCAGGCACCCCTGCGACGTCGAGCCTGATCTTGCCGCGCAGGATCGCGCCGCCGGGCCCGTCAGTGATCACGACGTTGCGCGCGCCGGCCTTGCGGATCGCGAGCGCTGCCCGCTCGACGTCGTCCTCCCCGGTCATCAACTGCGCCTCGGCGGCGTTGGCCCGCACCAGCAGCGCCCCCGGTACGCAGGCATTGGCGCTCGCGGCAGCGTCGGCCTTGGAGCTCCAGCGGTGCATACGCAGGTTCGGGTCGAAGATCACCGGGTGGCCGAGCTTCAGCGCGTGCTCGCGGGCCTTCATCGTCACGCTGCGCTCGGTCTGCCCGACGAGCGTGTTGGAGCTGATGAACAGGCCGCTACAGGCCTCGACGGCCGGCTCGACCCCGCCCCACAGCGCGTCCACGACGGTGACGAGCGCCTCACCGTAGAGACGGTAGGTTGGCTCGCCCGCACGATCGACGGTGGTCAACGTCAGCGGCGTACGCATATCCTCGATCAGCTTGAAGTGGTGCAAATCGACACCGGCCCGCTCGAGCTGGCCGCGCAGCCACCGCCCCCAGTCGTCGTCACCGACGCCGCCGGCGAGCGCGATCCGCGCACCCGTCCTGGCCGCCATCAGCGCGACGTTCGCGACTGTTCCGCCGAAGTGCGGCACGAACATGTCCGCCTCCCCCAGCGCCGACACCGGCCGCTCACAGATCAGATCGACCAGTGCCTCCCCGAGACACAGGACGTTGCGTGATGCGGTTGGCATCTCTGAAGTCACGAGGCCGCACGTTATCCGCAAGCTGCGGCGCATTGCACCAACGTTGGTCGCGGCGGCGCTCGCGCTCGCCTATCTGATCGTCGCGCCGACCGGCGCCGACCTGCCCGCGCAGCTGCTGCGCGTGAAGCTGTTCGGCGCTGAAGGCTTCGGAATTTGGAACAACTGGTGGTACGGCGGCCACGACGTCACCGCCTACAGCGTTCTGTTCCCGCCGCTCGCGTGGCTGCTGACGCCACAGCTGCTGGCGGCGCTCGCGAGCGTCGGCACCGCGGCCGCGTTCGAGGCGCTCGCTCACGACAGCTTCGGCGGCGACGCCTGGCTCGGCGCCACCTGGCTCGGCGCCGCGACCGTCACCGAGCTGCTGAGTGGCCGGCTCACCTTCGCGTTCGGGCTGTGCGGTGCCGCAGTAACGACTCTGGCCCTTGAGCGGCGGCGGCCGCGCTCGGCCACCGCCCTTGCCTTGCTCACGGCCCTCGCGAGTCCTGTGGCTGCCCTGTTTGCAGCGCTCGCCGCCGCGATTTTCGTGTTGGGGGGCCTCCAGAGGCGATTTTGGCCAGATATCGCCTGGGGTATCGCAGCGATATCGGCCGCGATTGTGCCTTTAGGTGTACTGGCAGCCGCGTTCCCTGAGGGCGGCTATCAGCCGTTCGCGTTCGGAACGCTGTGGCCGCTGCTCGTGATCGGCGTGGCCCTGGCAGTGGCCGCTCAGCGGAGCGGCCACACCGCGCTTGTCCTCGCGATCGTCCTGTACGTGCTCGGGTGCGTGGCGGCGTTCGCGCTCCACACACCAGTCGGCAGCAATGCCGCGCGGCTCGGTGAGCTCACGGCCGGACCGCTCGCGGCGCTGCTGCTGGTGCCGCGGCGGGCATGGCTGCTGCTGGCACTCGCAGCGGTACCGCTCACCTACCTGCAGGTCCACGACGCGATCACCGATCTGCAGCACGGCGAGCAGGCGAGCGCGGCCGCCTACTACCGGCCGCTGACCCGCTTCCTCGAGGCCCAGCCTGGGGCGGCCGCGCATGCGTGGCGTGTCGAGGTGCCGTTCACAGCCGGCCACTGGGAGACGTACCGGCTGGCGCCCCAGCTGCCACTTGCGCGGGGTTGGGAGCGCCAGCTCGACATCGCCGACAACGGGCTGTTCTACGGCGGCCGGCTGACTGCCGCTACGTACGAGGCTTGGCTGCACCGGCTCGCTGTGCGTTACGTCGCGGTCGCCGACACGCCACCCGACTACTCGGCTCGGGCAGAGCTCCGGCTGATCCGCGGCGGGCTGCCGTACCTGCGCGTAGTCGCGCGGCTGCCGCACTGGACCGTGTACGCGGTCGCCGATGCGACGCCGATCGTGAGCGGCGCCGGACGGCTGGTTTCGATGGGACCGAACTCGCTGACGCTGGCGGTCGCGCATCCCGGCAACGTCTATGTGCGGGTGCGCTGGTCGCCCTACTGGCGGCTGAGCGGCGTGCACGGCTGCGTCGCGCCGGCCGGGCAGTTCACGCGGATCCAAGCGCGGCAGGATGGCCACGCGCGGTTGCAGATGGCGTTCTCGCTCGGCCGCATACGCTCGCGGGCACCGCGCTGCGATTGACGAAGCAATCAACACCGATCAGATGGACAGAGGGGTATGTTGCTTGGTTGTGAAGCATCGCCTCGAGTCATTCTCGGCTCAGCTGCTGCCGCGCGGCTGGCCCGATGTCCTCCGTCAGATGCTCATGTTCGGAGCCGCCTATGCGGGATACGAGTTCGTGCGAGGGATGGTCGGCGTCACCGGCGTCTATGACAGCTACAAGCCGTTCGGCGACGCGACCAAGATCATCAGCTTCGAGCGCACGCTGCACGTCTTCGTCGAGCCAAACATTCAGAACTGGGTGACGAACCACGCGCACTGGCTGCTCGACATCGCCGACTGGACATACCTGAACGCGCACTTCGCGCTGACCGTCGGCGCGCTCGCATTCATCTACCTGCGCCGCAATGACTCGTTCTACTTCGTGCGCAACACGTTCATGATCGCGATGCTGATCGCGCTCGTCGGCTACTCGATCTATCCGACGGCGCCGCCGCGATTGATGCCGCAGTGGGGCTTCACCGACGCGATCCAGCAGTTCACCGGCGTAACCGTCGAACACGGCCCCAGCAACGCGCTGTTGAACGCCTACGCGGCGGTCCCGTCGATGCACGTGTGCTTCGCGTTGATGATCGGGCTCCCGATGTCCCGGCTCGTACACCATCGGGCGCTGCGCGTGCTGTGGCGGATCTACCCCGCGTTCATCGCCTTCGTGGTGATCGCGACCGGCAACCACTACTTCACCGACGTCTTCCTCGGCGCGCTCACCGCAGGCCTTTCGGCGCTGCTGGCCAAGCAACTGCTGGCGCGGGCGCGGCCGGACGTGTGGACGTTTGCAGGCGTAACGGCGTAACCGTGCTGCCGTGAGCCTCTCGGAACGTTTCCGGCAGACCCACTAGTCTGTGCGCCGGCTCCCGATGCCCGAGACGAAACACGCACAGACTAGGTCGCAGCCTCGCAGGCGTGGCGGCGAAGGCACCGAGCGCCTAACCACGCAGCAGATGTTCAGAAACCGGCTGATCGAGTCGCGACTCACGCCGAATGCGATCTCGCTCACCGGATTCACGCTCAACCTCGCGGCTGCAGGGCTGGTCGTGGGACGGCTGTTCTTCCTCGCCGGGATCGCGTTCATCGTAGGCTCGATCATGGACACGCTCGACGGGCGTTACAGCCGCATGTCGGGCAAGGGCACGCAGTTCGGAGCCTTCCTCGACTCGACACTCGACCGGCTCGAGGAAGGGATCGTGCTGACGGCCGTTGGGGCGTACTTCGCCTCCCGCGACGACCAGGCCGCGGTGGCGGCGGTGGTAGCCGGGGTGCTGTTCTCGCTGATGGTCTCCTACACGCGAGCCCGCGCCGAGGCGCTCGGGGTCCAGTGCAAGGTCGGACTCGCGACACGGCCGGTGCGAGTGGTGATCCTTTCGATCGGGTTGGTGTTCGCGCGTGGCGCGTCACTTGGGCACTTCGAGCTGCTCGCGCCAGCCGTCTACGTACTCGCAGGCTTGACGCTGATCACCACGATTCAGCGCATCGCCCACGTGCGCCGGGAGCTGACCGGGGCGGCCGGCGGCTCGCGTTAGGCGGCTAGCTGTGGCGCCGGCGGGGCGCGGAGACTCACTCGGACGCGGCGCGCGAGACCGAATCCTCGCGGCAGCGGGCGAGCTATTCGCGCGCCAGGGCTTCAACGCGACCCGCATCAACGATCTGCACGTGGCTGCTCGGGTATCGAAGCGCACGCTGTATCAGCACTTCGACTCCAAGGGCGACCTGATCCTGGCGTACCTGGCCACGTACGGGCGCGCCGGCCCCACAGAGGCGGTGCTCACCCGTGAGGACCTGGCGCCGCGTACGCGGCTGCTCGAGATCTTCACCGCGCTGGCTGATCCTGAAAGCGTCGTGCCGGATCCGATCGTCGCCGCCGCCATCGAGTTTCCCGATCGGCAGCACCCGGTGCACAGGGCTGCCACGGACCAGGTCCAGCGGTTCACCGGCCGTCTCACCGGGCTGGCTCGAGCGGCGGGAGCGCGGAACCCGGAACGGACCGCGCGACGGCTGGCGACGCTCTACGACGGTGCCTGCTGCCGGCTGCTGCTCGAGGACGTCACCACGGTTGTGGAGGACGTATATGTGATGGCCGCCGCGATCTTGCGCGACGCGATCGACTAGAGCGCCGTCTCATGGGGTCCCGTGGCCGGCCGATAGGCCCCGCTTCGCCGAAAACTACTTGGTTTACCTTTCACGCTCCATCGGTCACCGGAGCGAGATCAGGGTACCGTTCGGTGTAACCGGGCGTCTCGCACGGCGTACTATCTGCACCCGCCGGTGCAACCGTGCCGGGGCAGAACTTCCAGAGGGGACATCGATCAGTGACCACCGAACCGGCCTCCACGAACGGCTCTTCCGTCAGCAGCGCGCGCTACCAGCACGACAAGGTCCGCGTCGCAATCATCGGCGTGGGCAACTGCGCCAGCTCGTTCGTCCAGGGCGTTGAGTACTACAAGAACGCCGATTCCAGCAAGCAGGTCCCGGGCCTTATGCACGTCGACCTCGGTGGCTACCACGTACGCGACATCGAGTTCTCGGCTGCCTTCGACATCGACGTCGAAAAGGTTGGCCAGGACCTCAGCGAGGCGATCTTCTCCGGCCAGAACAACACGTTGAAGTTCGCTGACAACGTTCCGAACGCCGGTGTCCCGGTCCAGCGCGGTATGACGCACGACGGCCTCGGCAAGTACCTGAAGGAGAAGATCACCAAGGCGCCCGGCCCGACCGCCGACATCGTCCAGATCCTCAAGGACTCCAAGACCGACGTCGTCGTGTCCTACCTGCCGGTCGGCTCCGAGCAGGCAACCAAGTGGTACGTCGAGCAGATCCTCGAGGCCGGCTGCGGCTTCGTGAACTGCATCCCGGTGTTCATCGCCGGCGAGGATTATTGGAACGACCGCTTCACCAAGGCGGGCCTACCGATCATCGGCGACGACATCAAGTCGCAGGTCGGCGCGACGATCGTGCACCGCACGCTCGCCCGCCTGTTCCACGACCGCGGCGTCAAGCTGCTGCGCACCAGCCAGCTCAACGTTGGCGGCAACATGGACTTCTACAACATGCTCGAGCGCGAGCGGCTGGAGTCGAAGAAGATCTCGAAGACGCAGGCAGTGACCTCGATCATGGGCCACGTGCTGCCTAAGGACGACGTCTACATCGGCCCGTCCGACTACGTGCCGTGGCTGACGGACCGCAAGTGGGCGCACATCCGGCTTGAGGGCCAGGCCTTTGGTGACGTGCCGCTGCAGCTCGAGACCAAGCTCGAGGTCTGGGACTCGCCGAACTCGGCCGGGATCGTCACCGACGCGGTCCGCCTCTGCAAGCTCGCGCTGAACCACGGGATCGCCGGCCAGCTCGACGGTCCGAGCTCCTACCTGATGAAGTCGCCGAAGAACCAGCGCCCCGACGACGAGGCCCGCGAGGACACAGAGGAGTTCATCGCCAAGTACTCGCGCGTGCAGGCTGCCACGCCCGACGCGTCGAAGGTCTCGGTCGCGTAGCGCGCCGAACTGAACCTCAGGCTGTGAACGAGGGGCGCTTCGTGACCGAGGCGCCCCTCTATGCTGCGACCATGCTTCGCAGTCCGGCCGCCTGGCTGCTCTCGATGGTGGTCGGCATGGCCGCGCTTGCCCCGGCGGCTGCCGCTGCACCGCCAAATCCGGCGGTGCAACTCAGTGCGCTGTCATGCCGATCGTCCGGCAATTGCAGCGCCATCGGGAGCTATGACGACGCCCTCGGCGACGGCCAGGCCCTGCTGGTCACGGAAGCCCACGGCAAGTGGCAGCCGCCGGCCGAGGCGCAGGCGCCCGCCGGCGCCGCGACTGACCCCTTCAAAGCCGCCGACGGCGGCTCGCTGGTCGACATCTCGTGCCCTGCGGCAGGAGATTGCACCGCCGTCGGTCGCTACACGGACAGCGGCGGAACCGATCACGGCGTCCTGTTCACCGAGACACACGGACGCTGGTCCCGCGGGATCAAATTGCAGCTGCCGGCCAACGCGATCCGACCGACAAAGCCCAAAGGTGGCGGCATCGTCGACGACCTGGGGCTCGCTGGTGTGTCGTGCGGCTCCGTTGGCAACTGCGTGGCCGTCGGCAACTACGAGAGCAATGCCGAGGTCTGGGAGGCCATGATCCTGACCGAGCGCAACGGCCACTGGGCGCGTGCGGCCGAGGCGCCGCTGCCGATGGGTGCGCCTGTGGCCGGCCAGGACGCGGTACTGCTGGCGATCACCTGCACGCCGGGCGGTCCCTGCACGGCCGCCGGGAAATACGTCGATCCGTCCGGCCATCAGCAGGGGCTGCTGGTCAGCGGCGGCAACGGCAGGTGGACGGTCGCGCCGGAGCCGGCGCCACCCGGCGACGCGAACGCCGATCCGAACATCGTGCCGTCGTCGGTCTCCTGCGCGGATACCGGCAACTGCGCCGCCGTCGGAACGTATGTCAATCCACTCGAGAACTCGCTCGGACTGATGTTCAGCGAATCCGGTGGAACCTGGGCCGGCGGCACCGGTGCCTCGCTCCCCGCGAACGCCGCGCCGGCGGGGACGGTCGGAGACCAGACGGCCGTGCTCGCGTCGGTGGCCTGCCCGCAAGCGGGTTCCTGCACTGCCGTCGGCTGGTACTTCGACAACGACGAGAACGGCCAGGGCCTGCTGGTCTCCCAGGCGAGCGGGAGCTGGCAGCCCGGTGTCGAGGTCACGCTTCCGGCCAACGCGGTTGTCGGCCTCGAGAAGCAGTCGGCCGGGCTCGACTGGGTCTCCTGCCCTAGTGTCGGGAACTGCCTGGCCACCGGCGTCTACACGGATTCCGGTTACAACTCGCAGGGTTTGCTGCTGTCCGAGGCCGGCGGCGTGTGGCAGACGGCGCTCGAATCGCCGCTGCCGGCCAACGCCGGTGACATCCAGTACGCGGCGACGAACCAGTCCGATTGCTCCGGCGTCGGCGACTGCACCGTCATCGGCGAGTACAACGACTCACGCGGCAACGTGCTCGGCTACACGATCAGGGAGGTCAAGGGCACCTGGGGATCAGCGGTCGAGCTCGCCCTGCCGGCAGCCAACCTCGCCGAGGTCAAGCTGTCACTGGGCGCGATCCTCGCCCCGTATGGAAAGCCCGCGACGCTCGCACGCATCCGTTCAGCGCGCCACTTCGTCTTCACATACGCGGCAGTCGTGCCCGGAACCGCCTTGACGTCCTGGTACGCCACGGAGAACGGCCAGAAGGTTCTGATCGCGAACGGACGCGTGCGCGTGAGCGGCGCCGGCAGCGACAAGCTGACGGTCCGTCTCACCGGCCCGGGCAGAAGGCTGCTGGCAGGTAGCAAGCGGCTCCGCGTCTCCGCCACCGCACAGTTCACGCCGCGTGGGAGCAAGCGGGCCCAGCGCGCAAGCACGAGCTTCACGCTGCACTGATCGGCGCCCGCAGCTGCGTAGACTGCGCGACGTGCCAGAAGAGCGCCTCGCGATCGCGCAGGTGAGCCCGTTCGCCTGGGAGACGAAGACCGAGGTCGGCGAGTACGTTGCGCGGCTCTCCGAGGAGCTGCACCGGCGCGGTCACCGCGTGTTGATCGTCGCACCCTCGCGTTCGGCCGAGCTCGTGCGGGAGAGCCGCAAGGCCTTGCGCGGCGATCCGGACGCGCTGATGGCGCGGGCGGACGCGGAGCCGCTCGTGCTGGGCGTCGGCGAAGTGCTGCCGTTCTCGCCAACGCGGCGGCGGGCGGCATCGCTGCCGGTCGACATCGCACGGACGATCGAAGAAGCGCTGACGACCCTGCAGCTCGACATCGTGCATGTGCACGAACCGTTCGCGCCCAGCGCCTCGAGCGTCGCGCTGCGCACAGCCCGGGCGCTGAGCGTTGGCACCTTCCACAACCCGACCGAGCGTGTGCTCTCGACGCAGCTCGGACGGCAGCTCTCACAGCTGCTGTTCAGCCGGCTCGACGCTCGTGTCACCTCCTACGAGGCGACCAGGGTGCTGATGGACCGGTTCTACCCCGCGGACTACCGCGTCATCGCACCCGCGGCCGAGCCGGTGTCGCGAACAGCAAGTCGCGACACCGGGGACACGCTGCGCCTCGTCTTCATCGCTGAGGAGGAGCGGGCCGCTCTCAGGACGTTCCTGCGAGCGCTGAGGCTGCTGCCGTCCGAGGCGCGGTGGCAGGCGACGATCTGGTCGTCGCGACCGCTTGCGGCCCCGGCGGCGCTCGGGCACCGGCTGGCGGAGCGGGTGCATTTCGTCGGCGCCGAGGCGATGCCCGTCGAGCAGGCCCTGGCCGACGCGGACGTGCTCGTACTCGGCTCCGACGGCGTGATGCCGGCTCCCGGTGTACTCGTCCGCGCGCTGGCCAGCGGGATCGTGCCGGTTGCGAGCAGCATCCCGGTCTACGCGGAGCTGCTCTCGGACGGCGCGCGGGGGCTTCAGTACGCGCCCGGCGACGCGCAGACCCTGGCCGCGAACCTGTTGGCGCTCGCCGCCGAGCCCGAGCTGCGCGCGAGCCTGCGGGTCGAGGCGGAGCCGCTGCGGGCGCAGCTCAGCTTCGGGCGCGCGGCCGATCAGCTCGAAGAGCTCTATGGCTCGCTGGTGGCGCGCCGCCACGACCGGCGACCAATCAACACAGGGGCGGCTCGCGTAGTGGCCGACCGACCGCTGATCGACGTCGATCTGCACATGCACACCGACCACTCGTATGACTGTGCGACCCCGGTCGAGGTGTTGCTCGCGGAGGCGCGGGCCAAGGGGCTGGGAGCAATCGCGGTGACCGAGCACAACGAGATCTCGGGCGCGCTCGAGGCTGCCGCCAAAGCGAAGGGCATCAAGGTGATCGTCGGCGAGGAGGTCAAGACCGCCTCGCAGGGTGAGGTGATCGGCCTGTTCATCAAGGAGAAGATCCCGCGGGGCCTGACCCTGCAGGAGACGATCGCCGAGATCAAGCGCCAGGGCGGACTGGTCTACGTGCCGCATCCGTTCGACCGGATGCACTCGGTGCCCGATTACAAGAACCTGCTGGACGTGATCGAGGACATCGACCTGATCGAGATCTTCAACCCACGCGTGGCGATCTCCGAGTTCAATGCAGAGGCGGTGCGGTTCGCCGCCAAGTACCGGATGATCGCCGGCGCCGGCTCGGACGCACACGTCCCGCAGGGTCTTGGGTCGGTGCGGATCCGCATGCACGACTTCGATGGGCCTGATCAATTTCTCGAGTCGCTGCGCACTGCTGACATCGTCCGCAACCCGGCCAGCCTGCTCTACGTGCAGGCCCTCAAGTTCCTACAAACAAAGGCGATGCCGCCCGGCGCACGCGAGGCTGCGCGGGGGCGGAGGCTCCGCCGAGCGGCCCGCAAGTCCTGATGCACGACCGCAAGTCCTGATGCACTCGCAAGGACAAGCGGCCGGGGCGTCCAATTCGGGAGCAATGCCCGCTACCGATGACGAGATTCGCGAGAAATATCTCGAGCGGGCAATTCGCGAACTCAACAGCCTGGCGCGCGAGCTTCAGTCCTGTGAGCAGTGCCCACGCGGCCAGCTGATGCCGGTGCTCGGCTCCGGGCACCCGCAGGCCGACATCTTCATGGTGAAGTACACGGCGCGTCCCTCAGAGATCGAGGAGGGGGTCGCCTTCTACGGCCGGACCGGCAACGCGCTGATGAAGTCGCTCAAGCGATTGAACATCGATCCGCTCGCGGTGTACGGAACGCTGTGCGTGAAGTGCCCAGTGCTGGATCCGGTAATGGCCGACCCGGGTTGCGTTGCTCGAGTCGCCGAGGAGCTGACGATCGTCGCGCCCAAGATCATCGTCGTGATGGGGCACGAGGCACTTGGCGTCATAAACGACCTCGACATGCCGCTGCGTCGAGACCTGGTCGAAGAGCCTGGCATGGTCCAGCGGTTCACGCCGTCCTGTGAGGCGTTGTACGTACCCGACATCGACGAGTCGCTTGACGAGGAGTCCGCCAAGCGCGACTTCTGGTCCGCGTTTAAGGTGCTCGGCGAGTGGTGGTCGGACCTTCCGCCTTATTGACCTTCGGCGTTCCGGGTAGGACAGTCATCGGCATGGATGAAATTCTGCCCGGCATCTGGCACTGGACCACCCCCAATCCCGGCATCGGGGGGTTCCCGGTCTCCTCATATTGGATCGATGACGCGGGGGTTTTCATCGACCCACTCGTGCCGCCGGACGAGGGGATCGAGTGGTTCGCCTCGCGCCCGACGCCGCCGGTCGCCGTGGTGATGGCCAACCGCCACCACTACCGCGACAGCGAGGAGATCCATGAGCGCTTCGACTGCCCGATCCACGTGCCCGAAGCCGGACTGCACGATTTCACAGACGGCGAACCCGTGACGGGCTACGAGCCGGGTGCCCCGCTGCCAGGCGGGTTGGTTTCGTTCACGATCGGCTCGCTCTCACCCGACGAGGACGGGTTGTTCCGGGAGTCGTCGTCTGCGATCTGGGTGGCCGACACGATCGTGCGCTCGCCGACCGATCAGGCCAGCCGGATCGGATGGGTACCAGACTCCCTGATGGGCGACCCGGAGCAGACCAAGCGCGGTCTGCTCGACGCGTTCAGCAATGTGCTGGAGCATTACCACTTCGAGCATCTGCTCCTGGCGCACGGGCTACCCCTGGTCGGTAACGGTCGCGCCGAACTCGAGGAGCTCGTGCGCGAAGGCGGGCGTACGGCCGAGGACGCGTTCTAGACGGCCGAGCTCAGCGCTTGCGAGCAGGGCGCGTGCGCGACGACGTTCGAACGGGTCAGATCGTCAGGACGATCTTGCCGAGCTTGCCGCCGGCGGCGAACTGGTCGTAGGCCCTGGCTGCTTCTTCGAGCGGATAGGTCTTTGCGAGTGGCACGCGCAATGCGCCGCTCACAAACAACGGCAGCACGTTGTGCTCGACCGCCCGCGCCGTCAGCGCCTTCTCCTCGAGTGAGCGGCCGCGCAGCGTCGAGCCGTGGATGCGGCCACGTCGAGCCATCAGCAGACCGAGGTTGAGCTCGGCTGCTGCGCCGGCCCCGGTTCCGATCAGGGAGATGCGGCCGCCGCTGTGCAGCGCACGGAGGTTGTCAGGCATGTTCGGGGCACCGACCAGCTCGAGGATCACGTCGTAGGGGCCCTCGTCGACGAAGTCATCGGGGCCGACGACGACAGCGCCCAGCGAAGCCACGCCCTGCCGGAGGTCTCCGTTGCGGACGGTCGCGGTTACGCGCGCGCCCGCGGCGCGACCAAGCTGCACCGCCGCGGTGCCGACCCCCCCGGCGGCGCCGTGCACCAGCAGCCGCTCACCGGAGCGCAGGCCGCACTGGGTGAAGAGCGCGTCGTGCGCAGTGGTGAAGACCTCGGGCAGACCGCCGGCTTCAGCCCAGTCGAGCTTCTCAGGCACCGGCATCAGCATGCGCTCGTTCAGCACCGCGAACTCTGCCTGGGCGGCGCCGCCGATCAGGCTCATCACGCGGTCGCCGGCGCGGAAGCGGGTCGCGCCAGGCCCGTTGGCGGCGACCTCACCGGCAAGCTCCATGCCCGGCATGTCCGCCGGGAAGCCGGGCGGGGGCGGATAGTGGCCCTGGCGCTGGAGGATGTCGGCGCCGTTCAGCCCCGCCGCGCGGACCTTGACGAGCACCTCCTGACCACCCGCCTCGGGGTCCGGACGTTCCTCGATGACGATCTCGCCGTCTCTGATGATGACTGCGCGCATGGCTGCAGTTAACCGCTACCCGGTGCGGCTAGGCGCTTACCCGGAGCGCCGCTCGAGTTGTGCGACGCACTCGATGTGCGGCGTCTGCGGGAACATGTCCACCGGCCGTACCTTGGTCAGCTCGTAGCCGGCCTCGACCAGCTGCGCCGCGTTGGGCGCAAGCGTCGTCGGGTTGCAGGAGACGTAGACGATCCGCTTGGGCGCCGCCTCGATGACGCGGCGCACGATCTTCTGTGACAGCCCCGCACGCGGGGGGTCGACGACCAGTACGTCAGGTCGGCCTGCCTTCTCGACCAGGTCACGCATCGCCAGGCGCACGTCGCCGGCGAAGAAGTGGGCGTTGTCGATCTCGTTGCGGCGGGCGTTGGCGATTGCATCCGAGATCGCGTCCTCGACGATCTCGAGTCCCCACAGCTCGGCGACGCGTGGCGCCATCAACAGTCCGATCGTGCCGATGCCGCAGTAGAGATCGAACAGCCGCTCATAGCTCTTGAGCTCCGCATACTCGATCGCGAGCGCGTAGAGGCGCTCGGCCATCTCTGTGTTGGTCTGGAAGAACGCCTCGCCGGAGATGCTGATCGAGAGTCCACCGATCTGCTCCTCGAGGCGGTCGACGCCTCCCAGCAGCGCGGTCTCGCCACCGTTGGTCGTCTCGGCGACCGTGTCGAGCTGTGTCCAGAGGAGACCGTCGGCGGTCGGCACGGCTGCCGCCAGCGAGTCCTCGTCCAGCCGGCCGCGCGAGGTCACGAGCCGCACCTGGATCTCGCCCGTACGCCGGCCCTCGCGGACCACGACGTTGCGGAGAAAGCCCTCATTGGAACGGCGGTCGTACGGCTCAAGGCCCTGGGCGCGGCACCAGCCGGCGACCTCTTCGCGGGCCTGGTTGCCCTTTTTCGAGGCGAGCAGGCAGTCGGTCACCTCGACGATGTCCTCCCAGCGGCCCGGCGCGTGGAAGCCGCAGATCAGCCTGCCGTCGGCGTCCATACCGAACGAGTATTCGAGCTTGTTGCGATAACGCCACTCCTGCACGGCCGGGATGATCGGCTCGAACGTGTAGCCGTCGAGCTTGCCGATCCGGCGCAGCGAGTCGTCGACCTGCTCCGCCTTGATCTCGAGCTGCTTCGCGTAGGGGATCACCTGCCACGGTGCCCCGGGGTGCTGGGCCAGCGGTTCGATCCGCTCCGGGCTGGGGCTGACAACCTCGAGCACGCGCGCCTCCGCGTAGGCGCGCTTGGCCTTGCCGACCTCGACCCGGACGGTGTCACCGGGGATGCCGCCCTGGACGAAGACGACGTAGCCGTCATGGCGCGCTACGCCGGCGCCGCCGAAGGCGAGCGTGTCAACGGTGAGCTCGAGCTGGTCGCCGCGGTGCAGGCGGGTCGGGGTGGGGACGGCCGGATCCATGGTCTGAGTGAGCTTAGTTGGCGGTGGGCGCTTTGGTGAGGCGCCCGAATCGATCCCCGCCACTCACGACGCCACCACGGGCGCCGAAGGCTAAGCGCAGAGGAGTTCGAGGACCGCTTTTTGGGTGTGACGGCGGTTCTCCGCCTGATCCCAGATGCGCTGGCGCTCGCCGTAGAGGACCGACTCGGTGATCTCCTCGCCTGGGTGGGCGGGGAGATCGTGCATCGCGATCGCCCCGGGGGCGGCGGCCGCGAGCAGGTCGTCGTTGAGCTGGTAGGGCTGCAGTGCTTGGATGCGTGCCCCGGCCGTCTCGGGGTCGTCGTTCATGCTCACCCAGACGTCGGTGTAGACGGCGTTGGCGTCCTTGACCGCCTCGTACGGATCCCATGTGAGGTGAGCGCCCGCGACAGGCTCGAGCTGGTAGCCGTCAGGAGCAGCGATGCTGACCTTGACGCCCGCGAGCGAGCCGACGATCGCGAGCGAGCGAGCGACGTTGTTGCCGTCGCCGACGTAGGCGAGCTTGAGGCCCTTCAGATCGCCGAAGGTCTCCTTCAGCGTCAGCAGGTCAGCAAAGGCCTGGCACGGATGGTGGCCGGCCGTGAGCATGTTGATCACCGGCACGGTGGCGTACTTGGCGAGTTCCTCGACCAGCTCGTCGGGCCCGGTGCGGATGCCGATCGCGGCAACGTTGCGGGAGAGGACGTAGGCGGTGTCCCTGATCGACTCGCCGCGTGCGAGCTGCGTGTCCTCGGTCCTGAGGACCATCGGGTGGCCGCCGAGCTCAACGATGCCGGTCTCGAAGGTGACGCGCGTGCGGGTCGAATGGCGCTGGAAGATCAGCGCAACCGTGCGCTGCTTGAGGACTTCGGAGCCGAGCGGATTGACCTTCATCCAGGCGGCCCTTTCGAGAAGTGCTTCGAGCTGATCGGGGGAGAGCTCCTGGCCGGTGAGGAGGTCGCTTGGGCGGGTCATCGTGTGCAAGGTGCGGGAGTTTACGTGTCGGGGCGTTGGCGAGGGGGGTAACCGGGCGCTCTTTGCCCCCCTTTACGCGAGGCGGTCCGCGTGAGCTCTCACGAGCTCGACGATCGCGGCCGGTGCGGTGTCGGGTGACCCGCCCGCGAACGGCGGCTCAGGGTCGTACTCGATCCCGAGCTGGATTCCGTGCGCCCACTCCGGACCCGCGATCTCGCCCGCGAGCATCAATGCCATGTCGATCCCGGAGGAGACCCCGGCGGCGGTGATGATCTTGCCCTGGCGCACGATCCGCTCGGCAACCGGGGTGACGCCGTACGGACGCAGTAGGTCGTATTGCAACCAGTGGGTCGTCGCCTGAAGGCCGTTCAACAGACCGGCGGCGGCGAGCAGCAACGAACCGGTGCAGACCGACGTGGTCCACGTCGAGTGCTCGTGGGCATGGCGCAGCCATGCCAGCACCTCTTCATCGTCGGTCAGCACACGCGTCCCGGAGCCACCCGGAACGACAATCACGTCGGGCTCAGGCAGATCCGCGAGCGACCGGTCAGCGACGAGAGCGAGCATCCCGTTCTCGGTCCGCTTCGACCCAGGCTCCTTCGCGATGAAGCTCACTGTGGCGTCAGGCAGGCGCGACAGCACCTCGTACGGCCCGATCGCGTCGAGCGCAGTCAGCTTGTCGAAGATCGGTATCGCGATGTCGATGGCCACTCGGCTAAGTGTGGCCTATGGCCCGCGCGACCGCCACGCTCAGCAGACCTTGAACTTGACCGTGATCGCCTTGGACACGGTCGAGGGCTTGCGATGCTTTTGGGGCTTGCTGTAGCTGACGGTGACCTTGAGCTTGTCGGTGCCGTGCGCCTTCAGGCCCTTGAGCTTGATCAACTGCTTGGCGGGAACTCGCTTTGCCGTGTGCTTGTCCTTACCGCCAGCAGTGAACGTCGCGAGCTTGAACTTGAGCTTCGTCTTCTTGGAGTGCCTGATCGCCTTGGACGTGAGCGTCGCCGGCAGGCTCTTGCCGGCAGCGGTACACACGTTCATCGACGGGCTGACGAGTGTGATCGTCTGGTTGTCGAATTTCACCGTCGTTGTGGTCGTCTTCTTCGGCGCTGCAGTCGAGGTCGGCGCGGGCGAGGTGACCGTCGTGGTGCTGCCGGTATCGGTGCTGCCCCCGGTAGCAGTGCCGCCGCGTCCCTGCCCATTCCCGGAGCTCGGCGGCGTCGATGGGGTGATGAAGCTCTGTATGGCGCCCGCGTCACAATTGCCGGAGGGGTCGGGCCCGCTGTTACCAAGCAGGTCCGTCGTCGGGCAGATCGTCACCTGGTTACCAGATGCATTTACCGTCACTGCACCACTGGGAATCAGATCGATCGCTGGGTTCGGCACGTCGGGGACGGTGAATTGCCCGCTAGCACCCTGAGAGCTGACATCCGTCACTTCCGTGTTGAGCTGATCGCCCGTTCCCGCCCCGGAACATCCGATGCCGGCGCCCGCTGCGGGGACGGCGGCGTTGTAACCCTTGCTTGCGAAGTTCATTACCGATCCACCACATGTCTCGGCAAAGAGGTCGCCGGCAATCTCCGCGTCCACATCCTCGCCACCATCGCTATGGATCGCCTCGCCCTCAGCCGCAGGGGAAACGAGGTCGCCATAGAACGTCGAGCGCCACACGCTCAACTGCGCGTAGCCCGAACCGTTGTCGCCGTTATCGATCGCTCCACCCGCAGCGGCGGCCTCGTTGCCGACGAAGTCCGAGCCGCTGACATTCGCACTGCCGAGGCCCCCGTGGTCGGCGACGTCGATCGCGCCGCCGTCGCCCTCCAAAGCGTCGTTACCCGTGAACGTGTCGTCGGTGGCCGCCAGGAATTCCTCGCCGCCGGAATCCGCATCAGCGCTATCGATGGCGCCGCCGTCACTGGCGGCCTGGTTGCCCACGAGACTGGAGTCATCGACGTTGACATAGCCGACGGCGCCGACGGCAGTGCCGGCTATCGCACCGCCATCCTCTGCTTGGTCGTCCTGCAGGATCGAGCCGCCCGAAACGGTGATGGTGCCCCCGGCGTCGTTGTAAATGGCGCCACCGTCGAGCGTTGCGGTGTCGTGCTCGAGATCCGAGCCGTCCAGCAAGAGGATCCCGTCACTGATGTTCGCGACCGCGCCGCCGTCATCGGCGCTGTCGTGATCGAAGGTGGTCCCGTCCTCCACATTCACAGTTCCCGACGAGCCGTTGACGATCGCGCCACCGTTCGAGGCCGCGGCGTCGCTATAGAACGTCGACCCACCCACATCGATGGTGCTCACGCCGTCGTTCGCGATCGCGCCGCCGCTGTAGCTTGTACTCGCGACATCGGACTCGAA
Organism: Solirubrobacteraceae bacterium; assembly: GCA_036268195.1. Lineage (GTDB taxonomy): Bacteria > Actinomycetota > Thermoleophilia > Solirubrobacterales > Solirubrobacteraceae > Palsa-465. The sequence continues at coordinate 28,012 of DATAUP010000056.1, forward strand.
CGTCGAGTTCGTCACAGTGACCACGTCCGAGGCGACGCTGTCATCCACACTAATCGCGCCGCCATCGGCGTCTGACATGAGGCCGTCGACGGTGACGTCCTCGAACGCGACATTTCCGCCTGTCACCGAGAAGACGCCGGCAGTGCCCGTGTCCGTGATTACCGGGCTGCCAGTGCCATCGATAGTCACTTGCGCGGTAATCGCCGGTAGAGCGCTCGTAAGCGTGATAGTCGACAGGTCAGCTTGAAACGAGATGGTGTTTCCGATGCAGTTCGCGGCGTCTGCGTTGGTGATCGCGGCGGCGAGCGTGTCCGCGCCGCTGCTAGCGGATGACGTCACCTCGCAAACAATTGGCGCCGCCAGCGCAGGCGCAGCAACGACCCCGCACGCACTCAGCGAGCACAGACCAGCTATGACCCACCGAAGCTTCCCCACGCGCCCAATGCTCGCAAAAGCAGCGGACTGGTGCGCCCCTAACGGGATCGCTAGCGCCCCGCCCGCAGGCCAAACCCGCGCAGCATCAGCAGCGCCTTCTCACCGAGCGAGCCGCGCCCAGGCAGCACGCCCAGCTGCACCGCCGCGTCGTACAGATCGAAGAAGGCCCGGACGCGGAGTAACCGGCCGCGCTCGAGCTCGCAGTAGAAGACCACCGGGACGACGATGAACTTGTTGGTGGCGGGTAGGCCGCCGACGGGCTCGCGGTGGGTCGCGAGCAGCTTGCACGGTGCGGTGGCCATGCGTCCCTGCGCCAGCCGCGGCCCGAGCTGCTCGAGCCGGGCGTCAGGGAACGCGTCCCACAGGCGTTCGGCGTGGGTGATCAGCGCCGGGATGCCCTCGAGCGGCTCAGCGGTGAGCGGGTCCTCGTAATGGACCGTCGTGCTGCAGACCTGCCGGAAGGCGTCCATGTCCTTGTTCGACCAGGCGTCCTCCCAGGCATCGAACAGCTCGTCAACGGTCCCCTCACGTGGCTCGATCTCGGGCGCGGTCACGGTGCCGATCCTAGTACCCCGCCTGTGGCTCCTGAAGGCCGCCGTCCAGTCACTCCTGACAGACTCGTCGCGTGATCGAGAATCCTCGCCAGCGCCTCGAGGACGCGCGGCTCTACCTGATCTGCGACGGGATCGATGCGCAGCGGCTCGACGCCGCCCTGCGGGGCGGCGTCGACGTCGTCGAGTTGATGGACACCGGCGGGACCGACGCCGAGATCCTTGCCGCCGCGGCCATGCTCCGCCCGGTTTGCGAGCGCCATGGCGTGCCACTGATGCTGAACAACCGTCCGGACCTGGTCACTGCGGCCCAAGCCGACGGGGTCCACATCGACAGGCGCGGAATCGACATCGCCCGCGCGCGCGTGGCGATCGGCTCCGACAAGCTGCTCGGCACCTCCGCCCACACGCCGGCGGAGGTCGACGCCACCCAGCAGCTGCCGGTCGACTACATCAGCATCGGCCCGGTCCACGCGACACCGACCCGTCCGAACGCCTCCGCAGCAGGCCTCGGGCTGGTCACCTACGCCTCACGCCACTCGAGGCTGCCGTTCTTCGCAGTCGGTGGGATCGAGCCCCACAACACGGGCGCAGTCGCTGCCGCGGGCGCCCAGCGGATCGCCGTCGTACGAGCGATCACCGAAAGCCCTGACCCGGAGCGCTCGGCTGCGGTGCTGCGCGCAGAGGTGACGGCCCCGGCGGATTTTCTGGAGCGCTACCGCGCTCGCACCGAAGCTCAGAACGCCGCGGCGCGGGCGAAACTCGACCCGCTGGCGCCAGGCGAGCGGCCATGGCCCCTGCAGCTGTCGGTCGCGCTGACAGCGCTCGCGGCGCTCATCAACCTGGTCGCGTTCGCGGCTGGGGTCAAGCTGCACGGAGACAAGCTCTCGACCAACGAGCTGGTCCCGTTCGTGGTCGTGATGCTGCTGCTCGCCGGCGGCATGTGGCAACGCTCAGGGACGGCGGTGCTGCTGTTCATGGCGTTGCTGGCGATCATCGTGGTGCTGTTCTCGCTGTTCCTGATCGAGGCAAGCAACGCCCTCGGCGTGGTGGTGCCGCTGCTCTTCATCGGCGGCGGCGGCTACCTGTTCTGGAAGCTCGTGCGGGTGCTCGGACGCATCCAGGCGCCAAAACGCGAGGCCGCGTACTAATACAGCGGCTCGTGTGATGAGCCAATTTGGTGGTCGATCATCTAGCCTGGTTCCGTGCCTGAATCTGCTTATGACGTCATCGTGATTGGCTCCGGGCCCGGCGGATACGTCACCGCCATCAGGGCCGCGCAGCTCGGTTTCAACACAGCCGTGGTCGAGAAGGACAAGGTCGGCGGTCGCTGCCTCAACTACGCCTGCATACCTGCCAAAGCGGTGCTCCGCGTCGCTGACGTGCTGGCCGAGATCCGCGAGGCGGACGACTACGGCATCAGCGTGAGTGAGCCGATCGTCGACTTCGACGCTGTGATGGATCGCCGCGACAAGGTCGTCTCGACGCTCACGGGTGGCGTCTCCGGCCTGTTCAAGAAGAACTCGATCGACGTGATCGACGGCGCCGGCTCGCTGACCGGCGATGGTGGCGTCGCCGTCGACGGCATGCAATACCAGGCGAAGTTCATCGTGCTGGCGACCGGCTCGGTGCCACGTGCCATTCCAGGCACCCACTTCGGCGGCCGCGTGATCGGCACCGAGGAGGCATGGGCGTTCAATGAGCTCCCCAAGTCCCTGGCCGTGATCGGCTCCGGCGCCTCGGGCTCGGAGATCGCGTCCGCATATGCGCGGCTCGGCGTCAATGTGAAGCTGTTCGAAGCGCTCGATCGCGTGCTCCCGTCTGAGGACACCGATATCTCCAAGCTCGCCGAGCGCGGCTTCAAGAAGCAGGGGATCGAGGTCCACACCGGCACGCTGGTGACGGACGTCATCACCGGCGAGAACTCGGTGACCTTCAAGCACGGCGACCAGACCGGCGAGGCCGAATGGGTCGTGATCGCGGCCGGGCGCGGCCCTGACATCGAGGGCCTCGGGCTGGACGTTGCCGGCGTGAAGCTCGACGAGCGCGGCCTGATCGAGGTGGACGGCGCGATGCACACCAGTGTCCCCGGCATCTACGCGATCGGCGACCTCGTGCCGGGTCCGGCGCTGGCGCACAAGGCCTCGGACGAGGGCGTGATTGCGGTCGAGGACGCATCCGGCCTACCGACGCATCCGATCAGCTACATCGACATCCCGCGCGCGACCTTCTGCGCCCCGAACGTTGCCAGTTTCGGACTGACCGAGGAGCAGGCGCGCGCGCAGGGCTATGACGTGGCCATCGGCCAGGTCCAGTACGGCGCCGTCGGCGCCGGCACCGTCTACGGGGACCGCCAGGGACTGGTGAAGATCGTCGGCGACAAGCAGTTCGGTGAGCTGCTCGGCGGTCACATCGTCGGCTCAAAGGCCACCGAACTGATCCAGGAGCTCGTGAACTCCAAGATGCTGGAGGGCGGCTATCCCGAAGTCGCGCGGACGATCCACGGGCATCCGACGCTGTCGGAAGCGCTGATGGAGGCCGCGCGCGCGGCGGACGGCTGGCTGATCCACGGCTAGGAGGATTTGGCGGCACGAGGGTGTGGTCCGGGGTGGTCGTGGACCAAGCTGGGCAGCCGACGCGGCCAACGACTGGGAACCACGAGCGGTTTCCGGTTATCGTGGGACCGATGAGTGACGCCGCGACGCCGATCTCCGAACCAGGCCTGAAGGGTGAGATCACGACGATCGAGCTCGATCGTCTCGAGCGCACGGTGGCACGCCGCAGCGCCGAGAGCCGGGCGACGATCCCGACGATGGACTTCAGCACCATCGTCGACGTCGAGCGCGCGCTGGAGCGCGAGATGGAGCTCGGTTGCGGGGTCGCCGCGATCGTGATCGCGGCCGCCGCCCACGCATTGCGCGTGGTCCCCCGCGTCAACGGCTCTTACCGCGACGGCCGCTACGAGCTCTACTCGCGGGTCAACGCGGGCGTGACGATCGTGGAGGACGGGGTCTACGTGACACCGACAGTGTTCGACGCGGACGAGAAGTCGGTGACCGAGATCTGCAACGAGCTCTCGGACTGTTACGTGCGCGCCCGTGAAGAGGAGCTGCATCCGTCCGAGCTCACCGGCGCGACCTTCACTGTCGTCGACGGTAGTGCCTACGACATCGTCGCGGTCTCACCGGTGGTGCTGCCGCCACAGGCGGGCGCGCTGGCGTTCGGGCCGATCCGCGACGTGCCGGTGGTCCGTGACGGCCGGGTCGTTCCCGGTCGCACGATGCAGCTGTGTCTGTCCGTCGACCACCGCATCGTCTACGGCCATCACGCCGCTGAGTTCCTGGAGGACGTAAAGGCGTTTCTGGAGGAGGCACGGGTATGACAGACATCACCGAGCCAGGCGTCGACACGCTGGCGCAGCAGATCGCGGATCGCGGGCGCGAGGCGCTCGTGCAGCGTCTGCGCGGCGCTTATGCCGACGCAGCCGCGGCGCACGCGGACATCGTCTCGCTCGACGAGGCGCGCATCGAGGCGCTCGTGCAGAGTGCCGCTGATCACGCGGATGGCCTGCAGTGGCGCCGCGCACTGGCCGGGGTCGCCGCCCAAGAGCTTGGCGTGAGCGTCGCCGAAGCACTCTCGCACCCGGCCGTGGCGCGTGCCCAGACGCTCGTCGGCGCACCCTCCTACGAACAGAGCCTGGCGGAGCTGATCGCTCGACCGGTACCGCCGCCGGCGGCGGCTCCCGCCAATGGGTCTGCTCTTACCGGCGCGTCCGCTGACGCGCCCGCGGCTGTGGCCGACTCCGAACCGGAGCTTGCGCCGGACGCCGCTTCAGCGGTACCGGAGCCGGAGCCACCCGCACCCGAACCACCCGCACCCGAACCACCCGAACCACCCGAACCACCCGAACCGACTGAGCCTGAGCCGCCCTCACCCGAGTCGCAGCCGACCGCTGTGCACGAGGCGGTACCGGCGTTGTCGCCTGTGACCCTGGCCGAATCGGAGCAGGAGGAAGTGCCCGAGACGCTCTCCGACGAGCTCGAGGCGATCGAGGCCGACGACGAGATCTTCGACCTGCTGCCCGAACCCGAACCGATCGAGCTCGAGACCGAGCTCTACGAGTTGGCTGGCGAGTACATCGATGACGATGCCCCGCCGACACTCGAGCCTGAGCCGTTCGAGGTTGAGGACGCGCAGGTGGTTCCCCACCCCGAGGACACGGACCTGCGTGTGTCCGCCGTCCACCTCGGCGGCGTCGCGAACCTGCCGACCCACCGCGAGGGGCTCGAGCTGCGGCTGTCCGGCAACGGCCTTGACATCCTGCAGGCCCAAGACGAGATCATCGGCCGGCTTGTCTGGGACGAGATCGACGCGCTCGAGGTCCCGCATCTGCGGTCACGGCGCCGGCGGCAGCAGAAGGTCCGCGCGCGATTGGTGGTGCGCACGTCGCACGGCGACGCCAGCTTCGAGATTCCCGGGTTCTCCAGCGACGACCTACGCGACCGAATCGAGCCGCTGATCAGCCGCTTCGGACGCCACTGAGGACCCTGGGTCCAGACGCTCGCGCATGACCTCGACCGCGGTCGGGTTCGAATCGATCAGAACGTAGTGCCGTCCCAGCTTCTGGCAGACGGCGCCGAGCGTGCCTGAGCCGGCGAACGGGTCCAGACACCAGCCGTCCCGCCGTGAGGAGGCGGAGACGATGCGACGCAGCACACCCTCGGGCTTCTGCGTCGGGTAACCGGTTTTCTCGCGGCCGTTGGTTGGCACGATCGTGTGGAACCAGACGTCGGTCGGGCGCTTGCCACGTGCCGCCTTCTCGGCGCCGACCAGTCCGGGTGCCATGTACGGCTCGCGTTCGACGGCGTCGGCGTCGAAGTGGTGGCCGCCCGGTTCACGTACATACACGAGGATCGTGTCGTGCTTCGCGGGCCAGCGCCGGCGCGGCTTGGCGCCGTAGTCATAGGCCCAGATCAGCTCGTTGAGAAACGCGTCGCGACCGAAGATCTCGTCGAGCAGCAGCTTGCAGTAGTGCGCCTCGCGGTAATCGATGTGGAAGTACAGGGTTCCGTGCGGCGCGAGCAGATCGCGCGTACGGCGCAGGCGGGGCTCGAGGAACGCCAGGTAGTCCCCGAAGGCATCGTCGTAGCTCAGGCTCTGCAGCAACCTGCTGGCATAGCGGTGGCCGCCGAAGCCGGTGCGTGCGCCCGGTGCGTGCGCATCGGTGCGGCTCACCGCGAGCGAATCACGCGTCTGCACCCGTCCCGTGTTGAAAGGCGGGTCCATGTAGACCAGGTCGAATCGGGCCTCCGGCAGGGCCGCGAGCACTTGGAGGTTGTCACCGGCGATGACGAGATCGTCGTCGAGCGTGACGGGATCGGATGACGGTTGGATCCGCACAGTCGGCTCACCATACGAAGTAGGCTGGATGGGTGGGGACTGACACCTCTGTCGACCGGGGGGCCATCGGCCCGTACCAGAAGCTTGCTCGCTCGAAACTCGGGGTGAAGGTGACCCGTTACGCGATCGGGTCGGTGATCGCGCTGGCGACCAGCGTGGTCGTGTTCGCGCTGCTGTTGGCGGCGGGCGTCGGCACCACAGCCGACTCGATCCTCGCCTTCATCGCTGGCGCCGTGCCCAACTGGATCCTCAACCGCCGCTGGGCCTGGGAGCGCACCGGCGATATGGATATCGCGCGCGAGGTCGTCGGCTACACCATGATCTCGGTGATCTCGCTGATCGCCTCCTCGGCCGGCACCGGTTGGACGGACGCGCTCGTCCGGCAGCACTTCGCACATCATCACGCGCTGCGCGTGGGGCTGGTCACGCTCGCCTACGTAGTGGTCCAGGGCCTGCTGTTCGTCGCGAAGTTTCTCGCCTACGACCGCTGGGTCTTTCGCCGCGAAGCCCTCGCGAGCTGACGCGCGCCGGAATTAGCGGCGCGGGCCGCCTCGCTGCGCAGCGCGCTTGGCGGCCGCAACAGGCAGCGGACTGACCGAGCGCTTGCCGGACGCCGCGGCAGGCGGCGCGTCCGAGCCGTGAAACGCGAGGGCGCCCTCGATCTCGAGGTCCCTCCACTCCTCCCAGACGCCTGTGACGCCGGTGGTGAAGTCGAACTGCGGTGACCAGCCGGCATCGTGGGCACGCGCCGGATCCACGATCACTGCCGGCATCTCGCCCGGTCGCGCCGGACCATGCGTGACCGTCAGCTCCGTGCCGCTCACGCGCCGGACCTCGTCGATCACCTCGAGCACCGACAGAGACGTGCCGGCGCCGATCACAATCGGCCCAGACCAGTTGGCGTTGCTCAGCGCAATCAACATCGCGCTGACTACGTCCGCGACGTGGACGTAGTCGCGCACCTGAAGCCCGTCGCCGTAGACCTCGAAGCCCTGCTCCAGGCGGATCGCGCGCATCAGCCGCGCGACGATGCTGTCCTTGGCCTGCATGCCGGGCCCGTAAACGTTGGTCAGGCGCAGAGCCGTGCAACGGATCCCGTAAACAGCCGTGTACGCGGACATCATCATCTCGCCCGCAGCTTTGGTCGCGCCGTAGGGGGTAAGCGGACGCAGGCTCGACCGCTCCGTGATCGCCGGGTCGAGCATCGGCCCGGTGACCGCGTTCGTGGATGCGAAGACGAGCGCCTTGACACCGGCTGCGCGGGCACCCTCGAGCACGCGATGGGTGCCGGCGACGTTGGTCTGATAGGTGAGCTCGGGCCGCTGCACGGAACGCAGGACGGAGGTGACGGCGGCTAAGTGGACAACACCATCGAAGCCGCCGTCGAAGGCGGCCTCGATCACTTCCGGGTCGGCGATGTCACCGCGAACGATGTCGACATCGGGGTCCGGATGGGCTTGAAGATCAACGACTCGAACATGTGCACCGGCCGCTGCCAGCGAAGCGACGGCACGGCGGCCGATGAAGCCTGACCCGCCGGTGACCAGCACCCGCTGGCCCCGTAGGGCACCCGCGGCGACGCTCACGCGGCCGCCAGTGCGGCGGTGGTCGGACAGAGGATTCGCATTCGGGTGCTCCAATACCTTCGAGTCGGTTTGTTCCCCGGCGCTAGCGGCGGCTCGCCGCCCCACCGAGAGCAGCGTGCCAGGGGACTGAAGTACGAGACAACACCTGCGCGGTTTTCCGCAGGATAGCCAATAACACAGGCAGCCGCCATCGGCTGCCCGCTGCAGGACCCGACGCGGCCAACTCCAAGGTGCCCGAAAATCTGTCAGGCGTTCGCCCAGCATATACCGTCGCGTCAAGGCCTCGTAAAGGCCAAGAAACCCGAATCAGGTATCAGGTGTTCTGGTGCAGGTCGCCAGAACGCACAGCGTCAGCGACGCTCGCGGCCGCGCTGGCTACGGTAGCCGCCGGGTCCTCCGCGGCCCGCTCCGGCGGCGCGATCCGCGCCTCATACGTCGCCCGCTCGAGCGCGTCCGGCTGGGCCGGCAGCCATTTGTCGGGAACGATCCGCGCGAGCAGCAATCGCATGATCCAACCCGCCAGGCCTGGGACGCCGATGTCCGGCCGCCCTCCGCGCAGCACCCTGACAACCGCCGCGGCGACCGCATCGGCACTGAGCGGCCCGAACACCGGCAGCGATTTGAGGCCGGAGAGCATCTCCGTCTCCGTCGGCCCGGCCAGTACGACGTGCACGGAGACGCCGGTGCCCTGCAGCTCAGCGCGGAGGGCCCGGCTGAACGCGCGTATCGCGCCGCCGGTGGCGGCATAACTGCTTGCGTGCGTGCCTAGAACGCGTCCCGGCAGCGCACCGAGGTTGATGATGCGGCCGTCGCCGCGCCGCAGCATCCGCTCCAGCGCCAGCTTGGAGCCGAGCATCGTGCCGCCAAGATTGACGTCGAGCACGTGCGTGCTGACGGCATCCTGCTGCGAAACGAAGTCGCCCACCGCCATGATTCCGGCGTTGTTGACGAGCACGTCGAGCGGTCCGAGCTGTCGCTCAACCTGGTCGAGGAAGCCACTGAAGCTCTCCCGGCTGGTGACGTCCAGCGACAGGCCGATCACACCGCCGCCGAGCTCATCGGCGACGCGTGCGGTCAGCGCGGCGCCGAGGTCGCCGATCGCAACACGCGCGCCTTGGGCCACCAGCGCCGCCGCGGTCGCGCGCCCAATTCCACGGGCCCCGCCGGTGATCGCAACGACCGTGCCGTTCAGTGGCCTGAGCTGCTTTGCCATCTCCGTTTGAGCCTCTCGATTCGGTTACGCGCGCGCACGTGCGGGCACGCCGGTGACGGTCACGCCACCGGGGACGTCCTTCGTCACAACCGCACCAGCTCCTACAACGGCGCCCGCACCGATCGTCAGCGGTCGCCCCGGGAAACCGTTGACAGTCACAGCGCCGGTGCCGAAGAACGTGTACGGCTCGAGCGTGACATTGCCGGAGATGTGGACGCCCGGGGAGAGGGTCGCATAGGCGCCGATCACGGCGTCGTGACCAACTGTGCAGTCGAGGTTGATCTGCGCGTGGGCCTGAACCTCGATGTTCACGGTCAGGATCGAGCCGGCGCAGACGACGACGCCTTCGCCGAACTCGACGTACTCGTGGTCGTATTCGACGTTGGGATGGATCAGTGGCGGGGTCGCGACCAGCCCAGCTGCCGCCGCCTTCGCGATCAGCCGCTCGCGCAGCTTCGGGTCGCCGACGGTCGCGAGCACGTTCGCGCCCGGATGGCGCTCGGCCGCGACCTCGAGCGACAGCACAGGCCGCCCGTTGAGCTCGTCGGCAGGGGCGTTGTCGTCGACGAAGGCAACCACCTCGAAGTGGCGTCCCTGCCAATCGGCCCGCTCGGCCCAGGACGCGACCTCACGTCCGAAGCCACCGGCTCCGAAGATCAACAGTTGCAGTGGTTGCACTAGTGGGTCTCCCGCAACAAAGGCGATCCTATCCGTCCGGGTGCTTCTCGCCGAGGTCGACGCCGCCGCTCTCATCGGAGTGGTAAAGGCCGTGGCCGCCGAGCACCATCCGCACGGTCAACGCCAAGATCTTCAGGTCGAGCCACAGCGAGCGGTGCTCCACGTACCAGACGTCGAGCTCGATCCGCTCCGACCACGGCAGCGAGGCGCGTCCGTTCACCTGGGCCCAGCCGCTGATCCCGGGGCGCACCAGAAGGCGCTCGCGCTGATGCTCCGTGTAGAGCTCGACCTGGCCCATCAGCGTCGGTCGCGGGCCGACGATCGACATCTCGCCCCGCAGGACGTTCCAGAGGTTCGGGAGCTCGTCAAGCGAGTAGCGGCGCAGGAACGCGCCGGTGCGCGTGATCCGGTCATCACCCTGGAGCACGGCCAACCCGGCGCCGAGGTGCTCGGCGCCGCTGACCATCGTCCGCAGCTTGTAGATCTCGAACGGCTGGCCGTCGAGCCCTGCCCGTGTCTGCTTGAAGAGCGCTGCGCCACGCGACTCCAGCCGGATCAGCAGGCAGAACAGGGCGACCACCGGCGCGGTCACGATCGCAGCGGGCACCGCGATCAGCAGGTCCAATAGCCGCTGGAGGCGGTCAGGACCGGTAGTGGCCAGCGGGCCACTACCGGGGAGATGAGTCGTTCTCACCGCGTCCCCTCCACCGTCTCCCAGACCGGCGAGCGCTCGCCGCGCAGCCAGTCCCACAGCCCCGCCGCGAGCGCCCAGTTGGTGACGACGTAGTACCTCGCCACCAGCAGCACGCGCGCTGGCGCGAGCGGCGCCAGCGCGGCCGCGGCAAGGAGTGCCAGCTGCAGCGCGGCGGCGACGATGTAGATCCACCCGTGGCCGATCAGCGCGATGCTGGTCGCAAGCGCCAGCACGTGCAGAAACGGGGCCAGGTAGCGCAGGAGCCGGTGCGAGAAGATCATCAGCGCGTAGAGCGGGCTGTAGCCGCGCGGTGACATCAGGCCGCTGCTGAACACGGTCGGCCAGGTGCGGCGCGCCATACGGCGCTTGCGCGTGAACTCGCCCTCGATCGAGGGGGCCATCTTCTCGCTCGCGCGTGCGTCGGTCACGTAGACGGCGCGCCAGCCGCGCTTGACCATGTTGAACGGGAACGAGAGGTCATGGCCGGCCAGCGGGTCGACGTTGAGGTAGGACTCACGGCGAGTCGCGTAGATCGCGCCGTTCCCCGAGGTGACGGAGCTCAGCGTCGACTCCATCCGGCGAATCCACATCTCGTAGCGCCAGTAGAGCCCCTCCTGGTTGGTGCCGCCGGCGTCGAGGAAGGTGACGTCGCCGCAGGCATAGCCGACACGCGCATCGCCGAACGCGGAGACCAGGCGCTTCAGCGCGTCGCGCTCCCAAACGGCATTCGCATCGGAGAAGACGAGCAGCTCGCCGCCGGCCTGCGCGACAGCGGCATCCTGCGCGCGGATCTTGCCGCCGCGGGGCAGCTCGAGCACGAGGTCGGCACCCGCCGCGCGGGCACGCGCGACGGTCGAGTCGCTCGATCCGTCGGAGGCGACGATCACCTGCACGCGAGCCGGCGGGTAGTCGAGGCTGCGCAGGTTGGTGATCCGCAGCGCGATCACTTCCTGCTCGTTGTAGGCGGCGATGATCGCGGTCACCGCCGGCAGCTGCCCCTCCCAGCCGGCCGCTGGGCGCTGTTGGCGATGCAGGCGCGTCAGCAGTGCCAGCAGCAGCGCGTAGCCGACCTGCGTGTAGACGAGCAGCCCGACGGCCACCCAGAAGACGATCACGACAACTGTCATGCGCCGCGGATTTTCTCGTACAGAGCGAGCGTCGCACGGGCTGCCGCGTCCCAGGAGTACACCTCGACTGCCGCCTTCGCCGCCGCTGCGGCGAGGCGGTCGCGTTGGTCGGCGTCGGCGATCAGCTCCGTCAGCGTGGCCCGCAGCGCCTGCGGGTCCCCGGGCGCGACGAGCCGTGCCGCGCCCTGCCCGGACACCTCCGCGAACCCGCCGACGTCGCTCAGCACGATCGCCTTGCCGTACCCGAGCGCGGTCGCGAGCACGCCGGAGAAGCCGAAGCGTTCGCTGCGCTCGTAGGGCAGGACGACCAGGTCGGCACGCTCGAACAGCGCGGCCTCCTCCTCGGGTATGACGAAGCGCGGGGCGATCGTGGTCCTGGGCGGCGCCGCGGCGATGAACTGCTGAATGTCGACCATCGGCCGGCCGACGATCCAGAGCTGGGCATCCTCGATGCCGCGCCAGGCCTCCAGCAGGGTCTCGATGCCCTTGTAGGGGCGGATCAGGCCGTAGCTGAGGACAACGGGGCTTCCGTTATCCCTCAGTTCCCGGGGTAGCGCGGCCGCGCTGGGGGAGTTTTGCCGTTCCTTGCGGCCAAACTCCCCCAGCGTCGTGCCCAGTGCGCCGTGGCGGATGACGTGGACGCGGTCCGGCTCGAGGCCGTGCTGGGCGACGACCTGCTCGCGTGCGAACTCGCTGTGGACGACGATCGCGTCCACAGCCCTGAAGGCGCTCGCGGGCAGCGGTGGCCGCCCGCGCTCGAGCGGGTCGTGGATCGTGAGCACGGTCGGCCGCCGCGGCAGCAGCCGCAGGTCGATGCGCGGGACCGTGAGCCACTCGAAGTGGACGACGTCAGCCGCGGCGCCGCGGTAGCGCAACATGTCGACGGGATGCTCGGCGCGCTTGCTGAGCGCGCGCAGGCGCGAACTCGCCGGACCGACCGCGTGGCGGTAGAAGCGCTCCTTGCGCACGTACCCGTCGGGCGCCGGTGGGTCACCGTACGCGAACCGGCTGGTGACAAGGCGTACCGAGGCACCCAGTCGCGCCAGCGCCGAGGCGAGCGCGTGGTCGTATGGCGGTGAGTACGCCGGCGGATCGACGAGATCTACTCGGATCATGAGCGCGGTTTGACCTCGTTGGACATGCGGAGCCCGATCTGTTCCTCGACGGCGAGATAGCACTGTACGAACAGGAACTGCAGGCGCTCGGTGCGGCTCAGGCGCGCTGATGACTCGGCGCCGCGCCCGTCCGCCCGAAACTCGACGCCCGGTCCGATCCCGACACGCTTCAGCACCAGACGGAGGCCGCGGCTCAAGCCGGGATCCGGCTTGAAGTCCGGATACCGCTCCGACAGCCAGCGGGCTCCTGCCGCGTACCCGCGCCACTGCCTGCCGAGCTCACCGAGCTTCTCCCGATAGGCGTGCTGGACCACGGCCTGCTCGTTGAACTCCAGCGTCCAGCCGGCGTCCTGCAGACGCCAGGTGAAGTCTGTGTCCTCGCCCGCCCAGATCCCCTCGGTGTAGCCGTCGATCTGCTGAAACGCCACCCGGCGCACCAGCAGGTTGGCTGAGGATGCGCGCGGCCGGTATGGATTCATCACGTGCGAGCGCTGGCCGAGGAAGTTACGGGCAGTTCCATACCGGGCCGCGAGCGTCCGGGTGTCGGGGATGCCGGCGATGTCACCGGTCATCGCGCCGACACGTTCCCCGATCGGCTCCGCGAAGAACTTGTCGAGCAGATCCGCCGGCGCGCGCACGTCGGAGTCCAGGAACAGGATCCAGTCGTTGCTCGCCGCGGCTGCGCCGACGTTGCGCGAATGGGATGCCGAAGCCTCGCCCCGGGCGCGTACGACGACAAGCTGGGCCCGAGGTGTCCGCAGCGTTTCGGCGATCACGGGGAGAGCGGGAACGGTGCCGCTGTTGTCGGCGACGATCAGCTCGTCGTCCGCCCGCGACCCGAGCCCTGTCAGCATCGCCATCACGCCCTCCGCCTGTGCCCGCGTCCCCGCGAACGGCACCACCACGCTGATCGCCGGCCGGCTCATGCGGTCCTCATCCGCGCACGAAGCTGGCGCAGCGCCGCGCGGCCCTGGTCGAGCTCAGCGCGATGCATGAAGCCGGTCGACCACAGCACCAGTGGCATCGCCGCGAACACCGCAGCGCGCGCGATGAAGCCGCCGAACCCGGAGCTCGGAAGCAACAGATCACCGGCGACGGCCAACCCGCCCAGCACCAGCACCAGCTGCGCCAGCCGCCGCCACTCGAACGTGACCGGGAAGGCGCGGCGCACGAGCAGGTGCATGACGGTGAGCATCGCCACATAGGCGCCACACAGCGCAACGCCGCCGCCCGCGATCCCATAGCGGGGCACGAGCAGGAGCAGCAGCAGGACGTTGACGACCAGGCCGATCAGCGCCGCCGGGAAGTTGCGCTGCGTCACCTTCGCCCGCCCCGCGATCACCAGCAGCACGACCCACAGGCCGTACATGGCCCAGCCCAGCGACACCCACGGGATCGCCCGGTAGGAGCCGTAGTAGCCGGCGTGCGGAGCGAGCACGCGGATGATGTAGCGCCCCTCGAGCGCGAGCCCGGCCACGACCCAGCCGGTGATCAGCGCGTAATAAGTCGTGACCAGCGCGTACAGCCGCGCCGCCTGCGCGTCGTCATGGACCGAGTAGGCCAGCGGTGGCCACGCGTACTGAAAGGCCGTGACGATGAAGGTGATCGCACCCGCCACCTTCATCGCGATCGCGTAGCGCCCGGCCGCAGCGGGACCCTGGTTGTGGATGATGTACTGGCGGTCGAGCACGCTGAGCGCGTAGACCGAAGCCTCCGCGGGGACGGTCGGCAGCCCGAAGCGGAAGAGGATCCGAAAGCTCTCCGCCGCTGCACCCCTGGGCAGCAGCCGCGCCCGCAGGTGCCACCACAACCCGAGCAGCACGAGCGTGCTGGTGCCGTAGTTTGCGATCAGCAGACCGATGTAACCCTTGCTGAGACCGACGACCAGGACGACTGACGCGGCGACCGTTACAACCACGTTGATCGTGCCGACGATCGCGTAGGCCTTGAGCCGCTCGTCCACGCGCAACACCGCCTGGGCGAGTTCGAGGTTCGTGAACGACCAGATGCCGAGCACCGAGACGCGGAATGCGCCGGGCACATGCTCGCTGGTCACCAGCCGGGCGAGCGGCCCCGCCGGGATCGCAAGGATCGCGCAGGCGATCGTGGTCGTCACGATCAGGAACAGAACGGCGCGGCGCACAAGCGCATCGCGCGCGGCGGGCTCCTTGTCCACGAAGTAGTACCGCAGGAACGACTCGATGATCCCGAAGCGGATCACGATGCTGACGAAGATCACGAACGTCGCCAGCGTCTCGACGATGCCGTACCCGTCAGGCGCGATCTTGCCTGTGTAGACCGGCAGCAGCAGGACCGCCAGCAGCTTTTGGACGATGCTCGCCACCTGGTAGGCGCCGAGCGCGCCGAGCAGGCGCTTGATGTATCCGGTCATCGCACCCGCGAAGCTATCGCTTGGCGAGCACGTGCCAGACGCTGTCCAGCAGCTCCTGGGAGTCGACGTCGTTTGTGAGGCTGGTGCCGAAGTCGGGCAGCCCGACCTCGATCACCGTGCCGGCGCCGACGGGGAAGGCAACGATCGCGGGCGAGCCGTTGGCGATCCCGGCCGCGGAAACGTGGACGCCGGCGGGCGGCTCGATCGGCTGATACTGGCTGAAGCCAGTGAATGCGATCACGTTGCCGAACAGATGCAGGTCGTCGGTCAGCTCGGTGATCAGCGCGTCGCCGGTCGGCGTCAGCGGGCCCCGCTCCGCACCGAACGGGTCTGCCTTCGTCTTGGTGGGGACGCCGGCACGCGGGTCGGTCGGGTAGCCGGTGATCTTGCTCGTGCCCGTGAACGTACCGGTGCCGAGCGCGAGCACGCGACCGCCTCCCTTCACGAACTCGTTAAGCCTCGAGACGAGCGAGTCCGTCGGGTCGCTCGAGATCGGCAGGAAGTCCTCACCGTCTGGGAACAGCACACCCCAGCGGTCGACCAGCGACGGGCCTTCGTCTTCAGCCAGCGCCACGTCAGTGGTGAGCTGATAGGTCAGGTGCCGGGAGTTCAGATAGCTGAGCAGCGCGGCGTCATCGCCGAGGCTGGCCGGCGGCCCGTCGACGAGCGGGCGGTCGAGCGACACGGCGTCGCCCGCCCCGAGCGTGTCGGGCAGGCCGTCGCCGCTGTCGTCCACGGGCGAGCTGCCCATCCACGTGAGCATCGGCAGCACCACGAGCACCCGCGCCTTGCTCGCCGCGCGCCCAGCCTTGAATGCCACCAGCGGCACCGCCGCGCTCTGCGTGCCGGAGCGAACGACAAGTGTGTAGAGCCCTGCCAGGTGGCGCGGCATAGGCACGTCGATGTGCGTGTCGCCGGCCGCACCGGAGCCGTGCGCGAGCTGCTTGGCGGTACCGGATCGATGCAACGTCCAGGTGAAGGCGGCCTGCGAGTTGACGGCCACGCTGGCGCGCGCTCCCGAGACGGTGGGCGTGAGGGGCGGCGTGACCGACAGGTAACGGATCGACATGCCGGCGCCCGGCGTGGTGTCCGGCGCGGGCGGCAGGACGACGGGCCAGGACGCCTGATCGCAGGCCGGGTTCTGGGCGGTGATCCCAACCAGATAGGTGCCGGCCGGCGCCGGCTCGCCGGCAACCTCGCCGTTCCAAATGAACGTGTGGCCGATGGGATTCTTGTCCGGCAGCTTGGTGACGAGCTGCGGCTTGCCGGCGACATCTGTGCGGTAGATGTCGATCCAGACCCGGCGGTAGGGAGCGCCCGCGGGTGCCGGCGTGAACTCGATCCGGAGCTTGCCTTCCGGGGGCGAGAAGACCGCAGGAGCTGTGCTCTTCTTGTCGCCGGTCCCCACCACCCGCACGCTCACGACCCGGGCATGGGGCGGCTTCGTGTCAACCCGCACCGCTTCCACCGGGGCGCTGAGGGCGATCGAGCGGCCCTGATGCTCAAGCAGCACCTTGAAGTAGTAGATACCGTCGGGCGCGACCTGGCCGTCGTCGAGACGGCCGTTCCATGTGAACGTCACCGGGTGCCAAATGGAAGTGCCGAGCACGCTCTTGGCCATCGGCGTGCCCGACGAAATCGTCGCCACTGGAGACCCCGCTGCATTGCGGGCGCTCACGATGTACACGCCAACCAAGTCAGCACGACTCACCGCGATCGGAATCGTGGTCATGCGGTAGTTCAGCAGTTGCTTCGAGCTCGAGACGCAGGAGCTGGCGCGGCCATGCACCGGATCAATCGCGCCGGGCGTCGGCCTCGGCGTGTCCCATACCAGGGGCGCTGAGCTCTTCAGCGCCGCGGTCAGGAAGAAACCCGCGACGGTGGCTGCTGCCAGGAGGCCGAACGCGAATGCCGGCAGCCGCTTGAGGTTCACAGCGCAACCACGCCCGTGTTTGGCACTTCGTACTCATGAAAGGCATCGAGCCCGCGAGGATCCGAGCGGCACAGAACCGCGCGGATGCAGCCGCCATGACAGACGACGAGCGCCAGCAGCGGCCCGGTCTCGCGGATCTGCTCGAGCGCCTCCCAGACCCGATCGGATTGCTCCTGCAGCGACTCACCGCCCGGGAACCGGAAGTCAGCGCCTGCCCGCATCCAAGCCGCGTAGGCCTCTGGCTCCTCGCGAGCGATATCGACGAACCGACGCCCCTCCCAGTCGCCGCGGTTTCCCTCCCGCAGACGCGCATCCAGCCGCGGCTCGAGGCCAATGCGCTCACCGACGATTCGCGCGGTCGTCGCGGCGCGCGTGAGATCGGAGCTCCACAGGGAACCGACGTCGAACTCGGAGCCAACGCGCTCCGCGAGTGCGTGCGCCTGCTCGATCCCGACCCGGTTCAGCGGCGTGTCGCGGAAGCCCTGGGCTCGCAGCGGCTCCAGGTTGTCATCGGTCTGCCCGTGGCGCGCGAGCAGCAGGCCGGTGTTGCCGGCGAGCGCCTCGTCCATCGTGTGCCAGTCCGGTTCAGCCCGAGGACGCGCTGGAGGCGAGGCTCGCGCGGTCCGCGCCCACCGAGACGATCACGTCGGCGTCGCAGGAGTTGAGCGGCGTCCCGGCGGCACTGACCGAACAGCTCTGGATCGAACCCTGTGTGGCCTGGTGCACGCGCGTCGCGCCGAGGCTCAGCGTTTCGGCGACGTGCTGGGCTGCGATTCGGTTGGCCTTTGCGCCTGACCCGGGCATGTAGTAGACGACCGTGAGCGCCTGGGTCTGGGAAGCAGCGTTGGTGGCGTTGCCCTTCTTATACCCCGCGCCGGCGAGCTTCGTGCCGACGTCGGCTGCGAGGTTCGAGACGGCCGTGCCATTCAGAACGGCCACCGTGAACTTCGACGCCTTGAAGGGGACGGGCGCTTGATGCTGGTGTGCAAGGTTCGCGCCCGTTTTGGCAGTGGTGTTGTTGTGCGAGACGTTGCCGGTCGTCGAACCGCCGGTATTGATGATCACGACGAGTCCGACGACGATCACGGCAGCGGCGATTCCACCGATCACCAGCGGCAGCATGCGGCCGGCAAAGCGGCGGCGTCCGGGCTCGTGGGCGGATGGGAGGATCGGCGTCGGCCGCGGCGTCGTCGCAGTCCGGCGCGCGCTCGCCCCGGCCGTCGCTGGCTCGGCGCCAATCTGCACGCGTGGTGGCGGCGCGCCGCCGCCCCGGGGGCTGGCACTGGGGGTGCGTGCGGAGGCGGTAGCTACGGCGGGAATCGCCTGCGTGGCACCGGTCAGCGGTGCCGTCTCGGCGGCCTTGCCGTTGGTGGCCTTGGCCGCCGCCTTGGCCGCCGCCGCCGTTGCCGCCGGCACGAACACCGTGTCGTCCGGTGCGCCCGCGGGCGCGGGCGCCGGCCGCGCCGCCGGGTCGGGGATCAGCTTGGTGGCCGAGGCGAGCGCGGGTGCCGCCATGCCGACGGGCGCCGCCGGTGTCGCGGATCCCGCACGAGCCGCGCCGGCTACGGCAGGCGTGCCAACGGCGGTGAGGGCGGCGGTCGCCGGAGTCGGCACGCGCCGTACGGAGGCGATCGCGCTGCCCATCGGGCGCACAGGTGCGGGCGTAATGGGGGCGGGCGCGACCTGGCCGGGTCGGCCGCGCTGCGCGGCTGCCTGGGCGTGCATCAGCTGACCGATCCGCGCCTCGAGTCCGCCGATCCGCGTATGCGCCTCGTCGAGCCGGTCGCGCAGCGTGGCGGTCTCCCGCGCGTGGGCGAAGTAGAGAAGGATCAGGATCGCGACGGCGATGATCGACGCGAAGCCGACGTCAGCTCCGACGGAGTTGACGAACTTATGGACCGAGAGAGCGAACGGGATGGTGACCATGTGAAGCGCCCGAGTCTACGACGCGGTCCGGGCCCCGGCAGTTCCGCTGCCGACGGCGCGTCGTGCGTCGAGCTTCGAGACGTGCTCGGCGAGCGCAGCTGCGTCGCCTTCCAGCACAAGCAGATTTATGTGGTCGAAAGTCTCTTTCACCCAGACCGGGTCCAGAGGATTGCGCTCGGCCCGGATGATCTTCTGCGCCGGTGTCGGCTGCGCCCGCTCGTAAGGGTTGAAGAGCACCTCGTGGAACTTCTCGCCAGCACGGGCGCCAACGATCTCGATCGCGATGTCACGCCCTGGCTCCAGCCCTGACAGGCGGATCATCGTCTCGGCCAGGTCGACGATCTTGATCGGCTCGCCCATCTCCAACACGAACACTTCGCCGCTGCGTTCGGTCACCGAGCCAGCGCGGATCACGAGCTGGACGGCCTCCGGGATCGTCATGAAGTAGCGGGTCATGCGCTCATCGGTCACGGTCACCGGACCGCCCGCGGCGATCTGACGCCGGAAGATCGGCACGACCGATCCGGACGAGCCGAGCACGTTGCCGAAGCGCACGGTCGCGTAGCGCGTGTTCGGGTATTTGGCGGCCTGTGCCTCCACCGCCCATTCGGCCAGCGCCTTGGAGGCGCCCATCACCGTCGCCGGCTTGACGGCCTTGTCGGTCGAGATCAGCACGAACGTCTCGACGCCGAACTCGCCGGCCGTACGCGCCATCAGCAGCGTCGCAAGCGAGTTGTTTCGCACCGCCTCAACGGGGTTGATCTCCATCATCGCGACGTGCTTGTACGCGGCCGCGTGGAAGATGACCGCTGGGCGATGCTCGGACAAGACCTCGCGCATGCGCTCGTCCTCTTTGCAGTCGGCCAGCACCGGGACGGTCACGTTCACGTGGCGCTCCTCGGTGAGCTCGCGCGCGATCTCGAAGAGGTTGTCCTCGGCGTGGTCGACCAGCACCAGCTTGCGAGGCCCTACCCGCGCGATCTGGCGGCAGAGCTCCGACCCGATCGAGCCGCCGGCGCCGGTCACCATCACGACCTTGCCGCTGAGGTAAGCGCCGACCCGCTCAAGCTCCATGTGCACGGGCTCCCGTCCGAGGATGTCCTCGACGCGGACCTCGCGCAGCTGGCGGGTGACACGGAGCTGGCCACTGCCGTCCTGCAGCATCTCGAACACGGTCGGCATCGTGCGCACGGGGATGCCGCGGCGGCGGCAGGCGCTCACGACGGCGGCGCGCACGGTGCCTGGCGCCGACGGGATCGCGATGACCACCTCGTCGGGCTCGAGCTCGTCGAGCACGCGCTCGAGGTCGTCCTGGCGGGTCGTGCCCAGCACCCGCAGTCCGTACTCGTCCTTGAGGCGCCGCTTGCGCGGGTCATCGTCGATGAAGCCGACCGGCCGCATCCGCAGCGCGGGGTTGCGCATCAGCTCGCGCACGACGAGCCGGCCGCCCTCGCCGGCACCGACGATCAGCACGTCACGCGTGCCCTTGGCGACCCGGAGGTTGCGGACCCGGCCCTCAGTGATCAGGTGCGCGATGAAGCGCACGCCGGAGAGCACCGCGAACATCAGCAGCAGGAACAGGACCGCAACGCTCGCCGGTAGCGCCACGCCGGTGCGGAAATGATGCCCGGGCGCCGTGACCGGATGCAAGATCGCGATCACGCCGACGACGAGCAGCGAGCTGACCACGACACCCTTGCCGACCTGCTCGAAGTCGCGCTGGCCGACGTAGGTCCAGAGCCGCTCGTACACGCCGAAGCCGGCCAGCACCGCCAGCGACAGCGGCACGACCCACCAGACGGTGTGGGTCATCAGCGTGAAGTACTTGCCGTGTGGCTGGCCGTCGAAGCGGAGCCAGAAGGCGAGGAGATAGGCAAAGGCGACCAGCAATCCATCGACGACGAACTGCAACAGCGAGTGTCGATGGACGGGCAAGGCCGCCGAGGGAACCCGTCGGCGCATCGCGGCGGATTCTATTAGGCAAAGTTCTAAATCCGCTTAAGCGAATTTCGTTGCAAAAAGCACACTCAGGCGGTCTTCGCCGGGGCGGTGAGCAACTCGACCAGCAGCCGCGGGTTGCGGCGGATCCGCTGAAGTCCCGGGTGAGCGTCCGTGCGCTTGGTGAGCACGACCTCATCGGCATTCGAGAGCTTGCGCAGGCGACCCTCGGCAATCAGACGCTCGTCGACGGCGCCGAGGCGCCCCTCGAAGACCGTGAAGACGGGGGTGCCGAGCGCCACGGCCTCGCGGTTCATCGTGCCTCCCGCCGACACTACGAGGTCGGCGTAGGCGATCAGCGACTGGGCGTCGATCGCGCGCTCAGGAACCAGAAAGCCTCCCGCCTTTGCGAGCTCGTCGCGCTGCTCCTGGGTGCGGGGTAGCACCACCGTCTGGGTGCCGCGCAGACGCTGCAATACCTGGCCGAAGAGATCGTTCTCAAAACGGTGGTAGAGGGAGACCGCCGGTGGCGTGCGCACCACCGCGATCGGCTCCTCGACGCTCAACCCCAGCTCACCGAGGACGGCCGGGTCGGGCTCGAAGTCATACAGGTAGTACTCCTCCTTGAGCCCGGGGTAGCGGCGCAACTTGTCAACCGCGCCATACCGCGCGAAGCGCTCGACCGGAATCACGTCGGGGACGACCACGCCCTGTGCGAGCCGGCAGTTGACGTTGTGCTGGACGGTCGCCCACTCGTAGTCGAACATCGTCGAGCAGGGGATGCCAAGTAACCGCGCGGCCACCGTGATGTCATTGGAGCCGTGACCGAACGCGACGTCGAAGCGGCGCTTGCGGGCGAACCTCACGAGCTGCCATGAGCGGTCGGCGAGTCCGCGAGCCTTGTCCGTCAGCGACGCGCCGCGGTGGTGGCCGATGGCGTAATACCCGATCCCGAGGCGCTCGCAGAGCTGCAGCGTCTGGGCGAAGTCACGAGCGGTGACCTGGACATCGTGACCCTGCTGCTCCAGCCGCCGGATCACCGGCGCCAGCACGAGCACGTGCGGCGAGTTGGTGAGGTCGACCCAGACTCTCACGCCGCTGCTCAGGCAGCCGCGAGCGCCGCGACGACCTCGTCGGCCTGCGCCCGCGTGAACACCGGGCTGATCGGCAGCGCCAGATTCGTGCGCGCGATCTCGTCGGTGACAGGCAGCTCGAGCGCCTTCCCGTTCCGATCGACGTAGGGGGCCATCGCCGGCTGGCGATGCAGCGGCACGCGGTAGTAGCCGCGGGCCTGAACGCCGGCGTCGTTGAGCAGCTTCAGCGTTGCGTCGGCATCGGAGTGGGTCGCCACATAAAGGTGCCAGGCGGGGGTGGCGCCCAGCGGGGCGCCACCCAGCTCAAGGTGGTCACCGAGGCCCGCGTCGATGTAGGCCTGGGCACCGGCGCGGCGGCCGTCGCACCATGCGTCGATGTGCGGCAGCAACACCCGCAGGACCGCCGCCTGGATCTCATCGAGGCGCGAGTTGTACCCGATGTACTCAAAGGACTGCTTGTCGCGCGAGCCGTGGAAGCGCAATGCGCGGACACGCTCTGCCAGTTCCTCGTCGTCGGTCGTGATTGCGCCTCCGTCGCCGAAGGCGCCGAGGTTCTTGGACGGGTAGAAGGAGAAGGTGGCGATGTCGCCGAGTGCTCCCGCCTTGATGCCGTCGAGGCTGGCGCCGAGCGCCTGGGCCGCGTCCTCGATCACCGGCAGGCCGAAGGCATCGCGGATCGCCTCGATCTCGGCCGGCATCCCGAACAGGTCGACGGCGACGATCGCCTTGGTCTTCGGCGTCAGCGCCGGCCTGACCGTCTCGGCGGTGATGTTGCGCGTGTCGCGGTCGATGTCGCAGAAGACGGGAGTTGCGCCCATCGCGGCGATCGCCTCGGCGGTGGCGTAGAAGGTGAAGGCAGGCAGGACAACCTCATCGCCAGGCTCGACCCCGAGCGCGCGGGCGGCGATCGTGATCGCGTCGGTGCCGTTGCCAACTCCGATCGCGTTGTCGACGCCGACGTACGCGGCCAGTTCCTGTTCGAACGCCCTGACCTCTGGGCCGAGGATGAAGCGTCCACCCTCGATCACCTCCGTGATGCGTTCGATGATCGTCGAGCGCAGCGGCGCGAGCGGCGTATCAGTGTCAAACAAAGGTACGGGCATGAGTTACGACCTTAGACGTACAGACAGTCCAGGCTGACAACCGTACACTCAGCGCGTGCTTATCGATGCTTCGGTCACGGCTTCGCTCGTGACATTCGCCACACACGTCGTCAACGATCTCGGGCTGGCAGGCGTGACGCTCCTCGTCACCATGTCGCAGCTCGTCATCGTCCCCGGTACAGAGCTGACGATGCTGTTCGCCGGGTTCAACGTCGACACCCATCACTTCACCCTGCTCGAGATCATCATCTTTGGCGTTCTCGGAGACGTGATCGGAGGCAGCATCGCCTACGCGATCGGTTACTTCGGCCTCCACGAGGTGTTGGCAAGCAAGGGTCCGCTGCACATCGACGAAGCGAAGATCGATCGGGCGCGCGGCTGGTTCGACCGCTTCGGCTCGCCCGCAGTCGCGGTCTCGCGCTGCATTCCCGTCTTCCGTTCGGCACCGCCCTATGCCGCAGGCGTCGTGAGGATGCCGTACTGGCGGTTCGCGTCGATGGCAACGCTCGGGTCGATCGTGTGGATGACCGCGTGGGCGTTGGTGGGCAAGGCCGTCGGCAAGAACTGGCAGCAATGGAAGAACCACCTCGACATCGTCGACTACATCGTCGTTGTGTTGATCGTGGTCGGGCTTGCCTGGTGGTTGCTGCGCTACGTCCAGTCGCGCCGTCGCTCACGGGCGGGCGTCTGACCTGATGGCGCGCCGCCGACGGGGCCTGGGGCGCGCGCTCGCTCTTGGAGTGATGCACGGCCCGGCCGAGCTGCTGCCGATCTCGTCGTCGGGACACATCGAGCTGGTGCCATGGATGCTCGGCTGGAACGGAGTCTCTGCCGACCCGGAGGTGCGTAAGGCCTTCGAGGTGGCGCTGCACGCCGGGACGGCGGCGGCGCTGGTCGTGATGCTGCGCGAAGAGGTAATCGAGGCCGTGCGCTCGGCGAACGTCGACTCGGTCGCGGTCGTCGCGCTCTCGCTGCTGCCGCCCGTGGCGGTCGGGTTCGCCCTGGAGCGCCCGATCGAGCGCTTTCTGGGCAAGCCGGGCACGATCACGATCGGGCTCATCGCCGGGGCAGCGGCGATGGCGTGGGGCGATCGCGAGCCGCAGGAGCGTGAGTTCGACGATGCGACGCCGCTGGACGGCTTGTGGCTGGGGATCGGCCAGGCCTGTGCGCTGTTTCCGGGCATCTCGCGCAACGGCGCGACGCTGACCGCCGCGCGCCTGCGCCGGTTCACACGAGTCGACGCGGAGCGGCTGTCGCGGCATGTGGCACTGCCGGTTATAGGCGGGGCCACGTTCCTGAAGTGCCTGCGGCTCTGGCAGCGCGGACTGCCGGAGGACTCGGCGGGTCTGCTTGCGGTCGGCGCGGTCGCGTCCTTCGCATCGACGCTGGGATCGACGCCACTGATCGCGCTGGTCGAGCGCGACCGCCCCCTGTGGCCGTTTGCGGCCTACCGGATCGGGCTGGGTTCGCTCGCACTGCGGCAGCTGCGCCGTGACGCTCGTACGGTGCCGGCTCGCCCAGTGTCTGCATCCTGAAGGCGGCTGCTGAAGGTCCTGAAGCCGGCTGCTGAAGGCGGGCCGCGCTGGGAGGACCTCCGCACGTCTCGGCAGGCACCTTCCAAAAGGCCTTTTTGCGCTATAACGGCGCCGCTATAACGCAAAAAGCACTTTTGGGGGCGGCACTCCGCCCGTGCGGGACCGGCGTTCCACGCGCGGATGAGTACACGGGATCGGCGCGGGATCAGCAAGCTCGACCTATCAGCCACAATGGACACGTGACCGACGCGTACGCAGCAGCAGGAGTCGATACCCACCAAGCCGACGAGGGCGTGGCCGCGATCGTCGGCGTGCTGAAGACGATCGAGACCGGGCGCGAGTCCCTGGCGGTGCCGCTGCCGGGCCACTACGCAAGCGTGATGCGGTTGCCGGGCGCGCTGGCGCCGAACGTCGGGATCGCGCTGGCCACCGACAGCGTCGGCTCGAAGGTGATCGTCGCCGAGCAGACGGGCCGGTTCGACACGATCGGGATCGACTGCGTGGCGATGAATGTCAACGACCTGATCTGCGTGGGCGCTCAGCCGCTGGCGCTGCTCGACTACATCGCCGTCGAGCGGGCCGAGCCGGAGCTGCTCGAGGCGATCGGACGCGGCCTCGCGGTCGGCGCGGCCGACGCCGGCGTCGAGATCCCGGGCGGCGAGGTCTGCCAGGTGCCCGAGGTGCTCCGCGGCCATCCCTCGCCATACGGATTCGACCTCGTCGGGTCGGCCTTCGGAGTCGTCGAGCTCGACTCGATCATCGACGGCAAGACCGTCCGGCCCGGCGACGTCATGATCGGCCTACCCGCTTCAGGGCTCCACTCCAACGGCCTGACGCTCGCGCGGCGCGCCCTGCTCGACGACGGCCAGCTGTCGCTCGACGCCCGGCCGGAGCTGCTCGGCGGCCGGTCGGTCGCCGACGTGCTGCTCGAGCCGACCGTGATCTACGTGCGGGCGGTGCTCGAGTTGATCCGCAGTTCGATCGATGTGCGCGGGCTCGCGCACATCACCGGCGGCGGGCTGATGAACCTGCGCCGGATCGGCAGCGGCGTGGGCTACTCGATCACCGATCCGTTGCCATCGCCGCCGGTGTTCGAGCTGATCGCCTCCTACGGCGAGGTCTCCGCAGCAGAGATGTGGGAGGTATTCAACATGGGCTGCGGGTTTGTCGCGATGGTGCCCGCCGATCAGGCCGCTGCCGCGGTCGACCTGCTCTCCGGCTTTCACCCGGGGGCAGCGGTGATCGGCTCGATCACCGCTGACACCGAGGTGATCGAGCTCCCGCACATGCGCGTCCGTGCCCCGGCCGGCAGCGACCAGCTGACGCAGCTGTGAGCGTCGCGGCTGCCCAGTCTGGGTAGCCCACCGATGAATGCCCCCGCCCTTAGCGGCCTGACAGCCGCGTTGCCTGAACCCTCCGGACTTGTTTCACAATAGGACGAGCAGATGAGCAGCCTGCTCGGAACCACACTGGGTGGCCGTTATCGACTGGAGTCGCGGATCGGCTCCGGTGGAATGTCGACGGTCTACCGCGCCCACGATGAGACGCTCGAGCGGTTCGTTGCGATCAAGTTGATGAACCGCGAGATCGCCAGCGACTCCGACCAACTCGAACGCTTCCGGCGCGAGGCTCGCGCGGTGGCGCGGCTGTCGCATCCGAACATCGTGCACGTGATCGACGCGGGCGAGGACGACGGCCGCCCCTACATCGTGTTCGAGTGCATCGACGGCGAGACCCTGAAGGAGCGCATCCGGCGACTCGGTCGGCTGCCGATCCCGGAGGCTGTCGCTTACTCAATCGAGATCGCGCGCGCACTCGGCGCGGCTCACGCCCACCACGTGGTGCACCGTGACGTGAAGCCGCAGAACGTGCTGATCGATCACGAGGGCACCGCCAAGGTGACCGACTTCGGGATCGCGCGGACACTCGAGGAGGAAGGGCTGACCGCCGACGGCCGCGTCCTCGGCACAACTGACTACGTCTCTCCTGAGCAGGCACTGGGCCAATACGTCACCGGCCAGTCCGACCTCTACTCCCTCGGCGTCGCGCTGTACGAGATGCTGACGGGCGAGTTGCCGTACAGCGGCGACAACCAGGTTGTGGTCGCGATGAAGCACGTGCGCGAGGAGATCCCGGACGTGCGGCGGCTGCGGCCGGAAGTGTCGGCGACTCTGGCTGCCGTTGTCGAGACCGCCACCGCCAAGGACCTCTCCGAGCGCTACGAGGACGACGCCGAGATGATCGCTGACCTCGAAAAGGTGTTGGCGCTCGAGACGACGCGAGCCGGGTCAGTCGATGGCGAGGTCACAGAGGTGCTGCGGACGCTGCCGCCCGAAACCCGGAAGCAGGTCCCATTCAGCATCCGCCGCCGTGGCCGAGCGGCAGCGCTCGGCTTGATCGCGGCCGCGATCGTGGCCGCCGCGATCGTCGTTTTGGCACTGCGGACACATCCCGGCCACGGACACGGCTCGAAGGGCGGGACGGTGGTGGGAGGGCCAGTCGCGCTCAGCCACGCCTTTGCCTACAACCCGGACGCCTCCGGCAGTAAGACCCAGAACAACAACGAGGAGCAGTACGCGGTCGACGGCAGGCTCAACACCGCCTGGACAACCGAGAC
Organism: Solirubrobacteraceae bacterium; assembly: GCA_036268195.1. Lineage (GTDB taxonomy): Bacteria > Actinomycetota > Thermoleophilia > Solirubrobacterales > Solirubrobacteraceae > Palsa-465. Next base: position 55,349 of record DATAUP010000056.1, read on the forward strand.
CTACTACGACGGCTCGCTCAATAAGGCGGGAGTCGGGATCTACGTGTCGCCCGCGAGCGCGACAACCGCGACAAAGCTGGTTGTTGACACGGCTACGCACGGTTGGAACGCCACCATCTACGCGACCAACTCACACCCCAACGCGAGCAGCTTCACGGCCAGCAACTGGACGCCGATCGGAAGCGCCAAGGACGTCGCCGGGAACCAGCCCTTCACGCTCGCCGGCAAGCACAGCTACCGCTACTACCTGGTGTGGATCACGGCGCTCCCACCAGGCGGACAACAGGTCTCGATCAACGAGATCCGGCTCTACAAGTAGAGCCGACAAGACGAAGCGGGGCGGGCCCGAAGGCCCGCCCCGTTTTCAACGCTGGTCAGTAGAGAACGCGCTCAGTGCGGGTTCTTGACCGTGAACGAGAGCGAGGTCGCCTTGCCCGTCGTATCCGTTGCGGACACGTCGATGGCCTCGGACTTGATCTTGCGCGCCTTGGCCCGGGTCTCGATGCCCTTGCTGACCTTGATACCGCCGGCCTTGATCTGGAAGGACACGGTCTTCTTGCCGGTCGCGAATGTGATCACAAGGCGACCGCTCTTGATCGCGTAGGTGTACGCGTCGTGCGCGATGACGATGTCCTTCTTCAACGCAGCTTTGTTCCAGCTGACGTTCTTCGGCAGCTTGATCGAGAACGACCTCAGGTACCCGGCTGGGCCTGATCCGGCGGCGAGCTTGAACTTGAGCGCCACCTTGTCACTCGACAAGCCGGAGAGCGAGCCCCGGGACACCTTCGGAAGTCCCGGCAGAGTGGTGCTCTCTGTCAGCAGCGACTCGTTGATGCCGGCGAGGGACTGACCAGCAGTGACCTTGACCGCGGTCGCGCCGCCGAGCGTTCCCTTGCCGAGGTAGTACTCGGTTGCGTAGTACTGGCCGTTGTAAGCGCGACCACCGACGAACTCGAGGTACCAGGTGCCGGCGGGGACACCGGTGAGCGTATAGGTGCCGTTGGCGTTGGTGAACGCCGACGTCACCACGTTGCCCTGCGAGTCGAGCAGCTCGACTTGGAGACCGCCGATCTCGGCCCCACCCTGTGCGGCGGTGACTGTGCCGCCGATGGTTGCGGCTGCGCTGAGCACTCCGTTGATGCTCTGGAGGGTCACCCCACTGGCGACAGTTACCTTGGTGGCCGTCGCCAGCGTGCTACCGCCGTAGAACGAGCTCGCAAGATTTGAGGCGGCCAGACCTTCGAACTCGACCTGGTAGCTCCCTGGCAGCACGTCACTTGCCGTATAGGTGCCGTCAACGGCGGTTGTTGGAGACACCGGGATCACAGTCCCGGCGGCGTCATAGATCTCGACATTGACACCGAACAGAGCTCCGCCAGTCGAATCGGCGACCGTGCCGCTGATGCCACCCACAGCGGGTACGCTGAAACTCGCCGTGGTGGAGCTGCCCGCACCCACCACATACTGCGTCGCGGAGCCGTAGTCATAGGTGACACCGGTTCCGTCGGCGTAGATGTCGGCGAGATTGAAGGCGGTGCCGGCCGCTCGGTAGCGGATGGTGTAGCTGTTTGCCGGCAACCCGGTGATCGTGTAAGTGCCGCCCGTGACCGTCGCCGGCACATCGTTGAGCTGCGGATCGGGATCGGACGTCGCGTTGACAGGCTCGGCGACGACGTGACTGCTCGTCTCCGAGGCTGAGTTCGCGTCGGTCACCGTACCGCTGATCGTGGCACCGGCAGCGAGCGTCTCAGTGGCCAGCGCCTGAGCGCCGCCAGTGGCCGGGACTGTCACGACCGTACCCTTGCTGATGTTGTCGACGCCGCCGTCCCCGTAGTAGTCAGGCGCGACGTTGTCACCGGTGGTGCTGTCGGAGAAGTACACGTAGTACTGCCCCGGATTGACGTTGTTGATCACGTACGTAGCCGCAGTGCTGCTCGTGTCGGTGATGGTCGCGCCGGTCGGCGCTATGGCATTACCGTTGCGATCGACGAGCAGGACGTTGATGTCCTGGGGATCGTGCGTGCCGCTCGGCACGGTGAACGAGCCGTTGATCGTCCCCGTGGTCGCCGCCTGCGCTGCGGCGGGCGCAAGTGCGCCGAATGCAAACGCGGCAATGACGGGAGCGAGCACACCCAGTCCCGCAGCCTTGAATAGTGATGGCGAACGACGGTGCGACGCGCCGTCACCGCCGCCCCGCAGTGACTCTATATCTGACATGTAGCCTCCTCACCTGTGTAAGCCAGGTGCCCAGCTGCGCCGTGCCCCGATGTCCTCGGCCCGGCCGGCCGACAAACAGCGATCCGTTTACAAGGTAATAACCACTTACCCGCGCCCGAGTTGCGGCGAAACTCAGAACGCGTGGGAGCGCTCGCGTCCGTGGCGCTCGAGCGCGAGTCCTACGAGTTGGTCGAGCAGCTCCGGATACGGGATCCCCGACGCTGCGAACAGGGCGGCATAGACACTCGTCTGCGTGAACCCAGGCATTGTGTTGAGCTCGTTGACGAGCACTCTCTCGCCATCCACGAAGAAGTCAGCCCTTGCGAGGCCCGTGCAACCGGCGCGCACAAACGCCTCGACGGCGAGCGCCCGCACGCGCTCGCACGCACTGTCGGAGATACGGGCAGGGACGATCAGCTCCATGCCACCGGGCGTGTACTTGGCCTCATAGTCGTACCAGGCGGACTCACCGCCGGCCAGCAGGATCTCGCCGGGCACGGAAGCTATCGGCTCGTCGTTGCCAAGCACCGAGCACTCCACCTCGATGCCGCCAGCAGCTGCCTCGACGATCACCAGAGGGTCGTGCGTGAAGGCGTCCACAAGCGCCGGGTGCAACTCCTCCGCGGCCGACACGCGGGCGATCCCGACCGACGACCCGAGCCGCGCCGGCTTTACGAAGACCGGTAACGCCAGCTCCGCCAATCCGCGCACCACAGCGTCTCGATCGCTCTCCCAATCACGCACTGCGACCGCCCGATACCCGACCTGGGGAATCCCGGCTCCAGCCATCAGCTCCTTGAAGACGACCTTGTCCATGCAGACGGCGCTGGCAAGCACGCCAGCGCCAACGTAGGGCACGTCGAGCAGCTCGAGCAGGCCCTGCACGGTGCCGTCCTCGCCGAACGGTCCATGCAACACCGGGAAGACGAGGTCAATCCCGGGTACGCCCCTTCCCGGCGTCAGCGCCAGTTCGGCACCGTCGGCCCGCCACACGCCGTCGCGCCCGACCTCGACCTCCAGCACCCGATGACCGGTCTCACGCAGTCCCGCGGCGACCGACGCCGCCGAGGCAAGCGAAACCTCGTGCTCCGACGACCGGCCGCCGCCGAGCACCGCAATCCGCTGTGAGCCGCTCAAGGTGTGGTCGGCGGAACCGTGGTCGTAGCCGTCGTCGTGCTCTGAGTTGCGGGTGTGGTCGTCGGGTTGCTGGTCACGCCGCCGCTCGAGCCCCCGGAACTCGTCGACGCCGCCTGGCCGACCGTGATCGTCACGCTGGTGCCCTTCTTGACCACGCTGGTTGACGTCGGGAACTGCTTGAGGACGAGCCCGACGTTGCCGAGGTTATGCACGGTCGTCTGCACCTGGTTCACGTTTAGACCGAGCGAGTTGAGCGTCGCGGCGGCGGCCGAAGGCGTCTCGCCGACGACGCGCGGGACCTTCACGGTGGTCGGCGCCTCCGCAACTGTGAGCGTCACCGTGCCGTTGGCCGGCACCGGCTGGCCCGAGTTCGGCGACTGGCTGAGCACCGTGCCAGGGTCGGCGGTGGTGGTCGTCTGCTTCGTGATCGTGAGCCTGAACTGGCTGAGGGCGTTCTGGGCGTCGCCGATGTTGTCGCCGACGACGTCGGGCACGGCCAGCCCCGAGCTGACATAGAGGATCACGCTGGCGCCCTGCGCCAGGCTGGCGCCGCCGGCCGGATCCGTGCGTGTCGCGTCGCCCTGCGTGACGCTGGTCGAGGTCTCCATTATCACCCGCGAGATCTTCAGGTGGGCGGCTTTGAGCTGCGCCTCCGCCTGTGCCTCTGGCAGCTGCACGACGGTCGGCACGGTGGTGTTGCCCGGGCCGGTGGACACGGTCAGCGTCACGGTCGAACCCTGCTTCACGCGCGCGTCGCCCAGCGGGCTCTGGTAGATGACGATGTTGTTCGGGTACTTGGAGGTCTCGTAGATCACGTTGGGGGTGAAACCGGCAGCCTCCACACGCTGCTGCGCGGTCGACAGCGCCAGGTTGACGACGGTCGGCATCAACGCCTTCTTCGGCCGCGTCAGCACGTAGGCGGCGACACCGCCGCCGATCAGCAGCAGCACGATCAACGCCACGATCCACGGCCAGATCGGTGGCTTGCGGCGATCGTGGCGATCATCGTCGTCGTAGCGGTCGAGCCGGTCCCCGTTGAAGGCCAAGCCGGCCGAGCCGCCGTAGGCGCCGGCGGCTTCGGACGCGGGTACCACGCCCGTCTGCGTGTAGTCGCGCACCGGCACCACCGCGCCGCCGGCGAGCGCGCGCATGCTCGCTGTGATCTCTCCGGCCGGTGCCGCCAGCGCCTCACGCACCTGCTCGAGCGCAAGGATGAACTGGTCCGCGTCAGCGGGTCGGTCGGCCGGGTCCTTGTTGAGCGCCCACAGCACGACCTGCTCGAGCGCCGACGGGATCGCCGGGTTGAACTGGCTCGGCGGGATTGGCGCCTCGGACACCTGCTTGAGCGCGATCGACACGGGCGACTCGCCGTCGAACGGCACCCGGCCGGTCAGCATCTCGTAGAGCACGATCGCGACCGAGTAGAGGTCTGAAGGCGCGCTGACCGCGTGACCCTGGGCCTGCTCGGGCGACAGATACTGGGCGGTACCCATGATCGAGCCGGTCTCGGTCATGTCCGACGCACCTGCGCGAGCGATCCCGAAGTCCGTGACCTTGACGTGATCGTTGTCATCGACGATCACGTTGTGCGGCTTCAGGTCGCGGTGGATCACACCGCGGCGGTGGGCGAACCGCGCCGCCTTGAGGATCTGGATCGTCAGGTCGATCGCGCGGTTCACCTCAAGCGGCGCGTCCTCGCGGATCAGCCGCTTGAGCGTGCGACCCTCGAGGTACTCCATCGCGATGTAGTACGTCCCGTCGAAGGTGCCGCGGTCGAAGACGCTGACGACATTGGGGTGCTGCAGCGATGCCGCCGCCTTGGCCTCGCGACGGAAGCGCTCGACGAACGCCGCGTCCTCGGCGAAGCGCCGATGCAGCAGCTTGAGAGCTATCTCGCGGTCGAGCTGCTCGTCCTGGGCCAGGTAGACGTCAGCCATGCCACCGGCTCCCAGCCGGTGAAGCACCTTGTAGCGCCCGTCGATGATGGTCCCGGCTTCGAACTCGCTCATTGATTCTCCGCTAGAAGAGTCTTTATCACTTGTGCGGCGATCGGGGCGGCGTAGGTGCCGCCGTAGCCGTTGGGAATGTCCGTGAGCTCGACCGCGACGGCGATCTTCGGGTCGTCGAGCGGGAAGCCGACGAACCAGGCGTCGTCGTACGGCACCCCGTCCTTGGTGTACGTGGAAGCGGTGCCGGTCTTGCCCGCGATGTTAAGTCCCTCCAGGTTGGCGGTCTCGCCCGTCCCCTCCTCGACGACTTTGCGCATCATCTGCTTGAGCTCGTTGGCGACGGAGGACTTCATCACCTGGTCGTATTCCTGCGGTGAGACGGTTTGGACCACTTGACCGTCATTGTTGACCACCGAGCTCGCCAGCCGCGGCTCCATCAGCTTGCCGTCGTTCGCGATCGCGGAGACGACCATCGCCATCTGCAGCGGTGTGACCGTCAGATTCGCCTGGCCGATGGCGGTGCGGCCGAGGTCCACGCACGAGTTTGTGACGGGCAGCAGCTCGATCTTCTTGTTCCCTCCGCACGCGCCCGGATAGAACCGCTCTCCGCTTTCGATCATCTGGTTCGCCGGATAATCGAGCGGAGGTACGGAGTAGAAGCCGAAGCGCTGCATGTACTCCTGCATGAGGCTCCCGCCGAGCTTCAGGCCGAGCGGCGCATAGACGGTGTTGATCGAGTCCGTGAGCGCCTTGGTCAGCGTGACCTGGCCGTAGCTGTAATTGCTGTCGTTCTCGAGGGAGTGCCCGGAGATCGTGACCGGGGAATCGCCATTGAAGGTCGAATTCGGCGTGTACTTGCCGCTGTCGAGCGCCGCGGTGGTCGTAACGAGCTTGAACGTCGAGCCGGGTGGCAGCTCGGCCTGGGTCGCATAGTTGACCTGACTGCAGCCCGGCGTCTTCCCACAGGCTCCGGGATCGTTGTCGTTGTAGGTCGGGTTCGAGTACATGACCTTCACAGCGCCAGTCTGCGGCACGATCGCGACGACCGATCCGACACGGCCACGCAGCAGCGTCCGCGCCAGCTCTTGGGCCTTTGGGTTGAGGGTCGTGTGCACGTCATTGCCGATGGTCGGGCCGCCGTTGAAAGAGCCGAACACGCTGGTCAGTGAGTTCTGCTTGCCCTGCAGCTGCGGCGCATACGACCACTCGAGGCCGGCGTGTTGGCCCTGGCTCAAAACGTTGTACCCGACCGTCTGCGCGAACAGCGTCCCGAGCGGGTACTTGCGGCTCCAAGTGCCGCCGCCGGCGCGGACCGACTCCGCCAGCACCGTGCCGTTGTCCGCGAGGATGCGGCCTCGCTTGATCTTTTCGGTCGCGTAGAAATTGAGCCTGTTGAGCGAGTCGTTCTGCAGCGCGGTGGCGCTGAACACGGTCCAGCGTGAGGTCCATGCGATCAGGATCGCGAACAACAGAATCACGACGCCGAACAGGCGAATGATCGATCGGTTCATGGGACATATTGGGGCCTGCGGGCCCGATCGGAGACCATCAGCAGCAGCGCGACCAGCACGAAGTTAGCCAGGATCGAGGAGCCGCCGTAGGAGACGAAAGGCAACGTCACGCCGGTGAACGGGATCACCCGGGTGACCCCGCCGACGATCACGAACACCTGGATCGCGAGGATCGCGGAAAGCCCGGTGGCGAGCAGCTTCGAGAACGAATCGCGCGACAGGATCGCGGCCTTGAAGCCGCGCGCGCAGAGCATCAGGTACGCGATCAGCAGCGCCGTCGAGCCGAACAGGCCGAGCTCATCGGTGATGACGGCGTAGATCATGTCGGTGCCAGGCGCCGGTATCTGGGGATAGTGCGTGCCCGGGATCGTGAGCACCGCCTGTCCGAAACCCTGTCCGAACAGCCCGCCGGCGGCCATCGCGAACTGCCCGTTGGCGATCTGGAAGCTACCGCCTGGCTCACCGTAGAGCGTTGGATTGAAGGGGTGCAGCCACGCCTGCACGCGCGAGTCGATGTGCGGGATGTGCGTGCCGAGGTACCAGGCACCCAGGCAGAACGCGACCACGCCGACCAGCACGAACGAGATCCTGTCGGTTGCCACGTAGACGATCGCGAGCAGACCGCCGTAGAACATCAGCGACGAGCCGATGTCATGGAGCAGGATCAGCAGCACCATCGCCGCACCCCACAGCAGCAGCAGCGGTCCGAGGTGCTTGAGCGGCGGCACCCGATAGCCGAGGATCTTGCGCCCTGATGCGAGCGCCTGGCGGTGGTCACGCAGGTAGCTGCCAAGGAAGATGACCAGGCCGATCTTCGCGAACTCGGTCGGCTGAAAGACCACGGGACCCAGGTGAATCTCGAGGTACGCGCCGTTGACCGGATCCGAGATCCCTGGGACACGCGGGAGGATCAGCAGAAACAGCGAGCCGATCACGATCAGATAGCGGTAGTTCTCGAGCTTGCGGTAGTCCCGGAAGACGATGATCGTCCCGGCGAACAGCACCAGCCCGAGGACGAACCACTGCGCCTGCTGACGCGCGAACGTCTCACCGTAGATTCGGTAGACCATCACCAGGCCGAAGCAGGCGAGCACCGCGACCAGCGGAAACATGAACGGGTCGGCGTGCGGCAGCGTGACGCGGATGAAGATGTGCCCGGCCACGCACAGTCCGAGAAACACCGCCCCGAATATCAGCGAGACCGACGAGAGCTCGTTCGAGCGCTGGATGAACACCGCCGCGAACCCCGCCGAGATCAGCAGCGACGCGGGGATCAGGCCGAGCAGCTCCCGATTGCGCGCCTTCATTTCTGGATCGTGCCGAGCTCTAGCGAGTTGACCAGGCTGGTCGCGTCGGTCTGGTCGCGCATCGCGTGGTTGAGCACCGCGCCGCGCCGGGCGGCCGGGATCGTCGAGGCCGGCACGCCGGACACGTAGAAGGTCTCATACATCGGAATCCCAAACGGCAGGACGTACGGGAAGCCGCGGTACACGACGACCGTGCCCTGGCCGTTGGTGCCGAGGAAGTAGAGCTGCCGGCTGGCGAGGTAGCCGCCGCCGCCGATCAGGCAAAGCACGAACAGCAGTGCTGTGAGCCCCGCCACCGTCTTGCCAAGGAAGCCGAAGTGGCGCTCATGCTTGGCGGGCTGCACGAACCCGGCGGGCATGTGCGGCTTGAGGCCCTGGACACGGGCCAGTCGAGCCCGCCTGGGCGCCTCGGGCGGCAGCGCGGGGGTCCTGCCACCGCTGTCACCGAGGTGCAGTCTGGCCGGAGCGTCGGCACCCGACGTGATCACCGTCGGCTGATCCGTCTCCGCAGCATGGTCGCTCGCGACGCCGACCCGGAACAGGACAACGGTGATGTTGTCGCGGCCGCCGGCGTCGTTGGCCTCGGAGATCAGCCGGTCTGCTGCAGCCGATAGGTCGGTGACATCGGAGAGCGTCTGCTGGATCTGGGGCTCGGGCAGCATGTCCGTCAGGCCGTCGCTGCACAGCAGCACCACATCGCCGGGACGCAGTGGGTAGGTCCAGGTGTCGATCTCGACGATCGGCTCGACACCGAGCGCGCGTGTGATCACCGAGCGCTGCGGATGCTCGAACGCCTCCTCCTCCGTCAGCTTGCCGCCGCGCAGCAGTTCCTCTACGAGCGAGTGGTCCTCGGTCAGGCGCGAGAGCTCGCCGTCGCGCAGCAGATAGGCGCGACTGTCGCCGACGTGCGCGATCGCCACGGCGTCGGCCTCGAGGTACGCAGCCGTGACGGTCGTACCCATGCCGGCGTTCTCGATCTCGGTCTGCGAGCGCTCGTGGATCTCACGGTTCGCACGCTGGACGACGACCGAGAGCCGCTCCTCCGGCGTGCCGTCGTCGGGCAGGCCATCGGCGAACGCGTCGACGACCATCTGCGACGCGACCTCGCCCGATTGGGCGCCGCCCATGCCGTCGGCGAGCACGAACACCGGCGGCTTTGCGTAGCTTGAGTCCTCGTTTCCCCGACGCTGGCGGCCTGTGTCGGTGCGCACGATTGTTTCTGCGGCTATGAGCATCTGCTGCTGGTGACTGTTACTGGAAGTAGGAGAACTCGGAGTCGCCGATCTGGATACGGTCGCCGTCGTGAAGGGGCTGCGGTCCGTTGAGCGGCTCCCCGTTCAGGTAGGTGCCGTTCGTGGAGCCGAGATCCTCGATCACGAGCGTCCGTCCTTGACGCGTGATCTTGGCGTGGCGAGAGGACGCGAACGGATCGCCCAACTTGATCTCGACCTCGCCGCGCCCAAGCGTGACTGGCTCCGCCAGATCGTATGCGACTCCGGACTCGTGCCCATCGGCGTGCTCGACGACCAGCCGCGGCTCGAACTCATCGTCGAGCGCTGCGAGCGGATCGGCAGTCTGGTAGATGCTCGTCGCGTCGGCCGCGACCACGCCGCCGCGCCGCCCGCCGACACCACGCCGCAGGTCGAACAGCGAGCTCGCCGCGACCCACAGCAGGAACAGGTAGAGAACGATGAGGAAGCCGAACTTGAGTCCGACTGAGACGGGCTGGAGCATCGTGATCGGGGGTCGTTTACTCGAGCTCGAACGTGAGCACGGAGGCTCCGAGCTCGATCTCGTCGCCCGGGCGGACGACCTCTGCAGTATGGATCGGGCGCCCGTTAAGGCGCGTGCCGTTGGTGGAGTCAAGGTCGGACACAACCCATGCGCCGCCGCGGGGACGCACCTCGGCGTGGCGCCGGGAGACGTTGGCGTCTTCGACGACGATGTCGCACTCCCGGCTGCGGCCGAGCGTGACACCGCGGGGTCCGACGACGAGGCGGCGGCCCCCGTAGATCAGCACCGCCCGCTGCTGGCGCACGCTCGCGCTCTCCTCGAGTGGCTCTGACAGGCGCTGCGCGGAGCTGAAGACCATCGTCCGCCCCGAGGAGGGCTCGGGCTCCGGCTCGCGCGCACCCGTGGGGATGATCTGCTCCTCCGGCTGCACGACGCTCGTCTCGATGCCGAATTCGCCGAGACCGAGCCGCTCGTCGGTCTCGAACGTGATCACCGGGCGAGACAGCAGCGCGAAGCGCTCGCGCCGGGCGTGCTCGAGCAGGTAGCCCGCGAGCTCGTCGGCAAGCGCGTCCTCATACGTCTGGAAGCGCTCGCGGTCGCGCGATGACAGGTAGACGCGGTACTCATTCGGGACGTACGTGCGCGAAAGCGTGCCGTATTGGTGCTCCTCCATCTCTCGCGCGAGTTTGCGCGCGATCTCGACCGGGCGCACCTCTGACCGAAAGACACGACTGAAGGTGCCTTCGACGACGCCGGCGATCTTGCTCTCGAGGCTCTTCAGGACGGGCATAGGGTGGGATCCTCCAGCCACTCATGCTACGCAACGTCGCTATGTATACCCGCCGACACGCGGGTTTCCTCAACGATCGTCAGCAACGGCCGCCAGCCGACGATCAGCGTACCCGCCAGCGCGCCGACCACATCGCCGCGCAACGGCTCGGCGCCGGCCGCCTCGACAGCCATGACCGCGGCGCCTGACCAGACGGCACACAGGAGCAAATCCAGCATCGGGAAGCGTCGCACGCGCAGCAGCGGCTGAACTGCGGGTGCCGCCGCCCAGACAGCGATCGCGGCCAGGCCGCGTCCGTGGGCCGGTGGGAACTTCGCCGGCAGCCAGTACAGGCTGTTGTGGGTGAGCTTCGAGACGCCGATCAGCAGACAGAAGCCAGCAGCCCCGAACAGCGCACGCCGCCACCAACTCCCACCGAGCTGCGCGACGACAGCCGGGAATGCCCCCGCCAGCGAGACCGCGCCGAGCGCGACTGCCGTCAACAGCGATCCGACCAGGGGCAGTACCAGTGCGACGATGGCCGCCACCAGGCCGGCGGCGGCCGGCGGCACCGGTGCGTGGTGCCAGACGTGCGTACAGAGCCAGGCGGCACCAAGGCCGGCGCCGGCGGCGTTAGCGGCGCGTGGGAGCCACGAGAGCTTGCCGAACGCTCCAGCGGGGCTGGTGGCCAGCCGGCCACCAGCCCCGGAGATACGCATTCTCGGGACGGCCTCGGGATCAGGCTCGCGCCACTCCGGGCCGGGCTCGTCGCGAACCCACGTGTCGTCGGCGCTGTCGTTCCCACTCCAAGCCCCGGCGACGACGCCGCGGGTATCGTCGGCCTGGTCGAGCGACTGCAGCAGAGCTGCGCGCAGGTCGTGGAGCGTGCCGCGATCAAGCGGTCGTGGCCGCAGCGCCTGATCGATGCCTGCTGCGAGGTGCCGACTGAGGTCACGGCGCTGGCGCCGCAGTGGTGGCACGAAGCTGTGGCCGCGGCGGCGGGCGCCGTCCTGCAGCGGGTTGACACCGGTAAGGGCCTCGTAGATCACGAGCGCCAACGAGTAGAGATCCGCCTCCGGGCCGACCTCGCGCCCGTCGGCCTGCTCGGGGGCCATGTACGCGAGCGTGCCGATCACGTCGCCAGTGCGCGTCAGCGTCGCGCCGCCGACTACGTGTGCGACGCCGAAATCGGTGAGCTTGGCGCGGTCGCCGATTTGGATCCCGCCCGCCCGCCCCCCACCACCGGAACGGTTGGGGATGAGCACGTTCGAGGGCTTGACGTCGCGGTGGATCACGCCCTGGCTGTGGGCGTGCGCGAGCGCGTCGCAGAGCGAGAGGCCGACCTCGACGATCTCCCTGTCGGAGAGCTTGCCCTGCTCGAGCAGGGCGTCGAGCGTGCGGCCGCGGACCAGCTCGGAGACGAGATAGGCGCCCTCGTCATCGACGGCGGCCTCGTAGAGGGTGACGATCGCCGGGTGCTGGAGCCGGGCGGCGGCGCGCGCTTCGCGTTCGAAGCGCGCGTGGATCACTCGCTCGCGCGGGAGCAGCTTGACCGCGACGTCGCGATCGAGACGCTCGTCGCGGGCGGACCAGACGGTGCCGAAGGCGCCGCTACCAAGGCGCTTGGTCAGCCGGTAGCGGCCCATTACCACGCTCGGCTCGCCGAGCGTGCCGGCGGCGGAGCGACGAGTTGACAGCCGGCGCGTCTCGTCCTCGTCCATGTCCCTGCGCACGGTCTCCTCGTGGGAGGCCGTGACAGCCGTCGGCTCCTCGCCGATGTGCAGAGTAGGAACCTGGCTCGCTCTCACGTGTTAATGGTGTTCGGTGCGTCGCCGCGGCTCCCTTTGGGAAGCACGCATAGTGCACGGATTTGCATGCGCGCTTGCGGGGTTGCCGACCCGGTGGACTAGCCGCTATTACTCAAAGCTGATAAAGACCCCGCAAGGAGCCAGAAAACAACTTGTCGTTCTTCGACGAGGCCGACGAGCCGAGCCGAACTCCAAATACGGAGCCCCGACGACCGCGGCGCGCGTCTCGACCGCCCCGGGGGCCGTCAGGCCGCCCGCCGGGAGGTTCGGGGCGGCCACCGGGCGGCCGCCAACATCAGCAGGAAGTGCAGACACGACGGCTAATCGCCGTTGGGGTCATCGTCGTCGTCGTGATCGTCATGGCACTGCTGATCCACGGCTGCGAGTCCAGCGCCACGAAGAACTCGCTCAAGACCTACAACGCCAACGTCAACGCGCTGATCACGGCGTCGGACAACAACGGGTCCGTCGTGTTCAAGGACCTCGCGAGCGGCGAGATCACGAGCGGCATCGAGACGCTGCAGACCCAGCTGGCGAACGCGGCGACCACCGCTCGCACGCAGTTGTCGCAGGCTGAGGGGTACAGCGTCCCCGGTCAGATGGCGAGCGCCCAGACCTCACTCCTGCAGGTCATGGAGCTGCGATCGAAGGGGATCTCGACGATCGCCAACAACGTCCAGGCCGCGTCGAGCAAGAGCACAAGCAAGGACGGCGTCTACAACATCTCGGTCGGCACCTCGATGCTCTACAGCTCCGACGTCACCTACAAGACGTTCGTGGCGCCGGACATCGCCGCGGCGCTGAACAGCGCGGGCATACCCGTCGGCTCGGGAGCGGGCGCGCAGCCGATCAATGGCGGCCAGATCGTGCAGGATCTCGGCTGGCTGCAGTCGACCTTCATCGCCGAGAAGATCGGGGCGCCGCTGTCGACGACCGTGGCGAATGCCAACAATGCCGGGCCGGGCCTGCATGGGCACGAGCTCAACTACGTCAACGCCGACGGCACCGAGCTCAGCCCGACCGGAACCAACGCGATCCCGGCGAGCACGACGCCTCCGACCTTCACGCTGAACCTGACCAACGGCGGCACGACGAACGAGTACCAGGTCGGATGCAAGGTATCGCTCGAGGGGCTCAGCGACACGGGCACCTCGACGATCCCCGAGACGACCGCCGGCCAGACGACGACCTGCAGCGTCCAGCTGCCGTCGCCGCCACCGTCGGGCACCTACAAGGTGACTGCCGAGGTCCTGCCGGTCCCGGGCGAGAAGAACAAGGCGAACAACTATCTCACGTACGCGGTCACGTTCAACTGACGCCCAGGCTTGGCTACGTGGCCTCGGTCACTCTCGAGGGCACCTGAGCTTATGCTTGGGTCGTGGACAATCTGAACACCACCGCGGGCGTCGTTGCGATCGCATCCGGGGCGGTCGCAGTGGTCGCGGTCAGCTGGTCGGTCGGGCTCACGGTGGCGATGCGGAAGCTCAAGGCTGCGCAGCGCGCCGTGCTCGGCGACAGCGCGCGTGACCTGGTCGCGCATGCCGCGCACCTGCAGTCGTCGTTCGATTCGCTCGCGCAATACGTAGAGGACTTCGGCACCCGGCTCGACCGGCGGATGGACCACGTCGAGATACGCCTGGACGGGACCGTCTCCCACCGCGCGCTGGTGCGATATGACGCCTATGGCGAGATGTCAGGGCGACAATCGACCTCGATCGCGCTCTTGGATTCGACCCAGTCCGGGATCGTGCTCTCATCGATCCATCACCGTGACACCGCGCGGCTGTACGTCAAGCAGATCCGTCGGGGCCAGGCGGAATTGGAGCTCTCGCCCGAGGAGAACGAGGCCGTGCGGCTGGCGCTCGCCGGCGACGGCGGTGAGCCGACGGCCCAGGCCGACGCGACGCCAAGCTGAAACGCCAATGCTTGTCGCCTACCTAGGTCCCGAGGGGACCTTCACGCAGGCCGCGGCCCTGACCGCACCTGCCGCCGGAACGCTTGAGCTGGTTGCGCACGAGACGATCCATGACACCGTGCTGGCCGTGCGCGATGGGAGCGTCGAGCGCGCGATCGTGCCAATCGAGAACTCGCTCGAGGGCTCGGTCAACGTCACGCTCGACGCGCTCGTGCTGGACGCCGCGGACGTACGCATCGTCGGCGAGACGGTGCTGGGCGTCGAGCAGTGCCTGATCGCTCAGGAGGCGCTGCCGCTCGATCAGGTCGAGGTGGTGATCTCCCACCCGCAGGCCACGGCGCAATGCCGGGACTACATCCGCACACACATGCCGGAGGCGCGCGTGATGACTTCGAGCTCAACGGCGGAGGCCGTGCGGCTCGTCTCGGAGCGGATCCGGCATCGCTGGGTTGCAATCGGGACGCGTCTGGCCGCTGAACTCTATGACTGTGTCGTGCTCGAGGCGGGAATCGAGGACGTCCGTGGCAATGAGACCCGCTTCGTCTGGCTCGCGCAGGACGGCGCTCAGGTCGGGGTCCCCGGCGCGGCGATCGCTGACGGCGCTCCCTGGAAGACCGCGATCGTGTTCTGGGGCGTGGGCGCGGACGGGCCCGGTTGGCTCGTGGGCTGCCTCTCGGAGCTCGCCTTCCGGGGCGTCAACCTGACCCGCATCGAATCACGGCCACTGCGGGCAGGGCTCGGCAGCTACATGTTCTTCGTGGACCTCGACGGCGGCGACAGCGACCCGCAGGTGCTCGAAGCGCTGACGGGACTGCGAGGCCGTGTGAACGAGCTGCGCACGCTCGGTTCGTTCCCCGCGGCCTGATCGCCGACGCCGCGCGTAGCGGTCTTCGAATGACGAGGGCTCAGGCGGAGGCTCGCGCCGCCCGGCGCGGAGCCGTGGCGGTCCAGCGCTCGAGGAACTGGCGGCACTGGTCGGCCGCCATCGGGCGGGCGAACAGGAAGCCCTGACCGATGTCGCAGTGCTCGGCCTGGAGGCGCGAGAGCTGTGCCTGGTCCTCGATGCCCTCTGCGATCGTTTCGATCGCGAGCGAGCGCCCGAGCTGGACGAACGTGCGGATCAGGGCGTCGCGCTGAGCCGTGCTCTCGAGCTGCGAGACGAAGGAGCGGTCGATCTTGAGCTCGTCGACGGGGAAGCGCTGCAGGTAGGCGAGCGACGAATAGCCGGTCCCGAAGTCGTCGATCGAGAGCCGCACGCCGAGCTCCTTGATCGCTCGCAGGCGCTCAGCGGTGCGCTCAGCGTCGCGCATCAGCGCGGTCTCGGTGATCTCGATCGTCAGCGACGCTGGGTCGATGCCGCTGTCAGCCAGGGCATCCGCCACGTCCTGAATGAAACGGTCGGTCTCGAGCTGCACGGCCGATACGTTCACTGCCACGCCTATGTCGAGACCGTCGCGGCCCCAGCCGGCGCAACAATCGCAGGCTTCCTTCAGAACCCAGCGGCCCACGTCGGCGATCAACCCGGATTCTTCGAGCAGCGGCACGAACTGGTCCGGGGGGACTATGTCTGCCCCGGGGCGCCGCCAGCGCAGCAGCGCTTCCATGCGGATCGGGGTGAGGCCGTCGAGATCGAACATCGGCTGGTACACGACGTAGAACTGGTTGCTGGCCGCCGCCTCGCGCAGGTCCATCTCGAGTTCGAGGCGGCTATGGATTGCGTCCTCCATGCCGTATTCGAAGATCAGGTAGCGGTTCTTGCCGTTGAGCTTCGCGCGGTACATCGCGATGTCGGCGTCGCGCAACAGGTCCGTGGCACTACTGCGGTCGCCGACTGCGATACCGATGCTCGCGGTGATCGTCACGCGGCCGTAGGGAGTGCCCTCGATGAAGAACGGTTGCTTGAGCGCGTCGAGGATGCGCTCGGCCACCAGCTCCGGACCGGCCGCAAGTGCGACTCCCTCGGCCAGGATCACGAACTCGTCGCCGCCGAGGCGCCCGAGCGCATCGGCCTCACGGATCGTCGTCTCGAGCCGCTCAGCGACAGCGCGCAGCAGCTCGTCACCGGCCCGGTGACCGAGGCCGTCGTTGATGCCCTTGAAGCCGTCGAGATCGATGAACAGGGCCCCGCATTGCTGCTGCTCCCGGCGCGAGCGAGCCAGCAGCTGCTCGGCGCGGTCAAGGATCAGGGTCCGGTTGGGGAGCCCGGTCAGTGGATCGTGGGTGGCCATGAACACGAGCTCCTGCTGCCGGCGTGCGAGCTCGTCGTCGACCAGACTGCGCTCGTTCTCGAAGGCCTCGCAGAGGCGGACGAGGGTCACGTCGAGCGAGCGTTGCAGCATGCGGTGAGCCTCACGGCGCGCGTCGACCGACGCGCTCTGCTCATCGGCGATCTCATCGAGTACTTCGCGCGCGGCATCACGCCAGCGCAGTGCGCGCTTCGTGATCTCGTTGAGCGGAGCCTCGCGCTGGATCGCCAGCTGTCCGAAGATCGTGGCTGCCTCGCGGCCGACCTCGCGCGCGGTTTCCTCGCCCTCGCCTGACATCCAGCGCGCAAAGGCGTCGGTGGACACGGCGACGACGCGCGCGACGCTGGCGTGCGCGGCCGCATCGAGCTGAAGCTTGCCCGCACGGTTCAGCAGCTCGGCTCGGCGGACGACCTCCTCGCGGCGCTCGAAGAGGCGGGTACCGAGCCGCACGACCTCGGGGGCCGGCATTGCGTCCGATCCGGGCACTTGGCTTCCGTATTTCAATTTCACCTGCAAGCGGCTGTCACCCATCGGATGGCAACTCCCTTCAATGCACGGCTTTTCCATCCCTCGGGGCGCTCATCGGCCGGATTCGAAAATGTCTTGATACCGACCGACGAAATACCGATCGCCTGCATGTCGGCCTGCAATCACGGGCAACGCGCATTACTCCGGATTTAGCTGTATCTTCACGCGTTCTCGACGTGACTTGTCCGCCCTGCCGATAGACTTTGCGTCGCGATGGGCTCTTCAATACCAGCCCCACCCCGGTCCGCGTCGCTCACTGAGCACCACCGACGCGGACCTGATGGTGGCCGGGTGCTTGTCTTGAATGCGACGTTCGAACCGATCAATGTCTGTACGGTTCGGCGCGCCGTTGTGCTCCTCTTAAAGGAGAAGGCAGAGGTGATCGAGCAGTCCGAGCGCGAGCTGCACTCAGCCAACTCGACGATCACCCGCCCGGCTGTCATTCGGCTTGTGACCTACGTCAAAGTGCCGCGCGACACACACCGTCGCAAGATCACCCGCCGGGCCGTGTTCGCTCGCGACGACTGGACCTGCCAGTACTGCGGCTCGCGCACGCAACTCACCGTGGACCACGTGATCCCCCGGTCAAAGGGTGGCGGTTCGACGTGGGACAACATCGTCGCGGCCTGTGCCCCGTGCAACCGCCGCAAGGGCGACGCCCTTCCGCGCGCGGCGGGCATGACGCTCGCCCGCTCGCCGCGCACGCCGAACCCCGATGTCTTCATCCAGGTCGCCAGTCCGACGATCCCGACGACCTGGAAGCAGTACCTGGCGAGTACCGCCGCCAAGTCGATCGCGGCCTGACGCTCGAGCGCCAAGGCCGCCGGCCGGCGGCGACCCGCTGGGGGCCGGAGGTTCGCCGCCGGGGGTTGTATTCTCAGATCACCAGAGAAAGGAGGTGGTCCACCTGTCTGACAGTACTTGCGGGACCCTGGAGGTGTCCGGCCACTAGGTCGGATGGCTGACCGCCCTAGGCGGAGTCCCACCGTGACACCACCGTTCTGGTGCCGGAACTAGTCCCTCCGGTGCAGGATTTGTCCAGAACGGCGATGCCAGCCAAGAAGTCCGCGAAGGGCGCCGTGTCGACGGCGCCCTTCGTGCTTTCTGGTCTCGGCTGGTTTGGGGGTCTCCAGATTGCGCCCGTTCGATGCGCGACCACGTCGTCGCGACGCCCTTCGGGCACGCTCGGCTGGAGTTCTTAGCGAGGGCGGTGGTGCTCTTGAGCGGGTGTGAGCGCCGGGCTAGGCTGTCGGCATGTGTCGAAACATCCGGACTCTCTACAACTTCGATCCGCCTGCGACGAGCGACGAGATCGAGGCCGCCGCGCTGCAGTACGTCCGCAAGATCAGCGGCTTTACCAAGCCCTCCAAGGCCAACGAGGAGGCGTTCGCGCGGGCCGCCCACGAGATCGCGCACGTCTCCGCGCGCCTGCTCGCTGAACTTCAGACCGTCGCGCCGCCGCGCGACCGTGAGGTGGTGGCCGCGCGAGCGCGGGCCGCCGCGGCCAAGCGCTACGCGGCCTGAGGACGCGAGGGCCTGGGAGCCAGCCTGGAACGGGCTGGGGCCTGACTTCGGCGACCGCTGCCGGCCGCCGAAGTCACCCCTAAGAGTCGACGTCCGGTTCGTTGTCGGCGATTTCGGCGTCGCCGGGCTCGTGGTCGTCGTCGACGGCTGGCTCGACCTCGGTCTGGATCTCGAAGTCCTCGCCGGCACCGCGCGCAGTCTCGTCGGCACCGGGCGAGGTCTCTCCGCCAAGGAGCGCCTCATCGACAATCGCCTCGGTTTCGGCCTCGGACTCGGCGACGAGAGCGACGGCGCTCACCTGATCGTCGTCGCGGATGTTCATCACCTTGACGCCCTGCGATGCGCGCCCGTAGCGGCTGATGCCGCGCACCGAGGTGCGCTGGACCATGCCGTTCTGCGAGATGAAGACCAGCTCCTGGTGCTCGCGCACGACCAGGGCGCCAGCCAGGGCGCCCTTGTTCTCGGTCAACGTGATCGTTTTGACGCCCATCGTGTCGCGGTTCTTCGCCGGATACTCGGAGATCGCTGTGCGCTTGCCGTAGCCGTTCTCGGTCACGACCAGCAGCTCCTGATCATCGCGGGCGACATCCATCGCCAAGAGCGCGTTGCCTGCCTGTTTGACGTTCATCCCGCGGACACCCGCGGTGTCGCGACCCGTTGCGCGAACCTTGTGCTCGCTGAAGCGAGCGGCCTGCCCGGAGCGAGACACCATGATGATGTCGTCGTCGCCGCTGGTCTGGCGCACGGCGATCAGCTCGTCATCGTCGCGGATGCTGATCGCGATGATCCCGTCCGCCTTGATGGGTGTGTTGTACCGCAGGAACTCCGTCTTCTTGACAATGCCGTCGCGGGTCGCGAACACGAGGTACTTGCCCTCGGTGAAGTCGCGCGTGTTGAGCACCGACTGGACCTTTTCGCCCTCGCGCAACGGCAGCAGGTTGACGAGCGCGCGTCCCCGCGCGGTGCGGGACTGCTCGGGCAGGTCGTAGACCTTGAGCCGGTAGACCTTGCCGCGGTTGGTGAAGAACAGCAGGAAGTCATGAGTCGAGGTCACGAAGAGGTGCTCGATGTAGTCGTCTTCCTTGGTGTCCATGCCGGTCACGCCGACACCGCCGCGATGCTGCTGGCGATAGGTGGAGAGCGGCAGCGACTTGATGTAGCCGGAGTGCGTGATCGAGATCACCATCTGCTGGTCTGCGATCAGATCCTCGATATCGATCTCACCTTCGGCGAAGGTGATCTCGGTGCGGCGCTCGTCGCCGTAGCGGTCGGCGATCTCCTGCAACTCATCCTTGATCAGAGTGCGGACCCTTGCCTCGTCGCCGAGGATTTCGCGCAGCTCGGCGATGCGCTCGATCAGGTCCGCGTGCTCGGCCCGGATCTTGTCGGCCTCGAGTGCAGTCAGGCGACGCAGTGTCAGCTGCAGGATCGCCTCGGCCTGAACGACGGTGAGAGCGAAGCGCTCGACCAGGCCGATCCGCGCCTCCTCTGGGTCACGCGACCCACGGATCAGGGCGATCACCTCGTCGAGGTTGTCCTGCGCGATCAGCAGGCCCTCGAGGATGTGCGCGCGCTCCTCGGCGCGACGCAGCTCGTACTTCGTGCGACGCACGATGACTTCGCGCTGGTGGTCGATGTAGTGGCCGAGCACCTCGCGCAGGGACAGCGTGCGCGGCACGTTGTCGACCAGCGCGACCATGTTCACACCGAACGTCGTCTGCAGGGGCGTGTGCTTGTAGAGCTTGTTGAGGACGACCTTCGGGATTGCGTCGCGCTTGAGCTCGATCACGATCCGCATGCCGCGGCGATCAGACTCGTCGCGCAGGTCGCTGATCTCGGGGATCTTCTTGTCGGCGACCAGGTCCTTGATCTTCAACAGCAGGCCGCCATCGCCGCCCTTGCGGACCTGGTAGGGCAGCTCGGTGACGATGATCGCCTCCTTGCCCTGACCGATCGGCTCGACGTGCGCCTTGCCCTGGACCCGAACGCGACCGCGGCCGGTGGCGTAGGCGTCGCGGATGCCGTCGCGGCCGAGGATCGTGCCGGCCGTCGGGAAGTCGGGGCCCTTGATGTGCTTCATCAGGCCCTCGATCTCAATGTTCGGGTCGTCGATGAAGGCGATCGTGGCGGCGACGACCTCGCGCAGGTTGTGCGGCGGGATGTTGGTCGCCATGCCGACGGCGATACCGGAGCTGCCGTTGACCAGGAGGTTCGGGAAGCGCGCGGGCAACACGACCGGCTCGCGTGTGTTGCCGTCGTAGGTCGGCACGAAGTCGACTGTGTCCTGGTCGATGTCGCGCAACATCTCGGACGCGAGACGGTCGAGACGCGCCTCCGTGTACCGCATCGCCGCGGCAGGCCAGCCGTCGACGTTGCCGAAGTTCCCGTGCCCGTCGACGAGCGTGTAGCGCATCGAGAAGTCCTGCGCCATCCGCACGAGCGTGTCGTAGATCGCGCTGTCGCCGTGCGGGTGATACTTGCCCATCACCTCGCCGACGATCTGGGCGCACTTGACGTGCTTGCGCTCGGGCCGCAGACCCATCTCGTTCATCACGTGCAGCACGCGGCGATGGACGGGCTTCAGCCCATCGCGGACGTCGGGCAGCGCGCGCCCGACGATGACCGACATCGCGTAGTCGAGATACGCAGAACGCATCTCCTCCTCGAGGCCGCGCGGCTCGATGTTGCCGCCGCCGAGGGTGTCAATAGTCGCCATCTACTGGTCCTTCCTCAAACTGAAATCAGTCATCAAACATCCAGGTTGCTGACGAGGCGTGCGTTCTCTTCGATGAACTGCCGGCGCGGCTCGACCTGGTCGCCCATCAACATCGAGAACACGCGGTCCGCCGCGCTCGCATCTTCCATGTTGACCTGGACGAGCGTCCGCGACGCCGGATCCATCGTCGTCTCGCGCAGCTCATCCGGGTCCATCTCACCGAGACCCTTGAAGCGGTAGTACTCGACGCCACGCTGGGCGATGTCGAGCACCCCTTCGCGCAGCTCTTCGAACGAGTGCGCATCGGTCGAGCGCTCGCCGAGCGCGATCGTGAACGGTGGCTCACCGGCAAGCGCCGCGAGCTCGGCGTGCACCGTCGCGAGGCGGCTGTACTCGTTGGCATCGAGCGCGGCGCGGCGCACCCGGTGCGTCGTCGCCAAGCCGGTCTTGACCTCGATCGTCTTGACGACGATCTCGAAGGGGTCCTCTGATAGGAGCTCGGTTGTGTACGCGTGCCCATTCGGGGTCGCGTTCGCCGCCAGGTGGGGGCGCAAACCTTCGACGTCGGTGACGCCCGCCTCGAGTAGGCGAGCCTGCTGCATGAACGAGACGACGCCGTGCCCGTGGGCGGTGCGCAGTGCCGTGGCCCAGCCCTGGTACTGCTTGAGCAGGCGCGTGAAGCGCTGCCAGCGCGCGTCGGTGAGCTTGAACTGCTCCCCGGCGTGGTTGGTGATCTCGATCTTCTCGAACTTGTCGCCGAGCAAAATCTCCTCCAGCTCAGACTCGCGCTCGATGTAGCGGTGCTTCTGGCCGCGCGTAAGCCGGTACAGGGGCGGCTTGGCGATGTAGACGTAGCCGGCCTCGATCAGCGGCTGCATCTCACGGAACAGCAGCGTCAGCGCCAGCGTGCGGATGTGCGCGCCGTCGACGTCGGCGTCGGTCAGCAGCACGATCTTGTGGTACCGCGCCTTCTCGAGGTCGAACTCGTCACGGACCCCGGTGCCGATTGCGGTGATCAGCGCCTGGACCTCGGTGTTGCCGAGCACCTTGTCGATGCGGCTCTTCTCGACGTTGAGGATCTTGCCGCGCAGCGGCAGGATGGCCTGCGTATTGCGGTCGCGCGCGTCCACCGCAGAGCCGCCTGCGGAGTCGCCCTCGACGACGAACAGCTCGGCCAGTGAGGGGTCCTTCACGGAGCAGTCAGCGAGCTTGCCCGGCAACGTCGAATTCTCCAGCGCGGACTTGCGGCGCGTCAGGTCGCGTGCCTTGCGTGCCGCCGAGCGCGCTTGCGCGGCGGACACGGCCTTGCGGATCACGCGCCGGGCGTCCTGTGGGTTTTCCTCGAGCCACTCGGCGAGCCGCGCGTTCACGATCGACTGGACGAAGCCAGCCATCCCGGGATTGCCGAGCTTGGTCTTGGTCTGGCCCTCGAACTGCGGATCCGCGAGCTTGGCCGAGATCACCGCGGTCAGGCCCTCGCGGACGTCCTCACCGGTGAGGTTGTCGTCCTTCTCCTTGAGTTCGCCGTGGTCACGCGCGTACTTGTTGAGCACGCCGGTAAGCGCCGAGCGAAAGCCGCTGAGGTGCGAGCCGCCCTCGTGCGTGTTGATGTTGTTGGCAAACGAGAAGACCGACTCCTGATAAGAGGCGTTCCACTGCATGGCGACCTCGACCGCGCCCTCGGCGGACTCACCCTCGAAGGAGATGACCTTGGTGTGGATCGGGTCCTTGTTCTCGTTGAGGTAGCGCACAAAGTCGGTGATACCGCCCTCGTAGTGGAACGAGGCGTGGGCGCCTTCACCGCGCTCGTCCGTGATCGAGATCTGCAGGCCTCGCGTCAGGAACGCCGTCTCGCGCAGGCGCTCCTCGAGTGTCTTGAAATCGAAGTCGAGCGACTCGAAGATGTCGGCATCCGGCAGGAACGTGATCGTCGTGCCGTGCTCGTTGTTGGGCTCGCCGCGCGTGACGGGACCGATCGGGGTACCGCGCGCATAGCTCTGCGTCCACTCGTAGCCGTCGCGGCGGACCACCGCGTCGAGGCGCTCGGACAGCGCGTTGACGACGGAGACGCCGACGCCGTGCAGGCCGCCGGAGACCTTGTAGCCGCCGCCCTCGCCGAACTTGCCGCCGGCATGTAGGACGGTCAGCACGACCTCGAGCGCGGACTTGCCCTCCTTCTCCATCGTCGAGACCGGGATACCGGCGCCGTGGTCGACAACCGTGACCGAGTTGTCTGGATGGATCGTGACCACGACGGTGTCGTTGCGTCCGGCCAGCGCCTCGTCAACAGAGTTATCAACAACCTCGTAAACGAGGTGATGCAGCCCGCGCAGCCCCGTCGAGCCGATGTACATTCCGGGACGCTTGCGGACCGCTTCGAGTCCCTCGAGCACCTGGATGTTTTCGGCGTCGTAGTTCTGCTGAGTATTGGGGCGCCCGGCGCCGTCGTCGTTCGTCAACGATCCTCCGATTGACGTTGAGACGCCCCGGTAACACGCAGCCGTGCCGCGTGCCGGGGCGCCGAAACTTGGTGTACAGAAGAATAGCACATAACCACCCCTGAACCGGCCTCCGCGGTCCCGATTTTTGCCTGCAAAATGGGCAAAAAATGAGGGCTCTGGGTCAGCCTCCGGTAACGCATCGCAGCCGGCTGACCGGATCGCCCCCAAGGCGCTCGTTGAGACGCCCCAGAACGCGCCCCGACTCGAGCTCCAAGGTGTCGGCCACGACCGACTCAGAGCAGCTCACAGTCAGCACTCCCCCCTTCAGGCTGACCAGGCGTGTGCGCTCGACGATGTAACTCCCGTGCTCACCGATGACCTCCTCCCAGACGCGCCCGATCTCATCCCAGGCGGTTTGCGCGCGACCCAGCGGCGAGGCCGGCTGCCAGCCGCCGCGCAGCCTCTCCAGCGCTCCGCCGATGGGTCGTGGCGAGCGACGGCGCGGACTCATCGCGGCACCGGCTCCGCGGTCACGTCCTCGGCAACGCGCCCGAGCTCGACGGCGATCCGCGCGACGCCGGGCGCGAACACGCCGGGGACGTGATCGAGGTCAGTCGTTGTGATCAACGCCTGACCACCGCCCTCGGCGAGCAGCTCGACCAACGCCGCGCGGCGATCTCGATCAAGCTCGCTCATCACGTCGTCGAGCAGCATCAGCGGCACGCTCGGGCGCTGCTCACCGATCACCCTGCGCTCGGCCAGCAGCAGCGCCAGCAGCCCGAGCCGCTGTTGTCCCTGTGAGCCGTACGTACGCAGGGCGCGTCCCTCGCGAGTCATCAACAGGTCGTCGCGATGCGGGCCGTGTTCTGTGAATCCGCGCTCGAGGTCTCCGTCGATGCGTTCGCGCAACTCGTCGACGAACTCAAACGCCGTGCCGGCCCGCGAGCGCGGCCGGTATGCGATGGCCGGCTCGCCGTCGAGTGCCAGTCGATCGCAGGCGTCGGCGAACGTGGCGGCGGTTAGCTCGACCGCCTCGCGCCGATCGGCCATCAGCGCGAGACCGGCCTCGGCCAGTTGCGCATCCCACGCATCGAGTGCTGCGCGCGAGCCTGCACCGGCCCGTAGCCGGCCGATCAAAGCGTTGCGCTGCGCCAGCGCTTGCGCGTAGGCGCGGCGTGTCGCGGCGCGGGCAGGCCATAGGGCGGTGACGAATTGGTCGAGGTGAGCCCGGCGTAGCGCTGGTACGCCCTTGACCAGCTCCAGCCGATCGGGCAGGAACACGCTGACAAGCGGGCGTTGCGGCGCATCCAGCAACCGCTCGACATGAGCGCCATCGGCCGTCATGCGCTTTGGCTCGCCAGGTGAGAAGCCAACGGTCAACTCGTGGCGGCCGAGGTCGT
Organism: Solirubrobacteraceae bacterium; assembly: GCA_036268195.1. Taxonomy (GTDB): domain Bacteria; phylum Actinomycetota; class Thermoleophilia; order Solirubrobacterales; family Solirubrobacteraceae; genus Palsa-465. The sequence goes on from DATAUP010000056.1 coordinate 80,551, forward strand.
CCTCGGCGTTCACGACAACGCGCGTCGTGTCAGCGCCGAAACGCACGAGCTCGCGATCATTGCCAGTCCGGCAGGAGCGGCCGGTGCAGCCGAAGTAGATGGCCTCGAGCAGATTCGTCTTGCCCGAGCCGTTGGGGCCCCAGACGACAGTCAAGCCGCCGCCCAGCGGGGCGGCGGCCGTCTCGTACGTGCGGAAATTGCGAACGCTGACAGAGACGACTCGCATCGTCCGGTCGCTTCGACGCCTAGACGTTGAGCCTGATCGGCATGATCAGGTACACGAAGCCGCTGCCGTCGCCGGCCTCGAGCAGGCCTGGCCGCAGGGGGCTGATCAGCTTCACCAGCACGTCGCCCTCCTCGATCGCGTCGAGCCCGTCGCGTAGGAACTCGGGGTTGAAGCCGATCTCGAGCAGCTCTCCCTGAAAGTTCACCGGCAGCGACTCGCGCGCCTCGCCAATGTCCGGGGTCTGCGCAGAGACGGTGAGCTCACCAGGGGCAAACGAGAGTCGCAGCGGCGCGTTCTTCTGCGCCAACAGACTCACGCGGCGTACAACGTCGCGTAGCTCTGGACCGGAGATCCGCAGCTCGTGCTCGAACGTTTCCGGGAGGAGTTGGCGGTAGTTGGGAAACTGGCCGTCGATCAGCCGAGAGGAGAGCACGACGTCTCCGAGTACGAACACGACCTGGTTCTGGCGGACGCTGACCGTCAGGTTCTCCTCCTCCGAGTGCGGCGCGAGGCGGGCGAGTTCCTGAAGCGCGCGTGCCGGCACGTTGACCTCGAACCCGCTGGCCAGCGGCGTCTCGAGCGTGGTCTCCTTGACACTCAGGCGATAGGAGTCTGTCGCGACCATGCGGACCTCGCTACCGGATGCGGAGACGAGAATGCCGGTGAGGACTGGGCGGGTTTCGTCCCTTGACGCCGAGCCGGAAACCTTGACGGCAGTCTCGACGAAGGCCTTGACGGGAAGGGAGATGGCAGACGCCGGATCCGGCTCAGGGAGCGGTGGGAAATCCTCTGCGTGGAGCGTCCTGATGTGGAAGCTCGCGTTGCCGGAGAGGAGTTCTACGTCCTGCTCGGCGGGCCGTAGCTCGAGCGAGACGCCGGGTTGAGGCAAGGAGCGGACAACGTCCAGGAGCAGGCGGGCGGGGAGCACGACGGTGCCCTCACGCGTGACATCGGCTTCAAGAGGGACGCGCAGGCTGACGTCTGTATCGGTCGCGCGGAGCTCGCACACAACGCCGGATGCTGCTAGTTGGACACCGGAGAGGGCTTGGATCGCGGTCCGCGTGGAGGCCACGCGGCTGACGGCCTGCAGCTGGGCAAGAAGTGCATCGCGGTCGAGGGAGATCTTCACGATGAACTCCTCATAAGGGATATAGAAGTCATAGGGATGAAAGAGGTTGTGGAGAAGTCGGCCTTTCTACGGACGTAGCGGGAAAGTTTGCGAGCTGGCCAACGGCTCAGTGTGTCAACAGTGCCGGTCATGACTGTTGATGGCCAAGTAGGTCAGTCAGTTGTTGCAGGTCCGCGCCGTCTTCGTTGTTGACAGATACGCGATCCGAAATGCGTTTACAGGCGTGCAGGACCGTGGCATGGTTGCGTCCGCCGAAGGCCTCACCGATGCGCTGAAGCGGTACGTCCATCAACTCGCGTACCAGGTACATGGCCAACTGTCTGGCCCAGGACACGCGGGCCTGACGGCTGCTGCCGGTGAGGTCCGCGGCGGACAGATCGAAGTGGCCGGCGACGGTCTCCTGGATACCTTCGATCGTGAGTGGTTGGGGGCCCTCGCGCGAGGATGCGCTTCGAGGATGGATCGAGTCGAGCAGTGTCGCGGCGAGCGTGCGGTTGATCGGGCTGCCACTCAGAGAGTGGTGCGCGACTACCCGGATCAACGCTCCCTCGAGCGAGCGAACGTTGTCCGTCACGCGCTCTGCGATGACGTCGAAGACGCCCTCGTCGTCAACCTGAATGTTGTCGAGAGCTGCTCGCTTGCGCAGGATCGTCATGCGCGTGCCCCAGTCCGGAGGCATCATATGTGCGACCAGGCCGGACTCGAAGCGCTCCCGGAGGCGCTGCTCGATCCCCGTTAGTTGGCTGGGCAAACGGTCGCAGGTGAGCACGAGTTGACGGCCTGAGTCGTAGATCGCGTTGAACGTATGGAAGAACTCTTCCTCGGTCTTTGCCTTGCTTGCGAGGAACTGGACGTCGTCGATGAGAAGTACGTCTACCTCCCGGTAGAGGTGCTTGAAGCGCTCGAGGGCCTTGCCGTTGAGCGCCGCGATGAAGCCATTCGTAAAGGCCTCGACTGTGGTGTAACGGACCGTCGTGGCCGGGTCGAAGGCTGTGATGAAGTTCGCTATTGCGTTGAGCAGATGGGTTTTGCCGAGACCGGGCGGCGCGTGCAAGAAGAGCGGGTTATAGGCCTGCCCGGGGGCCTCGGCGACCGCCAGCGCAGCCGCATGGGCAAGCCGGTTGCCGTCGCCGATCACGAACTGATCGAAGGTGTGGCGCGGGTTGAATCGCTCTTCCGGAGGGCCGGCGCTCTGAATGCCGGCCCGGTTCAAGGCGCCATGTGCGGCGGCGGCGGGGTCACCGGCGAAAGCCACCTTCACGGGTGAACCGAAGACTGCCTGGGCGCAGCGCTCGAGCACTCGTCCGTAGCGATCCGCGATCCAACTCTCGGTTCCAGGCTCGCCCTGGAGCACGAGCACGGAGCCGTCCCAGTTCTTGACTTGGAGCGGTGCGAGCCAGATGTCGTAGGTGGAATCACCCACCGCGCTGCGGAGTCTCGTTGTGATGTCCTGCCAGGCAGGGGTTAGCTCGAGGTGCGCAGGCAACTCCAGGCGGCTCCTAACGGCTGAGTCGAACGTCTTCTTGAAGGGCGGCCAGTTGTGGCCGGGTTGGCGAATATACAGCCGCCGTCATGGCCCCGAGAGCGGCTCGGCCGAGCGGTTGACGCAAAGCGCGGGAAAAAGCTCGCGGGCCCTGCTACAAGATGGGCCGGACGTCCGCGGCGGCGCACAGCGAACGTTTCGCCAGCGCCTGCGTATACTGCGATCCCGAACTCCGGCCCAGCCGGGAGGACTTGTCATGAAGAGGACCTACCAACCAAAGAAGCGCAAGCGCGCCCGCACCCATGGCTTCCGTGCGCGTATGCAGACGCGCGCCGGTCGCGACGTGCTGAAGCGTCGCCGCGACAAGGGCCGCAAGCGCCTGACGGTGTAGGTGGGCCGTGGCGGGCGCACGTTCGCCTCGCCGTGGGCGGCTTTCCAGAAGCGCTGACTTCGATCGCGTGATGCGGAGTGGCCGGTCTCACGCCGGTCGCGACCTAGTGCTTTACGTGTTTCCACGAGGAGGCGACGAGTCGCCCAGGCTGGGTCTGTCTGTGTCGCGCAAGGTCGGCGGTGCCGTTGACCGGAACCGCGTCAAGCGCTTGCTGCGTGAGGCGTTCGCGCGAGAGGCGGCGCGGCTGCCCGTGGGCGCCGACGCGGTCGTGATCGCTCGGCCTGGCGCCAAGGAGATCGCGGAACGCGACGGTCTGCACGGAATACACGAGGCGCTCCGGGCGCTGATCGACAAGGTCGAGGGTGTGGCTCCAGGTGAGGAGACGCCCGTGGTTGACGCGCCCACGTCACCGGAGGATTCGGCCGGAGACGAGGCGGCATGACCCGGGCGACCGTCGGAAAGACCGCGTTTCTGGCGCCAATCAAGGTTTACCAGAAATTGGTGTCGCCTCTGGTCGGTTCCCGCTGCAAGTACTACCCGTCGTGTTCTGAGTACGCCGTGCAGGCGATCAGGAAGTTCGGCATACTCCGCGGGCTTGTGCTCGCCGGCTGGCGGTTGCTGCGATGCAACCCATTGAGCCGTGGCGGGTTTGATCCCGTCGAAGATCAGCGGCTCTTCAAGTCGCGGCCGCCGGCGGCAGGCGCCTGACCATGCTCGTAGACGCAAACATCTTCCAGCCGCTGATCACCGTCTTTGCGGCGGTCATCAAGTTCTTCCACGACAACGTCGGCCTCTCTTGGGGCTGGTCGATTGTGCTGCTCACCATCTGTGTCCGGCTCGTGCTGGTGCCGCTCACGATCAAGCAGTTCTCGTCGATGCGGAGGATGCAGCACCTGCAGCCGCAGATGAAGGCGATTCAGCAGAAGTACAAGGAAGACAAGCAGCGGCAGCAGGAAGAGATGATGAAGTTCTATCGCGAGAACGACGTCAACCCGCTGGGCTCGTGCCTACCGCTCGTTGCGCAGTTGCCGGTGTTCATCTCGCTGTTCTACATGCTGCGCAAGAACCTCCGCTCGGACATCTGTCCGAAGATCCAGACGGCGTTCCAGGCTAACTACGCACACGTTCACAACGTGTCGCTGAAGGCAGCCGCGAGCCAGACCGTTGCCTGTGGCCCGCACGCGCCTGGCGCCGGATTCCTTTTCATCAAGGACATTACGAACACGGCGACTGGCCTCACGCTGGTCGCGCTGCTCGTGTTGTACGTCGGGACTCAGTTGGCATCGACGATGCTGATGTCCGCGCCGACTATGGACAAGTCGCAGCAGCGGATGATGATGCTGATGCCACTGATCTTCGTGGTGTTCGTGATTCGCTTCCCGGCCGGCCTGATCGTGTACTGGATCACGACGAATGCTTGGACCATGGCTCAGCAGTACACGCTCAAGCGTCTGGCGGGTCCGCCGCCGGCAGCCCCTGTTGTCGAGGCGACGACCGCCGTCACGGGTCCGAGACGCGGCGGCTCGGGGTCCGGTGGCAACGGCGCGCCCACCGGCGGGGACGACTCTGGATCCGGGTCAGCGTCCGGAGGTGGTCTCGGTGGTCTCCTACGCGGACTGGGACCGCGGGCATCCGCGACCAACGGCGAGGGATCGAAGCAGCGCGAGGCCGCCCCGACGCCAGCGGGACCTCCGCCCCGCCCGCCCCGTAAGAAGAAAAAGCGTTCAGGACGCAGGAGGTAGGCACCATGGCCACTGACGAAGACGCCGAAACGATCGAATACGTCGAGGAGATCCTCGACGCGATCGCCGCGGCCGTCGGCGTTGACGCCGTGGTGCGCGTTGAGGACTCGGGCGAGACAATCCTCGCCGAGTTCGTAGGTGACGATCTGGCCCTGCTGATCGGCCATCATGGCCAGACGATCGATGCGATTCAGCACTTGGCCTACCGGATCGCGTACCACGGGATCGACGAGCGCAAGCCGGTGACCGTGGACGCGGCTGGCTACCGCGAACGCCGTGCAGCTGCCCTTCACGCTACAGCCGACCAGGCCGCTGAGGCGGCAATCCGGGAAAAGCGACCAGTTTCGCTCGATCCGATGGGTGCACAAGAGCGGAAAGTCGTGCACGAGTACCTGAAGTCGCGCTTCGACGTCGAGACCTATAGCGAGGGCCAAGAGCCCGCACGCCGTCTCGTTGTCGCGCCTTTGGTGGGCTGAGCTTCCCTGAGTGGGGAAGGTGCCCAAACGACCACCCAGGTTCGGCGGCGCGCCGTCGGATAACAGCGAGTTCGACGGCGAAACGCCGGCACAAGGCCCCGGAGGATGCTCAGGCGGGCTGTGACCTTGCCGAAGCCCTCCTCCGGCGGTCCCCGCGAGAGCCGCGCACCCCCAAAGCTCCCCAACCGTTTCACGTTTTTCTTGACGGTGAAACAGATTTCTCGCTACAACTTCCACATGGACGAGCTGAGCGAGTTCGATCGGGGCTTTGTCGTTGGCTTGTTGGTCGGCGAAGGGTCTTTCGGGGGTGACGGCAAGCAGCCGCAGGTGACGTTGCGCATGCATACGCGTCATGAGGCGCTGTTCCGCTGGCTCATGGAGCGTTTCCCACGGTCGCGGCTCTATGGTCCGTACAACCATGGCGGGCGCTCCTATTACCAATGGATGGCGCGCGGCCGGACTCTCGTTGAGGATGTCCTGCCGATCCTGGAGGCCCACATCGGGCCGGACCTGGACGCTCACGCGGCCGAGCGATTCGACGAGATGCGCCAGCGCTACGGGCCTTTCATCGCCCGGGAACGTCGGCGGGCGCTTGAGGCAACGGATGACTGAGCCTGCTCCGGATTTTGGTCCGCGACTCGAGAAGCTGGGTGCCCGCTTCGGTCTCACCGAAGACCAGGTCGAGCAACTGCGGCGGTTCGGCTCACTCTTGGTGCACGACGAGTTCGCGCCGACGACCGTGCGCGACCCCGGACGAGTTCGCGACGACCATCTGGCTGATGCGCTCGTGGCGCTCGAGCTCCCGGTCGTCGCGGAGGGGGGATTGATCGCGGACCTCGGGGCTGGCGCGGGAGTGCCCGGTATCCCACTGGCCGTCGCGCTTCCAGAAGCGCGGATATCCCTGGTCGAGGGCAACGGGCGCAAGTGCGAGTTCATGGCGCGGGCCGTCGGTCTGCTGGAACTCGGTAACACCGAGGTGGTTCACGGACGCGCCGAGACTTGGGGAGACGGCCTTGGGCGGCTCGATGTGGTGACATCGCGAGCGCTGGCGCCATTGGATGTGCTTGCCGAGTACGCAGCACCGCTGCTTCGAATCGGGGGCGCCCTGGTCGCCTGGCGTGGCGTGCGGGAACCCCAACTCGAGGCAGATGGAGCACGGGCGGCGGCGATCCTCGGGCTGTCGGTGGCCGAGCCGGTGCGCGTCGAGCCCTATAAGGGCGCCGAAAACCGGTATTTGCACGTCATGTGGAAGCGTGAGGAGACGCCCAGCCGCTTCCCGCGCCGCGACGGCGTTGCACGGAAGCGCCCACTCGGCCGCGCCTGAGGATTCTCCGCATTTAGCGGTGGATCCAGCCCCGCTCAGGGCATTACGCCCCGCCGGCCGCTAGCTTCAAGACGGCATATGGGAACCGTCTACGCAATTGCGAATCAGAAGGGTGGCGTCGGCAAGACGACGACCGCGGTCAATCTGGCGGCGTGTATCGCCGAGGCCGGCTACGACTCGCTGCTCGTCGACATCGACCCGCAGTGCAACGCGACGGTCGGGGTCGGACTTGAAAAGACGATCGAGCCAAACGTCTACGAGCTGCTGAGCGGCGAGGCCACAATCGAGCAGATTGTTGTTCCGAGCACGATCGAGCATCTCTGGGTCGCGCCGGCGAGCCCCGATCTGGCTGGGGCGAACGTCGAACTGCCCCGGATTGCCGGTTCCGAGACGCGCCTGAAGGAGGCGCTGGCAGGGGTGCGCGAGCGCTACGCGTTCACGCTGCTCGACTGCCCGCCGTCACTCGGCCCGCTCACGGTAAACGCCCTTGTCGCCGCCGATCGCGTGATTGTGCCAGTCCAGGCCGAGTATTTCGCGCTCGAGGGACTGGCCGGCCTGCTCGACACGCTCGCACTCGTACAGAGGGAGCTGAATCCGCGCCTCACCATCTCCGGAATGGTGGTGACGATGTACGACGCGCGAACCCGTCTGGCACAGGACGTACAAAGGGAAGTCCGTACGCACTTCCCCGACCTCGTGTTCGACACTGTGATTCCGCGCAACGTCCGCATCGGTGAGGCCCCCAGCTTCGGCAAGCCGGTGATTCACCACGACCCGCATTCCGCCGGTGCCACCGCCTACTTCGAGCTTGCCAAGGAGGTCGCCTCGCGTGGCTGAGAAGACCAAGGGGATGGGACGCGGCCTCGCCGCGATCCTTGCCGCCGCCCCGCGTGACGAAGAGGAGGAGCTGCGCCAGCTTCCAACGGAGCTGATCGCGGCGAACCCGCAGCAGCCGCGCCGGCAGTTCGACGAAGAGTCATTGCTTGCCCTCGCCGACTCGATCCGCTCCCGCGGTCTGATCCAGCCGGTGCTTGTCAGACCCGTTGCGGGCGGGCGCTATGAACTGATCGCGGGCGAGCGGCGCTGGCGAGCGGCGCAGATGGCCGAGCTCGACACGATCGCGGCGGTTGTGCGCGCCCAAGACGATGCCGCCTCGCTCGAGATGGCCGTGATCGAGAACATGGCGCGCGAGGACCTCAACCCTGTTGAGGAGGCCCGCGCCTGTGCAGCTCTTGTCGAGGAGCTGGGCCTCACCCGCGAGGAGGTCGGGCTCCGCGTCAGTCGAAGTCGCGTCGCCGTCTCAAATCTGATGCGACTACTCGATCTGCCGGACGCCGCACTCGAGCTGCTCGAACGCGGCGAGCTCACCGAGGGCCACGGTCGCGCGCTTCTGCTGGCCTCTGATAACGCTATACGCCGAAATCTGGCGCGTCAGGCTGCGACCAATGGCTGGTCGGTCCGTGAGCTCGAGTCGCGCGCGCGTCAGGCAGACGCTTCAGTCAAGGGAGCGACAGCGACGACGAGCGGTGCGCCCACAGCTGATGCGACCGACCATCCCGATAGGCAGGAAGCGATCGAAGAGATCGCAGAGGCGCTCGGCGCCGCCCTCGGTGCCGACGTCAGAGTTCGCTCAGGAGCGCGCGGCTACACGGCGCAGATTGCCTTCGCATCAGTCGAGGAGGCGCTGCAATTGGTCGAGCGCCTGCGCAATTGAAGGCCGCTAATATGGCCTCCGCGTCGGGCGATTAGCTCAGTCGGTTAGAGCGCTTCTCTGATAAGGAAGAGGTCCCAGGTTCGAATCCTGGATCGCCCACTGTGACGACGCCCGCGACTGCGGGCGTTTCTCGTTCCAGGCGAATGCCGGCTGCCTCTACTCTCTGCGGCGTTGTCCACCACAGACACCACATGCCGACTCGGGGTGCTCGCCTTCGGGGACTCGCTCACCAACGCCGGCGGGGACTTGCAGTGGGGCGTGGCGCTGCAGTCTTGGGCGCTGTGGACCGCGCGCGGACTGGGGCTTCCCTACAGCCCCTACGCGGTCGACGGAGCGACGGTCGACGACGTGATCGCCGAGCAGATCCCCACGTTCCTGCGGGTGGCTGCCAACCCGGATGGCCGTTACGAGCTCGGCTGCCTCTACATCGGCACCAATGACGTGCGGCTCGCATCGTTCGACCCCGGCGCCTTCGAACATACGTTCGCATCGGCGTTGGGGTTCTTGCGCGACCGCTGTGACCGGCTGCTGACCGCGACGATTCCGCTTGACATGGGGCGCCCGCGAAGTCCGCAGCTGATTGAGCGCGCCAATGTCGTGATCGAGTCTGTTGCGGCTCGGCGGGGCGCTCTCGTCCTGGATCTACGTCGCTTCGGCGGCCGCGGGGTGATGATGGCCGACCATGTCCACCCGACGGCACTGGGCCAGGCTGCGATCGCCGGGCGGGCGCTTGATCTGCTCGCGACCCAGGGCTTCACAGTGCGGGCGCGGCCGTCGGAGCTGATCAGCTACCGGACTACTCGCTGGGGCAAGCTCCGTGGCGATCTGACCTACGCCTACCGCCACCTGAAACAGGACTCGCGGGCCTGGCTCGCCGCTCAGCGGGACTGAGCGGCGCGGCCATTGGCGACCGTTGCCTCCCGCAACCGCGCGGCGAGTGCGGGCGTCAGTGCGCCCTGCTCCAACTGCCAGCGCCAGTTGTCGCCGCGCTGCGCCGGGTTGTTCATGCGCGCCGCGGAACCGAGGCCGATGACATCCTGCGCCTGGACGATCGAGACGGACGCCGGGGAGGCGAGGCACAACCGTACGAGCCGCCACCACGGCTCCTGATCGGCGATCCCGACCGACGCACACACAGCGTCGACGCGGGCACGCGTCGACGCTGTCAATCCCGCGTACCAACCGGCGATCGTGTCGTGGTCGTGAGTACCCGTATAGACGACGCGGTTCGGCGCGTGGTTGACGAATGCGTGCGGGCTGTGGCGCTCTGCGCCCCGGCCGAAGCCGAACTGCAGGACCAGCATTCCCGGTAGCTCGAGCATGTCGCGCAGTTTCTCGACTGCCGGCGTTATGACACCCAGGTCCTCGGCCACCAGGGGCAGCTCCATCCCGAACTCCCTACGGAAGGCGTCGAACAGCCGGATGCCGGGGCCGCGCCGCCAGCGTCCTGAGCGCGCGTCGGCTGCGTCGGCCGGGACCGCCCAGTAGGCGACGAAACCGCGAAAGTGGTCGAGCCGCACTGCGTCGAACGACGCGAGGTTTCGGCGCAGCCGCTCAACCCACCAGCGGTAGCCGGTCCCGCGAAGCGCGCGCCAGTCGTAGATGGGGTTGCCCCACAGTTGCCCGAGGTCAGTGAACGCATCGGGCGGCGCGCCCGCGACGAAGCCCGAACCGAACAGCGCCGGGTGCGCTCGATGATCCACGCTACGGGGCGCCACGTAGATGGCGATGTCGCCCATCATTTGCACGCCTCGGTCCGCGGCATAGCACCGCAAGGCGCCCCACTCACGGTCGAACCGCACCTGGTCGGCGATCAACTCGGCCCGGGATCCCGGCCCGAGGCGGGCCCAGTCTTCGATCCAGTAGGCCTCACGCTCGCGCAACTCGAGCATTTCGGCGTTGGTGACGCGCGCTCGCGGCGCCGCGAGCAGTCCGCGCCACCCGGCGAATGCCGACGCGGCCTTGTATGGAGATCGGTAGCGGTCCGGCGGCTCCAGTGGCAATACCTGCCACCACGACTGGCCCGCGTCGGCGAGCCAGTCGACGAATCGGAAGGCCCCAGGCCCCAGGCGGCCGCCCGGCAGCGAGGTGATATGCAGGAGGACGCCGCTGCTACGACGGAGCGCGTTCACGTGATCTCTGTTTTACCCGGTCCCAAGGAGGGTTTACTTAGCAGAGTGATGGCAGCCCCCAAGCGGTCAGACCGAATCATCATCCAGGACCCGCAACCAGCAGTCGACGGCAGTCGCTACTCCGTCAAGCGCTGCGTCGGCGACCCGGTGGCCGTGTCGGTCGACATCTTCCGTGACGGCCACGACCTCTTGCGGGCTGCGGCGCGCTTCCGCCGCAGACGGCCGAAGTCCAGTGGCTGGCTGGAAGCGCCGCTGGGACGGATCGATGCCCACCTCGACGGCGTCCGCTGGGCCGGTGAGTTCGAGGTAGACGACATCGGTGAGTGGGAGTACGAGATCCAGGCGTGGGTCGACCGGTTCGGGACCTGGCGCGACGAACTGCGGCGCAAGCTGGCAGCGGGCCAGACGGAGCTCGCCGGCGAGCTCTCAGAGGGCCGATTGCTGCTCGAGCAGGTGCAGGAGCGTGCCACCCGCGCCAAGGACGCCGCCGCGCAGGCTGCGATCAAGGCAGGGCTCGAGCTGATCGACGGGCACCCGGAAGCCGTCCTGAGCGAGGAGCTCTACGAGACGGTCGCACGGCACGAACCTCGCGACGGACTGGCCACGTTGGGACCGCTGCCGGTCCGGGTAGACCGGCGGCGGGCGCGATTCGGCTCGTGGTATGAGCTGTTCCCCCGCTCTTGGGGCGGCTTCAGAGGGGTCGAGCAACAGATCCCGCGCCTGGCCGAGCTTGGCTTCGACGTCATCTACCTGCCGCCGATCCATCCGATCGGCCACACGAACCGCAAGGGCCGCGACAACGCACTCCGGGCGGCGCCCGGCGATCCCGGCTCGCCTTGGGCGATCGGCGACGAAAGCGGCGGTCACGACGCCGTCCACCCGGAGCTCGGCACCGAGGCCGACCTGCGGCAGCTCACCAGGGTCGCCGCTGACCATGGCATCGACATCGCGCTGGACTTCGCGATCCAGTGCTCGGCTGACCACCCGTGGCTGCGCGAGCACCCCGAGTGGTTCAACCACCGGCCGGACGGGACGCTCAAGTACGCGGAGAACCCGCCCAAGCGCTATCAGGACATCTATAACGTCAACTGGGACAGCGAGGACTGGCAGGGCCTCTGGAATGCGCTGCTCGCAGTCGTGCTGCACTGGGTCGATTGCGGTGTGAAGGTGTTCCGGGTCGACAATCCGCACACGAAGCCGGCGCCGTTCTGGGAGTGGCTGATCGCCGAGGTGCAGCGCCGCGACCAAGGTGTCGTGTTCCTGGCCGAGGCGTTCACGCGCCGCGCAATGATGCGGCACCTCGCGCAGATCGGCTTCAGCCAGTCCTACACGTACTTCACTTGGAAGAACTCGCGCTACGAGCTGACCGAGTACGTGTCGGAGCTCGCCTACACGGACGAGCGGGAGTACTTCCGCCCGAACTTCTTCGCCAACACGCCGGATATCCTCCACGCCTACCTACAGGATGGCGGGCGGCCGGCATTCGAGGCACGGCTGGTGCTGGCAGCGACGCTCAGCCCCAGCTACGGGATCTACTCGGGGTTCGAGAACTTCGAGAACACCCCGGCGCGTGAGGGCTCGGAGGAGTATCTGCACTCGGAGAAGTACGAGGTCTGGCAGCGCTCGCTGGACGGCCCGTTACTGCCGCTGATCCAGCGCGTGAATCACGCGCGGCGCGAGAACCAAGCCCTCCAGCACCTTGACAACATCACGTTCCTGGACAGCGGCAATGACGCGCTGATCGCCTACGCCAAGCAGTCGGCGGGCAACACGGTGATCACGGTCGTGAACATCGATCCGCACCAGATCCAGGAGGGACTGGCGGTGATCCCGGCGCATCTCGGGCTGCCACCGGTGTTCACAGTGCACGACCTGATCGACGACGCGCGCTTCGAGTGGCGGCTGGGCGGAAACTACATCCGGCTGGCCCCGGGGCGCTCGCACCTCGTTCTGGTCGAAGGCCACTGATGCACTACCTGCTAAACGATCAGTGATGGCGGCCGCCGGCGATCGAGAGCTGCAGATCGACGCGCTGACCGAAGCCGGCCCGGCGCCTGGCGCTGCGCAGACCAGCCAGTGGTTCGAGGCCGATCCGCTGTGGTTCAAGCGCGCCGTCTTCTACGAGATCCACATCCGGGGGTTCTACGACGCCAACGGCGATGGCTCCGGGGACTTCCGCGGGCTCAGCGAAAAGCTGGACTACATCCAGTGGCTCGGAATCGACTGCATCTGGCTGCTGCCGTTCTACGAGTCGCCGCTGCGCGACGGCGGCTACGACATCTCCGACTTCTACAAGGTGCATCCGGACTACGGCACGGTCGAGGACGTACGGCAGATGATCGACGCCGCGCACGCACGCCGGATCCGCGTGATCGCCGACCTGGTCATGAACCACACGTCCTCCGAACATCCCTGGTTCCAGGAGTCGCGGTCGAGTCCGGACAGCCCCAAGCGGGACTGGTATGTCTGGTCAGACACCCCGGACCGTTATCCGGACGCAAGGATCATCTTCGTCGACACGGAGACGTCGAACTGGACGTACGATCCGGTGGCCGGCCAGTACTACTGGCATCGCTTCTTCTCGCACCAGCCGGACCTCAACTACGACAACCCCGAGGTCCAGGAAGCGATGCGCGACGTGCTGCGCTTCTGGCTCGACCTCGGGCTCGACGGTTTCCGCCTCGACGCCGTGCCCTACCTGTTCGAGCGCGAGGGCACCAACTGCGAGAACCTGCCCGAGACCCACGCCTACCTGAGGCGGGTTCGGCACGAGATCGAGACCCACTACCCGGACCGGGTGCTGCTGGCCGAAGCGAACCAGTGGCCGGAGGACGTGGTCGAGTACTTCGGCGATGCCGACGAGTGCCAGATGGCGTTCCACTTCCCCGTGATGCCGCGCATGTTCATGTCGGTGCGCCGCGAGCAGGCGACGCCGATCTACGAGATCCTCGACCGCACCCCGGCGATCCCGGACAGCTGTCAGTGGGGCCTGTTCCTGCGCAACCATGACGAACTCACGCTCGAGATGGTCACCGATGAGGAACGCGACTACATGTACGCGGAGTACGCGAAGGACCCGCGGATGAAGCTGAACCTCGGGATCCGCCGCCGGCTGGCGCCGCTGCTCGACAACGGGCGCGACGAAATCCAGCTGATGACCGCGATCCTGTTCTCGTTGCCGGGATCGCCGGTGCTCTACTACGGCGACGAGATCGCGATGGGGGACAACGTCTTCCTCGGCGACCGCGATGGCGTGCGCACGCCGATGCAATGGACGGGGGACCGCAACGGGGGCTTCTCGCGGGCCGACTTCCCGCATCTGTACGCGGCGCCGCTCATGGACCCGGTCTACGGGTTCCAGGCCGTAAACGTCGAGGCGGCGCTGCGGACGCCGACGTCACTGCTGCGCTGGGTGCACCGCTTCATCGGGCTGCGCAAGGAGCATCCGGTGTTCGGCTTCGGCAGCTACGTGCCGATCCACACCTCCAACCCGCACGTCTTCGCTCTGATCCGCGAGTACCAGGACGACATTGTGCTCTGCGTGCATAACCTCGCGCGCTCGGCGCAGGCGGTCGAGCTCGATCTGAGCGCATTCCAGGGCCGCTACCCGGTCGAGCTGTTCGGTGACTCGCGCTTCCCGCAGATCGGCGAGCTACCGTACCTGCTCACGTTCCAGCCACGGGGCTTCTACTGGTTCGCCCTGATCGACGACGACCGAAAGGACCTTTCGGATGGCTGAGCCGCCCGAAAATGAGTCATCAGCGCTGAGTGAGCGACTGGATCACGACCAGCTGCTTGAGTGGATGCGCGACCAGCGCTGGTTCGCGTCCAAGAGCCAAACGCTTGCCGGCGTGGAGATCATCGAGGCGGCGCCGCTCGATGACGAGCTGGTGCTGGCCTTGGCGCAGGTCCAGTTCGCGACCGGCGGGCACGAGCTCTATCAGGTCCTGCTCGCGCACAGGGATGACGAGCTCACCAGCGACGTTCTGGCCGAGCCGGCCAATGCGCGGAGACTTCTGGAGGCGATCGACGACGCCAGCGAGATCCACGGCGCCCATGGCTGCTTTTGCTTCCGGCACGTTGGCGACGGCTCGCACGCCGATCGCGCCGCTGCCGCCGGCCCGGTCCGCGCGATGGGGGCGGAGCAGTCCAACAGCTCAGTGGTGTTCGGGGAGCGGCTCGTGCTCAAGCTCTTCCGCAAGCTCGAGTCAGGGATCAATCCCGAGCTCGAGATGCTGCGCTTCCTCACCGCGCGCGACTATCCGAACATCGCGCCGCTGTACGGCTGGTACGAATACGAGGGCGAAGCACTGGCGGCAACGCTGGCGATCGCGCAGCAGTTCGTGCCTGACGGTACCGACGGCTGGGAGCTTGCGCTCGAGGAGATCCCCCGCGATGCGGATGCGTTCCTGGAGAAGATCGCGACGCTCGGCACCGCGACGGCGAGGCTGCACTCGGTCCTGGCAACCGACGCAGGCGATCCGGCCTTCTCTCCCGAGGAGCCGAGCGCCGAGTCGGTCAGCCTGTTGAAGGCGACGCTCGACGACGAGCTCGAGCGCATGTTCGCGCGGCTGCCCGACGATCCCCGCGTCGCTCCGATCGCCGGCCTCGAACAGGAGGTCCGCGAGCTGATCACGCTGCCGTCACAAACGGCGATCGGTGGTAGGAACATCCGTATCCACGGGGACTACCACCTCGGTCAGACCCTCTATACGCAGGACGGTTGGACGCTGCTCGACTTCGAGGGCGAACCGGCGCGGCCTCTGCCTGTCCGCCGCGCGAAGCGCTCGCCGCTGCGCGACGTCGCGAGCATGCTGCGCTCGTTCTCCTACGCGAGCTGGGCGGTCGAGCTGCAACTGGGCCAGCAGCCGCCACCCGGATTCGAAGAGCGCGCGCGCGAGGTCTTCCTGAGCGCGTACTTCGACCGCGTCGAACCCGCGCTGCTTCCGACCGGCGATGCCCAGGTGCGGGGCCTGCTCGCGATCTTCGAGCTCGAAAAGGCGCTCTACGAGCTCCAGTACGAGCTCGACAACCGCCCGGACTGGGTCCCAATCCCGGTCGCCGGAATCGCGCGCCTCCTGGAATCAGGATGAGCACCCCGGTGACCGGGGTAACAAACTGAAAGCTATGCCGCGCACCCCCACAAAGCTCGACCCCGGCGTTGAGGCGCTCGCGCACCGCGAGCACGGCGATCCGCACGCGGTGCTCGGCGCTCACAAAAGGCGCAATGGCGCCGTGATCCGGGCCCTGCGGCCAGGTGCCACCGCGGTCACTGCGCTGCTCACGGCGAGCGGCGAGCGAGTCGAGCTCAAGCAGGCGCATGCGGCCGGCCTGTTCCAGGCGACCATCAACGACGCCACGCTGCCGCTCGCGTACGAGATCGAGGCCACGTACGGCGACCAGGGCACGCATACGCAGGTCGACCCCTATGTGTTCCTGCCGACACTGGGCGAGCTCGACCTTTACCTGATCGGCGAGGGCACGCACGAACGCATCTACGAGCTGCTCGGGGCGCACGCGAAAACTCACCAGGGCGTCGACGGCACCGCGTTCGCCGTCTGGGCTCCGGCCGCGCGCAGCGTCAGCGTCGTCGGCGACTTCAACTACTGGGACGGCCACGTGCACCCCATGCGGTCCCTGGGTTCGACCGGCATCTGGGAGCTGTTCCTGCCAGGCGTCGGCGAGGGCCACCGCTACAAGTTCGAGATCCTGACGCCCGACGGTGAGCTGCGACTGAAGGCGGATCCGTACGCGCGGGAGACGGAGCCGCCGCCGCAGACGGCGTCGGTGATCACGCGCTCGCACTACGCATGGAATACCGGGGAGGACGCGTGGCAGGAGCACCGCGCGCACACGCTCGCGCTGCGCGAACCGGTCTCGATCTACGAGGTCCACCTGGGCTCGTGGCGCCGGAATCCGCTGGAGGAAAACCGCAGCCTGACCTACGCCGAGATGGCCGAGGAGCTGTCCGCCTACGCGCTCGACATGGGCTTCACCCACGTCGAGTTGCTGCCGGTGATGGCGCACCCGTTCGAAGGTTCCTGGGGTTATCAGGTGACCAGCTACTACGCGCCGACCCCCAGGTACGGCAAGCCTGACGACTTCCGCGCGTTCGTGCAGACGCTGCATGAACGCGGTATCGGCGTGATCCTCGACTGGGTGCCCGCGCACTTCCCGCGCGATGACTGGGCGCTGGCGCGGTTCGATGGGACTGCGCTCTACGAGCACGCGGATCCGCGCCGCGGCGCACACCCCGACTGGGGCACGCTGGTCTTCAACTACGGCCGCCACGAGGTCCGAAACTTCCTCATCGCCAACGCGCTGTACTGGCTGCGCGAGTTCCACGTCGACGGGCTGCGCGTCGACGCCGTCGCGTCGATGCTCTACCTCGACTACTCACGCGAACCTGGTGAGTGGGTGCCCAACGAGTTCGGCGGCCGCGAGGACCTCGAGGCGGTCTCGTTCCTGAAGGAACTCAACGAGTTGCTCTACGGCCGCGAGCAGGGGATCATCTCCGCGGCCGAGGAGTCGACCGCCTGGCCCGGTGTTTCGCGCCCGACCTACGTCGGCGGTCTCGGATTTGGGTTCAAATGGAACATGGGCTGGATGCACGACACCCTGCGCTACCTGCAGGAGGACCCGGTCTACCGCCGCTACCACCACAACGAGCTGACCTTCAGCCTGGTCTATGCGTTCACGGAGAACTTCATCCTGCCGCTCTCCCACGACGAGGTCGTGCACGGCAAGGGCTCGCTCTATCAGAAGATGGCCGGCGATCACTGGCAGAAGCTCGCGAACCTGCGCCTGCTCTACGCCTACATGTGGGCTCATCCCGGCAAGAAGCTGCTGTTCATGGGCTGCGAGCTAGGCCAGAAGAACGAATGGGATGCGACCGCATCGTTGCCCTGGGAGCTGCTCGAATCGCCGGAGCATGCTGGCATACAGGCGCTGGTGCGCGATCTCAACCGGACCTACCGCGAGCAGCCGGCGCTGTGGGCGCTCGACTCCGAGCCCGAGGGCTTCTTCTGGCTCGAGCCCAACGATGCCGACGCGAACGTGGTCGCGTTCGCGCGGCAGTCGCCGGAGGGACGCGACGTGCTCGTGTTCATCGCCAACTTCTCACCCGTCCCACGCCCCGGCTACCGCGTCGGCCTGCCGTACGCGGGTCAGTGGCGGGAGGCCGTCAACACCGACTCGTCGTTCTACGGCGGCAGCAATCTCGGCAACGCGGGCGGTCTGCGCGCCGAGGCGGTCCCGTGGCACGGGCAGCGGTTCTCGGTCGAGGTGACACTGCCGCCCCTCGCAGCGCTGTGGCTGGTGCCGGAGAGTTGAGTGAATATCCGTGGGAGCAATCGCTTGGCGCTCGCCCACTGGGCGACGGACGAACGCAGTTCCGGGTCTGGGCACCGGCCGTCGACGCACCCAAACTGATCCTCGGGTCGCCGCGTAAGCCGTCCGGTGCGCTCCCGCTGGAGCACACCGGGTATGGGATCTTTGAAGTTGTCGCCGATGTCCCTGCGGGCACCGACTACTCGTACCTCATCGGCAACCGGCGGCTGCCCGACCCGGCCTCGCGCTGGCAGCCCCAGGGGCTACGCGGCCCTTCACGCGTGTATGCGCCGTCGTCTCCGGCACAGTTCACGGCACGGCCACTGGCCGAACAGGTCATCTACGAGCTGCACGTGGGCACGTTCAGCGCGGAGGGCACGTTCGCGGGCGCGATCCCGTACCTGAAGCAGCTGTCGGAGCTGGGCGTCACGGCGATCGAGATCATGCCCGTCGCTGAGTTCCCGGGTGCTCGAGGGTGGGGTTACGACGGCGTCTACCTGAGCGCGGCGCAGTCATCGTATGGCGGGCCGGCCGAGCTCCAGCGGCTCGTGGACGCGGCCCACGCCACCGGGCTGGCGGTGATCCTCGACGTCGTCTACAACCACGTCGGCGCCTCGGGCGGCCGAGCGCTCGAGTCGTTCGGTCCCTACTTCACCGACAAGTATGAGACGCCCTGGGGCAAGGCCATGAACTACGACGATGCAGACTGCGATCCGGTGCGCGAGTGGGTGTTGCAGTCGGCAGAGGGCTGGATTCGCGACTTCGGGTTCGACGGCCTGCGGCTCGACGCGATCCACGCGATCTTCGACTCCAGCGTCGAGCACATCGTCGAGGCTGTCGCGCGGCGGGTCCATGCGCTCGGGCGGCGCAAGCTGGTGATCGCTGAGAGCGGCCTCAACGACCCGCGCGTGATGCGCTCAAATCGGCGCGGAGGCTATGGTTGCGACGCCGCCTGGGCGGACGACTTTCATCATGCGCTGCGAACTCTCATCACCGACGAGCACGACGGCTACTACGCGGAATTCGGTCGTGTCGCACAACTCGCCAAGGCCTTTCACCGCCCGCACGTCCATGACGGCGGCTACTCCGAGTTCCGCCATCGTCGCTTCGGCGCCCCAGCCGAGGACATCCCGCCACGCCGGTTCGTCGTCTTCTCCCAGGATCACGACCAGGTCGGCAACCGTGCCTTCGGCGACCGGATGCCGGTCTCGGCGCGGCCGCTCGCGGCCTTCTGCACACTGCTCACGCCGTTCACGCCGATGCTGTTCATGGGTGAGGAGTACGGTGAAAGCGCGCCATTCCAGTTCTTCAGTGACCACATCGACAAGCGCATCGCCGAGGCGACCCGCCGAGGCCGGCGCGCCGAGTTCGCAGCCTTCGCCTCGTTCGGGCACGAGGTTCCGAACCCCCAGGCCGTCGAGACCTTCATCGCCTCGAAGCTCACGCGTGAGGTCGACCCGGAGCTCGCGGCGCTCTATGCCGAGCTGCTGCGTGCCCGCCGCGAGCTGCCGAGCGACGAGGTCGGGCCGATCGCTTACGACGAGCAGCAGCGCTGGCTGCGGGTCGGGCGCGGCGACTACGAGCTCGTCTGCAACTTCGCGGCGCACGAGCTATCGCTTGGTGCGCGGGGGGCGCGTATGAGCTTGGCCACACACAGCGCTGTCACACTGCGCCGCGGCCGGCTCACACTGCCGCCGCTGAGTGGGGCGCTGCTCGCTTCCGGAGAGCAGGCAGCGTGACGGAGGTTTGGCCTGGACGTCCGTTCCCGCTCGGCGCGACCTGGGACGGCAGTGGCACGAACTTCTCGCTGTTCTCCGAGCACGCCGAGGGCATCGAGCTCTGTCTGTACGACGACGGGGTTGAGACGCGGATCCCCGTGACCCAGCGGGAGGCGCAGAACTGGCACTGCTACCTGCCCGAGGTCGGCCCGGGCCAGCGCTACGGATACCGCGTCCACGGTCCCTACGACCCTGCCAGTGGGCATCGGTTCAATCCGGCGAAGCTGCTGATCGATCCGTACGCGAAGGCGATCGAGGGCACTGTCGACTTCAGCGGCGATGCCAACGTCCTCCCGTACGTTCCGAGCGGCGGCGGCGACGATGACGACCTCGAGCCCGACGACGAGGACGATTCGGCCGCGATCCCCAAGTCCGTCGTGGTCGACGGCGAATTCGACTGGGAGGGCGACCAGCCGTTGCGGATTCCTTTCGCCGACACGGTGATCTACGAAACCCACGTCCGTGGCTTCACCATGGCTCACCCCGATGTGCGCGACGATCTGCGCGGCACCTATGCCGGCCTCGCATCCGAGCCCGCGCTCGAATACCTCAGAGACCTGGAGATCACCGCGGTCGAGCTGTTGCCGATCCACCACATCTCCGACGAGTCTTTCCTCGTCGACCGCGGCCTGTCCAACTACTGGGGCTACAGCACGATCGGCTACCTCGCACCGCATTCCGAATACGCCGCCACCGGACGTCGCGGCGAGCAGGTCCGCGAGTTCAAGGGCATGGTCAAGGCGCTGCACCGCGCCGGCATCGAGGTGATCCTCGACGTCGTCTACAACCACACCGCCGAGGGCAACCACCTCGGCCCGCTGCTGTCGTTCAAGGGCGTCGACAACATGGCCTACTACCGCCTCGTGCCCGACGACCCGCACCACTACATGGACTTCACCGGTACCGGCAACTCGCTCAACCCGCTGCATCCGAGCGTGCTGCGGATGATCATGGACTCGCTGCGCTATTGGGCGGTCGAATGCCATGTCGACGGCTTCCGCTTCGATCTCGCCTCCGCGTTGGCGAGGGAGTTCTGGGACGTCGACAGGCTCTCCTCGTTCTTCGACATCATCCACCAGGATCCGGTCCTGTCTCAGGTGAAGCTGATCGCCGAGCCGTGGGATGTCGGTCCGGGCGGGTATCAGGTTGGAAACTTCCCGATCCTGTGGTCGGAGTGGAACGGCATCTACCGCGACACCATGCGCGACTTTTGGCGCGGCGAGGCCAACTGTGGCGACTTCGCATCCCGGCTGTCCGGTTCCTCCGACCTGTATGAGCACGATGGGCGTGATCCCTTCGCCTCGATCAACTTCGTCACCGCCCACGACGGCTTCACGCTCGCTGACCTCGTCTCCTACAACGAGAAGCACAACGACGCCAACGGCGAGGACAACCACGATGGAACCGATGACAACCGCTCCTGGAACTGCGGCGCGGAGGGGCCCTCAGACGATCCCGCCGTGCTTGAGCTGCGCCGCCGCCAGCAACGGAACTTCCTGGCAACGCTGCTGCTCTCCCAAGGCACGCCGATGCTGCTCGGCGGCGATGAGCTGGGGCGCACGCAGGGCGGCAACAACAACGCCTGGTGCCAGGACAACGAGACCTCCTGGTACGACTGGGGCGGCCCTGAGTCGTCCAGCGAACTACGCGCCTTCACCAAGCGACTGATCGCCCTGCGCCGTGAGCACCCGGTCTTCCGCCGCGAGGGCTTCCTCGAAGGGGCCATCGACGGCGAGGCTCTGCCGGACGCCTGGTGGTTCCGCCCCGACGGCTACAAGATGACGCAGAAGGATTGGAAAGCGGGCGAGCCCGTGCTCGGCCTGTTCCTCAACGGCGAGACGATCCCGAACCTCGGGCCACACGGGCAGGAGATCAAGGACGATTCCTTCCTGCTCCTGTTCAACGCATCAGGCGACGATCGCGAGTTCATGCTGCCGCGCAAGTACATGGGCCCCGCCTGGACGCTCGAGCTGTGCACGGCCGAACCGGCCGCCGAGCCGGGCAGCTCACGCTATGAGCCGCACTCGCCGGTGACGGTCGCTGCTCGCTCGCTGCTCGTCGTCAAGCGCAGCGCATGAGCGAGGCGGCCTCGGACCGCTTGCCGGCGGCCCCGGGGGCTGAGCTACGCGCGACCTACCGGCTGCAGCTTACGCGTGAGTTCGGCTTTGACTCCGCGCGGGGGTTGATCCCGTACCTGCGCGACCTCGGCATCTCACACCTGTATCTGAGCCCGTCGCTGCAGGCGCGCGAGGGTTCCACCCATGGCTACGACGTCATCGATCCCACGCGGATCTCGGACGCGCTCGGCGGTGAGCAGGCGTTCCGCGAGCTTGCCGCCGAGGCCCACGGTACCGGCCTTGGGATCCTGCTCGACCTGGTTCCCAACCACATGGCGGCTGTCGAGGAGAACCGGTTCTGGGCCGATCTGCCGCTCCGAGAGCGCTACTTCGACATCGACCCGGTCAGCGGCCGTCACCGGCGCTTCTTCGACATCGACGACCTGGCCGGGGTCCGGATGGAGCGTGAAGATGTCTTCGCGACCACCCACGAGCTGGTCCTGCGGTTGATGCAGGAGGGTGTCGTCGACGCGCTGCGCATCGACCATCCCGACGGCCTGGCCGATCCAGCCGGCTACCTGCGGCGGCTGCGGGACCGCGGCGCACGGCGCGTCTGGGTCGAGAAGATCCTGGCCGCGAGCGAGCGCCTGCCGGCCGATTGGGAGGTCTCTGGCACCGTCGGCTACGAGTTTCTCAACGACGTCTGCGGCCTGTTCGTCGACCCGGCCGCGGAGCCCGTCTTCAATGGCCTATGGCAGGAACTCAGTGGGGACCCCCGCCCGTTTGGCTCCTATGCGTTGGACGCCAAGCTTGAGCAGGCGCGCACCGTGTTCAAGCCGGAGGTCGAGCGGCTGCAGCGCGTGGCGGCGGCGGCCGAGTCGGACCTCGGGGACTCCTCCCAAAATCAAAATGAGAATGCTTCTCATTCTCAGAATTCCGCAGGGGGCCAGGGTGGCTCGGGTCGGGCCGGCGCGGGCCTGCAGGCGCCATCGACCGAGGCGCTGGCCTTCGCGCTGTCGGTGCTGCCCCTGTACCGCACCTATGACCCGCTGTCGGCCGGAGAGTTCATCACCCGCTTCCAGCAGACGACGCCGGCGATCATGGCCAAGGGCGTTGAGGACACCGCCTTCTACCGCTACGGAAGGCTGCTCGCGCTGAACGACGTGGGCGGCGACCCAGGCCGCTTCGGCTTCGGCGTCGATGACTTCCACGCCGGTAACGCCGAGCGCATGACCCGCCACCCGGAGGCGCTGCTAACGACGATGACGCACGACGCCAAGCGGTCGACGGACACCCGCGCCCGGATCGCCACGCTGGCCGAGATCCCTGACCAGTGGTCAGCCGCCGCACGGCGTTGGCTCGAGCTGACCGAGCGGCACTGCGGAACGATCGACGGCGGCCTCGCTCCCGACCTACAGGATCGCTACTTCGTCCTGCAGACGCTCGTCGGCGTTTGGCCGATCGAACCCGAGCGGCTCGACAGCTACCTGGAGAAGGCCCTGCGCGAGGCCAAGCGCAAGACCAATTGGATCGACCCGGACGAGGATTACGAGCAGGCGGCCAAGCGGTTCGCACGCGCGCTGATGGGCGATGAAGCCTTCAGGGCGGAGTTCGAGCCATTCGTCGTCGATGTGGCGCGCCGCGGAGCACGCTCGACGCTCGGGCAGCTGACGCTCAGGCTGACCGCCCCCGGCGTTCCTGACACGTACCAGGGAGATGAGCTCGAGTTCCGCGCGCTCGTCGACCCTGACAACCGTCGTCCCGTCGACTGGGACCTGCGCCAGGAGCGGCTTGCCTACATGATCGGCGGCGGTCACCCCGGCGATGGTCTGGGTGACCGCAAGCTGTGGGCGACGGCCCGACTGCTCGGTCTCCGCGCTCATCGGGCCCAGGCCTTCGCCACAGGCGGCTACGAACCGCTATCTGCCGGCGCCGGCGCCTGCGCGTTCGTGCGCGGCGGGGAGATCCTGACCGTGGTCGCGCTGCCGCGCGCCGGCGTGGCCGAGGGGCCGAGCGTGAGCGGACTGCCGGGTGGACGCTGGCGCGAAGTCCTCACCGGCGAGGAGTGCTCCTTCGACAGTCGCACGACAGTGGCGCGCCTGGTTGGCGCCGATAGCGGCGCCGCCGTCTACGAGCGGCTTTGAGGCGGCACGAGCCTGTACACAGCTCCGGCAGTGTCGTCGGTGACGTAGAGCGCCCCGTCGGGGCCCGGGACTGCGTCGACCGGCCGCCCCCAGCGGCTGCCGTTGGCGCACTGGAAGCCGCCGACCAGCGTGAGCGCGGTGCCGAGCGTCGTGCGCTTCGGCTGCCACGGCATCCACAGGACGGCCGGCGCGCGCGGCGGCTTGCGATCCCATGATCCGTGTACTGCAACGACCGCGCCGGCGTCCCACTGCGCGGGCAGCTTGCTGCGCTCGAGGAAGTGGAAGCCGAGCGGGGCGCTGTGGGCCGGCAAGCCCCGGTTGATCGGCGCGAGGGTGGAGCATTTCAGCGCGGCGTCGTTCGGGTTGGTTTGCGCGTCGGGGTCGAACCGCATGTCGGCATAGTGGAAGCCCGTGGTCGCGCT
The DNA here is from genome assembly GCA_036268195.1 of Solirubrobacteraceae bacterium. Classification (GTDB taxonomy): domain Bacteria; phylum Actinomycetota; class Thermoleophilia; order Solirubrobacterales; family Solirubrobacteraceae; genus Palsa-465. Next base: position 104,898 of record DATAUP010000056.1, read on the forward strand.
GCCCGACTGCTTGTCAGGGTCCGGGTTGCAGAACGGCCAGCCGAGGTTGCGGCCTGGCGTGAGCTTCGCGATCTCATCGGGCGGATGGTTGTTCACATAGGCCTGGATCACCTTGCCGTAGGCATCCGAATCGCTGCCGTAGGGCTTGTGGAATGGATAGGCCACGTTGTCGCGCTCGTTGATGGCGGCCCAGAGCGAGCCGTCGGGGGCGAACGACAGCCCGTCGCCGTTGCGTACACCCCGGGCCCAGACGCGAATCCGCTTGCCGGTCGCCGCGTACTCCATGACCGATGCCCAGGGTGGATTGGACGCGGGCGGCGGTGAAGCATTGGATGTGCTGCCGATGTCGAAGAAGATGTCGTGCTCGGCATCGACGACGACGTTCTTCCGGTCGTGGTCGTCGCCGCTTGGTAGGTTCGGGATCAGGATCGTGCGGGCGCCGACGCGGTTCCCGCGCCAGACATAGCGGTCAATCTGATCGGTCTCGGCGACGTACAGCACCTCTCGCCCGCCGACCCGATCGAACGCCAGTCCCTGCGGCAGCTTCAGGCCGGAGAGCACCACCCGTTGGGCCGGGGGCTCGCCCGGGTTGCCGTGCACCGGCGAGAGCTCGTATACCTCCCCGTGCTCAGGGGAGCTTACGAGCAGCCTGCCCTCCGGCGTCCAAGCAGCCAGGCGCGCGTTCGGCACGAGCGCCCACACTTCGGCCTTCCAGCCGCGAGGTACGTCCAGCGTGTGCGGGCTCGTGAAAGTGCCGCTTCGGTTCGTTCCCGGGACGGACAACTTCACGTTTGCGAAGCCCGGAGCGGTCGCGCGTGTCGGCGAGGCCCCGGCACAGGCGGCCATCGGCAAACCTGCGGCTGCCGTCGCACAAAGACGCAACAGGGCGCTGCGCATGAGATCAGTTGACCACATGGCACGTTGACCGTCCAGATCATGTCTCGGCGACGATCCTGCAAACGTTTCTGGTATCGTCTGCGCCCGTCACCTGAGGAGAGGCGCCGAATGAGTCGCATCAGCGGCATCACGCCGTTTGCTGTCTGTTATCCAGAGCCGAACGACAACGAGAACCAGCGTTACCTGTTGTTCGTGCGGGTCGAGACCGAGGACGGGACCGTCGGCTGGGGCGAAGCGATCACGCAGTTCCCAGCCTCTACACGGGCGACCCACGTGATGGTCGAGGAGATCGCGGAGCTTGTGATCGGGTCCGACCCGATGGGCAACATCGCGACCTGGCGACGCATCAAGCAGGCGACGTGGTGGTACGCCTACCGTGGCGGCCCGGCGGCGTTTGCGCTCGCTGCGATCGACATCGCGCTCTGGGATCTGAAGGGGAAGATCCTGGGACAGCCGCTGATCAGCCTGCTGGGTGGCGTCCACCGTGAGCGCGTGCCCGCGCTCGCGTCGACGCACGCGTTCAACGCGAGCATCGAGTACGAGGCTGAACGCCACGGCCGCTACGTACGCGAGCAGGGCTACATCGGCGTCAAGATCGGGATGGGCAAGCGCGGTGAGGCGCGGCTTGGCTACGAGGTCGCGAGGGACGTCGAGTTCGTGCGGCTGCTGCGTGAGGCCGTCGGTCCCGATGCCTGGATCATGATGGACCGCGGGCAGTCGCTCGTCTGGGATCTGGACGAGGCGATCAAGCGTGTGCGAGCGTTCGAGCAGTACGACCTGAAGTGGATCGAGGAGCCGTTCGAGCCCGCCGACGTCGAGGCCTTCCGCAAGTTCCGTGGGCAGGTCACGACGATGATCGCCGCCGGTGAGCGGGAGTGGGACGCGCGCGGCTTCCAGGAGGTCATCGGCACCGGGGTGGTCGACGTGATCGGCTGCGACGTCGGCCGCGCTGAGGGCATCACCGGCGCGCTTGCGGTCATCGCCCAGGTCGAGCAGGCGAACGTCTGGTTCAACTCACACGCGTGGTCCAGCGCAGTGAACACAGCCGCGTCGATCGCGCTCTCGGCGAGTACGCCGCGCTGCCTGCTGCAGGAGCTCAAGCCAGACGAGAGCCCGATGCAGCACGAGCTCGTCGAGACGCCATTCGCACAGCACGACGGCTGGATCGATGTGCCGCGTGGCCCGGGGCTCGGCGTGGAGCCGCGCGAGGACGTCCTCAGGAAGTACCGATGGCCGCACTAGCCGTGGGCGCGACCGAGACGCATCTGGCCTCTACCCGCGGCCCGCTACTTGCGCAGCTGATCGATGCCGCAGATGCTGTGTACGACCCCACCAAGGTGCGTCGCGCCGGCGGCCGTGCGCGGTTCGACTACCTGGCGTGCCGCACCGCGGGCATGCGCGACGCGCCCGCGGCCGTGGGGCCTGCCGGAGCGGCTGTGCTCGGGGACCTGGATGACATCCACTGGCCGTCGGTGACGCACCTCGGGGCGATCGTCTGGACCGCGGTCGAGCAGGCCGGGGCCATGGGCGACCAGGTCTGGTACGCGGCTCACATGGGCTATGAGGTCGCCGCCCGGATCGGCGCGGCGCTCGGCGCCGAGCACCGCCGCTACTGGCACGCGACCAGCACGGCGGGAACGGTCGGAGCCGCCGTTGCCGCAGCTGCCGCGAGCGGAGCCGATCCGGTGACCGCCGCAGGCCACGCGATCTCTGTCACGGGAGGATCGATCCTCTGCATCCTCGAGCGCACCGGGACCCGCGTTCTGCATCGCGACCATGCTGTCGCCGCAGGCATTCGCTGCGCACGCCTCAGCGATCTGCCCGCCGCCGTGGACTCGCTGGAGCATCCGCGCGGCTTTTTCGCTGCGATGGGCGGGGCGCCCGGCTCGCTGCTCGAGTCGCGCGCGAGCACGGCGCTCGAGGAGGTGAGCTTCCGCGCGCATCCGACCTCGGGCTTCAACCAGGCCGCCGTCGAGGCGGCACAGGAGCTCGGCCCGGTTGCGGACGGTGACGACATCGCGGCGCTCGAGCTCGACGTGCCCGAGGCGACTGCGGCGCTCGCCGGGATCGCTGAGCCAAAGGACCTCGAGGAGGCCTGGTGGAGCTGTCAGCACGCGGTCGCGGTGACGCTTCTGGGCCTCGATCTTGCGATCTGCCCCGTCGACGATCCCGCTGTCGCGCGGCTGCGCTCGCGCGTCAAGCTGCGGGGTGGTAGCTCCGTCACCCGACTCACGCTCGACGGCCGCATGGTCGAGCGCGACCGCGCGGCCGAGCTGAGCGATGCCGACCTCGTCGCCAAGTGGCGGCGCCTGAACCCAGAGGTCGAACCACCGATGGAGCTCCTGTCATGAGCGCCGAGACGACCTCCTCACCTGGCCGTGGCCTCAGGGTGGCGCTGCTGCCCGGGGACGGTGTCGGGCCCGAGGTCACCGCCGAAGCGCGCAAGGTCCTGGAAGTGCTGGGAACCGAGATCGCCTGGACCGAGCTGCCGTGGGGCTCGGACTACTGGCACGCGCACGGGACGATGATGCCGACCGACGCGATCGACACCCTGAGGGCGCACGACGCGGTGCTGATGGGCGCCGTCGGCGATCCATCGGTACCGGACCCCGAAGCGCTCTGGGGCCTGATCCTGCGGATCCGCCAGGAGCTCGACCTCGGCCTCAATGTCCGGCCGGCCAGGCTGCTCCCGGGAGTGCCGTGCCCGCTCGCGGACCGTGGTCCCGACGACATCGACATGGTGTTCGTCCGCGAGAACACGGAGGGCGAGTATTCGGGGGTCGGCGGGCGCACACATCGCGGCCGCGCCAGCGAGGTCGCGATCGACACGACGGTCTTCACACGCTTCGGATGCGAGCGCGTGATCCGCTATGCCTTCCGCGTCGCGCAGGCACGCGATCGTGTCCTGATCAACGCGACCAAGTCCAACGCCTCGCGCTACGCCTTCCCGTTCTGGGACGACGTCGTCGACCTCGTGGCGCAGGACTTCCCCGCGGTCCGCGTCGAGCGTGTGCTTGTCGACGCACTCTGTGCGCGCCTGATCACGCGACCGGACTCGGTCGACGTCGTCGTCGCGTCCAACCTCTTCGGCGACATCCTCACCGATCTCGCGGCGGCCCTGCAGGGCGGCATGGGGATGGCGGCCAGCGCGAACATCAGCGTGGACGGTGCCCCCGGTCTGTTCGAGCCTGTGCACGGCTCCGCCCCCGACATCGCCGGGCGCGGTTGGGCCAACCCGAGCGGAGCGATCTGGTCGGCGGCGCTGATGCTCGAGTACCTCGGTCTGCAGACGCAGGCCGGGATCGTGATGCAGGCACTCGAGGCCGTGTGTGTATCCGGTCCACGGACTCGCGACCTCGGCGGAACCGATGGAACGCGAGACGTGGGCGACGCGGTGGCCGCCGGGGTGGCACTGCTAGTCGACGAGGGCTCCTCAGAGCCGCAAACCCGGCCGACGGTGCTCGTCTGAGAAGACGGCTGCGCCGCGCAGACGTCAGTGATTTGGACCTTCATGAATGAACAACAAACGCCACCGGAAACGTTGCTAGAATCGTTTGCGAGAGGGATGGAAGCTGTAACGCCCAGCGAAAATGCTGCGCGGCCCGCGGCCGATGGAGCCCCGGTTGTCGCGCTGCGCGGGATAAGCCGGTGGTTCGGCGGCGTCCACGCGATCAGGGACGTCGACCTAGAGCTGCGCTCCGGCGAGGTGGTCGGACTGCTCGGTGAGAACGGCGCTGGTAAGTCGACGCTCGTGAAGATCCTGACTGGGGTGATCCCGCCGAGCGAGGGCGAGATCCTGATCGACGGCGAGCCTCGCAGCTTCCACAACTCGCGCGATGCGCACGAACTCGGCATCACGGCCACTTATCAGGAGCCGATGGTCTTCCCGACGCTCGACGTCGCTGAGAACATGTTCGCCGGGCGGCTGCCGAAGAACCGCCGGCTGGTCGGTTGGAACGACCTCTATGACCGTGCTGGCGAGACGCTCGACGAGATGGGCGTCGAGCTCGATGTCCGCGCCCCCGTCTCACAGCTCGGTGTCGCCGACCGTCAGCTGATCGAGATCGCGAAGGCGCTCACGGCCGGCGCCCGGGTACTGGTCCTCGACGAGCCCACGGCGGTGCTCTCAAGCCGCGAGATCGACCGCCTCTTCCGGATCGTGCGGCAGCTTCGCGACCGCGGCGTCGCATTGATGTTCATCAGCCACAAGCTTGACGAGATCCAGGCGATCACCGACCGCGTCGTGATCATGCGCGATGGGCAGCGCGTGGCCGAGCGCGATACGGCGAAGGCGTCCGTGGGCGAGATGATCCGGCTGATGGTCGGGCGCGATATCTCGAGCCTGTTCCCCGAGCGCCCCACCTCGCCGGGCAAGACCGTCCTCGAGGTGACCGGTCTCAGCCGCGACGGCTACTTCGAGGATATCTCGTTTTCGGTCCGCGCCGGTGAGATCGTCGGCTTCGCCGGACTCGTTGGCGCCGGCCGGACCGAGGTCGCGCAGGCGATCTTCGGCGTCGATCCGATCGATCGCGGATCGATCACGCTCGACGGCCTCCCGTTCGTACCCAAGTCACCGCGCCACGCGGTGAGCTGTGGCGTCGCCTACCTGCCGGAGAACCGCCTCGTCAATGGCCTCGTGCCGACGATGGGGGTGCCGCTCAACATGACGATGTCGATCTGGCCCAAACTCATCAATCGCTTCGGCGTGTTCCGCACGCGTGAGATGCAACGCCGGGCCGAAGAGCTTGCACATCGGGTTGAACTGCAGACCGGCCGGATCAACCAGCTCGTCAGCACGCTGTCCGGCGGCAATCAGCAGAAGGTCGTCCTGGCGAAGTGGCTGGCCGCCTCCCCCCGTGTGCTGATCCTCGACGAGCCCACACACGGGATCGACGTTGGGACCAAGGCCGAGGTTCTGCGGATCGTCTCCGAGCTGGCGAGCAGCGGCGTGGCCGTGATCCTGATCTCGTCCGAGCTCGAGGAGGTGCGTGCGATGAGCACGCGCCTGCTCGTCATGCGCGAGGGGCGCCTCGTCGCGCAGTTCGATGGCGAGGCCGAGAGCGACGCGGTCATGGTTGCCGCGGCCGGCGTCGTCCGCAGGGAGCAGGCATGAGCGACGAGCGCCGCGGCGACGCCCGCTCGCGCATGAAGGCGCTGCTCCGTCAGAACGAGACCGGCCTGTTTGGGATCGTCCTGCTCGTAACCGTGATCGCTGCGATCACGGTTCCCGCGTTCAGGGGGTCAGGCAACCCGAGCGAGATTCTCGACAACGCGAGCCTGGTCATCATCGTCGCGGTCGGGGAGTACCTGGTGATCGTCACCCGCCAGATCGACCTGAGCACGGCTGCAACGCTCGGCCTCAGCGCCTACCTGATCGGCTCGCTGGTTGGCCACATCGGTTTCGCCGGGCCGGTGGTCGGCATCGCTGCCGCGCTCGCCCTCGGCACCGTCCTCGGTCTCTTCAACGGCGTGCTGGTCGAACGCGTCAAGATGCCCGCGATCATCGCCACGCTCGCCACGCTGTCGATCTACAGCGGGCTTCAGGTCGTCGTCACGCACGGCACGCAGCTTTACCAATCGCAGTTGCCCAACTGGCTCGGCAACATCATCTCGACCTCCTGGCTGGGTTTGAGCCCGATCGTCTGGGCAGCGATCGCGGTCACCGTCGTGGTCACGTTCGTCGGACGTATGACCTCCTGGGGACGCGACATCTACGCGATGGGCTCCAACCCGGAGGCCGCTCACTACCTCGGCATCCGCACCTCGCGGCGCACCTATGAGGTGTTCGCTGGCTGCGGCGCTCTGGCCGGGCTCGCCGGTCTGATGTACGCGGGGCAGTACGGGAACGTGGACGCGACCGCAGGCAACGGCTTCGAGCTGACCGCGATCGCCGCGGCCGTGATCGGCGGCGTCAGCCTCTTCGGCGGCTCGGGCTCGGCCCTCGGCGCGGCCCTCGGCGCGCTGCTGCTGACCGAGATCGAAAACATCCTCGCGCTGCTGAAGATCTCGATCTTCGCCGAGCAGACGCTCGAGGGCTCGGCGATCGTGATCGCCGTCGCCGCCTACGCGCTGCTCAGCCGCCGCCTCAGCCGCCCGGCCAGGCGGAGCCTGACCGCCCAGCCCGACCTTGGCGCGTCGGAGGCGTTCACCGATGCCGCATCCACCCCACAGGAGCTGAGCACATGAACAGATTCCGTGTCCTCAAGCGCTGGGAGTCCGGCCTGCTCGTCCTGCTGGCGATCGTCGTGATCGCCGGCACGCTCAAGGACTCGTCGCTACTCGGCAGCTACAACCTCCAGACGATGGCGCTCAACAACACGGTGTTGGCGCTGCTGGCAGTCGGGGTTGCGCCGGTGATCATCACCTCTGACATCGACATCTCGATCGCCTCGATGCTCGCCCTCTGCGGCGTCGTGATGGCGAGGCTGTGGACCGGCGGGATGGACATCTGGCTGGCCGCCGTGATCGCGATCTCTCTGGGCGGCGTGCTCGGCGTGATCAACGGGATGTTCGTGGTGCTGCTGGAGCTGCCGGCGCTGGCGGTGACGCTCGGCACGATGGGCGCCTACACCGGCGTCGCCTTCCTGATTCTCAAGGGACAGGCGATCACGAACTTCCCGAGCGGCCTGGTGGCGCTCGGCTCCGGCAACATCCACGGGACCCAGATTCCGACCGCCGCGGTGGTGGTCCTGGGGCTTGCGGCGGTCCTCGGATTTGTCGTGCACTTCACGTCCTACGGCCGTTCGCTATTCGCGGTCGGCTCCAACCGGCAGGCCGCGCTCTTCTCCGGCATCCCGGTGGTCCGCACGCGCATGATCGCGTTTGTGATCTCGGGGCTGTTCGCGGGACTCGCGGCCGTCTTCTACCTCGGTAATTACGACACCGCCCAGGCGACGATCGCCAACGACCAGCTGCTGCCCGCGATCACCGCCGTGATCCTGGGCGGCGTCAGCGCGTATGGCGGCACCGGCACGATCCCCGGCGTCGTTATCGCCGTGATCCTGCTGGCGCTGCTTCAGGGTGCGCTCGGGCTCGCGGGCGTGTCGGGCCAGGCGCAGACGATCGCGATCGGCGCGCTGCTGATCATCGCGATCGGCGCCGGGACCGGCATCCAGGCAGCGTCGAGACTTCGGAGGCCGCACCGCACCGCGCTCCCCGACCAACAACTGACCTCCGGCTAACCATGCGTGCGAGGGAGCACAGCACGGCGCGGAGGATGCACAGCCGGCGTGGGCCGGCATCGCAGGCCGCACGGAGGCATCAGCGCAGGTTCATGTCAACGCCCGACAGGGGCAAGAGGAGAGGTACACACACATGACGGTTCTTCGCAGGTGGAAGCGGCTCGCAGTAGCGGCCGTGGCCGTCGCGGGCCTGGCGGCTCTGGCCGTTGCAGGCTCGGCGACCGCAAGGACCGGCCGCTCCGCGGCCGGTGAGACGCTATTCATGCTCCCCAAGTTCACCGGGATCCCGCCGTTCACCCAGGCAGATCAGGGCGCCAACTCGCTCGCTAAGGGCTACGGCTACACCCTGAAGTACGGGGGACCGACGACCGGTTCCGCGACCCAGCAGGTGAACTTCATCAACAACGCGGCCGCAGCTGGGGACAAGGGACTCTTCATCTCCGCCGACAACCCGTCGGCGGTCAGCCCCGCGCTCACCCGTGCACGGGCACGCGGCCTGAAGGTCGTCTCATTCGACTCCGACGTCGAGCCGTCGGCCCGCACGATCTACGTGCAGGGCACGGGCGCCACTTCGATCGCCGAGACTGAGCTGAACATGCTCGGCTCGCAGATCGGCTACAAGGGCTCGTTCGCGATCCTTTCGGCACAGGCGACCGACGCCAACCAGGTCCTCTGGAACAAGCAGCTCAAGCAGGATCTCAAGAAGGATCCGAAGTACAAGAACATGAAGCTGGTGGCGATCGTCAACCCGCCTGACGATGGCACACCGTCAGCGGTCAAGTACACGCAGAGCATCATCCAGAAGTACCCGACGATCAAGGGCATCATCGCCCCGACGACGGTCGCCGTCGCGGCTGCCGCCCAGGTGGTGAAGCAGCAGCATCTCTGCAGCAAGTACGTGGTCACGGGTCTCGGCGACCCGCAGCAGATGAAGCCGTTCGTCACGTCCGGCTGCATCAAGCAGTTCGCGCTCTGGAACTTCCAGCGCGAGGGCGAGGTCGCGATGTGCGCCATGCACTACGTGCTGGCCGGAAGCCTGACCGGCAAGACCGGTCAGTCGTTCAGCTGCCCGAAGGGGCTTGGCAAGTTCACCGTCGCCGCTCAGGGCACGGTCACAGCCGGCCCGGCTGAGGTGTTCACCAACAAGAACCTGTCCGCGTACACGTTCTAGGAGACAAACGGTGGGGCCGGTCCCGCTGGACCGGCCCCACCACCCTGAAAGGAATCACGTGGAACGGACCTGTTTCACATTCACGCTCAAGCCCGGAACCGAGGACGAGTACAGGCGGCGTCACGACGAGATCTGGCCGGAGATGGTGGCGGCACTGCGCGCCTCCGGCATCCGTAACTACACGCTGTTTCGCCGGGGGCTCGAAGTGATCGCCTACGCCGAATGCGAGCCCGACGCGGAGACGGCATTCGCGAAGATGGCGGCTACCGACGTGGACAAGCGCTGGTCGGACTGGTTCGAGGAAGTGCTCGAGCGTCGCTTCGACGACGACGGGCAGGCGATGAGCGTGGCGGAGGTCTGGCACCTTGACTGACGCCAAGCTCAGGCTCGGAGTAATCGGCGCGGGCTCCTGGGCGCTGGCGTCTCACCTGCCCAACCTCGCCAAGCGCAAGGACGAGGTCGAGTTCGTCGCAGTCTGCCGGCAGGGCGAGGAGCTGCTGCGCAAAGTCGCTGACGACTACGGGTTCGAGCTAGCCAGCGAGGACTACCGTGACGTGATCGCGGCGGGGCCCGACATCTGCGTCGTCTCGTCGCCGAGCGGCCTGCACTACGAGCACGCCAAGGCGGCGCTCGAGGCGGGCGCGCACGTACTGGTCGAGAAGCCGGTCACGATCGATCCGGCTCAGGCCTGGGAACTTGTCGAGATCGCATCCCGCAATGAGCTCCACCTGCTTTGCAGCTTCGGCTGGAACTACCTCCCGATGCTGCGCTCAGCCCGCGATCTGTTCGCGCGGGTGGGCATCGGCGAGATCGAACAGCTCAACATCTCGATGTCGTCAGTCACACGTGAGCTGCTGGCGAACCTCGGCTCCTACCCGGACGCCAACCCGGAATTCATCCCTGAGCAAAAGACCTGGACCGACCCGGCACTCTCGGGCGGGGGCTACGGGCAGGCTCAGCTTTCGCACGCGCTCGGTCTCGCGCTCTGGATCACGGGACTGCGCGGCGCCGAGGTGTTCGCCTTCATGAGTACGGCGCTGGGCGCCGCAGTCGAGCTCTACGACGCCTGCGCGGTGCGCTACACCAACGGCGCCATCGGCACGATCGCGGGCGGCGCCGCTCACGCCGGTTACGACGACAACAAGCATCAGCTCGAGGTGCGCGCGATCGGCTCGGACGGGCATTTCGCGTGCGACCTCCAGCGCGAGATGGTCTGGCTGTATCGCCCAGACGCCCAGGACATCAAACTCGACGTGGCCCCGGGGGACGCGCTCTACGACGACGATGGGCCGCCCAACGCGCTCGTCGACCTGGCGCTAGGCCGGCCGGTGGAGAACTGCTCACCCGGCGAGCTCGGCGCCCGCACGGTCGAACTGCTCGACGCTGCCTACCGGAGCGCGCGCGGCGGCAGCCCCGCGGCGATTGCCGCCCGGGCCCCGCAGGAGGCGGTCTGATGGCCAGGCTTCCGTTCGTCGACACGCACGTGCACTTCTGGGACCTGAGCCACCCCGATCTCCACTACGCGTGGTTGCAGCCGGACGTGGTTCACCCAATCATCGGCGACATCGACGCGATCAAGTCTCCGGTCTACAGCTCCGAGGAGTTTCTCGCCGAGACCGCTGGGCTGAACGTGTCGAAGGTCGTCCATGTCGAGGCCGATGTCAGCGTGGACGATGATCCTGTCGACGAGACGATCTGGCTCGAGCAGGCGGCTGAGCGCACGGGCATCCCGACCGCGATCGTCGCTCACGTCGAGCTCAAGGCGGCGAACGTCGAGGAGCAGATCGAACGCCACCGCGCAGCATCGCCGCGCCTGCGCGGCGTCCGCGACTTCTCCGACGGCGACTACCTGGTCGACTCGGACTTCGCCCGCGGCTACGCAGTGCTGGGTAAGCATGGGCTGGTCTGCGACCTGGACTGCATCGCCGAGAACATGCCCAAGGCCCGAGACCTCGCCCGCAAGCATCCGGAGACAACCGTTGTGCTGGATCACGCCGGCTATCCGCGCGAGCGCACGTCCGAGTACTTCGCACTCTGGAAGCAGGGAGTCAGCGCCCTGGCCGAGGCCGAAAGCGCCTGGTGCAAGATCTCCGGCCTCGGGATGTGCGACCACAACTGGACGGTCGACTCGATCCGACCGTGGTTCGAGCACTGCCTGGACGCGTTCGGCGTCGAGCGGTGCGTGCTCGCCACCAATTGGCCGATCGACAAGCTCTTCAGCTCCTACGAAGCGGTGCTCGACGCTTACGAGCAGATCATCTCCGACCTGAGTGCCGACGAGCAGGTGGCGCTTTTTTCTGCCAATGCCGAGCGGCTCTTCGACCTCTGACGGGAGGCACGTAGCAACGTGACCGTAACTTCCAAGACCATGCCCGGCTCGACAGCTGTGCTGCCGATCATGGCGATTGAGACAACCGCGATCCGGGTGCCGCTGAAGCGCGTGTACCAGGGATCGCACTACCACATGACGCACCGCTCGACGGTGATCGTGCGGGTGATCGTCGACGGCCTCGTCGGCGAGGCATACGCCGGTGATGAGGACAGCGCGCTGTTCGAGATCGAGCGGATCATCAATGAGGAGATCGCGCCGTCGTTGATCGGTCAGGACGCGATGGGCGTCGAGCGTTGTTGGGAGCTCGCGCGCCCGGCGACCTTTGACATCTTGCGTGACCGGCGGCTCGGCTTGGTCGCGTGCGCCGGTGTTGATTTGGCGATTTGGGACCTGCTTGGCAAGGCGTTGGGGCAGCCGCTGTGGCGACTTTGGGGCGGCTACGGGAACAGCCGACCGATGATCGCGATCGGCGGCTATTACCGTGCCGATGCTGATATTGAGGCCGAGATCGCCGAACTCCGAGAGATGGGGCTTGCCGGCATGAAGTTCAAGGTTGGCGGCCTCTCCCCGGAGGAGGATGCGGTGCGTTTCAAGCGCGCGCGTGCGGCCGCCGGACCCGACTTCGTGCTCGCGGCCGACGCCAACCAGGGCTGGACGCCGGGCGATGCGGTCCGGTTCGCGCGACTGGTCGAGAACCATGACCTGTTGTGGTTCGAGGAGCCGTGCGGCTGGCATAACGATCGTGCCGGGATGCGTGATGTTCGCTACCAGTCCGGTGCGCGTGTCTGTGCGGGGCAGTCAGAGTTCTCGGCGGCGGGCTGCCGTGAGCTGATGGCCGCCGGCGCGATCGACGTTTGCAACTTCGACTCGTCCTGGTCTGGTGGCCCGACGGAGTGGCGGCGGGTGGCGGGGATCGCGCAGAGCTTCGATGTGATGATGGGTCATCACGAGGAGCCGCAGGTATCGAGTCATCTGCTGGCCTCGATCCCGCACGGCGGATATGTCGAGTGTTTTCACCCCGACCGTGACCCGATCTGGTGGGGGTTGATCGCAAACCGCCCGCCACTGCGTGATGGTTTGCTCGAGCTCACAGACGCACCCGGGCTCGGCTGGGAGCTCGACACCGACTACATCACCCACCACCAGGTCCAACAGTGAGCTGGAGCCTCGGACTCGAGGATCGTGGTGTGCTCGTCACCGGTGGGGCCGGCGGCATTGGCCGTGAGGTCGTGCGCGCGTTTGCCGAGGCGGGGGCTCGCGTCGCCGTCGTTGACCTCGATGCCGGCGCCGCCGAGTCCGTGGTCGCCGAGTTGGATCAGCCCGAGCGCCACGTGTGGATGGGCGCCGACGTAGCGGACGTCTCCAGCCACGATGAGCTCGTCGCGTGCGTCGGGCGCGCGCTCGGCCGCCTCGACGTGCTTGCGCACCTCGCCGCCGTGCTGCGTCGCCGGCCGACGATCGACGACGTCACGGAGGAGGACTGGGACATTCAGGTCGACACGAACCTCAAGGCGACGTTCTTCCTCAACCGCTGCGTCGCCAGCGCCTTCCGCCGCCAGGGTCGCGGCGGCCGCATTATCAACTTCACCTCGCAGGGGTGGTGGACCGGCGGCTATGGCGGCTCGGTCGTCTACGCCGCGAGCAAGGGTGGCATCGTGTCACTCAGTCGCGGGCTCTCACGTTCGCTCGCCGCCGACCAGATCACCGTCAACACCGTGGCGCCGGGAGCCGCCGACACCGAGATGATGCGCTCAGGCTCCAGCGACGCAGACCTCAGCCAATTCGTGTCGATGATCCCGCTGGGCCGCATGGCGACGCCAGATGAGCTGAGCGGGATCGTCGTCTTCCTCGCCTCCGATCACGCGCGCTACATCACCGGCGCGACGATAAACGTGAGCGGCGGCCAGATCATGTACTGACACCCGGAATGGAGCTCGACCGACCATGAGCAGACAGAGCGCTTCAGCATCCACCGCCGTCGGAGTCTCGACCGACCAGCAGCTCGACTGGCTGCGCGCGATGCTCGAGATCAGACACTTCGAGGACGAGTGCCACCGCCTGTTCGCGCAGGGCCTCGTCCGCGGCTCGACGCACCTCTGCCAGGGTCAGGAGGCGGTCGTAGTCGGTGCCTGTCGGGCGATAGAGACGGCCGACCCGATGTTGTGCACATACCGCGGCCACGGCGCCGTGCTCGCCAAGGGCGCGCCGCTGGACCGCTCGTTCGGAGAGATCATGGGCAAGGCCGATGGGCTCTGCGGCGGCAAGGGCGGCTCGATGCACCTAACCGACGTCAGCGTGGGTGCGCTCGGCTCGTTTGCGATCATCGGCGGCCATCTGCCGATCGCGCTCGGCGCGGCCTTCGCGGCTCAGTACAACGAGACGCCCGAGGTGACGCTCTGCTTCTTCGGCGACGGCTCCACCAACATCGGCGCGTTCCATGAGGCGCTCAACATGGCGTCGATCTGGAAGTTGCCCGTGCTGTTCATCTGCGAGAACAACCTCTACGGCGAGTATTCGCCGATTGCAAGTACGACGGCGATCGAACGGATCGCCGACCGGGCGGCTTCGTACTCGATGCCGGGACTGCGGATCGACGGCAACGACATCGGCGTCGTGCACACGACGGTGGCCGAGGCGGCGGCGCGCGCACGTGCAGGCGACGGGCCAACCTTGATCGAGGCAATGACTTACAGGCACAAGGGCCACTCGCGATCCGACCCGGCCACGTACCGGCCGGAGGGGGAGCTTGAGGCCTGGCTCGAGGGCGACCCGATCGTGCTGCTCGAGAACAAACTGGCCGATGCCGGCATCGAGCGTGACCGCTTCGAGGAGATCCGCGAGCGAGCCGAGCGCGACGTGTTGGACGCGCTCGAGCGAGCTCGCGGCTGGCCCGACCCCGATCCGCAATCGCGACTGGAGCACGTGTGGGCATGAGTACCGTCACTTACAGAGAGGCGCTGATCCAAGCGATGGGCGATGCGCTGGAGGAGGACGATCGCGTCTTCCTGTTCGGCGAGGACGTCGGCGCGGCCGGCGGCGCCTTCAAGCTCACCGACGGCCTCTTCAGGCGCTTCGGCGCCAAGCGGGTCAGGGACACGCCGATCTCCGAGCAGGCGATCGTCGGCACCGCGATTGGATCGGCGCTGATGGGCTTGCGCCCGCTGGCCGAAATCATGTTCGCGGACTTCGCCGCCGTCTGCTTCGACGGCATCGCGAACGAGCTGGCCAAGTACCGGTACATGACCGGCGGGCAGGTCACACTGCCGGTAACGATCCGGATGAGCAACGGCGCCGGCGCCGGCTTCGGGGCGCAGCACTCGCAGCCGGTCGAGAACTGGTTCCTGAACATCCCCGGCCTGAAGATCGCCGTGCCGGGCACACCGGCCGACGCCTACGGACTGCTGCGTGCGGCCATCCGCGACGACGACCCGGTGTTGCTGTTCGAGCACAAGAATCTCTTCAACCTCAAGGGCGAGCTCCCAGATTCGCCGCAGGTCGGGAAACTGGGCGTCGCCGAGGTCGTTCGCAGCGGCGAGCACGCAACCGTGGTTGCGACGCAGCTGATGCGCCACCGCGCGATCGAGGCGGCCGAGCTGCTGGCCGGCGACGGCATCGAGGTCGAGGTGATCGACCCCCGCACGCTCGTGCCGTTCGACTACGACACGATCACGACCAGCATCGACCGCACCGGCCGCCTGATCGTGGTGCAGGAATCACCCGACAACGGCAGCTGGGGCGCGAGCCTGATCGCGCGGCTCGTCGGAGACAGGCTCGAGCACTTCGACGCGCCGCCGTTGCTGGTCGGTACCGACGACACACCGGTGCCGTACTCGGGCTCGCTGGAGGAGCTCTGGCTACCCAGCGTCGAGCGCGTCGTTGATGCGGTCAAGCGAACCGTCTCCTACTGATCGGGGTCTGGCGATGTCTGAAGTGTTGATGCCGCGACTGTCCGACTCGATGGAGGAGGGCACGATCGTGCGCTGGCTGAAGGCCGAGGGCGATGAGGTCAAGCGCGGCGAGGAACTCGTGGAGATCGAGACCGACAAGGCGATCATGGCCTACGAGTCTGACTTCTCGGGGACACTCACGATCGTCGCCACCGAGGGCTCGAGCGTGCCGGTCGGGGCTGTGATCGGCCAGGTTGGCAGTGGGGGAAGCCGCAACGCCGGCCCGGCGGAAGCGGTCGCAGCGGCCGCCATGCGGACCGGCGCACCGCCGATCCCGGAACCGAGCGTCGGCGCGGTTCAGGCGGCACCCGTGCCCCCTGCCCCACCTGCGGCGGCGACGTCGGCGGCCACGAACGGTCATGGCCGCGGCCTGCGGGCCTCGCCACTCGCGCGCCGCACGGCGCGTGGCCTTGGCGTCGAGCTCTCCGAGCTGATCGGCTCGGGCCCCCACGGCCGCATTCTCAAGTCAGACGTGCTGGCGGCGGCACAGGCCCATCCCGCACCGGTCGTCTCGGCACCCGTTGCCACCGCGGGTGACGGTGACCTGGTCCAGGAGCTGAGCCGGACGCAGGCGCTGATCGCACGGCGGATGTCCGAGTCACGTCGTCACGTGCCCGACTTCGCGCTCGAGGTCGACGTGGATATGGGCGAGGTCGTCGCGCTGCGGGCGGAGCTGAAGGCTGTCGCCGATCCGTCGCCGTCGCTCAACGACATCATCGTCAAGGCCTGCGCGGTGGCGCTGCGACGGCACCCGCGTGCCAATGGCAGCTTTGCTGATGGACAGTTCCTGTTGCGGTCGGATGTGAACGTCGCGGTTGCCGTCGCGGCGGAGGACTCGCTCGTCGTACCGGTGATCCGTGAGGCCGACCGTAAGAGCCTGGGCGCGATCGCCCGGGAGAGCCGGGCGCTGATCGAAGGCGTGCGTGCGCGCACGGTCGCGCCGACCGAGCTCGAGGGCGGAACCTTCACGGTGTCCAACCTCGGGATGTTCGGCATCGACCGCTTCGAGGGGATCATCAACGCGCCGCAGGCGGCGATCCTCTGCGTCGGGGCGGTCCGTGAGCGGCCCGTCGCGCACGAGGGGCAGGTCGTGATCCGCCCGGTCGCCTCGCTGACGCTGGCCTGCGATCACCGCATCCTCTACGGAGCCGATGCGGCGGCCTTTCTTGACGAGATCCGCAAGCTGCTCGAGGCGCCGCTGCGGATGCTGCTCTAGCCAGTGGCTGCGTCGGACCGGCGTCGGCTCAGGCCGGCGCCGGTCCGGAGCTTCCGCGTCTGATGTAGCGCGTCGGCAGCACGACCTGTTGGGGTTGAGTGCCGGGGTCGCGGACGTGCGTGAGCAGGAGTTCGGCAGCGACCTCCCCGATCGCAACCAGGTCACGCTCGACCACGCTGATCGGCGGCCGATAGACCTTCGCCACAGCGACATCGTCGTAACCGATGAACGAGAGCTCGCGTCCCAACTCGAGCTCACGGTCGCTGATCACCTGCAGCGCGCCGGCCATGATCTGATTGCTGCCGGCGATCAGCGCCGTCGGCGGCTCCGGCAGGTCGAGCAGCTCGCGCGTTGCATGGGCTCCGTGCTCGCCCGAGAAGAGCCCGTTGCGGACGAGCAGCGAGCCCGGGTCGAGGCCGTTGGCGGCGAGCACGCGCTCGGCTGCCTGACGGCGTTCGCGCGTCGGGCGCACGTCCGGGCCGCCGACGATCGCGATCCTGCGATGCCCGAGCTCGAGCAGATGCCCGACTGCTGCTGACACGCCCGCAGCGTGATCGGACAGCACGCGGCTAGCCCGCACCCGGGGCGGCAGGTCACGCTCAACGACCACCAACGGTACGGTCAGCTCGGCCAGCGCCTCGATCGTGGGCTCGTGTGTCTCGCTGACCAGCAGCACGATCAGGCCATCGGCGCGACGCTGCTCGAGCAGCTCGATGTTCTGGCGGTCCAGGTCCGGCTCGACCAACGAGTTGGTGAGCAGCATCGAGTACCCGCGCTCGCGCAGCGTCACCTCGGCCCCGCGCGCGATCTGGGCGAAGAGTGGGTTGGAGATATCGCCCGCAACGAATCCGATCGACAGCGATGAGCGGCTGCGTAGCCCTTGAGCCAGCAGGTCCGGCTTGTAGCCGAGTTCTGCCACCGCGGCCATGACCTGCTCGCGCATCTCCTCGCTCACATCGGGATGACCCGAGAGCGTCCGCGAGACCGACGAAATCGCGACGCCCGCGCGCTCGGCTACCTCTCGCATTCCGACCCGCCGGCGTGCGGGTGGATAGCGAACTCTCCCGACCGTCGAGTCCCCGTCGTTCTCCCCCGGGCGGTCAGACTCCATCGGTAGATGGTAACGATTCCGGAAACCGTTGCGGGATCGCGTTCGGCCGCCCCTCGGTCGCTGCCGGGATAGCGGGCGAGCGGTCTTTCAGATCTGTTCGAGCACGTCGAACGACCACAGCTCGCTGGCGGTTCCGACTGGCCCGCTGGAGCGGTGCTGGGCGTGCCCGGCGCTGAAGTCGGTGCTCTTCATCCAGGCCTGGAAGTCCTCCTCAGAGCGCCAGCGGGTCAGAACCAGACAGACGTCGCGGCCGTCGTTGGGGCGCAGCAGCTCGAAGGACTCGAATCCGTCGGCCTGCTCGACGCGACCGGCGCGATTGGCGAACCGCTGTGCGAACTCCTCGAACCGCTGCTGCGGGACGGTGATCGCATTGATCTTGACGACGCTCATTTCGGCTCCATTTCAGTAGACGTGCTCAGCTTCGCTTGGTGGCACGACCCAGGTGTGCTTGCGTTCCTCCCAGACCGAGACGGCCGGCGCCGGGAAGTCCGGATCGGCGAACGCGCCGACTGCAATCGCGACCACGCCCGGCATCTCCTCGTTCGTGTAGTAGACGGTCGAGCCGCAGCGGGGGCAGAACCTGAACGTGCGCGCTGCTCCGTCCTCGTCCGACTGGCGCATGAACCCCCGTGCCTCGCCGCTCACCGTCACGCGGTCCTGCGGGAACCGAGCCTGGTAGCCGTACGAGCTGCCGGTGCGCCGCTGGCATGCGAGGCAGTGGCAGATCGAAACCCGCACGGGCTCGCCGGTGACGACCACCCGCAGCTGTCCACAGCTGCACGAAGCCTCACGTTCGATCACCGCTAGAAGGTAACAGTGGCCAGACGGCGCCGGCTGCGAGCTCAGGACTTGTGCCGCTTGCCGAACGTCAGAACCAGCACGACGACGCCGACTACCAGGAGCGCCTTGCCCGCGACCGAATCGATCGCCGTCCAGGCGTTGCCGGCGGCAACGCCGATCAGCACGAATCCGCACGCCCAGATCGCGCAACCCGCAGCTGTGAGCGCGATGAACTGGGCGACGGGCACGCGCCGCGCGCCGGCCGGCAGCGAAACGAACGTCCGCGCGAGCGGCAGCAGCCGGGCGATGAACACGGCCCGGTTGCCGTGGCGATCGAGCATCCCGTCCCAGCGCGACATCACAGCGCGCGCACCGGGCACGCGCACGACCACGCCCGACGCGCCGACGGCGTATGCCAGCATCGAACCGACCAGATTGCCCAGCGTGGCGGCCACCACGGCGGCGGGGAACGACATCCATCCCTGGTGGACGGCGAAGCCGGCGAACAGCAGCGTCAGCTCGCTGGGGACCGGGACGCAGGCGCTCTCCGGAACCATCAGCAGGAAGACGCCAAAGGCGCCAAGGTGTCTTACGAGTTCGGTCATAATGGGCCCACGACAGTTAAGTTTACTTATCTAATTAGCTATGTCCCCCGCTCCACCTCGATCCAAACGCAACCCGGCCGCCCCGGCGGCGGCTGCCCTGCTCGCCAGCGCGCCGCTGGTGACCCGCTGGACGGAGCGGCTGTTGGCCCAGGTCGAGCCCCGCATCACGCTCTCCCAGTACCTGGCGCTGCGCGCGATCGCGGACGAGCCCGTCAGCGCCGCGGAGCTCGCCCACCGCACCGGCGTTTCCGGGCCGGCGGTCTCCCAGCTGCTCGCGACGCTCGTGACGCCAGGGTGGGTCGACCGCAGAGCTGCCGCGAGCGACAGGCGCCGCCAGGAGCTGTCGCTCACCGCCGACGGGCAGGCACTGCTCGCAACCGTCGAGGGCGCTTTGATCGCACGGCTCGGGGAGCTGATCGAGCCGGCGCCGCCGCCAGAGCTCGATGCACTGACGCGCTCACTCGTGTCCGTCCGCGCGGCACTTGCGGGCACGCCCCCACCCCGCCGTCCACGCCCGCCGGGACCGCACGGGCCGGCCGGACCACCGCCACACCGGCTTCGTTAACCTTCCGCTTATTCCCTCTTCGCGACACGACGTCAGGAGGGCCGTAAGCCCATGAGCGCAACCGAAGCACCCGCAACCGCACCCGAGCCCGCTGACGCGACCGGCGAGACAACCATCAGCCGCGCGCTGCTGATGGTTGCGAGTGTGGTCGTGCTCGGCGCGATCATGTCGATTCTCGATACGACGGTCGTCAACGTCGCGATCAACACGCTCGCCGCCCGCTTCCACACGACGCTGCCGACGATCCAGTGGGTCGCGACCGGCTACACGCTGGCGCTGGCGGCGGTGATCCCGCTGACCGGATGGATCGCTGACCGCTTCGGCACCAAGCGCCTGTACATGACCTCGATCGGCTTGTTCGTGGTCGGCTCATGCCTGTCGGGCCTCGCCTGGTCCTCGACGACGATCATCCTGTTCCGCGTGCTGCAGGGCCTCGGCGGCGGCATGATCATGCCCGCCGGCATGACGATCCTCACGCGTGCTGCCGGTCCGCAGCGGATCGGGCGGGTGATGGCGATCATGGGCGTGCCGATGCTGCTAGGCCCGATCCTCGGCCCGATCCTGGGCGGCTGGCTCGTGGCCGACGTCAGCTGGCGCTGGATCTTCTTCATCAACTTGCCGATCGGGATCTGCGCGCTGCTGCTTTCGCTGCGGGTTCTGCCAAGGGACGTAGCCGGCCACCAGCAGAGATTGGACATCCTCGGCCTGCTGCTGGTCTCGCCCGGCCTGGCGCTGATGATCTACGGTCTCGCCGAGACGAATTCGGCCGGCGGCTTCGGCCACCCCAAGGTGCTGATCCCGCTACTGGTCGGAATCGCCCTGCTGGCGCTGTTCGCAAGGCACGCGCTGCGTACACAGGACCCGCTGATCGACCTACGGCTGTTCAAGAACCGCACGTTCGCGACGTCGTCGCTCTCCCTGATTTTGATGTGCGTCTCGGTGTTCGGCGCGTTCCTGCTGCTGCCGCTCTACTTCCAGACAGTCCGCGGTGAGTCGCCGCTGATGAGCGGCGTGCTGCTCGCTCCGCAAGGCCTGGGCTCGATGATCGCGATGCCGATCGCCGGCCAGCTCTCCGACAAGACCGGCTCCGGCAGGATCGTGCCCTTCGGCCTGATTGGCGTCGTTCTGTCGGTGCTGTGGCTGACGCAGATCGGCGCCCACACCTCCTACGTGCTGGTCAGCATCGACCTCTTCATCTTCGGCCTCGGGATGGGCTTCACGATGATGCCGATCTTCACCGGTGCGATGCAATCGGTCACGGGCGCGGCCGCCGCCCGCGCCAGTACCGCGCTGAACATCCTCCAGCAGACCGGTGCCTCGATCGGCACAGCCGTGTTGTCGGTGCTGCTCGCGACCGAGCTCGCCGACCAGCTCGGGCATGGCAGTCACGGCACGATCGGTCTGACCGGGGCCGCCTCCGCCGCGGCACGCGCCCACATCGCCGGTCCGATGGCGACGGCCTTCGGTCACACGTTCTGGTGGGCGCTCGGCCTGCTCGTCATCGCCTTCCTCGGCTCGCTGACGCTGCCCAAGCACAAGCCCGAGTTCGGCGATGGCGCTGCCACCAGCATGGTGCTCTGAGCGCGGGCCTGTCCCGCGGCCAGCTCCCTCGCGAGCCTAGGCGAACAGCCGCGGCACCAGCGCGCGCGCGTGCTCGCCCTCGAGCAGCGCCCGCTCCTCGGAGCCCAGGTAGGTGAGGCCTGGCGCCACATCCTCGCCGTCCGGCAACGCCAGGTACGGCCAGTCGGTACCGAACACGATGTGGTCGAACGGTGCCACCTGCCGCGTTGCTTCAACCGCGACCTCGTGGTTGTTGAGACCAGTGTCGTAGTACTGGCGCGCGAGATACGCGAGTGCGCCAGCGGGCGCGCTCGCGGTCTGATCCGGCTCGCGTTCGGCCAGCGAGGCCAACCGGTGCGCGATGAACGGGGCCGTGCCGCCGAGGTGCGCGAACTGCCAGCGGATCCGTGGATGGCGCTCGAACACGCCGCTGTAGATCAGATTGGCGATCGCGCGGGTGGTCTCGAACGGAAACTCGTAGAGCCAGACCGGGTGGTGGGCGAGCGGCTGGCCGTTGGGCGGGAAGGTCGGATGCACGAACACGTAGCTGCCGCGACGGTCGAGCTCGACCATCAGCGGTTCGAACCTGGGATCGCCGAGATACGCGCCGGCCACCTGCGAGACCAGCATCACGCCGTCGAGCTGCAGGGTGTCAAGCGCGTGCGCCAGCTCCGCGAGCGCGCCGTCGACGCCCGGCAGTGGCAGGCTCGCGAGCGCGGCGAACCGCCGCGGCGCCGCGCGCACAATCGCTGCCAGTTCCTCGTTCACAAGCCGTGCCAGCTCCCGCGCCTGACCCGTGTCGCCGAAGAAGACTCCCGGAGGGCCGGTCGAGATCACGGCCGCGTCGATCGCGTAACGCTGCATCATCGCGTCGAGGCCTTCGACCGGGATCGGCTTGTGGGTGGCAGCCAACGTCGGCGGAAGCGCCTCGATGTAGAGCGCCGGCAGAACGTGAGCGTGTGTGTCGATCCGTGGCATCGAGCCACCCTATCTGCTAAGCATGCGTATGCACAAGTCTGTCCTGGGCTTGGCAATGAGGTTGTGGAGATCAAGAGGAGAGAGCATGCGAATCGCCGAGATCGTCGCCGAGCAACGCTCCCTCTGGGGGACGGCACCGCGTGACTGGGCCGAGGTGGCTGAGCGCGAGAACGAGCCTCTGTTCCTGCGCGTGCTCGACGCCGCCGGCGTGGCCGCCGGCACGCGGCTGCTCGGCATCGGCTGCGGCTCGGGACTCCTGCGCGAGCTCGCAGCGGCGCGCGGCGCAGATGTCGCCGGGCTCGACATCACACCGGAACTGCTCGAGATCGCCCGCGAGCGTGTGCCCGCGGGCGACTTTCGCGAGACCGACATGAGCGTGTTGCCGTTCGCGGACGGCAACTTCGACGTGGCGGAGAAGCCGGCATGAGCGTGGTCGCACGCCCGATAAATCACGTGGGCTATGTCGTCGAGGAGATCGAAGCCGCCGTCGACTGGGCGGTCTCGACCCTCGGCGCCGGCCCGTTCTTCCTGATCCCCCACCTGCACTTCGACACCTGCACCTTCGACGGGAGCCCCGCGCAGTACGACCATTCGTCGGCGTTCGGCCAGTGGGGGGATATTAAGGTCGAGCTGGCGGTCGTCCATTCCTCCCAACCGCCGGCGCTGGCGGAGTTGATCGGCGGTCCGGCGCCGCGCTTCGGCCACGTCGGCTGGCTGTCAGACGACCTCGAAGCCGATAGCGCCGCCCTCGAGGCGGCCGGCATGCCGCTGTTTCATACGGGCGCCAGCGGGCCGGTGGCGGCGCACTGGCACGACGGCCGCGCCCGCCTCGGCCACCATGTCGAGATCCTGCGTTGCAGCCCACAGATCGAGGGCTTCTACGAGCTGATCCGTTCCTCGTCCGTCGGTTGGGATGGCAGCGAGCCCTTGCGACCGGGACCTGGTGGCCACTGATGCGCTTCGGAGTCGTGGTCGGCGCCGCGACGCGCGTCGAATATCTGGACGCCGTGCGCCGTGCTGAAAGGCTCGGTTTCGACATGGTTCTGTGCTCGGACCACCTCGAGCTGGGCGGACGTCACTTCTCACACTTCGCACCGATCCCGGCGCTGACGGCCGCTGCCATCGCGACCGAGCGAATCCGGATCGGCACCTCCGTGCTCAACCACGACTTTCATCAGCCGGCCGTGATCGCGCGTGAGGCGGCATCGCTCGACGTGCTGAGTGAGGGTCGCTTGGAGCTGGGTCTCGGGCTTGGCTGGAACGAGCGCGAGTACACGATGGCCGGTATCGCCTTCGACCCGCCGGCGACGCGTGTGCGTCGCTTCGGTGAGTACGTCCAGGTCGTCAAGGGCGTGATGGCCGAAGAGCCGTTCAGCTTCTCCGGTGAGTTCTTTTCGATCGACGCGATGCCGGGCGAGCCGTTGCCTCTGCAACGCCCGCATCCGCCGATCATGATCGGCGCCACCCGTCCGCGCATGCTCGCGTTGGCGGCGCGCGAGGCAGACATCGTCAGCCTGAGCATGTTGCAGGCCGACGATCCAAGCGAGGCTGGTCTCATGCAGATGGTCGAGCACGTGCGCGCGGCCGCACCGGACCGCTTTCCTTCTCTGGAGCTGCAGCTGCCGCTCGCCGCGACCATCCCGCACGCGGTCGGGGGCGTCGATGCGGTTCGCGCCGCGATCGGTGCCGGCGAGCACTTCGTATCGATGCTCGCGGAGAAGTTCGAGGAGGAGGCGGTGGCCGCATCGCCGATGGTCCTGATCGGGACGCCCGCCCAGATGGCGCAGAAGCTGATCGATCTCCAGGAGCGGTTCGGGATCTCGGCCGTGATGATCCCGATGCCGCAGATGGAGGCGATCTCCGAGGTGATCCACGAACTGAACGGAGTCACGCAATGACCCAGATCGTCGACCTGTCGCATGTGATCAAACCCGACCCGCCGGACCTGCCCGACTTCCTCCGCAGCGAGGTCACCTACAACCCGCATTCGGTGGGCGCGGGCGAGTTCGAGCAGCTGCTGCAGATCGACCGTGCGATGCTGCTGCGCGAGGAGGGCCCCGCGTCAGAGCGACTCTCGATCGGCACTCACAGCGTCACCCACCTGGACGCGCCGTACCACTACAACTCGACGATCCAGGGCAAGCCCTCAGAGACGATCGACGAGTTGCCACTCGAGTGGTTCTTCGCCCCGGGAGTGGTCGTGGACGCGACCGGACGCGACGATGGCGATGCGGTCACGCTCGAGCAGATGCAGGCCGGCATCGATGCTGCCGGGCATGCCCTGCAACCGCTTGACATCGTGCTGGTGCACACCGGTACGGACCGGCATTACGGTGCGCGCGACTACATGCACCACGGACCGGGTGTGAGCCCCGAGGCGACGGTCTGGCTGTGGGAGCAGGGTGTGCGCGTGATGGGCATCGACGCCTGGGGCTGGGATGCACCGCTGCAGATTCAGGCTGATGCCGCGCGCGAGAGCAAGGCGATGGGCGTCGTCTGGGCGGCCCACCAGGTCGACCTGCCGTACTCGCAGATCGAGCGCCTGACCAACCTCGGCGCGTTGCCGCGGACGGGATTCACGGTCGCCTGCTTCCCGCTGAAGATTCAGCGCGCGAGCGCAGCCCCTGCCCGCGTCGTCGCGATCATCGACTGATAGTCGCGCCGTTAGTCGACGTTGTGCGTGACCGCGTCGGCCGGAAGCAGCGCGGTCAGCTCGTCGTCGAAGCTCCCTGCGACGAGAACGAACAGGAGCCTCGCCGCTGCCTCGCTGCGGTTCTCCCATGCGTGGCTCGTCCCACGCTGAACCACGAGCTCGCCCTGTCCAATCTCGACAGACTCGCCGCCATCGAGCACCAGCGTGACCGTGCCCTCGAGCACGACGCCGTAGTCGATGCTCTCGGTGCGATGCATCGGCGAGCACACGCCCGGTGGCATATCGACGATGCGGACGCGTGTGCCGCTGGCCGGTGGGCCGAGAGGTTGACCCACCGCAGTCGGCTCTCGCTGATCGGCGGTGACCGCTGCCGGCGAGGCGTCGGTCAGCCACATCTCGTGAAAGACGGCGCCGTCCGAGATCGACCTGGATGCGGGCGCCGCGCCGTCCGCGGTGATCACGCTGCGCCCTGCGCCGTCGTGGCCTGTGACGATCCGCCGCGGAGCCGGCTCAGGCATACCAGTGGCTCATCGGTAGCCCGGCGACCGGGGAGCGGAATGACGGCAGCGTGTTGCCCATCAGGCTGCCGAGGTAGACGGTCTTCAGATCCGGGCCGCCGAACGTGACGCTCGCCATCAGCGGCGCGAGCGTGCCACGCCCGCCGCCGAGGATCTCCGGTGTCATCGTGCCGGCGAAGAACGCCTCATCGAACGCGGCGACACCGCCCGGATCGCCGTCGTCGAGCAGCGTCAACAGCTCGAGCTCGGGCGTGAGCGCGACCAGCCGGTCGGCATTGACCAACGTGATCCACAGATTGCCGGCGACATCGAAGGCGAAGCCGTCCGGTATCCCGCCGAGATCCTCGGCCCCGTAGACCTCACGATGGCTGAGCGTGCCGTCGTTGGCCACGCTCAGGCGCGAGACGTGGCGCGCGTTCGACTCGACCACATAGAGCCACTCCTCGCTCGCGTCGAACCGGATCTCGTTGGTGCCGATGAAGCCGTCGGCTGCGACCCTCGCTCCAGCCTCGTCGATCAGCAGGATGTAGCCGTCGGGCAGCTTGTCGTTGACCGAGGTCAGCCACGGATTCTGGCGGGTGTGGACCGTGATCCAGATCCGGCCGCGCGAGTCCGTGAGCGCGAAGTTGGCCTTGCCGAGCGGTTGCCCGTCGATCTCCTCAAGCAACGTCTCCGAGACGCCATCACGCGTCATCCGCTCGACGGCGTCGGTGCCGAAGTTGGCGATGATGAAGTTCCCATCGCGATCGAACGCGAGGCCGTTGGGCAGCGTGCCGTCGAGGATGTAACGCGACACCGAGTCCGGATCGCCGCCCGGCTCAACAACGCTCTGGGCGATCAGGGCCTGGGTCCCGTCGCGGTCGATCCGCATCACCCCGCCGCGGGCATCGGCTGACCACAGCGTTCCGTCGGGCTCGGCCAGCACGCACTCGGGACGCTGCAGGTCATGGCCGACGAACGTGATCTGCTCACGATCAACGCTGAAGCCGTCGAGTGGGTTGGCGGTGCTCATCTCTCCGGGCCGATCAGCTCGACCAGATTCCCCTCGAGATCGTGGACGAACGCCATCGACAGTCCCGGCTCGGGCGATGGCCTCGGGTCCCAGACCGGGGCCGCGCCGGCGTTGACAGCGGCGTCGAAGGCGCCCTGAAGATCATCTGTCGCAAAGCCGACGTGACCGTAACCGCGGGTGCGCATCGCGGTCGGCGGGTCCGCATGCGTGAGCCCCTCGCCGGCGCCGGCCACCTCGAACAGCTCGATCCGCGCACCGGTCGCCGACCGCAGCATCGCGCCACGGACTCCATCTGGCAGCGTGAACTCGAGCTGCGGCTCGAACCCGAAGGCCCTGGCGTACCACGATTGCGAGGCGTCCAAATCAAGCACGGTCAGGGCAACGTGGTGTGGTTCCATCTTCATCTTTTATATCCAGTCACTCAATGTGTATAGACTTGAGTCTGTTGGATATAGCCTAACGAGGAGAGCTCCGGGATGCAGTTCGACGGAGAGGTGTTGTCGCGAGGCGACGACAGTTACGAGCAGGCGCGTCAGGCGGCAGCGTGGAACGCGCGCAAGCCCGAGCGCTTTCCCGAGGTGATCGTCAAGGCTGCAAGCGTCGGCGACGTGGTGAACGCCGTGCGCATGGCCAAGGAGCGTGGCCTCAAAGTCAAGGCTCGTGCCGGCGGGCACGCCTGGACGGCCTCGGCGATCCGCTCGGGATTGTTGGTGGACCTCTCCTCCCTGACCGAGGTCTCGTTCGACTCTGAGCGCCAGATCGCGAGCGTTCAGCCGGGGGTCAAGGGACGTGACCTCAACTCGATGCTCGCCGAGCACAGCCTGTTCTTTCCCTCCGGGCACTGTCCGACGGTGGGCCTCGGCGGCTTCCTGTTGCAGGGAGGCTGGGGTTGGAACTCGCGGGCGATCGGGCCGGCCTGCATGAACATCGTCGGCATCGAGGTTGTCACCGCCGAGGGCGAGCTGATCCACGCCGACGAGAACGAGAACACCGACTACCTGTGGGCAGCTCGGGGGGCGGGGGCCGGATATTTCGGGATCGTCACCCACTTCGAGCTCAAATGCCACCCGCGTCCGACAGCCACCTACGTGCGCACTGACGTCTACTCGCTCGATGAGATCGACACGGTCCTTGAATGGGCGCTCGAGTTCGAGCCGACGGTCGATCCCAAGTTCGAGTTCGCGATCATGTGCACCACGCCCACGCTTCCAGACGGACGCACCGTCCACGATGAGACTGCGCTGATGATCATGTCCGGTGCGCTCATGTACGACGACGAGCAGGCGCGAACCGAGTTGAAGAGGATGGACGAGTGTCCGGCGTTCAATCGCGTGCTCTATAAGGAGGACCCGACGCCGGTGTCGTTCGTGGAGCTCTACGACGGGCCCAACTCGGTCGAGCCAGAAGGGGTTCGCTGGTGCGCCGACGGGATGTGGACCAACGCCAAGGGTTCCGACCTGCTCGAGCCTGCCAAGGCGATGATCCGCGACGTGCCGACTCCAGAATCGCATGTGTTCTGGTATCCCTGGCGCCAGCAGGACTTCGGATCAGAAGCCGCCATATCGGTGCAGGCAGACCTGTATCTCGCGGCGTTCGCCGGCTGGCACGACCCGGCGGAGGATGCTCGTTATATCGCCTGGCCGACCGACCACATGGCCGGCATGGAGTCGATTTCGGAGGGGATCCAGCTGGCCGACGAGAACCTCGCCAACCGCTCAGCGCGGTACCTCTCGCCAGAGAATGAGGAGCGCCTGGAGCGACTGCGCGCGACTTACGACCCTGAGGGGCGCTTCCACAGCTACCTGACGGTCGCTGGAGATGCAGCTTGACCGAGAACGGCAGCACACGTACGGGCGACATCGTCGTCCAGGTGCACGCCCAGCTGCGTGAGGCGATTCTGTCCGGTGACGTACGTCCGGGCGAGAAGACGTCACAGGCGGAGCTGGCCCGCGAGCTCGGCGTCGGTCGCACGCCTCTGCGCGAGGCGGTCCGGATGCTTCAGCACGAGGGGCTGGTGCTGGCCGAGCCCAATCGGCGCGTCGAGATCGCGCGGCTATCGATCGATGACGTAGAGCAGCTCTACATCGCCCGGATCTCGCTCGAGACGGCGGCCGCCCGTGTCACCGTCCCGCACCTGACCGCCGGCGATATCGCCGAGCTTGAGGGGTTCATGGCGCAGATGGCGCACATCGCTGCGAGCGGTCCGGAGGGGCTGCCTTTGTTCAAAGCGCCCCACCGGGCCTTTCACGAACGCTTTGTGGACGGCGTCGGACCGCGGCTCACCACCTTGATCGGCGAACTGTTCGATCACAGCGAACGCTATCGGCGGATCTACGGCGCCGCCTCGCCAACCGGCTTCGCTCAGCGCGACCTCGAGCACCGCGCGATGCTGGACGCTGCCGCCGCCGCCGATCTCGACGGCATCGCCGAGGCGATCGCCGTGCATTACGTCAACACCGCCCTGCTGGTGGCACGAGCACTTGACACTGACAGCAGGCTACCTCGCCTTCAGGCTGCGGTGATTGGAACCGTTCCCGGGGCGATGCGAGCGTTTGGTTAGGTGAGGCTGATGACACTCGAGATCTCGACCGGTCGATATAGGCTGATGGCGGAGAGAGAGGTCATGGGGTTCTTTGACGAGGTGACCGCGCGGTGAGCGCCGTGCGCACAACGGAAGATCACGCTGGCCGGCGTGCGGCTGGCGACCCGCTGCTCGCGGTGTCCGGTTTGACGATCCGTTACGGCGGCGTGGTCGCGATCGACAACGTCAGCTTCGACATTCCGGAGGGTTCGATCGTCGGCCTGATCGGTCCCAACGGTGCGGGGAAGACGTCGCTGATCGACGGACTGATGGGTGCGGTGAGGCCCGCGAGCGGCACCGTCAAGTTCCGTGGTCAGGACGTTACGGCCCGGCCCGCCTACAAGCTCGCTCGCGCCGGCCTCGCCAGGACCTTCCAATCAGTCGAGCTATTCGACGATCTGACCGTCGGTGAGAATCTGCTGGTTGCCGCTGAGCGCCCGTCATTGCTGCGGGCTCTCGGCCAGGTGCTCGCCCCGATTGCACGCGACGGCGCTGAGAATGCCGACTGGGCTGCACGCACGGCTGAGATCGACGACATTCTCGAGCGCGGACCACGCGAGCTCTCACACGGTCAGCGCAAGCTGGTCGGGGTCGCGCGAGCGCTCGCGGGGCGGCCGTCGCTGCTGCTGCTGGATGAGCCCGCCGCGGGGCTCGACACCGATGAGACCCGGCTGCTCGGACAGCGCCTGCGCACGCTGCCGAGGAACGGGACCACGTTGCTGCTGATCGACCATGACATGAGCCTTGTGCTGGAGATCTGCGATCACATCCTCGTGATCGACTTCGGGCGTCTGATCGCCCAGGGCAGCCCTGCTGAGATCCGCGTGGATCAGCGGGTCATCGATGCCTATCTCGGGCGTCAGGGAGGTGAGCATGAGTAGCACTGAGTCCTCGGGAGTCGCGGCGGCGGCGGTGACTGAAAGTGCGGACTCAGCCACGCTCGAGATTCACGGCATGTCCGCCGGCTACCTGGGGATCCCAGCGGTCCGTGAGGTCTCGCTGCGCGTCGCCAGCGGCGAGGTGGTGGCGCTGCTCGGTCCCAACGGCGCAGGCAAGACCACCACCCTGTCCGCGATCGCCGGGCTGCTCAAGCCGCTCAGCGGCGAGATCCTGCTCGACGGCTCCTCGACCCTGGGCCGGGCGCCGGAGCGCCTGGCTCGCGACGGCATCTCGATGATCCCAGAGGATCGAGCCCTCTTCTTCGACCTCACGGCTCGGGAGAACCTGCGGCTCGCGACGCGCGGTGACTGCATGACCCAGGACGAGATCCTGGAGATGCTTCCCGAGTTGGAGAAGTGTCTCGGGCGTCGAGCCGGGGTCCTATCTGGCGGAGAGCAGCAGATGCTGACGCTCGCACGAGGTCTGATGTCGCGGCCACGGCTGCTGCTCGTCGACGAGATGAGTCTCGGGCTGGCGCCGGTGATCGTGGAGCGATTGATGCCCGTGCTCCGTCGGACCGCTGAGGACTTCAACACTGCGGTGCTGTTCGTCGAGCAGCACGTCCCGCGGGCGTTGGAGTTGGCTGATCGGGCCTACGTGATGGTCAACGGCAAGATCGTGTTGGAGGGCATGGCGGCAGAACTGCGGGAGCGTCGCGACCTGTTGGCGGCGAGCTACCTCGGCGACGCTGTAGCTCACGAGGGTGAGGAGTTGGCGGGATGAGGCTCGTCCGCTTCTCAGCAGACGTTCGGCGAGCAAGCCGTACCGGAGGGAACTACAACAAGAACGTTCGCCGGCGTGCATACGCATACCGAACACACATCAAGAGGTAGGAGGAAGAGGATCATGTCAATTAAGAAACTGGCAGCTGTGGTGGTCGTGGCTTGCGCCGCGCTCGCGGCGGCTGTGGGTGGCGCTGGCGCTCACGTGCGCTCCGGCCGGCTGGCGGCAAGGGCGAGCTCGAGCGCGTTGGGTAAGCCTGACGCTGCGAAGGGCAAGCCGGTCGTCTTCGGCGCCGACAACATGAATGTCGCCCCCGGCGCGGAATTCCCGGAGTCCGAGGAAGCTGCCAGCGCGACGGTCAAGTATCTGAACGCGTACAAGGGTGGTCTCGACGGCCATCCGATCAAGATCGACTGGTGCGGCACCGACGGAACACCGTCCGGGTCAGCAAGCTGCGCCAAGCAGCTGATCGCCGACCACCCGGTCGCGATCATCGGCGCAAGCGATCTGGCGAGCGCAGACACGCTCCCGGCTTACGCCAAGGCGCATCTCGCCTACCTCGGCGGGATGGACTTCACGCCGGTGGAGAGCACCGCTAGCAACTCGATCATCTTCAACGACACCGCGCAGCTCGGCAACGTGCTGGCTGGCGAGTACTCGGTCAAGGGCCTCGGCGGCAAGAAGGTCGCTGTGATCGCGTTCGGCAACACGCAGGGTGAGTTCAGCGCCAATGTCCTCGAGCAGCCGGCGATCAAGGCTGCCGGTGGCACCTACGAGCTGTTCGCCGTTCCGCCGACCTCGGCGACCGTCACCTCGACAGTTGAGGAAGCCGTCACGTCCGGCGCCCAGGTGATCAGCCTCGAGGATCCCGGGCAGTGCCTGGCTCTGTTGCAGGCGCTGAAGGAGGCCGGCTGGACCGGCAAGGTGATGTCGATCGATACCTGCTCTGCGCCGGTCACGGTCCAAGCGGCGGGCGCGGCCGCCAACGGCATGTATTGGTTCCAGCCGTTCCAGGTCCCGGCCACTGAGACACCGCAGGCGAAGCTGGCGTCGGCGATCCTCGCCAAGTACGCGCCGGCGAAGATCCCGATCGACTCGCCCGCGCTCACCGAGGTCAGCACGGTGATGGACATCTGGAGCCAGTTCCACGGCACTCCCGTGTCGAAGCTGACGAGCGCCTACATGCTCAAGGCGCTGAAGTCCGGGAAGAACCACCCGAACTTCCTCGGGCAGCCGTACACGTGCAAAGACACCGCCATCCCCGCTTACCCGGCGGTCTGCAACTCCAGCTACTACCTCTACCACATCGTGAATGGCAAGGCCGTTCGCGTCGGTACGAAGTCCTATGACGAAGGAGCTGGCCTGATCAAGAAGTAGCACGGAGCCGAAATGGCACATCGCCCAGGCTGGGGTCCGGGATCATCTGATTCCAGGGCCCCAGCCGGGCGTAGGGCTGATGCCGCTGGCCGGGCTCATGTTCAGGTAAGGGAGATGAGAGGGATATGAGTTATCTGTTGTTCCTGTTGATCGGGCTTGGCGCCGGCGCGGTATACGCGCTGCTGGCGCTCGGACTTGTGCTCAAGCATCGGAGCGCCGGCGTAGTCGACTTCTCACACGCCGCCGTGGCGATGTTCTGCGCGTACGTGTTTCTCGAGATGCACAACAACGGCGAGCTCGTCTTCCCGTGGACCGCGATCCCCTGGCACCTGCAGCTGGCCTCCTCAAAGACGGGCGCCGCGGTGTGGGTGTCTGTCTTCGTGGCGCTGGCTTACTCCGCCGTACTTGGACTGATCTTCTACTACGGCGTCGTGCGTCCGCTACGGCACGCGCCGGTGCTCGCTCGGGTCTGCGCGTCCGTCGGGCTCACGCTCTACCTCGAGACAGTGGCGACCCTCAACTTCGGAACCTTCTCGGTCTCCTCGCCGTCGATCCTGCCCAGCAACCCGGTGCACCTCGCCAGTGGACTGATCGTGCCGGCCGTCGATCTGTACCTCGCGGGCATAGCGATCGTCGTGGGCCTGATCTTCGGTGCGATTTATCGCTACACGCGCTTCGGCCTCGCGACGCGGGCGGCTGCCGGCAATGAACGCGGCGCGGTGCTGATCGGGCTCTCGGCCACGCGCCTGAGTGCCGCCAATTGGGTGCTCGCGACGGTGCTGGCAAGCGCCGCCGGCATCCTGATCCTGCCGATCACGACGCTCTCGCCGAGTGACTACACGCTGTTCATCGTGCCGGCGCTCGGTGCCGCGCTGCTGGGGCGGTTCACTTCGTTCCCCATGACCGTGGCCGCCGGCTTGGCGATCGGCATGCTCCAGTCTGAGATCGGGAAGTTGCAGACCGTCTGGACGTGGCTCCCGCAGCAGGGGCTTCAGGATGGCCTGCCGTTCATCCTGATCATGATCGCGGTGGTGGTGTTCTCCAAGCGTCTGCCTTCGCGTGGCGAGTTCACCGCGGCGCGTAACGCCTCGATCGGGCGCCCGCGTGCGCCGATGCGCACGACACTCATCTCGTTCGCGATCGGCGTGGTGGTGATTCTGCTGGTCTCGCAGCTCTACAAGTACGCGTTCGCGGCGTCACTCAACGTCGCCTGCGTTTGCCTTTCGGTGGTTGTGATCACCGGTTACGTGGGCCAGATCTCGCTGGCCCAGAACGCCTTTGCCGGAATCAGTGCGTTCGAGATCAGCCATATCGGCCACGGTCTTGGCCTCGGCTTCCCGTTCGCGCTGATCCTTGGCGCCCTGTGCGCGGTTGTCGTCGGCGTCGTGATCGGGCTCCCGGCCGTGCGCGTGCGCGGCGTCAACCTGGCGATCGTGACGCTCTCGGTCGCAACCGCGCTCGATGCGCTCGTCTTCAACTCCACCTGGTTCAGTGGCGGTTACACGGGGCTGTCGGTGCATGAGCCACGCCTGCTGGGCCTCAACCTGGGCGTGTCGAAGGGCAACAGCTCAACCGTATTCGCGATCTTTTCGCTGGCGATCTTCTGTCTGATGGCGTTCCTGGTTGCGCGGCTGCGCAACGCGCCCGCGGGGCGCATGTTCATCGCGATCCGGTCCAATGAGAACGCCGCCGCTGCGGTCGGTGTGAACGTCGCCAAGACGAAGTTGTTCGCGTTCGCGATCTCCGCGTTTATCGCCGGAATCGGTGGTGGCCTGTTGGCCTACCAGCAGATCAACATCAACCCGGCGTCGTTCACGTCATGGACGTCGCTGACGATCCTGGCGATCGCCTATGTGGGTGGCGTGGGGCGGATCGGTGGCGCGGTCGCGGCCGGCGTTCTGCTCGCCGGCAACGGCCTGATGGCGACATTGCTCAACAAGCTGTTCGATTTCAACTCCTACCAGGAGCTGATCGCGGGCCTGGCGCTGATGTTGACCGCCATCGGCAACCCGGATGGCATCGCCACCGAGATGCAGGCCACCTACTTCAAGGTGCTCGGCATGGTTCAGCGAAGACTCGGCATCGATCAGGTTGGTGGTCCACCGCCAGCTCCGCCTACTGTTGATGTTTCGGCACCCCCGATGCAGCCGACAGCCGCAGGCTGATCCGGATGGGAAACCTCGGAGGCAAAGTCGCTCTGATCAGCGGCACGGCCGGCGGTATCGGGCGCGCCGCCGCAGTTGAGTTCGCGCGTCAGGGCGCCCTCGTCGCGGGCTGCGACATGGACGCTGAGGGCAACCTGCGGACCGCGAAGTTGGTCTCGGCGGCCGGCGGTTCAATGCACGTGCTGGCGCCGATCGACCTGACCATCGAAGCTCAGGCGCAAGCCTGGGCAGACGAGGCCGCAGCCGAGCTCGGAGGCATAGACGTCCTGTACAACAACGCGTCGGTTGCGAGGGTCGGCCCGTGGGACGAGTTGACCCACGAGGAGTGGAGGTTTGCGCTCACCTACGAACTCGACATCGTCTACCTGTCGACAAAGGCCGTGTGGCCGCATCTCGTGGCACGCGGCGGAGGGAGCATCATCAACGTTGGCTCGGTGTCCGCCGTTCGCGGTGCGAGCTTCGTTCACCAGCACGCGCACGGCGCCGCCAAGGGTGGGGTGGTCGCGTTCACCAAGCACCTGGTCGTGTCGGGCGCCCCGCACAACATCCGAGCGAACAGCATCTCGCCCGGGATGATTCGGACGCCGGCGACGTCGCCGATCCTCGACGACCCCGATAGCCCGCTGCACGACGTGCTTGCGATCACGCCCTCTCGCCGGGCGGGCGAGCCGTCTGAGGTGGCAGCTCTGGCCGCCTTCCTGGCCTCCGACGCGGCGACCTACATCAACGGCGCCGACATCCCGATCGACGGCGGCATCACAGCGATCACGCCCTAGCGACTCACGACACCGGATGGAGGCGGCCCGTGCGTCCCGCGGCGCACGAGGCTCGGCGTTAGTACCACCCGGCGCGGCTCTTGTGCATTTCCCGCCTCCGCGTTCAGCCGCGTCAGCAGGAGCTCGGTGGCGATGTTGACCATGCGAGGAATGTCCTGCCTGACGGTGGTCAACTGGAAGACCTCCCAGTCTGCGAGTAACACGTCATCGAAGCCGATCAGCGATATGTCATCAGGGATGCGGATGCCCCGGCCGTGGAGAGCGTTGTATGCGCCCAGGGCAATGATGTCATTGGCACAGAAGATTGCCGTCGGCGCGGTTTTCGCCACAGCCAGCAGATCGAGCGCGGCCTCGTGACCTGCGGTGAAATCAAACGGGCAGCGACGCCAGCGATCCTGAGGTAGGTCGATCCCGGCCTCCGACAGCACGGTCCGGAAGCCGAGCTCCCGGGCATGTCCGGTGCTCGTGTTGTCGGGACCGAAGATCGCAGCGATCGCGGTATGGCCGAGCTCGAGAAGCTCCCTGGCCACGAGGCCGGCGCCCTCGTGGTTGTCGACAACGCAGATGTCTGCCGGGCAGTCATCCACCTCGCGGTTCAGTAGGACGAACGGCAGTCCGCGTCGAGCCAGATCCTGCGGCAACGTGGAGTCACGCAATGTGGTCGTCAGAATGACTCCGTCCAGCGAGCCGTCCGCGAGCTGCTCGAGTGAGACTCGATCATGGCCGTCGGGTGTCAGGACGAGCATCCGGAACCCCGCGCGACGCAGCACATCATGGAGTTCGGCCAGTACCTCCAGGTAGAACGAGTTGCCGAGGTCGCTCACAACGATGCCGATCTGTCCGGTTGACCGTGTCGCAAGGCTGCGCCCGCGCTGGCTCGTTACGTAGTGCAACTCCTGGGCCGCATCGCGGACGCGTTGCCGTGTCTTTTCTGACAGCCGCGGATCATCACGCAGCGCCCGCGACACGGTCGGCTGCGAAACGCCTGCAAGGCGTGCTACATCGTGGCTGGTCGCGGGTTGCTGCTGAGTCATGGCATACGTATAACAGCAGGTCGGCGGTCACAGTGGCGGGAGTTCGGCCGCGACCGTCTGGAGCTGGTCCTGTAACCAGGCGTGGGCCGGATCACTTTCAGAGCGCTGGTGCCAATACATGCGCTCGCTGATTGGTGGCATCCGCAGCGGCGGCTCGACGATTCGAATCCCATCGAGTGACAGCGCGTCTGATAGCCGTCGCTGAATCATGGTGACCATTTTCGAGTGCCGTATGAGGTGCGGAACCAGGACGAAGCTCTCCACCGTGAGCACCGTGCGCCGGGGCAGCTTCATGCGGTCGAGTTCCTCATCCGCGAACGAGCGAGCGTCGCCTTGTCGATAAGCCAGATACGGAAGCGTCGCCAGTTGAGAGCGTGTGAGACGTTTGCGTATTCCCGCCGCCTGAGTGCCGACGGCGCACACAAAGCGGTCATCGAACAGGGGCGCAGACCGGAAGCGGTCCGCCGCCACGAGGTCGCCGGCTGCGATCACGAGGTCGAGGCGCTCATCGTGCAGGTAGGTGTCGAGCAGGTGCGGATCCAGTCGACGTGACGCGGTGATCGCTTCGATCGAGACGCCCGGCGCGCGGTCGATCAGCCGTTTGACCAGCGGAGCCAGGAGTACCGCGCCGACATAGTCGTTGGCGAACAGCCGGAAGTGCCGGCGATCGCTCTTGGGGTCGAAGAGGGGCCGGGCCGCAATCGTGGCGGCGAGCTGCTCGAGTGCCTCGCGCAGGGGCCCACGCAGCGACCGCGCGAACTCAGTCGCCTCCATCCGTTGCCCTGAGCGGACCAGCAACTCATCACCGAATTGCTCACGAAGCCGTTTGAGGGCCGCGCTCATCGCCGGCTGGCTGAGTGAGAGTCGCTCGCCCGCGCGCGTGACATTCTGCTCCGTGAGGAGAGCTTCGAGCGCGACGAGCAGATTGAGATCGACGGCGGCGAGCTGATTGAACTGCACCATTCGTTTGGCGGATGGTACGCATACGAAGAATTCATTTGATCTATATTCCGGGTCGCGCTTAGGCTGGCGCCATGCTTGATGAGTTCAGCTCGTCCCGGTCTCCGACGCAGCCTGTTAACGCGGCTGCCCAGTGGACGGCCAGGAGCGTTGTTTTCGACGGTGCCACCTACAGGTACTGGGAAGTGGGCGAGGGGGAGCCGCTCGTGATCTTTCACGGCGGCGGTGGCTTGGATCTGGCGCCCGCGTACGCGGCGCTCGGGCGTGGCGCGCGGGTGCTGTGCTTTGAGCTCCCAGGTTTCGGGGTCGGCAGCCCGGACCCGGGTCTCGAGACGTATCGGGAGATCGCCAACCTGATGTTTTCGGTTGTGTCGAGCCTCCTCGGTGAGCGGTTCTCGTTGCTCGGCGTCTCGTTTGGTGGGGCCATCGCCGCGTGGCTGGCCGCACAATCGCCGGCCGCCGTTGACCGACTGGTCCTAGTTGCGCCGGCGGCGCTGCGTCACGCTGACAAGTTGCCAAGCCTTTCGCCGGAAGGTGTCGGCGCCGCGTTGCGAGCACATCCTGAACGTGGCGGGCCGGAGCCGGTGGCCGACGATGCGTCGAAGCGTCAGGTTGCGCTCGTTCAGCGGGTGTGGTCC
The DNA here is from genome assembly GCA_036268195.1 of Solirubrobacteraceae bacterium. Taxonomy (GTDB): domain Bacteria; phylum Actinomycetota; class Thermoleophilia; order Solirubrobacterales; family Solirubrobacteraceae; genus Palsa-465. The sequence goes on from DATAUP010000056.1 coordinate 142,617, forward strand.
GCCAGCGCCGACGACGAATTGGAAGCCGTGCTTGACGGGCTTGAGGTTCCGACATTGATCGTGTTCGGGACGCGGGACGGCTTGATCCCGCCCGACACCGGCAACGAATACAAGCGCTTGCTGCCGCGATCCACGTTCGCGCTCGTCTACGACGCCGCGCACGAGGTCGCCTGGGACCGTCCGGAGGCCTTTGTCGACCTTGTCGCCGACTTCCTGAGGCGAGGCGACGCCCACGTGGTCACGACCGCGAGCAGGTTGATCAACCGATGAAGGTCTCGCTGCTGGCGAACCCGTCCTACCTCGAGAAGGACTTCCCGCAAGGATGGCCGGTGCCTCCTCGCGACTGGAACCCCGCGATCGGAGCCGAGTCGATGCAGCGGATCTTCGAGGTCTACGACATGGCTACGGAGCTCGGTTTCGATTGGCTCTCGGTTTCAGAGCACCACTATTTCCCGAATCTGCTCGGGCCGAACCCGAACCTGATCGCAGCGGTGCTGGCGAACCGCTACGCGGACGTCGGGATCGCGGTGCTTGGCGCCGTTCTGCCACAGGTCAACCCGGTTCGGATCGCGGAGGAGTATGCGACGCTGGACACGCTCAGCGGTGGGCGGCTGATCGCCGGGATGTTCCGCGGGCTCCCCAATGAGTTCCTCGCGTACGGCACCAATCCCCGCGAGGCGAGGGAGATGTTCGAGGAGGCGTTCGAGCTGATCCTCCACGCCTGGAGCGATCCTGAGCCGTTCTGGTGGGAAGGGCGCTACTACCGGTTCCCGGTCGTGTCGCTATGGCCGCGGCCGGTGCAGCAGCCCCACCCACCGATTGTCGTCTCCGGAACGAGCCCGCAGAGTGCGGAGTTCGCTGGACGGCGGGGGCTCAAGCTCGGACTGACCTTCCTGCCCGGCCTCGAGCGTTGTGCAGAGATGGCGAGCATCTATCGTCAGGCTGCCAGCCAAGCTGGCTGGCAGCCAACGGCCGAGGACATCCTGTACCGGGCCAGGGTCTACGTCGGTGAAACCGACGCCCAAGCCGAGGCCGACGCGCGTCTATATGAGCTGGGGGACTTCCAGGGGCCCCTGGCGCCGCCCCCCTCCAGGCAAGCTGCCCAAGCGGCGATCATGGCGGAGATAACGGGGGGCGGTCCGGGTGGTCTCAGGCCGCCCGGCAAGGGCACGCTACCCGAGTACTACGGCAGCCCGGACTCCGTCGCGGCAAAGATCCGGGCCGAGGCGCAGGTGATCGGCTACGGGGTGCTCGACTTCTCATTCGATTCCTTTCATCTACCGCACGACAGGGCACTGCGTTCGCTCGAGCTGTTCGGCGGAGAGGTGCTCCCGCAGCTCCGCTAGCCGTGGGATCGTCCGTGGATCGCGAGACGTCGTCACCAGTGGCTTCAGCCGACGGGCCGGCCCTCATCGATGTGCACCATCACATCCTGCCGCCGCCGTTCGTCGCGGCACACGGCAACGAGATCGTCAGCTTCGCGGGTAGCGCTTCGGTTCTCGACTGGACTCCTGGCCGTGCCCTCGAGGATCTCGACCGCTTCGGGATCGCCAAGGCATATACGTCGCTCGGGGTTCCGGGCACGCCCGATGCTGCCGTCGCGCGCGCATGCAACGAGTACGCGGCCGACATGACCAGGGAACATCCCCGCAGGTTCGGGCTGCTCGCGACTCTGCCGTTGCCGAATCTCGAGGCGTCTCTCGAGGAGATCAGCTATGCCTACGACGAGTTGGAAGCCGATGGCATCGGGTTGCTGACCACTTACGGTGGTCGCCGGATCGGCGATCCACATTTCGTCCCGGTGTTCGAGGAGCTGAGCCGACGCCGCGCGGTGATCCATCTCCATCCCACGGCGCCGGAGGCGTGCCGCGGACTCGTGCAAGAGATCGGCGACCCGTTCCTGGAGTTCCCGTTCGACACCACGCGGGCGGTGGCGAGTCTGATCTACGGAGGCACACTGTCGCGGTGCCCCGATTTGACAGTGGTGCTGTCTCACGGTGGCGGTGCGCTGGCGATGCTCGCCGGTCGCCTCGGCGCCCCGGCCAGGTCTGCGGGCGGGATCCCGGACGTGCCCGCGCGGCTCTCCGCGCTCTACGCCGACATCGTGACCGTCACGGACCCGGCGCCGTTCGCCGCGGTCTCGGCGATATTCGGGCAGGATCAACTGTTGTTCGGCACTGACTATCCGTACGGCCCGCCGGCGCTCATGGTCGGAGCTGTGACGGCCTTGGAAATGGCGGAACAGGCGCGCAGTGCGATCGCCGCTGGGACGGCGTCGGCCCTGTTCAGCCGCCCGAGGAGCGAGACGGCTTGACGCCACGGGGACGAGGGGTTACTGTGGTTATACGTATGCACCCTGGCGTCCTGAAGCGCGCTAAAACGCATGCATGAGGGAACGATCACATGTGGTGCTCGCATGATCGAGAGAGAGGAATGGATATGGGTGAGCGGCTGCTGTCTCAGCTTGCGCACGTGGAGATACTGACCCCGGTACCAGACCAGTCGCTCGCGTTCTACACGGATGTTCTGGGGCTCGAGGTCTCCGGCCAGGAGGGACAGTCGGTCTTCCTGCGCGGATGGGGTGAATGGTTTCACCACAGCATCCAGCTCACCGAGGCCCCGCAGCTCGGCCTCGGCCACATCGGCTGGCGCGCCGAGGGTACCGAGCAGCTCACCAAGGCTGTCGAGCGCCTTCAGGCCTCCGGCCTCGCGGAGGGTTGGCACGACGGCGACCAGGGGCACGGAGATTCGTTCCGCTACCGCTCACCAGTCGGCCAGCACCTCAACGAGATCTTCTGGGATGTCACGCGCTATGTGCCGCCGCCCGACAAGGCCGCGCTGCTCCCGAACAGACCTCAGCGCTACCAGCCACGCGGCGCTGCCGCGCGTTCTCTCGACCACGTGACGGTCGCGTCCCCCGACATCATGGCCGACGTCAACTGGTACAAGGACACGCTCGGCCACCGCTTTACGGAGTACATCGTGGCCGAGGAGATGCAGGACCTCGTCGTCTTCGCGATGACCAGCACCTGTCACCTCGCGCACGACATGGCGCTCGTGCTCGATCACTCTGGTGCGAACCAGCGTGTCAACCACGTCGCCTTCTGGGTCGACCAGCGTGAGGAGCTGCTGCGCGTCGCAGAGGTCTTCCTCGACGCCGATGTGCCGATCGAGTTCGGCCCCGGTCGCCATGGCATGGGCGAGCAGGACTACCTCTACGTGCGCGAGCCCAGTGGTCTTCGGATCGAGCTGAACGCCGGCGGTTACCGGAACTTCGCCCCCGACTGGGAGCCGGTCCGTTGGCTTCCATCGGAAGGCTCGAACAGCATTTATCGCAACATCGCGATGCCTGAAACGATGATGGAGTCCTTCCCGCCGGTCGGCGAGCTCGCCGAGGCGCAGGGCTCCTCCGGCCTGTTCAACTCCTGACCGCCAGACCCAGGTCTGATCGGTCCACACCAGAGCGGAGCTACCAAAATGGCAAACGCAGTGTCGAAGGTCCTCGTCGTCGGCGGCGGGATCAGCGGGCTCGCGAGTGCAATCGCCCTGACCGCCCGCGGAATCGAGGTCGACCTTGTCGAGCAGAACCCGAGCTGGGACGTCTACGGGGTCGGCATCATCCAGCCGGGCAACGCGATCCGCGCGCTCGATCAGCTCGGTCTGATCGACGATGCGCTGGCCGCGGGATTCGCGATGGATGGCGATCGCTTCCATCTCGCGGACGGGACGCTGCTGGCCGACAACGAGTTCCCGCGCGTAGCGGGGCCGGAGTACCCGGGTCTCAACGGCATCACCCGTCCCAAGCTCCACGAAATCCTGACAAGCGCAGTCCGGCGGGCGGGGACGGTCGTGACGCTCGGCGTGACAGTGGAGGAGCTCGATCAGGACCAGGAGGGGGTCGACGTCAGACTCACCGACGGCAGCACCGGGCGCTATGACCTGGTGATCGGGGCAGACGGTGTCTATTCGCTGATCCGCAAGCTCGAGTTCCCAGAAGAGCCGGCGCCGCGCTACACGGGACAGGCGGTCTGGCGCTACAACCTGCCGCGCCCTCCCGAGGTGAACAAGCTGTGGATGTTCGCCGGCCCCGAGAGCAAGGCCGGGCTCGTACCGCTCTCCGCGGACCTGATGTACGTGCTGCTGATCGAGACTCCCGGTGGCGAGACTCCGCCGTGGCAGGACGAGACACAGCTTGCGCAGACGCTTCGCGACAAGCTGCGCCCCTTCGGTGGACTCATCGCCGAGCTACGCGAACTGGTCACCGACTCGTCGCAGGTCGTCTACCGGCCGATCGAGACGGTCGCGATCAAAACCCCGTGGCAACGAGGTCGGGTGGCCCTCATCGGCGATGCGGCGCACGCCACCTCACCGCACGTTGGGCAGGGCGCCGCTCTGGCGATGGAGGATGCGATCGTGCTGGCCGAGGAGGTGGCCGGCAACGAGTCGCTCGGCGACGCCTTTGACCGCTTCGGCGACCGGCGCTACGAGCGGGTCAAGACAATCGTCGACATCTCGACGCAGATCGGTCAGTGGGAGATCGAGCACACCGTCGAGGCTGACTTCCTAGGGCTCACGATGCAGAGCGTCATCACGACGGCGGCGCCGATCTGATGTGGGCGCTGGGGACGTTCCGGAGCGATCAAGACGATCCCTTTCCCGGGCTGATCGTCGATGAGCAGCGCGTCATCGATCTGAGCGGGTACGGCTGGAACGGAATCGATCAGGCGCTCCAGAGCTGGTCGTCGTCGGCGCCGGTCCTGGACAACATTGCGCGCGGCTCGGGCGGAGTGTCGCTGGAGCGACTCGAGGTCCTTGCACCGCTGGTCCCGACGCAGATCCTCCAGAGCGGCGCCAACTATCGCAAGCACGTGCTCCAGCTGGTGATCGCGGAGGAGCGGGAGCGCGGCGACGTGTCGGACGCCGAGGCCGAGGCGATGGGCGCGAAGATCATGGACGACCGCATCGCCACCGGCGAGCCGTACATATTCCTCGGTGCCGCCAGCGCGGTGACCGGGCCATACGACGACGTCGTCCTTCCCGCCCGCGGCGAGCAGCACGATTGGGAGCTGGAGCTGGCCGTGGTGATCGGCATCGGTGGACGCCAGATCAGCATGGAGGACGCTTTCGATCATGTGGCCGGCTACGTGATCGCCAATGACCTCACCACCCGTGATCTCGTTTATCGGCCCGACCTTAAGGCAATCGGTAGCGATTGGCTGCGCGCCAAGAACGCTCCCACCTTCCTGCCGCTCGGGCCATGGATCGTGCCGGCACAGTCTGTCCCCGATCCGCGGGATCTGACGATCACGCTCAAGCTGAACGGTGAGGTGATGCAGGACGAGTCGGCAGCCGACATGATCTTCGACGTCCCGACGCTGGTGAGCTATGCGTCGACGCTCGTGACGCTTCAGCCCGGCGACCTGATCCTGACCGGTTCGCCGGCGGGCAATGGCATGCACCACCGCCGCTTCTTGCAGCCCGGCGACGTCATCGAGTCGAGCATCACCGGACTCGGAACGCAGCGCAACGTCTGCGTCAGCGAGGCTCCATGAAGGTGGCGCTGGTCACCGGGGGCGCCCGCGGGATCGGGCGTGCCTGTGCCGAACGGCTTGCGGCCGACGGCTACAGCGTGTTGATTGCCGATCGCGCCGGCGCCGGCGACGCCGCGGCCGAAATCGACGGCGTGCAGGCACTGGAAGTCGACCTGTCAGACGCGGCGAAGACCATCGCACTCGCCGACCAGGTGCTCGCAGAGCACGGACAGTGCGACGTCCTGGTCAACAACGCCGCCCAGCTCGGGCGTCACGCCCTCGTCGATCTCGACCTCGACACCTGGCGCCGCTTCGAGGCAGTCAACATCGAGGCGCCGTTCCTGCTCTGCGCGAAGCTGCTGCCGGCGATGGCCGCGAGCGGCGGCGGGCGCGTCGTCAACATCGTCTCCAACACTGTCTGGTCGCCGCCGGGGCCGGGGATGGTCGCCTACATCACGACCAAGGGCGCGCTGCTCGGTATGACCCGTGCGCTGGCGGTCGAATACGGCGGCAGCGGTGTCACCGTCAACGCCGTCGCCCCGGGCCTGACGCCGACACCGGGATCGACATCGGACACACCACAGGAGGTCTTCGACGCCGTGCGCTCGCAACAGGCTCTCGACCGCCCGCTCGACGCCGCTGACGTCGCCGGTGCCGTGGCCTATCTCGTTTCCGACGACGCCGCGGCTGTGAGCGGCCAGGCGATCCGTGTGGACGGCGGGCTGGTGACGCTGTGAGCGGCCGCCTCGATGGCAAGGTCGTCGTCGTGACCGGTGCCGGCCGCGGCCAGGGTGAGGCCGAGGCGGCGAAGCTCGCCGCCGAAGGCGCAACCGTGATCGCCTGCGATCTCGAGCCTCCTGCGTCGACCGGCGCGATCGTCGGCCACGTACTCGATGTGGCCGACCCGGACGCATGGACGGCATTGCGCGGCCGGATCGAACACGAGCTTGGGGGACGTGTCGATGGCCTGATCAACAACGCCGGCGTGACGAGCCGCGTGCGCCTGCCCGACGTCGAGCTCGACGAGTGGAACCGCGTACTCGCCGTCAACCTGACCGGCCCGATGCTCGGCATCAAGACGCTGCTGCCGCTGATGCCGGAGGGCGCGTCGATCGTCAACGTCGGTTCGATCGCCGGTCTGACCGGCCACTACACGGCTGCCTATACCGCCAGCAAGTGGGGCCTGCGCGGCCTCACGCGCACGGCCGCCACCGAGCTGGGCCCACGCGGCATCCGCGTCAACGCGGTCCATCCCGGCTACATCCACACGCCGATGACCGCCAACGCACCGCCGACCTTCTACCAGGCCAATCTCGACGTGACGCCGCTCGCGCGCGGCGGCCAACCCGAAGAGGTGGCCGAGCTGATGGTGTTTCTGATGTCGGACGAGTCACGCTTCATCAGCGGCGCCGAGATCCCGATCGACGGCGGCCAGGTGGCCGGTGGCGTGGCGAAGTTCATGTCCGAAGCCGTCCGGAGGGCTGGCACATGAGCGGACGGCTGCGGGGCAAGATCGCTCTGATCAGCGGCACCGCGCGCGGCCAGGGCGCCGAGGCTGCGGCGCGCTTTGAGGCGGAGGGCGCGACCGTGGTCGGCGGCGATGTCGTGACCGAGAGCGGTACCCCATACCTGGATGTGACCGACGAGCAGTCGGTGGCCGCCTGGATCGATCGCGCAGCCGAGGCACACGGTCGCATCGACATCCTCTACAACAACGCAGGCGAGGTCCGGTTCGGACCGGTTCAGGAGCAGTCGTTCGACGACTGGCGCTTCACGATCACAGCCGAGCTCGACTCCGTCTTCCTCACCTGCAAGCACGCTTGGTCGTATCTGCAGGCCAGCCGCGGGGTCATTCTGAACATCGCCTCGACGGCAGGGATGGCCGGCTCGATGACCAACCAGCGGGTCGCGCATACCGCCTCCAAGGGAGGCGTGATCGCTGTCACGCGCCAGCTCGCGGCCGAGGGCGCGCCGCACGGCATCCGCGCCAACGCGATCAGCCCCGGCATGATCGCCACACCCGGGGCCGAGACGAACCTGCTCGCACCCGACCACCCGATGCGGTCGATCGCCCGCGCGATTCCGCTGGGGCGGCTCGGCACCGCCCAAGACATCATCCCCGCGGCTGTCTTCCTCTGTAGCGACGAGGCCGCGTACATCACCGGAGCCAACCTGGTCGTCGACGGCGGCTGGTCGGTTGTGCTCCCCGGAGCTCAGCAAGTGGAGGTAACACAATGATTCTCGAGCAGGCGATCATCCAGATCACGCCCGGCTCCGAGCAGGACTTCGAGGCCGCGCTCGAGCAGGCAAAAGACGTCATCGTCCAGTCCAGCGGCTTCCGATCGCTGAAGTTGCTGCGAGGGATCGAGCAACCGTCGACCTACCTGCTCCTCAACGAGTGGGACACGCTCGAGGACCACATGCAGGGCTTCCGCGAATCCGAGTTGTTCGTGCGCTGGCGCGAGCTGATCGGTCCGTACTTCGCGTCGCCGCCGGCGGTCGAGCACTTCGAGGCCCCGGCGGTTGCGCACGTGCTGGAGACCAACTAAAGGGAATCTGAGTGAGGGAGAGCTGAGATGCGTCTGGCCAGATACGAACACGCCGGAACAGAGCACCTGGGGATCGTGCAGGGCGGCGCGGTTCGTGCGCTGCCCGCCGGCACTGAGATCCTCGAGCTGCTCGCGGATCCGCAGGCCCGCGAGCGGGCGGCCGCGGCCGCCGACGAGCCGGTCGCGCTCGGCGACGTGCGCCTACGCGCCCCGCTTACTCCGACCACGCTGCGTGACTTCGTCTGCTTCGAGGCGCACGTAGAGGGAATGGTCAAGAACGAGTCGCCGGACGCGGTTGTGCCCGCAGACTGGTACGAGGCACCGACCTTCTACTTCAGCTCGACGACGGCGATCTTCGGTCACGGTGACAGCGTCGAGGTGCCGCCCGGCTGCCAGCTGCTCGACCTCGAGCTCGAGGTCGGAATCGTGATCGGCAAGGAGGGGCGCGATATTCCGGTGGAGCGCGCCGGCGAACACATCGCCGGCTTCACGATCTACAACGACTTCTCGGCGCGCGACCTGGGAGCCCGCGAGAAGCGCATGGGGCTCGGCTGGGCCAAGGCCAAGGACTTCGCCAACGCGCTCGGCCCCTGGATCGTGACGGTCGACGAGTGGGAGCAGTACCGCCAGGGTGACCGCTACGACATGGAGCTGGTGGCATCTCGCAACGGTGAGCCACTGGGCCGCGACACGTTGGCCAACATCGCCTGGTCGTTCGCGGAGATGATCGCTTACGCGTCCCGCGGCGCGTGGGTGCGCACAGGTGACGTGCTCGGCTCCGGGACCTGCGCATCCGGCTGCCTGGGCGAGCTGTGGGGACGCAACGGCCGGCTCGAACCGCGCCCGCTCGCCGCCGGCGACGAGGTGACGCTCAGTGTCGAGGGAATCGGCCAGCTCACCAACCGGATTGTCGCGGGGGCCGAGCCGCTCCCAGTCCCCAAGGCCCATCGCCGGACCGAGGTGGGGGCATGAACACCCGCTACCTCAAAGCACCGAACCCGCCGACGACGGAAGCCACGGACGAGCTGCGTGCGCGCGTCTCGGAGATCCTGCGTGACATCGAGCAGGGCGGCCTTGACGCCGTACGCCGGTACTCGGCGGAACTCGACGGCTGGGCCCCGGCTGATTTCGTCGTCTCCGACGCGGAGTTCGAACGCACCTCGGCGCAGATCGACGACACGGTCAAGAAGCACATCGCCTTCGCGCAGAACCAGATTCGCACGTTCGCAACAGCCCAGCTCGGGACGATGAGCGAGCTCGAGATCGAGGTCGGCAGCGGCGTGCTGCTTGGCCACAAGCACATCCCGGTGAACGCCGTCGGAGCGTATGTCCCCGGCGGCCGCTACCCGATGCTCGCCTCTTCTTTCATGACGATTCTGGTGGCGAAGGTCGCCGGCGTAAGCCAGGTCGTCGGCTGCGCACCGCCACAGCGGGAGAAGGGCATCCACCCGACCATGCTCTACGCGATGAAGACCTCCGGCGCCGATGCGGTGCTGTGCCTCGGCGGCGTCCAGGCTCTGGCTGCGATGGCCTTCGGCCTGATCGACGGGCTCGAGCCCGTCGACATGCTGGTCGGCGCCGGCAACGCCTTTGTCGCGGAGGCCAAGCGCCAGCTGTTCGGCCGGGTCGGGATCGACCTATTGGCCGGACCGACCGAGGTGCTGGTGATCGCCGACGAGTCCGCCGACCCGCACCTGGTCGCGATCGACCTGCTCGGCCAGGCTGAGCATGGCCCGAACTCTCCGGCCGGCTGCATCGCGATCGGGGAGGGCATCGCCCGTGCGGTCATCGTCGAGGTCGAGAGTCTGCTGGAGACCTGGCCCACCGCCGAGGTTGCCGGCCAGGCTTGGCGTAACCACGGCTGGGTCGCGATCGCGGACGACGACGAGGAAGCCGTCGCGATCTCCGATGACGCCGCAAACGAGCACCTCGAGGTGCACGTCGCCGAGGACAAGCTCGACTGGTACCTGCAGCGCCTGGCCAACTACGGCTCGCTGTTCCTCGGCGATCAGGCGACCGTGGCCTACGGCGACAAAGCTGTCGGGACGAACCATGTGCTACCTACATCTCGTGCGGCGCGGTATACCGGTGGCCTGTGGGTCGGAAAGTTCCTCAAGACATGCACCTATCAGCGCCTGACACCCGAAGGCACGCGACTGGTTGCGCCCGCCGTGGCCGCGATCAGCCACGAGGAGCACTTTGCGGGTCACGCGATGACCGCCGAGGTCCGGCTGGAGCGAGTGGCGCAGCTGCAGACGTGAGTCGCCGATGAGCGACCCCTGGCGCCTCGACGGCCGTGTCGCACTCGTCACAGGTGCCGGCCGCGGCCTCGGCCGCGCCTGCGCTGTCGAGCTCGCGCGCGCCGGCGCCCGGGTCGTCCTGGTGGCACGCACCGAATCCGAGGTCGCCGACGCTGCAGTTGAGGCCGGGAACGATGCGGTGTCGATCGTCGCGGACGTGACCAATCCGATTGAGGTGGCCCACATCGTTGAGACGGCCGCTGGACTGGGGGAGCTGCGCGTGCTGGTCACCGCTGCCGGGACGAACCGGCCTGGAGCCGCGCGTGACTATTCGATGCCGGATTGGGACCTGCTGTTCGACGTCAACGTGCGGGCGACGTTCCTCGCCTGTCGAGCGGTCGGCGATCTGATGTTGAAGCAGGGCCTGCGCGGCTCGATCGTGATGATGTCCTCGCAGATGGGATCGGTCGGCTACCCGGGGCGGGTCGCCTACTGCGCCAGCAAGCACGCCGTCGATGGCATGACCAAGGCCCTCGCCGTTGAGTGGGCGCGCGAGGGTATCCGCGTCAACGCGGTGGCGCCGACGTTTGTGCAGACACCGCTCACCGCGCAGTGGCTCGCCGATCCGGTGTTCCACGAGGAGGTGCTGGAGCGGCGGTTGCCGACCGGCCGCCTTGCGCAGATGGACGACGTGGCGCGCGCGGTCAGGTACCTCGCATGCGACGCCTCCGACAGCGTCGTCGGCCACATCCTCAAGGTCGACGGAGGCTGGACCGCGTGGTGACCCCGGATCGCACACAGGTCGCGATCATCGGCGCCGGCCCGGCTGGACTGACGCTCGGGCGCCTGCTCGAGCGTCAAGGGATCGAGGCGGTGATCCTCGAGGCCCGCAGCCGTGAGTACTGCGAGGCGCGGGTGCGGGCGGGCGTGCTCGAGCAGGGCACGCGGGACGCGCTGATAGTGGCGGGAGTGGGCGAGCGCCTGCAGCGTGAGGGCATCGTCCACGGCGGCATCTACCTGCAGCTCGACGCCGAGCGCGCCCACATCCCGATGCACGAGCTGAGCGGGCGGGCCGTCACGATCTACGGCCAGACCGAAGTCGTCAAGGATCTGATCGCCGCGCGCATCGAGACCGGCGCACCGCTGCTGTTTGAGGTCGAGAACGTCCGGATCGACGGATTGGACGCCGACCGGCCGGTGATCCGGTACCGCCAAGCTGGAGTCGAGCGCGAGTTGCACGCCGACTTCGTCGCAGGCTGTGACGGCTTCCACGGGATCAGTCGTCAGACGATCCCGGCAGGCGTTCAGCAGATCTGGCAACGCGACTATCCGTTCGCGTGGCTCGGGATCCTCGCGCGCGTCGCGCCCTCGACCGACGAGTTGATCTACGCGCGGAACTCTCGCGGATTCGCGCTGCACAGCATGCGCTCGCACGAGGTAAGCCGGCTGTACGTGCAAGTCGACACGAACACGGACGTCGCCGACTGGCCGGATGCACGGATCTGGGAGGAGCTGCACGCGCGCTTTGCGACGCCCGGCTGGGAACTGCGCGAGGGGCCGGTGACCGAGAAGTCGATCACGCCGATGCGCAGCTTCGTGGCGGCGCCGATGCGCTACCGCAACCTGTTTCTGGCCGGCGACGCCGCCCACATCGTGCCGCCCACCGGTGCCAAGGGCCTGAACCTCGCGGTCGCAGACGTCATCTGCTTGGCGGACGCGTTCGCTGAGCATGCCCAAGGCAGCGGGACCGCGCTCGATGCGTACTCTGACCGGTGCCTGGAGCGCGTCTGGCGCGCCCAGCACTTCTCCTGGTGGATGACCCAGATGCTCCACCTAGACTCGACGGACGATGCATACGCAGACCAGCTCGCGCGTTCACAGTTACGCTATGTATGCAACTCTCAGGCAGCCGCTACCTCGCTTTCCGAGAATTACGTTGGACTGCCCCTAGGAAGGTGAGGATCGGTGGCTGAACTGGTTTCGCTGAGCGAAGCAATCGAAAAGACAGTCAATGACGGCGACAGCGTCGCGCTCGAGGGATTCACGCATCTGATCCCGTTCGCGGCCGGCCACGAGATTCTGCGCCAGGGTCGCGAGCAGCTTGAGCTGATCCGGATGACGCCGGACCTGTTGTATGACCAGATGATCGGCGTCGGCGCCGCTCGCAAGCTCGTCTTCTCCTATGGCGGCAATCCCGGCGTCGGCTCGCTGCACCGCTTCCGCGACGCGGTCGAGCACGGCTGGCCGCACGCGATCGAGCTCGAGGAGCACAGTCACGCCGGCATGGCCAACCGCTACGTCGCGGGCGCCTCGAAGATGCCGTTCGCGGTGATGCGCGGCTACATCGGCACCGGCCTGGTCGCGCACACGCGCGTGCAGCCGATCACCTGTCCGTTCACCGGCGAGCAGCTGACGGCGGTGCCGGCGCTCAATCCCGATGTGGCGATCGTCCACGCCCAGGAGGCCGACCGCGACGGCAACGTGCAGCTGTGGGGAATCCCTGGCGTGCAGAAGGAGGCGGTGCTGGCGGCGACGCGTTCGGTGGTGACGGTCGAGCGGATCGTCGACAAGCTCGAGCCACGGCCCGGCGGCGTCGTGATCCCGGGCTGGGTCATCGACTACGTCGCCGCGGCGCCCGGCGGTTCGCAGCCGTCCTACGCGCTGGGCATCACCGAGCGTGACAACGACTTCTACAAGGAGTGGGATGTGATCAGCCGCGACCGCGAGCAGTTCGTCGCGTGGATGAACGAGCACGTGATTGCCGAGGTCCCGGCATGACGGCGCTTGCGAACACCGGCACCGAGGCCACAAGCGGCGAGCTGCAGACGATCGTCGCGGCTCGTAGTCTGGCCGGCAAGCGCTCTTGCTTCATCGGCGTCGGGCGGCCGAGCACGGCCGCCCTGCTCGCGCGCATGGTTCACAACCCGAAGCTGGTCCTGGTCTATGAGTCGGGCACGATCGGCGCCAAGCCCTATCACGTGCCGCTCTCGATCGGCGACGGCGAGCTGGCCGAGACCGCAGACTTCGTGGTCTCCGTGCCGGAGATGTTCAACTACTGGATCGGGCCAGGACAGGTCCAGGTGGCGTTCCTCGGGGCCGCGCAGGTCGACCGGCACGCGAACCTCAACTCGACCGTGATCGGGGATTACGATCACCCGAAGACGCGGTTGCCCGGTGCCGGTGGCGCGCCGGAGATCGCAACAGGTTGCGAGGAGGTCGTTGTGATCGCGCCCCACAGCCCAAGGACGTTCGTCGAGAAGCTCGACTTCAAGACGACGCGCGGCGACCGCACCACGCTCGTGATTACGGACCTGGGCGTGCTCGAGCCGGTCGACGGAGAGTTGACGCTGACGACGCTGCATCCGGGCGTGACCGTTGAGCAGGTGCAGGAAGCCACCGGGTGGGAACTTAGAGTTCTAGATAGTCTGGAAGAGTCGGAGGCACCGAGCGCCGAAGAGCTCGCAGCACTTAGGGAGTTGGTAGCGCGATGAGCACCGCAGAGAGAGACGAGCGCCAGGAGACCGGAGAGCAAGAGGTCCGCCAGATCTATGACCCGGTGGCGGACACCCCGTCGCGCTACCGCCGTGATCCGGCCGAGGCGCACCCACCGCTGGACTATCCGCCGTATAAATCCACGCAGCTGCGTCATCCGGAACAGCCGCTGGTCTATCTGCCTCACACGGTGACCGAGATCACCGGCCCGCAGCTGGCGTCGACCGTGCGCCTGGCAGGAAGTGACCACGACCTCACGGTCCAGCACCAGGGCGAGCCGATCGGTGAGCGCATCATCGTCTCCGGCCACGTCTACGACACCGAGGGCAAGCCCCTGCGCGACACGCTCGTCGAGGTTTGGCAGGCGAATGCCGCCGGGCGCTACGCGCACAAGTGGGATCGCTGGGCCGCGCCGCTGGACCCCAACTTCAAGGGAGCCGGCCGCTGCCTGACCGACGCCAACGGACGCTACGAGTTCACGACGATCCGGCCTGGGCCGTACCCCTGGGGCAATCATTACAACGCCTGGCGCCCCGCGCACATCCACTTCTCACTGCTGGGCCGTGCGTTCACGCAGCGCCTGGTGACCCAGATGTACTTCCCGGACGATCCGTTCTTCCCGTACGACCCGATCTTCAACTCGGTGAGCGACGAGCAGGCGCGGCAGCGGATGATCTCGACCTTCAACATCCATGAGACGCGGCCGAACTGGGCGCAGGCGTTCAACTGGGACATCTACCTGCGCGGTCCTGCGGCGACGCCATTCGAGGAGGCCTTCCAATGATTTTCGAGGTAACCCCCTCCCAGACCGTCGGCCCGTACTTCGCGATCGGACTCCCCTACGAGGGCGGTAACCAGATCGCGCCCGAGAACACCCCGGGCGCGATCCGGATCACGGGCACGATCTATGACGGCCGCCGCGAGGTCGTCCCTGACCATCTGATCGAGTTCTGGCAGGCCGACAACGCGGGCCGTTTCGCCGACATCTACGGATACGGTGAGCAGTCCACGCTCGAAGGGTTTCGTGGCTTTGGCCGCTGGGGGGTCGAGGACGGCGACGGCAGCTACCAGATGGTCACCGTCAAACCCGGCCAGGTGCCAGGGCCGAACGGCAAGCCGCAGGCCCCGCACATCGACGTGACCCTGTTCGCGCGCGGGATGCTGAACCGGGTCGTGACGCGGATCTACTTCGCCGACGAGCAGGCAGCCAACGCGCTCGACCAGGTACTCGCGACCGTTCCGGCGGCGCGACGTCACACGCTGCTCGCGCAGCCGACCGACGACGGATACGTCTTCGACGTCCACCTCCAAGGCCCTGGGGAAACCGTCTTCTTCGACATCTAGGCTCACACCGTGGCTGGCCCCGACCTCTTTGCCGGGACGTACGCGCGCGGCGGCGCCGCGCGCGCGGTCACGGCCGAGGCGTGGGTACGCGCGATGGTCGATGCCGAAGCGGCCCTTGCCGCCGCCTGTGTGGTCGAGGGCCTGATCCCGCCCCAGGCCGGTGAGGCGATCCTGCGCGCTCTGCAGGCGGGACCGTTGGACGTGGATGCGATAGCGACCGACGCCGGCGAGAACGCAACACCGGTGATCCCGCTCGTCCGCGAACTCCGCGTCCGCGTGGGTCCGGAGTTCGCGGACGCCGTCCACCTTGGGGCGACCAGCCAGGACATCGTCGACACTGCCGCGATGCTGGTCGCAAAGCGCGCGCTCGACCCGATCCTGACCGACACGCGCGCCGCGGTGACGGCTGCCGCGCGGTTGGCGTTCACACACCGAGGCACGCCGATCGCCGGCCGCACGCTCTTGCAGCAGGCGCTGCCGACCTCGTTCGGGCTGGTGGCGGCCGGCTGGCTGGTCGCGCTCGAGCGCGCCGCGGCAGAGCTCGAGCACGTGCGTGAGCGCGTGCTGGCCGTACAGATGGGCGGCCCGGTGGGGAACCGGGCGCCCCAGGTCGCGGCTCGGGTGGCCGGTACGCTCGGGCTCGCGGAGCCGGTGCTTCCCTGGCACACCGACCGCACACGCGTGGCGCAGCTCGCGGCCGGGTTGGGCGCGCTGGCGGGCGCGTCCGCGAAGGTCGCGCGGGATGTTTCACTGCTGACGCAGACCGAGGTTGGTGAGGTTCGCGAAGGCGCCGAGGGCCGCGGCAGCTCCTCTGCGATGGCCCACAAGCACAACCCGGTCGCGGCCGTGTCGGTGATCGCCTGCGCGCGCCGCGTGCCCGGGCTGGTGGCGACGCTGTTTTCGGCGATGGAGCAGGAGCACCAGCGCGCGGCGGGGGCCTGGCAGTCCGAATGGGGCGCGCTCACGGACCTGCTGACACTGACGGGCTCGGCGGCTGCGTGGCTGGCGGATCTACTCGAGAACCTGCAGGTCGATACCGGGAGGATGCGGGAGAACCTGGCGCTGCTGGCCGAGTCGGGCGTGAGCGAGGCGGCCAATCCTGAGCAGCAGCTCGCCGGTGCCGCCGAGCTGATCGACCGGGCGCTGGCCGAGGTCAAGCGGTGAAGACGGTCGCGCTCCATCATGAGTCGATCGGCCCGTTGGACGCGCCGCCCTTGCTGCTCGGCGGATCGCTGGGCACGACCCTCGCGATGTGGGAGCCGCAGGTGAGGCTCCTCTCCGGACGGCTGCGCATGATTCCCTTCGACCATCGCGGTCACGGCGCCTCGCCGGTCCCGGTCGGCCCGTACACGATCGCGGAGCTCGGCTCGGATGTGATCGCGCTGATGGATCGCCTGAAGCTCGAGCGCGCCTCCTATTGCGGACTTTCGATCGGGGGCATGGTCGGCCAGTGGCTGGGCGGAAACCACGCTGAGCGGATCGACAAACTGATCCTGATCGCGACCTCCTCCTACCTCGGCGACCCGGCGCCGTGGCTCGAACGCGCGGCCACAGTGCGTGTGGCCGGGACGGTCGAGGGGATCGCCGATCTCGTCGTCTCGCGCTGGTTCACGCCCCACTGGGCCACCCAGCATGGCCACACCGTCAGAACCTACCGCGACATGCTGGCGTCGAGTGCGGTCGAGGGCTATGCGAGCTGCTGCGAGGCGATCTCGGCGCTCGATGTGCGCGGCGAACTCGGGCGGATCACGGCGCCGACGCTCGTGATCAGCGGTGCCGATGACCCGGCGATCCCGCCCCAGCACCAGCAGGCGATCGCGAACGCGATCGCTGGGGCGCGGCTCGAAACGATCGCCGACGCCGCCCATCTGACGAGCGTTCAGCGCCCGGCGCAGGTCAACCAGCTGATCTTTGACCACCTCGGCCTCTAACTCGGCTAGTGGCCAGTGGTCTCACACGCAACCACCAGCGAGGATTCATGAGCGACGACGAGCAGTATGACCAGGGGATGCAGGTCCGCCGTGACGTCCTCGGCAATGAGCACGTGGACCGCGCGATCGCCAACACCACCGAGTTCACCGCCCCGTTCCAGGAGTTCATCACCCGCTACGCCTGGGGTGGGGCGTGGTCACGCGGTGTGCTCGATCGCAAGACGCGCAGCGTGATCACGCTGACGGCGCTGACAGCGCTGGGGCGTGAGAATGAGATTGCGATGCACGTACGTGCGGCGCTGCGCAACGGGATGACCAAGGAGGAGATCGCCGAGGTCTTCATCCACACCGCCGTCTACGCCGGTGTCCCGGTCGCGAACTCCGCGTTTGCGATCGCCCAGGTGGTTTTCGACGAGGGCTGAACGCTCCGCCTCAGGTAGCAGCCGCACTGCTACCTGAGGCGGAGATTTAGCCTGCAAAAATCAGCCAAATGGCCCGCGATGGGGGAGCTCGGGCGCTCTAACCTCGAGCCCATGCTTAGCGGGCGAGAAGCCACATGAGCGTCGCGACCGCTGAGAAGCGCTATTTGGCTACGAAGGTCCCGGAGATCACGCTGATGTTCTGGGTCATCAAGCTCTGGACCACGGGCATGGGCGAGGCCACGTCTGACTTCCTCGGCGACCACAGCATCGTGATCGCCGCAGTTCTCGGTATCTCATTCACGCTGCTTGCTCTCCGCCTACAGCTCCGTCAGGAGGAGTACAGGGCGGGCTACTACTGGTTCGTGGTGGCGATGATTGCCGTGGTCGGCACGATGATCGCGGATGCGATCCATGACGGGCTCAGCATCCCATACTCGTTCACCACCGCCGGCTTCGGCGTGATCACGGCGGTCATCTTCTGGCGCTGGTATCGCAGTGAGGGCACGCTATCGATCCACACGATCAACACACGTCGACGAGAGTGGTTCTACTGGGTCACGGTGTTCTTCAGCTTCGCACTCGGTACCGCCGCGGGTGACCTGACCGCTACGAGTCTGAACCTCGGCTTCCTCGACTCGATCTTCCTGTTCAGCGGGATCATGCTGATCCCGCTGATCGGTTGGTGGAAGCTTGGGTGGAACCCGATCTTCACGTTCTGGTTCGCCTACGTCGACACGCGTCCGATCGGGGCCTCGTTCTCCGATTGGTTCAGCAAGCCGCACAGCATCACCGGCCTGAACTTCGGTGACGGTCCCACGGCGCTCGTCGGCTGGATCGTGTTCCTGGTCTTTGTCGTCGCGGTGGCCCTCACCAAGCACGGCATCCAGGCTCACGACTCTGAGCCGCGCCTCCAGCCAATACTCGCTTCGGAGCCCGAGTAGCGCCAACATCCAGACATGGCCGACCACTCGGATGAGCTGCTGCTCACGTGGCTGAACCAGCGCGTCGAGCGCCTGGCCGAGTTCAGCGCGCGCCATCGGTCGTTGACCGACGGAGTGCTCGCCGCCGGCACTGCGGCCACGAGCATCGTCGGGCTCGCAATCCAGCACCGGATCACGCCGGCGATGCTTGCCTTCTGTGCGGGTCTGTGCCTGCCGCTGCTGCTGCGTCACGGCTGGCCGCGTCTGTGCTTTGCGTGCATCGCCGTGGTCCTGCTCGTGCAGTGGCTGATCTCGGGTCCCCAGCTGGCCGATGCGGCCTTGCTGATCGCGCTCTACTGGATATGTCTCGAGACTGATCTGAGATCGATCACGGCGGCAGTTGCGGTCGCCGAGGCCGGCGCGATCATGCTGGCGCTGCGTTGGGAGACCCAGCAGTTCAAGTACTGGGTCGGGATCACAGGCCTGGCGGTCGCGGCCGCTGCGCTCGGTCTGATGATCCGCCAACGCCGCGAGCTGCTGCTCTCCATGGAGGAGAAGGCGGCCCGACTTGAGCGTGAGCGTGACCAGCAGGCTGAGCTTGGCGCCGCCGCCGAGCGGGCCCGCATCGCGCGCGAAATGCATGACATCGTCTCGCACAACCTGACGGTGATGATCGCCCTGGCGGACGGTGCTCGCTACGCGCTCGAGGCCTCGCCTGCACAGGCCTCAGACGCGATCGAACGCCTGTCCGCCACCGGCCGCGAGGCGCTGGTCGAAATGCGGCGTCTGCTGGGCGCCCTGCGTGACGACTCGACAGAGGGGCCGTTGGAGCCGCAGCCGACGCTCGAGCGACTCGACGAGCTGGTCGCACGCGTCGACGCCGCCGGCATCCCCGTGACGATCGGCCTCGATGGGAACCTCCACGATCTGGCGCCGGGAGTACAGCTCGCCGTCTTCCGTGTGGCTCAGGAAGCGCTGACGAACACGCTCAAGCACGCGGCGCGGCCGACGGCAGCGCACTTGGAAGTGCGCTGCCGTGGTGGCCAGGTCGACCTTGAGGTGACCAATACCGGCAATGCCAGGACGCACGAAGCGATCCAGGCGTCAGACGGCCGCGGCCTGCTCGGCATGCGGGAGCGCGCGAACGTCTACGACGGCGAGCTCGATGTCGGCCCGACTGAGGACGGCGGCTGGCGCGTTCACCTGCGCCTGCACAACGACACGCCCGGGCCCGCGCGTTCGCTGGAGCCGGTTGGATGAGCGCCTCGGTGCTGCTGGTCGACGACCAGGAGCTGATGCGAATGGCGTTTCGCATGGTGATCGAGAGCCAGGCCGACCTGAGCGTCGCCGGGGAGGCGGCCAACGGGCTCGAGGCGGTCGCGCAGGCCGAGACATTGAACCCGGACGTCGTACTGATGGACGTACGCATGCCGGGGCTCGACGGCGTCGAGGCCACGCGCCGGATTGTCGCCTCCGGCAACGAGACCCGGATCATCATTCTCACGACCTTCGACCTCGACGAGTACGTCTACGCGGCGCTGCGTGCCGGCGCCAGCGGGTTCCTGCTGAAGGATGCGCAACCGGCCGATCTGCTGTCCGGGATCCGTGCCGTCGCGAGCGGCGACGCGGTGGTCGCCCCGAGCATCACGCGCCGGCTCCTGAACGCCTATGCGCACCGGCTGACCGTGCCGCGCGGCGACGATCAGCAGAACCGCCTCGACCCCGCTGAGGGTGAGCGCTTCGGGCAGCTGACCGCGCGCGAGCGCGAGGTGCTGCTGCTCGTCGCACGCAGCCTCTCGAACGGCGAGATCGCCGAGCGGCTCGTGCTCTCCGAGGCGACCGTGAAGTCGCACGTCGGCCGCATCCTCGCGAAGCTCGAGCTGCGCGACCGAGTACAGATAGTCGTCTTCGCCTACGAGACCGGCCTCGTTACGCCTGGGGGCGATCGCGCCTAGGCGTGTGACAGCGCCGACCGACCCTGTGAGCAATGGTTCACCAGCACGATCGGCGCGCCGCGCAGGCCCACCCCGGCGGGTCAGCTGCCCAGAGGCGGAGCGGTCGAGTCGCGAATGATGAGTTGGGTCGCGAGCTCGACATGTAGCGCCTCGAGGCGGCGGTTCTCGAGCAGACGGGTCAGCAAACTGACGGCCATGCGCCCCATCTCCGCCAAGGGCTGACGGACCGTTGTAAGGGTGGGCGTGACTAGTTCCGCCTCGGGGGTGTCGTCGAAGCCGATGATCGAGAGCTCATCAGGGACCTTCAGCCCGTGAGCGAGCGCGGCGTGAAGGACCCCGATCGCGATCTGGTCGCTGAAGGCAAAGATCGCCGTCGGCGGATCGGCGAGGCTGAGCAGCTGTTCGGCGGCCCCGCGGCCGCCGAGCACGTCGAATTGCGCCTCGACGACCAAGTGCGGAGACGGCATCACCCCTCCGGCGGCAAGCGCCGCGTTGTAGCCGCGCGTCCGCTCATCGGTGGCAAGCATTCCGCGCGGCCCCGTGATCGCGGCGATGCGGCGGTGTCCGAGTCCGAGCAGGTGGTTTGTCGCCGCATACGCACCTGAGAGATTGGCGGCTGACACAGTCGGCACCTGGCCGTCGAGCCGCTGGCGCGGGTCTACGACGACAAATTGGAACCCGTGGGTCATCAGCGTCTGAAGCTCGGCTGGGGTCTCCTCGGGCAGGATCAGCAACCCGCCATCAGTGGTCCCGTGGACGAGGCGGTTGAGCAGCGAGACCTCACGATCGTGCTCATGGAGCGTCGGGCACAGGACGATTCGCATGTCGCGCTCGTAGAGGGCGTCTGTTGCCCCAGCCACGATCTCCGAGAAGTACGCAGGATGGATCCTCGGCACGGTGAGGCCGACCAGCCCGGTGCGACCGCCTGAGAGCGCTCGCGCCGAGCGGTTGGCCGAATAGCCGTGGTCACGCACGACGCGCTCGACGGCCACGCGCGTCGCGTCTGAGACGTAGCCCCTGCCGTTGACAACGCGCGACACGGTCGCGATCGAGACGCCCGCAATCTCCGCGATCTCGCGGATCGTGGCTCCGCGCGTTTCGCTGGTAGTCGGACTCATAGCGTCGGCCCGGCCCCCTCGATCATGCCTTCGTTACAGCAAATCACGTCTGTAACGTTACACAATCTGCATCTCAATTGCATGTCGCCAATTCGGCGGGGTTGCTCGAACCCCTATAAACACTGGGCAATTTAGGGCTTGACTAGCCGGTAACGAGAGGATACCGTTTCCGCACCGTTCGCTTGGACGGTTGGCGCTTGCCGCCAGCAGGGAGGGGAGGAGAGAAGTGCAGTTTTTAGTCCGACGACTCGGGTTCTACGTCGTGGCTGCCTGGGCGGCGGTGACGGTCAACTTCTTTATTCCGCGCGCCATGCCTGGCAACGCGGTGGACACGATGATGGCCAAGTTCCCGAACCTGCAGCCACAGGCGGCGAAGGCGCTTGAAGCTGAGTTCGGTGTCGGTCATCAAGGCAGCCTGCTTCACCAGTACTGGGTCTACCTCGGCAACATCGTGCACCTCAACCTCGGGACGTCGGTCAGCCTCTATCCCGACAAGGTCACGAGCGTGCTCGCGAATACCGTCCCCTGGACGCTCGCGCTGGTAGGCACGGCCACGATCATCAGCTTCGTGCTCGGCACGTTGCTGGGTGTCTTCGCAGCCTGGCGGCGCGGTGGTTGGCTCGATCAGGCCCTGCCCGCGTTCACGTTCCTGCAGGCGACCCCGTACTTCTTCCTCGCGCTGCTCGCCATCGAGTTCTTCTCCCTCGACTGGCACATCTTTCCGGTCAGTGGCGGTTACACACTCGGCCTGCAGCCCGCCTGGAACCTGACCTTTATAGGCAGCGCGCTCTATCACTCGCTGCTCCCGGCGCTGACGATCATCGTGACGTCGATGGCGGGCTGGATGCTGCAGATGCGCAACGTGACGATCACCACGATCGGCGAGGACTACGTGCTCGCCGCACAGGCCAAGGGTCTGAGCTCGCGCCGCGTCATCTTCACCTATGCGGCGAGGAACGCGATCCTGCCGAACATCGCCGGGTTCGCGCTGGCCATCGGATTTGTTGTCGCCGGGGCGTTAGTGATGGAGATCGTCTTCTCCTATCCCGGCGTGGGTCTGACGCTGTACAACGCGGTGACCGCCAACGACTATCCACTCACGCAGGGGATCTTCCTGGTGATCTCGTTCGCGGTGCTGCTCGCCTGCATGCTCGCCGACGTGATTTACGTGTTGCTCGATCCGCGGGTTCGGACGAGGCAGGCCTACTGATGTCGGTCGCGGTACCGCTCAAGGTCGATGACCGTGCTCAGCAGAGGGGCGCGCCCATCTGGCGCCGGCTCACGCGCTCGTTGCCGTTGAAGGCGAAGATCGGTGCCGTTGTCTTCGGCATCTTCATCTTGATCGCCATCATCGGGCCGGCGATCGCCCCCTACGATCCGTCGGCGACCACGAAGCAGGCGGTGGCACTCGCGCCGAACATCCATCACCTGTTCGGCACTACCTCGACCGGGCAGGACGTGCTCTCTCAACTGCTCGTGGGAATGCGCTCGACGGTCGTGCTGGGCCTCCTGACCGGCGTTATCGCGACCACGCTGGCGGTCCTGGTCGGTGTCAGCGCGGGCTTCCTTGGCGGTGCCGCCGATGAGACCTTGTCACTGATCGCAAACGTTTTCCTGGTTTTGCCCGCACTCCCGCTGCTGATCGTGCTGTTGGGCTATCTGCCGCCGGACTCGGGACAGCTGCCGACGGCGATCGTGCTCAGTGCACTCGGATGGCCTTGGGGCGCACGAGTGATTCGCGCTCAGACCCTGACGCTGCGTAACCGTGACTACGTTCTGGCAGCCAGGGAGAGCGGTGAGCGGACCTGGCGAATCATCATCTTCGAGATTCTGCCCAACGAGGTCAGCCTGATCGCGGCTGGGTTTGTCTCGACTGTTCTGTACGCGATTCTTACCTCCGTCGCACTGGCGTTCATCGGTCTCGAGAGCTTCTCCGGATGGAGCCTCGGCACGATGCTGTACTGGGCTCAGAGCCAGGAGGCGATCCAGCTTGGAGCGTGGTGGTGGTACATCCCGCCGGGCGCCTCGGTCGCGCTGCTCGGTATGAGCCTCGTGCTGCTGAACTTCGGGCTCGACGAGATCGGCAATCCGCGCCTGCGCGACGGCGGCCGTCGCAAGATCAGGGGCGCGCGATGGCGGGCTTCTGATCCCACGCCGGTGATCAGGGAGGCGTTGTGAGCACCTCTGAGCAGACCAGTGCCGGCGTTGCACCGCTGCCTGGAGGGGCGGCCGCGACCCCGCACCCCGTACTCGAGATCCGCGACTTCTCAATCTCCTTTGCCACCGAGACCGGAGACGTCAGGGCCGTACGTCACGTCGACCTCAGTTTGGCGCCGGGGGAGATCGTCGGCCTCGCCGGTGAGAGTGGTTCGGGGAAGTCGACGCTCGCGCTTGGCGCCTGTCGGCTGCTGCGTCCGCCGGCCATCATCACCGGCGGCAGCGTTATCTACCGCGGAAGCCGTGTCGCCCCAGGCGGCGTGGAGATCCTTGACCTGACGGCGCACCAGTTGCGGGCGCTGCGCTGGCGGGAGATCGCGATCGTCTTCCAGAGCGCGATGAACGCTCTGAACCCTGTGCTGAGGGTCGAGGACCAGCTCGGTGATGTGATCGACGCTCACCTCGACCTGCGGCGTGAGCAGAAGCACGAGCGGCTCAACTCGCTGTTGGATATGGTCGGCATCCCGCGCACACGGCTGCGCAGTTTCCCGCATGAGCTCTCCGGCGGAATGCGTCAGCGGATCATGATCGCCATGGCCCTGGCCACCAATCCAGAGGTCGTGATCATGGACGAGCCCACCACCGCCCTGGACGTCGTTGTCCAGCGAGAGATCCTGGCGGAGATAGCCGAGCTGCAGAAGGAACTGAAGTTCGCCGTCCTCTTCATCACGCACGATCTCTCGCTGCTGCTCGAGATCGCCGATCGCATCGCGATGCTCTATGGCGGCAGGCTGGTGGAGTCCGGCAGCAGCGAGCAGATCCATCACCGCACGGCCCACCCCTACACACGGGGGCTGCTCAACTCGTTCCCAAGCGTTCGCGGCGCGCGCCGCAAGCTCGCAGGGATTCCGGGATCTCCACCAGACCCGCGTGACATGCCGCCCGGGTGCCCATTCCAGCCGCGATGCCGTTTCGTGAAGCCGGAATGCGCGACCGTGGACATGGAGCTATTACCCGCCGAAGTCGACGCCCCGCAACACGTTACCGCCTGTCCATTTGTGAAGGTCGGGGAGGCCGAGCCCACTCCGATTGCGGCCGCTGCCAACAACGGAGAGGTTCTGTGATGGACAACCCCGCCGCGACGACCAACGCTCCCGCCCTCAACGATCGCGGCCCCGTCGTTCTGGAGGCCCAGAACCTCTTCAAGGGTTACCGACTCGGGAGAGGTCCCAACGCGACCGTGCTGTCGGCTGTGCGAGACGTCTCCCTGCAACTGCGACGTAGTGCTGTGGTGGCGCTCGTCGGTGAGAGCGGGTCGGGCAAGTCGACTGTGGCCAAGCTGCTGGCCGGGCAGGAGCGGCCAACCAGCGGCGAGGTCCTGCTGGACGGCCAGCCTGCGCACCACTCCGGCCGCCGCGGGTTCCGGGCCTACAAGAGTGAAGTCCAGATGGTCTTTCAGGACCCGTTCGCTTCGCTGAATCCCACCCACCGGGTCCGCTATCCACTCGAACGAGCGGTGCGCCTGCACCGCTCCGAACTCGGGCGCCGGGCCGTGGCCGATGAGCTCGTCCGCCTCATGGATGAGGTTCGCCTCAGTCCCGCCGAGGAGTTCCTACAGCGCTATCCGCATCAGTTGTCGGGCGGTCAGCGCCAGCGTGTCTCAATCGCGCGGGCCCTGGCGGTCAAGCCGCGGGTATTGCTCGCGGACGAGCCGGTCTCGATGCTCGACGTCTCGATACGCCTCGAGGTGCTGGACGTGATTGACCAGCTCCGTGAGCGCTTTCAGCTCGCTGTCCTTTACATCACACATGACATCGCATCGGCGCGTTACTTCGCCGAGGAGACGCTGGTGATGTACGCGGGCGAGATCGTTGAGCGAGGGCCGTCAGAGGACCTCAGCCAGAGCCCTGCCCACCCTTACACACAGCTGCTGCTGGCCGCGGCTCCGGATCCGGACCGCCTCGGGGCGCCGATCGATGAGCAGCTTGCGCGCAAGGCGAGAGAGGCGGGGCGCGCTCCCAGAACCACGGTGGGTTGCCGCTTCAGCTCCCGCTGTCCGTTCGCTGACGACCATTGCCGCGTCGAGTCGCCGCCCCTGCGAGCGATCGATGAGCATCGCTCGGCGGCCTGTTGGCACCTCGATCTTGCAGCGCCAAACCTTGTCAAAAGGCAACGGGAGGAGAGGAGCGTGGCTCTGCCCCAATGACTGGGATCTGATCGACCTTCCGGCGCGGCAGCACGCTGCCGCGCCGGGGCCGAAAACGGCGGCCCGTGAGGCGCACGTCACCGCCACATCGAACTACATCACTGCAGTGAGAAAGGTACATCACCTAATGGAACCGAGAACCAAGAGGCCATTGGTGCTGAGGCGTCGCGCCTCAGCCACCCTGGCCGCCGCCGCTACTTCGGCGGCGCTTATCGCGGCGCTTGTCGCGCCGGGCGCGTCGAGCGCGTCGGTAAAGCACGCCACCGCGCATCCCGCGTCGGGCGTCCCGCTGGTCTTTGAGTCGGACCCCGAGGTCGGCTTCACTCCCGCTAACTACAACCCCTACGTGCAGTCCACCCCCGCCTACCAGGCGGGTGCCGACTCGTTGGTCTACGAGCCATTGATGGACTTCAACCTGGCGAACCCCGCCGCAAAGCCGTACTACCTGCTCGCCACCGCGTATAAGTGGGGCAACGGCGGCAAGTCCATCACGCTCACGATCCGTAAGGGCGTGAAGTTCAGCAACGGTTCGGCGATGACGCCGGCAGACGTGGCGTTCAGCTTCAACATGCTGAAGCAGTACGCGGATGTGAACACTGCCGCGCTTGCAATCACCGGGACCAGCGTCTCCGGCAACGACGTAACGGTTACCTTCAAGACACCGCAGTACACCAACCTGCAGTCGATCGGTAACACGTATGTCGTGCCGCAGTCGATCTGGAGCTCGGTAGGCGATCCGGGAACGTACATCGATTCGACTCCGATCGGTACTGGCCCCTACACGGTCACTACGACCGGCGCGTCGGGCATCACACTCACCGCCAATTCCAGCTACTGGGGCGGCTCGCCGGCTGTCAGCGAGGTCGAGATTCCGGCGATCGCGTCAAACACGACCGTGCTCTCACTGCTGACAAGTAACCAGCTCACCTGGGCCGGTAACTTCATCACCGGCCTGAGTAGTGCGTACGAGAAGCCGTCACCCTCCACACACCAGGTGTGGTTCGCGCCGGTTCAGACCAACTCGCTGGAGCCGAACCTGACCAAGTGGCCGACCAACCAGCTGGCCGTCCGTCAGGCGATCAGCCTGGCGATCGATCGCACCGCGATCGACACGCAGGGTGAGGCAGGTTTGGAACCTGTCGCGACCAACGCCAGCGGCATCGTGCTTCCTGGCTTCAAAAATCTGCTGGCACCGGCTGTAAAGAAAGACGCGCTGTCACCGCACTCTCAGACCGCCAAGGCCATTGCCGTTCTGAAGGCGGCGGGCTACAAGATCAAGCACGGTTTCTTCTACCTGGGTAACAAGGAAGTCACGATTCCCGTGACCGATCCTGCCGCCTACACGGACTACGCGGAAGACGATTCACTGATCGCGGCTGAGCTGCGCAAGGCGCACATCAACTCAACGTTCTATGGGCCGAGCCCGTCGACCTGGGCTGCAAACGTCGCCTCGGGCAACTTCGTCCTGACGCAGCACTGGTCACAGACGACGATCTCTGCCTACCAGCTGTACAACTACTGGCTGAACAGTAGTCTGATCACCAAGAACTCGACAGGCAACTTCGAACGCCTGAAGGACAAGGCGATCGACGGTGACCTGGCAAAGCTCGCGGGTCAGACGACGGTCAAGGGTCAGCTGAAGTACCTGACTCCGATCGAGCAGTATGTGGCTACGAATCTGCCGGTCATCCCGACCGTATACGGAGCGGCGTTCGACGAGTACAACTCGTCGAACTTCAGCGGTTGGCCATCGGCCAAGAACCCGTACGAGATCGGGCAGCCCGGCTCGCCGCAGAACGAGATCGTCGTTCTGCGACTGAAGCCGAAGTCGTAACACAACTCGGCGTGACCACCGTCCCGCTCCCTTCGTGGAGCGGGACGGGCGCCGCCACCCATTTACAGTCAGTACAGAGAGGAAGAAAATGACGGCCACCGACACCAACGGTTCGGTCAAGGCTGTGCGGACGTTTCCCGCGGGTTTCGTCTGGGGCGCCGCAACGGCCGCCTACCAGATCGAAGGAGCTGCGACGGCCGATGGGCGAGGGCCATCGGTCTGGGACACATTTAGCCACACCCCTGGAAAGGTCCGGGGCGGCGACACCGGGGACATCGCGTGCGACTTCTACAACCGCAGTGAGGCCGATCTCGACCTCATCAAGTCGCTCGGCTTGGCAGCCTTCCGGTTCTCGGTCTCGTGGTCGCGCGTCCAGCCGACGGGCAGCGGCGCGATCAATCAGGCCGGCCTCGACTTCTATCGCCGCTTGGTCGATGACCTGAATGCCCGGGACATCGTTCCCGCCATCACCATTTTTCACTGGGACTTGCCACAGGCGCTCGAGGACGCCGGCGGCTGGGCCAGCCGCGACACAGCTGAGCGCCTGGCGGACTTCGCCCAGATCGTGGCCGAGGCGATCGGTGACGACTGTACGAACTGGATGACGATGAACGAGCCTCAGGTCGTCGCGAACGAGGGCTATCGCATAGGAGTCCACGCACCCGGTCACACCGACGACGCGCTTGCGGCGGCGGCCACTCATCACCTGCTGCTCGGCCACGGCCTCGCGGTGGAGCGGCTCCGCAGCCTGATTCCCGCAGCCCAGATCGGCATCGCACTCAGCTTCAGCACCGTCAGAGCCTACGACTCACATTCGCAGGAGACCGCGAAAGTAATGGACGCGGAACAGAACCACATCTTCATGGACCCGATCCTGCGTGGGCGGTATCCGGCAGGCGCGCGCGCACACATGCTTCCGCCATCAGCGCTCGTTCACGACGGCGACATGGAACTGATCAGCGCCCCCTTGGACTTCGTGGGTGTCAACTACTACTTCCCGCTCTACATCAAGCGTGCGGCGGCTCCGGGCGACGCAGCCGCCCGAGAGGAGCCGGTCGCCGGTCTCGGTGATGTGGTGACGTTTCTGCCTCCGGATATGCCGACGACAAACATGGGTTGGCTCGTGGAACCCGACGGTCTCTACGACGTTCTGATGACCGTCACCTCCGAGTTGCAGTCCGGCTGCAGGCTCTACATCACTGAGAACGGCTGTGCGGCCGAGGACTACGTCGATCCAAACGGCGTTGTCAATGACTTCGAGCGCATCGAATATCTGAGTGGGCACCTGCACGCCATCTGGCGTGCAATCCGGGACGGCGCGCCAGTGGACGGTTACTTTCACTGGTCCCTTCTCGACAACTTCGAGTGGGCCTGGGGGTACCAGAAGCGCTTCGGAATCGTCTTCACCGATTACGGCACCCAACGTCGAATCCCGAAGCAGAGCGCCCGCTTCTATCAGCAGGTTGCGACCACCAACGAGCTCCCCGCCGCCTGGACGGGCGAGGGCTCCGAACTGGTGGCGAACAGAGCATGAGCACGATCAGTCACAACAGCGACGCGCCACGGGCGCGCAGGTTTCCCGAAGGCTTTGTCTGGGGCGTCGGGACATCCTCGTACCAGATCGAGGGAGCAGTTGACGCGGATGGTCGTGGCCGCTCGATCTGGGATGTCTTCTCGCACGCGCAGGGGAACGTCCACCACGGTGACACCGGCGACATAGCTTGCGACTCATACCACCGGCTCGAGGATGACCTGCGGTTGTTGAGTGGCCTCGGAGTCGGCGCCTATAGGTTCTCGGTTTCGTGGCCGCGGGTGCTGCCGACGGGCGCCGGTGCAGTGAACCAGGCAGGACTCGACTACTACCGGCGACTTGTCGAACGCCTCAATGAGCACGGGATCACTCCCGTCGCGACTGTCTACCACTGGGACCTGCCACAGGCACTCGAGGAGCGCGGCGGCTGGGCCAGCCGCGAGACCGCCGAACGCTTGGGTGAGCTGGCGCGGGTGCTGGCCGAGGCGCTGGGCGATCAGGTCGGCATGTGGGTCACGATCAACGAGCCGCTCCAGACCGTGCATCAGGGATATCGGACGGGAACCCATGCTCCCGGCCGCCGCGACCACAAGCTGGCGGCGGCGGCGATCCACCACATCCTGATCGGGCACGGCTATGCGCTTCAGGCGCTGCGCGCGAGCCTGCCGGAGGGTGTGCCGATCGGTACGACGATGGATCCGCAGCCCTTCATCGCGCTGGGCGAGGACGCTGAGGCGGTGGTGGACGAGCTGGATGCCGAGCAGAACCGCGTCTACCTGGATCCGGTGCTGCGCGGCGCCTATCCAGTTGGACTCCGCGACGATATGCGGCCTCCGGATGCGCTGATCGAAGACGACGATCTGGCTCTGATCTCAGCTCCGATCGACTTCTTCGGCGTCAACTACTACCGGCCCCACTACATCCGCCGCGGCGACTGGTCGGACCTGCGTCAGGGAGAGATTCCCGTGCCTGAGCATGCCGGCTTCGTGGAATACCTCGCTCCCGACCTCGACCGGACCGTGATGGGCTGGCCGATCGTGCCGTCGTCGTTGCGGGACCTTTTGGCTCGCTTGCACGTCGAAACGGGCGGTCTGCCGCTCTACATCACCGAGAACGGCTGCGCCGCAGACGACTACGTCACACCTGAGGGGGTGGTCGAGGACCACGAGCGGATCGCCTACATCCACAGCCACCTCGATGCAGCGCTGCAGGCGGTCGACGACGGCGTCAACGTGGCCGGTTACTTCCACTGGTCGCTGATGGACAACTTCGAATGGGCGGAGGGTTATCGGCGTCGCTTTGGCCTGCACTACATCGAGTTCGACACCGGGCGCCGGATCCCGAAGCGCAGCGCTCATTTCTACCGGCGGCTGACGCAGACGGGCGAGCTACCCCCGCTGGCCGATTTGCTGCCAGCCGATGAGCCGGTAGCGGGCGTGCCCGAGGCGCCAGCGACGGTCTGAACCGGGCGTCAGATGGGCTAGCCGGCGATTGTCGCCCGCTAGCCTGGGAAGCCCTTGAGTTCCACGAGCTCCCGCACCGTTCGCCTTGCGCTGCTCGCCCTTGCGCTCGGCGGCTTTGGGATCGGCACCGGTGAGTTCGTGACCCTCGGCCTGCTGCCCAATGTGGCGGCCGGCCTGCACGTCAGCATTCCGCGTGCCGGCAACCTCGTCTCGGCGTACGCGCTCGGCGTTGTGGTCGGGGCGCCGCTGCTCACCGGCGCGGCCGTGCGCTTCGCCCGCAGGCGCTTCCTGATCGTGATGGCCTTGGCGATGGCGCTGGGCAACCTGCTCTCCGCCGTCGCCCCGAACTTCACGACGCTGCTGATCGTCAGGTTCCTAACGGGGCTGCCGCACGGCGCCTACTTCGGCGTCGCCTCGGTGGTCGCCGGCAGCCTCGTCTCACGCGAGCGACGCAGCTTCGCGATGGCAATGGTGTTCGCTGGATTGACCGTCGCCAATATCGTCGGCGTACCGCTCTCGACACTGATCGGACAGCACGCCGGCTGGCGCGTCGTCTACGCCCTGGTGGGCGTGATCGAGGTGCTGGCGGCGCTGGCGGTGCTAACGCGGGTGCCGGCCCGTCAGGCCGAGGCCGCACCCGAGGACGCGAACCTCCGCCAAGAGCTGCGGGCTTTCCGCCAGCCGCAGATATGGCTCTGCCTCGGCATCGCGACGATCGCGGGCGCCGCCCTGTTCTGCACCTTCAGTTACATCGCGCCGATGATGACCCACGTCGCGCATTACTCGCCGGCGGCGATCACGCCGCTGCTCGTCCTGTTCGGGATTGGGATGACGGGTGGCAATCTGCTCGGTGCGCGCTTCGCAGACCGTGCGCTGATGCGCACGGTCTGCTTCTCGATCGTCGGCATGATCATGGTCGCGGTCGCTTTCTATTTCGGCGCAAATAACAAATTGGCGTCGGCCGCGCTGATCCTCCTGTTCCCGGCATGCTCGCTCGGCATGTTGCCTGGCCTGCAGTCGCGGATCGTCGCGCTCGCCGGAGGCGCTCCGAACCTCGCGGCGGCCTCGATCCAGGCTGCGTTCAACGTCGCCAACTCGCTCGGAGCGTGGCTCGGCGGCCTTGCGATTGCCGATGGTCTCGGCTACAGCTCGCCGAACCTCGTTGCTGCTGGGCTCGCTGCGGCAGGGTTGGTGATCGCGCTCTGCTTCGCCCGCTTGGCGGCCAGGCAGCGCGACGCGGTGCCTGGCAACATCTGCTTAGAGGCCGCTCAATGATTTGGTCGGCCGCATGATAATCAGCCTATGAGCAATGCCGCAACAGATCCCTACGCCGTCTTGGGCGTGGCGCCGGACGTCTCAGACGGCGAGTTGCGGCGCGCCTACCGCGACCTAGTCAAGCGCCACCATCCCGACCACAACGGCGGCTCGCCGGAGTCGACGGTTAGATTCGCCCAGATTCAGAGCGCATACGCGCTGATCGCGGAACGGCGCCGTGCGCCCGCGGGTGAGATGGATGACCGCATTGCCGCGATCGAAGCGGAGCTGAGGCGACAGACCGCGGCCCGTGAGGCCGCCGCACGAGCGGAGGCGGTAGCGGCGCGAGCCGCGGCGGCCGCGCGTGCTGAGGCGGCGGCACGAGCCGCCGCCGCGCCCCAAGCCACGGCAGGCGGCGCTCGCCCTCAGCCACGCCGGCCGACGCAGGAGGAGCTCGGCTACTACACGACCGACGACAGCTTCACGAAGATCATCGACGACGCCACCGACCAGTTCGCCGAACGCCTGCGCGGCGGCGACGCAAAGCGCCAGTTCACGCAGCGGCTGGCTGACCTGTTCGGGCGAGGTTCGCGGTAAGCGCCCAGGCCGCGAGGCCGACGATCGAGGCGCAGCCGCCGAAGATGCAGACCGCGCCCCAGCCATCGGACGCGTAGAGGACACCGGTCACCGAGGAGCCGAGGACGCCGCCGATGAAGTACGCGGACATGTAGGCGGTGGTGATACGGCTGCGCGCATCGGAGTCAAGTTTGTAGATCGCGGTCTGGTTGCTGATCTGGGTGCCCTGAACGCCGAGGTCGAGCACCATGATCCCGATGATCAGAATCACGACGGAGTGAGCGCCGGCGTCGAGCACGAGCCAGCTGACAGCCGTCAGGATCAGGGCCGCCGTGGTCGTGGCGGCCACGTGGCCCCGGTCGGCGAGCCGGCCTGCGACCTGTGCAGCGGAGGCGCCCGCCACACCCGCCAGCCCGAACAGTCCGATCGCCGCGTTGCTGTAGTGGTAATGGCTGCCGTGCACGCCTGAGAGCAGGAACGCGAGCGACGTCCAGAGGATGCTGAAGCAGCCGAACGCGCAGGCGCCGAGCAGCATGCGCTGGCGCAATACCGGCTCGGTTCGGATCAGCTTCAGGACTGACCGCAGCGCCGCGCCGTACGGAAGGTCGGAGGTCGGCTCGACGCGCGGGAGCGTGCGGCGCACGACCGCGGCCAGCAGCAGCATCGCGACCGCCGCGAAGCCGAACACGACGCGCCAGCCGAACAGCTCGGCGATCACGCCGCTGAGCGTGCGCGAGATCAGGACCCCCAACAGCAGACCACTCATGACGGTGCCGACGACCTTGCCGCGTTCGTGTTCGGCGGCCAGGTGCGATGACATCGGCACGATCACCTGGCCAATGAAGGTGGCTACACCGACGAACAGCACGGCAGCGGCGAAGACTGCGAGGTTCGGCGCGATCGCGGCCACGGCCTGGCCGACGGCCAGGCAGACAAGGCTTATGGTGATCAGCTTGCGCCGCTCGAACAGGTCGCCGAGTGGGACGAGAAACGCCAGGCCGGCCACGTATCCGATCTGGCCGATCGTCACCAGCAGTCCGGTGGTGGCCGTACCGACGTGGAATGCGTGGCCGAGGGTGTGCAGCAGCGGCTGCGCGTAGTACATGTTCGCCACCGCGGCACCAGTGGTGAACGCCAGCAGGATCACCAGGCCACGGCTGATGCCGGCGCCGGCCTCGCGCGCGGTCACGCGGATACGGAGCGCTTGAGTTGCTCGTCGCGCCGCACGAGCTTCACGCGCGGGCGTCCGATCGGCTCGCCGAGCGCGCGCTCGTGCGCGTCGATCGCCTCCCAGCCGGAGTAGTCGATCACTCGTGTCCCGTTCTGCCGCAACAGTTCCAGCAGCGCATCGGGCGACTCGCTCGGCTGCGGCAGCAGGCCGGCCGCGAAGTCCTCCAGCAGCCGCTCGGTCGTCTCCTGCGCGCACTTCTTGTTCGTGCCGATCACGCCTGAGGGACCGCGCTTGATCCAGCCGGCGGCGTAGAGGCCCGGAATCGGCTCGTGCGAGCCCGAATCCAGCACGCGCCCACCCTGGTTCAGCACGGTTCGGCGGCGGTCGTCGAAGGGCACGCCTGGGAGCGGCTTGCCGACGTAGCCGACAGCTCGCAGCACGAGTCCAGTCTCGAGCCGCTCGGTCACGCCCGTCGGTCTGGCCTTCAGCGAGCCATCCTCGGACACGACCAGTTCATTGCGCTCGACTACGAGCGCCTCGACCCGGTCGGTGCCCTCGATCGCCACAGGTGAAGTCAGGAACCGCACCACGATCCGGCGCGGCTTACCAGCAGGAGTCAGGCCCGCGTACTGGATCAGTGTCTCGACATTGCGCTGGGTGGTGGCGTCGGCGGCCAACAGGGCAGCCGCACTCGCTGGGTCGAGCTGCATGTCGGCGGGATCGACGATCACGTCGGCCAAGTCGAGGTCGGCAAGCTCACGTAGCTCCGGATTGGTGAACGCCGCCTGGGCCGGGCCGCGGCGACCGAGCACGACGATTTCCTCGACGCTCGAGTCGCGCAACAGTTCGATCGCATGGTCGGCGATGTCGGTGACCTGGAGCTCGTCGACGGACAGGGCCAGCATCCGCGCGACATCAAGTGCGACGTTGCCGTTGCCGATCACGACCGCGCGCTTACAGGAAAGGTCGAAGTCCACGTCGGCGTAATCCGGGTGGCCGTTGTACCAGGCGACGAACTCCGTGGCCGACTCGCTGCCGGGCAGATCCTCGCCGGGAATCTCCAGGCGCCGGTCACCAGGGGTGCCGACCGCGTACAGCACCGCGTGATAGGCGGAGGCGAGCCGCTCATGACTGAGGTCAACGCCGACCTCGACATTGCCGTGGAAGCGAAAGCCCGGCATTCGTGCGGTGCGCTCGAACACGCGCGTGACCGACTTGATCTTCGGATGGTCCGGTGCGACGCCGAAGCGAACCAGGCCCCACGGCGTCATCAGCCTGTCGAAGACGTCGACCGTAACGACCGCCTCCTTGTTCGACAGCAGCTGACCGGCGGCGTAGAAACCGGCCGGACCGGAGCCCACGATCGCTACGCGCAGAGGCTGCTCAGCGCTTCCAAGTACGGCACTCATAGAACTGAGGTTACTGGTGAGCTAGAGGATGTTGACCGCGCGCGAGACGACCAGGCCGATCGTGACGAGCGAGACCAACCCCTGAAAACCCATGACCATCTTCGCCTGGACGCTGAGCGGCATCGTGTCGGTCGGGCTAAAGGCGCTCGCGTTGGTCAACCCCACGTACAGGTAGTCGAGAAACTGCGGCCGCCAGCTGCCGAACAGCTCGAGCTCCGTCATCTGTGGGAAGAGGAAGTCCGGTGGGCCGTCGAGTCCAGCGGCGCGGCGACCCGGGCCGCCGCGGTCCATTTCCCAGTACCAGAGCGCGAAGATGAACACGTTCGTCAGCCAGATCTCAGCGCCGGCGATGATCAGCT
The DNA here is from genome assembly GCA_036268195.1 of Solirubrobacteraceae bacterium. GTDB lineage: Bacteria > Actinomycetota > Thermoleophilia > Solirubrobacterales > Solirubrobacteraceae > Palsa-465. The sequence continues at coordinate 178,079 of DATAUP010000056.1, forward strand.
CGTAGCCGTCCGGGACGTCGTGGTGCAGGAGGTAGTGCGCGAGCAACGCCAGGGCGATCCCGTTAGCGATGCCGACGACGGCCGTCGCCGAGAGCGACAGCATGCGACGGACGGAGTGCGGCGCCTCCAGTCGCTGTGGCGCCGACAGGAACAGCACGGCCAGCAGCGTCCCCTCAATTGCGGGCCACATCCACCTCGGTCCCGCCACCAAGCGATCTGGAAGGACCAGCTGCAACAGGATCGTTGCCAGGATCGTGAGCTGCGCCGGCAAATGCAGCTCGCTGCGGCCCGGCGGTGGATACGCGGAAACGGCGCTCTCCCCCATGCGGACAGACTACGAATGGTGGCGGGCGTTACAGATTCGGCACATATACTTCGGCTCACCCGAACGAGGAGCCCGGTCCGTGCAGGAGATGGTCATCTACGGCGTGAGCTTCGACATGGTCGGCAAGCAGCCGATCGTGTTGCTGAAGACTGTCGAGAACAACAAGTTCCTGCCGATCTGGATTGGCCATCCGGAGGCCGCCGCAATTCTCATGAAGCTTCAGGGCGCCTCCACGCCCCGGCCGATGACCCACGACCTGCTGTCCGACATGCTCGGCGAGCTGGAGGTCGAGTGCACTCGCGTATCGGTGACGGAACTGCGTGAGAACACTTTCTACGCGTCGATCAGCCTGCGCTCCAACGGCCGCGAGCTCGAGATCGACTCCCGGCCCAGCGACGCGCTCGCTCTCGCCGTGCGGTCCGGCGCTCCGATCTTCGCTGCTGACGAGGTGATCGCCGAGTCCGCGATCGAGTTCGAGCACGAGGTCGAGGACACCGAAGAAGTCGTCGAGAAGTTCAAGGACTTCCTCGACACCGTCAAGCCTGACGATTTCCTGGGCGAATAGCGGCGCGCTCAGCGCTGGTCGGGTTGTGTAGGACTCTCCCCGCCCGGTGGGCGGACCGTCAGGCCGGATGGACGCACTTCGAGGGTGAACTCGATCCCGAGCCGTTGCGATATCCGCAGGAGTGTTTCGATGGTCGGATTGACCAGGCCGGACTCGAGCCGCGCCACCTGGGGCTGCTTCATGCCCAGGAGCTCCGCCAGTTGCTGCTGCGAGAGGCTGTGCCCCCAGCGATAGTCCATCAGCGCCACCTCGACTGCATGCGCCAGCGTGTGCTTCTCCGTGCGGTCCGTCGACCGTAGGATCCGCCGAACGGTGGTCGGGCTGAGCTCCTCCTCGCCATATTCGCCGCCGTATTGCTTTCTGCGCTTCATGGGCATTTGGTACGGCCTTCCCGAAAGGCGTTTTTGCGTTATGCCGGCGCTGTTATAACGCAAAAAGCCCTTTTGGAAGGTGCGCGACGAATCCGAAGCTGCACGACCAGTCCGCTGGGTCGCGAGAGCACTGCCCGCCTGGCGGGCGGGCGTCCGGGTTACTTCGCGGCGGCGACGATCCGAGCGATCAGGTCGTCGAAGCCGATGCCGGCCGCATCGGCGGCCTGCGGCAGCAGTGAGGTCTCCGTCAGCCCCGGGATCGGGTTGACCTCGAGCACGTACGGCTCGGAGGTCTCGGAGTCGAGCATCAGATCGACGCGGGCGAAGACCGAGCAGCCGAGCAGGCGGAAGGCATCGAGGGCGAGGCTCTGGGTCCTCAGTGCCAGCGCCGAATCGAGCTCGGCGGGGCAGACGAAGCGCGTGCGGCCGATCTCGTAGCGCGACTCGAAGTCATAGAACGACTCCTGCTCTGGCACCGCCTCGACGATGGGGAGAGCCCGCGGCTGCCCGTCCAGCTCGAGGATCGAGACGGCGAGCTCGCGCCCGGCGACGTAGCGCTCGAGCAGCACCTTGCTGTCGTAGGAGAAGGCCGCGACGAGCGCGGTCGGGACGTCGGTGGCGGCCCGCGCGAACTTGATGCCCAGCGCGGAGCCCTGGCGCGCGGGCTTGATCACGAGCGGGAAGTTGAGGCGCGAGCTGATCGCTGGCAGCGCCTGGGCGGCACCGAGGCCCCGGAACGCGGTCTCACTGAAGGCGTAGAAATCAGGTGTGGGGATGCCGGCATCGCGCATCGCGTGCTTTGCCAGAACCTTGTCGGACGCGCGAATGCACGCGGACACGCGCGAGCCCGTGTAGGGAATCCCAAGCACCTCAAGCAGCTCCTGCACGGTGCCGTCCTCCCCGTCGCGGCCGTGCAGGACCACGAACGCGAGGTCGGGCGGATCGGCCGAGAGCCGACTGACGAGATCGAGACCGACGTCGAACTCGATCACCTCGTGACCGATCCGGCGCAGTGCGTCCTCGACGCGCGCTGCCGAGTTCAGCGAGACCTGGCGCTCGAGCGAGCGCCCGCCCTTCAGAACTGCGACGCGGCTCATCCGGCGCGCTTGCGCGAGAGCGGCAGCACGTTGTCGACGCTGCTGGCCGGGGCATCGACGCTGCGGGCCGGGGCAGGTTCAGCGGACCCGGCCCCGGCGGTACCACGCTCGACGGCGGGCGCTGGGGTCTGGCCGGTCAGCGTGCCGTAGAGCGCCACCTGCTCGCGGATCACTTCGCCGAGGCGGTGGATGCCCTCGCGGATCTCGTCCTCGTTCACACCACTGAAGTTCAGTCGCATCGAGGAGCCGCCGCGGCCGTCGACAAAGGCTGCGCGGCCCGGCACGAACGCGACCCGCTCCTCGATCGCACGTGCGAGCAGGTCGGTGGTGTCGATGTAGTCGGGCAAGGTCGCCCACAGGAACAGGCCGCCCTGCGGGTGTGTCCAGGTGGCCTCGCGCGGGAAGTGCTCGGCCAGCGCGTCCAGCATCACATCGCGGCGGCGGCGGTAGAGCTCCGAAAGCGAGCGTACGTAGTTGATCCACGGCCCCGCCTGGAAGTACTCGGCGATGAAGTACTGGGATATCGAGGACGAGCAGAGGTCGGCGGAGCCCTTGCCGAGGATGAGCTGGCGTAGTACCGGCGCCGGCGCCACAAGCCAGCCGATGCGCACACCGGGCGACAGGATCTTCGAGAAAGTGCCTGCATATAGGACGAAGTCGCTGTCCAGCGAGTAGAGCGTCGGCAGCGGGTCGCCCTCGTAGCGGAGCAGACCGTAGGGGTTGTCCTCTAGCACCAGCAGCTCGCGCTCGCCGACGATCCGCAGCAGCTCACGGCGACGCTCCAGCGACATCGTCACGCCAGCCGGATTGTGGAAGTTCGGGATCGTGTAGACGAACTTCGGGCGGCGGCCTTCACAGTCGAGCTGCGCGAGCGCCTCCTGCAGCTTGTCGATCTGCATGCCGTCGCGGTCCATCGGGATCTGGATGACGTCAGCCTCGTACGAACAGAAGGTCGGGACGGCGCCTGGATAGGTGGGCGCCTCGGCAATGATCACGTCGCCCGGGTCGATCAGGATCTTGCAGACCAGGTCGATCGCCTGCTGACCGCCGCTGGTGGGCAGGATCGAGTCGGGGTCCACCGTCATTCCCTCGGCCTCCATCACCAGCGCGATCGCGTCCCGCACGTCGCTGAGACCCTCCGTCGGCCCGTACTGGAGCGCCTTGGCGATCGAGTCGGTCGCGACGCGGCTCATCAGCTCGGTGAAGAACCCCGGAGCGAAGGTGGAGGTGTCCGGCAGACCGCCAGAGAACGAGATCACATCGTCGCGCGCGGTCAGCGCCATCAGGTCGCGCATCGCCGAGGACTTCATGACACGCGTGCGCTCCGCGAACAGCGCCCCGTAACGCTCGATCTCGTGTGCCGCAGAGCGCGGCTTGCGACCGTGGTCGGTCACGGGACCCACACCCGGCCCGGCGCCCTCTCGTCTATCGTCACGCTCGATCACGGTACAACACGGTGCATCTCGCCTTCGACATATTCCAGGGCATCGGCATCGCCGCGGCGGTCGGAATCAGGCCGTTCCTACCGGGGTTGGCAGCCGGTGCGCTGGCCGCCGGGGACGTCGAGATCCACTTCGACCACACGTCATACAGTTTTCTGCAATCGCTCCCTTTCCTGCTCGTGATGGTGATCGGCGCGGCACTTCTGGTCGTGCTCGACCGCGGAGCCTGGGGCCCGCGCGTGCACAGTGGCAGCGGCTCGCTCGGCGGGGTGCTCGCGATCGTCTCGCTGGCGCTGGGCGCGCTGTTCTTCGCGGGCTCGCTGGTCCGCGATCACCACGGTGCCTGGCCCGGCTGGGTCGGCGGTGTGATCTGTGCCCTGGTCGGGATTGCGGCGGCGCGTCCGTTCCTCGCGCGGCTGCGGTCGCGGCTGGACGACGCGGCTGCCGCCGTTGGGCTGCCGGTGATAGCCGACGGCTCGGCCCTGCTCATCTGCGTCCTGTCGATAGTCGCGCCCCCAATCGGCGTGATCGCGTTGCTCGGCCTGCTGTGGCTGCTGTACAGAGGGCAGCAGCGCGATGAGCAGAAGTACGCGGGTTTGCGCATCCTCCGGTGATGCCCCCCGTCGCGTGCGTGCGGTGAGGCTCTAGATGAAGAAGCTGATCCTCGTCGTGATCGACGCGATGAAGCCGGAGATGCTCGACCGCGCGATCGCGGCGGGCCGCGCCCCAGCACTGGCGCGGATCGCCCAGGACGGCGTGTATGTCAATGACGTCGTCGCCGCGTTCCCGTCGGTCACCCCTGTCTGTGCGGCGACGATCACCACCGGTGTGGGCCCCGACCAGCACCTGATCCCGAGCATGAACTGGTACCACCGGTTCGAGCAGCGCTATGTCGAGTACGGCTCGAGCTTCTCGGCCACGCGTCAGTTCGGGGTCGTGCGCTCGCTCACGGACACGGTCTACCGGATGAACGCCGAGCATCTGTCGAATGAGACGCCGACGGTGTTCGAATCGCTTGACGACTTGGGTGTGCGCACCGCCGGCACCACCTACCTGATCTACCGGGGCCGTCATCAGCACGACGTGGCACAGGAATCCGCGCTTGCTCGCGTGGTCACCTCGACATTGTTTCGCCGCACGATCTTGGGACCGCAAGAGCTCTTCTATGCCGATCTCTATGCGAGCCGCCGGACCGGCTGCCGTGGCCAGTTGGGGATGCCGGGCGTGCGCGACCAGCACACGGGCTGCGTCGGGTCGTATCTCGTCGAGCACGACCTGTTCGACTTCATGCTGTTCTCACTCCCCGACAACGACGCCTGGTCACACAAGAACGGGCCGCATGCCCAGGTGACGTCGATCGCGGCCGCCGACCGCCAGATCGAGCGCCTGATGCATGCGGGCGGCGGCGCGGACGCGTTCCTCGAGGAGCACGCGGTGATCGTCACCTCAGATCATTCACAGGCACTCGTCGAGGAGCGGATCCGGCTCGATCTCGCGCTCGCTGATTTCCACATTGCGACTCCGAGCGCGTTGCGCTCGGTCGGAGCCGAGCTGGCGTTGAGCCCCTCGCAACGCGCGGCGATGATCTACGTGTTGGACCCTGAGCGGCGCGAAGAGGTGGTGGGGCGGGTCCTCGAGGCCGTCGGCGATATCGAGGGTGTCGACCTCGCGATGTGGTTGCGCGATGTTGACGGCGAGGGACCTGAGGCTGTAATCCGGGCGCCAGGCGGCGCTGAACTGCGGTTTGTGCCCGGCGGAGAGCTCAGCGACCCGCGCGGTGAGCACTGGAGCGTCGACGGCGACCTCAGCGTGCTCGCGGCCGCGGTCCGTGACGGACGCTTCGACAGCCCCGACTATCCCGACGCGCTGGCGCGCGTCTGGTCGGCCCTGCGCTGCGCGAACGCCGGGGACATCCTGCTGTCCGCGGCGCCTGGCTACGAGTTCGTCGACTGGGGGGGAGCGGACCACGTTGGCGGCGGCAGCCACGGATCGCTCCATCGCAGCGACTCGCTGGGGGCGCTACTCTGGTGTGGGACCGGACCGGACACGCGCGCGGTGCGCGAGCAATGGTCCCTCCGTGATGTCGCCCCGTTGATACGAGGACATTTCGGGTAGTAATCGAATTGATGCCAAAACGCAGCGTCTTTCCTTAGGCTGCGTTTGACTTGGCCCCGGAGACTATGTCGCGTCCGAGACCATATTTGCCGATAGGATCGAACGAGTGCCTGACGAAATGACCTCCAGCCTTGAGCTTCCTGCCTCCGCTCGGGCTGTAAGTCGCGCACGTAGCGCGTACCGGCGGTTCGCATACGAGGTTCGCCACCCAGAGAACCACAAGCAGCTGGTCCGCTTCCTCTGCGTCGGCGCTTCCGGCTACATCATCAACCTCGCTATGTTCGCGATCCTCCTGCACGGGTTTGGAGTGGCGGACACGGTGTCGTTCGTGCTCGCGGCTGTGATTGCGTCGACCAACAACTTCATCTGGAACCGCCACTGGACGTTTGCGGCCAAGGAGGACCACCCGCTCGGTCAGGCTGTGCGATTCTTCGTCGTATCTTTGGTCGTGCTCCTGTTTGCGACGGGCATTTATCGTCTGCTCGTAACTCTCGGACTGGACAAGAAAGTGGTTGCCGACGGCATCGCGTGGATCGTCGCGACGCCGCTCTCATTCGTCGTCCAGAAGCTCTGGAGCTTCAAGGCCTGATTCGCGTCTGCGTCCGCCGGCCCGTGCGGACGCTGGGCCTATGCGCGGCGCTGTGCGCCGCGTTTTCTGCGACGGTTGCGTTGGCGATGCCCGCCGGCGCGCTGGCGGCAGGTAACCCACCGGGCCAGCCGGCGCCGATCTCGGCCCCGCCGGGTACGCCGGTACTGGTGCCATCGATGACAACCGCGCCGACCGGGTTCCGTCTCACCGGCGAACAGGTGCTCGCGACCGCGCAGAAGAACCCGGTCGTGATCGAAGAGCTGAAGAAGCATCCGCACCTGGTCTCGTACGTCTACACGCGCGGGGTTGGGGTTTGGCAGGTGAGCTGGTTCACGCCGCCGCCCAAGCGCCAGATCGAGATGCTGCAGCTCTACGTCTCCGACCAGACCGGCGAGGTCACGCAGGTCTGGACGGGCTATCAGGTCGCCTGGACAATGGCGCGCGGCTATCCCGGTGCCTTCGGCCGCAAGGTCAATGCGTTGTACGTGTGGCTACCGCTCTGCGCGCTCTTCTTTCTGCCGTTCATGCCCTGGCGCAGACGACCGACGCTCTGGCATCTGGACCTGCTGATGCTGCTGGGGTTCTCGGCGTCGCTGGCGTGGTTCAACAACGCCGACCTAGGGCTTTCAGTCCCCGCGATTTACCCGTTCATGCTGTACCTGCTCGTGCGCATGCTGCTGCTCGCTTGCGGCCGCGGTCGCCCGCGAGAGCCGCTCCGCGTGCTGATCCCGACCGCGTGGCTGGCGGTCGCGCTGATCTTCCTGATCGGGTTCCGGGTCGGCCTCAACGTCACCAACTCCAACGTGATCGACGTCGGCTACGCCGGCGTGATCGGTGCCGACAAGATCATCCACGGCGAGAAGCTCTACGGGCACTGGCCGTCGGACAACCCCGCCGGCGACACCTACGGGCCCGTCGACTACTACGCCTACGTCCCGTTCCGGCTGATCTTCGGCTGGAGCGGCACCTGGGACAACCTGCCGGCCGCCCACGCCGCCTCAATCACGTTCGATCTGTTGACGATGCTCGGGCTGCTCGTGCTGGGCTGGTCGGTGCGCGGCCCAACCGCGGGCGTCGTGCTCGCCTACCTGTGGGCTTCGTTCCCGTTCACCTCGTTTGTGCTGATGTCGAACTCAAACGACGCGCTCGTTGCGCTGCTCGTTGTCGCCGCATTGCTGTCGTTGCGCTTCGCCGCGCTGCGGGGGGTGATGGGGGGCTTTGCAGGCCTCACCAAGTTCGCGCCGTTGGGCCTTGCACCGTTGCTCTGGCGTGGTGTGGGGCGCCGCCGTCCCGGCGGGCGCGCAACGGTCACATTCGTGCTCGCCTACGCGCTTGCGGTCGTCGTGCCGCTGCTGCCGGTGATCCTCTCAGGAGACTGGCACTGGTTCTGGAACGACTCGATCTCTTACCAGGCCGGTCGTCCGGCGCCCTTCTCGATCTGGGGCCTATGGGGCGGCTACAACCAGACCCTGCACCTGCCCGAGCACATCGTGCTGGGCGCCGTCGTGGCCCTCGGCTTGGCTGCGCCGTTCTGGCCGCGCGGCGAGCGCACCGTGGTTGAGGTCGCCGCCCTGGGCGCGGCGATCCTGATCGGCCTGCAGCTCGGGATCACCTACTGGTTCTACCTCTACATCGTCTGGTTCTTCCCGCTGGTGGTGATTGCGCTGGTGCTTGCGCACCCGCCGTCACCCAACGACCGGGGTTTCAGGAATGTCCGGTGGCGGCCGTCTGAACGAGAGGATCTGGAACCGACCGCGCTGCTGGAGTAGCAGCGCGTCGGCTCGGCGGCGCCTCGGCTCGGCGGCGCCGCGGCTCAGAATGGCTCCTGGATCCCGACGATCGATACGGCCCGCATCGGCTCTGCAGCGCACTCGATCAGCGCGCCTTGAAGCCAGGGGTCATCGTCGGCAGCCTCGAAGCGAACAGGCATGCGCGTCAGCATCGAGTCGATCGCCTGCTCGCGCTTGACGCCGATCACGCCACCACGCGCGCCGGTCATGCCGACGTCGGTGATGTAGGCGGTGCCACCGGGAAGCACTCGCGCGTCGGCCGTGGGTACGTGGGTGTGCGTGCCGACGACCGCGGTCACGCGGCCGTCGAGGTACCAGCCGAGCCCGACCTTTTCGCTGGTGGCTTCCGCGTGCATATCGACGAGGATGTGGTCGGCTTTGCCGCGCAGGGCGTAGAGCGCGGCGTCGGCCTCGGAGAAGGCCGGCAGTGAGCTGTTCATGAACAGGTTGCCTGAGAGCGAGATAACGCCGAGGCGTACATCGCCCGCCGCGTTGGTCACGACACAGGTTCCATGACCCGGCTGGCTGCGGAGGAAGTTCGCAGGGCGCAGGATCCGCTGCTCCTCGTCGAGGTACTTATAAATCTCGCTCTGACGGTAGGTGTGGTTGCCGAGCGTGATCACGTCGACGCCCGCCGCGAGCATCTCGCGAGCGATCTTGGGCGTTATGCCGTGGCCGCCGGCGGCGTTCTCACCGTTGACGACGACGAAGTCGATATCAGTGTGCTCACGCAGCCTTGGGAGCACTCGAAGCAGCGTCCGCCGGCCGGTGCTGCCGACCACGTCGCCCACGAACAGGATCCGGATTCCATCGCGCATGTGCGCATACTCTTCCAGTTAGATGCACGAGACGGACGTCCAACCGGACCCACCCACCGGGGAGTCGGGCTCGACGCAGACCGACGAGCACCCGCCAGCGCCCGCCGAGCAGCCAGATTCCGAGCCGTCTAGCGAGTCGCCCCCGACGGTTTCCCAGCGGTTGGTGGAGCCGATGCTCGTTCCGCGCTGGGTGCAGCTGGTACTGCTGCCCCTGGCGATTCTGGGCGTGTGGGAGCTGGCGCGGGCGATCGGAACGCTGCTGGTCGTGATCATGGCGGCGAGCGTGATCGCGCTGATCCTGAACCCGCTGGCCAAGCACCTCCAGCGCGTGGTTCCGAGAGGCATCGCGATCATCCTTTCCTACGTCGCGATCCTGCTGATCTTCGGCGCTATTGGCGCGCTGCTGTCAGCTCCGGTGAGCGACCAGCTGAGTCACTTCTCCAACAACTTTCCGCACTTCGTCAAGCGGGTGAATCACGACCTGGTGAGCATCCAGAACTTTCTCCAGCACCACGGGGTGAAGGTTCACTTCGCGCAGCAGGGACACAGCGCGCTGCAGACGATCCAGAAGAAGGTGCTGAAGAGCTCGGGCTCGATCCTGTCGGTCTCCCGCGACGTGCTTGGCAAGCTCGTAACTCTGTCCGTCGACCTGATCCTGACCTTCGTCCTGTCGGTCTACATGCTGGTCTACGCGCGGCACATCGGCGACCTGGCCAGGCGCTGGATGCCGCCCGGAGACGGCACGCCCGGCGACGACTATCCGCTGCTGATCCAGCACGCCGTCTCCGGCTACGTCCGCGGTCAGCTGCTGTTCAGCCTGGTCATGGGCGGTAGCGCCGCGATTCTGATGGAGCTGATGGGGCTGATCGGCCTCTTCCCCGACGGCTCGCACTACGCGGTCTTCTTCGGTCTCTTCTACGGATTGATGGAGCTGATCCCATACATCGGACCGATCATCGGACCGATCCCCCCGATCGTGGTGGCGCTCGCCACCCACCCGGTAAGCGCGATCTGGGTACTGATCGTGTTCATTGCCCTGCAGCAGCTCGAGGGCCACCTCGTTGCGCCGCAGGTGTTCCGCATCTCGCTGCGCATCAACCCGATCCTGGTGATCCTCGCGCTGCTGATCGGCTACCAGATCTACGGAATTCCCGGTGCCCTGCTGGCGTTGCCGATCGCCACCATCGTCCGTGAGACCATCGTCTACCTGCGCAAGCATCTCGTACTCGAGTCATGGTCGACGGGACAGCCGCGGCTCTGACCGCAGACGGGCTGACCCACCGCTTCGGCGAGCGCAACGCGCTCGACGGAGTCAGCCTCGAGGTCGCATCGGGCGAGTTGATCGCCGTCATCGGTCCCAACGGCGCCGGCAAGACGACGCTGCTCTCGGCGCTCGCCGGCGTCCTCACTCCCACCCGGGGCACGGTGCGGCTGATCGGCACCCACCCAGCCCGCCGCGCCGTCGGCTGGGTGCCGCAACAACCCGCGCTCTACTCGAAGCTGTCCGTGTACGAGAACCTGATGCTGTTCGCGCGGCTCGAACGCGTTCCCGACCCTGACGCGACGGTCGCGCTGATGCTCGAGGAGATCGGGCTCGCCGAGCGCGCACACGACCAGGTGAAGAGCCTCTCAGGCGGAAACCAGCAGCGCGTGAACATCGCGATCGGCCTGCTCGCGCAGCCGCTGGTGCTGCTGCTCGACGAGCCATCCTCCTCGCTAGATCCGCGCCAGCGGGCGCGTTTGTGGGAGTTCATCGCGGCGCTTGCAGCCGGCGGTACCGGCGTTGTGTACTCCACGCACGACGTTTTCGAGGCTCAGCACCACGCCGACCGTGTGCTGGCGCTCGATGAGGGCCGGCTGGTGTTCGCGGGAGCCCCCGCGGACATGGACTGGAGCTACTGAGCTTGCGCTGGCTGCTGGCGAAGGACCTGCGCATCCTGCGCCGCTCACCCGTGCTGGTCGGCACGCTCGTCATCTATCCGATCGTGATCGCGCTGCTGATCGGCTTTGCGCTCTCCAGCCCTCCAGGGAAGCCGAAGGTCGCGATCTTCAGCGGCGTGCCAGCCGGCCAGGGGACGATCGCGTTCGGCTCACAACGGCTCAGCATCGCCAAGTACGCGAGCGAGCTCTACAGCTCGATCGCGCCACTGCACGCCGACTCGCCCGAGCAGGCCGTGGCCGATGTGCGCGACGGCCGGGCGCTGGCGGCGCTGATCATTCCGGGCGACATCGACCAGCAGATTCAGGAGCTGATCGAGAACGGCACCGGCAACCCGACGGTGCGCGTTGTGCTCAACAGCCGCAACGCGGTCGAACGCGATCTCGTCCATCAGGCGATTCAGACGCGCGTCGACGACGTCCAGGACGCCGTCTCCAAACAGCTGATGAGGACCGTGATCTCAGATCTGCAGAAGGTGCTCAGCGGCGGCACCGTCAGCTTCCTCGGGCACACGATCAATCTGCTCGGACTCAGGGGCGCGCGCGCCATCGTCCAGAACGCCGTCACCTCGCTGCCGTCCGACTCGAAACTCGCGCCGGCCCTCAAGCAGGTCGTGAGCTTCGCCAGCATCGCGATCGACGGCCTCACGCTGGCCAGTCCCGACATCACCGGGGTAGCGAGCCCACTGACGATCCAGGAGTCCGACCTCAGCGGCAGCACGACGCCCACCTCCTCTTACGCGGTCGCGATCGCGGTGGTGGTTCTGCTGATGTTCGTGACGCTCCTGATCGCCGCCGGCATGCTCGCGCTCGAGCGTTCGGAGAACACCTACCGGCGGCTCGTGCGCGGGCTCGTCCGGCCGGAGACGCTGTTGGCCGAGAAGATCGCGCTGGCGGCCGCCAGCGCGCTGGTGATGGCGCTCGTGATGTCGGCGGCGATCTCGATCTTCGTCACGCTCGACTGGTCGCGGTTTCCGCTATGGGCAGCCGCGTTCGCCGTCGGCGGCGTAGCCTTTGCCGCGCTCGGTGTCGCGGTCGGCGCTCTCGCCCGCGACGTCAGCGTTGCCTCGCTGCTCGCGTTCCTGCTCTCGCTGCCGGTCGCCTTCGTCGCGCTGGTGCCGAGTACCGCCGTGTCCGGCGGCCTCGACGACGTCCTGAACGTGATCTCGTTCGTGTTCCCGTTCCGCGCCGCGCTGCAGGCTGTCACCAACGCCTTCAGCGGCAGCTCGCCGGCGATCGGGCTGTCGCTGCTGCATCTGGCCCTGCTGGCGCTGCTGTTCGCGGTGCTGGCGCGGGCTGCGCTGTTGCGGTTCGCGGAGCGTTGAGTCTGGGCTAGGCGCTCGGCTTCACCCACAGCCAAACCGCCAGCCCGAGGCCGAGTGTCGCGATCGCCCAGCGGGCGAAGAGCGTCGGCAGCCAGCGGGTCACGACGGGTCCGATCCTCGAGCCGACCAGCGCGCCGGCCGCGAGCGCGGCCGCTGGGGCCCAATGCACCGGCCCGAGGATCGCGAGCAGCACACCGGCCGGGAGCGTGACTGCACCGTTGATCATGTTCTTCAGCGCGTTGGCACTGGGCAGATCGCGGTCGACCATGATCAGCAGTAGCGCCAGCGTCATCACGCCGGAGCCGGCGCCGAAGTAGCCGCCGTAGGTGCCGAGCAGCGCGAGCGCTACGACCAGCGCCGCCGTGCGGTGGCGACGGATGCGCTGGCCGCGAGATGGCCGCAGCCCGCTAATCCATGGCTCGGCGATAAGCGTCACCGCGCTCGCCGCGATCAGGAACGGGACCGCACGTGCGAATGCGCCGGACGGCGTGACGAGCAGCAGCACCGCACCCGCGGTGCCTCCGGCCGCCGAGAGCGGTAGCCAACGCTTCAGCCACGGTCCCCAGCCGGCCAGTTCGCGCTGCGAGCCGTGTGCCGAGCCCGGCCAGCAGGCGACCAGCGCGACGATGTTGGTCGCATTGGCCGTCAGCGGGGGCAGGCCGACGGCAAGGAGCGCGGGATAGGAGACGAGCGAGGTGATGCCGCCAGCGGTTCCGACGATGCCGGCCAGCACGCCCGCGGCGACCAGGAAGATGACGTGGAGTGGGCTCAGCGCTTGCCGGTGACCCGCATGAACCGCCAGACGCACCAGCAGCTGATCAACAGCAGGATGATCGGCGGGAACGCACCGGTGACACCCACGATCGCCAACGCGAGCGTGACCAAGCCGACGAGACCGGTGCCCGATCCGAGCAAGGCCAGCCGGTAAGCCTCCTTCTCCCGCTGCCGTCGCGGCTTGTAGTCGCCGCGCTTCTGGAGGTTCGCCATAGCGAAGCAGAGGTTAGCGTCGTGACTCGCGACGCTAGCGTCTACGGCCATGATCGAACCCGAGATGACCTATCTGCTGCTCTACAAGTACGTCGCGGACGTGCTCGAGGCGTGGGCCGACACCGACCCCTATGTGATCGCCGGCCTGGTCGTCGAGCGCGTCGTCGAGCCCTGGAAGCTCGTTTAGGGACGGGCAGATCCGGGGGCGTATCCTCGAAGGCCCTGATGGCTTTCCCCCAGACCCGCATGCGCAGGCTGCGGGCCACGCACGAACTGCGTGGTCTCGTGCGCGAGACGCAGCTCTCTGCGTCGGACTTCGTGTACCCGCTGTTCGTGGCTGAGGGCCTCGATGGCCGCGAGCCGATCTGGACGATGCCGGGCATCGACCGGCTCTCCGTCACCGAGGCCGTTGCCGAGGCTGGCAGTGCTGCCGCACTCGGCATCCCGGCCGTGATCCTGTTCGGCATCCCGTCCGTCAAAGACGCTGAGGGTTCTGGCGCGTACGACGACGAGGACGGGATCGTCCAGGTAGCCACGCGCGCGATCAAGCGCGCCTACCCGGACCTGATCGTGATCACGGACCTGTGCCTGTGCGAGTACACCGACCACGGCCACTGTGGGGTTCTACGCGAAGTCGCCGGCCATGCCGGTGCATCCGGCTTCGCGGTCGACAACGACGCGACGCTCGAGCTGCTCGCGCGCACGGCGGTGTCGCAGGCACAGGCTGGAGCTGACGTCGTCGCGCCGAGCGACATGATGGACGGTCGCATCAGCGCGATCCGCGAGGCACTCGACGAGGCCGGCCTGACCGAGAAGCCGATCATGGCGTACTCGTCGAAGTTCGCATCGGCGTTCTACGGGCCGTTCCGCGCAGCGGCCGACTCGGCGCCTGCCTTCGGCGACCGCCGCAGCTATCAGATGGATCCGGCCAACGGCACCGAGGCGGTACGCGAGTCCCTGCTCGACGTCGACGAGGGCGCGGACCTGCTGATGGTCAAGCCGGCGCTGCCCTACCTGGACGTCATCCGCCGCGTCAAGGACGCGACACAGTTACCGCTGGTGGCGTACAACACCGGCGGGGAGTATTCGATGTTGAAGGCTGCCGCCGCCGCCGGCTATATGGACGAGCGCCAATCCGTGTTGGAGGCGCTGACGGGCATCAGGCGCGCGGGGGCCGACATCATCATCACCTACCACGCAAAGGACGCAGCGCAGTGGCTGAAGTAGCCCACACAAGCAACGAGGACGGGATCACGGAGCCGGGTGCGACAACGGGCAGCGGCTTCGGGCCGAAGCTGCGCTCGCGCAAGGAAGGCGCCGCGGTCCCGCTCGACGACCTCGACAAGCGCCTGCTCAACCTCATGCAGGGCAGCTTCCCGATCGCGCCGCGGCCCTACCAGCACGTCGCCGCCGAGGCCGGGATCGGCGAGCAGGAGGTGCTCGCCCGCGTCCAGCGCCTGCTCGACGAGCGCATCATCCGCCAGGTCACGCCGATCTACGACACCCGGGCGCTCGGCTACAGCTCGATGCTGGTCGCCGCCAAGGTAGACCCGGAGAACCCCTGGCGCGCGGCCAACGTGATCAACGAGCACCCCGGCGTCTCCCACAACTACCTGCGCAACCACGAGTTCAACATCTGGTTCACGATCGCGACCGAGCCGGACTCACCGCTCGGTCTCGAGGCCACGCTGACGCGACTCGGTGAACTCGCGGGCGCGGAGTCGATCCGCCAGTTGCCGACGCTGAAGCTCTTCAAGATCCGCATGGACCTCGAAATGGAGAAGGGCACCGAGACGCTTGCCACGGCCCAGATCGAGGCTGTCGCGCCGGTCGAGATCGAGGCCCAGCCCTACGACGAGTTCGACCGCGCCGTGATCCGCGCGACCCAGGGCGACATGCCCGTGATCTCCGAGCCCTACGCGCCTGCCGCGGCCAAGCTCGGAATCTCGCAGGACCAACTACTCGACCACCTCCGCGCGATGCAGGAACGGCGACTTCTGCGGCGCGTCGCCGCGATCCTGTTCCACCGCCGTGCCGGCTTCAGCGCCAACGGCATGGGCGTCTGGAAGGTCCCGGACGACCGCATCCTCGAGCTCGGCACCCGGATGGCGTCGTTCCGCGGGATCTCTCACTGCTACCAGCGCCCGACGTATGCCGACTGGCCCTACTCGGTGTTCACGATGGCCCACGGCCGCTCCAAGCAGGAGTGCGACGCGATCCTCGACTCGATCGCCGCCGACACGGGCATCAGCGAACGGTCGACGCTCTACTCCTCGACCGAGTTCAAGAAGATCCGCCTTGAGTACTTCACCGGCGACCACCGTGCCTGGGAGCGCGAGCGCGCCGGGGCGTGAGCTCGCACGCGGCCGACATATCCCGCTCCGCGCACGCCACCCCCCGCTCCTCAGGGCTCTACCACGAGGCACTGCAGGTGCTCCCCGGCGGGGTCAACTCCCCGGTGCGGGCGATGCGGTCGATCGGTCGTGACCCGATCTTCATCGCGTCGGGCGCCGGCGCCGAGATCGTCGACGCCGACGGCAACCAGTACATCGACTGGGTCTGCTCCTGGGGCCCGCTGATCCTCGGTCACGCCCATCCGGAGGTCGTCGCGGCGGTCACCGAGGCCGCGGCGCACGGGACGAGCTTCGGCGCGCCGACCGAGGGCGAGGTCCGCCTCGCGCAGGAGGTCTCGGCGCGCATGCCGTCCGTCGAGATGCTGCGCATGACCTCGTCGGGCACCGAGGCGTCGATGAGCGCGATCCGCCTCGCCCGCGCTGTCACCGGGCGCGAGCGGGTGCTGAAGTTCTCAGGTGCCTACCACGGGCACGTCGACGGACTGCTCGCCGAGGCCGGCTCGGGGCTCGCCACTCAGGGAATCCCAGCGAGCCCCGGCGTTCCGAAGAGCGCCGCCGCCGCGACCGTGCTCGTCCCCTGGAACGACATGGAGCGGCTGTGGGAGGCGTCCGAGACCGAACTGGCCGCGATCCTTGTCGAGCCGGTGCCCGCGAACATGGGCATCGTCCCGCCCGCCGACGGCTTCCTCGGGCTGCTGCGCGAGGCCGCCGCGAGGGCGACGGTGATCGTGCCGTGGAACGACCCCGGTGCGTTCGAGGAGGCGATC
>DATAUP010000057.1:0-4435 GCA_036268195.1 Solirubrobacteraceae bacterium
CGATCCGCACGCGCTCCTCGAACACGGCGTGCTCGGCCTGTGTCGCACGTGACTCCGCCACCTCGGCCTGCTCGGCCCGCGCGCGGACGGCAAGGCCTGCAACCCAGGCGACGGCGAAGTCGACGGGAATGAAGACGAGCTGGGCGACCGAGTGCCCGGGGATGTTGTAGACGAGGGTCGCCGCAGCGCCGACCACGATCGCGAGTCCGAGGCCGGCCCGCCGGACGTCCCGAAGGTTCCCGAGCAGGAATGCCGTCGCCAGCCCGAGCAGGAAGAGGGATTCGGGGTACGGGATCAGCAGCGGGTCGACGAACGAGATTCCCGCGGCCAAAAGCCAGTACGCCGCCGGTCCGGCAAACGGAAAGCATCGCCGCAAGAACACGGGTAGCACCAGGATCGCGAGCGCGGGAAGGCAGAACCACAGCGTCGTTGTCGGAGCTCCGGACGAGCCGCGTCCGAGCACCACGTCAAGCATCGCCACGATCGCCAGCAGCGCAATCAGCAGGTCGAACCAGTACGTGCGGGCGAGACGTTCGGTTCGGCTCACGCGCTGAACGTACTCCACCCCCTCGGTTCCCGCCTCCTACCTAAGTAGGAGTCGAAATCGGCGGATGATAGGAGCCGCAATCCAGCCTGGCGCGAATAGGAGTCGCGAGGGTGAGTCGACACCGAGATGGTCCGCTGATCTGTTGGCGGCGGGACGATCGCGGTGTCAACCACGTCCCAGGGAGGACCCATGCCATCCATCGTTCAGCTGGATGCCTGCGGGCGACGCCCTCGCCCGCCACCCTGTCGAGCTTTCACCAGGGCCGAACACCCCGTAACAAGGGTCAGCGCTATCGGACACCCGCCGGTGCCCATGCACGACCGGCAGGTCGAGGTGGACCTGCACGATCCGCCCGTTCGACTAAAGGACCTCGCCCGGACGGGTCGCGGGCTCAACGCGGACCTTCCGCCAGACCCGGCGCCGATTCGCGTCAGCTTTTCAGACCATCAATCGTTTAGGCCGCCGCCGACAGAAGTGGTCATCTGGCGAGTTGAACTTCGACCAGGTCACATCGGGTGGGCTTGACGCCGACCAGTTGCTTGAGTTCATGAAGATGCAACGCGAGTCGCTCGGGATCTTCCGCCCCGCGAGCACTCATTAGCTGCTGGCATATGACCGATTACGAGTCCATGGCGATGTGGGATCTCTACGCGCAATCCGGTAACGGCATCGGAATCCGGTCAACTTCGGGCAGGCTGGTCGAGAGCCTCCACCACGAGCAGACCTCCGAGGTGTTCCTGCCGCCTGCGTACCTTGGAGTTGTCAGGTACATCGGCTACGCCACCGCAGTCGTGGTGCCGAACACGGCACTTACGTTCTTGACCTCAAGCGCACGAGCTTCGCGCACGAGCGAGAGCTACGAGCTGTGGTTCTGTCGAACAATCGGATTCAGGGTGGACAGAATGTGGCCTGCGACATCGAGACCCTCGTCGAATCAATCTTCGTGGCGCCAGGCTCTGCAGGCTGGTTTCGAACAGCGGTTCAGCATGTCGTCGCCCGCTTCGGACTCAACCGGGAGGTGAAGCAGTCTGACCTCGACGTCGACCCGGTCTTATAGAGAGCCGACTTCCTCCGATCGCCCGCAGGCGCGCACGTCGGCGAGTACGGACCATTGCCTTTCTCGTCAGTCGGCCAGCCATGCAGCCACTGCTTTGGCGCGACCAGGCAATTGCCGGCGCCGGCAAGCTGCGGGCGAGGGCTCCTCGCGCATAGCGCCGACTGGACGGTACCGTCAAGTCGGCGCCGAGCGCCGTTCCGCCTACGCATCCAAGGATCGTCGGCGACCCTGATCATGCCTGCTTCTTGCGAAACTCGGCACGAACTTGCGGCGTGTCGGGGCAGACCGCTTCGCTGGTTCCGCGGGTGCCGTGGCGTGCGTGTCGGGAGTTACCGGGAGGCTGAATGCGCCCGTGCATCACCGGCGCTGCATGCGAGCTTTTGTGTAAGCGACGTAATTCGCCTGATCGCGTTCGGCCGTCCCGCCTTCCGGCAAATCCGGTCGCAGCCTCGGGCCGAGCGTAGGCCCGTTGGCGTGTGTCTGGTCCGGACATAAGGTCCGCGTTGGCAAGTGGTCTTGCATTGCTTTAGGGTGAGAGCTAGAGGTGCAGGGGCCGGTCGGGACAACTACTTGTGGGGCGGATTGGCGTTGGCCCGTTGATGAAGAGCGTTCGCGGACGCGCCACCCGCTCTCGAAGCTTGGCGGTCTTGGCGACCGTGTGTACGGTGGCCTCGGCGCCGGAGCAGCGATAGCTGCCGATTCGACGGCGACTCTGGCGCGGACTGGTTTGCTGGGTACGGGGGAAAAGAAAGCAACCGTCACTATGGGTCGGGAACCCTTTCGATATCCGCCGATGCAATGTCGGGAAGCATCAACGCCACGCTGCAGCGGGATTCGGGTCCGAAGCGCCCGATCAACGCTCGAGTGACGTGGCATTGCTCCCCGCCCGCCCCAAAGTAGGTCTGTAACCGTGCCTCGACGGGTGGCTCGCTGCTCCACGGGTGCCACGCGCGAATCGGGGCTGCGAAAGACTTCCTTCCTTCGCCCGGACATTAGTGACGACGCGTCGCATGTCCCTGGCCCCGCCGTTGCCTACGCAACCGACGGGCGAATTTGGAACCCGCCCAGCGGGAGCAGCGTGATCGCTATCGCGTGAATCCGGTCACGCGGCCGGTACAAAGGGGGACCGCAACCAACTCGTGCGCGCTCTCGCGATCGCATTCGCCGACGGCGGGAAGCACCCCGACGAGTCCTTCGCTACGGGATCCTGCAGCACGCTGACGGTCGCCGGTGAGCGGTTGGCCGCGAACGCGATTGCGAGCTGGACGGCTGGCGAATGAGTCGTTCCCGCGACGGAGCGATTGCCCGGTCGGTCGAGCCGGGACAGGCGGCTGACGACCGCCTTGGCAGCAGCGGCGTTTCCGCGGAGACGTCACCGGTCGCAACCACGGCCGCGCGGCACGCCGACACACCACTGGCTCCGGACGTGAGCCACGCCGGCGCATCACCCTCGCGTCACCCTCATCGAGCGCCAGCGAGATCAGACCGAGAGCGCGGCGGTTACCTCCGCGGGCGCTCAGCAGCCGCCCGGCCCTACCGCCTCCTCAATGCCGCCGTTGAACCACCGCTCGCGAGCGCGATAACCCACCCCTCCTACCGCCCAAGAGCAAGCGCAACCGAAGCCACGTGCGTCAAGCTCTCAATGACAAAGAGGCACCCCGCCGCGCCCTCCGGCGTCGCTGAGCCAGCCTGGTCAGCGAGGCGCTGCCCTACGTGCTCGCCGTAGACCTCGCCCATCGTGTGCACGACCGCGCCCGCCGTTCGCAGCGCGTTTGGGACCGCGTGTCTTCCGAGGCTGCGATCGACGAGAACTCAAGGGGGCACGCCGCAAGGCGACGCGGGCGGCGTCCTCGGCCTCGGTCACCGGTATGTCGAAATCTCCTGCAATGTCTTCCAGGCTGTCCCCGGCCTGAAAGCGGTCAACCAGGTCTTCGACGCGAGCTCCGCCATGGACAACGATCGGCTGGCCGAACGCTTGCTCAGGGTCCACGACGACCGTCGCTGACGAATACGGGAAGGCGCACCCGTTCTGCCCAGCCATCTTCTCCGTAGGTGATCGGTCTGAGGTACTGCTTGATCACCTGCGCGAAATGCTGCTGTCCAGTACGTACGACGGTTAGCAATGCGTCGTCGCCACTTCTGTCCGCGTAGTCGAAAATGACCTCCGCCCCGTCGGTGCAGACCCGTTGACTGGCGAGCCCGTGATCGTGTCCGATTTCGGCGCTGAGGCGAGCCACCGCCGGTCGGACCCGCTGCATCGGAACGCCGGCACGGCGCAGCGCGCTCAGGACGAATGCCTCCGCGAAGCCGACGAACGGCACCGTCGCCGCACGCCCCGCCCTCGGGAAGATCGTCAGCAGCGACTCCGCTCCCTTGGGGCGAGCCCATTGATGCAACGTGGAGACGGGCACGCCGAAATAGGCAGCGCTCTCGCGCAGAGTGAACAGAGCGCGAGTGACCCGCCGGTCGTCAGGCGCCAGGTCCAGCTGAGAAATCCTCAAGGAGACCAGGATGCGATCGTGCCCCCGAGATCCGCTGGATCCGACAGGCTTCCGACTCCCCCGTCTCAGACACAGACTGTACGCACCGATGTGCTGACAGCCGCGCGGCTCGACACGTCTATTTCGAACGCAGCCACCGGCAGCGAATGCAGGACGCGCTTAGCGGATCTCAGGGTGGGACGTTTGGGGACGTTTCCGCGGAGCTGGGTATCCAGCTCGCTCCCTCGATCCTGTGTGGGACCTGACTATGCGGCGAATTTGTCGATCAGGTTTTTGTAGGGCCGCGGACTGGTCGCGATTGCGCCCTCGAGTAGCCGGTAGAACAGCAGG
>DATAUP010000058.1:0-5429 GCA_036268195.1 Solirubrobacteraceae bacterium
CAGCGCGCGGTCGGACAGTTTCGAGATGTCGCGACCGCCCAGGTGGATCTCACCGCCGACCACACGGCCCGGCGGCTCGATCAAGCCCAGGATCGAGAGCGCGAGCGCCGACTTGCCCGAGCCCGACTCGCCCACGACGCCGAGGCGCTCGGTGGGGCGCATGTCGAAGCTGACGTCGCGAACCGCATGCACGGTGCGCTTGCCGTCCTCGAACACGGTGCTGAGGTTGCGCACCGACAGCGCGAACTCCGAGTGCTCCTCGTTCGGGACGCCAGCGCCGTTGTCGGGGCGCGCCTGCGCGGCGGTCCCATGCCGCTCCCCAGCCCCGCCGATGATGCTCCGCAGGCGCATCGCTACGCCGTCGCCGCCGAGGGAATTCGCACGCGCGGATCGATCACCGCGTAGAGCAGATCGACGATCAGGTTCACCAGCACGAACATCACTGCACTCAGCAGGATGAAGGTCTGCACGACGGCGTAGTCCTGCTTGACGATCGCGTCGAACACCAGCGATCCAATGCCCGGCCAGTTGAAGACGCGTTCGATCAGCACGCTGCCTGCCAGGAATTCGCCCAGCACCAGCCCGCCCGCGGTCAGCGTTGGCAAAAACGCGTTCGGCAGCGCGTGGCGGCGGAAGGCGGTCCAGCGGCGCAGACCCTTGCCGCGCGCGACGGTGATGAACGGCTCGCGCGAGATCTCCAGCAGGTTCGCGCGCAGCAGCCGCACGATGAACGAGAACGAGGACAGGCCGAGCGCGACCCCGGGCAGGATCAGATGTTCGAACGCCGACCAGAAGGTCCCGAATTGTCCGGCGATCAACGCGTCGAGCGTGTACATGTGCGTGACGGTGGGCGGCGGCGCTTCCAGCAGACCGAGCCGCCCCTCGGGGCCGGGCAGGATGTGAAAGGAGCGGAAGAACACGATCAGCAGGATCAGCGCGACGAAGAACGGCGGCGTGCCGAAGCCCAGGTAGGCGACGCCGCGCAGGATGCGGTCGGCGATCGGGCGGCGGCGATAGGTGACCAGCAGCGCGCAGAGCACCGCGAAGATCATCGTAATCCCGAAGGAGAACAGCGCGAGCTCGATCGTCGCGCCGAGACGTTCGCCGATCAGCGCGCTGACCGACTTGCCATCGGCGTAGGAGTAGCCCCAATCGCCCTCGAAGAAGTGTGAGATGTAGAGCCAGTACTGCGTGAAGATCGGTTTGTCCAGTCCGATCTGGTGGCTGACCGAGGCCACGGCCTGCGGCGTGGCGAGTGGACCGACGATCAGCCGCGCGGGGTTGCCGGGCAGCGCCCGCATCACGATGAAGGCGAGGATCGTGGCGCCGAAGATCGCGCCGATCGAGCCGAGCACTCGTTTGGCGATGACGACGCCCATCGCCTACAGCCTCGCGTACTCGCCGCGCGGGTCGAGCAGGTCGCGCATGCGGTCGGAGAGCATGCTGGCGGCGGTCACGGTGATCAACAGCGCGACCCCCGGGAAGATGCTGATCCACCACTGGCCCGTGAGCGAGTAGGACAGGCCTTCGGTGATCATCGCCCCCCACTCCGGGGTCGGCACCTGTGCGCCGAGGCCGACGAAGCTGAGCGAGGCCAAGCCGAGAACCGCGTAGCCGAAGGCTGCCGCCATCTGGATGAACAGCACCGGCAGCATGTGCGGGATCACGTGGCGGGCGATCACGCGCGAGCGCTTCATCCCGATCGCGTAGGAGGCTTCGATGAAGGGCAGCGAGCGAATCCGCAGCGCCTCGCTGCGCAGCAGCCGCGCATACCAGGGCACCGAGACGAGCGCGACGCCGATCGCCGCTGTGTTGAGCCCGATGCCGAGGCCGACCGTGACCGCCATCGCGAGGATCAGCGGCGGAAATGCGAGGATCGCATCCATCGCACGCATCGCGACGCCGTCGCTGATCCCGCCGATCGTCCCGGCGAGCAGGCCGATCAAGCCGCCGAGCAGCGCGCCCGCGACCGTCACGAGCGTCGCGACGATCAACGAGATGCGCGCACCGCTTGCCACGCGCGCGAACACGTCGCGGCCGAGCTGGTCGGTACCCATCGGGTGGGAGGCCGACGGGCTCTGCAGCGAATGGATCAGATCCTGCGCGTCGGGTCCGTGACTCCAGAGGATCGGCGCGAAGATCGCGAACAGCACCAGCAGCACGATCACGCCGAAGGGAACCGCGACACGGCGATCGGTCAACAGCGCCCGTCCGGCGCGCATCGCACGGCCGGAGGCGCTCGCGCCGGAGGGCTCGAGCGGCCCCTGAGGACGCAGCGCCGGCGCCCCCTCAGCACCGAGCATGAGCGGCCCCGAGCTCATTCGCTACGTCCGTCCTCTCGTTCGATCTGCACTCCCTCTGTTCGGTATATTACCGGCGACGCGCCGCACACAGCGGCCTGCGGCGGAGGCAAAGGGAGTCGGCTTTGGTTGATCAGGCAACGCAAGACTGTCCCTCGACGTGAGCGATCCCGCGATGCTCACATGTGCGGTTGCCGGCGGCATCGTCACCGGCAACCCTAACCAGCCCGCGACCCGCGATCAGGTGATCGAGCAGGCCGTCGGCGCCGCACGCGCGGGCGCGAGCATCGTGCACATCCACGCGCGCACCGTCGACGGCGAGATGACCCAAGCGCCCGAGGACTACCTCGCGATCAAGCAGGCCGTGCGCGAGCAGGTCGAGGACGTCGTGCTGAACTTCACCACCGGGGGCAAGCTCGGCTCCGGCGCCGAGGAGCGCCGCCGCTCGCTGCAGGCCCAGCCCGAAGTCGCCTCGCTGAACTGCGGCTCGATCAACTTCGGTCCCGACGACGTCGTCTTCCTGAACCCCAAGTCGCTGATCGAGGAGCTCGCCGAGGAGATGGCCGAGCGCGGGATCGTGCCCGAGTACGAGTGCTTCGACATGGGCATGGCCGTCACCGCGGCGCGCCTTGCCAAGACCGCGCGCGGGGCGCCCGGCTTCCTGCACATGGTGCTTGGCGTGATCGGCGGCTCGCCCCCGAGCGTCACCTCGATCCAGATGTTCGCCGAGCTCGTGCCCGAGGGGCTGCCATGGATGGTCACCGCGATCGGCCGTCACAACTTCTCCATGATGGCGGTCACGCTCGCGCTGGGCGGACACATCCGCACGGGACTCGAGGACGTGGTCTACGTCGGTCCCGGCGAGTACGCCGGTTCCAACGCCCAGCTCGTGACGCGCGCGCGAGCTCTGTGCGAGGCGATCGGCAGGCCGGTCGCCACACCGGCGCAGGCGCGCGAGATCCTGGGAATCGGCTGAGCCGGCGGGCCGAAGCGGTCGAAAAGATGACATATCGATCAGTCGATTTGGAACGTAGTCCTCTCCCGATCCATTGTCAAGCGACTGCTGCCCAACGGTTTTCGACAGGTGTCGAAGGCCCGGCGGGGCGACTTGGAGCGGGGGTCCTTGACGGTGCGATGCACGAGAGATAGGTTGCATATCGACTGATCGTCATAAACAGATTTCAGACGTGCCTCGGCTGTCGAGATTGGGGGTGGACAGCCGAAAGCGCGCTTCGAGGTCATCTCGAAGAACCAAACGAGCGTTGCCGGGCGACCCGGGAGTCGAGTAGGTTCGGCTCCACGAAAACCGAGGTGGCGGAGGCGCCCCCAATGAACCGCACTAGCGATGGAGGCCGGATGACCCGCAAAACCGTTGGAGACACGATGAAATCCACGAGAAGGTCGGTCGCCGGGGCAAGGCGCCTTGCCCTCGCTGCCACGGCGGCGATCGCCGCCGTGCTCCTGCTCGCAGCGTGCGGCAGCAGCTCGAGCTCGAGCTCTTCCAGCTCGAGCGCCGGCTCGGGGGGGCTGAGCAAAGCCGCCGGCAACCCGAACGCCACGCTGATCGTCAACAACGCGGTCCCGATCGCCACGCTCGACCCGGGCCTGACGACCAACGACCAGGACCCCGGCTTCGACGGCGCGATGTACTCCACGCTGACGCAGGTCGACCAGGAAGCGGGCAAAGTCGCGGGCACCACACAGCAGAACCTCGGCGTCAGCGCGGTCAAACCGTACGTCGCTAAGTCCTACGCCTTCAGCAACGGCAACAAGACGCTGACCTTCCAGATCCGCCCCGGGCTGAAGTTCCCGAACGGCGACCCACTCGACGCCAAGGCCGTGGTGTGGTCGATCGAACGCGACATCAAGCTCGAAGAGGGTGGCTACTCCGTGCTCGAGGAAACCGACTACACGCCGCCCCTGATCAAGTCGGTCAAGGCGACGGGTCCGTTGACCGTGGTCTTCCAGTACAAGCGGCCCGCTCCGAACCAGCTGCAGGTGCTCTCGACGCCTACCGCCGGAGCGATCTACGACCCGAAGCTCGTCGAAGAACACGGCGGCGTCAAGAAGGCGACGCCGAACGAATGGCTCGCCAGCCACTCCGCCGGCTACGGCCCGTACGTGATCAAGAGCTACCAGCCGAACCACCAGCTCGTGCTCGAAGCCAACCCCGACTTCTTCGAACCGCCGAAGACGAAGAAGATCATCCTGAACATGATTCCCGACAACGAAACGCTGCTGCTCGACGCGCAGTCGGGCGCCGCGGACATCACGCTGGGGCTCACCAACCAGGCGGCGCACAGCCTCGTCGGCAACGGCTGCTGCACGGTCGCCTCGTTCAAGTCGCGTCAAGCGGAGACGTTGAACTTCCCGCAGAACGCGCGCAAGCCGTGGCTCAACGACAAAGACCCCTTCTTCAAGAACCAGGACTTCCGACAGGCGCTGACGTACGCGTTCCCATACGAAGCGGTCCTGCAGAAGGTGGCCTACAACTACGGCAAGCTGTACTTCGGCGAGTGGATGCCCTCCTACTCCTGGTATGACCCCAAAGTCGGGGCGCCGCGTGAAACGAACCTGACGAAGGCCAAAGAACTGCTGGCCAAGTCGGGGATCAAGACGCCGGTCAGCTTCACGATCTACGTCGGCCAAGGCGACAACATCGGCAAGGAAATCGCGACGGCCGCGGCCGGTTCGTGGCAGCCGCTCGGTGTCAATGCCAAGGTCCAGGTCGTCTCGCCCTCGGCGTTCCTGGAAGTCGTCTACACCAACCACGACGGGGCCAGCGTGTTCCTCGACGGACCGCAGGTCGTGGCGCCCGACTACCACTGGGCATACGACCTGCAGTGCCCGCCGAACAACCAGTTCAACGACACCAACACCTGCGTCCCCGCGGCGGACAAGATCATGAAAGAAATCCCCTACGTGACACAGGAACCGAAGCGCCAGGAACTCCTGAACAAGGCGGACGAAATGTACATCGAAAATTCGCCGCGAGTTTGGGCGTATGACACAGAACTGGTCGCGGTGCTCGGCAAGAACGTGACCAACTACTACTCCTCCGACCTGCCCGACATGCGCTTCTGGGCCAAGGGCTAGAAGCGCTCCTCCACAGCACGCCGGCAGCCGGCG
>DATAUP010000059.1:0-3415 GCA_036268195.1 Solirubrobacteraceae bacterium
CCCCCGGCGCTGGTGATCGTGGCCGGACATGACCCGCTCCACGACGAGGGAGAGCGCTATGCCGCTGCGCTCGACCGAGCTGGCGTCGATGTTCGCCTCGCCAACTACCCGTCCATGCCGCACGGATTTGTCGGGTTTCCACGATTCTGCAATGAGGCAGCTGGCGCACAACAGCTGATCGTCAGCGAGCAACGCCAAGCACTCAAAGGCGCGTGAGCCGAGCTACCACGGATAGATGAGGACCGCAGACCGATGCTGCAAAACATGGACCCCGAACTGCGCGAAATCGGCGAGTTGCTCGCTAGTCGGGGCAGTGAGCCAATCGACGTGGCTACCTCTCGCGCATTGCTCGCCGCAATGATCGGCACCCCGCCTGCAGACGATCGTCTCGATGTCACGGAGCGGCACGTCCCTGGACCGAATGACGCGCCTGACGTACGCATCCTCCTCATCAGCCCGCGCGATCGAGCTGCACCTTCCCCTGCTGTCCTGTATCTGCATGGCGGTGGCTTCGTCGTCGGATCACCTGAAACCGAGCTGGAGTCAGCGTCGGCTCTGGCCCTCGCAGCCAACGCGGTCACGATCTCGGTCGACTACCGTCTCGCGCCCGAGAATCCGTATCCGGCAGCTGTAGAAGACGCCTACTCAGCTCTGACGTGGGTGGCAGACCACGCGGCCGAGCTCGGCGTTGATGTCGACCGTGTAGCCGTCGCAGGAAGCAGCGCGGGCGCGTGCATTGCGGCGGCGCTCGCGCTGCTCTCGCGCGACCGGAGCGGCCCGACGATCTGCTTTCAACACCTCGTGATTCCCGCCTTCGACGACCGGCTCGATACGCCGTCGATGCGCACCTTCACCGATACACCGATGTGGAATCGCGAGCGCGCCGAAGCATCCTGGCGGATGTACCTCGGAGCCGATCACGATGGAGACGTTCCCGTCTATGCGGCGCCCGCGCGCGCGTCAGACCTGAGCGGCCTTCCGCCGGCCTATATCGCGGTGAGCGAGCTTGACCCACTACGAGACGAGGGAATCGCCTACGCGAGCGCTCTCCTCGCCGCGGGCGTATCGGTCGAGCTACATGTCTTTCCGGGCACGTTCCATGGCTCGACGATCGTCACGACCGCAGCGATCTCGCAGCACCAGATCGAGGAGGCCGCTACCGCCGCGCGACGCGCTCTGGTGGCGCGAACCTGAGCCGACGATCAGCGAGGTCGGTCCGCGATCCTCTCCTGAGCCGTACGTATAGCTTCGGTGAACTCCGGCTGCGCTACCGACCACTCCTGCGCCGCAAGCTCGAGGTCGGCCGCGAGCTCTGGATCATCGATGCGAGCAACTTCCCTCAGTGTCTCCTTGGTGCGAGCCACCAGCGCCCGCGAACGTCCCGCAGCCCGGCGAGCCAACTGCTCGGCAGCGTGCTCGAGCGCGTCGTCCGGATAACACTTCCAAGCCATTCCCGCCGTCACCGCTTGCTCTCCGACAAGCGTATCGCCGCACAGAACCAACGCCGCTGCACCTTGATCACCCACCCGACGGCGTAGCCGCCAGAGGTGACCCCCACCGGGATGGATCGCCAGATCGAGGAAGCGCGGGTCAAAGCGCGCGGAAGGAGACACGAGAACCACGTCGCAGGCAAGCGCGAGGCTGACACCCGCACCAATAGCTGCGCCACCGACCGCCGCGATCGTTGGGATCGGCGCCGAGGCGATCGCGTCCTGCCCGGCGTAGGAGTCACTCAGTGGCGATGACCGACTCAGCAAGCCGTCGAGCGAACCTCCCGCACAGAACACGGGAGGTTCGGCACTGACGATGATCGCTCCAACATCCCGGGAGACCAGATCCTCGACGGCATCGGCGATCGCATCGCTCATCGCCCTCGAGAGCACGTTTCGGCGCCTGGCGTCGGTGAGGCAGAGACGACCAACACCCTCGTCATCCCAGTGGCGGACGAGCGTGCCAGGCGCCTGGCTCACGGCCGCACTCGCAACGTCATAGTTTGGATATGTTATCCGGACTGCCGGTTACCGAGGAGGTCGCGATGCCAGACGAGACACCCGTGCCGCCACACGGAGACTGGCTGGGCACCCCATGCGTGCGGCTGACGCGCCATGGTCTCGTGGCGCACTGCGTGGTAGATCGCCCAGAGGCGAAGAACGCCATGACGGCGTCCATGTCCTTCGCGGTCCGGTACGCGATCGATCGGGTCAACGGTGACGCGACCCTGACCGGCCTAATCCTGACCGGCACGGACGAGGTCTTCATCCCGGGCGGCGATCTAGGCAGGGTGGCCGGGGACGACTGGGGCGGTCCCGGTTTGCTCGGGATGGACACGGTTCCGTTCGACGCGATCCGCTACTCCCCGAAGCCGGTGGTGAGCGCGATCAACGGGATCGCTCAAGGCGGCGGCCTGCTCATGGCGATCATGTCGGACGTAGCGGTTGCCAGCGAGCGCGCGACGTTCCGCGCACCGGAGCTGTGAGGAAGCCCGCGAAGGCCGGACAGCCTTTTCGCAGCGGCGCTCTCCGGAATGGGTCCCACCAGAGTTCCGCCGCGACGACCGGCTCTGAGCCGCTCGTGCAGTCCCACGTAGAAACCACCGCATTCTGGGGGCTGTGCGAAGACGCAGCATTCAGATTTGGGGGACTCGAAGCCCTCGTCGATGAACACGGCCGACGCGTTACGTTCGCCGAGCTGCGCCAACTGGCCCTCGACCTCGCCGCAACGCTCGCGGCCAGCGGCATCCATGGCGACAGCCGAGTCAGCTGGCAGCTGCCGACGCGAATCGACGCGGCGATCCTCACTCTTGCCCTGTCCTATCTCGGTGCCATTCAAATCCCGGTGATCCCGGCGTACGGCGAACGCGATCTCGCCTTCATGCTTCGCCAGAGCAGAGCTCGAATGCTGATCACGACCTCAACCGATCAGCGCGGATCACTCGAAGGTGGCGCACGGAGGGCGGTCGCTCACAGCGAGGATGTCGACTTGATGGTTCTCGACGACGAGCTGTCCCGGGCCGGCTCTGGTGTCACTCCGCCACCGGGCGGGTCCGCCGCCGATGCGACGCGCTGGCTCTTCTTCACCTCCGGAACCACATCCACACCCAAGGCAGCCCGGCACACCGACCACTCGGTGATCGCCGGTGCATCGGCCCTCGGGACGGGCTTGCGCCTCTCAACCAGCGACCGGATCGGCATGGCCTTTCCGATCGCACACATCGGTGGCTGCACAACATGGCTCGGCGCCGCGCTGGCCTACGGATGCACGCTGCTCTTTGCCGAAGCGTTCGACCCTGACACGACAACGCGCTACCTCCAGCAGGAGGGCGTCACGATCCCTGGGACTGGGACGGTCTTCACACAGGCATATCTCGACCGGCAGAGACGCGACCCGGAGGTGCGCCTGTTTGCTCGCCTTCGCA
>DATAUP010000060.1:0-8559 GCA_036268195.1 Solirubrobacteraceae bacterium
GCGAGAGTCGTCCCCGTCCTGGCCGCTGTGCGGACACGGCTCCCGCCCGCGCCGCGGCCATCAGACCGTCAGGCGCTTGCGGCCCTTGTCGCGACGGCGCTTGAGGGTGAGGCGACCCGCACGGGTCTCCATCCGCGCGCGAAACCCGTGGGTGCGCGCGCGTTTGCGCTTCTTGGGCTGGTAAGTGCGTTTCATAATTAGGAGCCCCCAGAGGGAATGTCGCAGTATACGCAGGCGCGCTGGGACTCCCCGTCGGCGATCGCCCCGCGGTGTCGGCCGATCCCGGCGCCGGCGTGTCCGCCGTGACCACGTTCACGCCGTGGTCACTTTTTCCCGCGCTTTGCGTCAAGCCCTCGTCCGGACCCCCGGAGCTCCAAAACACCGT
The DNA here is from genome assembly GCA_036268195.1 of Solirubrobacteraceae bacterium. Taxonomy (GTDB): domain Bacteria; phylum Actinomycetota; class Thermoleophilia; order Solirubrobacterales; family Solirubrobacteraceae; genus Palsa-465. The sequence continues at coordinate 386 of DATAUP010000060.1, forward strand.
TGGTATATTCGCCGCCCCCGTGCGAAGTCCGCCCGGGCCCTCACCAATGTCGTTCGTACCAGCTCCGGGAGGAGTGGATTGGCGCTGCCCGCGCAACCTGACGCCACGTCCGCGTGGCGCTTGATCAGAGCCGAACTGAGAGAGATCGTCGGCCACTCGGCCTTCGACATCTGGCTCTCCGGGCTCGACGTGCAGTCCTGGGACGGCCGCGTCGTGACGCTGGCCGCTCCCGAGGCGACCGCCGCGTGGGTGGCCGGCCGCTACGGCGCAGCCCTCGAACGCTGCGCGCGGCGCCACCTCGGGCCCCACGTCCGCGTCGTCCTAGGCGGGGGCGGTCCCGGCGGAGCACCCGACCCCAACCCCGCGCCCGTCAGTGAGGCGCTCTTCAACCCGCGCTACCGCTTCGAGCAATTCATCATCGGCGAAGGCAACCGCCTCGCTCACGCTGCGGCCCTGGCGGTCGCTGAGCTCCCCGGCCAGGCCTACAACCCGCTGTTCCTCTACGCGCCGCCGGGCCTCGGCAAGACGCATCTGCTGCACGCCATCGGCAACTACGTCACCGCGTTCGGCGGCGGCGCCGTCGTCCGTTATACGACCGCCGAGTCGTTCACCAATCACTTCATCGCTGCGCTCGGCTCGCGGTCACTCGAGTCCTTCAAGCATGCCTACCGCAATGCCGACGTGCTCCTGATCGACGACATCCAGTTCCTGGCCAGCAAGGCCAAGACCGAGGAGGAGTTCTTCCACACCTTCAACGCGCTGTATGAGAACGGTCGCCAGCTCGTGCTCACCTGCGATCGCCTTCCGCGGGCGCTGGTCTCGATCGAGCAGCGCCTGCGCGAGCGCTTCGAGGCCGGCCTGGTCGCCGACATCAAACCGCCGGACTTCGCCACCCGCGTGGCGATCCTGCGCAAGCGGGCCGCCCTGGACCACGTGAACCTGAGCGATCCCACCGTTCTTCACCTGATCGCCGAGCGCGTAACCGACAACATCCGTGCGCTCGAGGGGGCCCTGATCCGGGTCGTCGCCTTTCACTCGCTCACCCAGCGTCCGATCGACGTTCCGCTCGCCACCGAGGTCCTCGATGCGATGTATCCCGGCCGCCGCGAGCGCCCGCCGTCGATCGCCGACGTGCAGGAGGCGGTCGCCCACCACTTCGGCCTGACCACCGCTGAGCTGACCTCGGCCAGCCGTGTCAGTCGCCTCGCTTGGCCGCGGCAGGTCGCCATCCATCTCGCCCGCGACCTCACCGGCGCCTCCCTGCCAAGCATCGGCAAGGCCTTCGGCGGCCGCAACCACACCACCGTGATGCACGCCTGCAAGCGCGTCTCCGAGCGGATGAAGAACGATCAACAAGCTGTCGACGTAATCGGACAACTCTCCCAACTGGTGTCCCGCGCGCGAGACGACCGCGACTATTGACAGACTGGGGCGTTGGCCTGGAGCCGCAATTCCCTCGCAATGTGCGTGCGATCGCCGACTTATCCACAGCTTGTCTTAGCTCTATGACTTCTATCCCCCGTCTGAGGTATTCATCGTGAAGATCTCCCTTGAGCGAGACGCCCTGTTCGCACAGCTGCAGACCGTCAGCAGGGTGGCCTCGACCCGCTCAGCCATCCAGGCCCTCTCCGGCGTGCAGCTGTCGGCGACGTCCTCCGGCTGTGAACTGCGGGCCACCGACATGGACGTCGGTCTGCGCGTTCCCCTCCAGGCTGAGGTCGCCCGCGAGGGCACGGTCGTCCTCCCGTCCCGGCTGATCCTCGACGTCGTGCGCTCGCTGCCCGCCGATCACATATCGGTCGAGCTGCGTTCCGCCGAGCAGGACGTCGAGGTGGTGGCCGGCAACGCCACGTTCCACATCCGCACCCTTCGCGGCGACGACTTTCCGCCGTTTCCCGAGCCCGATCCTGACTCGTCGGTCGAGCTCCCGGCGGATGCGTTCGTCTCGACGGCGCTCAAGGTTGCCGGCTCGGCCTCCCGCGACGAGACGCGACCGGTGCTGACGGGCATCCTCGTCTCGGCGTCAGACCGCGAACTGCGGATGGTCGCCACCGACTCCTACCGGTTGAGCGTCAAGGAGACGACGCTCGAGGCGCCGCTCACCTCCGGCTTCGAGGTCAACGTGCCAGCCCGAGCGCTCCAGGAGCTCGCCCGCTTGGTCAGCCACGACCAGGACGAGCCGCTGAGCGTGAGCGTCCGGCAGAACCAGGTGCTGTTCACCCTTGGTCGGGTCGTCCTGTCCTCACGCTTGATCGACGGCCAGTTCCCCAACTATCGCCAACTGCTCCCTGAGACCTTCGAGCACGAGCTCCGTCTCGCCGGCCCCGAGCTCACCGAAGTGGTGCGTCGCATCAGCCTGCTGGCGCAGAAGAACGCGCCGCTGCGCCTGGCGTTCGCCGAAGGCGAGCTGACCGTGTCGGCGCAGACGCCCGACGTCGGCGAGGCCCGCGAGTCGATGCCGGTCGCTTTCACCGGCGAGCCACTGGAGATCGGCTTCAACCCGGAGTTTCTCCGGGCCGGCCTGGAGGCGATCGACGAGGGCGACGTGCTGCTCAAGCTGATCAGCCCGCTGCGCCCGGGGCTGATCGAGTCCGGGGACGAGAGCCGCTTCCGGTATCTGATCATGCCGATTCGGCTGAATGTATGAATGCGCGTGATACGCGTCAACGTTCGTGACTTCCGCAGCTACCCGGAGGCTGAAGCTGCGTTTGGACCTGGGCTGACGGTGATCACCGGGCCCAACGGAGCGGGCAAGACGAACCTGCTGGAGGCGCTGTACTTCGGCTGCACGGGACGGTCGTGCCGTACGACCAACGAGCGGGAGGTCGTGCGCTTCGGCCAATCGGCAACGCGCGTGGTTATCAGCGCCGAGGCCGACGACGGGACACACGAGCTCTCGGTTGGTTTCCAGCCCGGCGAGCCCAAGCGCTTGCGCGTCGACGGTGCCGCCGTCGAGCGGATGCTCGACGTGGCCGAACGGCCATTGGTCAGCGTGTTCCTGCCCGACCGCCTGGAGCTGATCAAGGGTCCCCCGGCGCTGCGTCGTGCCCACCTGGATCAGTTCGTCGCCGCCCTGTGGCCGTCGCGGGTGGCCACCCGCCGCGCCTATGCACAGTCGCTGGCTCAGCGCAACGCCCTCATCGGCCGCATCCGCTCAGGCTCGGGAGGGCGCGATTCGCTCAGCAGCTGGGATGGGCAACTGGCCCGCCATGGGATCGCGCTGATGGACGACCGCCGGCGCGCGATCGAGGCGGTGGCCGAGGAGTTCGTCCAGTGCTGTGCGGAGCTGGGGCTCGACGGCGAGCCGGCCCTCGTCTACCGCCCACGTTCACGCGCCACCGAACCCGAGCAATTGCGCGCCGAGCTGGCCGACCGAGTCGACTCAGACCTCGAGCGGGGCTTCACCGGCCACGGACCCCACCGCGACGACGTTGCCACGGTGCGCGAGGGACGTGAGCTGCGCGCCTACGGTTCACAGGGGCAGCAGCGGCTGGCGTTGCTGGCGCTGCTGCTGGCGGAGCGCGCGGCGCTGGCCCAGCGCCGCGAGGCGCCTCCGTTGATGCTTCTCGACGACGTCATGTCAGAGCTCGACGGGCGCCGCCGCCTGGCGCTCGTCGACCTCCTGCGCTCCGGTGGTGGCCAGGCGGTCATCACCGCCACCGACGCCCAGCAGGTCCCGGGCGCCGACGGGCCTGGCGTGCATCGGCTCGAGGTCCTCGAGGGCGGACGGCTGATCGAAGCAGTGGCCGCCTGAGATGACGTATTACCGTCGCGCCCCACGGTCGTTGCAGTACGCGCTGGACGATCTCAGCGACGAGCTGGCGCCGGCGACGGTCCTCGGCGACGTCCAGCGCGTGTGGTCGGCGACGGTCGGTCCGGCGATCGCCGCCCAGGCCCAGCCCACGGCCGAGCGAGGCGGCGTGGTTACCGTCTCCTGCGCGGCCTCGGTGTGGGCGCAGGAGCTCGATCTGATGGCACCGCAGATCATCGAGCGTCTGAATGCGGCGCTTACCGAGCGATCTCTGCAGAGGCTGCGCTGCGTGGCCGTCGGCCACCTGCCCTGAGCCCGCCCGTGGGGCACCCTGCTTTATGCTGATTTGCAGGGAAAAACGCACAGCGCGGACGGGGGTTTCGACCGGGGCCTGTGCTATCCTCATGTACACAAATTCTTGATGTTCCGGCGCGCCTGGCGTGGCGCGGTCACCGGAATGTCCCTACGTCATCGGAGGATCGTTGGCGAACGACGAAGCCGCGCGGCCAGACGCGGCCAACACATCTAGTTATGACGCCCAGGACATCACCGTCCTCGAAGGACTCGAGGCCGTGCGCAAGCGTCCGGGCATGTACATCGGCTCCACCGGGCAGCGCGGTCTGCATCACCTCGTCTACGAGGTCGTCGACAACGCCGTCGACGAGGCGCTGGCCGGTCACTGCACGGCGGTGACGGTCACGATCCATCCTGACAACTCGGTGACGGTGGTTGACGACGGCCGCGGGATTCCCGTCGGGATCATGGAGAAGGAGCAGCGGCCGGCCGTTGAGGTCGTGCTCACCGTCCTGCACGCCGGCGGCAAGTTCGGCGACGGGGGCGGCTACAAGGTGTCCGGTGGACTGCACGGCGTCGGCGTGTCCGTCGTCAACGCGTTGTCGGAGAGCCTCAAGGTCGAGGTGCGGCGGGACGGCTATGTGTTCCGCCAGAGCTACGTGCGGGGCAAGCCGCAGAACGACCTGGAGCAGGGCGAGGCGACCATTGAGACCGGTACGTCGATCAGCTACCTGCCTGACGCTGAGATCTTCGAGTCGCTGGAGATCGACTTCAAGACGATCGAAGAGCGCATGCGCGACACCGCGTTCCTCACCCGTGGATTCCACATCACGGTCGTTGACGAGCGCGGTGAGGGCAACCGTGTCGAGTTCCAGTACGAAGGCGGGATCGTCGACTTCGTCGCCTACCTGAACCAAAACAAGGAACCGATCCAGCAGAAGGTCATCTACCTGGAGGGCGACTCGGACGACGGCGCCGTCGAGGTGGCGATGCAGTGGAACTCCTCCTATCAGGAGTCGGTGTTCTCGTTCGCCAACAACATCAACACGATCGAGGGCGGCACCCATCTCAGCGGCTTTCGCTCGGCGCTGACCAGTGCTCTGAACCGGTACGCGCGCGAACACAACGAGCTGCGTGAGAAGGACGACAACCTGACCGGCGAGGACGTGCGGGAGGGACTGACCGCGGTCATCTCCGCAAAGCTCACCGATCCGCAGTTCGAGGGCCAGACGAAGACCAAGCTCGGTAACCCGGGGATGCAGAGCTTCGTGCAATCGGTCGTCTACTCCAAGCTGGTCGAGTTCCTGGAGGAGAACCCCAAGGACGCGCAGAGAGTGATCCGCAAGGCGGTCTCGGCCGCGCAGGCGCGGTCCGCCGCGCGCAAGGCCCGCGACCTCACCCGCCGCAAGTCGGCGCTCGAGAACTCCACGCTGCCCGGCAAGCTGGCCGACTGCTCGGTCAAGGATCCGTCGCTGGCCGAGCTGTTCGTGGTGGAGGGCGACTCTGCCGGCGGTTCGGCCGTTAGCGCTCGCGACCGCAGCACCCAGGCGATTCTGCCCCTGCGCGGCAAGATCCTCAACGTTGAGAAGAGCCGCATCGACAAGGTGCTCGCCAACAACGAGATCCAGGCGCTGATCACCGCGATCGGCACCGGAGTGCGTGACGAGTTCGACCTCGCCAAGGCGCGGTATCACAAGATCGTGCTCCTCACCGACGCCGACGTCGACGGGGCCCACATCCGCACGCTCGCCCTGACGCTGCTGTTCCGGGAGATGCAGCCGTTGATCGAGGCCGGCTACGTGTACATCGCCAAGCCGCCGCTGTACCGGCTGACGCGCGGTCAGAAGCATCGCTACCTCGAGCGCGAGTCTGACCTGGAGGACATCCTGCTCGGCGACAAGTTCGAGAAGCTGGAGATCGTCGACCAGGCCGGCAACGCGTTCAAGCTCACCGAGGCCCGCTGGAAGCGCTTCAGCCGGCTGCTGAAGCAGTACGAGGGATGGGCTTCGGCGCTGCGCGCGGCGCACGGCCAGAGTGTCGTCTCGTTCATGCAGCAGGCGCGCCTGCTGGAGGAGCAGATCACCGACGTGCCGACCCTGATGCGCCACCTCACCGACCAGGAGGGCAACGGCGACGGCCACGCCTACCGGCTCGAGCTGCTCGACGAGCGCCCCGACGAGATCGTCATCAAGACGCTCGAGGCCAAGACCGGCCTGGCGACGACGCACCACGTGCGCCGCTCGGCGCTCGAGGCCAACGAGTATCGCCGGCTGGCCGACGTCCACCACGACCTGGTCGCGCTGACCGGCACGCCGCCATTCACCGTCACCCTCGGCGAGAACTCCCGCGACGCGGCAAGCTTCGAGGAGCTTCACGAGGAGGTCCTGGCGGTCGCGCAGCGCGGCATCGACTACTACCGGTTCAAGGGGCTGGGCGAGATGGACTCGGAGGAGTTGCGCGAGACCACGATGGATCCGGCAACGCGCACGCTGGTGCAGGTCACGATGGACGACGCCGCGTCGGCCGACCTCGTGTTCTCGATGCTGATGGGCGATCAGGTCGAGCCCCGCCGCGCGTTCATCGAAGAGAACGCCCGCCTCGTCACCAACCTCGATATTTAGGTAGCCATGTCAGCAATCGACACCATCGGCGGCGGGAACATCGAACCCCGCGGGCTCGAAGAGGAGATGCGCTCGGCGTACCTCGACTACGCCATGTCCGTCATTGTCGGGCGGGCCCTGCCCGACGTGCGCGACGGCCTGAAGCCCGTCCACCGCCGTGTCCTGTACGTGATGAACGAGATGGGCCTGCAGCCGACCCGCAAGCACGTCAAGTGCGCGCAGATCGTCGGCGAGGTGATGGGCAAGTACCACCCGCACGGCGACTCGGCGATCTACGACACGCTGGCGCGGATGGCGCAGGACTTCTCGATGCGCCATGAGCTGATCGACGGGCACGGCAACTTCGGAAACATCGACGGCTGGCCGGCCGCCGCGATGCGCTACACAGAGGCGCGGCTCGAGAAGCTCGCGACCGAGATGCTGCGCGACATCGACCAGGACACGGTCGATTTCGTCCCGACCTACGACGGCAACACGCGCGAGCCGGTCGTGCTGCCCGCACGCTTCCCGAACCTGCTCGTCAACGGCAGCTCCGGCATCGCCGTCGGCATGGCGACCAACATCCCGCCGCACAACCTGCGCGAGGTGGTCGCCGCCACGATCGCCTACATCGACGACCCGTCGATCGAGCTCGAGGGCCTGATGCAGCACCTCAAGGGCCCCGACTTCCCCACCGCCGGCACGATCCTCGGCCGCGACGGGATCCGCGACGCCTACGCGACCGGCCGCGGCAAGGTCCGCATGCAGGGCAAGGCTCACATCGAGCCGATCGGCCAGGGCAAGGAGGCGATCATCGTCACCGAGCTGCCGTTCCAGGTGCGCAAGGGCGGCGACGGCGGCCTGATCGAGAAGCTCTCGAATCTCGTCGAGGAGAAGAAGATCCCCGAGATCAGCGATCTCCGCGACGAATCGGACCGCCGCGGCATGCGGATCGTGATCGAGCTCAAGCGTGAGGCGATCCCCAAGGTCGTGCTGAACAAGCTCTACAAGCACACGCCGCTGCAGACGACCTTCGGCGTCAACATGGTCGCGCTGGTCGACAACGTGCCGAAGACGCTGTCGCTGCGCGAGGTGCTCGGTCACTACGTCGATCACCAGCGCGAGGTCATCGTCCGGCGCACCAAGTTCGAGCTGCGCCAGGCCGAGGCGCGGGCCCACATTCTCGAGGGCCTGTTGATCGCGCAGGACAACCTCGACGAGGTCATCGCCCTGATCCGCGGCTCGCGCGATCCCGAGCAGGCCCGCATCGGGCTGGTCGAGCGCTTCGAGCTCACGGTCATCCAGGCCGAGGCGATCCTGCAGTTGACGCTGCGTCGCCTGACCGCGCTCGAGGCCGACAAGATCAAGCAGGAGCACGCGGATCTGACCGAGCGGATCGCGGAGCTGCGTGAGATCCTCGGCGACGAGGCGCGGGTGTACGGGTTGATCAAGGACGAGTTGGCCGAGATCGCCGAGACCTACGGCGATGAGCGCCGCACGCTGATCACCCACGCCGAGGGCGAGATCGA
>DATAUP010000061.1:0-2544 GCA_036268195.1 Solirubrobacteraceae bacterium
AGACGCCGAAGCCGCGGAGGTTCTCGCACTTGTTGGGGTGCCGCCAGCCCTGCGGCAGCGGGAACAGTTTTTGTCCGAGGCGCAGGCCTCCCGCGCCCAGATTGGGGATGATCTTCGTCGAGCTCGCGTGGGGGAGCTGCACTGGGCTTGACGCCGCAGCGATTGCGGGGGTCGCGGCGCTGATCGCGGCAGCTGCGAGCCAGATCGCGAGGACGCGGAGCTTGGGCGGGTGCGACAACGGGGTCTCCTTGTGCGTGTCGGGTTTCGTGAGGGACCGGTGCTCCCTACGATGCGCGGTAGCTCGATCGTGGTGACCACGCTCGACCTTGTCATCGGTAAGTCATGCCGGTTTTTGGATAGGCGGTCGGGGACCGGCCGGTCAACTGCATCGATGATGCCCGTGGTATGTCGGGTCCCTCGCCGGTCGATCAGCCAGAGCGCAAATGGGCTGGAGGCGGGATGACGGCACTACCGCCATAGAGGCTGAGTCGGTCGCGCGGGTGGCGCCGTGGCTAGGATCCTGGCCTATGCCATCTTCGGAGCAGATACGTGAATCGATTGAAGCTCGCATCGACGAGCTGCGGGGCGAGATGACGTCGTTGCAGGCCGCGCGAGCCGCACTGCGCACGGACGGCGCGTCTACGGTGCGGTCCAGGTCTGCCGGCGCGGACAGTGCTAATACCAAGCCCAAGCGACGTCGGCCCTCCACCTCGGCGAGCGAACCGAGTGCTCCGGGAGCGAGGGGTGACGCGACAACGGCAGTGGCGGCCAGCGCTCCGACGCCAGCGGCGACCGAGTCAGCGTCCAAGCAGGCCACTTCCTCCGGCAAGCCACGCGCGCGAGGCGGAAGCCGGCCGGCCACGCGCAAGAAGACGGTGCAGGTCTTGTTGGCCGGCAAGCTTGAGACGATGCTACGGGAGGCCGATGGGCTGAATGTGGCCGCGATTGCCAAGCAGGCCAACGCTCGCGGTACCCAAGTTCGCGATCTTCTGCGCGATCTTGAGGCCGCCGGTCAGGTGCGCCGCAGCGGCGTCGGCAGAGGGAGTCGTTGGAGGCTCGTGACCGACGAGGAGCGCATCGCCGAGCGAGCGGCCGAACTCGAGGCACTCAGCTCTCGGAAGGCATAACGCGCTGGACCTCAGCACGTGGGGGGCGCGCCACCGGCGCAACGATTTGGCGTTACACCGACCACCGCCATCTCTACGGCTGCCCGGGGGGATGGTTAGTCAATTACCTAAGTGATGTGCTACGGTCCCCGACGTGCCAACCGCCGAGCCCCAGCAACTCGATCAGGCGTTTCACGCCTTGGCCGATGGCAACCGCCGCGCGATCGTCGCGCGGCTCAGCCATGGCACCGCCTCGGTGAGCGAGCTCGCGGCGCCGCTGGACGTGTCGCTACCAACCGTGCTGCAGCACCTCGACGTGCTCCAGCGCAGCGGGCTCGTGCGTTCCGAGAAGGTCGGCCGGGTCCGCACCTGCCGGCTGGAGCCCGGCCCGATGCACGCGGTCGAGCACTGGACCGCCCAGCACCGCGTCGTATGGGAACGTCGGCTCGATCTCTTGGGCGACGTCCTCGACGAAACCTTCCCGACCACGAAGGGCAATCGCAGAAAATGAGCATCCGTCAACACGACTTCACAATCGAACGGCGCTTCCGCCAGAGTCCGGAGCAGACGTTCCAGGCGTTCGCCAATCCAGCCCTGCGGCAGCGCTGGTTTCGGGTGCCCGACAGTTGGACTGACACCGAGTGGTCGCTGGACTTCCGCGTCGGTGGCGGCGAGCTAAACGCAGGGCGCGATCACGGCGGCACCCACCGCCTCTTCCGCAGCTACTTCCACGACATCGTCGACGGCGAGCGGATCGTCTTTGCCTACGACATGCGCTTTGACGGCCGCCTGACCTCCGTGTCGCTGACGACTATCGAGCTGAGCCCCGACAACGGCGACGGTACGCACCTAATCTTCACCGAGCACGGTGCGTTCCTCGGCGGCCTCGAGGACCCGGCCGAGCGCGAGCACGGCACGGGCCTGCTGCTCGACAGGCTTGAGGCCTTACTCGCCAGCGAGGTGCTCGCGTGAGCCTCGTCCTTTACCAGCACCCCTTCGCGGTGTACTGCTGGAAAGCGCTCATCGCCTTCTACGAGCGCGATGTGCCGTTCACGGCCGCTCTCGTCGAGGCCGACCGGTCCGCGCTCGCGGCTCTGTGGGCACCGGCCTCGATCCCCATCCTCGTCGACGACAGCGTCGTAGTCTGCGAGTCGTCGATCATCGTCGACCACCTCGACCGCCACGGCGACGCGCCGCCGCTGATCCCGACCGACCGCGACGAGGCGCTACAGGCTCGACTTTGGGATCGCGTGGCCGACGGCTACCTCACCACCCCGGTACAAACGATCGTCGGGGACGCACTGCGACCCCCCGACGCGAAGGACCCGCACGGCGTCTCCCAGGCGCACGCGACCCTTGACCTCGCCTACGCCACGCTGGACCGCCAGCTCAACCGGCACGACCACGACGGCTGGCTGGCCGGCGACGACTTCACGCT
>DATAUP010000062.1:0-4195 GCA_036268195.1 Solirubrobacteraceae bacterium
CCCCACCGACCAGAGCAGGCTCGCTGAACAACATCAACAAATACAACGACACCGACACAGCTTCTACGCTGCCCGCCACGACCAAACGGTCCTGGCCGAAATCAAAACGCCAGAGCCTCCATCAAAGCCAGGACGAATCACAACGATCAGCGACACAATGTGCGGGTCGGGATTGGCAGAGGCAAGGCCGCTGCCGTCGGTGGTGTCAAAACCTGCATTAGTGTCCGCACGCGTATGCACCGCGAGCGCGCCTTGTCGCGACCTCAGTTCTCGATTCCCAGCAACGCGAAGCGCGCAGCCAGTTCGTCGACGTAGTCGTCGGGCGTGCCGCCGCCAGAACGCGCAAGCAGCAAGGGCAGGCCCGCTTCGGTGCGCCACAGGGCATCGCCGAGGCTTGTGCGCAGGTGTAAGGCCATGATGCGTTCGAGGCTGAGTCTCCTGCCCGTCAGCGCCACGTACTTGTCGATGGTGCAGGTGAGCAGGTCGATACCGGGTCCGAAGCTGGGAATGGCGCGGAAGTCGTACTCTGGCTCGGCGATGCCGCTTGTCTCAAAGTCGGCGACGAGCAGCAGGCGAAGCTCGCGTGGGTCCCAGAGCTGGTTGTAGGGGTGAAAGTCGCCGTGGACGAACACCAGCTCCGCCGGAACTGCGAGTTGCTCGTCAACCCAGTCGCACCAGCGGCGCACACGCGCACGCTGTCGGGCCCGGATCATCGGCGTGAACCGGAGCCTCAGCTCGTCGGTCGTGGCCTGCAGCCCAGGCTCGGGGACGCGCAGTGGATCGTCTAGACGCTGGCGGGCGAGAGCGAGGATCTGCGGGGCGTGCAGGTTCGCGAGGAACCGGGCCAGTTCGGCGCCCAGCGCATCAACACGCTCGGGTAGCGATGCCCGAACGAGCTCATAGGACAGCGGCAAGCCACCCTCAACGATCCGGGTTGCCAAGCACGCGGGGTCCGGACTGGCGGCGACAACGTCTGGCACGTCGAACGCAGGCTGTTCGGCGAGCAGCTTGAGCACGCGAGCCTCGTGCCACACTCGGACGGCGGTCGGCTCTGAGAAGGCGAACTTGGCCACGAAGCGCCCGTCAATCGTTGCGCTGCCACTCGCCCACATGGGGCGGCTGAGGTCGTTTGTGCCAGTGAGCTCGATCGAGAGTTCGTCCAAGCCTGTGCCGGCGACGCGCAGCGCGGATCGCAGATCCGGCTCGGAGTACTCGCTCAACCAGCCAATCCCATCCACACCGACAGTCTCCCAGCAGAAACGCATCCCGCCTCCAGCCGGCGCCGAGAAACACGCACGACCACAAACGCCCTGCTCCCCTCTGCGCGCGCTGCTCAAGCATGATGCCGTTCCCAGCCTTGCGCGCGGAACCCCGGGGTCAGTCGCAGATGCCCGTCCACTACCGCGCCTCTCGAGGACGAATCGGAGCTCCGGGCGCACGCCGGCCCCTGGTCTCAACTGGCGAAGGTTGACCGAACTTCGATCAACCCTGATAGACCGTTAGCTCGGATCCACCACCGGACGCCTCGAGCGGCAAACGCCGAGCAGCGCTGCAGGCCGCATCTCACCAACCTACCTTCATTGCGACGAGTTCCACCCCCCCTGGGCATCCGTCTTGCCGCCAGCGGCGATTAGTGACGCTGATCGCCGCCGGTTGTGGGGTCGGCGGCGCGGACGCGTGGGAGGATCCGGAGGATCCTGGGGGAGTCGTTGAAGCCGCGCGCGGTCGGTTCAAAGGTCATCTGCGGCCTCGGCGCCAGGGGCGATCGAGCGGCGAGCGGATCCACCATTCAGTCTCACCACCCAACGCTGGTTGCGGCAGCCTGCCGCCCTCCTAGCCGCAGCGGCCTGCTCCTCGCCGCTGACCGGGTGCACCATCTGTCCGGATCGAACGGCGCGTCGGTGAGCATGAGTGTCCAGGAGCCGGCCAGGAAGTCACTCAAGCGTAGATTTGTCGTCGTGCGCGAACTCAAACGGCACTTGAGCGCATACGCCGGGGTCATCGCGTTTCGCGAACTGCTGCGTATCCCCGGGGTTCCGATCGAGATACGTCGAGGCTCGGTGATCCTGGCCGGCTGCTCACCAGCCCGTTTGTGATCCTTGCGTTCGCGTGGTGGGTGCTGACTGGCAACCGTCCGCCTCGGCTCCTCGGCGCTTGGCTGGGCGACCCGGCCGTCGTCAGAGTCAACATCTTCAGAAAGCTGCCGGCGGCGCTCCTCGAAGGCTCCACCACAGCTCATCCCACACAGAAATAGTTTCAACCAGTCCTGGATCAGACGGTGAACACGCCGTGTCGCGCTCGGAGCACGGGTCGGGCATCGCGTGCGTCTCACGGACCATCGACCAGCAGACGCTTTTCCCGGTTACTGGTGCCGGACCGCGCCGCCGGCGGCTGTTCTCAATCGTCGAACCTGGCTGCGACGAGCGTTTCGGCTGACGGCACGCCGCTCGGGACGGTGATCGGGCTTGTCGATCTGGTCCGAGCTCGTGGCCAAGTGCGGCGGGAGCAATCGCCTTGGGCGGCGCGGCAGACCTCTTCAAGAGGGTGATTGTCGGCACGCGGCAGTGTGTCAGGGGCAGACTTCGCTGTATCTGTAGCCGGTGATGAATCGGGACCATTCCTCGCGGGTAAGGTTCGTGCCGGCGACGGCACATGCGTGGTTCGCCAGGGCGGGGGTGCTGACGGGCCAGAGGGATCCATCGCCGTTGGCGTTGATGGCGAGCAGGAGCTGCCCGTCTGAACTGAACTGCGCGTTGCCCGCTGTTCCCTCTTCGGGGTCGAGCGTCGCGCCGTCTTGTTGAAGGCTGGAGGTGAACCACAGCTTCAGCCCGCCTCCGGGTCCGCTGGACGTCGCGAAACGTTGCCCGGAGGGGTCGAACGCGATACTGGCGACGGGCGCCGCCGCGACGAGCACGGGATGCCTGATGGGAGCACCGGTGGACAGGTTCCAGAGTTGGACGACGCCGGCGTAGGTGCCCGTCGCGAGCGCGCTGTTTGAGGAGAAGGCGAGGCTGATGGTGCCGCCGTTGTCGCCCTCTAACGGATGAATCGTTCGGAGTTGTGTTCCGTTCGAGGAGTCGAGGATCAGTACCCGGCCGTCTCCGCCCACCACCTCGTTTCCGGTCGCGACCGCGAGCAGCCGGCCGTCGGGGGAGAACGCAACCGCGTTGGCAAAGGTTCCACGTTGAAGGGCCCTGGTGATGGGCGTTCCCGTGCGGGTTTGCCAGATCGCGATCCGTCCGTTCGCCGCAAAGGTTGCGGGGTTATTACTGACGTCGCTCGCCGCGATCAGTCGACCGTCGGCCGAGAAGGCGACGGATTGGATCGCTCCGGGAACGTGCCTCGTTGGCGGCGCCATGGTGAGTGTCCGCACGAGATGTGGCACGCCGCTCACGTCCCAGAGTTGCAGCAGGTCGTCGTCGCCTCCGACGGCCAGCTCCGAACCGACCGGCGACCACGCGAGCGCCGTGATCGTTGCTGCTCGCGTGGTCGTCACGGAGGTCTGGGGTTGCAATGTACGGACCGAGAAGATCCCCACAGTGCCAGCAGCCGTCCGCGCGGCGAACCGGGATCCGTCTGGTGAGATGGCCAGCGGCGGTGCTAGCGGGGCGTTGGCCGCCGGGGTGGGTGCGAGCGCACCGGTCGTGAACGGCCGTCCGAAGCGGCGCTGGGATCCGAGATCCCATTCGAACACGGTGCCGTCGAGGGAGCTGGTGTAGAGCGTGCGGCCGTCGGCGCTAAACGCGCTGTCCGTCGGGCGGCCGGCATGACCGACGAGCGTCTCGAGCGGTTGTGCGGTCCTCGGGTCCCACACGACGACGTTGTCGTCGTCGGCTGTGCTCACCAGCATCCGCCCGTTCGGTGAGTACCGCATGCTCTGGACGTTTGCGGTGTGCCCGCCCGCCACGGCGTGGATCGCGCCGGTCGGCAGGTCGATGAACAAGATCGTTCCATCGGGGGGGCCGACAGCGGCGCTCGTGCCGTCGGGACCGATGGCGGCCACGGATTCAAGGCAGCATGAGGCCTCGCCCACGACGCCGAGCCGCGCCGGCAGCTTGACCGCGACCGTCCGCAGCGGCGCGAGCGTCCGCGCGTCGAGCGTCCGAGCCGCGGTGTCACCGAGCACCACGAGCCGGGTTCCGTTGTCGGTGAGGCGTATCGCCACGAGCCCGCGCGTACTCACCCGACTGCTGGA
>DATAUP010000063.1:0-8451 GCA_036268195.1 Solirubrobacteraceae bacterium
GGCGGATCTACCAGCAGGAGGACGACTACGGCACCAACCAGATGGAGTGGTTCGCCGCCTACCAGAACGCCAAGCCAGGGTCACCGCTGTACGAAGGCGCGCTGACGATCTACTCGCCGGACCGCTTCGAGTGGGACGCCAGCACGACCAGCTGCCGACCGTCTCCTGGATCATCCCGACCTCGGGCCAGAGCGAGCATCCGGCATACCTGCCGGCATCCGGCGCCGACTTCCTCGCTTCGAAGCTGGATGCCGTCGCTTCCAACCTCGATCTCTGGGCAAAGACCGTCTTCATCGTCAACTACGACGAGAACGACGGCCTCTTCGATCACGTCGTGCCGCCGCTGCCACCCGCGGGTACGCCCGATGAGTTCGTCGATGGGCTGCCGATCGGTGGCGGCGTGCGTGTGCCGGCATTCATCGTCTCTCCGTGGACGGTCGGCGGCTACGTCGCCAGCGAGAACTTCGACCACACCTCGACGCTGCAATTGCTCGAGCAGCTCACGGGCGTCAGGGAGACCAACATCAGCGACTGGCGCCGGACCGCCTTCGGCGATCTGACCTCGGCACTCGGCTTCTCGAACGGCAAGGCGACGACCTTCCCACCGCCGCTGCCGCCAACGATCGAGGAGTTCTGGACCGCCGAGCAGGAGGTCGAGACGCTGCCTGCACCGACCGTCCCGGGCGCGGCCCAGACGCCGCCGGTGCAGGAGACGACTCGCCCGCGGCTGCCGTGGCGTCCGCAATCGCGCGAGCTGATCAAGTCGCGGCTCAATCACAAGGCGCTGCCGCTGACGACGAGCCGCTACGTCGAGAATCGCACAACTCACCGCAGCGACTTCGTGGAGGGCGACTCCGACAAGGTGTTCCTCGGCAGGATCGCGTCGGTCGAGAACCACACAGTCCCGGATGTGGCAGGCACGATCTACGCATTCGTCCCCGGCATCGTCGGCGGCAATGTCGCAATTGCGGACGCATCCACGCAGGCGCTGTCCTCGGCGATCACGAGCGGCACGACGAACCCGTACGGGGTGGCGGTAACTCCCGCCAGCTCCTCGAGTCTGGCCAACATCGAGGTCTGGGTGACGGAGTCCGGCACGAACACGGTCAGCGTGTTCAATCCGTCGACCAAGAAGGTGGCCCAGACGATCGTCGTCGGCATCTATCCGCACGGGATCGCGATCACTCCGGACGGGTCAACCGCCTACGTCGCCAACACCGGCCCGAACACTGGCAAGGGCGGCTCGCAGACGGTGTCCGTGATCGACACGGCGACCTACGCGGTCACGAACACGATCGAGGTCGGCGAGGCACCGCAGGTTGTGGCCGTCTCGCCCGACGGGTCACGCGTGGCGGTCTCCTGCGCCGACGGCATCTTCGAGATCGCCACGAGCGACGGCAACGTCACGAAGTCGCGGGTCGACTTCCACAACCCGCACGGAGTTGTGTTCTCACCCGACGGCACGCAGCTCTGGGTCGCCGACTCCGAGAACGATCAGGTCGTCGTACTGAGCGCCGGCTCACTACGCGGTGAGGACGCGATCCCTGTCGGCCGGACGCCCTGGAGCATTGCCTTCGGCGCCGATGGTGCCAGTGCTTACGTGACCAACACCAACGACGACACCATTTCGGTGATCAACGTCGCCACCCGGCGCCCGAAGACGCGAATCGCACTGCCGGCTTTCCAGGCCGCGAACCTGGTGGTCCCGGCCTCGCCCTACAGCCAGCTGCACCACCAGCCGGGAGCGATCGCTCTCAACCCCGGCGACGACACGCTGTGGGTCGCGTGCAACAGCTCGAGCTCGCTGGCGGTGATCAACCCGTCGACGAACACCGTGACCGCCTCTTTCGAGATCGGCCTCGGCGACGACCCAGTCGGAATCGCGTTCGCAGCGGTCTCCTGAGGCCTAGCCTCGGGGGGAGCGGGTTGCGCGGTCTACGCGCAACCCGCTCCCCGCTAGTAGGGGTAGTGCTCGAGGAGCTCGACCTCGTAGCCGTCGGGGTCGCTGATGAACGCCAGCCGCGTGGGTCCGTCCGGATGCGGCTTGAACGGCTCCATCAGCGGCGCAATCCCCTTTTCGGACAGCTCGCCCAGGAGTGCATCAAGGTCGTCTACAGCCACGCCTATGTGCCCGTAGCCGGCGCCGGGTTCGTGCGAACCGCTGCCCGGCATGAACCAGAGCTCGACCCTTGGCTCGCTATCACCGGGAAGACGGATGAAGGACGCCCAGCCGCTGCTGTCGTGCAGCGGCAGCCGCACCTCCTCCTCGAATCCGAGCAGTGCGTAGAAGGCGAGGGAACGGTCGAGATCGGTTACGCGGTAGCAGGAGTGTGCGACCCTCATCGCGCCGTCGGAAGCGGCTCGCGCTCGAGCTCATCCGCGAGCAGCTTCAGGATCGGCTCCATCGCCTCGTCCGGTGTGAGCACGTCGGCGGGATCGAGCTTCTCGATCGTACGGCTGCCAGGGTCCTCGAAGATGTGCTCGCCGATCAGCCGCGCGTCCGGCGTGTAGTGCCAGACCGTCGCCTGCAGCACCGTGACGTTGTAGAAGGCGTTGGGATCATCGATCTCGTGCCCCTGTTCGATCGCGACGGCGCCCGGGATCTGGTGTCCCCAGAGGCCGTGTGATGCGAGTCCCCAGTCACCGACGAGGAACTGCTCGCGGATCGGTCCGAAGGTCGACATCAGCCCTGTCTGCTTGAGCCCTTCGTAGAACTCGCCGACCGCTTCCTTGCCGTCGAGGACGAGCGTGCCGCCGCCGAGATTGATCCGATAGTGCGGGTCGTCGACGGTCATCTCCGGCGTCAGGATCCACTCCCAGTTGCCCGTGACCTCGAAGATCCCGTGGCGTCTGTAGTTCTTGAGAATCGCGAGATGGTGTGGACTCGTGGTCTCGGCGATGAACGCGTCGATCCACGTGAAGATGTTCTTGGGCTCGTATCGCTCCATTTCCCCTCCCTCTTGGGTACTGAGAAGTCTTACTATCTCATGTCCGCGGCCGGGACGCATCACCACCGACATCGCCCATGACGTGGCCGATGCTGAGTGTCGCGACGTCGCCCGGCTTGACGCCCGTCTCCATCCACTCGAGCCGGTTGCGCACCGAGCTGATCGCCATCTCCGGATGGGGGAGCACGAAGAAGCGGTCCTCGCGAATCGCGTCAACGACCATCGCGCCGACGATGTCGGGCTCCATCGCCTCGGTGGCGACCAGCTTCTCCATCGTCTCGATCACGGCCTTGCGGGCCGGCTCGTCGAGCGTGTAGGGGACGCCGGCGGGGCGCAGCCGCTCGGCGCGTGGGAGTTGCGTGCGCACGACTCCGGGCGCGAGCAGGGAGATGCCGATCCGCCCGCCGTCGGCTCGCAGCTCGGCGTCGAGGCTCTCGGTCAGGCCGAGGATCGCGAACTTTGTGGTCACGTACGGCGCGAACGTCGGCGCCTCCGCCGCGAACGAGCCCACTGACCCTGTGTTCACGATGTGGCCCTCACCCTGCTCGCGAAGCAGCGGCAGGAACACCCGGCACCCGTGGACGACACCCCACAGGTTGACGCCGAGCACCCACTCCCAGGCGGCAACGGGAATCTCTGCAAAGGGCCGACCTGTTTCGACGCCCGCGTTGTTGCAGACCACGTGCACGGCGCCGAACTCGGCGAGCGTGCGAGACGCCAGCGACTCGACCGCATCGCCCTTTGACACGTCGGTTGGCACGCTGATCGCCACGGCGCCACCGGCGACGAGTTCGTCCACTGCCGCCTGCAGCGGCGCCTCGTCGATGTCGGCGAGCACGACCCGCATGCCCTCGAGCGCGAAGGCGCGCGCCATCGCCCGTCCGATGCCGCTCGCGGCACCAGTCACAACCGCGACTTTCCCTGTCAGCTGACGCATCGGTTGTCCCTCACATGTGTGCCCCGCCGTTGGGGCTGATCGTCTGTCCGGTGATGAATGCCGCCTCGTCGCTGGCGAGGAACAGAATCGTGTTGGCCATCTCCTCCGGGGAGGCGGCGCGCTTGATCGGCTGCAGTGCCATCGCACCCTCGCGCATCGGCGAGCCTGGCGGCGGCAGCATCGACGTCTCGGTGCCGCCAGGCGCCACCGCGTTGACGCGGATGTCATCGGGCGCGAGACGTGCGGCGGCGACCCGCGTGAGGCCGAGAACGCCCGCCTTGGAGGCGGCATAGGGAGCGGGCAACGGGAAGTTGATGAGTGCGCCGACGCTCGAGATCGTGATGATCGAACCGCCATCGCCTCGCGGGCGCATGCGCCTGACGGCGGCACGCAGGCAGTAGAACGTGCCGGCCAGGTTGACGTCGACGACGGAGGCGAATTCGGCGTCGGAGATGTTCTCAAGGTCGTTGATGCTGTCGTCGATCGTCTCGTCGCCGACCTCCCAGCCCTTACCGCGCGCCCCGCTCACGCCGGCGGCGGTGACGACTACCTCGAGCGCGCCATAGCTTTGGTCGTGCACGGCGAACGCAGCGTCGACGGAGGCGCTGTCGGTCACGTCAGCGCCGATGGCCTGAACGTTCGGGATCCCCTTGACTGCGTCGCGTACGCGCTCGGGATCGAGGTCGACAGCTGTCACACGGGCGCCCTCACGAGCGAAGCGCTGCACCACGGCCAGCCCGATCCCGCCCGCCGCGCCGGTGACCAGCGCCGCCTTGCCTTCCAGTCTCATCCTCGCGCCTGTCTCCTCAGATCGATAAGAATTACTTCGTTCTCTAACTAACCTACCGGAATTGGGACTCACTGATGGATGCGCTCTTCCGCTCCGATCATTACCTGGGCGTCGATCCGACACAGCCAATGGCATGAGTGGTGGGCGCGTCGAGCTCGGGCTGGGTGACCGCGTGCGCCTGCTGCGCTCGGCCGGCGCCTGATCAGTCCGACCGGCGCGTGCCGGCACCGGCGTGGCGCCGCGCTCGGCGCTGCGCGTCCTTCGCTTCCTGGCCGCACTCGCGCATCGAGCACCAGCGGCGGTTGCCGCGCTTGGTCGTGTCGAGGAAGAGCCAGCCGCAGTGGTCTCCAGGACACTGCTTGAGGCGCGCGGCGGGAACGTCACCGAGCAGTTCGACCGCGTGGGCCACGACGGTGTGGCGGACGCTGGCGAGGTCCGTCTCACTCCACTGCCACGCCACGCGGCCGTCGTCAACGCTGAGGCTTCCGGCTTCGTGGGCTGCGGCCGCCAGCTGGGCCAGCTCAGCCAACTGCGCCTCCGAGGGCTGCTCGCCGCGCGTGTATTCCAGGAACAGCGCGTAGAGCAGCTCGCGCGCTGTGATCGCACGCTCAAACTCGTCGGCGTCGGCGTCGGCGTCGGCGTCGCCCGCTGCCGCTGTGGCTGTGGCTGTGGCGAGCAGGCCGTAGCGCTCGCCCCAGAGGCGCAGGTCCGCCGGACTATTGAGGCAATCCTCGGCCTGCGGGTGACCGCGCTCCTCGGCCGTGTTGACGAAGTCGAGCGCGACATGACCGCCGACGAATGGGAGTTCTGCAATTGACTGCACCCTGACGATCGTACCAGCAAAAGCGGGATTACTGGTACTATTGCTCTGGTGAAAGCTATTTTGCCGGAACAGGATCCCCGAGTCGCGAGGAGGCAGCGGTCGTCATGGTGATCCTCGGAGCCCTCGCGGCCGCGCTCGGCTGGGGCGTATCGGACTACTCCGGGGGCTATGTCGCGCAGCGCGACGCCCCGGTCTTCGCGATCGTGGCCGTCTCCGAGCTGCTCGGACTGGTCCTGTTGCTGCCGGCGCTGCTCGCTCGGGGCGCCCCGCTACCAACGTCGCCGCGGATGCTGCTCGCCGTCGCGGCGGGACTGTCGACGACGCTAGAGCTCGGCCTCGTCTACCGGGCGCTCAGCCGTGGCAGCGCGTTCGTGACCGCCCCCGTGGGGGCGCTCGGCGCCGCGACCGCGGTCGCGATCGGCGTGATCGGCGGGGACCCGCTCGGCGCGGTGATCACGATCGGCCTGGTCTGTGCGTTGCTCGGCAGCGCGATCAGCACGCGGACCACGCCGAACGCCGCCGCCTCCTGCCCGAGCATGCTCGGACGCGATACGGCGGTCCGCCTCGCCGCCGCCCTCAGCGTCGGCGCCACGCTCACCCTGCTGCATGCCGCCGGCCGCCTCGACCCGTACTGGGTCACGGCCACCGAGCACGCGAGCACGGCCGTCGTCGCCGGCCTGGTCGCGGCAGTCTTCGCCGCTCGCTCACCGCGAGCCGACGCCGGCTCGTCGGCCCAAGCCCTGCTGGCGCGTCGCAGGCTCGCGACGATCGTGCTGATCGCGGTCGCGGGCACTTGCGGCGACGTCGCCTACATCACCGCCTCACACCGCGGCGTACTGAGCATCGTCTCGGCGATCGCGTCGTTGTACCCGATCACCACGATCGCGCTCGGCCGTGTGTTGCGCGGCCACCGCGCGACGCGCGTGCAACTCACGGGCGTCGCCGTCGCCCTGACCGGCGCGGTGCTGCTTGGCGCCGCCGCCCACTGAGCCGCTAACCGGGGGGCTGCGCGAGGCCAGTCCTGTACGCGTAGTTCACAGCCTGGGCGCGATCGCGGATCCCGGCCTTGGCGAACAGGTGGTTGATGTGGGACTTGACGGTCGTCGGGCTGACGTGCAGCCGCTCCGCGATCTCGAAGTTGGCCAGGCCCGCCGCGATCAGCACGAGCACCTCCGCCTCACGCGGCGTCAGCTCGTCGGGCAGCCCCGGCGCAGCTGGTTCCGGCGGCGCTGGCCCGCTGGCCAGCGCCGCCACCACATGGTGTTGGACGGCTGGGTCGATCGTGGCCGAGCCCGAGGCCACGCAAAGGATCGCCGCCCGGATGTCCTCGCTCGATGCATCCTTGGTGAGGAAGCCGCGGGCACCTGCTCGCAACGCCCCGAGCACGCTCTCGTCGTCCGCGTACGTGGTCAGCGCGATCACGCCGATCTCGGGCATCCGTCCGCGCAGCACCCGCGTCGCCTCGATCCCATCGACTCCCGGCATCCGCAGGTCCATCAGCACTATGTCTGGATGCAGCTCCGCAGCCAGGCTCACGGCCTCGCCGCCGTCGGCCGCGCTGCCGACCAGCTCAATCCCTTCCAGCAGCTCGAGCATCGTGCCCAGGCTCTCTCGTACCAGGCGCTGGTCGTCGGCCAGCAGGACGCGAACGCTCACGCCGGCAGCCGTAACTCCACGCGGAAGCCGTCGACCGTCGGCGACGCCACCAGTTCGCCGCCGAGCAGCTTCGCGCGCTCGCGCATGCCGGTGAGCCCATAGCCGCCGGCGCTGTCCGTGATATCCGGTTGCACCGGCGGTGGCGTACCTGCGGCGCTGTGATCCTCGACCACGAGCACGGTGTGGTCGGCGAGGAAGTCGAGGCAGACCCGCACCCGCTCCGCGGCCGCGTGGCGGCGCACGTTCGTCAGCGCCTCCTGAGCCGTGCGGTAGACGGCGAGCCGCGCGTCCGGCGCCAGCTCGCGCGGCTCACCGTGCACCTCGACGGCGACCGGCACCCCGCTCTGATCGCCGAACGCGCCCGCCAATGCCTCGAGCCGCTCCGGGCCAGGCAGCTCGTCGCCACGAGCCGCTGCGATCGCGCGGCGGGCGTCGTCGAGCCCGCTAGCCGCGAGGCTGTGCGCCTGGTCGATCGCACGCGCGATCTCGGGATCGACGTCCCGGTCGCGTGCCAGCAGGCGCGTCGACTCCAGCTGCAACGCGAGCGCCGACAGTGAGTGTGCGAGCACGTCATGCAGCTCGCGCGCGATCCGGCTGCGCTCGGCGATGACTGCGGCGTCCGCCTCAGCCGCGCGCGAGACGTCGAGCGCCCGGTTGCGCTCGCCCAACAGTCGCATCAGCCGCAGGATCAGATACCAGGGCGCGACCCCGACCGAAGCAGACAGCGCCGTGCCGAGGTCGCCCTTGATCAGCGCGCCGATCGTGAACGGCGCGATTCCGACCACAAGCATCAGCGCGCCAGAGCGGCGGCTCAGCCTGGTCGCGGCGATGATCGCGACGAAGTACGGCCCAGCCAGCCAGATCCCGTTCGGCTGCACGAGCGCCAGCACGGCTGCGCCTGCGGTTACGCCGAGCAGCGCCAGGACCGTGCGGTGCTCGCTGCCGGTGATTGCCATGGTGCCCGGAGGCCCTGTCCACCGTGGCTGTGAGGCGAGGCTGCTGCCGAGCAGCAGCGCGAACCCGAGGAGCACGATCAGCCCACGACCGTGCAGGCCGGGGTGCGGGTGCGTGGTGAAGGTCACCACGAACACCGCGATCAACCATGCGGACCCGATGCTGCGCAGCACCGCCGCCTCGATCGGCGCAGCGTGAGGCTTCCCCTCCACGCCTCTGGTCAGCCAGCCGACGATGCGTCGCTGAACAGTTCTCATGCTGCGACGAACGATAAGACCCGCGCAAGTGGCCGTCATCGGCTCGTGGGCGGAGCGGGTCGATCTTTGGTCTCCACCCACGGGTG
>DATAUP010000064.1:0-12162 GCA_036268195.1 Solirubrobacteraceae bacterium
CCCCCCCCGGGGGGGGGGGCCTGGGCCCACCACCGCCGGGTTTCCGTCAGCTCTGGCTGTAGCGCACGTTGACGTTCTTGATCTGCGCGTAGGAAGCGAGCTCGTCAAAGCTCTCCTCGCGCCCGACGCCTGAGTCCTTGAAGCCGCCGTAGGGAGCGCCGGGGAAATGCGTCGAGGCGTCGTTGACCCAAACGTAACCGGCCTCGACGTCTGAAGCGAACCGGTGGGCCACGCCGAGGTCGCCAGTGAAGACGCTCGCGGTGAGGCCGTAGGAGACGCCGTTGGAGATCGCGACCGCCTCGTCGTACGTCGCGAACGGGATAACAGCCAGCACCGGGCCGAAGATCTCCTCCTGGGCGAGACGCGAGCTGGGAGACACGTTCTCGAACAGCGTCGGGCGGATGAACATCCCGTTCTGCAGCTCGGCGTCGGCGACCGGACCGCCGCCGACAACCACGCGGGCGCCCTCGCTGCGACCAATCTCGAGGTAGCTGACGACCTTCTCGTACTGACGGCGATGCACGATCGCGCCTGTGTCCGTGGCCTCGTCATCCGGCATACCCGACTTGAGCGCCTCCATCCGTGCCGCCAGCCGCTCGACGAACTCGGCGCGGATGCTCTCATGCACCAGC
The DNA here is from genome assembly GCA_036268195.1 of Solirubrobacteraceae bacterium. Taxonomy (GTDB): domain Bacteria; phylum Actinomycetota; class Thermoleophilia; order Solirubrobacterales; family Solirubrobacteraceae; genus Palsa-465. Next base: position 633 of record DATAUP010000064.1, read on the forward strand.
AACCGCGAGGTCGACCCGCACGACTGGCCCTGCCAGGTGAAGTTCATCCCGCGCAGCGCGCCGTCGATCGCTAGCTCGAGGTCGGCGTCGGGGAAGATCGCAATCGGGTTCTTGCCGCCGAGCTCGAGTGTGACCGTCTTGACCACCTCGGTGGCTGCCCGCTGCTGAATCGAGCGGCCGATCTCAGCCGAGCCGATGAACGCCAGCCTGCGCACATCCGTGTGCGTGACGAGCGCATCGCCTGCCTCCTGGCCGACTCCCGTGACGACGTTGAGGACGCCGTCGGGCAACACGCCCGTGGCGAGCTCGCCGAGTCTGATCGCCGACAGCGAGGTGTGCTCCGAGGGCTTGATCACCGTCGTGTTGCCGGCAATCAGCGGGGCCGCGATCTTTCCGCCCGCGAACATGAACGGATGGTTGAAGGGGATGATCCGGCCGACGACACCGAACGGTTGGAGCAGCGTGTAGTTGAGCCGCTCTGGCGTCGACGGGATCGTCTCTCCTCGCAGCTCCAGCGCCAGTCCGGCAAAGTACCTGAGCTGGTTGGCGGCGGTGAATGCGTCACGGCGCATCTCACGGATCGGGCTGCCGTTGTCGCGGACATCGAGTAGGGCCAGCTCTTCGGCGTGCTCCTCGATCACGTCGGCCAGTTTGCGGACGGCCGCTGCGCGCGCGAGCGGACCGGAATCGCGCCACGCCGGCTGCGCGCGCTTGGCGGCCGCGACCGCGTCCGCAACATCCTCGGCTGTGCCTCGAGGAAAGCGCGCGATCGCCTCACCGGTGGCTGGGTTTACGGCGCTGATGGTCTCGCCGGATCGCGCGAGCCGTTGCTCACCATCGATCGTGATCGGCCGCACGTCGTCACTCGTCGTGGCTGCCATTCGTTTCTCCTCCTGGTAAGCCTGATGCTCGCGCATGCGAGCTTGAACAGGAATGAAGGCTACAATGATTACATTGGTTTATGCGTCGGCCCGGCCTGGATCCGTGCGGCGGTGATGGTCCTAGACGCGGAAGCTGGAGAGCGTCTCGGACGCGAACAACTCCTCTGGTGTGAGCACGCGGTCACACAGCCCCTGCTCATGCATGTACTGCAGGAACGCTACGAGCGTCGGCCGGTTGGCGTCTACCCCAGAGGGCCACAGGTCGTCTCCGAATAGCTCCTCGGCTGCGAGCGCGCGCGCGGCCATCCATGGCAGCGGCGAGCGCGGGACGTTGGCGTCGCGGATGCGGGCAAGGCTGCGGTCCTTGGCGACCGTGAACGCCTTCAGCAGGTTGGCGGCCACCCACGGGTAGTCTCGGTATGCATCGCCGCGCAACGCCACGACGTGCATGATCGGGTAGATCCCGGTGCGGCGGTAGTACTCCTCCTCGGCCGCTTGGGGATCGGAGAACAGACGTACGATGCGGCCGGAGCGATCGAGGAACGCGTCGGGCGCGTGCGGCGCGATGATCGCCGAGATTTCGCCGTCGATCAGCAACTCGCTCAACGAGCGCCCGCGCTCGGGGACGATCGTCATTCCCGGTGGTGGCTTTATCTCGATACCCTCGACCCGGCCTGGCTCGTTGGTGCCGCCCTGGACCCACTCGATGTCCTCCAGCCGGACTCCGTATTCGTGTGCAAGCAGAGCCCGTGCGTAGACGGTTGCCGTGACGGACCACTCCGGGATGCCTATGCGAGTCCCCGCGAGCGCCTGCGGGGCGTCCCGCGGGCCGTCGGGCCGGATGTAGATCGCGGAATGGCGGAACGAGCGCGAGGGAAAGACCGGAATAGCCACGACCGAGTCGTCGCCGCGCGCGCGCAGCGTCGTGTACTTGCCCATCGAAAGCTCGGTGATCTCCCATTCGCGACTGCGCGAGAAGCGGAAGAAGATCTCCTCGGCCTCCAGGATCAGGGGAGTTAGGTCAACGCCGTCGACCGGCACGACTCCGCTCAGCACGTCTCGAACCTGGTCGGAGTCGTTGATGGCGAGCGTCAACCGGACGTTGCGCGGAGAACCAGTCATGCTCGACCGCTGTCGGGTTGCGCTAGGCCGAAGGCACGCCGATGCCGGTCGTGCGTGCGGATTGCTGCGCGCAGGCGCTTGGGATCGCGTGAACTAAGCGCCTCGACCAGCTCACGGTGGACCTCGGCATTCTTCCTGTGTAGGCGCGCTGGGAGCTCATCGGTATCGAGCGCCCCACCGAAGAAGTCGAGCACCGTCACGTACAGGCTGCGCAGCGGCTTGTTTGGGCTGATTGAAGCGATGTAGCGGTGGAAGTTGCTGTTCTCCTTCAGGTAGGTGGGAGGGTCGTCCAGGTCGGTCTCCATCCGGCCGACGATCTCCGACAGCTTCGCGATGTCCTCGTCGCTGTGCCACTCCGCGGCGTGCCGGAAGATGATCGGCTCGAGCGCGTCTCGCACCTCGTGGTAGTCGGCCATCGTGGCGGCGGACCATTCAAAGTCCATAATCATCGGCCCGGCGTGGTGATGCGTGACGGGGCGGACGAATACGCCGCCTCCAGGCCCGGGTCGTGCCTCGATCAGTCCTCGGGCGCCCAGCAGCTTCATCGCCTCGTTGATAGTCGCAACGGCAACGCCGAACCGCTGCTTGAGCTCGTCCTTGGTGCCGAGCGACTCCCCGGCGAAGATGTGCCCGGACGAGATTTCGGTCTCGATTGCCCGGGCCACCGCCTCGGCACGCGAGAGTCGCGAGGCGTCGAGTGCCTTGTAGCTCATGTCGCCGTCTCAGTCTGCTGGCCGCCGGCGTCCGCGAGTTGCTCCACCTCGGCGTCGCTCAGGCGCACGTCCAGGACGTCCAGGATTGCCGCGAGCTGGTCGCTATTGCGGGCGCTTGCGATCGGAGCCGAAACGGCGGGGCGTGCGAGCAGCCAGGACAGCGCCACGGTTGCGGGGGTCGTGTCGTGAGCTAGCGCGATCTCGTCGAGCGCCTCGAGCACCGCCAGCCCGCGCGGGTTCAGATATTCGGAGGCCTGTTGCGCGCGTCGGCTCTCGGTGATGTCCGCGGATGCACGGTATTTGCCCGTGAGAAAGCCCTTCGCCAACGCGAAGTACGGCAGGCATGAGAGCTCTTCTGCGACGCAGAGGTCCGCGAGCGCGCCCTCGTAGTCGTCGCGCTCGAGCAAGTTGTAGTGCGGCTGTACCACCTCGTAACGGACGAATCCCGCGGCAGCGGAGACATCGAGCGCCTCACGCAACCTGGCTGCCGAGAAGTTGGACGCGGCGATATGGCGTACCTTGCCACTGCGCACGAGTTCGTCGAACGTGGCGAGGGTGTCCTCCAGTGGCGTGTCGGGATCGTCTGCGTGCGCGTAGTAGAGGTCGATGTAGTCGGTCTGCAGACGTTGCAGCGACGCCTCCACCGCGCGCTTGATGGTTGCCGGCGCGAGGCCCTCGACACCCGGCGCGCGCCCAACCTTAGTTGCGATCAGCACGTCGCCGCGCTTGCCTCGCGACTTCAGCCAGTTGCCGATGATCGTCTCTGACTCGCCGCCCTTGTTTCCTGGCACGAACGCGGAGTACGAATCAGCGGTGTCGAGCAGGAGTCCGCCACCGGCCATGAAGGCGTCTAGTACCTCGAAAGACTCTCGCTGATCGGCAGTCCAGCCAAACACGTTCGTACCCAGACAGATCGGTGGGACCTCGAGGCCGGTGCGACCAAGTCGCGTCGTCGGTACTCCATCTTTGATAGTCATATGCGGAAAAGATAACAATGAATAGGGGGGTGCGTGCGCGAAAATTCGCAGAGCCAATACGCCCGCGAGCAGATCGCGGAGGCGTGCCGCGTGCTCGAGCACCGCGGCCTGGTTGAGGGGGTGCTTGGTCACGTCTCGATGCGGTTCGGCGAGGGCATGCTGCTGCGTTGCCGGGGGCCCGAGGAGGCCGGCTTGCGTTTCAGCAGCGCCAGAGACGTCCGGCTGATCGGTCTCGACGGCACGCCGCTGGAGGACCTCGAAGGCTGGAAGCCGCCGAACGAGTGGCCCATTCACGGCGAGATCATGCGTCTGCGACCAGAGGTTGGCGCCGTTGTCCATGCGCACCCTCCGGCAGCGCTGATCGTCGCGCTGGCGGAGCTGCCGCTGCGTCCCGTCTTCGGCTCGTTCAACATTCCGGCCCTGCACATGGCGCTCGGCGGCGTCCCGATCTACGAACGTTCGGTGCTGATCACCAGACCCGAGCTCGCGCAGGAGGTGGACGCCGCGATGGGGGACAGGCCGTTCTGCATCATGCGTGGCCACGGGGTCACCGTGACCGGCGCGAACGTGCCGCAGGCAGTGGTCCGCGCGGTCAACCTCGACGTCCTGACTAGCGTCACGCGGGAGCTGGCGCTGCTCGGCGCCAGCTCCGCAGAGATTCCGGCCGAAGATCTGGCCGAATTGCCAGATCTCGGCTCGGCCTTCCAGGACGAGATGGTCTGGAGGGCGCTCGCGGCGAGCGCCCGCGCTGCCGGCTACTGACTCGCGGCGGTCTGCTGCCCCGCCCGCGCCACGGCGGGGCCGCCCGGGTACCCGTGCGGCACCACGCGCACGTCGACCACGACGGTGGCTCCTTCGGCGACCTGTGCGATTGCCGCGCGCAACACGCGCCCCAGCTCCTCGGCATCCGAGACGGGGCCGTGCCCGACCAGCCCCAGACCCTCCGCGACGACCGCGAGATCTGGGTCTGGATTGCGGATGTGCTGCCCGACCCACCGATTCTCCACCGGCCTGTCGCGCACCCTCGCCACGCGCTCCTGATGAACTTCATCATTGAAGAAGGAGCGATTGTTGGCGACGATCACAAGCAGCGGCAGCTCGTAGTGCGCCGCCGTCCAGAGCGCGGTGGCGCCCATTAGAAAGTCCCCGTCGCCAAGCACCGCCACCGGAATCCGGCCGCTCCCGCGCAGTGCGAGCGCGGCGCCAACCGCCATCCCTGGCCCGGAGCCGATTCCGGCGCCGCCGTCCTGTCCGAGGTAATCGAGCGGATGCTCGACGTGTAGATCGGCGCCGTCCCATCCCAGCGGTAGGCGTACCAGGCAGATCTCCTGCCCGCTGAACTCGGTGCGCATCGCTGTCGCGATATCGCGAACCGTCAGGTCTTCCCCGGGCTCCGCTGCCGGCGCCACGAACGGCTCGCTCCATGGCTGTCGCGCGGGCCCGGCTTCCTGCAAGCGCTCCACTGCGACGCGCACGAAGTCATCGGGGTGCGCCGGCACGTGGACGTCGACGGCGGGCAGCTCGAAGTGATCCTTCGACCAGCCGTTGTGCAGCACGTGGTCATTAGTCACAGAGACCACGCGCGCGTCGACCGTTCCCGTTCCGGCGGCCAGGCGCACGGTGCCGCCGAGGTCGGTCCAATCGAGGCTGAGCACCACGTCGGCCGCGCGGATCACGGAGCCTGCATGCTCGTTCAGGAAGGTGGCGGGCGCCGCCGCGGTGAGCGGGTGCTCAGTCGGGAAGCCAGCGCCGGACTTAAGATCGCAGACGACAGCCGCGCCGAGCCACTCGGCCAGCGCCACGCGCTGATCCCAGGCCTGCTTGCTGCGTCCCACCCGACCAACAAGGATCACGGGACGCTCGGCACTGGTCAGCAGTGCCAGGGCTTGGTACAGCGAAGAGCCACCCGGCCAGGGAGTCGTCGGTGGCTGGAAGCGGACCGGATCCGGGATCGGCGGCACCACCGCCAGCTCCTCCTCCTGCAGGGCGGCGTCGAGGTTCACGTACACCGGTGCCCGCGGATAGGCGCGCGTGAGCGCATTTCCGCGCAGCAGCGATTCGAGCGCCGCCGCGACCGAGGCCGGCTGGTCGTCCCACTTGATGTATGAGCGGATCACGGCGCCTTGGTCTGCCGAGGTATGTATCCAGTCGATCCAGGGGCGCCGCTCGGCGGCGTCGACCGGGCCGGTGGCACCCAGCACGAGCATCGGCACGCGGTCGCAGAAGGCGTTGTAAAGCGCCATCGCGGCGTGCATCAAGCCGACGTTGGAGTGCAGCGCCACGGCCAGCGGACATTCGGTGACCTTCGCATAGCCGTGGGCAACGGCGACCGCGTGCTCCTCATGCAGGCACAGAACCATCGTCGGAGCCTGGTTGCCGCCGTAGTTCACGAGGCTGTCGTGAAGGCCGCGATAGCTCGCGCCGGGGTTCAGCGCCAGGTAGGGGAGATCGAGCGCTGACAGCAACTCTGCCAACGCGTCGCTGCCCCAGCGGATCTGCGGGCGCTCGCCCACTGGTACGGACGGCTCGTCAAAGCTCATGCTCTTGTCTCCACTCCTCGTAGGTCAATTCACCACGCTACACGTGGTTCATGAAAATGATAATAATGGACATAGGCTTTGGCCTTCCCAGGAGGAGATATCTATGTCAGAGATCGTCGGCGCCGTGGCGGTGCCGCACACACCGCACTTCCCAATCGCTGCCCAGCAGGACAACGAGCTCGGCCGCGAGCTTCGTCGCCTTTACGGTGACGTTGCGCAACGGGTGAAGCAGTTGCGCCCCGACGTAATCGTGTTCATCACGGCGGACCACTACAACAACTTCTACGTCACGAGCATCCCGATCTTCACGATCGGCGTCGGCGAGTCCGCCACCGGCCCGGTCGACTACGAGCTGCCCCAGCGGGAGATGCCGATCGATTCCCAGCTTGCCAGGTCGCTCCAAACCAAGCTCGTGGACGCCGGTTTCGATGTGGGCCAGACCCAAGAGTTCCGCCCAGACCACCCGTTCACGATCCCGCTGAACTTCGTTGTCGAGGACACCTCGATCCCGATCGTGCCGGTGTTTGTCTCGGCCTTTCTGCCTCCGCTCCCCAGCGCCGCGCGCTGCTTCGAATTCGGACAGGCCATCCGGACGGCGCTCGAACAGGAGCCGGGCGGTCAGCGCATCATGGTGCTGGCGACTGGAAGCTTCGCGTTGGAGATCGGGGGCCCGCGAATGAGTGAAACGAGCCACACCGGCGTGCCTGCACCGGAGTGGATGGACCAGATACTGCGCCACCTCGAGCATGCGGAGTGGGAGCAGCTGCTGGCCTCCGCCACCGCCGAGCAACTCGCTGAAGCCGGCAACGCCGGCGGCGAGACGCTCCTCTGGCTGACGATGCTGGGTGTGCTCGGAGAGCCGACTCGCCCCGACTACCTGGAGGCGCAACGTGAGTGGGGCCACGCCTACGGTGTGTGGTCGAACGGGAATGGAGGAGATTTATGAGCGTCTACGCCGTCAACAAGCTCTGTTACCGCATCGTGCAGGAGCCGGAGCTGCGCGAGCAACTGCGCACGCAACCGGCGGAGGCGGTAGCAGCCGCCCAGCCACCATTGTCAGACGAGGAGACACGGGCATTCCTGGCCGGCGACGTCGGTGCGCTGTCGAAGATGGGCGTCAACCACTTCCTCCTGCATCAGGTCGCGCGCTGGAATCTGATCGACATGGACCTGCCCGAGTACGCTCGCCGTATCCGCGCCGCCTACCGGTGAAAGGGCGGCGCCGGCGGATCTTCGTCGCCTCCTCGTAGAAGGAGAGAAGGTGCAGTTTTATCTGAACGGCTATCAGACCGGTGATCCACTTGTGGAGGAGCCGCACCCGTCCGTGGCAGGACGTTCGGCGACTTTGCCTAAAGACGCCGACGTTCTCATCGTCGGGTGCGGACCTGCCGGACTGATTCTGGCCTCACAGCTGGCGCGCTTCCCGGAAATCAAGACTGTGGTCGTCGACCGCCGGGACGTTCCGCTCCAGGTCGGGCAGGCCGACGGGGTGGCATGCCGCACGGTCGAGATGTTCGAAGCGTTCGGATTGGCAAGCCGTCTGGTCGACGAAGCGTATTGGGTCAACGAGGTCTGTTTCTGGCAGCCGGATCCGGAGGATCGGACCAGGATCAAGCGCAGCGGACGTGTCCGTGACACTGACGCGGGACTTTCAGAGTTTCCGCACGTGATCGTCAATCAGGCGCGCATGCTCGCTTACTTGCTTGAACATATGGAGCGCTCCTCCAGCCGGCTTACACCGTTCTATGGCTTGCACGCAAGCGGGGTCACGATCGACACCAGCACGGAGGCGGAATATCCGGTTACGGTTACCTTGCGCCATCTACAAAGCGGCGAGGAGACAGGGAACACGTCAACCATCCGTGCCCGGTACGTCATCGGGTGCGATGGCGCCCGCAGCGCCGTCCGGACCGCGATCGGGCGCGAGCTGGTTGGTGACACGACGAACGCGTCATGGGGAGTCATGGATGTTCTTACCTCCACAGACTTCCCGGATATTCGTCTCAAATGCACGATCCAGTCCGCCGACAGCGGGACCATAGTGCTGATTCCGCGTGAGGGCGGGTACCTCTCTCGGGTTTACGTCGAGCTTGGCAGGGATCGGGAGCACAAGATGCTCCAGAGTGGCGACGTCACCCTCGAACAGCTGACCACAGTCGCCAATCGGATCCTCCACCCATACACGCTCGAGGTCCGAGACGTTGGCTGGTGGTCGGTCTATGAAGTCGGCCAGCGGTTGTGCGACAAGTTCGACGACGTCCCGAACGACGCAATGGACACACGGCTCCCTCGCGTGTTCATCGCCGGCGATGCGTGTCACACGCACAGCGCAAAGGCTGGGCAGGGGATGAACGTGTCAATGGCAGATGCTTTCAACCTGGGGTGGAAGCTGGCCGCCGTGCTCCGAAAGACCGCACGCCCAGAGCTTCTTCACACCTACTCGGAGGAGCGCCAGAGGATCGCCCGCGAGCTGATCGATTTTGATGAGGAGTGGTCACGCATGTTGAGCATGCCCCCCAGGCGGCCCGGGGAGACAGACACCGAGGGCGTTGACACGGAGGAGTTTCAGCGCTACTTCATCCAACACGCACGCTACACCGCCGGTGTCGCAGCCAAGTACTCACCCTCGATGATCACAGGCGCTGCGCGCTTCCAGCACCTGGCCGAGGGCTTCCCCGTGGGCATGCGTTTCCACTCGGCGCCGGTGATCCGGCTGGCGGATGCCAAGCCGGTGCAGCTGGGCCACGCCGCCCGGGCTGACGGTGCCTGGCGCCTGTACATCTTCGGCGATGGTTGCGACCCAGCGAAACCGGACTCCAAGGCGCGCGCGCTGTGTGAGTTCCTGCGGTCCGATGCATCGCCGCTGACACGCTTCACGCCCCCCGGAGACGATCCTGATTCCGTGATCGATGTCCGCGCGGTCTTTCAGCAGAGTCATCACGAACTCTCGATCAGCATCATGCCGCCGGTGCTGCTTCCCAGGAAAGGTCGATTCAACCTCGTCGACTATGAGAAGATCTTCTGTTCCGGCCCGGACGTGGCCGACGTCTTCGATCTGCGAAAGGTGAACAGGGCGGCCGGCTGCATGATTCTGGTGCGTCCCGACCAGTACGTATCCGACGTCTTCCCGCTGGAGGCACACGAGATGCTGGACGAATTCCTGTTGCACTTGTTGACCGAAGCTAGTTCGCCGACTGACAGGACCCCGCTGGCTCGTTGAGCAACGAACTCAGTCTTCACTTGTCGACCCTCGCTGCTGTTCCCTAGACGCAGATGCAGTCAAGGAGGCACTGGTGGAGGCGGCGAGCCACTCGGCCTGGTCCAAATCGGCGGCCGTGCCTACGCCACAGCCGCCGTCGAAGGCGGCTGGATTCCAGACATGTTGGCCGCCATCTACACCGCCTGAACTCCGGGGATACCGCGAGTTCCTCCCAATTCATGCATACGAGGGCAACGCCGGCGGTTTCCACGGAAGCTTCTTCTTGTAGAACATCGAGGACTACTACTACTCTCCGTACGAGCTCGGGTATGAACGTGACTTCATCGGTCGGGGATGGGCTGATGGACAAGCGTGACAACATTTGCCGGCGAAAGGTAACGCTGGTATTCGAGCCCGACGACGTGAGAGCAGGCTTGGGCGAGAACCAGTACGTGCTCACACAGCCGCGGAACCGCATTGAGGTTGACGGGAAGACGGTCGGCGACACGCACATCACCGCATCGTTCGGCCGACTCGGGACGTTCCTCTCGACAAGCCTCGTTGAACAGGAGTACGCAGAGCCAGGAACTCAGGTGACGGTAGTTTGGGGTGCACATCCCGGCCCTGGAACCGCTCCCGACGCCGACCTCGACTTCCCGCGGATCCGCGCCACCGCGGAGAAAGCCGTACGATCCCGTTGCGCGGGCTCAATATCGGGCGTAACGCAGGTCGATCGCTGGCCGACGGCCCGTAGAGGGTACGGATCGACGAAGCAAGTGCAGGATCCCGGGCGGTGACCGCTAGGCGCGTTTTGCGCGCGGCGTGATACCGCCGTATCTCAACCCGACAAGTCAACTGCGTGCTGGTGAAGCCCGACTGCCGACACGTGAGAAAGGCACGGTGCAGTGAGCATGGACCGAATCGCAGTCAGCCTTGTGGCGCCCGCTTACCTGTGCTTCCCGTTTTGGATCGCCCAGGAGAACGGATTTTTCGCTGAGCGCGGTGTCGAGGCGATATGCAAGATCGAGGGAACAACTGATGGCGTCACCACTGCGGTCCTGACGGGCCGGAGTCAGCTCGCGATCGGCGCGGCGGAAGGCTTCGTTGCCGACGCAGCAGCAGGTGGATCGGGGCGTCTCGTGGGCGGAAACGCCAACAGGGCGCCGCTCTCACTAGTCGCGCAAAAGTCGATTGACAGCATCGAGTCACTGCGCGGGAAGCGGCTCGGCACTTCCTCCCTAGCCGAGGGAACGGCGACGATGATCAGGACGATGCTCGGCGCGCACCACCTCGAGTTCCCGGGCGATTACGAACTCGTCTTGGCTGGATCACATCCGGCCCGGTGGGAGGCTCTGAAAGCGGGAACCATCGACGCAGCGTTGCAGCTCATCCCATTCGACTATGTCGCCGAAGAGTCGGGCTACGCAATTCTTGGCAAAGCTTCCGACTACGTCCCGGACTATGCGTTCTCCGCCCTTGGTGTCGATCTCCAATGGGCCGAAGCTAATCGGGATATAGCGCAACGCGCAATCGCCGCGATCCGCGACGCGACGCGGTGGGCGAATGACGAGCGCCAAGCGGCAGCGCGCATACTCGCGAGTGCGACGCACACTAACCCCGCTCATGCCGTGCGCGGTATCAACGAGATGTTCGATACGCAAGTGGTGTCCTGCGACCTAGCAATAGAGCCGAAGGCGCTTCAAACAATTTTCGAAACGATGCACGAGCTCGATTTGGTCCCAAACGATTGCGTGCTGACCTACGGCTCCTGCGTTGACGAGACTTTCCTGATCGATTAGCGCGGGTAAGGCCGGTCGTAATGAGTGCCGGATCCCTCCCGGTAACCACGGTCAACGCCGCTAGAGCGGGGGAGGGCGTGAGGTCGTTGATCCGCAGCGATGATCTACCCCCGAAAACCTTCGGTTCTGGCATCGGCAAACTTTGATCAAATCCGCCGACTGGTACCCACCCACTGTACCCAAACCGCGCGAAGCCTCAAAAGAAGAGGCCCGATAGTCGCCATAAGTTAGCGATTACCAGGCCTTCTGTTGAGCGCGCCCGAAGGGATTCGAACCCCTGACCTTCGGTTCCGTAGACC
>DATAUP010000065.1:0-7745 GCA_036268195.1 Solirubrobacteraceae bacterium
GGAGTCCTCGAACGGTGTCTGCACCGGCTGCTGGCCCGGCCGGGCTTCGGCGTCGTGGTCGGCAAGCTGCGCAACCTCGGGGTCGCCCTCGCGGTAACGGTGCTGATCGTGCTGATGGTCGCGGTGGCCACGGCCGGCACCAACCTCGTCCGGCGCTTGGACATCGCCTCGGTGATCATCCGTGTGGCCGTGCCGTTGACCTCGCTGGGCTTGACCACGCTGCTGTGTGGCGCGGTCTTCCACACCGTGGCGGGTCAATCCTTGCGTTGGAAGGCCGCCTGGGCGGGCGCTGCGGTCAGCGGCGTCGTCCTCAACATCACGCCGACCGTGGCCGGGTACTACCTGCGCGTGGTCGCCGGGCGCACTCCCGTCGGGCTGTTCCTGACGCTGGCCGGGGTGCTCTTCACCTGCTACCTGGCGGCATTGGGGCTGTTGCTCGGCGCGGGCGTCGCGGCACGGGTGCAGTTGGGCCACCGGTTGCAGGGCTGAGGTCCCGCCCCCAGTCGGGGCGGAACTGGATGCTGATGCGCGCGCCGAGACAGCTGGCGAACTTGGGGATGCTGTGCAGCCAGGTCCGCTGACAGCTTCCACCCATCACCAGCAGATCGCCATGACCGATATTGAGCCGCAGCCCCGGCCCACCCGCCTTCGGCCGTAGCGCAAACGGCCGCGCGGCGCCGAGTGAGACGATCGCCACCATCGTGTCGCGCGGGCTCTCGCGCGCGATGCGGTCCCCGTGCCAGGCGACGCTGTCACGACCGTCGCGATAGAGGCACATCCCGGCACTGACGAACGGCGCGCCGAGCTCCTCGGCGTAGTAGGCGCTCAGCGCCGAGCGCGCCTCGCCGACCACCGCATGGGGCAGCGCCTCACCCTGCGCGTAGCGGGCCACGAGCCGCGGGACCCGCACGGTGTTGTCGTAGATGTGGATCTGTTCCTCGTGCCACGGCACGAGGCGGGCCAACGCATCGCAGAGCTCGTCGGCCGCGGTGATGAACCCCGGCCGCAAATCGACCCAGGCGCCGTCAGACAGCGTTCGGCGCTCGACAACCTCGTCGAGCTCGGCGACCCCCGGTTCACCCGAGGAATCAAACAGCGATGGTTGCAGGACGACCGACATCCCAAGCAGTCTAGCTCGAAATACGAACATACGTTCCCACGCTGATGCGCCCTGTCCGATGCTCACCGCCAGGCGGGTGTCTGGGTTGATGATCGATGACACTCGGAGTAACGTCAGCACGGTCGTCGGGCTGCGCGTCACCGCTTTCAACCAGACGCGCTCTACAGGGGGCCGTGGGTTCAGGCTCATGGTGGGTCATCACGACGCATCGGCGTGCGACACCCAGGCACTGTTGTCTCGCTGGCGCGAGGACAGGGATCGAGCCGCGCGCGAGGAATTGGTCGCTCGCTTCCTGCCACTCGCACGGAAATTGGCGGGTAGCTACCTCGGCTCTCGCGAGCCACTCGAGGACCTCGTGCAGGTCGCGGCGCTGGGCCTACTCGGGGCAATCGATCGTTTCAACCCGGCGCGCGGCATTCCGTTCCGCGCGTTCGCGATCCCCAGCATCATCGGCGAACTGAAGCACTACTACCGCAGTACCGGCTGGGCTATACACGTCTCGCCTCACGAGCAGGAGCTGGCACTCCGAGTCGACCGGGTGTCACGAGAGATCACGGCACGTTCCGGTCGTCCTGCCCGCGTCGCCGAGCTTGCGGAGCAGCTCGAGATCACCACCGAAGACGTGCTGACCGGAATCGCGACGGCGACCGCTCACTACTCGATCTCGCTTGACGCTCCAGCGGCCCCGCACGGCGACGATGAGGACGGCGCGGTCGCTGACAGCATCGGAGCCGAGGACCGCAACTACGCGGATCTCGAAACCACGCTCTCTGTCTCGGCGGCAATCGTCGCGCTCCCAGATCGCCAACGGCAGGCGCTCACATTGCGGCTGGACCGGGCTATGACGGAGACTGAGATCGCGCGGCGGCTCAACTGCTCACAGATGCAGGTCTCACGCCTACTGCATCGCGCAGCGGCGGGGCTGCAGGACTTGCTCGACCCAACGCTCGGCGAGTGCGAACAGCCCCCTGCCGGCCGACAGTCGACCCACCGAGCAGCGTGAAGGCCTGACGTATCGCTGTTCAGCTTGCTCCACCAGGCAACTTCACCCCGGCGCGTCTCAGCGTCGTCGACGGATATGTGTTGTACCGCGCGTGATAGAGAGCCGCAAAGCGGCCAGCGTGCGGGAAGCCCCATTTCGCGCCGATGCCCGCCACGGTGGCTTCGTCAGTGCTGGCATTGACGAGATCGTGGTGAGCTCGCTCGAGGCGCGTGTGTTGGATGATCTGGTGAGGCGTGGCGCCCAGCGATCGTTTGAAACCTTGTTGGAGCGCGCGGATGCTGACACCCGCCGACGAGGCGACCTGTGCGACTGTGAGCGGCTCGTGGGCGTGTTGCTCGATGTATTCATCGGCCCGCCGGATCGTGGTTGAGCCGATTCTTCGTGTGGGCGCGGCGAGCTGTGCTCGCAGGTCGTGGTCCGCGCTGAGGAGAAGGCCCGAGAGGATGGCGTGGACAAGCGGAGCGGTCATGATGAGCTCGCGGAAGAGCGAGTCGTGATCGAAGAGGCCGGTCGCGAGGGTGCACACCAACCGGTTCCAGTCGGCTGCGGCACGGCGGGAGAAGTCGAGCGCCAACTCGAAGCCGATCGGCTCGGTGACCGGTCGATGGAGCATCTGCTGCAGCTCGTCCTCGAGCGCGTGCCGGTCGATCTTGATCGCGAGCATATGGCCGGGGCTGCGCCAGCCCGCGAAGCCGCTCCGCCGGTCGGGCCGGAAGACCATGCCCCTCGTCAACGTAGCGACCATCTCATCGGACCCGCAGAACGCGCGCGCCTGCCCAGCACTGACGAGGTTCACCTGGTACGCATCGGCGGGTGGTTCAGTGTCGACCCGCGTGTCGGCGTCGAACGAGAGCCACTCGAGCCTGATCGGACCGAGCGACGCAGCGTCGAGGCTCATCGTAAGATCACGATGGTCGCCCAGGGTCGCCAGACGGTGCTCATGGGAGAAGAGCGCGGCGGCCGCGCTCGCCTCGACGGGATCGCGACTCGATAGAGCGCCCTCGTGTCGCGCACCGGGCCCGTCGTCCGTCGTCCGTTCAGCTCTGGTCATTCTGTTGTGCCGATGTTAGGCGTCGATCGCCGGCTATCCAGATTGCGTAGCCGACGATCCGATTTACGTACTCTTTCACCTGCGAGGCCTTGCTGCAAGCTGGTCAAAGCGGTTTGCTTCGCGCAGCCGGCAAAGGTTCAACGCGGACCGGCACGCGGGCATGTTGTCGAGAGGAGGAGTCGCACCTATGTTCAGGTCCAGGCGCGCGCGCACAGGCGCGGGCGCGATAGTGGCAGCCATCATTGCGGCCGTAATCGGCGGGTGCGGGTCGACCTCGTCGACGTCGTCGAGCGCAGCGGCGGCCGGGGGGTCATCGTCAAGCACATCCGCGGCCGCGGCACCAGCGGCCACGTCGAGCACATCGGCGGCGAGCGGATCGGGGACGCGGATGGCGATCTTCTATTACAACCCGAGCCCGTATGGGATCGCATCCCTCAAGGGCGCGCAGAAGGAGGCGGCGGCACTGGGGATCAAGCTCGACGCCTTCGATGCCAACAACAACCCCCAGCTCCAGTCCACGCAGATCCAGGACGCGATCACCACGGGCAAGTACAAGGCCTTTTGGGTGTGGGGTCTCAATGACGTCGCACTGACGCCGATCATCAATAAGGCGCGCGCCGCCGGCATCAAGGTCGCGTCTGCCGACTACACGTGGGGTCCATTGTCGGCCCAGGAGAAGCTGACAGCGGACCCGCAACTCGTCACGACCGTCGGCCAGGCGCTCGGCGCGGAGGCGTCGAACCTAATCGTCGCGATGAACGCGGCCTGCAAGAAGCAGGTGGGAAGCGGTCACTGCAATATCGCCTTCCTGCCGGGGCTCGCCAACTACCCGACTGACACCGTTCGTGAGAACGCGATGACCGCGTACTACAAGGGCAAGCCGAACTACACGTTCACGATCATGCCGCCCGGGATGTATGACCAGGCGGCTTCGCAGAAGGTCGCCCAGACGTTCTTCACCGCAAACAAGAACATCAACGTGTTCGCCACGTTCGGCGACCAGATGGCAGCGGGGACCGAGACGGCGCTGAAGCTGGTCGGGGGTTACACCCCCGGCAAGAACATCGCGATCATCGGCTACGGTGGCGCCAAGGAGGCTGTCGCCCAGGTCAAGAACGGGACCTGGTATGCCACCCTCGGCCTGTATCCGGTCGCCGAGTCGCTGCTGGGAATCAAGTACCTCAACGACGCGGTGCAGGGGAAGCCGGTGCCGAACCTGGTCAACATCATCAACGCGGCGACCCACCCGCCGATCATCGACCAGGCGTTCCTCACGGCGCACCCCAACTACGCGCCTGACTGGACGCTCGAAGGCGGGATCGGTTAGTCAGATCAGCCAACTCACAGATCGAGGACGAGCCGGATGACAGCTCGAGTACGAGTCGGATGAGTGCAACGGCAGTTGCGCCGGTCCGGCTCGTCTCGATCGGCAAGCGGTACTCCGGCACCAACGCGCTCGACGATGTCAGCGTTGAGGTTGCCGGAGGCACCGTGCACGCGCTCGTCGGCGCGAACGGCGCCGGGAAGTCGACGCTCGGCAAGATCGTCGGCGGCGTGATCCGCCCCGACGACGGACAGTTGCTCATCGACGATCGCCCGGTCCGCTACGCGAGCCCGCGTGAGGCGCGCATTGACGGGATCGCGACGATCGCGCAGGAGCTCTCGCCGGTGCCGGAGATGAGCGTCATCGAGAACGTCTTCCTCGGTATCGAGCCGCGTCGCTCCGGGCTCGTGCGCCGGCGTCAGATGCGCACTCAGTACGAAGAGCTGATCGCACAGTGGGGCTTTAAGCTCGACGGGCACACCAAGGTCGGCGCGTTGCGCACCGCCGACAAGCAGAAGGTCGAGATTCTGCGCGCGGTCGCGTGCGAGGCGCGGGTGATCGTGATGGACGAGCCGACCTCGTCGTTGACGAGCGTCGAGATCGAGACGCTCCACCAGATGATCCGCGCTCTGCGGGCGAGCGGCAGGACGATCGTCTACGTGAGCCACTTCCTCGACGAGGTGCTCGACCTCGCCGACACCGTGACGGTGCTACGCAGTGGGCGCCTGGTGCGGACCGGGCCCGCGTCGAAGGAGACCGAGGCGAGCCTCGTCGCCGGGATGTTCGGCGTCGCCGCGGACGCGGAGCACTTCGAGAAGCCGCAGGGCTCGACCGCGCCGATGCTCCTGGAGGTATCCGGTCTGCACCGCAAGGGCGTGCTCAGGGACATCTCGCTGCAGATCCGCGCGGGTGAAATCGTCGGCCTCGCCGGTCTTGTCGGCAGCGGCCGCTCCGAGTTGGCCCGCGCGATCGCCGGCGCCGATCCGATCGATGGCGGGACGATCGCCGTCGACGGCACGGCGCGCCGCATCCGCTCGCCCGCGGATGCGATGGTGGCCGGCATGGCGTTCCTGCCCGAGAGCCGCAAGGACGACGGCCTGTTCATGGAGCTCTCGCTGGCGTCGAACACAACCTTCGCGGATCTGCGTGCAGTGACCTCGCGATTGGGAGTCCTGCGTCGCGCCCTCGAGCGGGTCAAGACGCGCTCGCTCCTGAACTCGTTGTCAGTCGAGCCACCGAACCCGTCGACGAGGGTGGCGAACCTCTCCGGCGGTAACCAGCAGAAGGTGCTGTTCGCCCGCTGGCTGTTTCGCAACCCGCGCGTGCTGATCCTGGACGAGCCGACGCGCGGCGTCGACGTCGCGGCGCGCGCAGCGATCCACCGCCTGATCAACGACCTGGCCGCCGAGGGCACCGCCGTGCTGTTGATCTCGTCGGAGATCGACGAGGTCCTCGGGCTCGCCCATCGCGTGCTCGTGATGCGCCTTGGCTCGATCACCCGCGAGTTCGGCGCCGACCCGCCGTTGGACGCCGTGATGGAGGCCGCGTTCGGCCTTGGAGGGAGCACGACCCCATGAGCGCCACGCAGCCGCCCGATCCCGTAGCCCCGGACCCCGTTGGGGCAGGGGACCGGGTGAGCGCCGACACCATCGCCGCTCCGCGCGTCCGCCGGCAGCGCCGGATCAAGGCTGAACACGTGCGTGACTACGGCATCGTCGTGTTCGCCGTCGCGCTGTTCGTCTACTTCACGATCGCCTCGTCGGTCTTTCTCACCAAGAGCAACCTCCTCAACCTCGTCTCCCAGAACGCGACGATCGGCGTCGCCGCCTGCGCCGTGACCTTGACGATCATCGCCGGCAACTTCGACCTCTCGCTCGGGTCAATCTTCGTGCTGGCAGAGGTGCTGGCTGCGTACGCCGCCGTCCACATGGGCATCGCGTGGGCGTTCCCGGTCGCGCTGCTGTCCGGCGCGGCCATGGGCGCCATCAACGGGTTGCTGGTGACGAAGCTGCGCATCAACGCATTCCTCGCCACCCTCGCGTCGGCGCTCACCTTCGGCGGCATCGCGGTCGGAGTGACACACGGCGGACTGCTGATCACGCCGACCAGCAAAGCGTTCACGTTCATTGGCCAGCACAGCGTGGGCGGCGTCCAGTACGCCGTGATCATCTTCGCCGTCGTCGCCATCGTCCTTCAGCTCGTGTTGGCCTACACGGTGTTCGGTCGCCACCTCTACGGCGTCGGCGGCAATCGCGACGCGGCGCGGCTCTCGGGAATCAAGGTTCACCGGACCGTGATCATCACGTTCGTGATCACAGGCGCCGCCTGCGGCCTTGCCGGCCTGATCGACGCGTCGACGACCGGGTCAGGGTCAAGCGACATGAGCGGCCTGGGCGGCCAACTGGCGCTGCTCGCCATCGCCGGCGTGGCCCTCGGCGGCACCAGCATCTTCGGCGGCGTTGGCTCGGTCTGGCGCACGGTCCTCGGTGTCCTGATCTTGGGCATGATCACCAACGGCTTCGACCTGCTCGCGGTCGCGGACTACTGGCAGGACGTGGTCCGCGGCATCCTGATCATCGGCGCCGTGGCGATCAGCTCGGTCGTCGACCGGCGCTGAGGCCTACACGGCCGTCTTCGCCCCCCACAGCTCCTGAGTTGCCAGCCGCGCGCCCTGGGCGAGCGACGCGAGCTTGGCCCACTGGATCTCAGGGTGGACGCGGTGGATGAACGCTCCCTGGGCGAAGCCACAATCGGTCCCGGCGAGAACGTTCTCCCGACCGACGACGTTGGCGAGCCGGACCAAGCGCTGCGCGACCAGATCCGGATGCTCCACGACGTTGGTGTGATGGGTCACGACGCCCGGGATCAGCTTCTTGCCGTCCGGGAGCGGCACGTCCTCCCATACCCGCCATTCATGCTCGTGGCGTGGATTGGCCTGCTCCATCGCGTAGTAGCCGGCATTGACCTGCAGGACCAGGTTGACCGTGTCTCGCAGCGGCGGGTCATACGCGTGGGGGCCGTGCCAACTCCCCCAGCACACGTGGTAGCGGACGCGCTCCGGTGGCAGACCCTCGAGCGCGTGATTGAGCGCATCGACGCGGAGTTGCGCCCAGCGGCGATAGTCCTCGTCGGTCTGTCCGCGGGAGAGCATCGAGTCCCATTCGTGCATCAACACGGCGTCGTCGACCTGAAGGAGGAACCCCGCATCGACGATCGCGCGGTACTCCTCACGTAGGGCGTCGGCCAG
>DATAUP010000066.1:0-4033 GCA_036268195.1 Solirubrobacteraceae bacterium
GTGCGATCAGAGGTCGTACGAGATGCCGGCCCGTCCACGCACGGCCAGGAGCGTCTTCAGCGAGGCCAGCGTCTTGCTGGCAGGGGCCAAGGACTCGGCCACCTTCATGGCTGAGTAGAGCGCTGATTCCTGCGAGTCAAAGCCGGTGGTGTACTGGCCGCTGAAGTGCAGACCGTGGCGTCCTTGCAGCGGTCGCAAGGCCCGGGCAGCCTGGATCGTGGACCTGCTGATGTGAGGGTGTTTGAAGCGTCGTTCCAGCAGGTGCCCGCGATCACGGTTTTCTCCCCAGGGTTGATCACGAGAATTCCCCAGGTTCCTCCGGCGGATAGCTGACGCGCGCGGGGTTCGACGGAGGTGAGGCCCGTAGGGCCGAGCCGTAGTCGATCCCCGCGCGCGTGCGCGGTTCTGTCGGGGGTCCCCCTCACTGTCAGCGGTTCTTGAGGCCATTGACGATGTGAGGAGGACCGTGGGGGATGTTGACTCAGGAGGACGATGTGGAGATTCATGCGCTGGCGCGCAGGGGTTGGTCGAAGTCCGCGATCGCGCGGCACACGGGCCGGGACCGCAAGACGGTCTCGAGGTACCTGGCCGGGAACGGCCCGTCGCGGGAGCGACCGGCGAGCTGTCTTGAGCCCTACCGCGCCTACCTCGAGGCGCGGTTCGTCGATGACCCGCATGTGCGCGTCAGCGTGCTGTTCGAGGAGCTGGCGCCGCTCGGGTTCGATCGCTCCTACCCGACGCTGGTGCGTGAGATCCGGGAGCTCGCCCTTCGACCTGTCTGCGATTGCTGCAACGCCGGCGGGGTGAAGGTCACTGTCGGTCTCGACCATGAGCCGGGAGAGGAGCTGCAGCTCGACTGGCTCGAGCTCTCAGAGACGCCGTGGGGCGAGAAGGCCTACGTTCTCGTTGGAGCGCTGTCGCACTCCGGCCGGGTGCGAGGCGTGTTCGCCGACGGGATGACGTTCGCGCACCTGATCGAGGCGCTCGATGGTGTCCTGCGCCGGCTCGGCGGCACCGCGAAGTCGTGGCGGACCGATCGGATGGCGACGGTTGTCTGCCCGGGCACCGACCGGCTGCGCCCCGAGGCCGCAGCGGCGGCGAAGCACTACGGCGTCACCGTGGCGGTGTGCCCGGCGAACCGGCCGCAGCGCAAGGGTGTCGTGGAGAAGGCGATCGACTACGTCACGCAGTCGTGGTGGCGGGCGGCGCCGGTGTCCACGCCGGCGGAGGCGCAGGCCGATCTCGACCGCTGGTGCGTTGCCGTCTCGGACCGCCGCCGGCGCGGCGCGAGCACGGTCGGCGAGCTCGCCGCCACGGAGCCGCTGCTCGGTCTGCCGGAGCTGGCGTTCCCGGCCGAGCATCAGGCGGAGCGCGTCGTCGCCGGCGACGCGCTGGTCGCGTTCGAGTCAAACCGCTACAGCGTTCCGCCGAGCTACGCCGCGCGGACCGTCACTGTCCGCGCCCGGCTGGGCGAGATGCACCTGGAGATCTACTCGCAAGCTGGCCGGCGGATCGCCCGGCACCGCCGCGCGCCGAACGGCGCCGGGCAGGTCGTGCGCTCACCCGAGCACGCGAAGCTGCTCGAGCAGGCCGTCCTCGCCGGCTTCACGACGACGAAGAAGTGTCCGCGCAAGCCAAACCGACCGCCCGGCGAACGAGCGTTGGCCGAGGCCGCCCGCTTGCGCGGTCAGGACCCCGGGGGCGTGGTGGTCGATCTCGATCAGTACGCGCGGATCGCGAAGGTCGCAGGCCAGCGATGAACAAGCACGCCAGCTACCAAGACCTCCGCAGCCACCTCGCCTACCTCAAGCTCGCCGCGGTCGCCGAGCACCTCCCGGCCGCGCTCGAGCAAGCGGAGAAGGACAAGCCGGGCTACACCCAGTTCCTGCACGACCTGCTCCAAGTCGAGGTCGACGCGACCGAGCAACGACGGCTCGCGAGCCGGCTGCGGTTCGCTGGGTTCCCATCGACCAAGACGTTGGAGGAGTTCGACTTCACCGCCCAGCCCGGCATCGACCGTGCCATGGTCAACGAGCTCGCGACGTTACGCTTCGTCGAGGAGAAGGCCAATCTGTTGCTGATCGGCCCGCCGGGCGTTGGCAAGACGATGCTCGCGATCGCGCTCGGGCTCAAAGCCGTGCAGGCTGGCTACCGCGTGCACTACACAACCGCCGCCGATCTCGTCGCCCGCACCAGCCGCGCCGCCGACCAAGGCCGCTGGGAGAACACGATGCGCTTCTGGGCCGGACCGCAGGTTCTCATCGTTGATGAACTGGGCTATCTGCCGATGGTCGGCGAAGCCGGATCGCACCTGTTCCAGGTCATCTCGCGCCGCTACCTGCACGGCACGGTGATCCTGACGACCAACCGCGGGATCGCCGAGTGGGGCACGATCTTCGAGGACACGACCGTCGCGGTCGCGATCCTCGACCGGCTCCTTCACCATGCGACGGTCCTTCAAATTGACGGGGAGAGCTACCGCATGCGCGGCCACCGCGCCCGCCTGCAAGAGCTTCGCAGCGCTCTCGGGACCGCCGACACATAGCCGGTCACGACCGTCGAATCTGCGACGCTCGCAGGCGTGCAAATCGAATACTTCGACGATCCCGAATCGACCGCCCGCCCGGTCCTGCTGATCTACGGCAACAACCCGAACGACACAGCGAGCCTACAACGCGCGATCGAGGCGCTCGCCGCCGGTGACGCCAGCGACGTCAAGATCGACGCACTTCCCAGCTTCGAAGGGGTCGACGGCTGCGCGGTGACCGCGCAACTCGCCAGCACGAACCTCGGGATGACTCGTCTCGCCGACACCCCGTCGGCGTTCCAATGCGCGCTCGAGCCGACCGCCTGGTCGCAGGTCGCCGGGCTCCTCGAGCCGTTCACACAGGCCCGGCCGCACGACGCACCCGACGTCCACCAGTACCTCAGCAGCGAAGGCCCGATCGACTGGATCGTGGCCACATCTCGACGCTGGTAGTCCCCAGGCCTCCCGCCGCGCGTCGACGGCTCCGCTCGCTCACACCTGGGGAATTCCGGTGATCACACATGGGGAATTTCGATGATCGTTGACACAGGATGTGCTTGGGGTCGGCACGCCGACGCTCAGCCCACGATTTGAACACGTCGATCGTCTCACCCGACGGCAGTTTCGGCTGCAGGGCGCCATACCAGACGCTGCCCTCGCATTGGCGCCCGTCGACTCCCGCGTTGTAGGTCCCCCAGTTGCTGCGATCGCTCTGGACGTAGGCCGGGTCGGTGTGGATCAGGATGCGCGAGTCGAAGTATTCGTACCTATTCAGTAACGCTGCGAGGTGCGCGAGGTCGGGCAGCGTGCGCAGCAGCCGACGTGCGTCGAGCGGTGGCGCGTTCAACACGACAGAGTCGTACGGGCCGTGGTAGCCGGCCGGCGTCGCCACGAACCAACGGGAGCGCCGACGCTTCAGACCGTGCGCAGGCGTGCCGAGGTGCACCCGCACCCCCGGACTCCGGTCCAGCATCCGTTGCAGGTTGCCCTGCAGGCCGATCCTCGAGTTGTACGTGGTCGCCCCCTGAGCGACGTTCGCCGGAAACTCCAACGCGAACGTCTGCAGAATCGACCGCGCCGACGCCGTCAGCGCGTCGGCGCGCGCGCACCCGATCAACGCCGTGATCCACGGGTACACGATGTCGTTCTTGAACGCCTGGCTGACCGACAGACGGCGGACCCATGCCTCGACGGTGGTCTCCCACGGCAGGCCGGACAGAACCGCCCGCCGCGCGAGCGGCAGATACTTGAGGAACTCGAGTGCCTGATCAAGCGTCGAGAACGGGTGCGTGGACGAAAACGTCGGCGAGCCCCCAGCCGTCGGGAAGATGCATAGGCTCGCGGGCGCCTGCAGCGTTTCACGGGAGTCGGGGCGGGAAGGAGCGTAGAGGCCCAACTGCTCGAGCAACGTAACGTAAATCGGGTGCGTGTCGGGGTGAAAGAACTGGGCGCCGAGATCGACGGTGATGCGGTGCCGCCGATAGTCGATCACATGCGAGTCGCAGT
>DATAUP010000067.1:0-2352 GCA_036268195.1 Solirubrobacteraceae bacterium
TCTTCATGCGCCGCACCGAGGTGACGTGCGCGCGCTGCGGCGGGCACCTCGGCCACGTCTTCCCCGACGGACCAAACGGATGCGACCGCTACTGCATCAACTCCGTCGCGCTCACGCTCGACCCCGAGCCCGCGGCGTAGGCCCCGGCGGCTCCGAGCAGCGCCGAGGCCGTCCGGCGCCGGCGCTCTGGCCGTCTCAATCGTCGAAGGTTGGGCGAACGCGCAGGAACCCGGTCCCCTGCGACGCGTTGGGTGGCGTGCCTATTCTCGCGTGATCTAGCGCCTCAGGGCAGGGAGTAGCGCAGGATCTTGGTCGCTACCGACCTGTACTGATTGCCCAGCCGGCCGCTGTTGTACGGGAGCCCGTAGCGCTCGCAGACCTCACGAACGCGCGGTGCGATCTCGGGATAACGGCAACTCGGGATGTCGGGGAACAGATGGTGCTCGATCTGGAAGGAGAGGCTGCCGCTCATGATGTGAAACAGCCGCGTTCCCTCGAGGTTGCAGGAGCCGAGCAGTTGCCGGACGCACCACTCACCTCGGGTCTCGTCGGCGGTCTGCTCCTCGCTGAACGTCTCCGCGCCCTCGGGGAGGTGCCCCATGAACACGATCGTGTGCACCCACACGTTGCGAACGACGTTCGCCATCAGGTTCGCGACCGCGGTGTGCTTGGCCGCCCGCCCGGAGAGCGCAGGCCAGAGCACGAAGTCCTTGACGAGCTGGCGCCGTGCCTTGCGCGCGAACGCCGCTAACTCCGCCCGGCCCTTGTCCCATGACTTCTCGCCTCGGCGCACCGCGTCGAGCTCCATGTCGTAGATCGCGATTCCCCACTCGAACGTCAGCGCGACCCCGACGCCGTAGATCGGTTGGATGAGATAGATGGGATGCCACGGCTGGTCGGCGTCGACTCGCATCACGGAGTAGCCGAGGTCGCGGTCCTTGCCGATCACGTTCGTGAACGAGTGGTGCTGGAAGTTGTGGGCGAACTTCCAGGAGGCGGCGGGGGAGACCGCATCCCACTCCCAGCTGCGCGAACAGACGGCGGGATCGTCCATCCAGTCATATTGGCCGTGCATCACGTTATGGCCGATCTCCATGTTCTCCAGGATCTTGGCCAGCGTCAGCATCGTGGCACCGGCGCAAAACGCCAGACGGCGTCTGGAGAGCAGCAGCGAGGCGCGGCCGGCGAGCTCCAGGCAGCGCTGGACGGTGATCACTTTCCGGATGTAGTCAGCGTCGGGCTGGCCGAGCCGGGTGACGACGTCTGCGCGGATGGCATCGAAGTCCCGCCCGATCGCATCGAGATCCTCGGCGGTCAGGTGCGCAATCGCCGGCAGCGGCGGCACGGAGCGGGCGGGCGCCGCGATCACTGGGGAGGCAAGAGCGGCGATCCTAGGCTGACAGGATGCCGGATCGCGGCCGGGAGCGCGGTGCGCCCCCCACCGACGCCTTGCGAAGGCAAACAGCACAGAGGGCAACGAACGCTCGACCCCGTTCCGGATATGGACGGTGCGCTCAGGGACACGACCCCGACCTCCCATCCCAGGAAGAGCCCTCACGGCCCTGAACATTCACGGCGGGGCAGCGCTCGACGCAGGACGGTCGGCACCGCTCCATGGACACGCGCGGCGACACGTGCGGAGCCGTCTCAGGAGAGGAAGGACCAACGGACATGCTGTCCGGCTCCGACGCTCGGCGGTGACAGTGGCTGGGCTCACCGCCCTCGAGTTGATGAGCCGTCGGCACCACGCCAGTGCTACTCACCGGATCGCCGACGCGGAGTGCACGGGCGTCATGACCGCTACGTGTGAGGGCGCGGCGCTGTCTTGCGAAGGCTTTAGCTGCCGGCGGGGGCGCGTTCGGTGAGTAGCTGCGCGTGGAGTTTGAGCGTCTCGGGGGCGGCGCGGTCATAACGATCGCTCGCGTGGCCGCAGTCCAGGACGTGTCCGCAAGGGAAACTGACTGCGACGCGCCCCCTTTCACGCCAACGCGAGGCCACGCGAAGAGTGCGAGGAGGGCTCCGGCGGAGTGCGGTGCCTCTAACCGGCCAGAACCCATCCGCCGTCGACGTGGATGACCTGGCCGGTGATGTATCCGGCACCGTCCGAAGCGAGGAACAGGACAGTTTCGGCGATCTCCTGCGGCTTGCCGAACCGTTTGAGGGGGTTCATCGCGATGGCCTCCTCAATATGCGCGGGCAAAACTCCCCACGCAGTCTCCCATTCCCCGGAGATCGGGCCGGGAGCGAGCGCATTAACGCGGATTTCGGGAGCCAGATCCCGGCCCAGCGTGGCGGTCAAACCGCAGATTGCCCCCTTCGCGGCGGAATACGTGACCGGAACGAAGTTGATGG
>DATAUP010000068.1:0-2314 GCA_036268195.1 Solirubrobacteraceae bacterium
TTACGCCATCGAGCTTGCGGACCAGATCCTCGACACCCCAGAAGCACCCGCCCGCGAGGATCGCCTTCTCGGTTGTAGCCATCTCTCTGCTCCTCCTCGTCATGGTTCGTTGGGTCGCTGCATACATGGTGACAGCCGCCCGACGGCGTCGTTGGAAGTCGCTGAGAAAGTCAGATCAGTCTCGTGAGACGAAACCACTCCACGACGATGGGAGTTGCATCGTCGAGCACTGGTTGATCCCCCTCCCAGCCGGGGAAGACCTCCTCGCGCCAGAACCGCTCGTGCGCAGCTCTCCAGCCGGCCGCTGTCTTATAGGACTCTCCCTCCGCACGGGCGACACGGTCGTCGACAGCGCCTAGAGCGACGACCTCGGACCCGAGGATCTCGATGATCGCCACTGGCAGGCCAGCCGAGTCGACGACTGTCTGCAGCTCCCCCGCGGCGGGCGGCTGTTCGCCGTCGCGCTCCCAATCAACGAGTAACGATGAAGTCGCGGTCTTGTCGCCGGAGAGGACTGCGTCGACCAGCTGGTCGCGCAGTGGCCCCGGAAATCCGAACTCGCAGATGCGTCGCTCCATGTCGAGGGTCAAGTCAACCACCCGTGGCTCTATGACGGGGCACGCGCGTTCTCTGGTGCGGCGGTGCCATCGATGCAACCAGCTTCTCGGGGATCTACGACGCCGCGTTGATGACGCTAGGGACTTGCCCGCTCGGCGCCGGCGTCATTAACCTGAGCTCCGAGAGTGATCGCTGCCGCCGCGCCCCAGCACCTGCCCGGTGTATTGCACAGTCTCGAGCCGACGCTCAACCAGTTTGGCTACCTGGCGGTGGTGGGCCTGGTCTTGATCGAGGACTTTGGGGTCCCGGTTCCCGGAGAGACCGTCCTGATCCTCGCCGCTGTGTATGCGGGCACCGGGCGGCTCAACATCGTGCTGGTGGCGCTGCTGGGCTTCTGCGGTGCTCTATTGGGCGACAACATCGGTTTCGCCATCGGGCACTTCGGCGGCCGTCGGCTGGTCGAACGCTACGGGCGCTACATCTTCCTCACGCCCGAACGACTCGACAAAGCCACCCGCTTCTTCGCGCGCCACGGCGGCAAGATCATCGTCATCGCGCGGTTCATCGAGGGCCTGCGCCAAGCCAACGGCATCATCGCCGGCACGACGGGCATGCACTGGGCGCGCTTTCTCATCTTCAACGCCATCGGCGCCGCGCTCTGGGTCGGCGTATGGACGAGCGTCGGCTACTTCTCGGGCAGCCACATCGACACGATCTACCACGCCGCCACGCGCTACAGCACGTACTTCGCGATCGCCCTCGGCGCGCTCCTGCTCGCCTACGTCGCACGACGCGTGGTGCGAGCTCGCCGAGCGAGGGCGCGCAACGCCACCTGAGACGCTAGGCGCGGCCGCCGGCGGCTGCGGGAACCTGAGCGTCGAGCCATTGCGCGAACGTACGACGAGCAGTTTCGCCATCTCGACGAGGCTTTCCGCTCGTGGACCGGCGATCTTTCACCGGAGGCATCGCCCTAACCCTCAGGACTCGCCTGGAGCCAGCGTGGACGACCACACCCGGATTGGCGAGCACGCGCGCGGCCCTCGTGAGTGCCGTGGCTTGAAAGGGTGCGCAGCGGGTCGGCTGACGTCCGCGGTACTCGGGAACAGCAGCAGTGGGGTCTCGTTTCGCCGCCGCGCGCAAGCCGGTACCGTCGAAAGCCGTGAAGCGGGACTCCCGGGTTGTCTACTCCACCACCGACGGTGACCTGCGCAAGGCGCGTGATCCCAAGCTCAAGGAGCGCAGAGCCGACGGCGATCGCGTCAAGGTCCGCCGCGAGGTCGCGGGTCGCCGCGGCAAGGCCGTGACCACCGTCTCGGGTGTGCCGGTCGACGATGCCGAGCTGAAGGAACTTGCAGGCAAGCTCAAGAAGCGCTGCGGGGTCGGCGGCTCGGTCAGAGGCGGCGTGATCGAGATTCAGGGCGACCACCGCGACGTGGTGGTCGAGATACTCAAGGCCGACGGGTACACGCCCGTCCTCGCCGGAGGCTGATGTGCGTCGATAGGTGGGCGGGGAGCCTGCAGCTCCCCGCCCCGGTTAGCGGCGCAGCTCCGGTTAGGACTTGCTGAGCTGCGCGTCGGCGGCCGTCAGCACGCCGTCACGGTTCTTCCGCGGACGCTCGTAGTCACGCACGCGCGCGGCGAGCTCGGCATCGCCCTCAGCGAGCTGCTTGTGGATCTCTTGAACGTTGAGCTCGTCGTATCCCGGCACCGGCTGCTGACCCCGCAAGGACGTGAGCCGCTGCAACACCGTCTGGCG
>DATAUP010000069.1:0-1608 GCA_036268195.1 Solirubrobacteraceae bacterium
CGACCACAGTCACCCCGGTGTGAGGCGACGCGCGG
Organism: Solirubrobacteraceae bacterium; assembly: GCA_036268195.1. Lineage (GTDB taxonomy): Bacteria > Actinomycetota > Thermoleophilia > Solirubrobacterales > Solirubrobacteraceae > Palsa-465. Next base: position 36 of record DATAUP010000069.1, read on the forward strand.
CTAGAGCAGTCCCAGGTCTCGGCCGCGCGCGACGGCGTCGCGTCTACTGGCCACACCCAGCTTCTGGTAGATGCGCTTGGTGTGCGTCTTGACCGTGTCGCGGGAGATACCCAGCTCATCTGCGATCTCCCTGGCCGACAGGCCCGTTGGGAGAAGGCCAAGCACCGTCTGCTCCCGCGCTGTCAGCTCGTCAATGACGACTGGCCTCGCGCCGGACACATCGACTATGAGTCGCAGCGCACTTTCCAACTGCTCGACCAGTCGCGGCGCGAGCGTGCCGGGCTCAGGAGAGCGTGAGAGCAGCTCACGCCCTTCGAGCACTAGCTCACGTGCCGCGCGGCGATCGCCCAGCTCGCGCAGCAGCTCGGCGAGTGTCGTCAGTGCGTACGAACACTCGACCAGGCCAGCGCCGCGCCGAGCGAGGCCGACCGCGCGATCGAGCTCAGCTCGTGCCTCGGTCGGCCGCCGGTTGTGACGGAACAGCCGCCCGCGTGCGACGTGGGCCGAGGTGCAGATCCAGTACTCCTTCAGACCATTTGCGCGGACCACATCGAACGCGGCGTCGACCTTGGCGCGGCATCCTCGCCAGTCCCCGCGATCGGCGGCAATGAGGGCGAGCCGTCCGAGCGAGAGCGTCGACACGATGAAGTTTCTGGAGCCGCCGAGGTCCAACGCCGCGTCGAACAGCGCTTGCGCGTCGTCGTTGGCGTCGAAAAATCGCGCTGAGGTGCCCAACACACAGGCCGCGAGCGAGTGCCAGATGGAGCTCCCATCCAGAGGCGCGAGTCGCCCAGCCAGCTCCTCAGCCTGACGCATGTCCCCCAGCAGCTGCCACGCCGCAGCCCGGACGACGGTTACCTCCTCGCCCAACTCCGCATCATCACCCGGATTGTTTGTCGGCGCCTGCGTAGCCAAGTCCACCCACCTCAGGACCTCAGCACGCTCGCCGACTGTTAGTGCGGTCCTCGCCTGGACCAGACACAAGCGGCCGTCGTTCACGATATAGCCGCGGGGGAGCCGGTCCATCCACTGCGCGACCGTTTCCCGCTGGCCCGCATTCGTGAACGGCAGCCAGTGACTGTCAATCAGCTCGGAAGCCGCATCGAGCTCCCCAGCTGCCGTCAGGTGTCCGACCGCCTCCGACACCATCCCGGCATCGAGAAACCACCGTCCTGCTCGATCATGGAGCTCTGCCGCGCCTCGCGGCTCTCTGCGCTCGAGCTCATGCCGCAGCAACTCGCCGAACAGGTGGTGGTAGCGGTACCACTCATGCCTCGGGTCGAGGGGGATCAGGAAGTAATTGACGCGCTCGATCCGGTCAAGCATCGCCCTACTGTCGGCCGAGCCCGTGACCGCGTCGCACAGAGGCGCACAGAACCTGTCGAGCACGCTCGTGTGAAGCAGGAAGTCCAGTTCCGTTTCAGGCCGCTCACCGAGTACCTCGGCTGCGAGATAGTCGACGACCCGTCGATCGCTGCCAGTGAAGGACGCGACGAAGCCGCTCGCATCCTCGCGCCCGCGCATCGACAGAACGGCCAGATAGAGGCCGGCTGCCCAGCCCTCGGTGCGGTCG
>DATAUP010000070.1:0-1783 GCA_036268195.1 Solirubrobacteraceae bacterium
GCCCGCTCACCGACGAGGAGCGCGGTCGCATGGACGAGCACACGGCGATCGGCGCCCGGATGCTCGAGCGGATCCCCTTCCTGGCCCCGGTCGCGCCGCTGGTCCGCTCGGCGCACGAGCGCCACGACGGTGGCGGCTACCCCGACGGCCTGGCCGGCGAACAGATCCCCCGCGGGGCGATGATCATCGCCACCTGCGACGCCTTCCACGCGATGACCTCCGACCGCACCTACCGCAAGGCGATGAGCGTCGCCGAGGCGGAAGCGGAGCTGCGGGCGAACTCCGGCACCCAGTTCGAGCCCGGCGTGGTCGAGGCGCTGCTGCTCGAGCTGGCCGCCCAGGAGGCGGTCGAAACCGGCGGCGCGAGCCTCTACGGCGACGCGCCGATCAACGGCTAGCGCGCCTAGCTCCCGCCGAGGTTCCCCAGCATCGCCTGTTCGGCCATCCGGATCAGGCCGAGGCCGCTGTGCGGGCGCATGTCGCTGGAGCGGACGCGGACGTGGGAGCCGTGCGGCCCGATCACCTCGACGATCGTGCAGACGTCGCCGATCTCGCAGTCGTCGCCGTAGTCGGCCTCGATCGCCTCCATCTGCTCCGCCACGACTTTGCCGATCTTGCTCTGGTCGAGCATCAACGCCTCCTTGTTAACCTTCGTTTTGCCGATTTTCCCTTTATTCAAGGGAAAAATACTGGGAACATATGTTCGCTAACGCTCTTGACGACATCCGCCCTTGTAGCTACATTCGTTGGCACTACTACGGTCTCCTCATGGCGAAAAGACCCCCTGGGGTCTTCCGTTTCGGCGGATAGCTGTTTGGAGGCCGTTAGTAGTTGTAGCTAGTAGTAGAAGGCCGAGCCAGTTGCCCAGACATCGAAGTTGGTGCGCACCTTGCTGTCGAGGATGTCAAGGAAGGTCCTATCTCCTCTCTCCCAGGCGCGCTGGACAGCCCAGCTGCAGTAGTCGGCGACCTGGATACATGGATCGCTGTCCGCCGCCCAGAACGCCACCCGATGTCGCGCGGGTGAGACTTGACGGACCACGTCGTCGACCGCTTCGTTGAAGAAGCGTCTGGTCTTCTTGGTGCCGAGGCTCGCTGCCACCACGAGCAGCCGATCCTGGGAGGTGGCGATTTGCGATGCGACGTACTTGAAGTGGAGGAACCACCCCATCTTGTAGAGCTTGAGTTCGTCCTGCAGGTGCGGTTCCGCTTTCCGCTTCTCGAGGACCGTCGCATCGATCCTGATCGGCGAGCGCTTCAGGATGTCGAACACCGCCGTGCGAACTTGATGGTTGTCGTCGGTCGCGTGAAATGGCCGAGGCAGATTGACGCCTTTCCAGGTGAGGTCCCGCCGTAGCAGGCCAATGCGTCGCCGGCTCGGCAATTGTCCATCGTGACCGTGGTCAAGATGAAGTATCGACTCGCCCCGGGGTTGGTGTTGAAGTCGAAGTTCCCTGCCTCGTCTGCGAAGACATACCGATTCGCCAATGCCAGATGAACTCTAAAGCGCGCGACAAGTCTGTTCGCAGCATATATCACGCTGATATATTACGCCGAGACATGGAGTCGTTGAGCCCCACCGCGTACGTGATCCTCGGCATGGTCAGCGAGCAGCCGCGCTCCGGCTACGAGATCAAAGCCACCGTCGACGGCACGACCCGCTTCTTCTGGGCAGCCAGCTACGGGCAGATCTATCCGGAGCTGAAACGGCTCGCCGAGGCCGGGCTGGTGGTCGGTTCCGACGCCCCGACCGGCGGCCGGCGGCGCACCGTCTACGAGATCAC
>DATAUP010000071.1:0-3748 GCA_036268195.1 Solirubrobacteraceae bacterium
TGTAGGCGCTCGCAATCATCGGCGCTCGCGCTCGCAAACAGAGCAGATTCCTGCTCGGATTAGCTGACAATGAGGCGGCGCCGGTGCTCACATTATCTGCCACTGTGCTCGCCATCATCGCGTCGTGCTCGCCAACGGAGGCTTGTGCTCGCATTCCCTGCCAATGAGCCGCCTGACGGCGGGGGGCGGTTCCGACCTCTCAAAAACCAACGTTTCTGACGCGCGCCGGCGCGGGCTGCCCGGATCGCCGTGCGGAGGCGCATCGTTGTTCTCAAAACTGTTCTTGATTGCCTCGTTCCGAAAGGCTACAGGTTTGACGGGTTTTGAGAACATGGGGCAGGCATGCGGGTCGGTTATGCCAGGGTCAGTACGGCCGACCAGTCGCCCGAGCTGCAACTTCAGGCGCTCCGCCATGCCGGTTGCGAGAAGGTGTTTACCGAGACGGCGTCCGGCGCGACGGCAGACCGGCCCGAGCTGGCCCGCGTCCTGCGGGACGTGCTGCGCCAGGGCGACGTGCTGGTGGTGTGGAAACTCGACCGGCTTGCCCGGTCGCTGAAGACGCTGATCACGACGGCGGAGGCACTCGAAGAACGTGGCATCGGCCTGGTGTCGTTGACCGAGAGCATCGACACGACGACGCCTGGCGGCATGCTCGTGTTCCACGTGTTCGGCGCAATCGCGCAGTTCGAGCGTGCCCTCATTCGTGAACGAACCGCTGCCGGCCTTGCGGAGGCACGCCGTCGTGGCCGCAAAGGTGGGCGGCCGCCGGCATTCCAGGCTGGTGACGTCACCGCGGCACGTGCTCTGATGAAGGAGGGCAAGCTGCCGGTGCGCGACGTGGCGAAGCGCATGGGCGTGTCCGTTGCCACCCTGTACCGCCATGCCGGCAAGCGCGGCGTCGGCGATGATGCCGCAGACGCCGCGCCGCATGGCTGATCACTCGAAGCGGCCACCGGGTGAGGCGCTGGTCGATCTGCGGCGGCGTTTGGCATTGCTGTCGCCGCGTGATCCCGCCCGGTGCGAGGTGATCGCACGTGCCGCCGAGGCGTATGGCGTGTCTGTCTGGACGATCTATCGGGCGCTGCGCGAACTGACCCGACCGAAATCGGTACGGCGCTCTGATCACGGCTCGACCCGCGCGGCGCCCGCGGCCACGATGGAGCGGTACGCCGAAATCATCGCCGCACTGAAGATCAGGACCTCGAATAAGAAAGGGCGCCATCTCTCGACGGCGCGTGCGATCCGCCTGTTGGAGGAGGACGGTGTCGAAACACCGGAAGGCCTGGTGCGTGCGCCTGTGGGTCTGCTGAAGCGCGCAACCGTCGATCGCGTGCTGCGTGCTTCGGGCCTGGACTACGCACGCGTCATCCGCCCGATTGCAGCGGTGCGCTTCCAGGCAAAGCGATCCAATGAGCTCTGGCAGTTCGACATGAGCCCGTCCGACCTCAAACAGGTTGAGGCCCCGCTCTGGATCGAACATGGTCGCGGCAAGCCGACATTGATGCTGTTCTCAGTGGTCGATGACCGATCGGGAGTCGCCTACGACGAATATCGCTGCGTCTATGGCGAGGATGCCGAGTCTGCGCTGCGCTTTCTATTCAACGCCATGGCTCCCAAGCCAGAGGCCGAACTGCCGTTCCAGGGCATTCCAACCACGATCTACATGGATAACGGCCCGGTCAGCCGCTCGAAGGTGTTCCAGTCGGTGATGGGTAGCCTTGGCGTGCGCGTGCTGACCCACCTGCCGCCGTCGCAGGCCGAGCGCCGCACGGCCGCGCGTGCGAAGGGCAAGGTCGAGCGTCCGTTCCGCACCATCAAAGAGGTGCATGAAACGCTGTACCACTTCCACAAGCCGAAGGACGAGGCAGAAGCCAATCTTTGGCTGCGCCGTGCGCTCGTCACCTACAACAACGGCGACCATCGCAGCGAGCCACACAGCCGGGTCGAGGACTGGTTGAAGCACCTGCCTTCCTCCGGCGTGCGGGCGATGTGCTCGTGGGAGCGGTTCTGCGCCTTTGCGCGGGAGCCGGAGCGTCGCAGTGTCGCCGGTGACGCGACCGTCTCGGTCGAAGGGGTATCGTACGAAGTCGAGCCGGAGCTTGCCGGTGAGACGGTGACGCTCTGGTGGGGGCTGTTCGACCAGGATCTGTATGTCGAGTTCGAGGGCAAGCGCTTCGGCCCGTACCAGCCCTCGCGCGGCGCGATCCCGCTCTATCGCTACCGCAAGTACCAGAAGAGCCGGGCCGAGGAGCGGCTCGACAAGGTCGCGCGGCTCGCCGAGCAGCTCGGGCTGCCGCGTGCTGCGGTGAGCGGCGCAGACAGGCCTTTGCCGTCCCTGCCGGTTGGTGCGGCATGCCTCCAGGTGCGAGGCACACCGTTCCCCGAGCCGGAGGTCGGCGACACCGTGTTCCCGACGCCGTTGGCGGCCAGGCTTGCGATCTCCGTTCAGCTTTCCAAGCCGCTTGGCGGCTTGCCTGATGCCGACCGCGCATTCATCGACGCGCTGCTGGCCGAAACGCTCGATCGGGAAACTGTCGCTGCCCGTGTGCGCGAGCACTTCAAGAAAGCAGGGAGAGGCTGATGCTCGCTGACGTGCAGGCGCGGTTCGGACTGGCTCGCCCCTTTCATCGGGTCGGCAACTACGAGACCGAGCATCAGCGTGCCCTGGTCCGCGAGGTATGCGCGGTCGTGCAAACAGGCCGGCTGGTCGTCGTCGCGGGGCTGGTCGGCTCGGGTAAGACGCACCTTCTGACACGCATTGAGGAGGAGCTCGCGCGATCCAACAGGATCGCTGTCGCGAAATCGCTGGCGGTTGACAAGCGCCGCACGTCGCTGCCGTCCCTCATCGAGGCGATGTTCTATGACCTGACGCTTGGCGACCGCAGCCAGGTCAAGATCCCCAAGCAACCCGAGCGGCGAGAGCGCGAATTGCGCGACCTCATGCGCAAGAACAAGCGTCCGGTCGTGCTGATCGTCGACGAAGCCCACGAGCTGCACCACAAGACGCTGACCGGGTTCAAGCGCCTGATGGAGTTGGCCACCGGTGCCGGCGTGGTCTTGTCGGTGCTGCTGATCGGGCATCCCAAGCTGCGCAACGACCTCCGCCGGCCGCAGATGGAAGAGATTGGCTACCGCACCACCACCTTTGAGTTCGAGGGTGTGTCCAACTATCGCCGCGAGTTCATCGGCTGGCTCCTGAAAAGCTGCGCCCAGGAAGGCGTCGAACCCGGCGATCTGATGGATGCGGAGGCGGTTGATCTGCTGGCCGAGCGGCTTCGCACCGCGCTGCAGATCGAGATGCACCTGACACTGGCATTCGAGCATGCGTTCCGGCTGGGCGAGAAGCGCGTCTCCGCCGAGGTCGTCGAGCAGGTGCTGTCGCGTGCCATCGACGAGCTTGAGCCGACCCTGACCCGCAACGGCTACGACGCGCCCGCGCTGACCGTGCTGCTCAAGGCCAAGCCCGCCGAAGTTCGCGACTTCCTCGCCGGCACGCTCGCCGGCGACCGCACACGCGAGTTCACCGGGCAGCTCCGCATGGCAGGCGTCCCGGTTTGAGCCGGGCGGGACCGTCCGGACACTCGTTGGCACGGAACGTGAGCACGAGCCTCCGTTGGCGAGCACGACCCGATGATGGCGAGCACGGTGGCAGATAATATGAGCAGCAGTGCCGCTCCATTGTCAGCTAATTCGAGCAGGAATCCGCTCTGTTTGCGAGCACGAGCGCCGATGATTGCGAGCGGCTACA
>DATAUP010000072.1:0-1655 GCA_036268195.1 Solirubrobacteraceae bacterium
CGACGCCAGCCGCAACCGCGGGTGGTGGCGGCGTCCCTGGCGATGAGCGCAGGCAGGATCGGTCGGCACAGGCCCTCCATCTCTCGTGGATCGGCACTACACGACGATGCAGACGATCTCCTGACTCCCAGATCGAGTGCTCTCACCCCGCCTTCCCAGGCCGGTAGGCCCAGTGGCGACGTCGGGTTCGAGCTCTCTGGTCACAGTGGCGAGGACCGTGTCGGATTTGCACCGACTTCCCGGTTCTGCATCGCCGTCGCGAGTGTAGCCGCCGATCACGAAGCCGTGAAACGGGACGTTGTTGTCCGCCCGTCAAGGCTGCTCCGCTTTCGTGGTTCCAGGAGTAACGTCTCGCTAGCTCCGAACGTGGCCGCCACCGCTACCGATAAGGAACGGCGCCGATGTCGCCCATAGCGGGCCAGCTCGTCGGCGAGAGGTTCGATTACGACGGCGGACGGCAGGTCACGGCGTATGTCCCTCCGGCTGTGCCCGAGGCGATCGTGTTCGCCGGCGATGGCCAACTGATCACATCATGGGCAGGCGTCCTCGAGGCGGCCGACCTGCCGCCCACGATGATCGTCGGAGCACACCGCCTGGACGATGAGACGCTGCGGATCCAGGAGTACTCGCCAGGCGAGAGCACGCCCGCCTTCGCGTTTGACCCCGAGCGGTTCGCCGCGCACGAAGAGTTCTTTGTCCAGGAGGTGCGCCGATGGGCACAATCCCGGTTCGACGTCGCACTGCCTGCCCACCGCACCGCCGTAGTCGGTGTCTCGGCGAGTGCGGAGCTCGCGCTCGCCATCGGGCTCCGACATCCCGACATCTACGGCACGGTCCTGTGTGCGTCGCCGGGCGCAGGCTATAGACCGCCCGCCTTGATGCCCCCCTCGCTTCCGCGCGCATACCTCGTTGCCGGCAAGCAGGAGCCGTTCTTCCTCGAGAACGCCATGCGCTGGGCCGACGCACTACGCGGTGCAGGTGCCGACGTTGTCATGACCGAGAGGGTCGGCTCGCACGGCGACGCATTCTGGAGAGAGGAGTTTCCGTTGATGGTGGCCTGGGCGTTCGCGCGCTAGGCAGCGCGACGCCCCCCTGCCGCTCGCGCGCCGAGCTCGGCGCGCGGATGGCGAGCAACCCCCAAGCGGCGGGATGAGAATGTAGGGAAACGCCCGATTCGCCATGGCCGGCGAAACCGTAGCGTCGGGCCATGGCACCTGGAGCGGGCCCAGAAGCGCGACCCACGGATCTGGTCGAGCACTACAGACCAGGTTGGGACGTCGCGCAGCTGACGAGTTGCATCGCGCGCGTCCGCGAGACGGTGCTGGAGATGGAACGGGAGTACGGCAACGCGCGCGGGATACCTTGCCGCCGTCGGCGGGGCGATCGACTTCGTGACGCTCAAGCCGCTGGCGCCGATCCGTGTGCGTGTGTATGGCAACGCCGCGGTCGCGCGGATGCACCTGGCGTTCGAGGTCCATGCCGGCCCGACCACGCTCAAGCACCGCGGATGGACGACCGATCTCCTCGAGCGCCGTCAGGGCCGCTGGCAGGTCGTGTGGTCGCAGAGCACCGCCACACCGAACGACGAAGCGCTTTTGATCCGGGCGCTTCAGCCGAAGTCGTAGGACCAGCGCCGCGCACGATCTCCTGCCGTC
>DATAUP010000073.1:0-106728 GCA_036268195.1 Solirubrobacteraceae bacterium
CAACGGTAAGACACCTGAGTAGCCCGTCGCGTCCGCGGACGCGACCGGGTCTGCTGAGGCGACCCGGCCCCGAGGGCAGGTCACCCTGGCATCCGCGAGCGCGCCGCTGCATCGTTCGCCACGTGGTGGCCAGTGGGTGCCCAGCGCCACCCCGGACGTCTTGATCAAGGTCCACAGCGATGGCCAGATCGGAGATTTCCGTCTGGAGCGCAATCTCGAGCCGCGCGATCTTCTAACCGTCGCCGAGGCAGGGGCCCTTGTGCGAAAGACCGGACAGACGTTGCGGAACTGGAAGCGACAAAACGCGGCGTTCCCAATGAAGAAGATGGGCGGCCAATGGATCGTCATCCGCCCCTACCTCGAGGCGTTCCTCCTCCACTGGGGCGTCTGACATAGGAAGGCGGCCCGTCTGTCGATGCGTCGTTCTGCGCGCCAGTTTGTTAGACGCAAGTGTTAGACGCGGCGGCCTTGTCAACAGGTAAGGTTGACATTAACGAGAAAAGGCCCCGCAAAACAGGGCCTTTTCTTAGTAGCGGGGGCAGGATTCGAACCTGCGACCTTCGGGTTATGAGCCCGACGAGCTACCAGACTGCTCCACCCCGCGGCGGTTTCTTAGTGATAGCAGATTGCGTCCGTAGTCTGGCGGGACTTCGTGGGCTTGGGGCGTCGGGAAGATCGCCGCCCACGCCGCCGGAGCGCCGACACAAAGTCGGCACAGATTTGTTGCAGAGACGGCACGAACGTGTCTTGTTCCGTCACAGGGGTCTGCCGCATGCTTGCACCCATGGCACCGATCGATCGTAAGCAGCAGGCTGAGCGCCGGATGTTGGCGTTGTTGGAGGACAGCGGGCTGCCGCTCCCAGACGAGGTGGAGTACGGGAGCGGCTGCGTTCGCTTCCTCTGGGTCGATCGGAAAGTGGCCGTCGTTGTTGACCTCGAGGAGTTCGGCGAGACCGACGCGAACGGCGGTTACACGCGTGAGGGGATCACGGCGTGAGCAGGGACGCCCAGGCCCGTGAACCCCTGGCTGCCAGGTTCCCCCGGTCAGCAGCCGCCGCACGATGCGGCGGCTGCCCCACCGGCGTCAGCGGTCTCCCTTGGCGCGACCGCATGGCAGTACCGGTACTCCTCGCGGAAGCCGAGACTGTCGTAGAGCGCGATGCCAGCGGTGTTCTCGCTGAACACCTGCAGGTAGGTCAGCGGCGCCTCGTGCTGCGCGAGCATCGCCCGTACCAGCGCCTTGCCGAAACCTTGGCGGCGGGACTCTGGCGCCACGGCCAAGCAGAAGAGACCGACGATCCCTTCGAGCTCGACGCTGATACCGGCCGCGCGCTCACCGTTGCGGACAAAGCGTGCGATGCCGGCCATGCCTGGGAACACGTGCTGCACGTGCTCGTCGACGTCGGGGCGCGGATCACAGTGCGCCCAGGCGGCCACCCACTCGGGCGTGGCCGTGTCCGTCACCTCGAGCTGGAAATCCGGCTCGGCGCCGGCCGCGACGAGCTCTGTGTCAGCCGTCATCACCAGCACGGACTGATGGATGTTCCAGCCACGGACTGCAAGCTCGTCCAGCAAGGGGATGTGGATGTCAATCGGGCTGACGTGGACGCCGGCTTCGACACCGTGCTGGGCAGCGAACTCTGCGGCCCGTGCCAGAGCGCCTTCGTACTCGCTGCGCGCAAGCGGCCTCACGGGCGTCAGCGCGTGGTTGGAACGGCCGCGGGCTGGGAGGCCGGGCGTGGCCCGCAACACCCAACCGTCGTCCAGGCGCTCGACGGTCTCAGCCGGCCACGCGTCGACCGTGTGTGCCTCGATCCGTGCGACCAGCTCGAGCTCGGGTGGGGGCGCGAGCTCTCCGGTCACGCGGCGCTCGCCTGCAGCACCGCGTCGAGCAGTCCTGGGAACCGCTGCTCGAGCTCGTCTCGCCTGAGCCGGTTGTATCGGCACTTGCCGTCGACCCGCTGGGCGATGACGCCCGCTTCCCGCAGAACGCGGGAGTGATGCGACCGCGTCGACTTGGAGACCGGCAGCTCGAAGCTGCCGCAGGTGCGCTCCCGCCCGTCGGCGAGATGAGTGATCATCAGCAGCCTGACCGGATCGCTCAGCGCGTGAAGGATCGTCGGCAGATCGAGAGCGTCGAGCGTTGTGGGAACCAGAGGGTCGACAGTGGCTGTTGACCAGCCTTCGGCCCCGAGCCCCATCAGCTCGTCGGATCTCACGGCCGTGGCGGCGAGATCCGTTCCTTGAGTGAGCGTCGCCATCCCGGAAGCATAGTACGAGAATCGTCGAACCGTGGTATGGTTCGATGAACGTCGTACTGAGGGGGCGACCCGGGGACCACTGACCGGAGGCCGTAGATGACTCACCAGCCGCACAAACCACACCTGACAGCCACCCTGATCCTCGCCTGTCTGGCGCAGTTCATGGTGATCCTTGACGTCTCTGTGGTGAACGTGGCGCTGCCAGCGATGAAGCACGCATTGGACTTCACCGAGGGCGGTCTGCAGTGGGTCGTGAACGCCTACACGGTGACGTTCGCCGGGTTCCTGCTGCTTGGTGGCCGCGCTGCGGACCTGCTCGGTCGGCGGCGTGTGTTCGTAGTCGGATTGGTGCTCTTTTCGCTCGCCTCGCTGGCGGGTGGTCTCGCGGACAACCGCTCCGTGCTGATTGTCGCGCGCTTGATCCAGGGCCTCGGCGGGGCGGTCATCGCGCCGGCGTCGCTCTCGATCCTGACCAGTACCTTCACCGAGCCCCAGGAGCGCCATCGCGCGGTGGGGATCTGGGGCGCGATGGGTGGTGCTGGTGCCGCGGCCGGCGTTTTACTCGGCGGTGTCATCGTCGACCTGCTGAGCTGGCGCTGGATCTTCTTCATCAACCTGCCGGTCGGCCTGATCGCCGCATTCCTCGCCCAGCGGATGTTGCTCGAGGGCCGGAACGAGCATGCCAGCCGCAACTTCGACCTGGCCGGCGCCCTCGCCGCGACGCTGGGCCTTTCGGCGCTGGTCTACGGCATCGTGCGCACCGACAGCTCCGGCTGGGGCAACACCACGACGCTGCTCTCGATCGGCATCGGGGTCGGGCTGCTGGCGACGTTCCTCCTGCTCGAGGGACGGATCGCCAAGGCGCCGCTGATGCCGCTGGGGCTGTTCCGCTCGCGCCAGCTCTCCGCTGCCAACGTGATCATCGGACTGGTGGGCGCGTCGACCTTCCCGATGTGGTTCTTCCTGACCCTGTACCTGCAGGAGGTGCTGGGCTACTCGCCGATCAAGACGGGCCTGGTCTTCCTGCCGATGACGCTCGCGATCGTGGTCGGCTCGACCCTCGCGTCGCGGATCACCCTCCGCGTCGGCGCCAAGCGCCTACTGATCGGGGGGATGGTCATCCTGACGATCGGCATGGCGACGCTGACAGACATCGGCGTTCACGGCAACTACGTCGACCAGCTGCTCGTCCCGGGCCTGCTCGCCTCCTTCGGCCTCGCCTTCGCCTTCATTCCCTCCGTGATCACCGCAAACGCCGGCGTCGAGCCGCACCAGGCTGGGCTGGCCTCGGCCGTGGCCAACACCGCGCGTCTGTTCGGCGGCGCGCTCGGGCTGGCGATACTCGCGACGGTCGCGACATCCCACTCCAGCAGCGAGCTGCACCACCCAACCGCCGCGGTTCACACCGCCACCGAAGCACTGGTCGGCGGCTTCCAGGTCGCGTTCTGGGTCGGCGCAGCCATCGCCGCCGCGGGCGTAATCGTCGCCGTATTCGGGATGCCGAGCACTCGCCGCGCAGAGGCCAGTGAGCGTCGGCACGCCGTCGTCGCCGAGATGTAGCGAAAATGCGCGTCTATGGCGCGCATCTTCGTAACGCGCGAGCTGCCCGGACCGGCGCTCGCGCGACTCAAGGACAACCACGAGACAACGGTCTGGCCGGAGCCGCTGCCGCCCAGCTACGAACAGCTGCGCGAGCACGCTGCCCACTCACACGCTCTGCTTTCGATGTTGACCGACCGCGTCGACGCCGAGCTGATCGCAGCCGCGCCAAACCTGAGAGTCGTCGCCAACTACGCCGTCGGCTACGACAACATCGACATCGAAGCCGCCACCGCCCGCGGCATCCAGGTCGGAAACACGCCTGATGCGCTCACTGAGGCGACCGCCGACCTGGCCTTCGCGTTGCTGATGGCCGCCGCACGCCGCATCCCGGAGGCGGCAGCCTTTGCTCACAATGGCGAGTGGCGCACCTGGGATCCGGGAGCGTTCCTCGGCGCAGACATCTCCGGCGCGACGCTCGGGATCATCGGCCTCGGCCGCATCGGCCAAGCGGTCGCGCGCCGCGCCGCCGGCTTTGGGATGGAGGTGCTCACGACCGAGACGCGCGATCAGAGCAACCTCGAGCACCTGCTGCGCCGCTCAGACTTCGTCACGGTCCATCTACCGCTGACACCAGGGACGCGCAAACTGATCGGCGCCGAGGCGTTCGCGCTGATGAAGCCGACGGCGATCCTGATCAACACCGCGCGCGGTGCGATCGTCGACAAGGCCGCACTGGCGGAGGCGTTGCACACCGGCCAGATCGGCGGAGCGGCCCTCGACGTGACGGAGCCCGAGCCGCTGCCCGCGGACGATCCGCTCTGGCAAGCCCCGAACCTGCTGGTGGTGCCCCACATCGGCTCAGCGACCTGGACGGCACGGGAGCGCATGGCGGAGATCGCCGTCGAGAACATCCTGGCCGGGCTCGAAGGCAAGCACCTCCCCTACCAGGTCCCAGCACAGGTCTTCGACTGAGCGTGCGGATCGCGGTCGTCGACGTCGGGACCAACACGACGCGGCTGTATATCGCCGACGTCGCGGATGGCCAGGTCGTCGACGAGCTGAGACGGACCAGCCGCGTCACCAGGCTCGGCGCCGGCGTCGATGCCACCGGCGAACTCGCAACGGACGCCCTCGCTCGCGAGTACGTCGTGCTCGACGAGTACCGACAAGTCCTCGACTCAACCAAGCCAGACAAGGCGATCGCGGTGATGACCAGCGCCGTGCGCGACGCGTCCAACGGCGGCGACTTCGCGGCTGAAGTCGCGACCCGCTTCGGGCTCGAGACCCACGTGCTGACAGGCGACGAGGAGGCACGGCTCACCTACCTCGGCGCGACCGACACGCTCGACTACGACCCTGCCGCCGCACCGACGCTCGTATTCGACATCGGCGGCGGCTCGACCGAGCTCGTCATCGGTCACGGCGACGAGCTCGACTTCCACGTTTCCACGCAGGCGGGCGTCGTGCGCCAGGCCGACCGGCACATCAAGAGTGATCCGCCCACACCGGCTGAGCTGGAAGCGGTCGCCGAGGACGTGCGCGAAATCCTCACCGGCGCCGTGCCCGACAGTTACCGCACTCACATCGGCCGCGCGCTGGGCGTGGCCGGCACGCCGACATCACTTGCCGCGATCGCGCAGCAGCTCGACCCCTACGACTCAGAGAAAGTCCACGGCTACCGGCTGACGGCGACGGAGCGGGACGCGATCTTCAAGCGTCTGGCCGCGATGCCGCTGGAGCAGCGCAGGCAGGTTACCGGTCTGCACCCGGACCGGGCGATCGCGATCCTCCCAGGGATCGTGATTCTGACCGAGGTGGTGCGCCTGTTCGACCTCGACGCGATCGAGGTCTCAGAGCACGACATACTCCGCGGCGCCGCACTGCATTACAGCGCCTGACGGCGCCGGATCCGGCGCCGTCGGGTTCTCAGCCCGCGATGCCGAGCCTTCCCGATATGTCGGCGCACTCGGCGCAGACCTCCTCGGGAATCAGCCCCACCCGCATCAGCAGACCGAAGGCCCTGCAGCCGAGGCAGTACCCGAAGATCGATTCGAGGCCGGCCGCGGGGATGAAGAGGATCAAGACGATGTCGGCGGCGGTGTGCTCGCCGAGGATCACGCCGAACAGCAGCGCGAGCGATGACATCACGGTGCCCATGCCTTGCGCGAAGCGCTTGGGCGGGCCGGCCACATAGACCTTCTCACCGAGCCGCGGCGCGATCACGTTCATCGCGGTCCACGCCAGCGGACTGAGCTTCGGGCCTGCGAGCACCCGCGCCCAGAAGCCGTAGGTGATCGGGATCAGCAGCCAGTACCAGCCCGCCGCGAGCGTGACGATCACACCGACGAGCACGACCGCCGCGACCGTGCGAGCGGCCTTGTCGTTGACCGGATTGGGGAACGAGAAGAAGCTCTTCACGATCAGAAGTGTATCTCCACCAAATTGGTGCAGATAGCTGAGGGCGCCGGTCAGGCGAGGTTGGAGCGGCGCGGGTAGGCGACCGCAGGATCGGTCAGCACATTGATCAGCGCCGGCCGCCCTGATGCCAGCGCCCGCTCGAACGCGCCGCGCAACTCTCCCGGTGCCCGCACGAGCTCGCCGTGACCGCCGAGCGTCTGCACAACCTGGTCATAGCGCAGCTCGGGCTGCAGCTCGGCCGCAACCGAGTACCCGTAGATCGCCTCCATCGGATGCTTCTCGAGCGCCCAGATGCCGTTGTTGCCCATGACACCGATAACGGCGACTCCGTGGCGGACGAGCGTGTCCCACTCCATTCCTGAGAAGCCGAAGGCGCCGTCGCCCTGCAGCAGCACGACCTGCCGGTCGGGATGCGCGAGCTTGGCCGCGAGCGCGTAGCCAGGGCCGGAGCCGAGGCATCCGTAGGGACCGGGATCGAGCCAGCAGCCGGGCTCGAACGAGTCGACCAGCCGCCCGGCGAAAGAGACGAAGTCACCGCCGTCACCGATGATGATCGCGTCGCGGTCGAGCAACGGCAACAACTCGGCGTAGAGCCGCATCGGGTGCAGCGGCGCGCGCGCGTCGGCAAAGCCCTCCTGCTCGCTCGCGCGCTGCTCGGCCTCCACCACACGCAGCACCTCAAGCCATTCGTCGCGCGCGTCGGCCACGCCGCCGTCGATGCCCCCACCCGCCGCCGCGCTCAAACCGTCGAGCGTCGCCGGCAAGGCTCCGTACAACTCTGCGGCCAACGCCCGCGGCTGTTGCCGCTGCGACTCGGCGACATCGACCGCGATGACTGCAGTCTCGTCCCCGAACACGGCGCCGAACCCGAGCCTGAAGTCGAGCGGCACGCCGACGACGAGGGCTACATCAGCATCTCTCAACGCCGTGCTGCGAGCGCGCGAGAAGTACAGCTCGTGATCCGCCGGGAAGCAGCCTCGACCGAGCCCGTTGACGAACACCGGTATCCGCAACGCCTCGGCGAGCGCGCACAGCTGCACCTCTCCACGCCCCCAGTAGAGGCCGGTCCCGGCCATGATCACCGGGCGCTCGGCCTCCTGCAGCAATACCGCGGCGCGCTGGAGCTCGCCGCTGTCCACCTTCCCCGCGCGCCACGGCGCGAGCCCGGCGGGCATCGCATCCGCCTCGCTGTCTGGCGCGGACGAGAACACGTGGTCAAGCGGGAAGTCGAGGAAGACTGGGCCGGAGTGCGGCGCGAGCGCGGTCGTGATCGCCTCGTCGACCAGCTCCTGGACCTCATCCGGCGAGTCAGCGGTCGCCGCCAGCTTCACGAGCGGACGCACGAACGACACGTGATCGATCTCCTGCAGTGAGCCCTGCCCCCAGCGGAACGTCGGTGCCCGCCCGCCGAGCACCAGCATCGGCGAGTTGTTCTGTTGGGCGGAGCCGAGCGCGCTCATGCCGTTCGTGACTCCGGGGCCGGCGGTCAGCGCACAGACGCCGAGCTCACGCGTGACCTTCGCCCAGCCCTCGGCGGCGAACGCGGCCGTCTGCTCGTGGCGCACGTCGACTATCCCGATCCCCTCGGCACGGCAGCCGTCGTAGATCGAGAAGAGGTGCCCGCCGGAGAGCGTGAACAGCTTGCTGACCCCGTGTGCGCGCAGCCGCTTGGCGATCAAGCGTCCGCCGTGGAACTCTTCTGGACCCTCCATCTCCGCCCGCAAGCTAACAGCACGTGCGCTCCCGCGGCCCACCCGGCCACCCCCCACGCGGGGGGTCACGAGCCATCAGGCGTACCGACGCGCTTCATATCGGCGTTAGGTTCTGTGACGCCGCTCACATATGGCGCCACCGTAACTGGAAGGGACACTCCTCCATGTCTGTTCAGCAGCCACAGAAGATCACCGGCGACGAGCCCATTCAGACGCAGCCCGACCGTTTCACCGCGCTGTGCTCCGAGGTCGAGGAGTACGAGCACCTTCCCGAGCTGACGGCGGGCGTCCACTATCCGACGCATCTGATCACCGGAAGCCACGAGGACGCGCTCGACGAGTCGATCCTCGCCGGGCTGACGTTGCCATAAGCGCAGGTCAGACGAAGCTTCAGTTGGCCGGTGTCCCGGGCGCCCCAAGGCGCGCCCGCGCAGCACTGAAAGAGACTGCGGAGATCACCGCGTCGGGGCCTTCGAACCAGCTGGTCCCGATGCTGATCGCGGGCGGGGAGACGATCCCGCGAGCGTGCAGTCCGCGACTCGTAGCATCCAGCCGCTGGTCATAGCGGGCGTTCCGGGCGGCGGCGACCGCGGCTGCGGGATCCAGCCCCGCGACGGCGGCGGCCTCCTCGATCACGTTGTCGCGGGCGATGTCGAACCCGCCGCAGAAAGCCAGCCGCGCAACCGCCAGAGCAAATCCGGCCCCGGCCCCGGCGTCGGCGGCGAAGGCCGCGGCACGCGAGGCCTTGCGGCTGTCGAGCGGAAACGGGTGCGGCTCGACCAGAGGCAGCTGCAGGATCTGCGCCTCGTGCTCTGCGAGTCGCAGGCTGTCCTGTGCTCGCGACACCCGGTCGGCACAGGTCGCGAGACCGTCGGGCTCGGAGAGCGGGCCTAGAACCGGGACCCACTCGATCTCGCCCAGCGCGCGCTCAACCCGCTCAGCCATCAGATACGACAGCGGGCAGTCGAGCGCGAAGAAGAAGCGGGCGCGGTCGGAGGTCGGTCGGGACCGGTCCGCCATCCGTTCGGACAGGAAGATGATTACCCCCACGACCCCATTATCGGCAGGTATGTCCTGAAACCTTCGCGCGTCTGGCCGTCCACACGCAGAGCTAATCGGCTGGTTAAGCATTTGCCCTGCAGTGACACGAAGGTCAACTAGTTAGTGCGCTTTCACATTTTCTTCTGGCGCGAGCCAATTCGGGCGTACACTTGCGCTTGAGTCTGTTTCGACCGGATGGAGGCGCCAGATGCCCCAAGTCCCACCGCCGAAGCGTCATCCCTATGACCAATGGTCGCCGGATGCCCGAGCGTTGGACCTCGTCGGCGATAAGTGGACGCTGCTGATCGTGCGAGACCTGGCGGCGGGTCCCCGGCGCTTCGTGGAACTGCAGCGCGTGCTGCCGGGCATCTCCACCGAGCAGCTGCGCTCACGCCTGAACCGCATGGTCGCGGACGGCATGTTGACCCGCAAGCGCTACCGCGAGGTGCCGCCGCGCGTCGACTACGAACTCACGCCACGCGCCCGCGATCTGATGCCAGTGCTCGCCGAGCTGGCGCTCTGGGGCTATCGCTGGGCTTGGAGCCAGCCGCGCGCCGGCGAGCGCGTCGACCTGGGCGCGATCTTCCGGCTTGTGCCTGGACTGGTCAACGCCGCAGGACGCACCGGGGAAATCGAGTGCACAGTCACAGACGGTCACCGCGAGGGTGGGCCGCTGACGATGACCGTGAAGCTCGACGAGAACGGTTGCCAGGTAGCTGAGCAGCCGGCCGAGTCTCCGGCCGTGCAGATCGGCGGCAACACCCGCGCGTGGGTGGCCGCGTTCTCGCCGGGCGGAGACCTGGGAGCACTCACGATCACGGGCGACCGCTCGCTCGCAGACCACCTGTTCGAGCAGCTGGGCCGGGCGGAGACGCAAGCCGTCGATACGGCTGACCGCGCAGTAGCCTGATACCCGGGGCGGGGATCGAACCCGCAGTGCCCTTGCGGGCAGCGCTTTTTAAGAGCGCCGACTTTGCCAGTTTGTCTACCCGGGCTACGGGTACTGGTTGGGTGGACGATCTTACCCGTGCGAGGCGCCGGATTCACGGCATTTGCGGCGCAATCAACCGAATTTCACTACGGACGGCACACCTAAACGCAACTTTTGCGCTGCTAGGTTGTTTTTATGGGGCTGGAGGCCAATTTGGAAGTTTCCGCGCTCAGATATTCCGGAGGCACAGGCCTGCATGGCCGGTCGCCACTCCTCAGGCTCCAGTCTGATGAGCGGCTTGTCACGCTCATTCGGCGCGGCAGCCAGAGCGCCTTCGAGGTCCTGGTCAGCCGGTACCACAGCCGCTTGCTCTCCTTCTGCCGCCACCTGCTCGGCTCGCGCGAGGATGCCGAGGACGTACTCCAGGATGTCCTGACCGCCTCCTACAACGCAATGCTCGCCGACGACCGGCCGATCAACGTAAGGCCGTGGCTCTACCGGATCGCACGCAACCGCTGTCTGAACCATCTGCGTCGCAATAAGGCCATCGGCGTCGATTCGATGGACATCCACTTCTCGGACCACGGCGCCAGCACGGCCGACAAGGTCCACGACCGCGAGCAGTTCCGCCAGCTGCTCGACGACATCCGCGACCTGCCGGAGACGCAGCGCACAGCGCTGATCCTCCGCGAGATGGACGCGCTCTCCTACGAGCAGATCGCCGAAGCGATGGAGACCACGGTTTCCAGCGTCAAGTCGCTGCTGGTGCGGGCTCGCGTGTCACTGACGGAGGCTGCCGAGGCGCGCCTGCTGAGCTGTGACGAGGTCCGCGAGGAGGTCGCTGAGGTCGCCGAGGGGATGCGGCGCAAGACCAGCACGTCCGTGCGTCGCCACATCAAGAACTGCCCCCGCTGCGAGCTCTTCCAGGGTGAGATGCGCAAGACCAACAAGGCGCTTGCCGCGCTCGTCCCGGTCGCCCCCGTGGCACTGCTGCACAAGCTTCTGTTCGCCGCACATATCGGTCACTCCGCCGGCTCGGCCGGCGCTGCGGGCGCCGCCGGTGCGGCAGGCGCCGCCGGCACAGGTGCCGCCGGTGCTGGTGCTGCCGGTGCCGCTGGCGCAGCTGGCGCGAGCGCGAGCACGGGCCTGATCACCGCTGGCGTCGGCGCCGTCGCCACGAAGGCGGCCGCCGGCCTCGCCGCGGCGGCGCTCGTCACCGCCGGCACGGTCGCGGTCAGCCAAAGCGATCACCATCATCACCACGGACCTTCTGCCAGCACGCTGGTCACGCGATCGGTCAACTCGGGCGTCGCAGCTGCCGCCTCCGGTAGCGCCAGGCTCGCCGGCTCGGTCGGCATCGCGCCGGCGCCGCCGCGAGCGCCTCGCGGTCGCCACACAGCCGCCGCCCGGGCTGCACGCGCGAACGCCAAACAGACGCCCCCGGTCAACAAGCCGAGCGGCTCGACCAAACCGGTGAAGACGACCGCCGTCACGCAGACCACCGCCACCGTCGCGAGCAGCACGACGCCCGTCGTGGTAGCCGTGAGCACGCCGCCGGCCACGACGACACCGGCGGCCACGATCGCGACCGCCACGACCACTACGCCGGGCGTCACCGGCGGCGTCGCGCCGATGCCGCCGACGACCACGGCCACCACGCCGACAGCAACCGAGCCGACGACGACAACGCCTACGACGACGTCAACAACGCCGGCAGCGACGACGACACCGACGGTGACCGAGCCGGCTACCACAACTCCGGTGACCACGACGACGACGCCCGCGACGACCACCACGACGCCGGCAACGACGACGACAGCGACGACCACCACGACGCCGGCAACGACTCCGTCGACGCCGACGACGACGCCCACGGCCACGCAGCCGTAAAGCCCCTCGCAGCCGACCGGAGCCGTAGTATCCGGTCGCTTTGATCGACTTCGACCACTTCCTGCAGGTCGACATGCGCGTCGGCCGTGTCACCGCGGTCGACGACTTCCCAGAGGCGCGTAGGCCCGCCTGGAAGCTGACGATCGACTTCGGTCCCGAGATCGGGATCAAGCGCTCCTCAGCGCAGATCACGACCTACACGCGCGAGCAGCTGCTCGACACGCTGGTCGTCGGCGTCGTCAACTTCCCGCCGCGGCAGATCGGGCCGTTCATGTCAGAGGTACTGGTGCTGGGTGCGCTCGATGACGAGCTCGGCGTCGTGCTGCTGCGCCCCGATCAGGACGCAGCCATCGGCTCGCGCATCGGCTGACGCCAACCTGTAGCGGTGGTGGCGGCCAGCGGGCCGCCACCACCGGCTCAAACCTCAGGCCGTGTGCGCCTGCCCCGGGTCCAGCACAACCACGTTCGATGTTGTCGCCGACTCGACGTCCGACTTGAACGCCTGAGCGTCGGTCTCGATCGCCGGGAACGTGTTGTAGTGGCACGGGATCACGGTCTTGGCGCCGACCAGCTCGGCAGCATCGACGGCGTCGACGCGATCCATCGTGTAGTGGCCGCCGATGCACATCAGCGCGTAGTCGATCGGGTGGTGTTTGCCGACCAGCTGCAGGTCCGAGAACAGGCCGGTGTCGCCGAGGTGGTAGACGATCGTGTCCTTGAAGTTGATCAGCAGCCCGGCGGGGGTGTTGACGGTGCCCTTGGGCGTGGTCGAGGTGTGCCACGCCGGGACCATCTTGACCCAGCCCCAGTCGAATTGGACGGTACCGCCGATGTTGATGTCCTGGGCGTTGGCGCCGTCCTCGCCGAACTCGCCTGCGAGCTCGACGATCGCCAGCACCGGCGCGCCGGTGCGCTTCGAGATCGGCACCACGTCGGTGACGTGGTCGGCGTGGCCATGGGTCACGAGGATGGTCGTGGGATTCAGGTCGTCGGCGGCGATCGTCGCCTTCGGATTGCCAGTCAGGAACGGGTCGATCAGCACAGAGGTGTCGCCGTCGCCGAGCTCGAACGTGGCGTGGCCGTAGTACCTGATTTCCATGTCTTCTAGTCCTCCTGATGGATAGCTGTGTCGGAGCGGTCCCCATCCGGCGCGTAGCCCAGCTCCTTGGCGAGCTCGAAGCCGACGGCAACGCCGACGAGCATCGTCAGCCGCGTCTCCTCAGCGAACAGCGTCCGCACCGCGACCAGGCGGTCGTGTGGATCCTCGGCTCCGATTGCCTCCTGGACAGCCGCCTCATGCGCCGTGTCGAACCAGCCGCCCTGGTGCAGCGCAGTGCCGAGCACATTCTGCAAGCCGGGTGCGGCGCGGCTGATGAGGCCCTGGGCGGCCTCCAGACGGCGCGGCTCGCTGAGCGCCGCAATCGCGGCCTCGATTTCGGCGTCGGAAAAACTCACTCAGAACCCAGCTTCGCAGATCCGGGTCGCAAAGCCGGTCTCCGGATGCAACCTGGCACGGGCCTGCGACGAAAGCCCATCTCCGGATGCAACCTGGCACGGGCCTGCGACGAAAGCCCACCGCGGCCGCTCAGGAGCTGTGATGAATACGCGTCAGCAGGAAGCCGAGCCCGAGCCCCGCCCCCAAGCCGACGCCCGCTGCGACCCAGCTCGCCGCGTGCGGCGCGGCCAGCGGCATCAGCACCATCACGCCGGCCAGCACGCCGGTGCCGATCAGATCACCGTCGAAGTCGCGCTTGCGCGCGAGTCGCATCAGGTCCGGGACGACCCACGCGCCCAGCAGCGCCAGTGCCGCGCCGTTACCGCCCATTGCCAGGCCGGTGCTTGCCCGTCCTGCGACCGCGATCCCGCCGGCGCCGCCGATCAGCGCGAGCGCGATCACCATCACCGGCCCGTAACGCCTCTCGATCAGCCACCCGTAGATCGCGATGATCCCCAACGCGACGAACGCGTAGCCGGTGTTGTCGTAAACGAACGGCGCCGTGAACACGCGCCACCACTGGTCGACCGGATTGCCGTACACGACCAGATCCGAGATGTTGATTGCGCTGGTCCGCCAGATCAGGCATCCGACGACGCCGAGCACGACCAGGGACAGGCTTGCGTAGGGATGCGCCTCATGGCGAATCCCGGGGATCTCGCCCCGGCGCAGCCGCGGTAGAGAGGGCGACGGTGGCCGGCGGCTGGCGCGCTCGGCGATACGGCCATTGCGGTCAAGCTTCGGCGCCCGCTTGCGCAGACGCGTCCCGCAGTACGGGCACTCGGTTATGTAGGGGCTGACCTCTGATCCGCAGTTCTTGCAGACAACGAAGAGATCTGGACCGCCCGTACTCACGCCGTCAAGTGTAAGGCGGTTAAAAAAGGGGTTTCCACACGCCACGACGCGGGCTTCCCAATGTGCCCCCGGGAAGCCCTCGAACAGGATTAAACTCGATGGGACACGTCCAATAGAACCAGGCAAAGGTGGGCTCAATGCCTCTCGGCTATCAGGGAAAGCTGTACATCCTTGCGTTCGACCATCGCGGCTCCTTCCAGAAGAAGATGTTCGGGATCCAAGGCGATCCAACACCCGAGGAGACCGAGACGATCGCCGACGCCAAGCGCGTGATCTTCGAGGGGATGCTCGATGCCGTCCAGCGCGGCGCCGAAGCCGGGGCCACGGGCGTCCTCGTCGACGAGCAGTTCGGCTCAGACATCCCCGAGCGCGCCAAGGCTGCGGGCCTGAAGCTGGCGATGCCGGCTGAGATCTCCGGTCAGGACGAGTTCGACTTCCAGTACGGCGACGATTTCCCGGCTCACATCCTTCGCTTCGACCCCGACTTCACGAAGGTCCTCGTCCGCTACAACCCGGACGATCCAGACCCTGAGCTGAACCCGCGCCAGACCAAGAAGCTCAAGCGCCTGTCGGACTGGCTGCACGAGAACGACCGCAAATTCCTGTTCGAGCTGATCGTCCCGGCGACCGAGGCGCAGCTCGCCTCCGTAGACGGCGACACGGACCGCTACGACGCGGAACTGCGCCCCGAGCTGATGCGCCGCACGATCGTCGAGCTTCAGGACGGCGGCATCGAGGTCGACATCTGGAAGATCGAGGGCGTGGATGAGCGGTCCGACGCCGAGATCCTCGCCAAGCAGGCTCGCACCGGCCCCGGTCGCGAGGGCGTCACCTGCGTGCTACTCGGCCGCGGCGCCTCGACCGAGAAGGTCGAGCAATGGCTCGAAGCGGCCGCGCCCGTCGAGGGTTTCATCGGTTTCGCGATCGGCCGCTCGATCTGGTGGGACGCGCTCAAGGGCTTCCTCGACAAATCGATCACGCGCGCCGATGCGGCGAGCATGATCGCCGACAACTACCTGCACTTCGTCAAGGTTTACGAGGGCAACCTCGTCCGCTGATGTAGCTAGGGGGTAGCTGGGGCGGCCCCGCTGGGCCGCCCCGCCCTCGCCGGTGCCCACCGGCCCAGGTGCATGCACCGGACTGGCTAGGTCGACACGGGTCAGGTTTTCTCGCTAGGGTTTCCGTTCGATGTCCGCGATGAAGATGCGCCAGAGCCTCGCTCAGCTCGAGCAAGAGTTTCTTGAGCACAGCGAGGTCGAGGAGCAGCGTCGTCAGCACATGCAGCGCACTGCCGCAGCTCGTTCGCGGCAGCGTTGGCACGCGCGCGAGCGCAAGCGCGGCTCGATGCGCTTCTACGTGCTAGCGCTGTCGCTGATCATGACCGCGGTGCTGGTCACGGCGGCCATGTTCGCCACCCTGTACCTCTTGCTCGCCTAGCTCCGGCGGTCGGCGCGAGGCTGCATCTTCAATCGCTCGCGTACTTTTTTAGTACGCGTCGCGATCTGCATCCTTGCTTCGCTTGATCCGGCGGGCTAGGAGGCCCCGCTACTTCTCAGGGGCGGGCTCGCCGAGCTCGTGCAACGCCGCATCGACCTCGGCGACGATGTCTTCTGCCTTGGCGGCATCGGCGCGGTGCTCGTCCTGGATCTCCAGGTAGACCTCCTTGCGGAAGACCGGCACATCCCGCGGTGCCTGGATGCCGATACGAACCTTCTCGCCCACGATCGCTAGGACTGACACTTCGATGTCGTCCCCGATCATGATGCTCTGATTTGACTTCCGTGTAAGTACAAGCATCTCTAAAACTTTCTCCCCGGCTGAGAAGGGTTATGTGGGATGCCACTACCCCGAGCGGAACCCCTTCCAGCCCCGGGCAGCCGGCCAACCCCGCCCGAGCATACCGTTCTGGCTAGTCAGCTTTCAAATATTTCTAATTGCTTAACGGTCGCAGGAGGCCCGGGCTTGCGGCCAGAAAGGGACGATGTCGCCCACCGCTGTATTCTCAGCCCCTCTATGCCAAGACGATCTTTGCGACCCGAGTTGAATCGGATCCGTGCCTGGGTGCGTCAGGGACGCACCGACGCGTGGATTGCGCATCAGCTCGAGGTCACAGTCCAACAGATCCAAGCCTTCAAGCGTGAACAGGCGCTGGAGCCAGACGCGGATCCGGACACGAGCGTCGCCCTCGTCGACTTTGATGACGAGATCGACCTGCGTGCCGAGGATGACGCGCTGATCGCCGCCGAACTCGATGCAGAGGCGGCAGCCGCCGTCACGACGCCCGAGGGCGACGAGGACGGCGACGAAGACAGTGACAAGCCCAAGCGCCGGCGTGGCCGGCGTGGCGGACGTGCGACCACGCGCACAAAGCGCAAGGCCGGTAGTCCGCTCGAGGCGACCTTCGATCACGGCGAAGAGGGCATCGGGCTATGGCTCGACCCTGCCGTGCAGGACGATCCGATCTATGCCGAGTCCTGGGCCGGTCATCGGCCCGTCGAGGTCACGATCGAGGAAGACCAGATCGTGATCCGTCGCGCGGGCGCCGAGGAGTCCGAGGACTCCGAGGAAACACAAGACTGATGGCGTGGGGTTGGCGGGCGCTGAGCGCCCGCTGACCCGCCGTCACTCTGTTCGCAGCCTCACTCGCTGTCGTCGTGTCTGACGCCGCCGCCGAAGTCGGCGGCGCGACGTGCGTACCGTGCGAACGCCGCGCAGGCGACCGTGCTCATATCCCAGGCCTCCGGCGAGCTTGGTGCGGTCGTGTAGGCGACCTGGAAGCACCAGTCGGTGCCCTCACGCAAGTAGTACTCGGCGAGCTCGTCGGCCGTGAACTTGCCACCCAGGCGGCGGCGCAGCTCCAGGTAGATGTCTTCGACGACGCGCTCGAGCACACGGCGCTCGGGCGGCTCGGCCTCCGCCACGCGCCGCTCCCCCTCCTCCCAGAAACCGATGAGAACGTCGAAGTCAGCCACTGGCGCGTCCGGATCAAGCGAGACGAGGACGCAGGAAGCGACGCGTACCTACGCACGCGAGCGACCGAGGACGCAGTATCGCGCCGATCAGGACGCGCCAGCTAGTGCTTCGAGAGGCCGACGACGACATAGGAGCGCTCACCGGCCCGTACCATCCCGAGCTGGCGTGCGTCGCGCATGATCGTCGAGGACTGGTGCAGCGCCTTCTCCTGCGCCGCCAGCCGGCGGTGCTGCGTCTGCAATGAGCTGACCAGGCTGGCCTCCTGAGCCGCCTGGCCGCGTGCGGCGTACAGCGCAAGACCGGCCTTCAGCCCGATCCAACCGACCATGCCGAACACCAGCATCATCACGAGCCGGAACTTGCGATCCCAGCCGATCTTGGAGATCGGCAGGCGATGTGCGACCTGCTTGGGACGAGCGCGAACGTGATGCGGGTTGGTTTCGCGCGCTGTCTGTGCAGCAGAAGTGTGAGTTGAGGGCGGCATCCCCTACTGCCTTTGTTCGCCGCCCCGGAAATCCTTCCTCCTGCAACGTAATTGTCACGCCTCTCTGACGCGTCGCCGGCTACTGATTCGCGGCTCTGAAGGCTTTGCGGCCGGGGTATTCGGCGTCGGCACCGAGCACCTCTTCGATCCGCAGCAGCTGGTTGTACTTCGCTACGCGGTCGGTGCGTGAGGGGGCGCCGGTCTTGATCTGGCCGCAGCCGGTGGCCACGGCCAGGTCGGCGATCGTGACGTCCTCGGTCTCACCCGAGCGGTGTGACATGACGGCGGTGTAGCCGGCCTCACGCGCCATCCGGATCGCCGAGAGCGTCTCCGTGAGAGTGCCGATCTGGTTGACCTTGATCAGGATCGAGTTGGCGACCTGGGCGTCGATGCCGCGCTTGAGCCGCTCGGTGTTGGTCACGAACAGGTCGTCGCCGACCAGCTGCACGCGCTCACCGATGGCACTCGTGAGCGTTGCCCAGCCGGCCCAGTCCTCCTCGGCCATCCCGTCCTCGATCGACATCACCGGGTAGCGGTTGACGATGTCAGTCCAGTAGGCGGCCATCTCGTCGGCGCTCAGCGTACGGTTCTCGTGCTCGAGCTTGTAGGCGCCGTTCTCGTAAATCTCCGAGGTTGCGGGGTCGAGCGCGATCGCGATCTGCTCGCCGGGGATGTAGCCGGCGGCACGGATGCCGGACATCAGCACCTCGAGCGCCTCCTCGTTCGAGCTCAGGTCCGGCGCGAAGCCGCCCTCGTCACCCACGGTCGTGCTGAGGCCGCGGTCGTGCAGAGTCTTCTTGAGATTGTGGAAGACCTCCGCCCCCATCCGCAAAGCCTCGCTGAACGAGCGAGCGCCGACCGGCACGACCATGAACTCCTGGAAGTCGACGCTGTTATCGGCGTGGGCGCCGCCGTTGAGCACGTTCATCATCGGCACCGGCAGGATGTGCGCGGTCTCGCCGCCGAGGTAGCGCCACAGCGGCAGCCGCTCCTCGGCCGCCGCGGCGTGTGCGGCAGCGAGTGACACCGCGAGGATCGCGTTGGCGCCGAGCCGCGACTTGTTCGGCGTGCCGTCGAGGCTGATCAGCGTGCGGTCGAGCGCCGCCTGGGCGGCGGCGTCCATTCCCCGGATCGCGGTCGCGATCTCGCCGTTGACGTTCTCCACGGCCTTGGTGACGCCCTTGCCCAGCCAGGCGGCACCGCCGTCGCGAAGCTCGGTCGCTTCGAACTCACCGGTCGACGCCCCCGACGGGACCGCTGCCCGGCCCCAGGCACCTGACTTCACGCTCAGCTCCACCTCAACCGTCGGGTTGCCGCGGCTGTCAAGGATCTGGCGGGCGTGGACGTGCTCGATCTGGCTCATCGGTCGGTTGCTCTCCTCGGTTAGTGCGAATCGGGCCGCTTATTCGGTGAGACGAGCCTGCGTGTAGTACGCGAGCTGCTCGCCAGGCGCAAGATCGTTCCAGTTTCGGCCGACGGATGCTGCGAGATCGACACCGGCCTGCACGCGTCGGCGGAAACGGTCGGACGCGGCGCGTAGCGCGAGCTCGGGATCTACCTTCAGCTTGCGAGCCACATTGACCGCGGCGAACAGCACATCACCCAGCTCGTGGAAGCGCTCGTCGTCATCACGTGCGGCTTCCAGTTCGTCGAGCTCGTCACGTGCCGACTGCAGCGGCTGCTCGACGCCCTCGAAGTCGAAACCGGTAGAGGCGGCCCGCCGCTGGACCTTGCGGGCGTACAGCGGCGCAGGAAGGTTCTCCGGCACCTCGCCGAAGACGCCCGGCTCGCGGCCGGCCTCGGTCGCCTTGATCGCATCCCAGTTGCGCAGCACCTCCTCGGCGTCTGCGACCTCGGTCTCCCCGAAGACATGCGGGTGGCGGCGGATCAGCTTCTCACTCGCGTGGCGCGCCACGGCCGCCAGGTCGCCGGCGCCGCGCTCCTCGAGCAGGAGCGCCAGGAAGTGCACCTGGAACAGCACGTCGCCGAGCTCGTCAAGCAGCTTGGCGTCATCACGCCTGTGAGCGGCATCGGCGAGCTCGTACGCCTCCTCGACCGTGTGCGGCACGATCGTGCGCTCGTCCGGCTCGCGGTCCCACGGGCATTCGCGCCGCAGGCGGCGTGTGATCTCGTCCAGCCGGCCGAGTGCAGCAGTGATCTCCGGATCGCCGGAGCTCACGTGCTAACCGGCTGTAGAGGTCGTGCCGGCGGCCGTCGTGGTGGTCGAAGCGCCAGTGGCCGTATTGGTGGCCGTTGTCGCCGTGCTGGTGCTCGGCGTCGGCGTCGCGGTCGTCGTGGTCTTCGGAGCCACGTAGCCCTTGCAGTCGCTGACCGAGTACGTCTTGTTGCAGAGCGTCAGGCTGAGCCAGTTCTTCTTGGAGTAGTTGTTGACCTTCGTCTCGGCCGCCGTCTGCTCCTTGCTCGTAAGCAGCTGCTTGATGGTCGACGTCGCCTTGGCCAGAGTCTCGTGCGTGGCGGGGGTGATCTTCGTGACCTCGACCACGTACCAGCCGAAGATGCCCTTGACCGGGCCGACGAGCTTGTTGACGGGGTTGTTGAAGATCGCCTGGTTGACGGCGTGCTCTTCCTCATTGGGCGTGACGCCCTTGAGTACGCCGCCGTTGGCCTTTGCGGAAGCGTCCTCCGCGTACTTCTTGGCGACCGCATCCCAGGTCTGGCCGGACTTCAGCGCGCTGAGCGCCGCCTGCGCGTTGGCTTGGCTCTTGGTGCGGATCAGGTGGACGTCCCGCGACGCCTTCGTACCGAACGTGGACGCGTGCGCCTTGTAGTAGGCGGCGATCGCGGCTGCGTTTACGGGCTTCTCGTAGCGCTTGAGCAGCTTCGAGAAGATGGAGTTGACCTGGATCTGGAAGAGGATGTCGTTCTGCGTCTCGCCGCTGGACTTCAGGTAGCTCTGGAACGCGGCATCGGTCGCGAACTCGGACTTCTTGGCCTTCGTGAAATCCTTGTTCAGGTCCGCCTTGGTGTACTTGACCCCAAGCTTGTGGGCGTCGGCCTGGTACCAGTAGCCCTCGATCAGGAACGACATGACCTCGCTCGAGTACTCCCCGAAGACCTGCTTGCAGTCATTGCGCAGCGTGCTGGCCTTGGACTTCGCGAGTGACGGGATCTGCGTGCGAATCTGCTTGATGCAACTCGTGAACTCGGGCGGGTCGTTAGCCACGATCACGGGCTCGCTCTCGCCTTCCTGCGCTGCCTGAGCAGCCTGGTCCTTGGCGGCGACGTACATCCAGTGGTTGAACGCCTGCAGCGTGATCGGATTGCCGGCGACCGATGCCACCGAGTTACTGGGGACCGACGATCCGCCGCACGCGGCGACAGCGATCGCGATCACAAAAAAGGCGGCCGCAGCCGCGAGCTTCCGAGAGATTCGCATCGGCGGAGGATGGTAGCGACCGACCCACGGCGAAGTCGTGCGGTCGCAGCTTTCTTCTGAGCTTCTTCGACTCAGACCGTCGCAGGCTCCGCCTCGGCCGCCTGCATCACCGACAGCAGCGCGTCGGCAACCCGCACGATCTCACGGAACTGCGACCCCGCATCCGAGGCGACACGCACAGAGAGCTGTGACTTGCCCGACTCGTAGAGCGCTTCCGGGATCTCCGCGCGCAGCGCTTTGGCCCGTGTCGAGTCGAGCTCGATCGGCGTGACCGCAAGGCGCCCGCCCTTGAAGGACACCGCCGTCGCGCCGGCCTGACCGAGCTTGATCCGCGCGATCTGCAGCAGCAATAGGTTCTCGAGCGCCTCGGGTATATCTCCGAACCGATCCATCAGCTCCTCGCGCAGCAACCCGATCTCGGCAACCTCTCGCGCGCCGGCGATGCGGCGGTGCACGTCGACCTTCGCCTGCTCATAAGGGATGTAGTCGGCGGGCACGTAAGCGTCGACGCCGACCTCGAGCCGCACGGGCTCCCACTCGTCCTCCGCCTCAGAGCCGTCCGAGGCCGCCTGCGCAGCCTGAACCGCCTCGTCGAGCATCTGCATGTACAGCTCGAAGCCGAGTGCGGCCACATGCCCCGACTGCTCGTCGCCGAGCAGGTTGCCGGCGCCGCGGATCTCGAGGTCGCGCATCGCAACCTTGAAGCCGGCGCCGAGCTCGGTGTAGTCGCTCAGCGCGGACAGCCGTTGCGCGGCGTCGGACGAAAGCGCTGCCGACGACGGATACAGCAGGTAGGCATAGGCGCGCTCACGGCTGCGTCCCACCCGTCCCCTGATCTGGTAGAGCTGGGAGAGGCCGAACATCTCGGCGCGCTCGACGATCAGCGTGTTCGCCTCGGGGATGTCGATGCCCGCCTCGATGATCGACGTGGCGACCAAAACATCGGCGTCGCCGCGTAGGAACGCGAGCATCCGCTGCTCGAGCTCGGAGTCATCCATCTGCCCGTGCGCGACCTCGAACCGCATCTGCGGCAGCAGTCCGCGCAGCCGCTCGGCCGTTTCGTCGATCGACTCGACGCGGTTGTGCAGGAAGAACGCCTGCCCGCCGCGCGCGTGCTCGCGCAGCAGCGCCGCCTTGACCAGTTCCTCGTCGTACTCGCCGACGTAGGTCTTGACCGGACGCCTCCCCTCCGGCGGGGTCTCGATCACGCTGATATCGCGGATCCCGGCCAGCGACATCTGCAGCGTGCGTGGGATCGGCGTCGCGCTCATCGCGATCACGTCGACCCTCAGCTTCATCTGCTTCAGGAGCTCCTTCTGCCTCACGCCGAAGCGCTGCTCCTCGTCGACGACCAGCAGCCCCAGGTCCTTGGCGCGCACGTCGCGCGAGAGCAGCCGGTGCGTGCCGATCAGGATGTCCACCTCGCCGCGCCCGAACGCCAAGATCGCCTCCTTCTGCTCGGCCGCCGGGCGGAAGCGCGAGACGTGCTCGATCCGCACCGGATAGTCCTTCAGACGCTCGGAGAAAGTGCCGTAGTGCTGCTGCGCGAGAATCGTCGTCGGCACCAGCACCATCACCTGCTTGCCGTCCTGCGCCGACTTGAACGCAGCGCGCAGGGCGACCTCGGTCTTGCCGTAGCCGACATCGCCGCAGATCAGGCGGTCCATCGGCCGCGGCGCCTCCATGTCGGCCTTGACGAACTCGATCGCATCGCGCTGGTCGGGCGTCTCGGTGTATGGGAACGCGGCCTCGAACTCCTGCTGCCACTCGGTGTCCGGCGGGAACGCATGGCCCTCACGGCGCTTGCGCTCCGCGTAGAGGTTGAGCAGCTCGCCCGCCATCTCCTGCGCCGCGCGGCGCGCGCGCGCCTTCAGCGTGTCCCAGCGCGTGCCGCCGAGCTTCGAGAGCGGCGGTCCGTTCTCGCCGCCGCCGCCGACGTAACGGCTGATCTTGGCGAGCTGCTCGACCGGCATGAACACGCGGTCAGAGCCCGCATACTCGAGGTTCAGGTAGTCGCGCGTGACCCCCGCGACGGTCTTGGTGTCAAAGCCGGCAAACCGCGCGATCCCGTGGTCCTCGTGCACGACGATGTCACCGGTGCGCAGCTCCGCGAACGAGCGCAGCGCCCCACGCCGGCCGACCCGCACCGGCCCTTCTGGCGCCCGCCGGCGGCGGAACAGCCGGTGCTCGGGGATCACCGCGAGGTGGAACTGCGGCGCGATGAAGCCTTCCCGCAGGCGCGCGTGAGCAAAGGTCAGTGGGGACGAGCCGTTCGCCGCCACCGGTGTGAATTCGGTCCCGCCCGCCCGACCACCGGCAGGCCTGTCACCGTCCAGCCAGCCCACCTTCAGCCGGCCGAGGTTGTAAGCGGCGCGCTCGCCCTCGCCGCGCACCGCGAAGGCGACAACCGTGCGGTAGCCGGAGCGCGTGAGCTTCTCGAGCTCCGGCTCCGCGTCGCGGATGCCGCGGGCACCAACGTCGGCTGCCTGGCCGCGGAACTGGAAGGGCTGGTCCTGGTCGATCGAGGAGAGCCGGATCTTCGTGCGGGCGTCGAGTGCAGCTGTGATCGCGTCGGGCGCGACGTAAAGGTGGTGGGCCTCGCTGTCGTGGAAGGCTGTGGTCACGTCCTGCCAGTGATCGGCGAGCGCCGGCGGCACCTCCTCCTCAGCCGCGAGCAGCACGCTCGCCTGCGAGTCGACGAGCTCGAGGAAGGTCCGGAAATCCTCGACCGGGAGCAGCTCCGTGATGTCGGGACGGTTCTCCTCCTTCTCGAGCGCCGCGATCTCCGCCAGCTCGCGGTACTCGACCGCGAGCTCGGCGGCGGGCGCCACCTCGACCTCCTCGGCGTCGCCGAGTGAGCGCTGGGTGAACGTCGAGAACCAGCGCAGCGATTCGATCTCGTCGCCGAACAGGTCGACGCGGACGGCTCGGTCCTCGGTCGACGGGAACACATCGAGCAGGCCGCCGCGGGTCGCGAACTGACCACGGTCGTCGACCTGGTCGACGCGCTCGTAGCCGGCGGCGACGAGGTCCATCGCCGTCTCGTCGAGGTCCAGCAGCTCACCCTTGCGCAGTGTGAAGCCGTGCGGGCGCAGCGACGGGTCCGGCACCTTCTCCGACAGCGCGACGGCACTGACGACCACAACCGGCGCGCTGTCGCCATCGCCGCGCGGGTCGAGCAGCGCGTCGAGCGCGGCGATCCGCTGTCCGGTCAGGTGTGCGGGCGGCGCCAGGTGCGACTCGTAGGTGACGCCGCGGCTCGGGTAGTAGCGAACGCGGCGGGGCGCCAGCCAGGCACGCAGGCTGGCGGCGAGCTCGCGCGCCTGGCGGTCATCGCCGGCCACGACGATCGCCGCTCTCGCCGGGTCGCGGTCGAGCAACGCGGCGATCAGGAACGGGCGCAATGAGGTGGAGACGAACGCGCGGCCACCGTCTGAATGGAGCCGGCCGGTCTGCGGATCGTCGTCCGCGCAATGGAGCAGTGAGGAGAGCATTTGCTCTCTCTAGATAAGCACTTGTTCCACGGCATCCGCCGCGGAATCGATCAGCGCCTGCACCGCGTCGCGCGGTTCGCGGAACTTGCCCAGCACGTAGGCCGCGACGAGTTCCGGGTCGGTGGTCGGGGGGCGACCGACGCCGACCCGCACGCGCTGGAAATCCGCAGTGCCGAGGGCGGCCTTCACCGACTTGAGGCCGTTGTGGCCAGCGAGCCCGCCACCGAGGCGGGCGCGGATCTCGCCGAACGGCAGGTCGATCTCGTCGTGCACGACGATGACGTGGTCGGGCTCAACGCGCAGCTCACCGCGCGCCGGTCCGACGGACTTGCCGGCGTCGTTCATGAACGTCTGCGGCGTGAGAATCGCGACGCGCGGATTCGATCCCGCCCCCCCGATACGGCCGTCGGTGATCAGCCCGCGGTACTTGGACTTCGGCTTGCCGAGCTCCCACCGCGCGCGCAGGCGGTCTGCGACCTCGAAGCCGATGTTGTGCGGAGTGCCGTCGTAGGCGGCCCCGGGGTTACCGAGGCCGACTATCAACCAATCGACGGGCGCGCTGCGGCGGTGCAGCAGCGGCATTTTCAGGTTTGTTGGCTACTCGCCGTCGGCGTCAGCTTCGGTGTCGTCTGCGGCGTCAGCCTTAGACGCTTCCTCGCCGACGACCTCGGTCTCGAGCTCGAGCTCTTCAGCCGACTCGGCCAGCGTCGCGCGGGACGTGCGGATCGCGGCGATCACGAGATCGGGGTCACCGATGATCGTTGTGCCCGCTGGAGCCTTGATTTCGCCCAGCGTGACGCTGCCGCCGACCTCGAGGCCGGCGATGCTGTGCTGGATCACGTCCGGGATGGCGGTCGGGACCGCCTCCAGCGTGACCTCGCGAATCGAGTTGTCGAGGACGCCGCCGACCTTCACGTCGGACTCGTCGATGTCCGTCAGCTCCAGGGCGACCTGGGTCTGGATCGGCTTGTTGAGGTCGACGCGAAGCAGGTCGATGTGCATGGTGTCACCACTGACGGGGTGACGGACGCGCTCTTTGAGCACGACGGACTCAGCGCCGGCGCCGTCGATCTGGAGGTCGATGACCGCGCCTGAGTGCGCGAGCGCATTGCGCAGCACGCGAGCGTCGATCTGGAAAGAGACCGGATCCTTCCCACCGCCATAGACGGTGCCGAGGACCAGGCCCTCGCGGCGGAGTCGGCGCGCGCCGCGCGAGCCGATCGGCTCGCGGAGAGTTGCGAGAAGGCTTGTGGACTGTTGAGGCATAGGTGCGCTCGATGGTAGCGAGCCGACAATTTTTGAGATTTCTCCCTAGACGTAGTTAATCCGGGCGATAACCTACGCCTATGACGGAGTTCCAGATGATGCTCTTCCTCGTCGGGGTGCACATCTTCGGGTTCATCGCGGTTGGTCTGCTGATGATTCCCGCGCTTCGCGATGACAACTCCGACCCCGGAGAAGACAGCGGAAGTTCCGACGACGGCTGGGGCAACCGCCCCAACGTCAGGCCCGACCCGAGCCGCTGGCCCGGAGGCGGAATCCCGTTGCCCGACGCCGAGCAGTCCGCGGTCCGCCTGCGCGAGCCCGGACGCCTGGCCGACAAGGTCACCGCACCAGAGCGCCGGCCATCACGCGAACCGGCCCCGCACAAACCCGTACGCGCTAACGACTAGACCCGAACCGGGCTACGAGGGCGCCGGGCCAAGCGAGGCACGGACGCAGGAAGCGACGTGTACGGACATACACGAGCGACCGAGGGCATAGCCTTGGCGCCGGTCCGCCGCCCTCAGGCGGCATCACTCAATTCCAGGAAGCGCTCCACTGACGCCTCCTGGTGGGCGATCTGCTCTGCGAGGTCGTGCGCGTGTCGTGCTGAGCGGTCCATGAAGTCGATCACGCAACCCTCGGGGTCCTCGGTCAGCTGGTAGACGTGCGCGACCTCCTGCTGGATGCAGGCGATGCCAACCGGCGGTTGCCCACCGGCCAGCGTCCGGGCGGTGCATACCGGCGTGACCACCACCTGCGACTCAGGCGCGACCAGCGCCGTCGGCAGCAGGCGCGGTAGTGGTGCTCGCGCCGGCAGCTCGACGGCGCTCTGGGTGACGACTCTGCCGAGCAACCCGACGAGCGCCTCACGCCAGAGCCCGAGCACGACATCGGCGCCGAGCAGGGCGTCACGCAGTGTGCGCGCCTGTTCGGCGTAGAGGCGCTCGGCCTCGTCGCGGTCGGTGGCGTCGGCCAGGTCGAGATCGCACGGGACCCGCAGCAGCTCACTTGGTGAGACCCGGGCGCCGGCGCCGCGGCTGCCGGGAGTCAGGTACGTCTGCAGCGTGCCGAGGTCACGGCGCGCGTAGAAGATCACGGTCACGGCCTCGCTCACCGGCAGGCCCTCGATCCGCAGGGACACGCTGACGGCCGAGGCCGCATCGAGCAGCGCCCGCTTCAGGAGCTCCTCCCCGTCATCACCATCGCGGTCCGCATCGACTTCGTCGTGCATGTCCACCTCCAAAGCTTCGAGCGTGGGATATGCATACCCATTTACGCAGGTTCTGCGGCGGCGAACCAAGGCCGGATGGAGCGAGCGTCGCACCGGCTTCTGGCCAGATGCACAAGCGGTCGGGTCCGGTAGCCTGGTAGCCGCGATGAAGCTGTTCTACACGCCCTTCTCGATCGTCTTCGGAATCGTCGGTGCACGCGCGGGCAAGAAGACGTTCGACGCGCTGTGGAGCGGTATCTCGGACGATCCCGTGCCCTCGCCGAAGGAGGCCGATATCGGCCTCGGCAAGGTCGCGGTCTCAGCCGCGTTGCAGGGAGCGACACTGGCGGCCGCCTCGGCCGTCGCTTCCCAGCTGTCGGTGCGCCTGTTTCACCACCTTTTCGGCGTCTGGCCCGTGAAGGCCAAGCGCCGCCGGCGCGCCGCCGCCACGGCCGCTTAGCGCGCCTCGCCGGCCGACCGCACGCGCGAATTCGCCCGGCAGGCCTCCTACGCGGCAGCCTGCAGCCGCGCCGCGGAGTCCGCCGGTGGCGTCGCTCCGCGGACGCTGCAGGCCAGCGCCCCGGCCCGTGCCGCGAACACGGCCGCCTCGACGACCGCCTCGTGCTGAACCGGCGCCGGGAAGGAAATGCGTGGCGGCCACGCATTTCCCTCCCCGCCACGAAGCCAGTGCACGAGGAAGCCGGCGCTGAACGCGTCGCCCGCGCCGATCGTGTCGACGACATCCACCGTCACGGCCGGAACCGTCGTCTCGCCGTCCACCGTCAGCACGGTCGCGCCGTCGGCCCCCGCGGTCAGGATCACGACCTGCGGCCCGCGGCCCAGCAGCGCACGCGCCGCCACCGGCGCCGGTTCACTCGGCACAAGCCACGCCAGATCCTCGACGCTCAGCTTGAGCACATCCGTCTGCGCGAGCACCGCATCGAACCACGCGAGATAGACAGCTCGGTCCTCGATCAGCGCCGCGCGGATGTTCGGGTCGACCATCACGAGCGCGCCCCGACTACGCGCGAGCCCGACCGCCTGGGTGAGCGCCGTCGCGATCGGCTCGAGCACGAGCCCAAGGCCGCCGACGTAGAGCGCGTCAAGTGTGTCGGGCAGCAGGTCAATCACCTGCTCGACGCTCAGCTCGCCGCTCGAGGTGCCCTGCGTATAGAAGCTGTATTGCGCGGCGCCCGCGGCGTCGAGCTGCGCCAGCGCCAGCGTCGTCGGCAGCTGGGTCGCCACGACCAGGTCGAGTGCGACACCGGTCGCGACCAGCTCGTCGCGGAGTCGCT
Source organism: Solirubrobacteraceae bacterium (assembly GCA_036268195.1). GTDB lineage: Bacteria > Actinomycetota > Thermoleophilia > Solirubrobacterales > Solirubrobacteraceae > Palsa-465. The sequence goes on from DATAUP010000073.1 coordinate 28,265, forward strand.
GACCAAGCGGGTCAGCAGCGATCGTCCCCAGAAACGCGGTGTCCGCGCCGAGGCGGCCGAGCCAGCGAGCGGTGTTGAACGGACCGCCGCCCGGGTTGACACCGAGCTCGCCGCCCTGCGTAGGGATCAGGTCGACTAACGCCTCTCCGGCGACGACGATCATCGTGCTGAGTGTGAATGCTGGCGGGGCGGAGCCGCAGGATTGCTCCGCCCCACCGACTAATCAACGATCGATCAGCAGCTGCTCTTGTAGATGTACTTGCTGTCGGCCTTGAGGTTCGACTTGGTCAGCACGGCCAGCTTGGTCAGGATCGACTTGGTCGGCTTGCCCTTGATCGCGTTCACCGCCTGCTGGACGCCGTCGACGCCCTCCTGGTAGGGCTGCTGGGCGACGAGCGCCTCGACGACACCCTTCTTCAGGTCGGTGATCTGCTCAGGGTCGGCGTCGTAGCCGACGATCTTGACCTTGCCCGCGACCCCGGTCGTCTTCAGACCGGTGTCGGTGCCCTCGGCGACCAGAACGTTGGTCGCGAACACGCCCGACAGGGTCGGGTGCGCCGAGTACAGCGACGTGATCGTCGACGCCGCCTGGGCCGGGTTGTCGCCCGTGTACTGGGTCTTCAGCACCGTGATGTGCTTGTACTTCTTGATGCCCTTCATGAAGCCGGCGATCCGAGCCTCCGTCGTGGAGACGCCGGGCTGCTCATTCATCACGACGACCGAGCCCTTGTCGCCGATGAGCTTGGCGAGTTCCTGGGCCGCCAGCTCGCCGCCCAACGTGTTGTTGGACGAGATCGACGCCGACGCGATCGAGTTGTTGCTGACGTGCGTGTCGACCTGGATCACCTTGATGCCAGCACTCTTCATCTGCTGCATCGGGGCGATCAGCGCCTTCTCGTCGGTCGGGGCAATCATGACCGCGGCCGGCTTGCTCGCGGTGACCGAGTTCACGATCGGGATCTGCTGCGGCGCCGAGAACGACGCCGGTCCTTCGACCGTGATGTTGTAGCCGAGCTTCTTGGCCTCGTACTTCGCCCCGCAACCCATGGTCACGTAGAAGTTGTCGGCCTTGGTGCCCTGAATCAGCACCAGATTCTTATTGCTCGAAGCGGCGTTGGCACCGGCCGTTGCGACCCCGAGCGTGAGTGCGGTCATGACCGCTATCGCGGCGCCTGACCTTATGCGCTGCATTACCTTGTCTCCTCCTCTTCCTCCGGCGCCGGCCATGCCGACGCCCGGTATGTGAGCCAACGACCGGGCTCGAGTCATTGCCGCAGCCTTGCGCGGCGCCGAACCTGGTCGAAGTAGACGGCAGCGACGAGGATCACGCCGATCATGACCTGCTGCCAGAAGGACTGGACGCCGACGATCACCAGGCCACTGGCGAGCACGACGGGGATGAACACGCCGACGACGGTGCCGGCCATCGCGCCGACACCTCCGAACAGGCTGGTACCGCCGATCACCACCGCGGAGATCGCGGTCAGGTTGTCGGTAGTGTGGCCGGAGATCGTCGTCGTCGTGAAGTACGCGAGGCTGAGCACACCGCCGAGCCCGGAGAGCAGGCCGGCGAGCGCGTAGATCTTGATCAGGTGGCGGTCGACGTTGATGCCCGCCCGCCGCGCAGCCTCTGCGTTCGAGCCGATCGCGTACGTGTAGCGGCCGAATCTGGTCGTGTGCAGGACCAGGCCAGCCACGATCGTGACGATGCCTGCGATCAGCACCAACACGGGGACCGGCCCGACCTTGCCGGCGCCGATGCTCGACGCGAAGCGCGTCGGCACGCCAGTCAGGTCGACGCCGCCGGTGAGCACATCAGCGAGGCCGAGCGCCGCGCCGAAGCTGCCGAGCGTGACGATCAGCGGCGGAATGTCGAGCCGCGCGATCAGCACGCCGTTGAGCACGCCCCAGCCCAGCCCGACCGCAAGACCTGCGGCGACCCCGATGAGAATCGTGCCCCAGCCGGCGTTCGCTGAGGCCGTGGCGCCGCCCGCCAGGGCGATCATCACCTTCGCCGCGATCACGCCCGAGAACACGAGCACCGAGCCGACGGAGAGGTCGATACCGGCAGTGATGATCACGAACGTCATCCCCACAGACAGCGTCAGCGCCACCGACGCGTTGATGAAGATCGTCTTGATGTTGTAGGAGCCGAGGAACGCGTTCGGCTTCATGATCGAGAAGACGACGATGATCAGGATCAGCGCGAGGAAGATCCACAGGGAGCTCCCCGACGATGTCGCGGCTCGCCGCAGCTTCGCCGCGAGCGACACACCTGTCGCGGGCGTTGCGGCCGTGCTCGTTGCGCTCGGGTCCGCAGCCGGGTCTTCGGGCGGGCCGGCGGGCGCGTGTTGCTCGAGCCCGGAAGGAGGCTGGCTCATGCCGCCTCTCCTTCCTGGACGATCGCACCGGTCATCGCGCCGACGAGCGACTCCAGGGTTGCGTCCCCCTTGCGGAAGGTCGCGACGCGCCGCCCCAGGCGCAGCACCTCGATCCGGTCTGCGACCTTCATGACGTCGGGCATGTTGTGGCTGATCAGGACGACCGCGACGCCGCTGTCGCGCACGCGCCCGATCACGTTGAGCACGTTCTCGGTCTGGACCACGCCGAGCGCGGCCGTGGGCTCGTCCATGATGATCACACGGCTGGCCCAGGAGGCGGCACGGGCGACGGCCACGCCCTGACGCTGTCCGCCGGAGAGATAGGCGACGGCAGCGTCTGCGTCCTTGACGGCGACGCCGAGGTCGGCGAATGCCCGCTCGGCCCCGGTCTTCATCGCGCGCTTGTCGAGCACACCGAGGTGACCAAGCAGCCCGGGTTTGAGCAGCTCGCGGCCCATGTAGACGTTGGCGGCGCCGTCGAGGTCAGGCGCGAGCGCCAGGTCCTGATACACGGTCTCGATCCCGAGTTGCTGGGCCGCGGACGGAGAGGCGACGTCCACGGCTGAGCCTTCGAACAGCAGCTCGCCGCTGTCAGGACGCACGACCCCGGAGATGATCTTGGTGAGCGTGCTTTTGCCGGCGCCGTTGTCGCCGATCAGCGCGACGACCTCGCCCGGGTAGACCGTGAAGTTCGCGCCCTGCAGCGCGTTCACGTGGCCGTAGGTCTTGACGATGTTGCGTGCCTCGAGGATCGCCGTGACTCCCGCTTCGTTCACCGTGGGCCCTCCCCCGTGTCGGCTAGCGGAGGCAGGCAGCGGATCGCGGTGCCGTGTCCCGAGACCGTGACCACACCCGCGCCGTAGGGGATCAGCGCCGCCACTCCGGTTGTCAGCTGCAGGGGCGCGTGGGCCTCGCTGGCGAGCGTGATCTCGCCCCCGATGCCGATCACGATCGAGAAGGCGGGATCGAGGCTCAGCTCCGGTCCGTCGAGCGTGAGGCGCTCGGCACGGAAGTAGGCGTTGGCCTCTGGCGGCAGCAGATTGGTGACCGTTGAGTCGCCGACGATGGCGGGCGCAGGCGAGAAATTGTTCGGCACACTCGCATCGACGTTGGCGGCCGGCAGGATCACGTCCCAGCCGAGGCGCAGGTTCTCGTCGCCGTTGTCGACCCCCGAGTAGCGCCACTCGATCACGACCGACATGTCGCTCGGCTCCTGCAGCTCGATCAGAGTGATCCCAGCGCCGATCGTGTGCAGCGTCCCGGTCGGTACGAACAGCACATCTCCAGGAGCGACCGGGACCTTATGAAGCGCGTCGAGCATGACTTCCGAGTCCTGCTCGACGACCCAGCGCCTGAGTGTGTCGAGGTCGATCCGCTCGCGCAGGCCGAGGTGCATGTGGGCGCCGGGTTCGGCGGCGAGGATGATCCACGCCTCGGTCTTGCCGAACTCCGAATGCAGATGCGCCCGCGCGAACTCGCGGCCAGGGTGGAAATGCACGGCCAGGCGCTCGCCGGCATCGAGTAGCTTCACGAGCAGGCCAGGGTTGGTGCCGAAGCGGGCCACGTGCTCGGCACCGAGGTAGCCGACCGGATCGGCGGCGATCGCGTCGCGCAGCCCGCGGCCGTCTGCCAGCGTCGCCAGGCCCTCTGTGTCGTGTCTGAACGAGGTTGTGGTCGATCCGACCCAGTCCTCGGGCGCGCCGGGGCCGGTTCCAGGGGCGATACCGCGCAGCACATCGATCCCGGCGCCGCCCTTGTAGAAGCGGAAGACGGGGTTCGGGGGGAGGATCACGGGCTCTACGCCCATGACCGCCGCCGCGGGCACGATCACTTCTCTCTCCTCACTCATCCTCGTCCGAGAGAGTAATGACAACGTTGTCAGAAAGCAAGGGACAACGCTGTCATCGTGTTAGCGCGTTGACAGCATCGGACCGGGCAGGCACTCTCTTGGTGGCTGTTGGTTCGCGGGTACGTGAGCGCCTCCATCCCCAGCAGGGTCCCGGTGAGGCTTTGGCCGCCACCCGCCGTAGGCCCGTCTTGCGACCGCTGCGCAAGGGTTCGGCAGGATCCGTAGGTTAGTTCTCACAAATACCGATGGAACCGCGCGAACAGCAACAGCCCTCCCCCAAGCACAGCCGTGCCCAGCAGGGCCGGCGAACCCAAACGACGATGAACGATCTGGCTATCTCGGCCGGCGTCAGCCTCAAGACCGTCTCACGCGTCATCAACGGGGAACCCGGGGTCACGGCCGCCACCCTGCAGAAGGTCGAGGCGGCGATCGAGTCGCTCGGCTACGCCCGCAACGACCTCGCCGCCAGCCTCCGCAGAGGCGTCAGCTCGAACACGATCGGGCTGGTGATCGAGGACGTCGCCAATCCCTTCTACGCGCTCGTGGCGCAGGCGGTCGAGGACATCGCGCGCGAGCACGCGAGCCTGCTGATCACGACCTCGGCGCGTGAGGACCCCCCGCGCGAGCGGGAGCTCGTGACAGCGCTGCTGCGCCGACGCGTGGATGCGCTGCTGATCGTTCCGGCCGGCGCGGATCACCGCTACATCGCGCGCGCGGGCTTCGCGGGACACACCGTGTTCCTCGACCGTCCGCCGATCCGGACCGACGCGGACACGGTCCTGATCGACAATGCGGCCGGCGCGCAGCTCGCAGTCACGCACCTGCTGCGCCAGGGCCATCGCCGGATCGCGATCGTCGGAGACACGCAGGCGCTGTATACGGCGGGTGAGCGACTCGACGGCTACACGACTGCGCTCGGGCGCGCCGGGGTCACGGTCTCAGATGGGCTGGTGTCGATGGGCCACAGCACCTGGGAATCTGCGAACGCGACCGTCGCGCAGCTGCTGGAGCTGCCCGCGTCGCGGCGGCCGACTGCGATCTTCGCCGCGAACAACCGCTGCACGATCGGGGCGATGCACGCGCTGCACGGTGCCGCCGGCGAAGTGGCACTCGTCGGCTTCGACGAGTTCGAACTCGCCGACCTGCTCGGGGTCACAGTGGTTCGGACCGACCCGTACCGGATCGGCCAGGTTGGAGCGCAGATCGCATTTAGCCGGATCGACGGTGACGAGCGCCCAGCCCAGCGCGTGATGCTGCCCGTCGACCTGATCGTGCGTGGCAGCGGCGAGATCAGCGTCTGAGGCACTCGGGCGTCGAGCATCCCGGCGGCCCGCATCAGGCTTCGAGCGCCTGCGCGGCGGCGCCGTGCTGGACGCGCATCACGACCGCCGCCGCCACGGTCGCGATGCAGGCGATCGTGAGGGCCAGCGCCCAGGCCGCACCGCTGTCGGACCCGGTGGCAAGGCCATGGGCGACGGCGAGCGGCCAGCTCGCGTAGGCGAACCAGTGCACGAACCGCCAGGTCCGGTAGCCGAGCCGCTTGCGCATGAGGCTTGTGACCACGATCGCGATCATCAGGTCGAAGGAGATCGCGCCGATGCCTGTCCAGAACGGTGAGAACGAGGAACCCCAGGGGAGCAGCGCGGCGTACAGGGGGACGTTGACGTAGCCGTCGAGCACGAGCGCCACCACGTGGATCATGATGACCAGCAGCGCCAGCAGCGAGACGTCGCGGTGGACGGTACGGATCGCAAACCTCGGCCAGCGCTCGGAGGCCACCCGCAGCGGCCCGAGCACGCCGAGCACGATGATCGCGGTCAGCAGGATCAGCGCCACCAGCCCGGTCGCGCGGGCAAAGTACCAGGACCAGGTGGAGGCGTTTACGGCCGCCGCGCCGCTCACAGATCGTCGCCCTCCTGCGGCCAGCGGGCGATGTAGCGGACGCTGTCGTCGTGGGCGACGAGCCGCGACGGCAGGCCTTTTAGCTCGAGCCAATCCGTCGCAGCCGAGCCAAGCACAATCCCCGCCGTGCTCGCGGTGTTGGCATCGAGGCATGAGTCCGCGCTGACGCTCGCCGTACGCCAAGGCCCCTGGACCGGTCGGCCGGTTCCGGGGTCGATCAGGTGGTGGATGGCGTCAAGTCCGTCGCCGGATCGGCGCACGGTGACGCTCGAGGTCGCCAGGCCGCCCGTCTCGATCGCGACGGTCTGCCCAGGGCCGTAGCCGCGACGGTGGTCGTCGGTGACGCGGATCTTCCAACCGCCTTCGGGCGGGCTGCCCGCAACGGCGATGTCGCCGCAGAGACCGACGAGCACACCGCACCCAGCTGCGGACCTGGCTGCTGCGGCTGCCATGTCCGCAGCGAGCGCCTTGGCGGTCGCACCAAGATCAAGCTGAACTCCTGCCGGGAGCGTGATGCTGTGGGCGGCCTCGTCGATCTTTACCGCCGCATAGCCCGGTGCCGGCTCGATCCGCAGCTGCCGCTCGCTGAGCGGCGGGGTGATTCTGTGGGCGACCAGCGCCTGCCCCACGGTCGGATCAACGGCGCCGCCGGTCAGCCGAGCTGCCCGCAACGCCTCACGCACGGCGGTGAACAGCAGCGAACTGACCACGACCTCCTCGCGCGGGGAGGCGTTCAGCAGGGCGAGCTCAGAGTCTTCGCGGAAGCTCGAGCACGCGAGGTCGAATGCGGCGACGGTTCGTTTGACGTGTGCGAGCGCGGCGGCAAGGCCGCCGCGCTCGCAGACGGCCACGACCGCTCGGCCGCCCCAGACCGGGAACTCGGCGCGGCCGATCGTCTCCGGTGCGGTCGTGGTCGCCATCACGAACCCCCGGAGACGGCCGTGCCGCTGCCGGAGGAGCTGCTCGGCGACGAAGATCCGCCGAACAAGCTCTGCGAGGCCGAGCCGGAGCCGGAGCTGCTGCTGTCGCTGGAGTCCTGGCTGGACCCGGAGCCGGTCGAACTCGAACTGTTCGAGCTCGACGAGGAACCGTTATAGCTCGACGAGCTGGTCACAGCCACTTGGCCGGATGCCGTCGATGCCCTCGTGGCGGCGTGACTCGGCGTGACCACGTCGATCAGTGCCACGAGCCCGCAGCTCGCCACAGCCGCGCCGCCGATTACCGCCCGGCGGGTGATCGCGATCCGGTCCAGGATCGCCTGCCGCCGGCGCATGGCCTGGCGGCGAAGCTGCTCGCGCCGGGGATCTGGTTGCTGCGATCCGCTTGGCATGAGCAGAGCCTGAAGCTCATGGTTGAGAAATCGCTAAGACTCGCTGAAGAAATCGTGTAGGCGTGAGGCTTGCGCACGACTGAGCCAATCCATGACTACCCCTTGAGTAGGTCTTCTCCCACGTCACAAAAGTGGGCGCGACCATATCGGCGGCAGATCCCGCCGCAGCCCAGCTCGATCGCCGTGGCTCAGAACAGCTGGTTCTCGCCGCCGAACACGTCACTGACCGAGCCGTCCGTGAAGATCTGACGGATCGAGCTGGTCAGCAGGTCGGCGCAGGACAGCACCTTGACGTTGTTCGGAGCGCCGGGCGGCAGCGGCACCGTGTCGGTAACGACACACTGCTCGAAGCCGGCGGCGGTCAGGTTCTCATACGCGTTGCCGGAGAAGATGCCATGGGTCGCGGCCGCGTAGACACGGCGGGCGCCAGCGTCCTTGACCGCGTCGGCGGCAGCCTTCAGCGTGCCAGCGGTGCCGATGATGTCGTCGACGATCACGGCCGTCTTGCCCTTCACGTCGCCGATCACGTAGTTGATCTCGGCGACCTGCTGGACCGGGCGCTCTTTGTTGAGAATCGCTAGGTCAGCACCCATCTTCGACGCGAACAGCTTGTTGAGTTTCACGCGTCCGGCGTCCGGAGCTACGACGACGAGGTCGTCTAGGCCGAGGTCAGTGAAGTACTGGGTGAGGATGAACAGCGCGGTCATGTGATCACAGGGCTTCTGGAAGAAGCCCTGTATCTGACCGGAGTGCAAGTCCATCGTCAGGATCCGGTCGATACCGGCAGACTCGAGCATGCGCGCAACCAGCCGCGCGCTGATCGGCTCGCGCGGCGCCGACTTCTTGTCCTGGCGCGAGTAGCCGTACCAGGGCGTCACGGCGATCACCCGGTGCGCGGAGCCGCCGACTGCGGCGTCGACCATCACGAGCAGTTCCATCAGCGCGTCGTTGGTGCTGAGGCCCTCCTCGAGGTTGTCGCACGTCGGCTGCACGATGAAGACGTCCGCGCCGCGGACCGACTCCTCGTAGCGGCAGTAGACCTCACCGTTCGAGAACGTCTTGGTCGTGGCCTGCCCCAGCGCAACCCCGAGGCGATCCGCGATCCGGGCAGCCAGCGCACGGTTGGCACGGCCAGAGAAGAGCATCAGGCGCTTGCCCGGATCCGCCTTCAGTTGACTCGATCCGAGACTCATTTCGGCGACGCTCATCGCCCGGAACATGGTACGTGGAGTTGTGGATGAAATGTTTCTGAGCGCAAGCTGGAGGCGGCGAGAAGCGGTCGGCGCACCCGACGACTAGGTGCGGTCGACCTTGGCGGCCTTGTGCCGGTCGCGCACGCGCTCGGCATAGCCCTCGATGTTCTTCTGACGGGACCGGGCGATCCCGAGCTCGCCATCCGGGACGTCGTCGGTGATCACGGAGCCGGCACCGGTGTAGGTGTCGTCGCCGAGCTCGACCGGTGCCACGAGCGTGGTGTCGACGCCGGTGTGTACGCGCGACCCGATCTTGGTGCGGTGCTTCTCGTAGCCGTCGTAGTTGGCGGTGATCGTGCTGGCGCCGAGGTTGGTGTCCTCGCCGATCGTTGCGTCGCCGATGTAGCTGAGGTGAGGGACCTTGGTGCCGGCGCCGATGTCGGAGTTCTTGATCTCGACGAAGGTGCCGGCTTTGGAGCCCTCGCGCAGCACCGTGCCGGGACGCAGGTAGGCGAACGGGCCGACACTCACGTGGTCCCCGATCGTCATGTCGATCGCATACGAGTGGATCACCTTGGACTCACTGCCGACGGCCACGTCGAAAAGTGTCGTGTGCGGGCCGATCGTCGAGCCCTCGCCAACGCTCGTGCCGCCGTGCAGTGCGCTGCCCGGCTCGATCAGCGTGTCCGTGCCCAGCGTCACGCCGACGTCGATCACGGTGTTGGAGGGGTCGATGATCGTCGCGCCGGCCAGCATCAGCGCCTCGTTGATCCGCCGTTGGGCCACCGCCCGTACCGCCGACAGCTGCACGCGGTCATTGACACCCAGGGTCTCGTCGATGTCCTCCAGCTCGAGCGCTGTCACCAGGTGGCCCTGCCCGCGCAGGATCGGCAGCACGTCCGGCAGGTAGTACTCGCCCTGTGCGTTGTCGTTGCCGACGCGCGCTAGCGCCGGCAACAGCGCAGCGCCGGCAAAGGCGTACACGCCGCTGTTGATCTCGCGGATCTCAAGCTCGGCGGGCGTCGCGTCCTCGGGCCGCTTAGTCTCGACCACCTTCTCGACGCTGCCGTCGTCGGCGCGGACCACGCGCCCGTAGCCGGTCGGGTCGTCGATCAGCGCCGTCAGGATCGTCGCCGCGGCGCCTGTCTCGGCCTGGGTGCCTGCGAGCGCCGCGACGGTGTCGGCCGTGATCAGCGGCACGTCCCCATTCAGCACCACGACCGACGCCTCGGGGTCGACGTGCGCCTGCGCAGCACGCAGCGCGTCCGCGGTGCCACGCGCCTGCTCCTGAACGACGCTCACGATGCTGTCGTCGAGCGACGAGCTCAACGGCTCACCGGGGGCGTCTACAACCACGATCTTGACCGCGCCGGCCGCGCGCGCGGCGGCCACGACCCAGCCGATCATCGGCCGGCCACAGATCGGATGCAGCAGCTTCGGGGTCCGGGAACGCATCCGCGTCCCCTGACCCGCGGCGAGGATGACGACCACGGGCCCACTCACGCGCCGGATGCTAGTGGAGCGACCAGCGGCGGCCGCCACCGGCTGGACGGATCAGTGGTGCAACGGCACCTTGAAGCTGAACCTGCCGACGACGATCGACCCATCGAAGCGCGGCAAGCTGGGGCCCTCCGGTCCATTCCGACCGGCGTTCTGTACGAAGGACACCGTCCCGTGGTAGACGCCGGGCTTCCAATTCTGGAGGAACGTGTTGAACGAGATCCGCTGGCCGCGGCGGACGTTCGTTTGGATACGACTCCCCTGCCCGCCACCGTTGCCAGGACTGTTGATCTGCCACTCGTACCAACTGTTGCTGGTCCTCACGGCCTGGCGGGCAACGAAGCTCACCTCGACCCAGGGCGTAGCCGGCGTCAGGTAGGAGAGGACAAGGTAACCCTTGGGTATCGAGTCATCGCAGACGATCGTCTTGCCCTTGTAAGCCTCGGACGGGGGTCCGTCGTTGCAGTACCGCTTGGCCTGTACGACCGTGACTTTGAGCGGAGATTTGATCTGCGCAGCCGTGATTTTCGGGCCCTTAGGCGCCACCCAGCCGACCGGCGCACAGCTCGGGATGACCGCGTCGATCCACGTTCTGCGCGTCAGGTCGTGCGCGGCCAGGAACGTGTCCAGGCGCGCACGCGCTTGCTTCGCCGTCTCGTGCTTCTCGTTGCGCGACTGCGCGGTGAACTTCCCATACGCGGCCGCGAAGCTCGGCGAAGGCAGGTCACTGCAGGTCTTCCCGTTGTCGTAGGTCACGCTCGTGACGGCCGTCGGCCCCTGTAGATCCCCACCGTCGCCCTGGCCACCGCTCCCGCAGTTATTGCCTCCGCCCATCAACCTGTTGCCGCCACCCATGAGCGGCGTCCGCGTGAAGTCGGTGCAGTTCGACTCGGTTTCCCTGAAGACCACGAGATACGCACCTACACCACCGGCGGTGCGCTCGGTCTCTGTCTTACCGCTCGGTGTCAGCAGCGTGATGCTCTTGGCGTCGGGTCCGAGCAGGCCGACGAAGACCATGCGCATGGCACCCGCCGGACACACGGAGTCCCTCGATCGCCGCTGCTCGGCCCTCTTCAGGGCCCGTTTGAGAGCGGGTGCGGTCTTCCTGCCGTTGAGCAAAGGGCCGGGGAGCGGATCCGCGAATGGACTTCGGCAGCGGCCCGGCGCTCCACCCGAGTTGTAGAGCGGCACATCGACGCTCGCAGGTGCACCGTGTGCGTCGTCGTTGACGAAGCCATGCCCGGCGGCGTCGGTCGCGCCGCAGATGTCGGCCAGCTGATCATTCGGCTTGATCTCATGGAACTCATGGTCGTTGCCCCAGGCTCCATCGATCCCGAGCGCACCGATCTGCCCATTCTCAACCCGGCCGACCTGGATGCACGTGGCGCCGCGGGTGGTGTGGACGAGCCGGATTCCCCAGGGGGGCCCGCCGTCGGGGTCCGCGACGCGGATCGGGAGCAGGCGATCGCCGTTGGTGAGAACCTTGCCGAGACCGCTGGTGGCGGAGGCTGGGTAGTAGATATCGGGCTTGCCCTGGCCGAACCAGCCGGAAACGGCGCCCACAGCGCCGACAGTCGGGGTGGCAACCACCAGCGCCGCGAACAAGACCGCGAGCCCTGGGTGGCGCAGCGACAGCTGACGCAGCCGCGCGTACCAGGGCAGGTGCGCCCGCCGCCTGACCGCGTCCCTCAAACCGTGCTCGAGCTCGTCGAAGTAGTCGCTCATTGCTCCTCAAGCTCCGATCTCAGGGTCTTCAACCCGCGGCTGACGCGCTGACGGACGACCGAGGCTGAGCAGCTGAGGTCGCTCGCGATGTCCTCATAGGGCCGCTCGGCGACGACGCGCTGCAGGATCGCCTCGCGCTGCTCCACGGGCAACGCCGCGACCAGTCCCGCCAGGTCGGCGTCGATGCTCGCCAGCTCCTCCACCCGCTCGAACGCAGCGTCGTTCAGCGCGATCGGCACGAGCCCGAGCTTCCGCCGCGCCGAGTCCTCCACGCGCCGCCGCCGCTGGCTCTCACGCAGCTTGTTCTTGGCGATTCCGAGCAGCCAGGCGGCGACCGCACCCTGGTTCGGGTCGTAACGCCGCGCCGCGATCAGCGCCGCCGCGAACACCTCCGACGCCAGGTCGGCCGCGAGCTCACGGTTGCCCGTCTGTCGCAGCGACCAACGCACCACCAGCGGCAGGTAACGCCGGTACAGGACCGCGAACGCCTCGTCATCGCCCTTCGCGATCAGCGCGACCAGCGCGGCGTCATCTTCAACCCTCTCGTCCATTCATCAATAACTTGACGGCAGGCGCCAACTTGTGACGACGCGAGGGCGGGCACCTGTCAGATCTGACAATCCAGGCGCGCCGGGGGAGGTTTGGCCGAAAACGCGCGATTTTCATGTCGAATCTGACAAATCGCCGTGGTGCGTGGCGATTTGTCAGATTAAGCATGCGATCCGGCGCGTCGGCCACACGATCCGGCGCGTCGGCCACACGATCCGGCGCGTCGGCCACACGATCCGGCGCGTCGGCCACGCGATCCGGCGCGTCGGCCACGCGATCCGGCGCGTCGGCCACACGATCCGGCGCGTCGGCCACACGATCCGGACCAATCTGTCGCGCCAGACACGCGATCCGGCCCGTCAGAACACGCACCCCGGCCCGTCGGCGCGGCGAACCCGCGACAGGCGGGAGCTGGGGAGTCCGGATTCGAACCGGAACCGGACAGCTCCAAAGGCTGCCGTGCTGCCGTTACACCACTCCCCATCGCGCCGCTCGAGTGGCAGCGACGACGTTACCTCACCGCCGCCCCAGCGCCTTCGCCACCGGCTCCGGCAACAGCGGGTCCGCCAGTGCGGCACGCACGTCAGCGGGCCGGTGCAGGGCGCGCTCGCCTCGCAGCAGCCCGACCTCGAGACCGGCGGCTCCGGCGGCAGTCAGGATCTCGTTGGTCGAGTCGGAGCCGCGCCAGACCCGCTCGGGCATGGCGAACAGCGACGGCAGCGGGCGGGCCAGCGCGATCAGGTAGTAGCCGCCGTCGAACACGGGGCCGAGCACGAGGTCGGCGCCGGCAGCGAGGTCCAGTCGTGCGCCCTCGGCGTGAACGCGGCTGAACCGCGCGAGGTCGGGCCAGACGACGAAGATCGGGCCGGCCGAGTGAGCCGAGATGCGTGCGACCGCATCGGCGACGCGGCCGGCGATCCCGTCCCCGTTCTGCGGGAACAGCGTCAGGTCATCGCCGAGCAGGCGCTGGAGGTCACGGCCAGCGTCGGCCGGCTCGTGAGCCATATAGATCTCACGGGGCTCGAGTATGCGCGCCCAGCGCACCGCCTCGACCAGAAGCGCCGTCTGCAGCGCCACGCAGCCGTCGAGGCCGAGCAGCGCCTCGAGTGCGTGGCGCACCTCGCCGCGGCGCGGCGCGCGGGCCATGATCAGAACCGCCGGCGCGACGCTTAAGTTACCGCTCACAAAATCTCCCGCGGCGAACCGAACTTGAACACCGTGCCGGCGGGTGCGGGCGGCGAATCGGACTCAGTGAGCAGCGGCAGTGTCGCGCTCAACAGGTCCCCGAACACGTGCGAGCTCCGCCCGATCAACTGCGCCAGCGTCGCCACCGGCGTCGGCTCGCCAGGGAACACATCGTTTGCATAATCGGTCACGAAGCCCACCAGCGCGAACGGCAATTCGACCTCGCCGCAGAGCACTGTCTCGGGCCCGCCTGTCTGGCTGACGGCGGAGACGCCGCATGCGCCCAACTGCGCGATCTCAGCAGGTGTGTTGAACCGTGGACCATCGACATGCCCGTACACCCCGCCCGCCTGAAACGACAGCTCGGCGGCGACGGCACCAGCGGTGAGCAGCTCGACCAAACGCTCGGGGTACGGCCCACCATGGAGGATCCAGTGCGCCCGTGCCGGATCGCCGACGGCCTGGAAGAACGTGCACAGGGACCCGTCCGGCAGCCGGTTGGACGGGAAGTAGAGGTCGTCGAAGATTACGATCGACCCCAGCTCCAGTGTCGGGTCGACAGCACCGCACGCAGTCAGACCGATCGCCGCCGCGGCACCGCGAGTCTTCAGCGCGAACACATTCGCGCGGTGGTTCACCAGATTCGAGAGCCGCTCGTGTCCGTGGCCGTGGCGCGCGATGTGCACAACCTCCACCCCACCCCACTCGCCCTCGTTGACTTCGACGTCGCCAAAGGGCGTCGTCACCAACTTGGCATGCGCTGATTCGAGGCCGGGCAGCGCGTAAGTGCCCGAGCCAGTGATGATCCCGATCCGCATCGGCGCGTCAGCGCGGGACCCGGCCGCCCTCGGCTCCTGGCTCAGTAGCCGGGCCGCGCGGAGCGGCGATGCCAAGGACCCGCATCGCCTTGAGACCGAGCGACAGCTTCTCGCGACCGTCGGTGGACTGCACATCGAGCGCCGTCAGCTCGCGAACCCGCTCGAAGCGGTAGCGGATCGTGTGCCGGTGGGTTATCAACCGGGCCGCGGTCGCGTTGACGTTCGCGTCGCAGTCCAGGAATGTGGCGAGCGTGCCAAGCAGATCTGTCTCGTACTGCTCGTCGTAGGCGACCAGCGGCCGCACCGTGTCGTTGTAGAAGCGCTTCAGCTCGACCGCGTCGCTCATGTAGGGCAGCAGCAGCTGGTAGGTCCCGGTCGACTCGAACGCGAGCTCTGCGTGGGACTCGCCCTCGACGACGTTCGCCGACAGCATCGCCTCGTTGCCGGCACGCTGCAGGTCGCGCGGGTCCTCGACGCGGCGCGAGCGGCCGATCGCGAACACGAACCCGGCCAGGCCCGACTCGAGCTCGCGCAGGATCGCTGCGGAGACGCGACGCGACGTGTCCCCGTCGGCATCGGGGATCAACACCAAAATGGTCCCGGCGTCGGTGTCGCTCGGTGCGGCGATCGCACCGGGCGCGATCGAGCGCGCGCCGCGGCCGGCGACGGCCAGCAGCCGCCGGCGCCAGTCATCCTCGGTCGGGTTGCGCGCATGCGCGCGTACGACCAGCATCGCGGCACCGTTCGAGACATCGGTGCCGAGCTCCTTGCCGCGCGCGACGAGGTCGTCGCGGTCCTGGATCTCGCGTCGCAGCACCGCGCGTAGGAACGCCGTCGCGGCCTCCTCGGACGCACGCTCCGGCGCGCGCACACGCTCCACCTCGGAGGCGATCAGCGTCGTCACGAGGCTAAGCATCGACGGGTCAGGGGCGTTGTCGCGGGTGCGCATCCGCAGATGCCCAACGGTCGTGTCGGCGACCTTGAGGTCGATTGTGACCACGCCCTCCGTATCGCGCATCAGCGAACGCTCGTCCGCTGGAGAGCGCGCCGTGACCGCCAGGATCGAGGCCGAGCGGTCGATCAGGATCAGGCTCGCGTCGAGCGCCCTGCCGGCCGCACGCAGCACCTCCGGCAGGCCGGCGCCCGCCTGAACCGCCTCGGTGATCGCGGCCAATGCGGACAGGTTCGGTCCGACTCCCGCCGTACCGCTTGCCGCCTCAGGTTCAGCCATATCGATCAGTTCCACCGGATGTTAGTGTCGCGAATCGTAAATTCGACGGCAGCTTCGCGGCGTCTGGCCGCGCCTGGCGGACGGCGGCGACACCGCCGTACCACCAGCACGTCTTGTGTCAGCGCCGTCCGCCAACCAAGCCCAGCGACTCCCGAATCTGCTCGCGAATTTACGTTTCACGTCACTAGAACCAGTTGGGCCACTGCAGGATTATCCAGGCGCCGAGCACGACGCCGAGGCCGACGAAGGCCGCCAGCACGTAGCCGGATAGGACCAGCACCGCCACCCGCTCCCAGCTGCGCCGGTAGCTCTGCAGTGCCGGTGCGACCACCAGCGTGACGAACGCGACCAGCGCAATAAGTCCGCAGCAGCCGCCGACGAGATATGTCACATCGATGTTGCTCATGCCGTATCAGACCCTCAGATTAACGACGGGAGCGCGAACTCGGCTGTGACCGGGTCCGCGACGAGTGCTCCCGGGAACTCCTCACCCAGCACCGAGGCGGCCCGCGCGGCCCGGATCCGCGCATCCTCTCCCCACCAGATTCCCACGACTGTGGGTCCGGAGCCAGAGACCATCGCGTGTTCCGCGCCCGCGGCCAGCACCGCCTCGAGCACACCCGCGATCGACGGGCACAGGGACACGGCCGCCCGTTCAAGATCGTTGACGAGCAGCTCCTCGGGCAGGCGCCCGCCGGCTGCCAGCGCGAGGGTCAGCTCCAGGTAGCGCGCCTCCAGCTCCTCGATGCCGCGCGGCAACCCGAGCCGATCGGCCTCGCGGTACACGTCGGGGGTCGCCAGCGACAGCTCGGACGGCACGACGACATAGGCGTGCTCGAGCAGCGGCTCGAAGTGCTCGACGATCTCGCCCGCGCCGGTCCCCAGCGATAGCCCCGGCGTCAGCTGGCTCGGCACGTCGGCTCCCAACTCGGCAGCGATCGCGTCCACCTCCTCGGCCCGACCGGGAGCGACCGCCACCGCCAGCCGAAGTGCCGCGGCCGCGTCGGCCGAGCCGCCGGCCATACCGGCCGCGATCGGAATCAGCTTGTCGATCCACACCGTCGCGGGCGGTCCGTCCCACCCACGCCCGCGCAGCGCTGCGAGCGCCCGTGTCGCGAGGTTCTCGCCGGACACCAAGGGACAGACGACGAGATCTTCTTCGGACTCACCTGGCACTTCGAGCTCGAGCACGTCAGCCAGCGAGAGCGATTGGAACACGGTCACAAGCTCGTGGCGCCCATCCTCGCGGGTCGGCCCGAGGAACAGGCTCAGGTTCACCTTCGCGGGCGCCAGCGCGCGCAGCTTCATGCGTAGATTCTCCCGGCGAGCTGGACGAACTGCTCAGGCGCCAGTCTCTCGGCCCGCAAGTCGGCCGGTAAGCCCATCTCGACGAGCGCCGCCCGCGCCCGCTCGCGCACTCCCGGCTCGGCCCCGGGCGAGAGCTGCAGCGACCCCGCGAGCGCCTTGCGCCGGTGACGGAAAGCGTCGTGGACTAGCCTGGTCACCGTCGCGCTGGCCCGCTGGCCAGCACGACGGCTGAGACCGAGCAGGACGGAATCGACGTTCGGCACCGGTCGGAACACCTGTCTGCTGACCGGCCGCAGCACCTTCACGTCGCACACGAGCTGGGCGAGCACCGACGGGACGCCGTAGGCGCTGTTCCCCGGCGCGGCAGCGAAGCGCTCACCGACCTCGCGCTGGACCATCACGACCCACGACTCGAGCGACGGCAGCTCGGCGATTGTCTTCAGGATCAACGTTGCGGCGACGCCGTACGGGAGGTTCGCGACCATCTTGTTTGGCGCCGGCTCAAAGCTCGCCAGGTCGAGATCGAGCGCGTCTCCCATGTGCAGCTCGACGTTGTCGTAGGCCTCGAGCACGCCCCGCAGGTTCGCCTCGAGGCTGCGGTCGAGCTCGACCACGTGAACGAATCCGGCGCGTTCCGCCAGCCGCTGCGATAGCAGCCCCGGCCCGCCGCCGACCTCCAGCACCGCGTCGTCCTTCGAGAGCGCGGCAAGGCGCTCGATCACATCGAGGATGTTGCGGTCGACCAGGAAGTTCTGTCCGAGCTTCACCAACCGAACATCACCAACCGAATGCGGCGGCTGACGCCGCCTCCACCTCCCGGTCGAAGTCGTGATAGCTGACGCGGCGCTCGAGCGCGAGCGCCTGCGCGGTCTGCACGATGTTGGCCGGCGCGTTCGGCTTGCCGCGCAGCGACTGGGGCGACAGGTAGGGAGCGTCGGTCTCGACCAGCAGGCGGTTGGCGGGGATCTTGAGCGCTGCTTCACGCAGGGACCCGTTCTTCGGATAGGTCACGTTGCCTGCGAACGAGAACCACCAATCCGGATGCGTGAGGCACTCGTTGACACGCCCACTCATCGAGAAGCAGTGGAGGATCACCTTCACGCCCCTGGCGCGCTGGTTGAGCAGCGTGAGCGTGTCATTGTCGGCCTCACGTGTGTGGATCACGACGGGCTTGCCGACTTCGCGCGCAATCTCGATCTGGGCGCGGAACGCCCGCTTCTGATCCTCGTGCGGCGCGTGGTCGCGGTGATAGTCGAGCCCGGTCTCGCCGATCGCAACGCAGCGCTCGTGACGGGCGAGCTGCTCGAGCTTGACGTAATCGCCGTCACCGAAGCCGGTCGCCTCGTTCGGATGGATGCCGACGGCCGCATAGACCCCGGGGAAGCGTTCAGCTGTGGCGATCGCGGCCTCCGAGTCCTCGATCCCGGTGCCGATCGTGACCAGGCGTGTGACCCCCGCCTCGGCTGCCGCGGCGACCAGCTCCTCGTCGGGCGGCTCGCAGCTGCTCAGGTGCGTGTGGCTGTCGACCAAGACTCAGGCGGGCTGCTTGTCGAGCTTTGGGAAGAGCGGCGCCAGCTGCGGCAGGTCGACGCCGCCCGTCAGCGGACCGGCGGCGGAGAGACACGCTGACGAGTAGGCAGTGTCGGGGGCGCCGAGGCTTGCGAGCAGGCTCTCGATACTGGCGGGGATGTAGGGATGCAGCAGCACGGAAACCACACGGATGCCCTCGAAGAGCGACGTCAGCGTCTGATCGAGCGCGGCGGCGTTGGCTTCGTCCTTGGCGAGCTGCCAGGGCTGGCGCTCCTCGACGTAGCGGTTCAGACGCCGCACGCGCTGCCAGATCAGCTCGAGCGCCTGCGTGGCCTCGGCGCGATCGAAGAGCTCGGCGACCTGTTCGGCGAGTCCGTCGAACTCCTGCACGATCACCGGATCGATCGCCACCTGCGGCACGTTGCCGTCGCGGTAGCGGCGCAGCATCGCGACCGTGCGGCTCGCGAGGTTGCCGTACTCGTTGGCGAGCTCGGAGTCATAGCGCGTCTGCAGACCCTGCATGCCGACGTTGCCGTCGCTGCCGAACACGACCTCGCGGGTCAGGTAGAAGCGCAGCGCGTCCGCACCGAAGGTCTCGAGCACCTCGAACGGGTCGAGCACGTTACCGAGCGACTTGCTCATCTTGCGGCCGTCCTCGCCCATCAGGAAGCCGTGGACGAAGACGTGCTCCGGCGGCGCAATCTCCGCGGCCATCAGGATCGCCGGCCAGAAGATCGTGTGGAATTTGAGGATGTCCTTGCCGATCACGTGAAACTGGGCCGGCCAGTAGCGGTCGGTCAGATCCTCGCCAGGGCGCGCGTAACTGAGCGCCGTGTAGTAGTTGAGCAGCGCGTCGAACCAGACGTAGAACACGTGGGTCGGGTCCCAGGGAACCTTCACGCCCCAGGTCAGCTTCCCGCGTGAGAGCGAGATGTCCTGGAGCCCCTGGGCGATGAACGCCTGCGCCTCGTTGAAGGCCCGGATCGGCATCACGAAGTCAGGGTGATCGGCGTAGTGACGCTCGAGCTGCTCCTGGAAGTCCGAGAGCCTGAAGAACCAGTTCTCCTCGGACTCGCGGGTCAGCGGGATGAAGTGGATCGGGCAGAGGTTGCCCTCGAGGATCTCGTTCTCGACCTTGAAGTCGGCGCAGCGGGGGCAGTACCAGCCCTCGTACAGATCCTTGTAGACGTAGCCGTTGTCGTAGACCTTCTGCAATAACTCCTGGACGCGGAGCATGTGCTCGGGGTCGGTGGTGCGGATGAAGAAGTCGTTCGAGATGTTGAGTACCGGCATCAGCGCCTTGAAGCGCTCTGCATTGCGGTCGGCCAGCTCCTGCGGCTCGATCCCCTCTGCGTGGGCGGCGTCGGCGACAGGCTCTCCGTGCTCGTCGGTGCCGGTCAAGAAGAACACGTCCTCACCGCGTTGGCGGTGGTGGCGCGCGATCACGTCGGTGGTGATCTCCTCGTAGGCGTGGCCAAGATGTGGTTGGCCGTTGACGTAAGCGATCGCCGTGGTGATGTAGAACGACATCGCTTGGAGACTAGATCAGGTGCGTCGACAGGGCTGTGTCGGGGGCGGCGCGGTGGCCGGCCCCCGACCGGGTGCCCCCGTTCTAGTGCTTCTTCTTGGCCGACGCCCTCGTGACCGTGACAGTCACCGTCTTGAGCGTCTTGCCACCGGCCTTGAGCACGACCTTGACCCTGAGCTTGCGGGACTTCTTCAGCAGCTCGGTCCCGTTCTTGTTGAGCTTCACGGTGATGGTCGCTGACTTGCCAGGCTTGACCGTCGCGCTGCCGGTGGCGACGGTCTTCTTGTTGGCCGTCGCAGTCACCGTGAGCTTCGCGCACGCCCTGCCCTTCGCGCACTTCAGCTTCACCGTGATCTTGGCGGCGCCGCCCGCAACCTTGGAAACGGTCGGTGACTTCGCCGCGCCGTAGATCACGCCGACATACGGGGTGGCCGCGGTCTCCTTGGAGTAGTCGCCCCTGAAGCCGTTGCTGACCGCACCGAACGTGCCTGAGAAGCTGCCGCCGTTCAGGGTGAACAGCGGAAACTCAGCGCCCGATGCGGGCGTGTATCCGCTCAGGGTTGGGGCCAGCGTGCCGCCGCCCTTGAAGACGCCGCCGACGGTCATGTTGAAGACGCCGTAGCTGTTCGCTCCGGCGATCTTGATCGCGAGCATGCCCGCATTGGTGAAGGAGCCGCCCTGCACCTGCCAGAAACCGCCCGGGCCGACGTTGACGGTGCCGTTGTTGGTGGTCGCTGTTCCGGCCGTCTGGTAGAGCTTGCCGCCGGTCAGGTTGACCGTCCCGCCGCTCTCGTTCACCAGCGGTGACAGGATCGTCGTTGTGTAGTTGGTGTCGGAGACGGTCGCGTCGAGCGTGCCGTAGTTGTCGAGTTCGGCTCCATCCAGCTGCGCGCTGCCGCCGCTGGTGTTTCCGCTGCCCGAGGCATTCAGCACGATCGTGCCGCGATTTACAACCGCCGGCGGGTTCGAGCCCGTGCCAAGCGTCATGGCGGACTGCTGGCCGGTGTTTCCGGAGCAGTTTGCGGTCGCACCCTGCACGGTGATTGTCTGCCCCTGCGGGATCGTGCCGGTCACGCTTCCGCCACCGCAGCCATCGATCACCTCGAACGCGCCTGGGCCGGCTGAGTCAACGAGCGTTTCCCCGCCGGTCAGCTGGATCGGATTGCCGGTCTCGTTGCCGCCGCTCTGAATGAAGTGCAGCGAGCCGGTCATCGTCGTGCTGCCCTGGTTGGCGTAGCTGCCGCTGTTGGTGAACGAGGACCCGTCCCCTGCACTCATGACCACCCCTGCACCGGAAGCCACGTTGAAAGCCCCGTCGTTGTTGACGATCATCGGGCTGGTTCCGTTGAGAGTCAACGTTCCGGAGGAGGCGTTGATCGTGCCGGCGTTGACAAGGTCGGCTCCGAACTGGAGGTACTCGCCGTACGCGCTGTCAGTCGTCGTCGCGTTGATCGTGCCGTCGTTGACGAAGGGCACGCTGCTTCCGGTTTCCATCTGGATGTAGACGGAGCCGCCTGACGCATCTCCGGGATTCGGCGCCGTCGCCGAATTCGCCGTGGCTTCGAGATCGAGCGTGCTGCCCTGGCCGATCGTGAGGCCAGCAGGCCCGATCGCGAGCGCCGTGAAGGTCAACCAGTTGCCCTGATTTCCGCTGGCCTCCCCTTCGACGACGAGCGTCGCGCCGCCGCTGAGCGCGAGCCCGTTCACGCCGACACCGTTGTCACTGCCGAAGTGCTGGGTCGTGGTCGACAGGGTCACGGCGACGGGCGACGCGATGACGGTGTCGCAGCTGCTGGACGGCTGGCCGTTGCTCCAGTTCGAGCTGGTATCCCAGTTGCCGGCGCTCGGCCCGACCCAGGTGGTGGTTCCGATGCTTCCGTCGGGATTGGTGGCGCACGGCGTGAAGGCGGCGCTGGCGCTGCCGGTGAACGCCAACAGGAGAAGTACGGATGTGATCAGCGCTGCGGTGGTCCGCGGCGCAGTGGTGAGACGAAGGTTGAAAAGGGGCATGCGCGCACGGTAAGGAGCAGGCGTGAGATCAACGTCACACGGCACGGCGCGCTCCTGACGGATGGCGGGCAAGGACGCAGGGAGCGTGACGCACTTCAGTACGCGAGCGACCGAGGACGCAGCCCGGCGCCGTCAGGATCAGACGGTCAGGTCGGGATCAGACCATCAGGGCTTTGTAGAGCGCGTTGGCCGACGCGCCAGTCAGCTCGGCGACCACGCTGGCCGCCGTCCGGGGTTTGGCGCCGGACTCGACGAGCTTGCGCACGGCCTCAAGCGCGGGTCCGAGGTCCTTTTCGCTCAATCGCGGCGCTGATCCGACGACCAGCACGACCTCGCCCTTCGGCGGTTCCTTGGCGTAGCGGACGGCGAGCTCCTCGGCGCTACCGCGCACGACTTCCTCGTGGATCTTGGTGAGCTCGCGGCAGACGGCGACAGGGCGCATCGGGTCGAGCTCAGCCAGCACGGCCAAGGAGTCCGCAACGCGCCGCGGCGACTCGAAGGCGACCAGCGTCTCCTGAGAGGCGAAAGCCTTCTCGAGCTCCCCGCGTTTCCGCGGCAGAAAGCCGGCGAAGCGCCAGTGGTCGGCGGGCAGCGCGCTGGCGACCAGGGCGGCGAGGGCGGCCGAGGGACCTGGCAGCACCTCGACCTCGAGCCCGGCGGCGACGCACGCGCGAACCAGCACGAAGCCGGGGTCTGAGACCAGCGGCATGCCGGCGTCGGAGACGAGCGCGACCACGTCGCCGTCGTGCATCCGCTTCACGAGCTCAGCCGAGCGCGACTTCTCGTTCTGCTCGTAGTAGCTGACCAGCTTCCCGGAGACGCCGTAGTTCTTGAGCAGCGCGCCCGTCCGGCGGGTGTCCTCGCACGCGATCAGATCGGCCTCGCGCAGTGCCGCGAGCACGCGCAGCGTGATGTCCTCGAGGTTGCCGATCGGGGTTGGGCAGACGATCAGCTTTCCGCTCACAGCTGCACCTGCCTGGAGGCGAGCCCGTCGAGCGCAAGCGCGGCGGCGCCGACCATGCCCGCCTCGTGGCCGAAATGGGCGGCAACGACGCGGACGTTGTCACGCGACGGCGGCAGCGCGCGCCTGAGCATCTCGGCGCGCGCCGGCGCGAGCAGCATCTCACCCGCGCCCATCACCCCACCGCCGACGACGATCATCTCGGGGTTGAAGATGTTCACGTAGCTCGCGAGCGCGACGCCCACGCGCTCACCGATCAGATCGAGCACCTCCCGAGCAGCGGGGTCGCCGTCGTGGGCGAACTCGGTAACCAGTGGCCCGTCGAGGTCGCGATCCTCGGCAAGCGCCAGGCCGAGCGCCGAGTCGGGCTGCTCGGCAGCGATCCTGCGCGCCTCCCGCGCCAGCGCCGTGCCGGAGGCCATCGCCTCGAAGCAGCCGTGATTGGGGCAGTTGCCCTGGCACGGTGGACCGTTCATGTCGATCACCATGTGGCCCAGCTCAGCACCCGATCCGATCCAGCCGCGGTACAGCTCGCCGTTCAGGATCAGCCCCCCAGCGATGCCGGTCCCGAGTCCGATCAGCACCATGTGGTCGACGCCTACCGCAGCCCCCGCGCGGTGCTCGGCCAGTGCCGCGACGTTGCCGTCGTTGTCGACGAAGACCGGCAGCGCCAGGCGCTCCTCCATCAGTGCTTCGAAGCGGATATCCGTCAGCGGCAGATTCACAGCCATGACCGACGTGCCGGTGCGACGGTCGATCAGCGACGGAATTCCGAAGCCGACCCCAGCAACCTCTCCTGGTGCTGTGTTAACGAGTTCTTGAACCGCTCCGGCAATAGTGTCGAGCAGTGCGGGGGTGTCCTGGCCGAGCATCGATCGCTGCAGGCGGTGATGAATCTGAAGGCGATCATCGACCACCCCGCCCGCTAGCTTGGTCCCACCGATGTCGACGCCGACGACAAGTCGCGAAGGCATGCCGCCACTATAAGCAGCGGCTCTCACGACGCCGCCACCCACCGTATTGATGTCCGACTACCGCGAAGACAACGGCGAACCAGAGGCACCCGACCCGCGTGCGCGAGGCCCGCGTGGCGGTGGCGCGACCTATGCCGGCCGTGGCGGCAAGACGGGTGGCCGGTCAGGCGCGCAGCAGCGCCCCTACACGCTGTACCGCTCGACTCCGCGGAGCCTGACCGCCCGGCTGCGCGGTGAAACCGATGCCGAGCTCGAGGCACGGGCCGACCAGCTGTCGCGCTCCAAGCCGCCGCGCGCGCCGCGTGGTGGAGGCGGAGGCGGCGGCGGCGGCGGCAAGGGTGGCGGGCCCGGCGGCCCGCCACCACGTCGAGGCCTGCGGAGGATCCCAGGTTTCGGCCCGTCCGTGCGCCCGCGGCTGCACCCGCTCCGCCTGCTCAGGTACTTCGTCACGTTCTGCGTCTTCTGGGTGGTGCTGTCCGCGGTCCTGTTCTTCATCAGCGCCACGACGCACTCCGGCGACCTCCCGGGAGGTAGCGCGACCAAGGCGGCGCTCTCGGGCGCAGGGCCGATCCTGTTCACGCCCAACAACATCCTTGTGGTCGGGCTCGACAACCGTCCGACGACCGGTTACAGCTCCAAGGAGGGCGGACTGTCGTCTGCCGACCAAAGCGAGGCCGACGCCCGAACCGACACGCTGATGATCTGGCGGGTGGGCGGCGGTACCTCGCGCAAGCTCTCGATCCCACGCGACACCCTCGTCGATCTTCCCGGCACCGACTGCGGTGAGCAGAAGATCAACGCGGCCTGGTCCTGCGGTGGGCCGCAGGAGACGATCAAGGTCGTCGAGAACCTGACCGGACTCAAGATCAACCACATGATCGTCGTCGACCTCGGGAACTTCGTGAAGTTCATCGACGACATCGGTGGCGTTACCGTGAAGACGCCGCGAATCTGCTCGAACATCTCGGGGGGCGCTGCCGACGGCGGCTACACGCTCAACCTGAGCGCGGGGACCCACCACCTCAACGGCGTACAGGCGGTGACACTCGCTCGCACGCGCGACAACTCCTGCAACCTCGCTTATACGGACATCCAACGCGAGCAGATGCAGCAGAAGATCATGAACGGGATCAAGAACCAGCTGTTCTCGGTCCACGCCTTCACCCATCTGCCCTGGGCATCGTGGGACGCGCCCGGCGCGATCCAGACCGACATGGGTGGCCTCTCGCTGATGCAGCTGTTCATCGCGTCGGAGATCGGCGGCTCCTCCGCACCACAGACGCTGAAGGAGAGCGGCGGCTACTCCGGCGGCGCCGACGTGCTGTTCCCGAACTCGGCCGACGTGCGCAGCAAGGTTCAGCAGCTGCTGAACGGCAAGTAGCCGTTTACGGCCAGCGCTAAAAGATGACTGCGCCAGCGGGCGCGGTCAGAACTGAAGCGTGCAGGCAGGCCGCCTAAGCGGCAGCAGCTTTGGTGTCCGACGAAGACGACGGCTTGTCGGACTTCGAAGATGTCTCAGACTTCGAGTCGCCGGTGCTCTCCTTGGAGCCGCCGCCCTCCGCGGGGGAGCCCGAGGACGATTCCTTCCCGTCCTTGCCCTCGCGAGCGCGGCGCTTGGTGCCGTAGTCGGTGTTGTAGAAGCCTGAGCCCTTGAAATGCACCGCCACCGGGTGAAACACCTTCTGCACGGGGGCGCCGCAGACCTCGCACTCCGTCAGCGAGTCGTCGCTGAAGCTCTGCATCACCTCGAACACGTGACCCTTCTTGCACTTGTATTCGTAGATCGGCATCGCTCCAAACTATAGCTTTCCGATGGGCGGACCGTCCTGGCACTCTCGGTCTCAGAGTGCCAAGCACCGGCTCTACGAGGCCTCTGGGGCGAATCACTACCATCCGCCGCCAATGGCCACCGACGTAGTCACGATGGACAAGATCGTCTCGCTCGCCAAGCGGCGAGGCTTCATCTTCCCCAGCAGCGAGATCTACGGAGGAATCGGGTCGAGCTACGACTACGGCCATTACGGCGTGCTGCTGAAGAACAACGTCAAGGCTCAGTGGTGGCGGGCGCTGCTGCAGGAGCGCGATGACGTCGTGGCGCTGGACTCGGCGATCATCCAGCACCCGCGCACCTGGGAGGCCAGCGGCCACGTCGCCGGCTTCACCGACCCGCTGGTCGACTGCCGCTTCTGCAAGCGCCGCTACCGCGCCGACAAGCTCGAGGACGGCCAATGCGGACAGAAGCCGTCGCTGCGCCCCGGCGAGGGGCCGAACTGTGACCTGACCGAGGCCCGTAACTTCAACCTGATGTTCCAGACGACCGTCGGTCCCGTCCAGGAAGAGGGCTCGGTCGTCTTCCTGCGCCCGGAGACCGCGCAGGGGATCTTCCTCAACTTCAAGCACTACCTGCAGTTCGCGCGCAAGAAGCCACCGTTCGGGATCGCACAGGTCGGCAAGAGCTTCCGCAACGAGATCACGCCGGGCAACTTCGTCTTCCGGATGCGCGAGTTCGAGCAGATGGAGATGGAGTTCTTCGTGCCACCGGCGGAGGCCGACAAGTGGTACGAGTTCTGGAAGCAGGCCCGTTACGACTGGTACGTGAAGCTCGGGATCCGCACCGACCACCTGCGGCTCCGCGAGCACGATGCCGACGAGCTCTCCCACTACTCGAGCGCCACCAGCGACGTCGAGTACCTGTACCCGATCGGCTGGCAGGAGCTGGAGGGAATCGCCAACCGCGGCGACTACGACCTCACACAGCACGCCGAGTACTCGCGACAGAACCTCGAGTACGTCGACACCGCCAGCGGTGAGCGCTACCTCCCCTACGTGATCGAGCCGGCCGCCGGCGCCGATCGGGCGACGTTGGCGTTTCTCTGTGACGCCTACGACGAGGACGAGATCGAGGGCGAGACGCGCACGGTCCTGCGCCTGCATCCGCTGCTGGCGCCCGTCAAGGCGGCGGTGCTGCCGCTGGTCAAGAAGGACGGCCAGCCGGAGGTGGCCCGGGAGATCGTCGCCGACCTGCGTGAGCACATGCAGGTCGAGTACGACGAGGGCGGCGCGATCGGCCGCCGCTACCGGCGCCAGGATGAGATCGGTACACCGTGGTCGATCACGGTCGATCACCAGACACTTGAGGACCGCACCGTGACCGTGCGGGATCGCGACAGCCTCCAGCAGGAGCGGTTCGCGATCGACGCACTCGGCGAGGAGCTCCAGCGACGGCTGCGGGTTCCCTGGAGCTCGCCCAAGCTCGCCGAGTGATCGGGGTCAGGGCGATGTCGCCGCTGACCCCGATCACCAGCTTTTACGACCAGCTGCCGGCGGCCGAGTTCGAGCCGCTGCTCTTCGACGAGCTGTTCGTGAACGCCGAGCCGCTGCCCGTCAGCAGCTCCCAGGTGCCGCCGAAGCTCTTGAGCCCCTGGCCGTTGGCGGTGCCGGCACTTGAGTCATCCGCGAACGTGTAGAGCGGATGGCCGTTCAGCACCAGCTGGTGCGACTTGCCGTGTGTCCAGACCGTCAGCTTGCCCTTGATGCCCTTGCCCAGCACCGGCTTCTTGGCGGTCGTGGTGACGGCCGGCCAGTCGCTGAGGCACGCAGAGCCGGTGCAGATCGGGTGCGAGGTGCTGTCACCCGTCAGCAGGTAGACGGCACGCCCGGCCGAGTTCACAAGAACCATGTGCTTTGAGCCCGCGACCTTCACGCTCGCAACCTTCAGCGCGGCCACCGCCGCGGGATGCGCGGAAGCGGCATACGCGCTGCCCTCGGCGCCTACTGCGGCAAAGCCGCCAATCGCGGCGACTGTCGCGCCAACTGCCATGTATCGAAGTCGAAGTCTTGACATCGGGACCTCCTGTCGTTCCGGTTGAGGCTCGTGAAGAGCCGGTTACACAGGAAGACGCCGGCGTTGAGGGAAACCTTCCCAGCCCGTCGTGGCTTGAGTGGCAAGCGCGGTGTGCCTCGCCCCGCGGCACGCGCCGTATGCTGGCGCTCCGAGCATGACCGGCCCACATCAGCTCGATCCGGAAGGACTCGGCGACCACCTGGATCGCCTCTACCGTGCCGCCTGGAGCCTCTGCGGATCGCGCGAGGAGGCCGAGGATCTCGTCCAGGAGACGTACGCCAAGGTGCTGCTCAAGCCGCGCTTCGTGCACTCGGAGGACGACCTCGGCTACCTGCTTCGCGTGCTGCGCAACACGTTCGTCAGCGGGCGGCGCGCCGCTGCGCGCCGCGTTGTCACGACGGCCCTGCCCGACGACCTCAGCGTCATCGAGGATCGCTCTGCGCTCCAGCCCGAGGCCCACCTGGAGGCCACCGAGCTGTATGCGGCGATCTCCGCCCTGCCAGAAGCGTTCCGCGACGCGCTGATCGCAGTCGACGTGGTCGGCCTCTCGTACCGCGAGGCGGCACGGGCGCTGCGCGTGCGCGAGGCGACCCTGACCACACGTGTGCATCGGGCGCGCCAGCGGATGGCGGACGCGCTCAGGTCGACCGAAGCGCCCTGACGCTGGACAAGCGTCAGGAGAAGGTCGACGAGGCGAGCTTCCAGAGGCTCGCCCCCGACATTCCGTTGGCCGAGAGCACGCACGTGTGGTTGCGCTCCTGCCAGACGACGATCGTGCGACCGTGCTGCGACATCGTCGCGTACGGCTCGCCATGTGTGTCGAGACCGCTCAAAACCGGCGCTGACACGATCGAGTAGGCGAGCTTGCGCCCTCCGCTCGCGTAGTAGACGGTCTTCACCGCCCGGCCGTCGGCACGGTCGCTGCGCTGACCGGTACTGCGCCAGCCCTGCTGCGGCCCCCAGTTGGGGAAGTGCAGATCACCCATGCGAGTCGTCAGCAGCGCGTTCGGCGCGCGCGGGTCTGGGGCCGGCGCCGGCGCCGACGGCCCGCGCGTCGCGAACGATGCGGCCTGCGCGATCGAGAGCCCCCCGCCACCGCTGAGTGCGAGCACGAGCGCGACCGCCGCAGCGGCGAGCGCTGTTGTCGTCAGGCTCGCGTAACGCAGCGCGACCCGCGGCAGCGCCGGCATCCGCAGGCGCCGGCGCGCGCCCGCCTGTTCGCGCATCGCGTCGACCTCGGCGCGCAGCGCCGCGGGCGCACGCTCAGTCTGTGCGGCTGCTTGCAGCAGCCGCACGACGTGTGCTTCGCGGTCGCGGAGTTCCTCGTCAGACATCATCGGTGCTCAGAAGACAAGGCATATCAAGGTTAATGACGCCTATCCAGCCAAGAATCTTCCCGGATAGGACCGACCTCTAGCCGAGTCAGAGGCGTGCGGCCACCCGCGGAGACGCCCCCGTCAGGTTTGACCCGTCCGCCGGCGTCCGCGCCGTGACCCAGTAGCGGCCCGGCTTCAGCCGCAGCCTGGCGCTGAACTGCCCGCCTACCGCCTCGATCCTATTCCGTACCATCACTCGCTGCTTGCCGCCGGCCTCTGCGGCTTCGAGCACGACATGGCGCTTGTCCGGCGTGACCGTGCCCACCGCTCTGAGCTCGTTCCCACCGCCAGGCAACAGCGTCAGGCTGAGCGCCGGCGCCACGCCGACCACGATCAGCGCCGAAGCAGTCGCGGGAGCCTCCGCGTGCAGCGCGCGCAGCAGCAGATTGGACTTCGGTCTCAGCAGCGCGAACCACAACCCGTCGCGCTTCGTGACCGCCGTAGCGAGCACCGACTCGCGCGTAGTCGTGCGGGTACTGGCCACCTGCTCGAGCCTGACCTCGGCGTCCGGAAGCGCAACGCCGTCGAACCGGCGCAGATAGCCGTGGAGCGGCAGTTGCCGGCCTGCGGTCAGGCGCACAGACGCGAGTTCCAGGTACCGAGCGGGCTTGACCTTCGTTCCGGGGGCGATCGGATACGGCGCCACCGGATAGGTGTGCGGCGGACCCACCTCGAGCGTGACCTTCACCTGCCTGCCGACTTGTTGCGCGACGCTCCTGCGCAGCGGCGGCATGCCGTTTACGTACATGTCGTCGCCCGGGCAGTCGGTCGTACAGCCGTCACGGTGTCCCGCGATCCGTGGCAGCGTGACGAGTTGGCCGGGCCGGAAGTGCGTGTAGAACGCATCGCTCGGATCGACCTCGACCGTCACGTGACCGCTGATCGGGACGCCGTGCAAAGCCAGCTTCCAGGCGACAAGGCGCGCCAGCGCGCTGCGGGCCGCGTTCGTCGGCAGGGTGGCGGCGAAATCCCCGAGCAGCACGGCACCGAACGACTCGAGGTTGTAGCCACCGGCCTGGGCCCCGACCACCGCCTGGTCGATACCCCCGGCGCGGGCCTCCCAGATCCGGCCATAGGCGTCAACCGCGAAGTTGTAGCCGATGTCGTTCCAGCCACGGACGTAGGTGTGGAATTGGTAGATCGAACGCAGCATCGCCGGCACCTCGGCGCTGCTGTAACCGTTGGCGTTCACCGAGTGGTGCACGAACGCGAGCTGCACGTTCCCGTAGACCGGCGAGGTCCGCGGCTTCAGGTCACCACCCCAGGCGCTGCGGGCGATGATCGGCGGCTGCCCGGGGCCGGCCGGGAGGTGCGGTGCGGCGAGTGGGAGCCCGCGCGCCGGACCCGCGAGCACCTGGCCGCTGTCGGCGCTGCCGGGCGAGAAACCGGCCGCCGCGGCGCTCACGAGGTGCACGCTCAGTCCCTCGACCTGGACGTCGCTGCGCAGCTGCACGGCATTCGCTCGCCCGGTCCACACCGGCTCGCCGATCAGCGCGTACGCCGTCGTCTCGCCGCCCTCGCTGTCGTGGCCGAGCACGGAAGCCCGAACCCAAGGCGTCCAGCCGCCGCGGAGCGTGCGGGCGCGTAGCTCGATCAGCGCGTGCTCCGGGGCCTGCCAGTCGATGCCGGCCAGCACGAACGTCTCGGTCGACCGCAGTGGCGGCCCGGCACCAATCAGTCGACCGATCCATCGGGTGGAAACAGGCGCACGAGCCTGCGGGCTTCCACCAGGCGGGCTCACGTCAGTCCGCCGCTAACGACGTCACGTCACTTTGCCCGTGGTGACGAACTTCAAGCCGCCGGGAACGGCGGTGGCCGTGACCGACTCAACCTGTATCTGGGGATCGTCGTAGAGCGTGACGGTGGCGAAGGCACCGAGCAGCCCGGTGGGCGCGACCACGAGCTTGCCGTCGCGGGCGGCGACGACCGCGTCGACGCTGGCCTGCATCCCGAGCACACTGGCGGTGCCACGCAGCACCAGCTGACCGCTGCCGTTGTGCACAGGTGTCAGCGATTTGATGATCGGCAGCGCCGCCCGCAGATCGGCGATGTCCAGCTTGGCGTCACCCACCATCGCGTCGCCGCGCTTGGTGAAGGTGACGTCGTGCAGCGTGAGCAGGCCGGTGTGGACGACGCCGATCGACATGTCGAGCGTTCCGATTCCCTCTGCCTGGTGCAGCAGGCTCTCGAGCTGGCTCGGCTGAAGGTCATAGTTGGCCATCGACGCCGTCACCTTGTCGGCGTGCTGCCAGATCAGCTGGATCCAGGGGAAAGCCGACAGGTGCGCACTCAGCACGGTGCCGTCTTTGGACAGCCGGTGACGCAGGACGCTGGTCGCGATCGCCGGCACGACAAACTGGCCGCCTACCAGCACCACCGCGACAACCGCGGCGACTGGAATCGCCACGTGACGGGCGCGACCGGATTGGAGTCGGGTGCTAATCAGGCCGATTCAGATGGGGCGCCCGCGCCGTCACCGGACTCGGCGGACGGCGGCGAATACTGGAACTCTTCCTCGGAGCCGAATAGCGCGTCGAGCGCCTTGTTGCGCAGGCCCTCGGACAGTGCCAGCGCGCCAACGCCGCCAATCACGAGCAGGAAGAGGAGCTTCCTGAAGCCGTGCTTCTTCTTCTTCGGCTTGTCCTGCTTCTCGGCCTTCTCGGCTTTGCGCTTTCCCATCTGTTCTCCCGTGACTCGTTGCGAATGCTCGATCGAGCATAACCACACGCCATGGTGGAAGACCCCGAGAACCAGCGACGTTGAATACACGGGCGGAGTACCAATCACCGGCGAAGTACTAGTGCAACCAGTTCTAACTCTCAGCGAACCGCGCGGACGTTCGTCCGCACTTGGCCATGTCTGGTCAAAGCACAGTCAAAGCATCAGCATCATCGCGCTGATCCTGCTGGGCGTCGTCCTGATGGCGGGAAGACTGACCGGGCCGGTCGACTGGGGCCCGGATGCGCTCTTCTATCAGGCTCAGGTCTATGAGATTCAGGGCGAATCCCAGAACGCCGCGCTGCAGCGCGCCTTCTCGAGTCCCGCTGCGCATCAGGTCGCGAAGGACCCAACGGAGACCCTGGTCGCGAAGCCTGCGTGGGTGAAGTACTCGGCCCAGTTCTACCGGCGGCGCTGGGTCATGCCCTTGATCGCCGCCGCGATTTCTCCAGTCGTCGGGGGCGACCGGGCGCTTCAGGATGCGTCGATCCTCGGCTACCTGGCGATCGGCTTGCTGCTGTTCGCGCTGTTGCGATGTCGGTTCACGGCCGGCATAAGCCTGCTGGTGTCGGCGCTCGCGCTGCTCATCGTGCCGCTCCATCGCTACTCGGGTCAGCCGCTGGCTGACTCGTGGGGCCTGGCTACCGAGATCGCCGCTCTGCTCGCCGCCTGCAAGGCGCTCGAGCGAGGCGGACGGTGGATGCTGATCTGGCCCGCCGCGATGCTGCTGGCGACGTTTGCCAAGGACTCGAGCCCCGTCCTGCTCATTGCGCTGGCAGGAGCCACCCTGGTTCTGCGGACGCGCCGTAGCCTTATCGCTCTGGGGTTGGGGATAATGGCAGCGATACCGGCACCGGCGATCTTCGGCGCCTCGATCAGAACACAGCTCGCGTACGCGATCGCCAACTATCAACGGCCTCCGAGCGGAAGCTGGTCGTACGTGATCGATCACTTCCCGCACAGCGCCTGGACCGTGATCCGTAAGGACCTCGAGTGGCCCGCGCTCCAGCACTTCGCGCCCGTGTATGTGATCGGCGCGCTCTGCATCCTGGCGGCGGTGATCTACATGTGTTGGCGGGCGCCGACACGTGACCCGTTCTTCCTACTGCAACGGTTCGCACTGGTCGGCTGTGTCGTCACCGTCGGAATCGCCCTGAACTACACAGGCCTCCGGCTCGAGCTCATGTTCGTGCCGTGCGTAGCAGCAGGCCTTGCCTTCGGGTTCGAGGGGCTGCACTCGCGCTGGCTTGCCCGACCAAGCCTGATCCCGCTGCCCGATACGTCTACCGGTTGACGGCGGAGCGGGGCGTGGCCGAGCCGCCCCCGAGGCGCCCGTCTACGCGGAGCAGTCACACCGCGAAGCGGGCGCCTTCGGCGGCCATTTCGACCCGCGCGCCAAAGGCCTCCTCGGCGGCCTGCCGCAGCTCATCGGCGTCGAGCTCGTCGGAGTAGTGCGTCAGCAAGAGCCGCTTCGCGGACGCGAGCCGCCCGAGCTCACCGGCTTCGCCGGCTGTCAAGTGGCCACGGAAGCCGGCGGCGGGCTGCGGACCTGGTCCCTCAGTCGCCTCGAGCATCAGCAGATCGGTGTCCTGCGCAAGCTGCACGATCGCGTCGTTGGGGCCGCAGTCGGCACCGAACGTAAAGCGTCGTCCGTCCTCACAGCGGATGTCGCAAGCCCAGGCCGGGACGTAGTGCGGAACCTCGGTGAAGCTCACGATGAACGGCCCGAGCGCCAGCTCTCGCGAGGGCTCGTACTCTGCCAGCGCGAAAGCCCCAGACACCTGGCGCTCGACACCGAATACCGCCCCCAGCGTCGCGAAGGCACGTTCTGATCCCGGCGGTGCCCAGAGCAGGGGCCGCCCGCCCTCGCCGTCGCCGTGGTAGGTCAGGGCGTGACTGAATGGGTACAGGTCGAGCGTGTGGTCCGCATGTAGGTGGGAGATCAGAACCGCGTCGACCTCGTCCGGATCGCTGAGCTGGCGCAGCTTGGCGAACACGCCGCTCCCACACTCGAGCAGCAACGTAAAGCCGGAGTGACGGATCAGGTAACCGCTGTTCGCGCCACCTGCGTCCGGCAAGGCCGGCGACTTGCCGAGCACCGTCATTTCCACGGGGCCGCAGAGTAGAGCATCGCTGCCACCGGGAAGGATCCCGGAGCTGCGGGCGTCCTTGGTTCTGCCGCGCCCACCGAGGCGGCGAACCTTCGATGCCAGGAGCACGCATGAACCGCAGCAGGACGACCGCCGACCCACGCCAGCGCCCGCTGGGCTCGCTCTCCTTCTTCGGTTTCGCGGTGATCTCCTTCGGCGGGCCACTCGCGCTCGCGGGCTTGATCGCGCCAGCGGTGATCGTGGGTGCCGGGTCGCGCGGCGGCGACTCGGCTGGGTTGGCGGTCGTGATCGCCGCCGCCGTGTTCGGCGTACCACTGCTGATCTGGCTGCGCTACTCGCAGCACGTCAACGGCTACGGCGGCCTGTACGACTTCGTCAAGGCAGCAGCCGGCCCACGGGTCGCGCTCGTGCAGGCATCGGTCTGGACGATCAGTTACCTGCTCTACATCATCTATACGACCGAGCAGATCGTCTATGACCTGCTGCCCGCCGTGTTCCCAGGCGTCGGCTCGTCCCTGAAGACGCTGCTCGCACTGCTGATCCCGATCACGCTCGCCGCGGTGATGATCGGTGGTAGGCGCAGCGCGATGATCACGGCCGGCCTGCTGGCGGCGACGCAGCTGATCCTCGTCGGCATCCTCGACGGCGTCACGCTCGCCAACGTCAGCGCTCCAGTTTCGACTTTCGGAACCAGCTCGCCCGCTGGCGAGCTGGCCAAGGCCGGCTTCCAGAACTCGCTGCTCTACGTGTGCGGCAGCCTGCCGCTGTTCCTCGGTGGAGAACTGCCACGCCCCTCGCTCACGATCCGCCGCGGCCTGGTGGGCACCTACCTGCTGACCGCGCTGGTGGTGCTGCTCGCCGTCGCGCCGCTGGCTGGCGCGCCGAAGCTGCTCGGATCCGAGGTACCGGCCGTGGCGGTGGCGCACCGCTTCGTGGGCGCTGGGCTGGCCGACGCGATGGGGGTAGGACTCGCGCTCAGCATCGGCGGCGTGATGCTGGCCGAGTACTTCGCACTGGCGCGGCTGCTACATGCCGTCGGCTCCTGGCGGTTGCGTCCGATCACGCTGGTGATCGCCGTGATCGTCGTCGGCGCGGCGCCGCTGATGCTGATCGATCCGCACGGCCTCTACGACGCGCTGGTCAAGCCATCACTGGTCGCGCTGTGGCTGAGCCAGCTGATCGTCTTCGCCGTCTACCCGCGGTTCGCACGGACGCATGGCCAGCGACTGCTGCCGGCCTGCGCGCTGAGCCTGTTCGCCAGCGGGCTCGCCATCTACGGCCTCTACATCACGCTGCAGCACGCGACCAGCTGACCGCATGAGCCCGGGAAGGATCATGGCATTTACGGCGTCCTCTGCTGTGAGGCGCCCACCACGGGTGCGTGGCGCCAGGTCACCACAACCGGAGGAACACGATGGATGAGGAACGCAACAGACAGCTCCGTAGGCTCGCCCTCCTCGCAGCCGCGGCGATAGCCGTGATTGGCGGGATCACGGCCGCCGTGGCCGAGGGGACGACGTCGCACTCCCACGCCCACCGAGCCACGCAGCGCGAAGCGCAGGCTGCGGTCGGGGTCAAGCGGAATGGTGCCCTGGGACGGATTCTCGACGCCGGCAGCCGGCATCTGACCGTGTACGTGTTCGCCGCCGACCGCGGTACGAAGTCACGTCGCGGTGGCGCCTGCGCGAGCGCCTGGCCACCGGTCACGACCAGAGCCAAGCCCCGGGCCTCAGGCGGGGCGCGCAGCGCCGCGCTCGGCACCACCCGGCGCGCAGGCGGCGTCAAGCAGGTCACGTACAAGGGACACCCGCTCTACTACTTCCAGGGAGACCGCTCGGCGCAGGCAGCAGCGGGGCAGGGGCTCGACGCGTTCGGGGCCCGCTGGTATGTGATCACGCCCGCAGGACACGCGGTCACGAAGACGGCCGCCACGCAGTCCACATCGATGCCGACGACCAGCGGCACCCAGTCCACGACCCCGGGCTACGGCAGCACGCAGACGACGGCCTCACCGACCACCACGACCGGCACGCCGACGACCACAACCCCGACCAGCACGGACCCGACGACCACCACCAGCCCGGGACCGCCAGACGAGTGGTCCTAGGAGGGCTCGCGAAAACACGGTGTTCGCCAAACCGTCCAAGCGCCGCGGTTCAGCCGTGCAGCGCTACCTGCTCGCTGGCCGACGGGAACGCCCACGCGACCTGCATGCGGCGCTCCTGGCGGAAGTTGAATCGCAACTGGCTCGGCGGGCGCAGCCCCTCCGGCCGGTTGGGCCGGAACGTCGCGCACGGGCCCACCTGCGTCACTGCACACAGCATGTTCTGCTTGAAGAAGCAGCCATCGCACGACACCTTGCCCCCAGGCACACGACCATTCGCCATCCGACCAGACACCTCACCCAGACACTCTCGTTTGTGAACCGGCCTCAGTGCGTCCAGCACGTCGGCGAGAGCCATCAAAGCGCTTTAACCCCCCCAGCGCGAACCCGAATCCCGGAAAACGCAACACTTTCGTAACTTCTTGTTTTCCCTGCTATTAGCGGGAATTTCGTGGGCCAGAGGCGGATTCGCCCGCATTTTCCGTAGCTTTCGCAGGCGATGCGGATCCTCGTCACCGGGATCACGGGCGCCATCGGCAGCCGGCTGGCCCCCTGCCTGCTCTCCGGCGGCCACGAGGTGCGTGCCCTCACCCGTCGTCGAGACGCGTCCGAGCTACCGCAGGTGCCCGCAGGCGTCCAGCTGTTCACGGGCGACGCGATCTCGGGGATCGGCTTGCTGAAGGCGCTCCGCGGCGTCGAGGTGGCCTACTACCTGATCCATTCGATGGAGCCCGGCGCGGAGGGGCACTTCGGCGTCCGCGAGCGCCGCGCGGCTGCAAACTTCGCCGCGGCGGCCGCCAAAGCCGGCGTCGGACGGGTCGTCTACCTCGGCGGCCTGGTTCCGCAGGGGGTCGCCTCGGAGCACCTCGCCAGCCGGCTCGAGGTCGAGCGCATCCTGCTGGAGGCGATCCCCGACTCGATCGCGTTGCGGTCGTCGATCGTCATCGGCGCCCGCTCGCGGTCGTTCCGCTTCATGGTCAGGCTGATCGAGCGGATGCCCGTACTGCTGATCCCCGCGTGGCGGCGGCACAGCACTGCACCGGTGGACGAGCGCGACGTGCTCACCTGCCTGACACGGGCCGCGACCGCCGGCGAAGCAGCCGGCCGGTCGCTTGACGTCGTCGGCCCGGAGGTGGTCACCTACGGCGCGCTGATCGATCGGATCCGCGAGCAACTGCTGCTTGAACGGCCGACACTGAACCTTCCGCGCCTGACACTTACGCCGATCACGAGCCGGGTCTCTGCCGTTGTCGCCGGCGAGCAACATGCGTTGATCGGGCCGCTGATGGAAGGGCTGGAGACCGACCTGCTGCCGCGACCGGAGCTGGCAACCGACCTATTTGGCGTGCGCCCACACTCGCTCGACGCGGCGATCGAGCGAGCTCTGCGTGACTGGGAACTGATCGAACCCTTACGCGCGCGCTAGAACATCAGAACAGCGAGAAGATGAGCACAGTCCACGTCCAGATACAGATCGACGCGCCACCCAGCGCGGTGTGGGACACCGTCATGGATCCGAACAGACTCCCAGAGTGGGTCACGATCCACCGTTCAGTCAAGGTCAAGTCAGCAGATCCACGCGAGGAGGGTGCCCGTATGGACCAGGTGCTGCACATCCTCGGTGTCTCGTTCAAGGTCCACTGGACACTCGATTCCGTGATCGTCCCGCGCGAGGCCGAATGGCACGGCCGCGGCCCCGCGCTGTCACGCGCGTTGATCCGTTACAAGCTGACAGGTGAGCCAGGTGGCCCTACCACCTTCGATTATGTAAACGAATTTCATCCACCAGGCGGACCGCTTGGCAGTGTCGCGTCGAAGGTTCTGATCGGCCATGTTCCCGAGCGTGAAGCGCATGATTCACTGGCACGCCTGAAGCAACTGATCGAGTCGAATGACACTCGATATGGTTAGGGCACACTAGGAAAACAAGCAGCAGCCCTATAACTGCAATAAAGGAGTGCGCCAATGGCGGGCTTTATCGACTCGGCGGTCCAGGACATTGACAACCGCCTGAAGGAACTCAAAGAAGAGGAGGCCAGACTTCTGGCCGCCCGTGAAGCGCTCGCCGGTACGGCCCGGCGTGGGCCTGGCCGGCCGCCGCGTAGCGCCAGCAGCGCCAGCAGCGCCAGCACTGCTGGCAGTGCCAGCAGTCCGAGCACCAGCACGAGGAGCCGCGGCGGCGCCCGCCGTGGCCCGGGACGTCCGCGTGGTCGTCGCGGGGGTAACACCCGTTCAGCTCAGGCGCTCGAGCTTGTCCGCAACCAGCCGGGGATCACGATTCCGGAGATCGCCACGGCGATGAAGATCGAGCCGAACTACCTGTATCGCGTGATGCCCAAGCTCACGTCAGACGGCGTCGTCAGGCGCGACGGACAGGGCTGGCACGCGGTCGAGCAGTCGGCCTGATTGACACGGGTGGGGTCGCGCCGGAAGCGACGACCCCACCCGACCTGTTTCTCAGATCAAGCCCAGAGACTTGATCGCCTCGCGCTCCTCGGCCAACTCAGACACGGACGCGTCAATACGGGCTCGCGAGAAGTCGCTCAGCTCGAGCCCTTGGACGACCTTGTACTCACCACCGGAGGTGGTGACCGGGAAACTCGAGATCAGGCCTTCCTGTACTCCGTAGGAGCCGTCCGACGGGATCGCCATCGAGACCCAGTCACTCTCCGGTGTGCCGAGCACCCAGTCATGCACGTGGTCGATCGCGGCGCTGGCGGCCGACGCCGCACTCGAAGCGCCACGCGCGTCGATGATCGCCGCCCCCCGCTTCTGGACGGTTGGAATGAAGTCATTCTCGAGCCATGCGTGATCGTTGATCTTCTCGGCTGCGCTCTCACCAGCGAGCTTCGCGTAAAAGATGTCCGGGTACTGGGTGGCCGAGTGATTGCCCCAGATCGTGACGTTGGTGATGTCCTTCACCGGCGTGCCGGTTTTCTTCGCCAGCTGCGCGATCGCACGGTTGTGGTCGAGGCGGGTCATCGCTGTGAAGCGCTCCGCCGGAATGTCAGGCGCGTTCTGCTGCGCGATCAGGGCGTTCGTGTTGGCAGGGTTACCGACGACCAACACCTTGATGTCAGATGCGGCGTGCGCATTCAGCGCCTGACCCTGCGGCTTGAAGATGCCGCCGTTGGCCTCAAGCAGGTCACCGCGCTCCATCCCCGCGGCACGCGGGCGCGCACCAACCAGCAGGGCGATGTTGGCGCCGTCGAACG
Organism: Solirubrobacteraceae bacterium; assembly: GCA_036268195.1. Lineage (GTDB taxonomy): Bacteria > Actinomycetota > Thermoleophilia > Solirubrobacterales > Solirubrobacteraceae > Palsa-465. Next base: position 67,607 of record DATAUP010000073.1, read on the forward strand.
CCTTGTTCGGATCGTCGCTGATATCGATCCCCGCAAGCAGCGGGTAGGCACCGTCGTCGAGCTCCATCGCCGTGCCCTCGGCCGCCTTCACGGCCGCGGGAATCTCGAGCAGCGAGAGCTGCACCGGGGTGTCGGGACCGAGCAGTGCGCCGCTCGCGATCCGGTACAGGATCGCGTAGCCGATCTGGCCAGCGGCGCCGGTGACCGCGACCTTGACGGGGTTTTGGCTCATGTTCTCTCCGTAGTCTGGAAGCCGAAAAGGGGAAAACCAGGCTACGCGAAGTCGAGCTGATACACGTCGCTCAGCTTCGCTTTGAGATAGGCGATGAACGGAGCCACGGCGACCGGTCCTCCCACCACGCGCTCCAAGAGTTCACTGTCGCTGTAGCGGGAACCGTGCCGATGCACGTTCTCGCGCAGCCACTCGCGCAGTCCCTGCAGCTGGGCTGCGGCCAGCTGGTCGTCGAGGTCCGTGATCTCGTCGTGCAAGCGCTCCCACAGCTGGCCGGCGATCAAATTTCCGATCGCATACGTGGGGAAGTATCCGATCAGCCCCTCGGACCAGTGAACATCCTGCATGACCCCCTCCGCGTAGGAGGCGACCTCGACCCCGAGGTACTCGCGCATCCGCGCGTCCCATACCTCGGGCAGGTCGGCCACGGCGAGCTCACCGGCGATCAGCGCCCGTTCGAGCTCGAACCGCAGGACGATGTGCAGCCCGTAGGTGCTCTCGTCGGCCTCGATCCGAATCGTGGAAGGCCGCACAGCGTTGACCGCGCGGAACAGCCCCTCTGGCTGCAGTCCCGTCAGCGCTCCGCTCGAGCAGCCCACCAGTGCAGGCGCCAGCACAGTGCTGAAGGCCCGGCCGCGTCCGACCATGTTCTCCCAGAGCCGGCTCTGGGATTCGTGGATCGCGCTCGAACGGATCGTGACAAGCGGCGTGCGCTGCAGCTCGGGCGCGATCCCCGCCTCGTAGAGGCCATGTCCACACTCGTGCATGGCGCCAAAGAGCGCAGTCGGGAAATAACGCTCCGCATACCGCGTCGTCAGCCGCACGTCGTGGACCGAGAAGCTCGACTCGAACGGATGGATCGTGTCGTCGATCCGCCAGCTCGCTTCGTTGAAGCCCATCCAGCGCAGCACCTGGTCCACGAGCTGGCGCTGCCCTGCGACCGGGTAGGTCACGTGCAACGGCGCCACGTCGACCTCGCGGCCTCGCAACGTATCGATCAGCGGCATGAGTTCGTCGCGCATCTCCCCCAGCAGCGTTGCCGCCTGAGCCGTTTTCATCCCGGGCGCGAAGTCGTCGAGCACGACGTCGTAGGGATCGTCATAGCCGTCGAAGCAGGAGATGTATTCACGCGCAAGCTGAAAGTTGAGCTCCAGCGCCGGCGCGAACATGGCGAAGTCATTGGCGGCACGGGCCTTGACCCAGCGCTCGTAGCCACTCGATGCGGCCTTCGCGCGGGCCACCACGAGCTCAACCGGAACCCGCCGGTCCTTCTCGTAGAGCCGGCGCGTCTCCGACACGATCCGTGCCTGCACGGAGTCGGGGGCCAAGCCATCCAGCTCCGCCTCCGCAGCGTCGAGCAGTTCCCCTGTCCGCTCAGAAGTGAGCCGCTCGTGCGCGATCCGCTCCAGTGTCCCGAGTTGCTCGGCGCGCAGCGGCGCGCCGAGCGGCGGCATCAACGTGTTCTGGTCCCACTGGAGCAGCGCGCACGCCCGGCGCAGATCCGCGAGCCCTGCAATCCACTCCCCCAAGTCCGTCATACCTGCCGCCATCGCGTACCCCCCGCGTCCGACTATCTTGCCTGTGCCACCATTGCAGCATGTTCAGGCGTCCCCGCTCGATCAAATTGATGTCGGTCGCCGGGATCCGGATTGGTGTCGACGGCACCTGGTTCGCGATGCTGTTCCTGCTGATCTTCCTGCTGTCGGGGTCTTTCAGGGATGCGCTGCACTCTTCCGACGATGTCGCCTACATGACGACGGTGGTCACCGTACTGCTGTTCTTCGGCTCGCTGATCGTGCACGAGCTCGGGCACGCATTTGCTGCGCGCCGTGCTGGCATCCAGGTTCAGCGGATCGAGCTTTTCCTGTTCGGCGGCACCACCTACATGAGTCGCGACGCCCAGACGCCAGCCGAGGAATTCAAGATCGCTGCCGCAGGGCCGCTCGGAACGCTGCTGTTCGTGGCGCTCTGCTTTGCCATCGATCTCGCGCTCGTCGGACCGCATCGGTTGATCCACGCCGTCGAGCTGGACGGGACCGTGCAGATCACGCCGGTTCTGCTGGCGCTCAGCTGGCTGCTGCCGATGAACGTCCTGATTTTCGTCTTCAACATCGTGCCTGCCTATCCGCTCGACGGCGGGCGGATCGCGCGGGCGCTGATCTGGCGCGTGACCGGCGACAAGCTGCGCGGCACGCGCGCCGCTGCGCGCCTTGGCGAGGGCTTCGCGGTTCTGCTCGGCGCGTTCGGCCTCTTCATCACGGTGCGGGACCCGAGCTTCGCCGGGGTCTGGCTGCTGCTGCTGGCCTTCATGGTCTGGCAATCGGCGCGGATGGCGCTCAACGGCACCGCCGCGGCCTCACGCGTACAGGGCGTCCGCGTCGCCGACATCATGGACCACGAACCCGTCGTCGTCCGCGGAACCACGACGGTCGAACAGGCGCTCGACGAGTCCTTCCTGCGCTACCAGACCGACTGGCTGCCGGTGATCGACGGTGACGGACGCTTCATCGGCATCGCCCGCCGTGAGCGCGCGCAGGACCTCGTCGACGAGGGTCACGGGAGCGCAACCGTCGGCTCGATCCTCGAGCCCGACGACGTGAACAAGCTGCAGATCGGCGAGCAGCAACCGCTCACCGACGTACTGATGCTCGAGGCGCTTGGCCGGCTGGGGGCGATCGTCGCGGTTGACGACTACGGCACGCTCAGCGGCGTCGTAACGATCGACCAGGTGCGCAGGGTCCTGCAGACCGTGTTGGCCCCCGCAGCACCCCGCTGATCTCGCTGGCGACGGCGGATCTGCGCGGGGCCGCGTCTTCGGCCGCTCGCATACTTCCCGGTACGCGTCTCGGCCTGGATCCTTGCCTCGCTCGACCGGTGCCGCCAGAGCTACGCGGCCGCAGCGGCCGCAGGGGCCGAAACGATGCCTTCGCGGATCAGGAGCTCGGCAATCTGGACGGCGTTGGTCGCGGCGCCCTTGCGCAGGTTGTCCGCGACGACGAACATCGCGAGTCCGTTCGGGTGGGTCTGATCGCGCCGGACGCGGCCGACGAACACCTCGTCGCGCCCCTCTGCGGTCAGCGGCGAAGGCACTTTCTCAACGATCAGGCCCGGCGCCTGCGACAGCAACTCGAGCGCGCGCTCGATCGGCAGGTGATCGCGTGTCTGGATGTTGACGACCTCCGAGTGACCGGTCCGCACCGGCACGCGCACGCAAGTGACGGCAACCGCGATCGACTCGTCCTCGAGGATCTTGCAGGTCTCGAACATCATCTTGCGCTCTTCGTCGGTGTGATCGTCGCCGTCGGCGAAGCTGCCAGCGGCGCCGATCACGTTGAACGCGATCTGCTGCGGATAGACACTCGGTGCGGGCACCGGCTCGCCGGCCAACGCGGCGCGCGCCTCGGCCTCGAGCTCATCGACGGCCTTCCGGCCGGTGCCGGACACCGACTGATAGGTGGCGACGACCAGGCGCTCGATCCCCGCTTCGCGGTGGATCGGCGCGAGCGCGACCATCAATTGCATCGTCGAGCAGTTCGGATTGGCGATCAGGCCGTTGTGGCGCCTGAGCGCTTGCGGATTGACCTCAGAGACGACCAGCGGCACTTCCGGGTCGCGACGGAAGGCCGAGGAGTTGTCGATCACGGTCGCACCCGCCTCGATGAAGCGCGGCGCCCACTCCTTCGAGGTACCACCGCCAGCTGAGAACAGCGCGATATCGATTCCGCTGAGCTCGGCGCTGTCATCGAGCGCGCGCACGGTGCGACCGTCGATCACGAGCCCGGCCGACCGGCTGGTCGCGAACAGGACGATCTCGTTGTCCTGGTCGAGCCCGCGCTCCTTCAGGCATTGGAGCATCACGGTGCCGACGGCGCCTGTCGCCCCGACAACGGCGATGCGATGCCCGCTCATCGAGACTCCTGGCCGAGCGGGAGTTCCTCGCGAACCTCAGAGGCCCCGAGCCCGAAAGCTGTGTGGAGCGCGATCACAGCCTGCGGGACAGCGTCCGCACGAATCACGCATGAGATTTTGATCGGCGAGGTCGAGATCATCTCGAGGTTGATGTTCTCGTCGGCGAGCGTGCGAAAAACCTTGGCCGAGACGCCTGGGTGTGACTTCATGCCGGCTCCGACGATCGAAACCTTGCCGATCTGTCGATCGGTCTCGATCCTCAGGCCCTGGTCGGCGATCACCGGCTGCAGCGCGAGCTCGGCCGAACGTAGGTCGTCACTGGCGAGGGTGAACGACACCTCCGCCTCAGCGCCCTCGGTAAGCGGGTCGTTCTGGATGATCGTGTCGAGGTTGCAGCCGGCCGCGGCCAGCGCCTCGAAGATCTCGGCGGCCGCACCGGGCCGGTCCGGGACGCCGACCAGCGTGATCCGAGCCTCCTCGGTCGAGTGCGTCACGGCGGTGATCAGCGGATGCTCCATCGTCTCGTCTTCTCCAATCACAACGGTACCGGGCCCGTCCTCGAAGCTCGAGCGGCAGTGGATGCGGACCCCGTGCGTACGCGCGTACTCGACCGAGCGCAGCTGCAGAACCTTCGCGCCCGAAGAGGCCATCTCGAGCATCTCCTCGAAGCTGACGAACGGAAGCTTCCGTGCGTTCGGGACGATCCGCGGATCGGCGCTGAACACGCCGCTGACATCGGTGTAGATCTCGCAGACCTCGGCGCCGAGGGCGGCCGCAACCGCAACGGCGGTCGTATCGGAACCGCCACGTCCGAGCGTGGTCACATCACGGCTGGTTGAGACGCCCTGAAAGCCGGCGACGAGCACGATCATGTCCTCGTCGAGGGCCTGCACGATCCGGTCGGCGCGGACATCGAGGATCCTCGCCCTGGTGTGCGAGGTGTCGGTGACGATGCCGGCCTGCGAGCCCGTCAGTGAGATCGCGCGGTGGCCAAGGTCGTTGATCGCCATCGCGCAGAGCGCGCAGGAGATGCGCTCGCCGGTCGAGAGCAGCATGTCCATCTCGCGCGGATCCGGGTTTGGCGAGACCTCCTCGGCCGCCCGGATCAGCTCGTCGGTCGTATGGCCGCGTGCGGACAGCACCGCGACGACGCGCTTGCCGGCCTCGCGCTGGGCGACGATCCGGCGCGCGGCGCGCTTGATCCGCTCGGCGTCGGCAACCGAGGTACCACCGAACTTCATGACGATCGTGGGCTGGGGCAACATCTTCAGTGAGGTTACGTACTCGTGCGGCTCGGCGACCTAAAGCGGGCACGAGCAGGAAATGCGTGGTAGTCACGTATTTCCATCGCCGCGCTGAACCCAGAGCATCGCCGCGCTGAACCCAGAACGCTGCGTGGGGGAGAAATGCCGCGCTGGGCGGCATTTCTCCCCCAGCGACGGACGCGGGCGCAGGCACGGCGGGCTAGAGCGCCCGCCGGCCCGAGAAGGCGCGCCCGAGCGTGAGCTCGTCGGCGTATTCGAGGTCGGCGCCGACCGGCAATCCCGACGCCAGCCGCGTGACCGTCACATCGGGCGAGAGCGTGCGGATTCCGGCGGCGATGTGCAGCGCCGTGGCCTCGCCGGTCGTCGTCGGGTTGGTCGCGATCACGACCTCGTGTACGTCGCCGTCGCGCACACGCGCGTAGAGCTGGTCGATCTTCAGGTCCTCAGGGTCGATCCCGTCGATCGGGCTGAGCGCCCCACCGAGCACGTGATAGCGGCCGCGGAACTCGTGCGTGCGCTCAATCGAGATCACGTCGACCGGCTCTTCAACAACGCAGATCAGGTCGGTGTCACGGCGCTCGTCCTCGCAGATACGGCAGCGCGGCCCCTCAGCCAGGTTGAAGCAGATCTCGCAGAAGCCGATCTTCAGCTTCACCTCGCGGATCGCCTCAGCGAGCGCATACGCGTCGTCCTCGGTGGCGCGCAGCAGGTGAAACGCGAGCCGCTGTGCCGTACGGCCACCGACCCCGGGGAGCTTCGACAGCTCGGTGATCAGCCGCTGAAGCGGTGGCGCATACGTGCTCAAGGGCGACTCCTAAGAAGCGGACGCTAGAAGCCTGGCAGCCCCAGGCCACCGAGGCCGCCGGGACCGGCGAGGTCACCGAGGCCACCCGTGGCGGCGCCGAGCTTCTGCGCGGCAAGCTCCTGGGCCGCCTGCAGCCCCTGGTTGACCGCGGCGAGGACCAGATCGGACAGCATCTCGACATCATCGGGATCGATCGCCTCGGGGGCGATCTTCAGCGACTTGAACACGAGCTCGCCGGTGACCTCAACGGTCACCGCGCCGCCGCCCGCGGACGCCTCGACGGTCTCGTTCTTCAGCTCCTCCTGAGCCTTGGCCATGTCGGCCTGCATCTTCTGGACCTGCTTCAGCATCTGTTGCATATTGGGCTGGGGCATCAGCTTTCCCCTTCGTGATCGTCTTGCAGGATCTCTTCGGCGCCGAACTCTTCCACGAACTTCCGCACGAGCTCGTCGTCGGTCATAGGCTCAACCTCGACCTGAGGCTCAGACTCGTCCGTTTCGGCAGGCGCCTCGGACAGCTCATACCGCAACGCCAGTGCGGTTCCGGTGACGTTACGGACGGCCTCGGCGGCGGCCCGCCGATAATCGTCCTGCTCGGCCTTGCGCTTATAAAACGCAGCCTCAGCAGGGAAACTCAGCACCAGCTCGCGCTCGGTGACGGCGGTCGGACGGGCAGATTCCAGCAGCACGCCCAACATTGCGTTGCCGCCACGCACCAGCTCGATCACCGCCGGCCACATCCTGCGCATGTCGTCCACATCTGTCGCCGGTGGGTGCGTGGTTGATGCTCCCACCGCCGGTTGACGGTCATCTGAACCGACACCAGAGAGTGACGATTCAGATGACTCAACCGCCGTGGAAGGAAGTGCCTCCGCTTCTGATGCAGCGGGAGAAGCGTCTACCCCGGCCGGTGGCGTCTCCGCGGCAGCGGGCTCACTCTCGAGCGGCTCCCGCTCGAACCGGTCAGTCTCGAGCTCTGGAGGCTGTTGCCGGAGGCTGGGCACTCCCGTAGAGGCCGCCGCCGCTGGAACTGGCTCGCTTGCGGGCTCCTCCGGCTCATCAGCGGGAACGGGCGGAGTAGCTGCCGTGACCTCATCAGTCGCGACGACACTCGCGCTCTGCGCTCGGGCAATAGCGGCGGTCGGAGTCACAGCCGCATCCCGCTGAGAACCCCTCTCCAGCCGCTCGATACGCGCCAACATCGCCCCGACAGATGGGTCCATCTCAGGAGCGGCGGCCTTGATCAGGACGAGCTCGAGCTGGATGCGGGGTTGGGCGCCGTTGCTGGTCGCTTCGAGCGCGGCGGAGACGAGCTCGAGCAGGCGTACCGCATCGGTCTCAGACAGCGTCTGCGCCTGCTGCACAAGCCGCTGGTCACGGTCGGGCGTGACGCGTAGCTCGCCCGGAACATCGCCGAGAATCTGGACGGTCAACAGCTCACGGGCGTGGACCTCGAGGTCGCGGAGCACCTGCCCGGAATCACGCCCGGAGGAGGCGAGCTGAGCGGCGGCACGCAAGGCCGCCGCCGGGTCGCGCGCGACGATCGCGTCGACCGCGCCGAACAGCTGCTCGGCATCGGCCACGCCGAGGACGGCGAGGACGTCCTGGGGCTTGATTGCCTCGTCGCCTGCGTAGGTGACGAGCTGCTCGAGCGTGCCCAGCGCGTCACGGAAGGAGCCGGTAGCGTGGCGTGCGATCAGTGCCGTAGCGCCCTCATCGATCCGGATCGATTCCGTGGCGGAGACGCGTCGCAGCACGGTCGCGACCTGCTCTGCCGACGGACGTCCGAAGTCGAAGCGGTGGCAGCGGTCGACGACCGTCGGCAGCACCTTCTGCGCCTCAGTCGTGGCGAGCACGAACACGGTCCGCGGTGGCGGCTCCTCGAGCGTCTTCAGGAAGGCGTTCCATGCCTGCGTTGAGAGCATGTGCGCCTCGTCGAGGATGTAGACCTTGTGGCGCCCCGAAACCGGCGCGTAGGCGACACTCTCGCGCAGGTCGCGAATGTCATCCACGGAGTTGTTGGAGGCCGCGTCCATCTCGATCACGTCGAGTGAGGTCGCGCTGGCGATCGACACGCATGAGTCGCAAACCCCGCAGGGTGAGACCGTCGGCCCGTTCACGCAGTTGAGGCACGCGGCGAGGATCTTGGCCATGCTCGTCTTGCCCGTGCCGCGCGAGCCGACGAACAGGTATGCGTGATGGATCTGGTCGCGCTCGACGGCGTGCGAAAGCGTACGGACGACGTGCTCCTGGCCGACCACGTCGGCGAACGTGCGCGGCCGGTGACGTCTATAGAGAGAAGGACCTGCAGACACCAGATCGAGTCTAGGTCAGAGTGCGGCCCAACCCGTTCTATGTCCCCGTTACAGCGCATACACCGATAAGCAAGGACAACGAACGTCGCGGCGCAACGCTAACGTCGCCGACGATGGGTACGACCACGCAACAACCTCGGCACGTGACCAACCTCAACTTCCACGGCATCGGCAGACCGTTGGGCCGGGATTTCGGTGAGGGTGAGCGCGACTTCTGGGTCAAGCCAGAGATCTTCGAGGCAACCCTCGACGCAGCCGCGCTCCGCGACAATGTCGTCCTCAGCTTCGACGACGGCAACACGACCGACGTCGACATCGCGCTCGCGGCGCTCCAAGAGCGCGGCCTGCAGGCGACCTTCTTCATCGTCCCCAGCTGGCTCGGTAACCCTGGCTTCATGACCAAGGCCGACGTCCGCACGCTCGTCGCCAGCGGCATGACCGTCGGCAACCACGGACTCCAGCACCATCGCTGGACCGAGCTCGGGCGCCCAGAGCTCGAGCACGAGGTGAGCGCGGGCAGGCAGATGCTCGAAGAGTTGACCGGAGCCGAGATCGAGACGGTCGCGATCCCCTACGGCGCCTACAACGACCTCGTCCTCGACACGCTCCGCGACTACAGACACGTTTTCACGAGTGATGGCGGCAGCGCGGATCCCGAGGCCTGGCTGCAGTCGCGTGAGCACGTCCGCGCCGACCAGACGGCCGCCGAGGTGCAACAGCTTTTGGACTCAGCTCTGTAGCGGGGGCACCGCCCTCTCTGCCCTCCGAAAGTTTTGGCTCAGCTCCCGAAAGAAAGATCGCTCGAAGCGAGCTAGCGTCCCAGCGCGTACGCTGTCAAGCTGCCGAGTACGAAGGTTCGGTTGAGGAGTCCCACCCAGTGTCAGACGCCGACAACGCCATGAGTACGCCGGACTCCGAGCCGACACCAGAGCGTCGTGTGACGCTTGCCGAAATCGCCGCCGAGGCCAAAGTGTCGCTCGCAACGGTTTCGAAAGTCCTCAACGGCAGAGCGGACGTATCGGCCAAGACGCGCTCCCGAGTCGAGCGGCTCCTGCACGCTTACGGCTATCTGCGCAGGGCCTCGGGCGCGGGAACCGTGATCGCCCGGATGATCGAACTAGTCTTCCACGAACTCGAGAGCGAGTGGGCGATCGAGATCATCCGCGGCGTCGAACGCGTCACGCGCGAGGCGGGAATCAGCCTGATTCTGACCGAGAGCGGTGATCGCCACAGCCCCGGTCATGCCTGGATCGATGGCGTCCTGCGGCGTCGGCCGATCGGCGTGATCCTGGTGTTCTCGGACCTCGACCCGGTCGAGAAGCACAAGCTGCGCAGCCGCGGCGTGAACTTCGTGGTCGTCGATCCCGCCGACGAACCCGAGCCTGACGTCGCCTCGATCGGATCTGCGAACTGGGCCGGCGGGCTCGCGGCCGCCCAGCACCTGATCGAGCTCGGGCACCGGCGGATCGCGATGATCAGCGGCCCCGAGGCCATGCTCTGCTCGATAGCACGCGTCGACGGCTACCGCTCAGCGCTGGAGCGCGCCGGAATCGGCTTCGACCCGGGGCTTGTGCGCGCCGGCGACTCCCACGTTGCTGGCGGACGCCGCGCTGCCGAGCACCTGCTCAACCTTCCGGAGCCACCGACCGCAGTCTTCGCCGGTAGCGACCTGGAGGCGCTCGGCGTTTACGAGGCCGCGCGGCAGCGAGGGATCAAGATCCCCGAGGATCTCTCCGTCGTCGGCTACGACGACCTACGGATCGCGCAATGGGTCGGCCCGGCGCTGACCACGGTCCGCCAGCCGTTGACGGAGATGGCGGAGACCGCCGCGCGCCTGCTGATCCGCCTGGTCGAAGACCCGGAAACGCCGGTCAACGAACGCTTCGACCTCGCGACAAGCTTGATCGTGCGCGAGTCGACGGCGCCGCCGCGAACGCTACAGCCCGCGCGCGAAGCCGCGGCGAGCGCGCAGGGATAAAAGGATCGTGCACCCTCCTCCGTGGTGTAAACCCGCGGGGCAGTCCAGTGGATGATTCCGGCCCGGCAACCCCTATGCGCCTGGAGTGAACCGCTTAAGGCTGCTTCCTTCCGGACCTGACCTGGTTCACGGGTCTCCATCGCTTTGGGACCAGACCATCAACACCACCCGCAGGACGCTGACCGCGGACGTTCACCCCTCGGGAGGGGATTCAGCCCCGCTTGAGCGGATTGCGAGTTACAGGGCACCGCTAGCGCCCCGCCTAGCACGATCCATCGTGATCGTAGTGGGTCTCCCGGGAACGTTGCACCTGAACGGGCGTAGTCCGGGGACCGCTGGCCGCGGACGCGGGAGCCATGGCGTGGCAGCGCCGCGCGAGGCTCCGAGGACAAAGGCCAACGGTCATCCTGACAAGCAATTTCGGGTGGAATGTCGCTGGGAGGTCCCACCAGAGCGTGCGCTGTGGATCTTGCAGTCACGGGCGCGCGGTTTCATGTTCAAAGCTGGGGTGCCGATACTCTGGCAACCATGAGTATTGGCGTTGTAGGTCTCGGATATGTAGGTCTGCCGCTCGTTGTCGCGTTTGCGCAGGCGGGCGAGGAAGTGATCGCGGTCGATCTCGACCAGAGGAAGGTCGACTCGCTGATCGCAGGCGAGTCGTATATCGAGGACATCCCCTCGGAGGTGCTACGCGAGGTTCTGCCCAAGGTCCAGGCGACCACGCACTACGCGCCGCTTGCGCTCACCGACGCGATCATCATCTGCGTTCCGACGCCGCTCACGGACAACCGCGAGCCGGACCTGCGACCGCTTGAGGCCTCAGCGGAGTCGGTCTCGCACGTGGTGCAGAAAGGTCAGCTCGTCGTGCTCGAGTCGACCACCTATCCGGGTACGACGCGTGAGCTGCTGGTGCCGGCGCTCGAGCAGCACTCCTCGCTGACCGTCGGCGTCGACCTGAACGTCGCGTTCTCACCCGAGCGCGTGGACCCAGGCCGCATCGACTACACGCTCAAGAACACGCCGAAGGTGATCGGCGGGATCACCGAAACCTGCGGCGACCGTGCGGCCGAGCTATACGGCCGCGTCTGCGACAACATCGTGCGCGTCTCCACGCCCGAGGCCGCGGAGATGACGAAGCTGCTCGAGAACATCTTCCGCTCGGTCAACATCGCGCTCGTCAACGAGCTGTCGATCCTGGCTGAGCGCATGGGCATCGACATCTGGGAGGTCGTCGACGCGGCGAGCACCAAGCCCTACGGCTTCATGCGCTTCGAGCCGGGTCCCGGCATGGGCGGCCACTGCCTGCCCGTCGACCCCTTTTATCTGACCTGGCGCGCGCGCGAATTCCAGATGTCGACCGAGTTCATCGAGCTCGCCGGCAAGATCAACCAGCAGATGCCGTACCACTGCGTCGAGCGGATCGACCTTGCGCTCAACGACGTGGCCAAGCCGATCAAGGGCTCGAAGATCGCGATCCTCGGCGTCGCCTACAAGGGCGGCATCGGCGACATCCGCGAGTCGCCCGCGTTGCACATCATCGAGGTGCTGCAGGAGCGCGGCGCGGACCTCGTTTACCACGACCCGTACGTGCCCGAGCTGCGAGAGCAGGGCTTGAAGAACTCCGAGCTCGACGAAGCGCTTGCGGACGCCGACGCGGTCGTGCTGGTGACGGCGCACCCAGGGGTCCCCCACCTCGAGATCGCCCGCGAGGCGTCGCTGTTCGTGGACCTGCGCGGAGTCACGCGCGGGGTCACGAGCGACAACCTCGTCCGGCTCTAGTCGTCGTCGTCGGCGGCGGGCCGCCTGGTGGGTGGACCGGGTCCCGGCCGCCCGAGTCGAACGTTTTCTCCGCGTTGATACGTCTATGTGACGTATGGAAGCGGAAGGAACGCGCGCTATAACGCGATGATGGACCTCACCGGCGTCACCGGCGTCACCGGCTTCACCGGCGTCACCGGCCTCACCGGCGTCACCGGCCTCACCGACGTCACCGCTGCCGCGGCGCGCATCGTCGGCCCCGAGCACGTCGAGCGGGACGTGTGGTTGGCGGACGCGAGCGGCGCCGGCGGCAGCGCGCCGGTGCTGGTTCACCCCGGGAGCGCCGAGCAGGTTCGCGAGCTGGTCGCCTGGGCGTATGCGAATGACGTCGCGATCCTGCCGGTGGGCGGCGCCACAGGCTTCTCCGGCGGAATCGTGCCGCAGTTCGACGGCCCGGGCCTGGCGGTCGCGCTCGGGCGTCTCAACCGCGTGCGCTCGTTCGACCCGCTGTTGTGGCGGATGGAGGTCGAGGGAGGCGTCACGACCGCCACCGTGCAGCGGCTCGCGCGTGAGAACGGCCTGCTGTTCCCACCCGATCCAGGCGCCCCGGAGGAGTCGCAGATCGGCGGCAACCTCGCGACGAACGCGGGCGGGCCACACGCCTTCAAGTACGGCGTCACCTCGCGCTGGGTCACCGGTGTCGAGGCGGTGATCGCACCGGGCGAGCTGGCGCACTTCGGCGGGCCGGTCCGCAAGGATGTTGCCGGCTATGACCTGCGTGGCCTGCTGATCGGCAGCGAGGGCACGCTGGGGATCATCACCGCCGCCTGGCTGCGGCTCACCCCCGCGCCGGCTGTGACGATCCCGGTGATCGCCGGCTATCGCTCGATCGCCGATGGGGTCGAGGCGGTGGAGGCGGCGTTCGCCTCGAACGTGGTCCCGGCGACGGTCGACTACTTACAGGGCGCCTGCCTGCAGCACGCGCCGCCGCCCTTCTTAGACGCGCGTGAGTTCGAGTTCCTGGTGATCTGTGAGGCCGAGTCCGAGGTTGAGCGCGACGCGCTGCTCGAAGCGCTCGGGCCAGGCGCCGCGACCTATGACGCGAAGGAGGTGTGGCGCTGGCGCGGAGGTGTATCGCTGGCGGTGCGCGCGGCCAGGGGCGAGAAGCTCTCAGAGGACATCGCAGTGCCGCTCGACCGGCTGCGCGAAGCGATCGAGGGGACGCTCGAGATCGGCGCTCGCCACGAGCTCGAGAGCTGCTCGTGGGGACACGCCGGCGACGGCAACCTCCACTCAACCTTCATGTACGACCCCGCCCACGCCGAGGAGTCGGCCCGAGCACGCGCGGCCGCCGAGGAGCTCTTCGAACTCGCCCGTGAGCTCGGCGGAACGGTCAGCGGCGAGCACGGCCTCGGCCTGCTGAAGGCGGGGCAGCTGCTCGGTCAGTGGTCCGAAACCGCCGTCGGCGCGCATGAGGCGATCAAGCGCGCGCTCGACCCGAAGGGTCTGTTCAATCCTGGGAAGAAGGTGGCGCGGCCGCAGCCAGGTCACCAGCAGCAAGTGCTTCACACCGCACCTGCTGAACGCCGGTAACCGTCGCGCCCGGCGCCGCCACGGCGATGGCAAGACACTCATCGCCTCCCGGCGCAGCAAGTTGGTGGACCGTCCACTGATCGGCGGGAGGCCCTGCCCACACCGACGCGAGCCGGAGCCCGCCCTTCTGCGGCTCGAGGACGACGCCCGAAAGTGCGTCAAAGATGCTCCGGCCGAGCGCCTTGGCGACGGCCTCCTTGACCGTCCAGAAGCGCAGAAACTCGTCCTTCACCGCCTCAGGCGGGAGTGTTCCAAGGTACTCCGCCTCCGCCGGGGCGAACCGGCGGCCCGCCAGCGTGCGCGGCGAGATCCTGGTTTCAGCCGACTGCTCGACATCGACACCGACGCTCGCATCCTCGGAGACCACGACGGCGACCACGTTGCCCGCGTGTGCGACGTTGATCCAGAGGTCGAGGTGGTCGGCCAGGAACGGCTTTCCCTCGTCGGTGTGGTCGATCCGGAACTCGCGCGGGTCACCACCCCTGCGGGCCGCGGCGATCAGGCGCGTCAGCGCGCGACCAGTGGCGTGCAGCGTGCGCGCCTGCAGATCGGTGATCGCCTCCGCACGAGCGCGCTCGGCGTCCACGAGCCAGTGGCTGGCGTTGGCCAGCCACTGGTTCCGGTCCGTCTCTGTAAATCGTGCGACAAACAGCTCAACGACCGCTGGCCGCTGCCGTGCCGCACTCATCTCGCGTAGGCGTCAGAGCCTGACGATGAGGCTCACGCGACCCTCTGCACAAGCAGTTCGTTGAGCGCTCCGCTGATCGCGGACACGCTCTGAAACACACTGCGCTTGAGCATATGGTCGGGGAACTCGACGTCGAAAGCGTCTTCCAGTGCGAGCATCACATTCACGCTGGCGTGTGAAGTCATCCCGGCCACGTACAGGTCCGATCCGTCCGACAGTGACGTCGTATCGACCGGCAACCGCCCGTTCTCCTGGATGATCTCCCAGATCTTTTCCTCCATGCACGAGGAACGCAGGGGCGCGCCGGAAACTTGTGGCAGGATCTACTGGGCTCAGACGACGTCCGCGACGTCCGCGAGCTTCGGCTCAGCCGCCAGCATCGCTGCGGCCGCGCCCTTCGCGCGGCGACGCGCGAGCTGATCCTCGATCAGGCCGCGGATCTCACGCAGATAGGGGATCACATACATCGACGTTCCGGCCGCGCCGCCAGCGAGGACGGCGAGCGGTGCCACAGAGATCTGATTCGACACCAGCCACGCCACCGCCGCTGAGGCCGCCGCCCACAGGAAAGGTGGCGCGATCGATCGGATGACGACCCATGCGGGTATCCCGTTGCGGCTCAGGACGAAGGTGAATGCAGGCATGATGATGAACCACGAAACGCCTGCCTGCGCGATGCCGGCGCCTGCAATCCCGTCGTGGTGCACGGCGAGCACCAGTGCCAGGATCAGGCTTGGGAGCCACAGCGCCTGCACAACGAAAATCCCGGTGGTATGGCCTAGAGAGACCAGGTAGTCAGTCAGCAACGAGACCAGAACGCGGGCCATCCCCATGAACGAGAGCGCGACGAGCGCCTGCGAGGCGATACCCCACTTGTGCCCGTACGCCGTGATAACGAGTGGATGCGCGAGCGCGCCGATCATCATGCAAACGGGAAGCGTCATCTTCGACACCCCGGAGAGCGCCCTCGCGAACGTTCGCGTCATGTCGTTGCCGATCTCACGCAGGCGTGAGAACGCGGACACGGAGACGCTGTGCACGACCGACGAGATCAGGTTCTGCGGCCAGCCCGAGATGTTGAAGGCGAGCATGTAGTAACCGAGCGGCACCGCCCCGGCAACCGCCCCGACCACGATGTAGTCGACGTTCTGGATCGCGTAGTTGAGCATGTTCGCGCCCATCAGCGGCAGGCTGAACCGCAGCAGCGGCAAGGACTCGCGACGGTCCCATCCGGGCCAGCACCAAGCGTTGGGAGAGAAGATCAAGATGATCGTGGTCATCACCTGTCCGGCGACGAACGACCACGCGAGCGCAAGCGGACCGGCACCCGAAAGCGCCAGGATCAGCACCACAACCACAGTGGCGATCAGGTTCGATACGTCCGCGAGGAACTGGATATCGGTACGGAAGTCACGCCGGAGCATCCCGAACGGCACCGCCGACAGCCCGGCCAGCGGCAGTGAGATCGCCATCACGCGCATCGTGGAGGTCGCGTGCACATCACCGAGCCACCGCGCGAACTCAGGCGCCAGCACGACCATCGCCGCTCCCAGGGCGGTGCTCGAGATCAGGCTGAGCGTTGCGATCGTCGGTGCCTCCTTCTTCGCCGACTCCTTGTCGCCGCGCGCCAGCGCGGCACTCAAGCCGAGGTCGTTCATCGTCAGGACGATCGAATGGACGGCCACGGCGATCGCGTAGATGCCGAAGTCCCGTGGTACCAGCAGGCGCGCGACCACCAAGCCGAGAGCGAAGTTGCCGGTGCGCGTCAGGGCGACGTCGATCGCGCTCCAAGCCACCCCACGCCCGATCCTCCCGTGCAGGTTCTGCTGTGCCTCAGTGCTCATCGGCGGAGCCTGTCATTAACGCGTCGAGCGCCTGATCAATGTGGGCGTGCAACACCTCCTGAACTCGCAGCGGCCGGACCTCGTGATCGTTCGTGGGGAGCTGCTCGACCGTCACCGTGGGCCAGCGGCCAAGCTTTGCGAGGACGCCGGCTTCGCGCATCCGGCGATGAACTCGTTCCCCGTGCGAGAACAGGAACACCAGCCTGAGACCGCGGTCGGAGCTGACGCGCAGGACATTCCGGAGGGCCCTGATGTCCGACCGATAGTCGCCCCCGACCAACGCGCGAAGCGAATGAACGCAGGACCAGATTGCGGATCCGATCCTGCTCTTCTCCGGGCCCGGGAGCCCGTGCAGCCGCGTCGCCACCCAACCTCGCAAGCCGGACGCGTGGGGGTCGCTCGTGCCCTCCGAGACGTGCGGGACCCAGGTCGCCGGCTCCCACCTCAGCCTCGCGAGGTTGATCAGGATCGCGCCGATCGCGCGCGGGTCGGCCAGCGCCATCTGCAGACCCCAGTACGCGCCGGCGCAGAGGCCGATCGGAACGAAGCGGTCAGCGAGGCCGTCGGCCTGGAGACGGTCGTGGATCTCGCGGACCATAGCGAGCGTTTGCGTCTCGTCCACCTCAGTGCGATCGAGCCGTCCCACGTACGCTCCATCGGAGTCCCCGAGTCCGACCAGGTCGAATCTGGCTGCCGGCACCCCCCGCGCGGCGCACCGGCGGGCGATCTCGGTCTGCAGCCGGTTCGGCCCACTGCGCCGCAGAGCGCCGGCGTTGACGGCAACAGTGCACAAGGAGGCACGTTCGCCGCTGACCGGCTCCGACACGATCCCGACGAGGCGCCCGCCGCTCGTTTCGCACTCGATGATCCGCTCCTTGATCATCCTGCCCCCGTATTCGAACGTGATCGTATCCGAGCACGACCCGACCGCGGTCGCCGGGCTCGGCAGGTCGCGGACCGCAGCCTTCTCACCGAGCCACGCAGTCGTGGTGGCGATCGAGTCGGTTGGCACCCGGGACGTCTCGGGATGCGCCATCAACTGCTCAAAATCCGAGGCCGGCGCGACGCGCACGTCCAATCCGGAGCCTGCGAGGAACTCGCGCAGACGCTCGTCGACGCCCCGCGCGTCGCGGCCGAGCATCAAGACGCGGCCGGCCTCGCGTGGCTGGATCGTCAAGCCGGTCAGACGGGTTGCCGTCAGCGCCTCAGCAGTCTCGTCGCTCATCACATAGCCGCTCAGCTCGCGCAGCCCCTCGCGCCCGAGCTGCGACTCCTGCATGCTGGCGGCGATCACGTCCGCGTACATCCGGACCTCGCGCAGGTATGTCTGCCCCTTCGCCGGCACCGCCCAGAGGACCAGATCGTCGATCGGGGCGCCGGCGGACAACGCCTGAACGGCGAGGATCCCGCCAAGCCCGACCCCAATCGTCGCCAGCCGGCTGCAGCCCGAACTCGCACGCAACCAGTTGACGGTCTCGAGCACCGCGTCCAACCACGATTGCATCCGTCCTCGTGACAGCGGCGAGCCGATGCTCTCCTCCGAGCCCGGCAGGTCGATGCGCACCGTCTCGTAACCCGCCTCGGCAAGCTCCCGCGCCCACTCCCGCCGCGCGCGGTAGGACGTCATGTCGTCCCAGCCGAACGTGGGCAGCAGCAGCACAGCGGTGTCGCGCCGAGCGGCTGGACTCGGTCGGTGGATCACCGCGTACAACGGCTGGGCGCCGGGCGTCAACCAGACTGGTGTGCCGTTCGCGTTGCCGTCAGCCGCAGACAGCGGGATTCCGGGCCGCTCAGCTCCGGAGCTATGCGTCTGCAACGAAGACATGTTCCCGGTGCTCATCACTGGGCACATCCACCGGTGGCGGCTCGATCGCGACGGTGTCGCTCAGGTTGAGCGCCTTCAGCGACCCACCGACGAAGTTCGATCCCGCACTGACCGGACGCGCGCGGATCACCCTGGAAATCGCTGGCTCGACCGAGAACGCGTTGTCCTCGGGCTCGTAACCGGGGATGTCGAGAAACGCTCCGTACAGCAGGCGCTCGCAATCGATCGCGATCGAAACGGAGCCATCGGCGTCCTGGCGCGCCGCGGCCCGCACGCCGGTGCGCTCGCCGGAATCACGGCCGAGCGGACGGCCGGCCGGGAACCGCATCGCCTGCGAGATGAGCATGCCGGGCTCGTCCACCGACTCGAGGCTGGCGACGATCGCGTCGTGGGCCGGGGGACCGAAGCCGAACGTGAGCGCCGAGTCGACGAAGCGGCCGAGCATGCCCTCGACCGTGCGCTCGAGATGGCCGTGCGGCTCGATCTCGATCAGCTCCTCCGCATCGGCCACGCGGTTGTGGAGATCGTGGTAAAGCGCCAGGCGCAGACGCGCCCGCAGCCGCTCGCCGCGGTCGTTGGCCACGTGCAGCGTGATGCCGCTGACGCTCTCGTCGGTGGTCCAGACGGCGACCGGGGCGAGCGCGCGGCGCAGATGGTGGTACGCAACCTTCGGCAGGCCGCGATGGTCGAGGATCCCGAAGCCGGCGCCCGGGACCATGTCCTTCATCCACAACATCAGCGCACCCCGGCACGGGGACCCCGCGCGCCGCCACTCTCCCATCACCTCTGCCATCGCCTCACCCGAAGTGGCGCGCGAGAGCTCGAAGTAGCGGTCCTGATCGTTACGGCGCAGCTTCACCGGGTCGACGTCAAACAGCTGCGCCATATAGAAGTCGCGCACATCGTCGAAATCGAAACCAGGTGCCAATTGGAACGCGGGGCCGGCGTCCCGCTGGACGCCGGCTTTCCATTCCGGGTGGTGGGTCGGCAACTCGACGCTGTCAGGCACGTTGGCGAACGGCAGGCACTCAGCCGCGAAGCGCACACCCGTATGCCGCACGTCGGAGAGCGGCCGGAAATAACCGCCGACACCGAAGTAGTGAGCGATGCCGCGGTTGGCGTGGAAGGGAACGTCGCCGCCGATCGGGGTGCTGCGGAGATACGCGCAGTCGGTTCCGTATTCGGAGACGACCGCCGGCAAAGTCTCCTCCCAGAGCTCGTCCCGCCCCAGCGCAGGGTCGAGGCCGAGCATCGCCGGCTGCTGCTCGAGCTCATGGCTCGCACACAGCACCGTGAGGCTCGGGCGACCACTGACCGCGAGCAGGACCTGCCGCGCCTCGCGCTCGACCTCCGCCCGGAACTCGGGGTCGGAGATCGGGTAGTCGAGACTCGCGAACATCAGGTCCTGCCAAACCATGATTCCGAGCTCGTCGCAGAGGTCGAAGAACTGCGGCGACTCATACGCGCCGGTCCCGACGATCCGCAGCATGTTCATGCCGGCGTCGCGCGCGCGTTCCAGCACACGTCTCAGGTCGGCGTCCGCGGGCGCGAGCGAGATCAGATCCATCGGCGTCCACACAGCCCCGCGGGCGAACACGGGCACCCCGTTGACGTGCAGATCGAGTCCATCCTCAGCGATGTCCTGCGCGAAGCTGAGTGACCTGAAGCCGACCCGTCGCCGCGCCGCCTCGGTGCCGTCGAGCTCGATCGCCAGCTCATACAGACGTGGCTTGCCGTGGGTGTGCGGCCACCATGGCTCCACGCCGGCCAGCCGAACCTCCCCTTGCAGCCAGCCATCGCCGTCGGGCGTGAGCTCGGCCGTCGCCTCACCGATCGCCGCCTCCGCGTCGGCGAAGCCCCCATAGGTCCGGGCGCGGATCGCGACGACGCCATCCTCGCCCTCGAGTCGCGTTACCACGCGGAGCTCCTCGATCCCGGAAGTGGGCTTGCGGACGAGGCGAACGGGCCGCCACGGCCCGACGGGCGCCGGCGACGGCGCGTAGCCGGGCGAGCGGCCAAAGATCATCGCCCGGTACCAGCGCAGGTTGCCCTCGTGCACGAGGCGCGTGCGCCAGCGCTGGCGTGGCCGCTTGGCAACCGCCATCAGCGGGCTCAAAGCGCGGCATGCGATCACGAGCTCGTTGTCAGGGAGCAGACGCTCGGTCACGTCGACAGCGTGGGTGGCCCACATCGATGCCGACTCGAGGATCAGCTCGCCATTGAGGAAGACCTGGCTGACGGTCGCGATGCCGTCGAACTCGAGTAGGAACCTGCCGGCGCCCGGGGCCGGCTCGGAGGCATCCCGCCCCGAGTCGCCGCTCGCGATCTCGACGGCTGAGAAGCGGGTCCGGAAGAACCAGTCCTCGTCGTCGAAATCGCGCTCTCCGGGACCGACGGCCGCAGCCGCGGTCCCGGGAACCCTCGCCTCGACCCAGGTCGCGCCGATGATGTCCTGGGGACGCTCCCAAGCTCCCGAGGCGCTCGATGTCACCTCCCACCCGGCACGAAGCTCGGCCACTGTGAGTCCCCTCAGCCGAGCAGGCACCCGATGGCTCCGACGCTTTCCTCCCACGCTTCCGCCATCGCAGCGATCGCCGGCCCCGGATCGAATGGGCGCCGTCGGGCAAGCCTGAACGAGACCGTCTTCGCGCCCTCAACGATGCCCGCCAGCGCAGCCGTCGCCTCGGCGCCATCGTCCCCGAACAGCCAGTCGATGTGATCGCCCAGTAGCTCGAATGCGGCCCCGACCATGCGGACGGTCACAAACGCGTAGGCGTGGTAATCCTCCGCCGACCCGGCGAGCAGGCGCGGCAGATCCTCGCTGAGGCTCTCGGCCCAGGCGGTAAACGGGTTGCGGCTGGGCCGGCGGCCGTAGTGCTCGGCGAGCAGGCGCCGCGCCTCCAGGCGCAGCTGCTCGCCGCCAAGGCGCGGGCCGGCATCGAACCGCACGACCTCGATGAATGGATCCATCACGTCGTCGGTGAACTGGGGTAGCAGCCTGAACGCACCCTGGTAGTCCTCACCCTCGAGCTCGAACAGCCCGGCGTTGTGGAAGTACCGGATCCGCTGCGCCTCGCGGTCAATCATCGTCGGCGCGCACGTCGTCTTCAGATGCTCGCGGCGATAGCTGGTCGCGGCCGTGTCAGGTAACCACCAGGCGTCGATCTCGACGAGCATCGTCCGCCCGAGCTTGAGCTGCTGCTCGATGTGCTCGGGCACGGTCTTGTACGGCAGCATCTCGTGAATCTCGACCCCGAACAGGCGGTACAGGTCGTGGTAGGGAGGCTTGAAGTAGGTGAACTGGTCACCCTCCCAGTCGGTGCGCACGATGAATCCGAGCATCGCGCGCGGGTCGTCGCCTCGCGCGCTGAGCAGCTCGATCAGTACGTCCGCGTAGCAGTTGGTCTCGAGGTAGGTGCGGCCGGCCTCGTGCAACCCGTGCGGCCGGTGGTCGCACGGCTGCATCGTCAGCACGGCGCCGGCGCCTGTTGCCGACAGATCCAACACTGACGGGTTGCTCACGCCAGCGCTCCGACCTCTCCGAGCGTCAGCTTCTGACGAACCTCAGCCGGCCACTCGCCGGTGTCGAAGCCGTGCGCGGCGAACAGCGCCAGCGTCACGCGCTCCTCACCAAAGGCCATGCAGCCCGTGTGCGCCCGTTCCCCGGACTCGAGCAGCAGGTCGTAGGTCTCACCCATGTGGTCCTGGTGGTAGTTCGACGAAGCGATCGCGGTGAGCTTGTCACCCGCGACGGGCGCCAGCAGCTCCCACTTGAGCTCCTGATCCCGCTGCTGTGCTGCGAGCAGGCGGCCGACGCGCCCGAAGAACGGATCGTTGGCGATATCGAGCGTCAGGTCGAGGCCGAGCGACTTGAGCAGCTCCTCGGCCCGCGCCCGCCAGCTCGTGCGCCACTCGAGCACCGTCTCGCGGTCGCCGATGCGGACGATCTCACGCATGTGGAAGATCTGCATCCGTGACGGGTCGTTCGACGGTTCACGCCGGAACACATAGGCATCACCGGTGTCGAGGATGTAGCCGTCCCGGGGAACGGGGCCGCGCTGCGCCATCGCGGGGTAGAGCTGATAGCACGCGGCCGGCGCCAGGACCATGTCGGTCTGGTGCTGGTGGGTACTCCAGTCCTCGTTGCGCGATGCCGCCTCGGCCTGCTCTGCGGCGGCCGCCTCGTCACCTTCGAACCCGAACACGGTCCCTGCGAGGTGCGGGAACGACTCCAAGTAGCCGCTGCGCTCCATGTGCTTGCGCGGGAAGATCGGCGGGAAGTAGAGCGGCACCGGGGCCTCGGGTGCGGCGGCGCGGGTGATGAACGCGTCGAACCCGAGCCTGACGTCCTCGAACGCCTTGCTGCGCGCATAGACGCCGTGGATACCGGTACGCGTCAGCAGACCCGTATCGACCATGCGGTCGAGGAACGCGACCTGTTCGGGAGTCCCTTCACGAAATTCAGACATCAGATCTCCTTGGCGATCAGCAGCAGGCCCGCATTCGTCTCGTGAATGCGCTCATTGGCGATCATCAGCGGCGCCGAGAGGGTGTCGCGCAGATGCCGTCCCACGCTGAACGGGGTGTCGTTCTTGTAGCCCATGATCCCGTTGACCTCGAGCACGCTCTTACAGATGTCGGACGCATGCTCGGATGCGGCCAGCTTCAGGTTGTTGAAACGCAGCGCCGACGAAAGCGTCGACAGACGCTCGCGGCCGGGCTCCTCTGAGGCGCTGTTGAAGTCGTTGAGCGCCGAGGCAACCTCCGCTCGCAGCATGCCGAGCTCGGTCATCACGCGTGAGAGTCGCTGCGCGACCGGCACCGGCCCACCGCCGCTGCGCTTGGAGGCCGCGCGCACGAACGCACGCGCGCGGTCGAACGCATCCTCGGCGATCCCGAGCCACACGTTCGCCCAGAGGATGTGGGAGATCGGCACCATCGACTCGGCAGCGACCTGTGAGAAGGGCGGGTTCGAGAGCACCTGCTGGGGGTCGAAGGTCGCGCGCACGATGCCGCCAGCCGAGCAGGTGCCGCGCATCCCGAGCACATCCCAGGTGCCCGTGATCTCGATCGTGTGCTCGCCGCGGCGCGTCAGCGCGAGTACCTGGTCGTTGGCCTCCGCGTCGGGCGCGCGTCGCAGCGTGGTCAGCAGATCATCCGCATACACGCCATAGCTCACGGTCGGAGCGTTCTTCTCGAAGCCCACCTGACCGTCCGCGGTCGGCGTGACCGCGGCGATCGACCGGCCCATGTCGCCGCCGGTACCGACCTCGGAGGTCGCCGAGGCAATCAGTCGCTGGTCTGTCACGAGCTCGTGCAGGTAGCCGTCGAACCATGAGCCCTGTTCGATATGCCGGGCGATCGCAGCCACCTGGATCTGATGCATGGCGAACACCATCGCGCTCGCACCGCATTGACGCCCGAGCTCGAGACAACAGCGTGCGATCGTCGACACCGACGCCCCGCCGCCGCCGAACTCTGTCGGTACGAATGCGGACAGCGCGGAGATCTCGCGCAACGCCTGGATCGTCTCATTCGGGAACCTGGCAGCGCGGTCCACTTCTTCCGCATGTTCCGCAGCAACCTCGCGCGCGATTTTTCGCACGGTCTCTATCAGCGCGACATCGCGATCAGCCAAAACGCTCATCGACTTCCCCTTCACCGCTCCGCGGTGTGTGTGCAGTTCATTGATCGGCCTGTCACCGACACATAAAGAACGGCATCCCTCCGGGAAAACTTACTCCCTGTGGGGGACCGCCGCCCGCGCCGGGCAATCAGGGGGTGGCCAGCGGGCCACCCCCTCATTCTGTGGCGGAATCGCTGACGACGCAGTCGCGACCCGAGTGCTTTGCCTCGTAGAGGCGATTGTCAGCCAGCTTGACGAGCTCCTCCAGGTTCTCAGCGTGCTCAGCCGTGGCAACACCGACGCTCGTCGTCAGCTTCAGGCCGTGGGCGATCGTGTCCCACGGCTCGTCGCGGATCGCCCGGCGGATGCGCTCGCAGCAGGCGGCGGCGGCATGCCCGTCGGTCAGCGGCATCAGCAGGAGGAACTCCTCACCGCCGCTGCGTACGACGATGTCTGAGGAGCGCAGAACCTCGCACAGCAGCCTCGCTGCGCGCACCAGCACCTGGTCACCGACGCTGTGGCCGTGGTCGTCGTTGACATGCTTGAAATGGTCGAGGTCGACGACGGCGACGCTCAGCAGCCGGCCGAAGTGGCCGGCCGACGGCTGTGCGAACTCGCGCGCCAGGAAGCGCCGGTTATGGACGCCTGTCAGCCAGTCACGCTCGGCCTGGTCGCGCAGCTGCTCCTGCAGCTCCTCGAGCTGCCCCGCGCGCAACTCGAGCTCGGCGTGGGCCTCGGCCAGCTGGCGGTTCTTGAGCGCGAGCGAGTCGCTCTCGCTACGCGCGAGCCGCGCCTGCAGCACCGCGCGCTCGAGGCTGAGCTGAAGCTCAGAGATCTCCGTGAAGGCCTGGCGCTCGATCTCGGCCGCACGCGACAGCGCCTCATAGGCCTCCGCGAGCCTGCCGGCGCCGCGCAGCGCCTCCGCGACGGCGGCCAGGATCACGCTGCGCGTGTGCGGCATGCCGTCGCCCAGCCAGCCGAGCGCGGTCTCGCCGGCGTGCTGTGCGTCGTCGTAATGGCCCAACGCCATACGTGCCTGCACCTGCGCGCGCACGCTGGCGCCGAGCACGTAAGGGTTCGGATCACTGTCCTGACCGAGCAGCGCAAGCGAGCGCTCCGCATCCACCAGCGCGGCGCTCGCGTCGCCGTCGCGCAGCTCGATGTCGGCGCGGGTCGAGTGGATCACCGCGAGTGCGAAGCGGTTCGGGCTGGTCGCTTCCGCCAGTTCCTGCGCAAGCATGATCTCCCGGCGGGCGCCCTCGGCGTCCCCTGCCTGCTCGAGATAACAGGCGATGTCGTTGCGGGTGATCGCCTGCTCCCAGACGGCGCCGGCCTCGATCGTCAGTTCGAGCAGCTCCTCGATCCGGCCGCGGAGTTCGCGGACGCTGACGTTGCCGAAGACGACGAACGCGGCTCGGCGTGCGAAGATCCGAAGGTCGATGTCCCCGGTCGCGTCAGCGAACTCGATCGCACGCTCGGCGTTGGTGAGTGATTGCGAGTACGCGCCCGTGAAGAAGCTGACTTGCGAGCGCAGCGCGGCGACCTCGGCCCGGGCATAGTGGTCACCGGCGTTGCCGAGCATGCGCTCGGCCTCGAGCGTCAGCGCCAGCCCGCTGCGGATATCGCCCCGGTGAAGCGCCACCTGGCCCTCCAGCACCAGCGCCCGTGCGCAGAGATTGACGTCGCCGACCGAGGTCGCCTCCTCGTGACAGCGGATCGCTACCTCGAGTGTGCCGGCGGGGTCCTCGCGGAACTGCGTGCGCGCGCGCTCCAGCGCCGCCGCCACCTCGGCAGGCGCAACGACACGAACGTCATCGCTATCAAGATCCCTGGTTGAAGACATACCGCGTCCGGCCCCGCCCGTCCGCCGCAATGCGCGGCACCGTCTTAAAGACTAGTGCCCGCGCATGCGGAGGACTGCAGCGTGTCGACCGGAGAACGGCGGTCAGAGCGCGATCGCCTTCGCGATGGTGTGTCGTTTGTTCTTGGCGTCGAGCGAGATCACGGTCAGACGCATGCGTCCGGCCTTACCCGCCTTGGCCTTGGCGATGAGCGCGGCGCTCTCGTTGAGCGCACTGCCCGCCAGCGTCACGCCGATGCTGCTGGCCGGCCTCGCGAGCTTGATGATGAGATGGCCACGGCTGAGCGTCAGCGATTTCACCTTGGCGCCGCTCAGCTTCACGCCCTTGATCTCGGTGCGCTTGCCCGTGCGGTGCGTCGCGAAACTCAGACCGTGTGGCAGTTCAACGGTGAGCTGCTTGACCTTTGCGCCCTTCTTGGCGCTCTTGACCCTGAACTTGATTGACGGGTGCTTCGTCTTGATCCCGCTCGCCACGGGAGTGGACACCGTCGGCGCAACGTCGGTCGAGCTCGTGCCCGAGCCCGAGGTGTAGGACGAGGCGGCGCAGCCGGAGATCTCGTAGGGCACCGACGCCGAGACCGTCTTGTCTCCGTTCTGGTCGCTGGAGGTGCCAGTGGCGGTTCCGTTGCCCGGGTTGCAGTTGGTCAGGAACATGCCGTCTGCACCGCCGTTCAGCGCCAGCGAAAGGCTCGTGAGCGGAATGTCCGGCAGGCCGGTGAAGCTCGCCGTCTTGGTCGTCAACGTGACGCTGCCGACCAAGGTGAGCGGGAATGGTGGCGGGAACACGAGCGTCAGCGATGGTCCGAGCGCCGTGCCCGTGAGATAGGCATTGGCCGTCAGCGGTTTGGGATAGAACGGTGATACGGCGGTGGCCGTGCCCACGGGGGTGCAGCCGTTGGCAATGTTCAGGCACAGCAGCTTGATCGCGGAGAGATTGACGCCGAGGGTGTTACCGGGGAACGCGAGCGTGAGGGATTTGCTCGGGGATTCGTCGGCGGCCTGCGTGACTCCGGTGGTTATAGCGACCTGCCGGTCTGCACCGTCCTTGACGGCCTTGACTGAGAGCTTCGGCGCGTACGGGAGCTTCGAGCAACCGGTCACGCTGAGGGGCGAGGTGACCGTGTGCACCGTCGAGTCGCTGTACGAGTCGACGCTGACGCTGACGTTCGCAGGCGTCGACGGGCAGCTCGTCGGATAGCGCAATCCGTCGAAGGTGCTGTCGATCTCCGAGATGTCGATCGGCGCGCCATCGAGCGAGTTCGGGAGGATGAACTCAATTGAGATCCCAACGCCCTCCGGGTCTCCGGATGGTCTGACCCTGATGTCCGCCGTCGAACCGATCTGGGTTCCATCGTCGTTGACCGCAAGCCCGGCCAGATCACCGGCCGCTGGCGGCGGCACGAGGTCGAATGTGACATCGGTGGGTAGCGGCACCAGCCCTGCGGCGTATGCCGTGACGACGCCGGTTCCGACCTGGCAGTTCGTGTCGGTCAGATCGGTCGTTGTGAGGCACGCGCCGCCGTTGATCGCGGCGTTGGCCAACAGGCCCGGCGGCAGGTTGATCGTCATCGCGTCCGGCGTGTCGGTGTAGGGATAGGTGCCGGCAGGCTGGAACTGCAGGTCCATCCCCAGGTTCTGGGTTGCGCCCGCCTGGGTCCCGGCGCTCTGATCGAGGCTGAGGCTCGGAGTGACGGACGCCAGCGCGCCCTGGGCAAACAGCGCAGCCGCAATACCGACAAGCGCGCTGATCAATGCGCTTCGACGCTTTCTGACCGACATACCCTCTCCTTCGTTGACCTGCGCGCTTGGTTCCCTCCGGCCTGCGCGACTCTTGCTCCTATACCCAGGGGTACGAGTTTTCAAAAAGCCGGATTAGCGACGAGCGGTCCCGCGCGTCGCCCTGCGACCGCGCCGCCCCCGTCCCCGCGGCGCCTCCCGACGCCTCGGAAGCGCCATCGTTTCGCCAGACCCGACTAGAATCAGCGGACCTTCGGGCGCGTAGCTCAGTGGGAGAGCGCTCGCTTCACACGCGAGAGGTCGGTGGTTCGAAACCACCCGTGCCCATTAGATCCACCGGCTTTCTGATCGACTGCTTGGCAGCAAAATGGCAGCATTTGAGGTCACTACGCTGCCACCCGCCGGAGCTCTCGCCGCCTCCAGGCATCCAGCTCCTGCGTCTGGAACCACAGCTTGCCCCGAGGGGTGTCCTGCTCGAACGGCACCGACTGGGCCGCCGTCAGCTTGTGCAGTGCGTTCACGGTCATGCCCAGGTACTCCGCGGCCTCGGCGCTGTTCAGCCAGCGAGGCGTCTCCCCCGTCGCGGCAGCGGGCAGCTCGAGGTGCGGGGCGAGGAGCTCCGCCAGCTGGGCACGGTCAGCGGGGTCGGCCGCCTGGAGGTCGGCGATGACCGCCTTCAGCAACTGCGAGGGCATGACCGGGAGTGCTATCGGGCCGAGCCGGATCCGTGGGGCGGCCTTGCGGTATTTCCAGGCAGGAACATTTTCTCAGCCCTCGACCTCGGCGGTGACGTTGATGTGTCCGATCGCGCCGGTGGCGGCAGACAGAGTGATGTCGACCTCGGCGCCGGCGGCGCACTGGATGTCGAGCGGGAGCAACGGCAGCACGGCCGTGACGTCGATCGTCCAGGTGAACACGCCGTCAGTGATGACCAGCTGCCCGGGCGTGGCCGGCGTGGCGGTGTAGGACGCGACAATGCCCTTGATCCGCCAGCGCTGAGTGGCGGTGATCGCGTTCGGGGCGTTGACCTGGTCACCGGGCAGCTCGGTCTCGGTGTTCGGCAGTGCGCAGCTCGCGGACGTGTCGGCAGCCGACCCGACAGCACCGGTCTGGACGGTGTTCTGGCGCGGGTAGCTCACCGGGGCCTGTGCCCACTGACCTTGGTGACGTCGACGCCGGCCAGCTCTCGCAGGGTTTGCAGCGTCTGATCGAGCGGGCCACGAGTCCGTGGCCGCCGGACCTTGGCGACGTCGATCCCGTCGCCCGTGCCCGTCTTGGCGACTAGGGGGAGTCCGGCCGACCCGTACTTCGAACCGTAGGTCCTCCGGGCACTCTGCTTGAGAGCCTTCTGCACATCGTCGTCACCCGGATTCGTGATCTTGTAGACGTCGAGGATCTCGCCGGGGGTCTTGGTTGTGTCGTCGATCGCGTCCCAAAGCTCCACCCGGACGCTGCTCGGGAGCCTGCGAAGGAACGCGAGCAGACGCGACACAGCCTGGTCGAACTGGTCCCTATCAACCTGGCTGAGGTCAATCTCGGGGAAGCCCTCGTCGAACTGGGGGCCGTGTGGATTTCTTGCCTGCCGGCTGAACTGGTCGAACTGAGCGCCGTGCCGCTCGGGCACGGCCTGCATCGGAAAGTTGTCAAAGCGGGGGCCTCGGTTGGCCATTAATAGTTCCTTTCTTGCCAAGTCTCTAGGTCAGGTACAGGCTTAGACTGCTGCTGAGAGCACAGGCGATGCAAGGCATAGGCCGCACTCGAGAGCCCCGTCCCAGTGGGGGCTGAAGACGTCGCCGGCGGGGCGCCAATGCGTCTGATGCTCTGCGTAAGAGCAGCCGCGGGGCGGGTCGCACTCGAGGCACTGGAGCTCTCCAGCGGGGTCCTGACGCCACGCCGGCTGGTGCGTCGGATTGCCGCAGCCCGTCTCGATCGGGGGAACCCAGGCCTTGGCTGCCGGCTCCGGCTCGGGAAGCCCCAGCGCCGCGCGAGCCTTATCCCGTACCTCGTCGATGCTCAGGGCGCCGTCGTACAGCTCGACGTTCTGCAGGAAGCCTCGCCAGCCAGGGATGATCTCGTTGACGAACCTGGTCGCGCTCCCCACGCGGACAAGCTGGCGGTCGTGCCGACCCAGGTGCAGGTCCTCCCGGAAGATCCGGTTGACCTTCCCGTCCACGAAGAGCATCAGGTCGCCGTTCTCCCCGAAGGTCGCTGCCAGATGCGCCCATCGACCAGAAAGCGTTTCGCGGCCCTCGCGATGCCCTCGGACCTGGTCGCCGTTGGCGTCGCCGATCACGTCTCCGCCCAGGTCGAGCTGGGTCTGCCAAAGCGCCTGTCCTCCGCGCCACGACCATGCGACCACGCCGAGCTGCCCGTCGCGGACGACGAGCGCCCGGACGGGAATCTCCTGGCCATCCCCGGTGATCGAGAGGATCGTTCCGGACGCTACGCCGGGATCGAGGCGCACGGTCGCGAGAAGAGACCAGTACTTTCGCCCTGCACCCGTATGCGGTTCGAGGACGCCCCGCACCTCCGAGGCCCCGGTGAACCGCGCGGCTGTGGCGCCGCCATCGATCGGACCGGGCTCGCCGAGCACAACGGCGGCACAGTCCCACGCCGCGATGGTCGGCTCGCTGGCGGGGACCAGGTCCGGAGGCGGCACGAGAGGCAGGTCCCTGGGCGCGTGACGCACGATCGCCAGGTGGCGTCGCTCCGCGAACGCCTGGTCGTCGGACTCACTGAGCGCTAGGCGCCGGTCAAGACGGGCGGTCATGGCCGTTGGGCCCTCTTCCGCCGCAACTCGGCCACGCCATCTTCGACGAGCATCCCGTGCCCGCACGCTGGACATGCGAGGTGGCGATCAGGCAGCGGGTGGTCCTCGTGGTGGAGTTCGTCCGGGTGCGACCGAACCGTCATGGGAAGAGATTGGCCGCCCGGACGAACCGTGACGGTCTGGCCGCCGGCCATCGGGTCTGCCGAAGCGCCGAAGGCCTTGGCAACCTGCTCGACGGCGTCGGCCGTCTTCTCCAGGAGCCTGGCGACGGTCTCTCGGTGGGTCTGCATGTGGCTTTCTCCTTAGACGAGGAACATGCCGCCCCCACGCACGGCCTGTAGCCGTGGCGGGAGGATCAGCGGGGGCGGCCCAACAAGGGCCGCGGCGTAATGGTTCGACACCTGTGTCTGTGACAACGCGGATGTGTAGATGGCTGCCTTGGCTGCGGTGCCGGCGAAGAACCCGACGCCCCAGTACGCCGGATTGGCGGCCACGTCGACTCCGCCGGACGGGACGGTCATCGGCCCGGTGATCGCTGCCGCGGACCCGATCGACGCGCGTTTAGGTACACGTACGCGTCCGTGCCGTCATATGTGCCGACTATGTAGTTCCAAGCGTTGAGCGCGATGTTGGCGGTGCTGATCGCTGTTGCGTATCCCGAGCCGTTGCCAACGAAGAACTGCACTTGGGTGCCCGACAGCTGGAGCTCAAACCCGTTCGAGCTCGGCGGAGCCGCTGGGCGCCGCCGTTCGGCTATCGAGCCATGCCTCGAGCTCAGTCGGGACGATCCTGTAGGTCCGACCGATACGGCGCGCTGGCAGCTCCCCGGCGCGTAGCATCTTCCAGACAGTCGCAGTGCTTAGCGAGAGCCGGCTAGCGACCTCGTCGACCGTGAGCAACGGATCATCGGTCATCGTTCCTCCTTCGGGGTGTGTGTGGCGACGCAGCAGACCCGGGCGGGCGTGCTTACGTGCGCGGTCGGGAACGGCTGCCTCTTGTTCACGGGCGCGCCGTTTCCTTGCCTCTACCTGCTTAATGCGCAAAACGGCCGTCCGTTGTTCACGGACGGCCGTTTTTCTTTGTTCTACTTACATACGCCTTGCCGACGCGCGATTTGTTCACGGCTCGCCGGATCTACGGCGAGCTTCATCCCGGCGCCAACTGAATCGCTGACGAGCTCGAGGATCTCGTCGACGGTCACATGCCACCTCGCGCGCAGCTCTGACCGGCTAAGGCGATCGACGGCCACTGGCCTAAGTGCGCCGCGTCCGGCAATCACCAAGCAGCGCGCACGCTGGACTGCGTCCCAGAGGCGCCCGACGCCAGCCGCGTCCGCCTGCTCGCCCGTCATCGTTAGCGCCATCACAACCTCGCTGCGACCTATCACTAGTCCTCCGCGTTCTCGGGTTCAGGCCCCTCAGGGCGTGGTCGTCGCCGCTCGATTTCAGCCGGGTCGATGCGGACCTTTTTCCTTTTGGCCCCGTCAGGAGCCCAGCTCTTGGTCGGGAGCTTGCCGTCACGAATCCAACTCCGAACGGTGTTTGCCGAGACCCCCAACCGCATGGCCGCTTGGTCGACGGTGAGGCCGGTCTCGCCGATCCTCTTCAGCTCGTCGAGCCGCTTCAGGTCCTCGCGGTCAATGCGGATCAGCTTCGCGTCATCCGGTCCAAATCTGGTCGCCGGAAGGATCCCGCGCTTCACCCAGTTGCGGACCGTCTGCGGGTTCACACCGATCAGCTCGGCGGCCTTGGGAATCGACAGCCCATCCTTCTCGCGCTTTAGCGGCATCGCGAGCGATCGTAGTTGCGCGGTCACTGACGAACCGGAGAGAAGGCGGCTCGTTGCGGGTACAAATGTTTGTCAAAGACCTAACCATGGTTAAAAACCGTGCGTGTGCTACATTGCCCATTAGGTCAAAACGACCTCGACCAACCCCCACCCCACCGCGCGGGCCCCGCACGGGAGGAGGAGCGATCCACAACCACGGAGGCTCCTCATGGCAACCACCACCCCCCAACTGCTGACCCCAGGCGAGATCGCCGAACGGCTCGGCGTCAGCCAGCGCGTCGTCTACAAGTGGATCAAGCGCGGCACAATCAGCCCCAGCTTCGTAGCCACGAGCGGCGACGGCGCACAGAGGCGGTACGGGATCCGGTCGACGGCGATCGACAGGCTGCGGCGGGAGACGGTCACGAGCTCGGCCTCGCGGACCGCGTGAGCCCTCGAATGAGCACGATCCCACCCTCACCATCGACGGGTGCTGCTGATCTCGCCCAGGCCGCGCGGGTGATGCGCGAGGCCGTGGCCTCGAAGGCATACCGTGGCACTCCCGTGGGCACCATGGTCGCCCGCTACATCCGCTGGTTCCGGAACGAGCGCGGCGCCACCGACTCCAGCGTCCGCGACTACGAGGCGACCCTGGCCCGGATGGCGCTCACGCTCGCGGACAGGGAGCTCGCTGATGTCACGACGGACGATCTTCGCGAGGTGATCGACCTGTGGGCCGGTTGCGCTGCGCGGACCCTGGCGAAGGTCACATCCACGATCCGCGAGTTCTGGCGCTGGTGCGCGGAGGAAGGGCATCTCGAGGTGTCGCCTGCCGCGCGGATCCGCCGGCCGCGTGGAGAACAGCGCGTCGTGCGCGTCCTGCCACCAGACGCCCGCCCCTGGATGCTCAGAGCCGCAGAATCCTCGCGCGACCGCCTCCGGTTCCGCGACTTCGACCTCGCCCGCCAGCGGCTTCACGTCTACGGCAAGGGCAGGAAGGAGCGGGTGCTCCCGTTGTACGGTCCGATTCTCGTCGAGCTCGAGCTAACCCTCGAGGCCGATCTCCCCCACGTAGGACGTCTGCCGCAGGCTGACGACTACCTGCTCTACCCGGTCGACCGCCGTGCCGACGGCAAGGACCCTAACGGTGGCATGCGCTGGTCCGCCACCGGCCGCCCGAAGGACAGGCCTTCACCCCAGGCGGTGCACCGCTGGTGGTATCGACATGCGCAGGCGGCGGGTCTCGTGGCCCCCGGCGCCACATCGGGCATGAACATGCACCGCGCGCGCCACACGTTCGCGATGGAGCTGCGGCGCGTCGCCAACCTTGAGTCGGCGTCGCACGCTCTCGGGCACGCGGACCTCTCGACCACGCTCGGCATCTACGGGCACTACGACGAGAGCGACCTCGAAAAGGCCATGGCGGCGTACGGGGCGTGGCTCAGGGATGAGGCGCACGGCGGGGTTGAGTATTCGGGGTCCCCGCGCATAGGATCGAGCCAGCAATGAGACGCGCCCTCGTCCTAATCGTTCTCGGCCTCCTCGTCGGCGGGGCCTATGACGCACTCCGGGGCGACGGCTCGCCGTCGTCGATGGGCACTGCCTCGGCGACGTTTAGACCGGCCGACGCGCCCGACACCCCGCACCCCCGGGCGGCAACGTGCGCGCAGCTCGCGTCCAGGCCAGGGCTGAGCCTGACGTTCCTCCGCCAGGTGGCGCTCGAGTCCAACAACGAGCTTTACACGCAGCGCGAGCTCGAGCACATCGCTCGAGGTACCGCACTACTCCTGTGCAGTGGATCGAAGAACTCAGCCTTCCGGCCGTGGCAGCAGGTCCTGGCGGCGACGGCGCAGACCGACGGATACGAGCCGACCGACCCCGCGATCAACGGTCGGCTTAAGCCGCTCTGATAGGCCCTCAGTTCAGCGGGGCCTGGTGCGCAGCTCGCGCCTCCACGACGGCTTCGGCGTGGGCGGCCAGCCCACAAGCGAAGCCACGCAGGGTCGCTGACGCGATCGCGCTATCGAGCGCGACCTCGAGTGCGGCGGCGAATGCTGCCTGATCCGTTTCCACCGCCAGGCTCGCAAGGAGCTGGGTGCAGAGCTCGTCGCGCACCTTATCGACGATCGCAGCGAGGGCAGGAGCGAGCCGGTGATTCGGTGCTGGGCCCGTCTCGTCATTAATCATGACTTGTGGCCGCGCTGGACGCTCGCGCGCTTCAGTGAGTGAGCAACACGCCGGCCGCCGAGGTTCACGTGCACATGGACATCGGGCGCCTTAGCGGCGTGGGCGGTGGGGGTGGGCACGTGCTTGGCAACGCTCGGGCTCTTGCCGCCAGCGAGCTGCAGGACGTGCGACAGGCCATAGCTGCCGCCCGAGTAGTGCTCAAGCGCTGTGTTCAGATCCCCGTACTGGCTGACCAGGTTCGCGAGGGTCTGGGCGGACGTGTTCGCGTCCTGCTGGAAGCTCATTGACGGGTTCCACAGGCCCGGGCTGGTCAGCCCGAAGTACCCGTAGGTCTTCTGTCCGGCGCTGTATGCGGTGCCGTAGCTCGACTCGGCGCCGTAAATGCCCTCGAGCACGTTCGCGGAGACCCCATACTTTTTGGCGGCGGCCGCGATCGCGCGCTTCGATGCGGCGGAGCCGGGCGCGCCCGTGCTCAGCTTGCCGCTCCCGCCGCCACCACCAGTGCCGGGGGACAGCGGGTAGCTGGCGAACAGACCGCCGCCCCCCGAGCCGCCGCCGCCCATCGTGAGCGCGGCAAACTCAACACCAGGCGCGCTTGAGCCGAGGCCCTGCAGCGCAGTGGTGCCGAGCGTGTAGCTGGAGTCCTGCGCATGGCCCTTGTTGGTCTTTTGCTGCTGCTGATTGGCGTACTGCAGAAGCTTCGTGACGGCCTGGTTGAACGTGGCCAGCGGGTCGTTGCCGCCGCCGAGCCCGGTCAGCACCTTTTGCATCATCTGCTCAGCCACCGACGCGCCCTTCGGGTTCGCGCCGAACCCGGTCGCCCACGGGGTGCCGTACCCGTTTTTGCCGAACTGGCTGAGCATCCATTGCTGCTCCTGCTTGGTGGAGCTGAAATGTTTGCTTTGCGCGCCCTTCAGAACCTCGGTGACACCACCAACAGCGTCCGCTTTGCTCCACTTGCCACCCGGCCCCGGGTCGCTGGTGGAGTCCGGCATTCCGAGCATGCTCAGGAGCGTCCCGACACCAAGGGTTCCTGCACCACCACCAACCCGCAGCAGTGATTCCAGGATATCGCTGTCGGCGTTACCGGAGCCACCGAGCACATCGCCCAGGACACCCTTCGCGCCCGAAGCGATCTTGCCCTTCCCGAGGAGGAGCCCCGCGCCTGCTAAAGCGCCGGCGGGGCTCTCCAGCACCTTCAGGGCCTTGCCGCCAAACCGGTTTGCGCTGCCGCTCGGGGTTGTGCG
This sequence comes from Solirubrobacteraceae bacterium, assembly GCA_036268195.1. Classification (GTDB taxonomy): domain Bacteria; phylum Actinomycetota; class Thermoleophilia; order Solirubrobacterales; family Solirubrobacteraceae; genus Palsa-465. The sequence continues at coordinate 103,013 of DATAUP010000073.1, forward strand.
GGCCTGTGCGTTGTCGATCTGGTTGAGCAGCTTGTCGATGTCCTGCTGGCTGATCACCGAGGTCTGGCCGAGCTGCCCGGCCTTCACATTCGACTTGAGGATCCCGGCGCCCTTGCTGCCGGGGGAGAACTGCTCCAGGAAGTCGGAGCCCTCCGTGCCGAAAATGGAGCGCAGGAAGATGTCCCGGGTGTTGCCGGACCCGTAAAGCTTGGTCGACTCACCCATGATCGACTGCACGTTGCCGGGGGTGATGCCTTGGCGCTGCTGCTTGTAGCCGATCCCGGCCATCTGCATGAACGCCTCGAGCTGCGGATTGCCGTAAGCGTTTTGCAGCCCGCCGGAGATCGCCGAGGTCGCCGACCCGGTGATCGACGGGTTGCGCCAAATGCTGTTGGTCTGCGCCGCCGCGTTCACCAGTGACGTCAACCCGGCGGTGTTCATCGAAAAGCCGCTGCCAGGCCCTGAACCGAGCGCCTGGGACACCCCAAGCTGCGAGATGAGCCCAAGCATCGGGGCGGCCTGCGAGCCGGGAAACGCGGTCAGGCCGCTCGTGAGCGTCGACGCGGTCCCCAGGATGGTGCTGGAGGTCAGCGGCTTGTTGGACGCCTGCAACAGCGGCGAGATGACCTGCGCGACCTGCGCCGGTGTGAGGCCGACGGTCTCGCCGTACCCGGCGATCAGGCCGCCGAGAATCGCGGCCTGCGAAGGGGTCGGGTTCCCGCCAACGGCCTGCACCGCCTGAATGAGGCCCTGCGCGATCTGCGATGCCGGGATGCCGGTTTTCGCCTGGGCGGACAGCAGCGACTGGGAGTAGCCGTGCCACACCCCGGCGCCGCCGGTCACCTGGCCGGCGGCAAGCCCCAGGTTCGAGCCGGCCTGGCTGGTGTTGAAGAAGTTCGAGGCGATCGCACTGAGACCGGCAACACCCGCGGCGCCCATCCCAAGGCGGCTGAGGTTCCCGATCTTCGTGCCAACCCGGTCGATCGTCGACTCGATGTTCGACCACGACTTCTCGTGACCGTCCAACCAGTTTCTGATGTCGTCCGCGCTCGACTTGTCAAGCGCGATCTTCAGAATCGACTCGACGGGGATTTGGTTCGAGGACATGCGGGTCAGGCTCCTTGTTGCAGCGCGTGTTTGACGCGGGTCAGCGGGCCGTGGTCGGTGAGGTAGCGCCACAGGAAGTTCCCGAGCCCGTCGGCGCCGTTGCCGTCGGCGAACTCTTTGGCGCGGAGGTCGTGCACGAACGTGTAGGCGGCCTGCAGATCCTCGAGCGCTTCCGCGGTCGGCTCGGCGAGCGCGTTCTCGAGGTGGGTGCGGAGCTCGCGGGCGCGCGCCAGCCACGCCGGGTGCTTGACCGCCAGGTCGCCGCCCTCGCCCTCCAGGATCTCGCCGCCGTCGACGTCCTCGGCGGTCGGCTCCTCCGGCGGCGCGACGATCCAGCGGCCGGTCTGGACGTCCCAGACGCCCTGACCGCGGCCACGGACGGAGGCGACGAACGCTGGCACTGTGTGCTGCGGGCGCACGAACGCATCGAGTGGGAGGCCGTTGGCGACCTCAAACCCCTTGAGGGCAGCCTTGATCGAGTTGACCATGGCGGCGTGCAGCTCGGCGTCGGGAAGGACCCGCGCTGACGGCTGGCAGCGGCGCAGCTGGTCGTAGTCGACGACCACCTGCAGGTCCAGGTCACCTGCGGTCTTGCCAGCCCATGCGCGTGATGCTGCGGAGCCGGTGATGAACAGGTGCGACCACAGCGGCGCATCACGTCCGAGGGCCTTCCGCCACCACCTCACGATGCGGTCGCGGACGTCATCCCGCAGGCGCTCTTCAGGGGTCCAGAGCAGGGGGTCGAGACCCTCCTGCGGGTTGTCGAAGTAGCCCTTCCCGATCGTTGGGGCGTCCCGGTCGATCGGCGCCCAAGTGCGGCACAGCTCATCAGCGTCGACGGGCCAGTCGTACCGCGTGCACTCGGGGCGCTTGTAGAAGTCACAGTTGCTGCAGCGGCGCCGCCCGGAGGTGTGGTGCAGGCCCGGGGGCTCCTGCTTGCGCGCCTTCGCGACGACCCCTGAGGGGTTCTGGTGCCTGGTCTTCTCGACCGCGCGCGACAGCGCGAAACGGAGCGGATCCGCGGTCTTGCCGATACGCCCGAAGAAGGCGCCCAGGCGGGGGTCGTTCTCATAGCCAGGCTTGACCTGACCGCTCTCAGTGAACATCTCGCTGAGCGCCCTGTCGTCGAGGCCGGATTGCTCGAGCGCCTGGTACTCGGTCTGGGCCGCGTCATAGACGTCGCGGATCCAGGGCAACGGTACGTGCCGGCAGCCGGGGTGAAGCGGGCAGCATGCGACCCAGTCCTCCCGCTTACGCCCTCGATTGCTGACCCCCTCCAGCTCCTCGATCTCGAACACCTGGCCCTCGAGCAAGCGCCCGCAATCCGGGCACGCGCCGGTGTGGCGCGGGAACCACACCTGCGTGATGCCCATCGCCCGGATCGCGTGGTAGCGCCCGTCGGTGTTCGCCTCGACCATCTCGGTGCGGGCAACCGTCCGCCAGTTCACCCCCGCGTTGCGCGTGGCCTTGTGGAGCCACGAGGCGACCTGTGTCGGGTTCGCGCCGCCCCTGAGTCCCTGCGTGAGCGCAGACCGCATTTCGTCGACGTACTTGTCGACCGCTCTGTCGAGGTCACTGGAGAACGCGCGCCGCTGCGCCCACTCGATCGCGGCCTGTTTCGTCGGCCCGAGGGTCGGCAGGGTCCCGGGCGGCAGGGTCGTCAGACCGGTGCGACCGAGCAGCTGCATGAACGCCTGGATCTGGGCCTGCCCGAGCTGAAACGACCTGGCGGGAAACGCTTTGGCGTTGTCGCTCACCTGCTTCTCCCAGGCCTTCAGGGCCTGGTCAAGCTCTAGGAACTGGCGGGTGCTAAGAGCCTCTGGCGGGACGGTCAGGATCTCTGCCTCTCGGCTGCTGGGCATGCCTCAGCCTCCTTCCGGTGTGGGCGTGGGTAGCTCACGCGCCGCGGCCGCGCGCATCGCCTCCTGCAGGGCCTTGCGGGCCTCCGGTGTCAGTAGCGCGATCTGGTCCTGGATCTCCTGCAGCGCCTTCCTACGAGCCTGCTGTTTGACCTGCTCGAGCTGATGCTGACCGATGCCGGCGTACTTGTCCGGCCGCATCGCTCGGAGGTAGAACTGCCGATCCTTGCTGTTAGCCGGGTCGGGCGTCAGCGCGCTCTTGAAGAGCACCTGCTCGACGAGCTCGACGCACTCATCTTTGACCCGCTCCACGTCCTCTCGAAAATCGGGGTTGTCCCGCATCTCGTTGTAGACCGCGGAGCGGCTCACCCCGACCCTGCGAGCTGCAGCCGTGACCGTCCCGACGTCCCTGAGCGCGATCAGGAAGCGGTCAGGCCATGACGGACGCTCTGTGGGTGCCCCGCTCGGATCAGCTGTCCTGCGAGCCATTCTGCTCCGCGACGTGGGTGGGGCCGAACGGACGAGTAGGGCTAGCTGGCGTCACGGCGACCAGGAAGCGAGCGTCGCTCAGGTGGACCTCCTGCCCGTATTCCTCAGCTGCAGCTTGTGCGGCATCCCGCTCTTGCTCGAGGGCGATCAGCCGCTCCTCCATCTCGGTCTTCCAGGTCACGAACTGCTCCATCGTGACGTAGGTCATTGGGTACCTCCTGGTTGAGTTGGTGCGAAGAACGGGCGTCGCGCGGGGCCACG
>DATAUP010000074.1:0-42395 GCA_036268195.1 Solirubrobacteraceae bacterium
GTGCGTGCCGTCGGCACCAGAGCCAGGTCGCTCGCGCTGTGAAGCGTGCGCGTGAGCTGGCTCTGCTGCCGTACGTGGCCGAGGGCGGTAGCGAGCGCGAGGGTCGTGGTGGCCGCGGCGATCGCGACCGCGGCGACCGCGACCGGTAGTCCGAGGAGGTAGTCATGCCACAGGCAATTCTGCTCGAGGACGTCGAGTCGCTCGGCGAGAAGGGCACGATCGTTGACGTTTCGTCCGGCTACCTGCGGAACTTTTTGCTTCCGCGGAAGCTGGCCGAGACTGCGACCAAGGGCTCGATCGAGGCGGCCTCCAAGCGTCGCCAGGCCGCTGAGCGGGCTGTGCGGGAGGCCGTCGACCGTGCGCGTGAGAACGCCGAGTTGCTTGGCAAGACCGTGCTGACGATCCCGCAGCAGGCGGGTGATGACGGCCGCCTGTTCGGCTCCGTCACCACGCAGGACATCGTCGACGCGATTCGCGATGCCCGCGGCATCCGCATCGACAAGCGCAAGGTGCAACTCGACGAGCCGATCAAGAACGTCGGCACGCACATGGTTACGGTCGAGGTCTCCGACGGCGTCACGGCGACCATCAAGACCATGGTCGTCGCCGCCTAGCGACTTAGGCGCATCACCGATTGTCTACCGAGGCCCGCAAACGCGGGCCTCGGTCGTTAAGCCGGCGACCTTTCGTCTGGTCGCTACTCATCAGTATGTAGACCTTTCAGTGGCGGCCGCGCAAGTTTCCCCTCCATGGAGGGCGAGCTTCAGGTCCGCGTCGGTCGCAACCTACGCGCGTATAGATTGGCGCGGGGAATGAGTCAGGAGGCCTTCGCTGACCACCTCGACTTCCATCGCACGTATATGGGCGGCGTCGAGCGCGGGGAGCGTAACCTCACGCTGCGCAGCCTCGAGCGGATCGCCGGCCGCCTCGGACTCGACCCGCTGGAGCTGCTGGCGCCGCTCGACCCGGGAGAGCACGGAGCAGGCAGCGCCGGCTCCATCTAGCGACGCGTGCTCAGGTTGGGCGCCCTCTAGCAGCGGAGCTCAGGTCGAGCGCCGCATCAGGACCACGTCGAACACGCGGTCTGCGCGCTGCTCGGAGATACCGCCGTACTCCATGAAGCCGGCCTTGCGGTACGCAGCGATGGCGCGCTCGTTATCGGCGAACGCTCCCAAGACGATCCCGGCGAACCCATGCTCGCCGGCCCAGCCGCTGCACGCGTCGCACAGTGCAGCCGCGACCCCACTGCCACGTGCCGCCGGCGCCACCCACATGCCGAAGAGATTCGCGTCCACGTCCCGCCCATCCCCGTGAGCGACCGCAATGCCAATCCACCCTCCGGACTCATCGACGGCAGCTAACCAGCGGCTCTGGGCTCCACGCTCGGAGTCGGCCGCGCGCTTCCGCCACTCCGCATCCGTTGCGCTCCGTGCTTCCTCGTACGTGGACCCGAAGGCGTCGGGGTCGGTCGATAGCGCGAGCAGCCGGAGATCCCGCAGCTGCTCCCAGTCGCCACTCAAGACCGGCCGTACGTAGAAGCTCATGGCCGCAAGCCTAGGTATCGACGCAGTCGATGAGCGTGCGCTGACGTTGCTCAATGTTTCCTTCGCTGTATGCGGGAAGGACTCTGCGGACCCTCCGAGCCTCGACCTATCTTTGGACGTCCTCCTGTGAGCACGACCGCCGCCGCCAACGCCACCCCGCACAATCTGGTCGCCGAGAAGTCGGTGCTGGGTGCGGTGCTGCTCGACGAGCAGCACCTGCACGCGCTGCTGGTCGACGAGCAGTTGCGCCCCGAGCATTTCTACCTGCGTGAGCACGCGGCCGTGTTCGAGGCAATGCTCGAGCTCTACGAGTCCGACAAGAAGATCGACCACCTCACGGTCGCTGAGCAACTGCGTCAGAACAACCGGCTCGATGACGTCGGCGGATCGGAAGTCGTCGAGGAGCTCGTCGCATGGGTGCCGGCCACCGGCCACGCCCGTGATTACGGACGGATCGTGCGCGAGCAGGCACAGATGCGAGCACTGCTCGACGCGACTCGCGAGATCCAGGCCGACGTCATCAACCGCGCGGGCTCGCCGCGCGAGCTGGTCGAGCAGGCAGAGCGTGCGATGCTCGACGTCGCGCACGACGAGCGCCAGAAGGCGATCCGCTCGATCGCGGAGGTTCTGCACGAGGAGACCGATCGGCTCCACCATCGCTCCAATCAGAAGAGCCCGCTCTCCGGCACCCCATCGGGTTTCCGTGACATCGACGACCTCACCGGCGGCTTCCAGCAGGGCAACCTGATCGTGCTGGCAGCCCGTCCGTCGATGGGCAAATCGGCGCTGGTGGCCAACATCGCGGAGAACGCGTCCCTTGCCGGATTCCCGGTCGCGCTGTTCTCGCTCGAAATGTCCGAGTCCGAGCTCGCGCAGCGCTTTGTCGCCTCACAGGCGAAGGTCCCGGGCGACGACCTGCGCCGCGGCAAGGTCGCGGAGTCACGTTGGCCGAAGATTCTGGAGGCATCGGGCAAGTTGTCCGAGGCACCCCTCTACGTCGACGATTCGAGCGACACGGGCGTGCTCGAGGTCAGGGCCAAGTCGCGCCGCCTGCACCACCAGCTCGAGCAGCACGGCGGACTGGGGCTGATCATCATCGACTACCTCCAGCTGATGCGGCACGAGGGCCGGATCGAGAGTCGCGTCGAGCAGGTCAGCCAGGTCAGCCGCGGGCTGAAGTCGCTCGCACGCGAGTTGAGGGTGCCGGTGATCGCGCTCTCGCAGCTCAGCCGTAACGTGGAGCAGCGTGCCGGCGACAAGAAGCCGATCCTCTCCGACCTCCGCGAATCTGGCGCGATCGAGCAGGACGCGGACCTCGTGATGTTCATCTACCGCGAGGAGTACTACAACCGCGAGTCCACGCGTCCGGGTGAGGCCGACATCATCATCGCCAAGCACCGCAACGGCCCGGTCGGGGAGATCACGCTCACTTTCCAGAGCCAGTTCCCGAAATTCATGAACTACGCGCCGCCGCAGTTCGCGCCATGATCGCCGCTGAGGAACACTGATGGCAACCTGCATCCTCGGCATCTGCGACGGCTCGGGCTTCCTCTACGACGAGGAGAGCAACACCGCCCGCGACTGCGCCTGCCGCCCGCAGATCATCGCCCGCAACAAGGCCCGCAGCCTCTCCGCCGTGATTCCGGAGCGCTACAAGGACGTCGCCTTCGACCGCTACCCCGTGACCGAGATCGATCCCAAGATCGTGGCCGCCACCCGTCGCTTCGTCGATCGCATCGACACGAATCTCGACGCCGGACGCGGACTCTGGTTCATGGGCCCTGTAGGTACTGGCAAGACGACGCTGGCGATGCTCGTCACCAAGGCGGCGCTCGACGCCGGACGTTCGGCGGCGCGCTTCTCGCTGCCGGGCCTCCTCAGCCAGATCCGCAAGACCTTTGACACCGGCTCGCACAACGACCTGCTCGAACGGCTGACCGCGGTCGATCTGCTCCACATCGACGACATCGGCGCCGAGCAGACGACCCCGTGGGTACTCGAGGAGCTCTACTCGATCATCAACGCGCGCTACGAGGAGCAGCGGTCGATCGTGATCACCACCAACATCCTTGACCGCGAGACGCTCTGCCAGCAGATCACTGAGCGCACCGTTTCGCGCCTCACGGAGATGTGCGACGAGCTGCCGCTGCTGGGCCACGACCACAGGATGGATCTGCGGATCGCATAGGGCCGGATCGCTTCTCCGACCACATCTCGGCGCGTAGCGGCGGGGCCCCAATACACTGGTCAGAAATGCCTGGAATCGTGATTGTCGGGGCCCAGTGGGGCGACGAAGGGAAAGGGAAGATCACCGACCTGCTCGCGGAGCGCGCAGACGCTGTTGTGCGCTTCCAGGGCGGTAACAACGCCGGGCACACGATCGTCCGCGGCGGCGAGACCTGGAAGCTGCACCTGATGCCGTCGGGCATCCTGCACCCGGGCAAGTTATGCGTGATCGGCAACGGGGTCGTGATCGACCCGAAGATCCTGACCGACGAGCTGGATGACCTGCGGCGGCGCAACGTCGACACGAGCGGGCTGCGGATCTCCGCCAACGCGCACCTGATCATGCCGTATCACATGCTCTTGGACCACGCGGGCGAGATCAAGCTCGGCAAGCTGCAGATCGGTACGACGAGGCGCGGCATCGGTCCCTGCTACTCCGACAAGGCCGCCCGGCTCGGGATCCGTGTGCAGGACCTGCTGGACGAGAAGATCCTCAAGAAGAAGATCGTGGCCGCAATGGAGCCCAAGCGGCTCTCGCTGCGCGAGTTCGCGCGCGACCCGCGCCTTGACCTGCAGGCGATGACCGAGGAATACCTGACCTACGGTCACCGGATCAAGCAGTACATCGCCGACACCAGCCGCTTGGTGCTGGAGCGCCTCGACGAGAACGAGCTGGTCGTGTTCGAGGGTGCCCAGGGCACGCTGCTCGACATCGACCACGGTACCTATCCGTTCGTCACCTCCTCCAACCCGATCGCGGGCTCGGCCACGATCGGAGCCGGCGTCGGCCCCAAGGACATAGACGAGGTCTGGGGCATCACCAAGGCGTACAGCACGCGTGTCGGCTCGGGACCGTTCCCAACCGAGTTGGAAGGCCCGCTCGGCGACGAGTTGCGCGACCGCGGCGCCGAGTTCGGGACGACCACCGGACGTGCGCGTCGGGTCGGTTGGCTCGACCTGGTGGCGCTGCGCTACGCAGCCCGCCTGAACTCGCTGACCGCGCTGGTGATCACCAAACTCGACGTGCTGTCAGGTCTGAAGACGCTCTCCGTCTGCACCAGCTATCGCGGGCCGGAGGGCCTCGAGGTGGACCACTTCCCTTATCACCAGACGGTCCTGCACCACTCTGTGGGCCAGTATGAGGAACTGCCGGGCTGGAGTGAGGACATCACCGAGTGCCGCAGCGAGGACGAACTGCCTGAGAACGCCCGCGACTACCTGCAGTTCATCTCGGACTTCGTCAAGGTGCCGGTCGCGCTGATCAGCGTCGGCCCCAGCCGCGAACAGGTGATCTGGACGAAGGCCGGCGAAGGCATGGAGGGCTTCGGCGCTAGCGTCGCGGTCTAGCGAGCCCGGTTAGACGGGCGCACCGCTAGACGGACGCGTGCTCTGCCGGATCCTCGGTCCCGTTCTTGCTCGCGGGGATGTCCGCGCTGAACGGAAGCGCCTCGAACAGCATCAGCGTAAGGCCGACGTTGACGCCGACGTCAGGATCGTCGGCGATCCGCTCGGCAGCTTCCTGCTCGATCTGCTCGACCTTCGCCAACCACTTGCGCGCCTCTTTGGCGAGTGCCTCCAAGCCCTTCTGGTCGAGCTTCAGCGCGTTCGTCGAGATGTGCGCCTCCTTGGCATCGAAGCCGCCGGCCGCGGCGGAGCGCGTGGCGTAGTCCGTCGCCTTGGCGATCAGGGCCGTCAGCAGACGCTGCTTGGAGATCGCGTCCAGACCCTCCCAGGCCTCCTCAGAGCCGTGCGGATGCCCCGTCGTCTTGTAGTAGTGCTCCGTCGCGCCTCGGCGCTGGCGAGTGCTGACGAGCTTCAGCAACCCGAGGTCATAGAGCGTACGAACGTGATACGCGATCGTGCCCAGCGGCTGATCGAGCTTCGAGGCAAGAATCACGGGGCTTGCGGGCTCCTCGTCCAGCATCGCGAGGAGGCGAATGCGGATCGGGTGCGAGATCGCACGTAGCCAACGCGGATCCGTGATGTTCGTTACTGGTTCTCGATTGGGCATTGGAGTGTGATGGTAGGAAGCCCCAACGGACAGAAACCGGCGGCTGGCCGTTTGGGCAGTTATGTCGTAACGGTTACTTCAACAGATATATCAGCGCCATCGTTCGATCAGCTCAGTGTCGTCAACCTGACGCACCGCTCGCGCCGGCAACCCGAGCACCACGTCGCGCGGTGCGACGTCGTGCGTGACTACCGCTCCCGCGCCCACAAAGGCCTCCTCACCGACCTCCACGCCCGGCACGAGCACCGTCGCGCCGCCAACCCGTGCGGCCCGCCGGATCACCGGAGCGTGCAAGCGCTCACCCTTCGCGTGACGCCCCATCGTGTCGTCGTTGGTCATCAGCACACCCGGGCCGAGGAAGACGTCATCCTCAACCACCGCCCAGCTGGTTACGTAGACGCCGGTCTGGATCGAGACGCGGTTGCCCACCGTCGCGTTGAAGTCGACACACGACGCGCGGCCCACGACCGAGCGCTCACCGATCCGCGATCCCTCACGCACCTGCGCCTGGTCGCCGATGATCGATCCCGCACCGACACTCGCGCCGGCGTAGACGACGGCACCGCAGCACACCGTCACCCCAGGACCGAGCTCGAGGTCGCTCAGCTCGACGGCGGCGGCACTCGAGCCCGCACGCAGGCGCGGCCGCTTGCCGAGCACCACCAGATCCTCGATCACACAGCCGGCACCGAGCCGCACGCCGCGGTGGACAACTGTGTTCGCCCCGATCGATACGCCGTCACCGAGTGCCGCACCGGCGCCGATCACCGCGCCCGGGGCGATGGTGACGTCGACCCCGATCGCCGCGCTGGGGTCGATCTGGGCGGCGAGCGAGATCTCAGCCATCGCGTCGCCCGGAGGCCTTCAGCGAGTTCTGCAACTGCTCCAGGACGCGCACGACCCGGAGGCCGCTAAGTCCGTCAGAACGTGGCGCCCGGCCCTCCGTGATGCTGTCGAGGAACTCCTGGCATTCGACCCGCAACGGCTCGACCGTCGGCAGCCGCGGCGAGTAGGTGTCGCCACTGCGCGTGACCCACTCCCCGTAGCCGTGCGGCACCTCGTCGAAGCCCTTGTCGTAAACCGTGATCTTGCCCTCCGACGCCATGTCGTCGAACGTCGCCATCTTGTGAGCGCCGACAACCGTGAAGCGGCGCTCCTTGTGGGGGTCGAGCCAACTCAGATGCAGGTGTGCCACCAGCCCCGAAGGGAACCGCAGGTAACAGAAGACGACGTCCTCAACGCCTGGGCGCACATAGGACTCGCCATGGGCGACGGTCTCGCTCGGCTCCTCGCCGGCGAGCGCCAGCACGACGGAGACGTCGTGGGCACCGAGCGACCAGAGCGCATTCTCGTCGGCGCGGAGCTTGCCGAGATTCAGTCGGTTGCCGTAGATGTAATAGATCTCGCCGAGCTCACCGCTGTCCTTGAGCTCCTTGAGCATCAGCACACCCGGGTGGTACTCGAGCAGGTGCCCGACCATCAGGACCTTACCGGCGCGGGCAGCTGCCGCCACGGCGAGCTCGGCATCGGCGACCGACTGCGCGAGCGGTTTCTCGACGAAGCAGTGCTTGCCGGCCTCCAGCACCCGCACGGCCAACTCAGCGTGGCTCGGCACCGGCGTCGCTAGCGCGATCGCATCGAGCTCCGGATCGTCCAGAAGGTCATCGATCTCGCGGCTGACCCGAGCGTCGGGAAACTGCAGGGCCGCCTTGGCCAGCGCCTGCTCGGACCCGTCGCAGACCCAGCGCAGCTCGCAGCCGGGCAACGCTGCGAAGTTGCGTGCCAGGTTGGGCCCCCAGTAGCCGAGCCCGGCCACACCGACGCTGATCAGTTTGTCGGTCATTAGCAGGGCAGCTTATTTGCCGTAGCACTCGCGAGGGCCGCCACGACACGCTCGCCGGCGCGACCGTCCCCATACAGCTCCGGTCGCGCGGACGGAGGCGGCGCCACGAGCGCCGTGCGTGCGGCCTCCAGGTCGAGATCCACGAGTACGTTCCATCCAGCCTCGACCGTCTCCACCCACTCTGTGCTCGGGCGCAGCGTCACGCACGGCACGCCGGCCAGGTACGCCTCCTTCTGCAGCCCGCCGGAGTCGGTCAGGACCGCTCTGGCGTTGCACATCAGCGCAGTCAGCTCGACGTATCCGAGCGGCCTGGTCACGCGCACCCTGCCGCCATTGACGAGACGCTCGAGCAGCCCGGCGGCCTCCATCCGCGCGTGCGTGCGCGGATGCAAGGGCAGCACGACCTGCTCACCGACACCGAGCAGCAGCCCGACCAGCGCCTCAAGCCGCACGGGATCGTCGACGTTGCCGGCGCGATGCGCTGTCGCCAGCAGGTAGTGCCCGGGCTCGACGCCGTGCTCGCGGACGAGATCGACCCGCGCGCGCGCGCGCGGCTGGACCTGGAGTGCGATGTCGACCATCACGTCGCCGACGACCGCGACAGCGGAGTTGTCAGATTCGGTCCCGCCCGCCCTGGCACCCCCGGAGGAGCCGATTCCTTCGGCCGCGAGGTTCGCGGCCGCGAGGCCCGAGGAGCAGAGCAGCAGCGCGCTGAGATGGTCGGTCAGGACACGGTTCACCTCCTCCGGCATGCTGCGGTCATACGAGCGCATACCAGCCTCCACGTGCGCAACGGGTACCTCCTGCTGGACGGCCGCAAGCGCGCCGGCGAGCGTGGAGTTCGTGTCTCCGTAAACCAGCACGCAATCCGGCGCCGCTTCTGCGATCACCGGCTCCAGCGCGGCCAGCATGCGTGCCGTCTGTGAGCTGTTCGAGCCGCCGGAGATGTCCAGCTGCACATCCGGAGCGGGCAGGCCGAGCTCCGCGAAGAACACGGCCGAGAGCTCGTCGTCGAAGTGCTGGCCGGTGTGGACGAGCAACTCCTGGCCGCGCGCTCGTAGCCCCGGGGAGACCGCGGCCGCCTTGATGAACTGCGGCCTGTTACCGACGACGGTGAGGACCTTCAGCGGCGTGTCCACGTCTCCGCGAGCCGCACGATCACCGCCGCCGCGGCTGCCATCTCCTGCAGTGAGGCCCACTCCCGCACCGAGTGGTATTCGTGGCCCCCGTCGAAGATGTTGGGGGTCGGCAGGCCCATCTCTGACAGCAGCGAACCGTCGGTGCCACCGCGGATCGGATTGCGGATCGGCTCGATCCCCTCGGCGACCAGCGCCTCCACGGCGGCCGCCACCACGTCCGGATCGTGCTTGATGTATTCGTGCATGTTGCGGTATTGACGGATTACGTCGAATTCGACCTTGGCACGGGGATTGGCGGCCGCGACCTGCTCGGTGGTCTCGCGGAGCAGCTGCACGTGCGACTCGAGCTGCGACTCGTCGAAGTCGCGAACGATCCAGCGGGCCTCGGCGGCGTCGGTCGAGCCGCGCAGAAGCGTCGGGTGGATGAAGCCCTCACGCTCGGAGGTCGTCTCAGGCGTGAGACGATCGACCGGGAGCGCCGCGACGATCTGCGCTACCAAGCGCAGCGCGCTGACGAGCTTGCCCGTCGCGAAACCCGGGTGTACGCCCAGGCCCTCGACCTTGACGCGTACCTCGACTGCGCTGAACGACTCATCCTGCAACTCACCGAGCTTCGAGCCGTCCATCGTGTAGGCGCAGCGTGCCCCGAACCGCGGGATGTCGAACCGCGATGCCCCCTGACCGGTCTCCTCGTCGGGCGTGAACGCGATCCGCAGTGTCGGGCGGGGAAGTTCCGGATGAGCGGCGAGGTGCGCGACCGCTGACACGATCGCGGCGACGCCCGCCTTGTCGTCGGCGCCGAGCAGTGTGTCGCCGCTTGAGGTGACGATGTCGTGGCCACGCTTGCTCTCGAGCTCGGGCATCGTCGCGGGGTCGAGGCGTGTCCCGCACAGGGGTAGCTCGATCACGCCGCCGTCATAGTCGCGGTGCACGAGCGGCTTGACTCCCGCGCCGGGCGCGTCCGGGCTGGTGTCGACGTGCGCGATCAGCCCGATCACAGGCGTGTCAGGCACTGTCCCCGGCAGCGACGCGTAGACGTATCCATGCTCGTCCAGCGCGGCGTCGGCGAGCCCGATCGCATGCAGCTCCTCGACCAGCATGCGGGACAGGTCGAGCTGTCCTGGCGTGCTCGGGGAGCGCTCACGATCCACGCGTGACTGCGTGTCGATCTGGACGTAGCGCGTGAAACGATCCAGCAGGTCGGCCGCCACGGTTTCCGCGAGCGGTGAGGTAAAGGCAGCCGGCACGCCACCGATGAAAGCAAACCTCAGCGGTTCGACGTCAGGCGCCGTGCAACGTGCGGGGGCAAGGTCGTGCGGCCGCCGACGCGATCGATCGTCTTCACGGCCACGCTGATGACGCCGGCGAGGTTGCCAGCCGGACGCAGCACGCCGGCGCCGAAGACGATCCGCACGGGCGAATGCGCCGCATCCAGTTTGATCGTCAGCACGTGGTCCTTGAAGTGCGCCTGATGCGGGAGGCTCCGCCCGGCCGTGCTCTGGACCTTCACCGCGCGCGAGGACCCGAGCGTGAGTCGGCCCGGAAGCTTGATCGTCAGCTCGCTCAGTCCGGGCTCGTATTGCCCGGACCTGACCAGCACGGTCAGGTCCGGCTGCGCGGGCCGCCCGCCGACCGCAGCCGCGATCCGCGGCCGCCGCTCGACCGACCAGTCGAACCGAACGGCACCGTAGGCGCCGGATGCGGTCGACGCGGTAACGGTCACCGTGCGGACCCCGGCGCTTGTCACGCGGCCGCTGATCACACCGGTCTTCGTGTTGATGTGTAGGCCGACCGGGAGCCTGCTGGCGTGGTAGGTGATCGGCCCGGACTGACCGGCGGCCGGGGTCCCCGTCATCTGCATCCGAACCTGCTGCTGGTAGAAGGTGTAAACCGCTCCGGGGTAGTTCACGTGCACCGCCTGCTGGCAGAGCGCCGGCACCAATGCGGCGGCCTTCGGCGTGCCAAGCCCGCTGGCCATGTCAAAGCCGAGGGCGGCCGGGTAAAGGCCGGAGTTGTTGCCATCGGGCGTGAAGTCGTTGTTGCCGCTGACGATGTCGTTGAAGTAGGTCGACTGCGACTGGCCGGCGAGCGTGTAGAGCTCCGCATTCGCGAACCCGATCAACGTCCCCCGGCAAGCGCGGCTGGCGTCGGCGAGCGCGAACACGGCCGCCCAGACCGGCGCCGCGCCGCTGGTTCCGCCGGTTCCCTGCCAGCCGGACTCGCTGCGCGCGCTGGTGCCGGCACCATTCCAGTAGTCGAGATAGGAGGTCATCGGATCCGCGTCGGCTGAGACGTCGGGAACCTCACGGCAATAACTGCCGGCGGGCGCACCGCACGGCGTGCCCGCCGAGTCGGCATTGACCACGCCGAGCGTCGAGACGGCGCCCGCCTGGTAACTCGGCATCGTCCACAGGGACGATACGCCGCCACCGCCCGCGCCCTGCTCGATCCCGAAGCGCACATAGTCGACATCCGGGTCGTCATCGTTCCAGACCGTCTCGACCGGCGGTGGCCCGATCGCGGTGAGCGAGGTCCCGCCGACGCTGGTCACGAAGTCCTGGCTGCCGGGATCGTCGACGGCCAGCGAGTTGTTCATATTGCCGCCCGGTGGTGGGCTGTAGCAATCCTCTGACCCGGAGTCGCCGGCGGCGGATACGAAGGTCTGCCCCTGCGTTGCCGCCTCCTGGAGCAGTGTGCTCTCAGCGTGCGCGTCGGTGGGGCCTTCGAGCGCCTCGCACTCGCCCCACGAATTGGACAGGACTTGCACCTTGTCCTGGCCGACCATCGCCGAGAGCGTGTCGTAAGGGCCGGTACCGGGGCTGTCCGAGTTGTTGTTGGGCCCCTGGTAGACGATGATGCGCGCCTTCGGGACGAGCCCGATCAGCTGCTCGATGTCGAGCGCTGCCTCGCCCTGGCCGGCGCCGGTGCCAGCACCACCGTCAACCTTCACGTAGCTCACATTCACGTCCGTGCCGTAGCACTTCTGGTAGGCCGCGATGTCGCTTGGCGCATCCGGCTCGAGCTCGTACACGCCGATCGTGACGCCCTGTCCGAGGTCGCCGGACTGATACAACCCCGAGAAGCCGTAGGCGGTCGCGATCTGGTCGGCCGTGTAGGCGCCCTGGCCAGGCGCGATATCTGCCGCCTTTACGCACGGCTGCGGGCCGCCCGTGGCGACGTGGGCGGAGCTGGTCCTCGGACCGCGCACGGCGCTCGCGTGGCTGACGTCCAGCCGCTGCATCTGCGCGACGCTGCTCAGGCCGATCACAGCCTGCACCGCCGGCGCGATGCTGGCGTCGACGGCCGGCGCCTGGACGTTGTAGACAGCGTCACGGCCGTCCGAGAGCCGCACCCGCGCAAGTGTCAGGCTGAACGCACGCTCGATCGCGGCGCCGGTCGCGCGGACGTGGATCGCGAGGCCGTTGGTGCTTACCGACCCCGGCTGCAGCCCGTGCCGGCGTAGCGACGTCTCGACTTGCAGGATCGTGCTGGGTCTCGGCGCGAACCGCTCGCGGAATTCGGCCGGCGTCAGGTAGCTATGGAAGTCAGGCGATGCCGAGTTGCTGACGGCCTTCGCGTAGCTGTTCAGCGCGGCCGGCTTGCGCGGCGCGAGCGCGACCGTGATCTGCATGGACTGGACTGACGCGAGCCCGGCGACGAGGGTGGTGCCGGCCGGGAGTTGAGGGGCGGGGCCGATCCGCGTCTCGCGCTGCGCGGCGTGGGCGCCGGGCGCCAAGACAGCCGGAATCCACGCGGCAACCAAAACCGCGCAAGCGCCCATCGCGAGGCGGCAACGCCTGACCTTTCCCGCAGACCCGAGTGACACGGCGCCCTCGAAGTTAGCGGGCCTCAATAAGAACTGGGTCAGAGCTCATGCGGGACTGAAGGCAGCAGCTTCTCGACCGGAGCCGGACGCCCGAGGTGATAGCCCTGCCCGTAATCAACCCCAAGCCGCTCCAGCAGCGCAACGGTCTCCGAGTCACCCACGAACTCGGCCACAGTCTGAGTGCCGAGGCCGCGGGCGATTCCGACCACCGCCTGCACCAGCAGCTGATCTGTCCGGGTGCTGACGAGCTTGGTGATGAACTCGCCGTCGATCTTGAGATAGTCGAACTGCAGGTGCTTGAGGTAGTAGAACGAGGAGAACCCGGAGCCGAAGTCGTCCAGCGCGAACAAACACCCGAGCTGCCGGAGCTGCTGGGCGAGTTCGCGTGCGCGCTCGATGTTGACGATCGCGGCCGTCTCGGTGACCTCGACGACCAAGCGTCCTGACGGAATCGGTCGTCGCCGCAGGATCTCGCCAAGATCGCCGGCCAGCTGGAGGTCGTTCATGGTCTTGCCCGAGAGGTTCACTGACAAGCTGAAGTCGTTCCCGATGCGCGAATGCTCGTGCAGCAGCCCCACAGCCTTGGATAGCACCCAGCGATCCAGCTCGCCGATCAGGTCAAAGCGCTCGGCGTTGAGCAGGAAGGCGCCTGGGGTCAGGATCTGGCCGTTGTCGAGCATCCGCACGAGCAGCTCGTAACGTGGCAGGCCGGCGCCGCAGATCGGCACGATCGGCTGCGCATAGAGCACGAAGCGGTCCTCGTCGAGCGCCCGACGCAGGCGCGCGAACCAGGAGTCGCGCTCGCCTCCGTCGCTGCGGTGCTCGCCGTGAGGCGAGTACACGGCGTATGCGTTGCGACCGTCCGCCTTCGCCTCGTACATCGCCATGTCCGCCTCGACCGCCAGCTCGTCGGCGGTTGCGTTGATGCCAGGCCCGTACAAAGCGATACCGATCGAGGTCGTGACACGGGCCGTGGCCTTCGGCGTGACCACCAAGCCGCGCGTGCGGATCGCATCGAGAACCTTCTCGGCGACCCCGGTCGCCTCCGGCAGTGCGCAGTCGCGCAGGATGATGGCGAACTCGTCGCCGCCGAGCCGCGCGATGAAGTCACTGTTGCGCACGCTCTGCCGCAACAGCCGACCGATGTGGGCAACTAGGTCATCTCCGACCGAATGCCCAAAGCGGTCGTTGACGATCTTGAAACCGTCGAGGTCGAGCACCAGCAGCGCGCCGCGTTCACCGCAGGCCAGAGCCTCGGCGACGACCCGCGCGAGCTCGGCCTCAAATCGTCGCCGGTTGTGCAGGCCGGTCAGCGGGTCGTGGTCGGCCAGGTAGTGAAGCTGCTGCTCGAAGTGGCGGCGCTCGGAGATGTCCAGCACCTGCGTGACGCAGTAATCCGCAGGACCCCCATCAGCGCTCGGCACCGGCGTCGAGCTTACGTAGGCCCAAACGATGGTGTCATCCTTGTGCAGGTAGCGCTTCTCAGCGATGATCGGCTGCTCGCGCAGGTTTTCGAGCAATCCGACCGTCCGCTCACGGTCATTGGGATGCGTGACGTCGCTGATCAGGACGCCGTCGAGCTCACCCGGCTCCCGCCCCAGCATGCGTGCCAGCGCGGGGTTGGTCTGCGTCCAGCGGCCTGCGTCGGGACCCTTCAGAGCGCCGATTGCAAGTCCGATCGGGGCGTGCTCGAAGGCGATCCGGAAGCGCTCCTCAGCTCGCATCCTTGCGAGCTCGGCACGGCGGGTCTCAGAGATGTCGCGCGCAACGGCGATGAAGCCTTCAGCGTCCCCGTTCAGATCCATGACGGCACGCACGGTCTGGAGGACCTCGACCTTCGAGCCATCCTTGCGCACGTATGTCCACGCGCCGTGGTCGAGCTCGCCCTCGACTGCGCGGCGGAAGACCATGCGGCTGGGCAGCACGCCCATCTCGGTCGCGCGACGCGATAGCTCGTCAGTGTCCTGGAAGAGGCCGGCGTTGACCTTGCCGACGACCTCCTCGGCCGTGTATCCGAGCAGCAGTTCGGCCCCGCGGTTGAAGACCGTCACGGTGCCGAACTTGTTCGTGCCCACCACCGCGAGCGAGTCGGTCTCGCCCAGCAGCCGCGACATGAACAGCAGTTGACGCTCGCGCAGCAGGCGCTCGGAGTTGTCGCGCAGAACCGTGACGACGCCGACGCTTGCGCCATCCCCCGTCCGCAGGGGCGCGAGGCAACAGGTCACCTCGAGCGTGATGCCATCGCTTGTCAGAGCCAGCCCGTCGCGGCGCACCGTCTCGCCGGCGCGCGCCCGCTCGTGATCCTCAGTCAAACGCTCGAGTGACGCGTCCGGCGCAAGCGACGACACGTGCCTGCCGATCGCCTCCTCGGCCGAGTACCCGTACAACACCTCGGCCGCAGGATTGAAAGCCGTGATGTATCCGTCGATGTCGCTGGCCACCACGGCGTCGCCGAGCTGGGCGACCAGATCCAGCGCCTCGACCGTAACTCCCTCTCGCGCGGGCATATCCATTTGATCGGCCGCCCGAGGCCCATGTTTTAGGCTTGCAGCAATGGCTACAAGAGCGTCTCCCGCCCGGGCAGCAGCGGGAACGACCGCTCCGCGCGTGATGGCAGGATGTAGTTGGCGCGGCGCTTGACGAAGAAGAACTCGTTGATTCCGTTGTTGACGGTGTCGGTGATCGCCGGATTCTGAAGCTGCGCGTTCGCCTGGTTCATCGCCGTGCGCGTGGTCACGAAGTCCTCGATCGTGCGCTGCAGCGAGACGAAGTGCAAACCGGCCTGGCCACCGTCGACCGTGTCGAAGTCGCGGCGCAGGATCAAAGGCTTTCCACCTCGGCGGGCCCGCGCCGAAGCCTGCGAGTGGCCGATCACGCCCCGTCTGATCGCCTGCTTCAGCAACCCCGGGTTGGATTCGGCATCGGTGGTGAATCGCGCCACCTGCTCGACGGTGGTCTGCGGCGAATACATGCGCGCGACGCGCTCGGCGTAGCTGAGGTTCTGATACCAGCTGTCGAGGCTGAGGGTCATGTAGCTGACCGCCATCGTCGTGCCCTGAGCGAACTCGCCGCTTGGGATCGTGACTGCATCCTCGCTCGCTTGGTTCTTCTTGAGCGCGGACTTGAAGCCCATGAACAGCGGCGCCGACTTAGCGACATGATCACCGGGCGGGATGCCGCCGACGAGATCGCCGCCCACCCGCTGGTGGGCGGCCGGCAACCCTGCGCCGGTGAAACCGGTCCGGGTCTGGCGCAGGCGCAGGGCGGGTGCGAGCGCTCGCTTCAGCCCACGCTGGCACCGGCTCAGAAGAGCCGCATCGTCAGAAGCGAGGTGCAGACACAGGTCGTAGTGGTCGATGCCCGGTGCCTCGAATTCGGACAGCGCCCTGGCGTGCGGAATCGGCGAGGCGACGCCCAGCACACGCTCGAAGTAGGTCGGCGCCCAGCCGACGGTGAACAACAGGCCGTGCGGCCCCCAGTGATGCGCGCGCTCGAGCTTGCGCAACTCACCCTCGAGCAGGCGCGCGTAACGCGGATCGGGGGTGCCGCGTATGTCGAAGAGCAGCAGCCGATCGAAGCGGGGCGGCGTCGGGTTCCCGTACTGGTCGGGGGTCAGAGTCGCGTCCCAGGCGTGCTGGCCAGGGGGCAGGCCGGGGACAGGGGCGGGTAGGACGGCCAGCGGCACAGCGGTGCCGCTGGCGGAGTGATCGATCACGACCCCAGCGGCGACCGCCGCTGCCACGAGCCCGCCTGCGCCGGTCAGGAAGCGGCGGCGTGTGAACACGCCGCGTCCGCTCATGACGTCGGCTTCCAGGTGAAGCTCTCGGTGACCGTGTGCGGCTTCTGCCAGATGTGCGCGTACTCGAGGTGGCGCGCCGAGACGGGCGGGCTGATCAGCAGCTTCAACGTGTAGTGGCCCGGCCTGGGCAGACTGACGTTGTTGCCGTAGTGCGAGCCCATGTACTCGGAGATCATCGGCCACTGCCGCTCGTCGTAGACGGCCTGCCCCTTGGTGTTGAGGATCGTCGCCCACACGCTCGCGTACGGAATCTGGAAGTGCGTGTGTCGGTCGGTGAGCATGATCATCAGATGGAAGCTCGCGTTCTTGCCGGGCTTGAACGTCTGCTCCTTGCCGGAGCCGGTGAACACGACGAACGCCACGGGCGTCATCGTCTGCGCCTGGATCTCCATGTCCTGCCAGTAGGAGGTCGCGATCGTGCGAATTGCGACCGGCTTGATCCCGTTGACGGACGGGACCTCCGTCCCCACGGCTGAGGCGCCATCCATATTCATGCCGGCCATCCCTGCGGAAGAGCCGCCGCTGACGCTCATTCCGGCCCCGCTGCCGCTCTGCTTGGCGGTCGTCGAGGACTGGTTCTTGTCAGCGCTTGCGCAGCCGCCCAGCGCGATCGCGATCAACGCGGAGGCGACGGCGTGTCGGGAGCGCAGGCGCATCAAACAGCCGGCGCCGCCGTGGCGGTTGTGTGCAGGCGATAGGGGATCAGCTGGTAGACGGCGTACGCGAGCAGGATCAGCAGCGGCGCGGTTGCGGGGTCAGTGGCGCCGCCCTGGAAGATGCCGCCGAGGCCCTGGCCCACCAGCCAGAAGATCACCTGGAGCACGACTGACACGATCAGCAGCTCCTTGGCACGCCAGTTGAAGCCGACGCCCAAGCCGATCACCGCCGATAGCACGGCGAGGATGAGGGCGAAGATGAAGCCGTCACCCTTGGTGATGCTGGCGAAGCCGTCCTGCATGCTCGACAGCCAGCTCATACCGGAGGGTGCCGCGTTGATCATGTCATGGATCGCGTTGGCGCTGGCGGAGGACTGCAACAGCCACAGGTACGCGCACAGCAGCCAGAGCGTGGCCCACATGATCCGCGTGCCACGGACGCCGAGCAGCCCGCCTGGGTTGCCATTCGGCCAGATCACGAGACCGATCAGCGCGTACATGATCACGCCGCCGGGGGCGCCCGTCAGCGGTTGCGCCATGTTCATGAACAACATCCCGAAGCCCTCGCCGAACCACCACACGAACAGCGACCAGACGAACGAGAGCAGTAACGCCGATTTGACAGTCGGGCGGTACAGGAGGCCCAGGCCGATCGCCACCTGGACCAGGGCGAAGCCGGTGTTGTACAAGCTGATGTTGCCGGCGGCGAGGTTGGCGCCCCAGTTGATGCTCGAGCCCAGCCAGTGCGGCTGTCCCGGGGACATCGACGTCAGCATGTCGATGAAGCCCTTCGAGTACATGAAGGACTGGAACTGCAGGCCACCGTCGAGCAGCCAGATCAGACCCAGGATCGTCTGGACCGTGCGCGTGCCATCGGAGAAGAAGTACGTGGGGCCGACGCGCCGCCGTCTCGTGCCCGCCATGAGCCCGGTGGGCACGCCTGCGCTGCTCGTGCTCATCGAAAGCGAAGATAGCGCGTTGCCCCTGCCGGGGCGCTAGAGCCCGGCTGGGTGCAGGACCTTGTCGAAGGTCGCCAGATAGGAAGCGGATGGGGTCGAGATCTGCTCCACGCCGCCGCCACCACCCCAGCTGCCCTGCTCGCCGCCCGACTCGTAGAACTGGCCGGCGATGTCGATGATTACGTGGCCAGACTGACCTGGCTCATCGCGGTCGTAGATCGTCACGTACTGGCCTGGGCCGGACTCGATGCCGGCGGCGGTTGGGAGCGTCGTCGTGTCCTGTGGGGTGCTCAGGTAGCCGCCCGCGTGCAGCACCGCCGAGACGAAGCCCGAGCAGTCATAGCCACTCTGTGGCCCCCAGCCATCGTGGCCGCCACCCCAGACGTAGGGCTGGCCGACGAGGGCGTCGGCCTCCTCGGTCATCTCCTGGATGCGGGGGTCGCTCGAGCTGGTGGCGGTGCCGGCGGCGGGACCGGACTCGTTGGTTGCCGTGGCGGAAGTAGCAGTGCTGGCGGTGGTCGTCCCGAGCGCCGACTCGAGCGCACTCAGCTCGTCGGTCGAGTCGGTCGAGTCGGTCGAGTCGGAGCCGGTGGTCCCGAGCGCCGACTCCAGCGCGCTCAGCTCGTCGGTCGAATCGGTCGGATCGGTCGAGTCGGAGCCGCTCAGCGACGACAGCGCCGTGAGGAGCTGGCTGTCGCCGCCGCTCAGCAGGTCACTGGCGCTGCTCGTGCCGGTGGTGTCGGTCGCCCCGAGCAGGCTGTTGTCGGTCGTCGCGGTCGGGTCGAGTGTCGAGATCGCCTCGGATCCGTCCTGCGCCTGCGCGTCGGCCAGTGCGTTCGCGAACGACGTGCTCGTGCTCGAGTCGGTCGCGCTGGTGCTGCTCGTATCGCCGCTGGTCGCGGTGTCGCCGGTGCCGGTCGCCTGGGTCAGCGCGGCCGGATTGGCCAGCTGCTGCTCCCACTGCACGATCTGATCGATCTGACCGACCGCATCGGAAAAGCTCATCGATTCAATGATCGACGGGCAACCGGATGTTCTTGAGCGGTTACGGCGACAGGCTCAATGCGTGGAGCACGGGGGCGAGGCTCAAAGTCCTCACCCCCTTGTCTATTTGCGCCGGCGCGCCGTGCTGTGACGAGCGTCGCCGCCGTGCTCGAGCGGATGTGCCTGTCGAGCCGCTCGTAGAGACGCTCGTTCTCGCGTTCGAGCGCCTGGCGTTGGTCACGGGAGAGCCGCCCCCAGAACGACATCGTCGCCAGTAGCGCGTTGAGCTCGACGGCGGTGTGCTCGAACCGCGTCGGCACCGTCGCGGCCGTGACTCTGTCGAAAAGCTGTGTGGCGTATTCCCTGGCTAACGCATAGCCACCAAGCCAGCCCCACACCTCCGAGACGTTCTCCGCGCGCTCCTCTACTGCCGCCAGCGTTCCCTCGAGGTTGAGGTAGGTCGGCCACTCCGCTGCGAGCGGTTTGGACGAATATCTCCACTGGTGACTCGGCTTGAGGTAGGTTGCGCGTCGCCATGTGACGTGCCGAACGGAAGCGGTTCACGCACTCATCACAGGTCCGGGTCGCAGGGCGATACGCCAGCGACGCGTGACCAGCTTCCGGGGAGGCAAAGATGCTGGGGCCGACGACGACGGCAGTTGACTCCAATCCGAGCGAATCAGATTCGGCAGACCGCGGCCTGAAGGATCTGGCGCTCAAAGCCGTGCCGGCGATCGGCAGCGCGATCGGGATCGTCGGATTTGTGGCGGCGATCGGCGGAGCGATCGAATGGGTGCGTTTCAACGCTGCCGGGTTGCCGGCGACCCAAGCCGTGAGCGCGGCGCCGAAGGGTGAGCTGGTTATCACGGGCGCGTGGGCACTCGCGGTTTTCCTGCTTTTCGCCTTCCTCGCCGTGTTGCTCGTTTTCGTCTGGGATCGCAGCGGGATCGGCGGCATGACCTGGGGCATCGGGGTTCTGACGGTCGTCGAGGTCGGACTCGTGGCGTACATGACCGGAGGCGCTACCGCACTTGGTGAGCTGTTCGGAGCCCTCGTCGTCGTGGGAGCCCTCCTCAGTGTTGGAAAGACCATCGGCGCGGCGGTGCCTCGTTCCAGCTCCGCCGATGCGCTGATGCTCAGATCGGCCGAGACGCACGTGGAGCAGAGCAAGCTTCAGGCCGACCGTGCTCGCAAGCGATTGGAAGAGCTTCGGGCCAAAAGCGCCCCGGCAACGGTTGTGAGCGAGAGCGAAGCAAGCTTGGCGTCGGCGCTGCGGACGCAGCAGCGCGCCGAGGATCGCCTCCAGAAGCTGTTTGAGACTCTTGACCGCAGGTACTCACGGGCTCTCGACGGCAGCCACTCGCCGACCGATCGCGCTCAAACGACCCTTGGGCCGGATGCTCAAACGACCGTTGGGCCGGATCCGGACGAGTTAAAGGCACTCCAAGCGAAGATCAAACCCCCGGAGGCACCGACGCTTGAGGTCGCGCGTCTCCAATTCGGGGGATGGCTCATCTTGGCGCTGTTGATCATCGGCCTCGGTCTTGCGATCCTGTTGGATCACAACGCCCGCTGGCTTGCGATCACGATCGGCGCGACGCTGCTGCTCAACGGGATTCTGCTTGGGACTGCTCGCTTTACTGACAGCCTCGCCGTGTGTTGCACCGCAGTGTTCGCCTCCGTGCTGCTTCTCGGCGGGCTGACCGAGGTCGCTCGCACCTCGACGAACCTCTACCTCCAACCGGCGGCCGCGATCCGCAAAGGCGACGATGTTGCCGTGTGCGGCGTGTACATAACCGAGACCAGCACACGCCTTTACCTTGCGGACGTACCGACGACCACCACGGCTAAGCGGAACACAACCGCGAACTTGTTCTGGATTCCCGACGCTGAGATCGACATGGTGAAGATCGGGAAGCTGGCACCCGAGAAGAAGCTTGCATCTGACGATCAGAAGCTCGCCGCGGCGCTCTACTTGGAGCGGGGCGAACAGCCCGCGAGTCCGGCCCCGGCCACCACAACGACAAGCGTGGTCGACACAACGAGCAAGACCGGCACGACAACAACCACGGATAGCTCCACGACGATCACGAACGGCGACCCAGCAAAACCGAGTCACCCGCTGTTCAAGGCTCAACCGCCCAGCAAAGATCGCTGCTCAACGAGCGTTCCCCCGGCGACGGCCGCGCCGAAGTCCGACAGCTAGTCGCTCTCAGCTCCGTGACGCTCAGGCGCCGGGCTTGTGTGTCGATTTTCCACCCGCTCGTCCGTCATCCCGGTGACAGACTGAAAGCCACGATCCGAAAGGACCGCAGCAATGCGATACACGCTCCTGCTCCACTATCCCGAGCCAAGCGCCGATGAGCTCGGACCCGAGGCCATCGCCGAGGGGATGCGCGCGTTCCAGGCCTACGCGAAGGCGCTAGACGACGCCGGTGTGCTCGTCAGCGCCGAGGTCCTTGAGCAGTCCAGTGCGACCACCACGGTGACGCTCGCAAACGGTGAGTTGCTCGTGCAAGACGGCCCATTCGCCGACACCAAGGAGCAGCTTGGCGGTACGTTCGTGATCGACGTCGCCGACCTCGACGCTGCGCTCGAGTGGGCCGGGAAGGCGCCGTCGGTCTCATGGGGCCACGTCGAGATCCGGCCGACCGCCACCCGCTACGTGGACGGTTCATGGCAGGGCGCGCAACCGGTCAAGTAACCGCGCATGAAGCCGCCGAGAGCGCTGCGCGGGAGTCATACGGCCGTCTCGTCGCACTGCTTGCGACGTGGACACGGGACGTCGCTCTCGCCGAGGACGCGCTCGGCGACGCCTTCGAGCGGGCACTCCACACGTGGCCGTGCACCGGCATCCCCGACAACCCGGCAGGGTGGCTGCTGACTGTGGCCCGCAACCGCATCCGCGACCTGCTCGGTTCGGCGGCGGCGCGCACAACGGCGCCCCTGGATGAGGAGATCGCGGCCACGCTCACCGAGCCCGAGCCCGACGCGATCCCTGACAAGCGGCTGGAACTGCTGTTCGCGTGCGCGCACCCGGCAATCGACCCCGCCGTGCGCACGCCGCTCGTCCTGCAGGTCGCACTCGGTTTCGACGCGGCTCGCATCGCTCGGGTGTTCGCGGTGCAGCCTGCGACGATGGCGCAGCGACTGGTCCGGGCCAAGCACCGCATCCGTGACACCGGCATCGCCTTCCGCGTGCCTGCACACGCCGACCTGCCCGGACGACTCCCGGCCGTCCTCGAAGCCATCTACGGCGCCTATGCGATCGACTGGCTCGACCAGCACGAGCGGATCCGCGAGTCGATCGCCGACGAGGCACGCTGGCTCGCGGTGCTCGCAGCGAGCCTGCTCGACACCGAGCCTGAGGCGTGGGGTCTTGCTGCGTTGCTCACGTTCGCGCAGTCACGTGCACCGGCACGCGCGGCCACGCCCTGGCCGCCCCTGGATGAGCAGGACACGGCGCTGTGGGACCGCTCGCTGATCGCCGAAGGTGAAGCACTCCTGCAGCGCGCCCACGCAATCGGCGCACCGCTCGGACGGTTCCAGCTCGAGGCGGCGATCCAGTCCGCCCACTGCGAGCGAGCCCGAAGCGGCACGGTCGACCGTGCCTCGATCCTGAAGCTCTACCGGGGACTCGTCGCAGTCGCTCCGACCGCCGGGGCGGTCGAAGCCCTGGCCGCCCTCACGGCGCAATCGTCTGACCGGTTGCGCTGATCTCCTTCCGGAGCGCCTTCAGCGCCGCCGCATGGATCTCCGAGAAGCTCGGGAACGGTTGGATCGTGTCCCGCAGCACATCGAGCGGAACGCGTGCACGGATCGCCAGCGTCGTCTGCTGCAACCATTCGCCGGCCTCGGGGCCGAGCGCGAACGCGCCGACCAGACGCTCGCCGTCGCTGAGCAGCGTCAGGAAGCCATTCGACTCGGCGTACGCGTGGGTGTAGGTCGCGGTCCTCGCGACCTCAGCCAACGCCGCGCTGGCACTGAACTTCGCCTCGGTCGCGCCTACCGCGGCTGCCTGAGGATCGGTATAGGTCACCCGCGGGACCGCCTCGTAATGGACCTCACGAGGCTCGCCGAGGATGTTCGAGGCGGCCACGTCACCCTGGTACTCGCCGACATGGGTCAGCTGCCAGATGCCTGTGACATCTCCGACCGCCCACAGCCGCTCACCGGCACGCATGCGCGCATCGACGGGAACTCCCTTCGCATCTGCGGCGATCCCGACGGCCTCCAGACCGATCCCTTCGACACGCGGACGCCGTCCGGTCGCGACGAGTAGCCGGTCGCCACGGAGCTCTCGCCCATCGTTCAGTTGCAGAACGTACTCCTCGCCGTCGCGTGATGCGGCCGTCGCGCGCACGCCCAGCACGAGCTCGATCCCGTCCCGCCGCAGAGCCTCACCGAGCGCCTCGCCCAGCGGGGCCGGCTCACGCGGAAGCACGCGCTCGGCCCCCTCGACGATCACCACGTCGCCACCGAGACGGCACACGACCTGCGAGAGCTCAACGCCTGCTGCCCCACCACCGAGCACGACCAGCCGTCTAGGTACGGCCTTCATGCCAGTCGCTTCGTTCGTGCCCCAGACGCCGTCGAGTTCGCGCAGGCCAGGAACGGGCGGAACCACATGATCGGCCCCGTTGGCGAGCACGATCTCGTCGGCCGTGTGGCGCGCGCCGTCGACCTCCACGACCCCTACACCGGCGAGGCGGCCCTCTCCCCGCAGCAGAGCGATCCCCCTGTCAGCCAGCCATTTCGCGGCTCCGCTGTCGGAGTAGTTCGAGACCATGAAGTCGCGCCAATCGAGCGCCGCCTGTACGTCAACCTCAGCTTTGGCGGCCGCCTCACGCGCACCGTGCACCGCTTCACCCGGGCGCAGCAGCGCCTTCGATGGAATGCACGCCCAGTACGAGCAAAGGCCACCGACCAAGTCGCGCTCGACTACGGCGACGCGCAGACCGCCCTCGGCGAGCGCGCCGGCGCAGTGTTCGCCGGGCGCGCCCCCACCGAGAACGATCACGTCGTAATCGCTGCTCATGACGGCAGCTCGTCGCCGGCCTGCTCGCGGACCATGTACTCGGCATACCAGTCGGGCCAGTCCGGATTCGCGACGTTGTGGCCGAAGATGACCGAGCACTGCGAGCCGGGAGGCGTTATCTGTACGACCCGAAAGTCCTCACCGGTGACGACGTCAGGGTCGAGGCGCCAGCCCAGCCCCACATAGAAATCCTTCGCCCGGTCCATGTCGGATACCGGGATGACGACCACCTCCAGCTCCAGGTCGCTCGCCTGCCGCGCGTCTGTTTCGCTCGCGGATGCGCTGCCGTCTTCGACGCTGCTCATGCCGACCTCCGGTGATCGTGCAATGGATGGATGACGACACTCAGTAAGCCGTTCTCGCGCCAACCCAAGCGGGAGTACGACGATCGGTACCGCTCGGGAGGGCGGTCACTCGTCCGGCACGTAGTGACGCCCGCCGTCCGGATCCGTCCAGACGCGCATGATCCGCGCGCTGCGCGGATCGCGAAATCTCTCCTGGGTCTGCGTCCAATCGGGCCGAGGTGTGTCGGCGTGTCCGTGCCGGCGGCGCGCGCGCGGCCGACCCGGAGGCTGACCGGAGACGGGAAGCGGCGGCAAGTCGGTCAGCACGGCATCTGCCTCCTCTCGCGTCTGGGCCTCGATGACCCGCGCAACCCGCCGCTCCAACTCGTCGAGGTCGAACCACCCAAGGGCAGCGTGACGCGAGAGCAGCTCGCTGTACTGGCCGAGCTCGCCTCTGCGCAGCGCCTTGAACGACGACGCGACGCTGCCCGCCAGGCCCGCACCGCGCACAACCAGCTCGCAGCAGAGGCCGAGGCTCTCGGTGATGGCCAAGCCCGGCAGCTCCAGCGCCGTCGTCATCGGCATGCCGTTGCCGAGCGGGTTCGCCATCGCGCTGGAGCCGATACCAGCGGCGCTTGGGCGCCGCTAACGGTCCGGCGCTTCCATGAGAGCCGACCCTCTTCACAAAAGGAAAGGCCCCGATCTGCGGGCTTCCTGAGTGGGCCGTGCAGGAATCGAACCTGCAACCTTGGGATTAAGAGTCGCTGTCCCGCGGCCCGAAAGCCTTTGAATACAGGGGTTTTGGGACGGTTAAGTGGGGTTAGATCGGGTTAGATCTGCCGAGTTGGGGACATGTTTCGGGACACGCTTTTCACGCAACCGGCGTCATGCGGACACGTAGCGATTTGGCGACGTCTTCGGACGTCGAACCGGCGGCGAAGCTGATGATCCAAGACGCCAGCTCTGAATCGCTTGCGCTCAGCGCATAGCCGTTGAGCTCCAAGAACGTGATCATCGCGATGAGCGCTTCCCGCTTGTTGCCATCCACGAACGGCTGGGTTTCAGCAATTCCGTGCGCGAGGACGGCGGCCTGAAGGGCGAGATCCGCATCCTCGTAGTGCGCATAGGTCGCCGAGCGCCCCAGCGCTCCTTCTAGGGCTTCGCGACTCCGCAGATGATCCTCAGCCTGCACGGTCGTGAGATCAAAGATCGCTGCGTAGATCTCCAGCGCATCATCCACGCTGAGATAGACGAAGTCCCCCTCGTCCTGCTCGTCACTCACTACGAAGCGTTTTGATCAGCGTCGTAGCTCGCGAGGATTTCCAGAGCCTCGGCGTGCTCACTCACCGCTCGTGCCGCGATGTGCCGGACGCGCTCCCGCACCTTGTCTGTCGGCAGGATCCGCAGCTCGCCGTCCGGAAGCTCTTCCACGAGCACTGATGTCCCCGGCACATAACCGCTCGCCTCGAACTCGCGCGGGAGCGAGACGACGTTACTGTTCCCGACGCGACGGACCTTGACGACTTTCATACCAGCAGTATATACGGAGATATCCGAGCCCGAACAGACACCTGTCTTACTACTGGGATTCGCCACCAGGCTGGCGTTCTTACTAACCCGCTTCGTCGATGACTGAGCGCAACTCGCTGTCAGATTCGGCCCATAGGGGAGCCCCCTTAACTTGGCAGCGGCTGAACGAGGCGAGATACTGGCGCTCGTGAGTGTCGATCTCATCGGCGCCTGGGCTGTGGCCGGCGAGCAGGGCGACGCTGCAGAGCGCAGTCGTTGAGCGGGAGGGTGTGACGTGGCGACCTTTTACAAGAAGAAGGACGAGGTCAAGCTGAAGCCAGGTCAAACGCTGGGCTTCACGGCCGGGAAAGGCTATTACGCCGCCGGCACACCTACTCCACCGAAGCCACCGCCGTCGTCGACGGCTTCGAAGACGCCAGCTGCTGCTCCGACGGCGACGCGACCGGTCGCGGCGAAGACGCCGACCACTCCGGCGAGCATTGCTAAGAAACCCGCCCCGGCCCCTCGGAAGCCCGAAGACCGCGATCCCGAGGACGACACAACGAGGCGTGGCGCGCCGGTAACCGCGTCGAAGCCAGCCGCCCCGAAGATAAACCTGTCAACGCCGTTCTACACCAAGCCTGGGGATGTTCCCCTCCTCCCGAGCCAAACGATCGCTCATTCGGATGGCAACGGTTTTTTCGCGGCCGGGAGACCCAACCCCACCAAAGCACCGACCAGCCCTAGGTCCAGCACCGCGAAGGTCACAGCCGTGTCCACCAAGGCGAGCACCGAATCACCACTCGTAGAGCACCGCGAGACCCGCAACGGTCGAACGACCGTCACGCTCTCTCACCGAGCGAAGCCCGAGGGCAAGCCGGCGAGCAAACCGGTCAACGCCGCGTCTCGGAACCACAGAACATCGGTGCCCACACACCCCGGGTCAACCAGGCCGCGGACAGAAGGCCCACAAGGTCACATAGCCTCCGGGCATCACGGCCCGCTGGGATGGCTCGAGGGTGCCGGCAGCTCGCTAGTGCATCTCGGCGAAGAGGGAGCCAAGTTCGAGGTGAGCGGCGCCAAGACGGTGGTGCATGACACCAAGACAGTTGTGGTGCATGGCGTCAAGAAGGTCGTGCATGCTGTCGAGGGCGGCGCCAAGCGGGAGGTGAGCGGCGCCAAGACGGTGGTGCGTACCGTCAAAGGAAGCGTAAAGGTCGAAGTGCGTGGCGCCACGAGGGTGGTGCATGCCGGCGAGCACGGCGCCAAGGTGGAGTTGGTGGGGGTCAAGAAGGTGGGGCTCGCTTTCAAGGGAGGCCTCGAAACGGAGTTCCGTGGCCTCAAGGAGGTGGTGCATGATGTCGGGAAGCACCCAGGTACGGCCCTAGAGATCACGTTTCTCGCTGCGCAGTTCGTGCCAGGAGTAGACGGGGTGGTAGACGTGACAGTCGCCTCTGTCGGAGGGGCGGCTAACGCGGCCCTCGGTGTCTGGGCCGCGGCCCAAGGACTGAATGCCGTTACGGGCCACTTCACCGTCCATGGGGCTGTTGTCGACGCGGTCTTTACTTTCCCCGCGGGATTCCCGGATCTCACGGAAGACGAGGCATCGAAAGGCATTTTGAAGGTGTTCGGCGCTGCAGTCGGTGCCACTGGCGTTGGCATCGGATTCGCTGTCGACAAGTTGAAATAACGGAAATGCAGTCACGGTCCACGCAAGGCAATACGGGGCTATCTGAGACCCGCATTTGGCGCCCTCCGTCCAGGACGGGCACCCTCATCTTTTTCGGTGCATTCGCGGCATTCTTTTTAGGTTTCGCAATCTTCGGCTCGCAGGCACCCGGACTCGCAGTCGTCCTCGCGTTGATTTTCGGCGTGTACGCGATCGACGTATCGCGCCGCGGAATATATGAAGAGCCGACGGGAGTGAAAATGATCCGGCCCGGGCGGTTTACCCCGCGTCGCATTCCGTGGTCCGAGATCGAAAGGTTTGAAGCGCGCTCGGGCGCGGGACAGTCCCCCGTAACGCTGATTCGCGCGCCAGACCACCAGGCCATCGCTGTTCCGACGTTCGCCCGACCGCGAAGAGCCATACAGCCGAAGTTCAAGAAATACCACACCCGGGTTCAGGTTCAAGTGGACGAGCTCAACGCAGTACTCGCCGCGCACCAGGCCAAAGTGATCGACGACGGACCGACGGCCGCCCATCCTCGCTGATTGGCTGTCGTGTCGGCGAGGAGGCCAGGGTGGGGATCGGCGGCGGAACGGATACGTGTCCCAAGATATCTCCCGAACTGGCTTTTGCCGATAAGCAGGGGTAGGAGATGCCGCCAGAGCCCACACATCGCAACACGGGATTATCTGAGGCGCGCACTTGGCGCCCTCAGTACAGGACGGCGATGCTCACCTTTTTCGGTGTGGCCGCCGCGTTCTTTTTGGGTGCGGCAATCTTCGGTTCGCGGGCTCCGGGCCTCGCAGGGGTCCTCGCGGTGCTTTTCGCCATAGTCACGGCCGACGTATGGCGGCGCGGGCTATATGAGGAGCCCACGGGGGTGAAAATCATCCTGGGTGGGCGGTTGACCCCGCGTCGCATTCAGTGGTCTGACATCGAACGGTTTGAAGTGCAGCTCGGCGCCGGACAGTCCCCTGTAACCCTGATTCGCGCTCCGGATCACCAGCCCATCGCTGTTCCGACGTTTCCCGCGGCCGCGGAAACCTGTAGGCCCCAACTTCAGGAGGTACCACGCCAAGGTGCAGGGTCAAGTGGACGAGCTCAACGCTGTACTCGAGGCGCACCGAGGTCAAGCGATTCCCTTACGGATCTGACGGCCACTAATCCGCACTGATTGGCTCGTCGTTAGCGATCGAGGCCATGATCATCGTTGTGGCGCCAGCCGGTTTCGGGTTGGGCGACGGCGGGAGAAAGGCCCTCTCGCTGAGACCGCTCACGACCATCAACCTGGCGCTCGGCCGCTTGGCGTTGGAGCTCGACTGCCACTGCGTTCTCGTAGATGCGGGCTTGTAGGTCGCTGACCGGGATCGCGATATCACGGCGTTCTAGTAGCGCGATCGCGCCGCCGCGTTTGGCGGGGATGTATTTCAGTCCGGCTTCTGCCAGCTGGCGGTCGTTGTCGAGGTGTCCGTTGAGTTGCTCGAAGATGCGTTTGGCGATCTCGTGTCGAATGCCTTGTGTGAGCCGGCGTGGTGCGACCTGTCGTCGCTCCGGTTCGGGTAGGTGGCGTTGCTGACCGGCCAGCGGGGTCAGACCGTAGTTGCGGGCGATCTTCGCGCAGGCTGCTTGGGCTCGTTTGAAGTCGTTGTGGACCCTGGCGGGTTTGCCGGTTTCGGTTTGCACGAGGTTCACGACCAGGTGCGCGTGATCGAGCCAGTCGCCTCCGGTCGGCCCCGTGTTTGATGAGCGCCCATTCGCAGGTGTCGAACTTCATCGCTTTCACGAACTGTGAGCCGATGTAGCCCCACTCGGTGTCGGTCAGCTTCTCACCGGGGGCCAGGGTTAGTGAGCAGTGCCACACGTGTGCGGGCTTCAGTTCACCGCTGGCCTGGTCGCGTCGCCTGACCTCACGGCCCCACACGACCCTCGGCGCGTCGAGCGCACTGGCTAGCCATCGCTGGTTGCGGCGACTGTCGAGCTTGGGTGTCTTGAAGCTGGCCTCCGACGCGATCTGCGTGCTCGCCGTGATCAGTGTCGGGTTCTCGTGCTCGTTCTTGTTCCCCGGGCCGGCGAGGTACGCGATGACACCGTTCATATCGCCGCCGCGGGTGATGTTCGGGATCACCTCAGTCGCCCCAGACTTGTCGCCGCCTTCCGGACGTGTATAGCCACGGCCGCGATTTCGTTCACCGCCTCGAGCGCCTCGCTCAGTCGCATCGCTCGATGGGTCTCCGAGTCGAGCCGGCGGGCGTCACGAACAGCTTGGTTCGCTGCGTTACCGGCACGACCGAGGTCGCCACGTAACCGCATCAGCTCACCAACCAGGTCATCGATCACAACACCATCCAACCCGCCCTGTCCGCGGCTGGTGCGTCGGGTGAGCGCGTCATCAACCAGCATCCGCTGAATCGAGATTCCCCGCTCCCCAGCCAACCTCCGCAACTCGATCAGCTCGTCTTCAGACACGCGCAGGTCAAGGCGCTTTGATCGCGGGACCTTCGCCCTCACACGACGTTTGCCACTCCGATCCGGGGCCGAGGCTTGTTGCCGTTCCCCGGAGGGGCCAGCGCTAGTGCCCTGATGAGCCGCAGGCGAAATCACGGCACTAGCTATAGCTGGCTCCGACCGCTGAGCGCCCACGGTGATCCCGGTCATCCGACAGTCCGATCAGCCCGCTGAGCATCGTTCTGAGCGAGTCGATCGGCAACCGCAAGCAGCTGATCGGAGGCCTCGCGAAACGCCTGACCGACCACAACGATCTCCGAGCCGGCCATCGCGTCACCGAGCGCCGTGAACGCTGCATCAAACCTGTCCCACAGGCCATCGCCCGACGGACGGTTACCACCAGGGCGGACCTCATACGGCAGAGTTTCCGGTCCCCAGTCATGACGGCCCTCCCACCTCACATCGCTCGTCCTCGCCGCATGCAACACAGTTGCCGCGAGATGCTCAAAACCATCTGCGATCGCACGCAACCTGTCCGGATACCCGGCGCTCGGCGGCGCAAGCTCGCTAGCCCTAAACGCCCTCGCGACGCTCTCACTGGCAACGTCCACCAGGGCGTTGACGCTCTCACGCGTCCCGACCGGCGGCACGAACCTCGGTGCCAGCCCCTCGTCGTTCGGTAGAACCTCCGGCCCGGGGTTCGCGGTAAACGGCGACTCAGACACCGCTGGGTCCGGAACCTTGCCAGCAGTCGGGTTGGCGGAGGCGAGCATCCGCTCAAGCTCAGAACGGCGAACGATCAACTTACGCATCCCCGCACGCGTCGCCTCAAGCTGCCCCTTACGCACCCACAACCTGACCGTCGCAGGATTCACACGCAACTCCTCAGCGATCTCCGCCAACGTCAACCAACGATCATCACGGGACTCCGGCTCAGCGCTACCAGTGGTCTCGTTCATAAGTCCAGACTACCGTAATCAACGTAATCCGTGGTAGATTACGTTAATGGGCATCACACGGGAAGACGTCATGACCGTCCAAGACGTAGCCACACTCCTCGAACTCAAGCCCTACACCGTCAAGGAATACGCCCGCCGAGGCATCCTCCCCGGACGCAAACTCGGCCGCACCTGGCGATTCCTACGCCCCGAACTCGAAGACGCCCTCCAACAACTCCCACACACCACTGTGCGCTGACAGCCCTCAGTGAGAGACTTGGCGCGCGCCGGGTCGGTAGAAAGCGAGAGGCTTAGGAAGCCAACGCCGAATTGGAGGGCGGAGTCGGCTCTCTGAGACGGAAGGCCTCAGCCACCAACAGCGCGTCCTCGGCACGCGGCGCGTAGTGCAGGTACTTCATCGTGGTCTGGACGTCGGCGTGGCCCATCCATTCCTGGACCCGGCGGATATCGGCCTTGCCGATCATGCGCGTACCGAAGGTGTGTCGCAGATCATGGAAGCGCAACCGACGCAGTCCGGCGCGCTGCAACGCGGCCACATAGCGCCGCCGCAGCGCCGAGCCGTCCAGGTAGCGACCGAGATCGCTGGCGAAGACTAGGTCGTCGTCGCTCACGAACTCACCGCGCTCCGACAGTCGCGCCAACTTCGCCGCCACATCGGGGGCCATCGGCACCGCGCGGACCTTCCCGGACTTCGGCGTAGTCAGGTGCCCGCCCGCGTAGCTCGCCCGCACGCGGACGTTCGAGCCGGCAAAGTCGACGTCGCGCCAGCACAGCGCCAGCAGCTCGCCCATGCGCAGGCCCGTGACGCTGCCGTCAGGTAGATCGCGGCGTCCTGCTCAGACGCGGCAGCCCGCACGAGCGCCCACACCTCTTCGGGAGAGAACACGTCGATGTTTCCTGAGCGCCGTTGGGGCGAACGCTCGACCTCGGTGGCGGCGTTGCCCGGAAGCCGATAGACCTTCTTCGCGCGGCCGAGGATCCCGTGCAGCTGGATCAACAGCTTGTTTCGCGTCCTGGCCGAGCCGTCAAAGCCGATCAGCCAGCGCTCAATCACTTCGGGGGTCACAGCCTCGACCGGCATCGAGCCAAACGCGGGAAGCAGATGCGCGCGGATCGCCGAGCGGTAGCCCTGCACCGTCGAGGGCTTGCAGAGGCGGTCCTGCTCCACGTAGCGCAGATACTCCGCCGCAGCGTCGGCGAACGTCGCGCCGGTGCGGACCAGCCCTGGCAATGTTCCCCTGCGAGCCTCGTCGAGGACGTCCCGCAGCCAGTCCTCCGCGAGCCGTTTGGTGAAGTACCCGGCAGGCGGCCGGCCCCGATCGCTCCAGGCCGGCCCGATCTTCTTCTGCACCTGCCGCCCGTCAGGCAACCGGAACTTCGCGTACCAGGCCGGCCCACGCGCCCGGTCGACACGGAATACATGTCCTGTGGGTGTCCTCAGCGTGGACATCGGAAGCGACATCCTACGCCGAGCTCGGGACATATTGGGGACATATCGGCAATTGTCCGATCCCAGAGAAAAAGGAAAAGCCCCGATACGCGGGGCTTTTGGAGTGGGCCGTGCAGGAATCGAACCTGCAACCTTGGGATTAAGAGTCCCCTGCTCTGCCAATTGAGCTAACGGCCCGGGGAAGACGATGTTAGCGGCGCGACGCGGACCTCGGGGTCCCGCGGAAGCCGCGATCAGCACTCCTCGGCGAGCGTCTCCTGGGCCGTCGTCGTCGACGACTTGGCGCTCTTGAGCGTCGACTGCAGCGTCAGGCGCTGGAGCTTCGGCGTGAGCTTGACCGCCTTAGCGGCGGCGAGGTCACCCTGACTGGTCCGCTTGGCCGCGTAGGAGGAGAGCGACAGGCAGAGATATGGCTTCAACGAGGTTGCGGAGCCGGCGGGCTGAGTTTGCACGGCGTACTCCCAGGCGTTCGACTCGTTGGCCCACTGCGCGATGTTCTGGTACACGCGGGCGGCGAGTACCGACGTCTCGAACGACGGTTTGTCGTTGGAGACCTTCAGATACTGCAACCACGCGTCGGCGGCGTCCTGCAACTGCTTCTTGCCGCCGGCGCTGTAGGCACCGGTGGTGCTATTGAAGTTGCTGCCGATGCCTGCGGCGCTGTAGCGCGCGAGCACCAGACTCGACCAGGCGGAGGCCGAGTTGGGGTGCTTCTTGGTCGCCTTCAACGCGTTGGCGGTTTGCTGGTCGATGACCTGGCCCTGGCCACCACCGGAGCCGTTGTTGGTGAAGGCGTTCAAGAGGCCGCCCTGGTTGGAGCCGGTGCCGACGCCGACGAGGACGAGGCCGGCCACCATGACGAGCGCCAGAAAGAGATAGATCACGCGAACCGTATGACGGCGCCCGCGACTGCGGAGATCAAAGAGCATGGTCGAAGAACGAGCCGAAGGGCAGGTGAGCTAGCTCACGCCGGAGTCGCTGGCCTTGGCAGCGCGAGATGCCTCCGCGAGGGCACGTCTGTGGTTGCGATGTTCGACCCATTTCAGCATCACGATACTTGCGACATAGAGACCAACGAGCGGCAGCGTCTCCATCGTCATCGTGACTGGATCCACCCCCGGAAGAGCGGCAACAATAACCGCTATCAGCACTAAAGCGTAGCGCCAGTTGAGCGTAAGAGTGCTCGCGCTGATGACCCCGACCTTCTGCAAACCGAGCGCTAACAGCGGGACCTGGAAGGCGAGTCCGATCCCCATCAGCAGCAGGATCTCAAACTTGTAGAACGACCCGGCCGAGACCAGAACCTGGAACTCCTTGTTGTTGTAGCCCTGCAGGAAGTGGATCGCCGGTGGCAATATGGCGAAGTAGGTGAACACGGCTCCCATGACGAACAGCAGCGGCGCGACAATCATCGTCGGCGTGGCAACTCGCCGCTCCTGTTTGCTGAGTGCCGGCAACACAAACGCGTACACCTGATAGAGGATCAGCGGCAGCGTGAACAGCAACGCAAAGTAGGCCGCGATCAGCATCGTCGTGGTGAAGCCCTCGCCCACGCCGATCACGATCGGCTTCTCCTGCTGGTCGGCTGTCTTCGGGTATTCGACGCTCGCCTTGTGCAGGTCGCGACTGAGCGCCTGAGCGGAGGTGACCGCGCCCCGTTTGACGCCCTTGCTGTCCGCGAGGTAACCGGCAAGCTTTGACACGTCGAACGAGGCGTGTTGCAGCGTCTGCCCGAGCGTCGCGTCCAACTTCGGTTGGTTACCCAGCCCCGACTTG
The DNA here is from genome assembly GCA_036268195.1 of Solirubrobacteraceae bacterium. GTDB lineage: Bacteria > Actinomycetota > Thermoleophilia > Solirubrobacterales > Solirubrobacteraceae > Palsa-465. The sequence goes on from DATAUP010000074.1 coordinate 34,118, forward strand.
GCCGCGGCAGGCAGCGGCTTGTTAAGCGCGTTCAGCAGCGGATGGTTCTGCCAGAAGCAGATACAGAACACGACCAGCAACGCGCCGACACAGATGATCAGCCGGGTGCGGAGCTCATCGAGGTGGTCGATGATGCTCAGCCGGTCTTCATGGCCGATGGGCCGGAGCTTCATAGGCCTGATAACAGCCGTATGCGCCGCGCTGGAGCGCTACGCGTTTGTGTGCTCGGTAGTGGCGCTGGTGGAAGTGGAGGACGGCGACTCAGGGGCAGTTGTGGAGATCTCGGACTTCTTCTCATCCGAGTCCGTCGCCTGCGCGATACCACCCTTGAACTCCTTGATGCTCTCCCCGATCGAACGGCTCAGCGCCGGGAGGCGCTTGGGGCCGAAGAACAAGAGGACGATCACCAGGACGATCAGAGCGTCCTTCCATGGGCTTGCGAACATGCCGACTTTCCTTCGCGATTGCTAGTAGGGCGAAGGTTAGCGGTCGCGCCCAGCCCTGGCGAGACGGGCTTGTGAACTCGCAGCGGCGTTTGGTCAAACCCTCTCAGGGGTACAGACCGCGAGCAGCCCGACGAACTGGGCTCAAGGCTTTCCCGAATCGGGGCTCAAGGCTTTCCCGAATCGCGCCGATAGGTCTTCTGTCAGACGAGATTGATGATGAGTCAGAACCCACACGAAAAGCACGCAGTCCGCCGAATCGTCCTCCCCAGCGGGCGGACGATCGAAGTGATCCGCTTCAACGAGGTCGACACCGACCGGCGTAACCTGCAGAGCTGCCCGAACTGCGAATCCGACCTGGTTCAACCGCTGAGCTGGAACGAGACTCCGGAGGGACAGTGGGATCTGATGCTCGAGTGCCCCAATTGTGGCTGGGCCGAGACCGGCACGTTCAGCCGGCTCCAGGTCGAGCGGCTCGAGGATCACCTCGACGAGGGCCTCACCGAGATGATCGCTGACCTGCAGCGCCTCACGCAGGCCAACATGGCGGCCGACATCGACCGCTTTGTGTCCGCACTGGATGCGGGCCTCATCCTGCCTGAAGACTTTTAGTCTCCTCGTAGCCCCCGCATCGACCGGGGCCGGATAGGCCCCCCGCGACGCGTACGGACGTACGCGAGCGAGCGAAGACAAAGCCCGCGCCGATTCGCGGCTACGAGTACCTCTCGACGACGCCATCGGCGACCAACTCCAGCGCTGCCCGTTGCGCCTCGGCCAGTCCGATCGGCAGTTCCGCCTTCGCTTCAGCGACGACGCCCAGCGCGTGCTCGCGTGCGAACTCAAGCGCGCCCGTGGCTTCGATCCGATCGCACACGGCCGCAGCCTGCTCCGCACGCTCCAGCCCGCGCAGGTCGAGCCCGGTCAGCTGTGGGTTGCGCTTGCGCGCTTCGATCAGCGGCAGTGTGACGGTGCCGTCCAAGAGGTCGGCGCCCCGGGGCTTGCCGGTACGCTCCGGCGGTCCGGTGACGTCGAGGATGTCGTCGAGCAGCTGGAAGGCGACTCCAATGCGCTCGCCGAAGCCGCCGACCGCCTCGATCGGCGCGCCGCCGGCCAGCGCACCCAGTTCGCAGGCGGCGCGGAACAGGACACCGGTCTTGAGGCGGCAGCGCTCGAGGTAGCGCTCCTGCTTGACCTCGACGTTCCAGGAATCGTCGCGTTGCATCAGCTCACCGGTGGCCAACGAAGATGCTGCGGCCGAGAGGATCCGGATCGGTTCGATCTGGCCGCCGGCCGCAAGCTCGGCGAATGCTCGCGAGAACAGCAGATCACCGGTGGCGAGCGCCAGCAGCCGCCCACCCGAGGCGACGACGGTCGGGCGCCCGCGGCGCAGGTCCGCACCGTCGATGACGTCATCGTGGACGAGCGTCGCTGCGTGCACGAGCTCCACTGCGACAGCAGCCCTGACCAGGTCATCGCTCTCTGCCACCGGTACCCCGGCGGCAATGCAGACCAGCAAAGGGCGCAGCCGCTTGCCGCCGGCAGTGATCGTCTCACGGCCGTGGCGAGCGAGCAGCTCGCCGTGGCCGGAGACAAGCTCGACCATGCGACCCTCGACGCGCGACATCACCAGCGCCGTGCCGGCACCGCCCGCCTCGGTCACCGCTTCGACCGCCGCTGCCCCCGGCGTGCTCACGCCAACACGGTACCGACATGCATCGCGATGATGCCGCCGGCGGTCAGCACGTAATGGATGTCACCGAGGCCGACCGCGGCCATGCGAGCCGCGAGCTCCTCCGGCCCCGGGAAGCGGCGCACCGAATTGGGCAGGTACGTGTAAGCATCAGAGTCGCCGGCCACGCGCCCCAGCAACGGCACGACATGGTCAAACCACAGCTTGAAGAATGTCGAGAGCGGCCAGCGCTGCGGTGTCGTCATCTCGAGAATCACGACGCGCCCACCGGGGCGCACTACGCGCGCCAGCTCGCGCAGGCCCTGATCCAGGTCGGAGAAGTTGCGCACGCCGAAGCCGACGGTCGCGGCGTCGAACTCGTCGGTCGCGTGCGGCAACAGCAGCGCGTTGGCCTGCTCGAAGCGGATCGCCGCGCTGTCAGGCCCAGCGGCGCCAGCGTCAGCCTTGCGCCGCGCGATCTCGAGCATCTGCTCAGCGAAGTCAGCGCCGACGACGTCGCCCTGCGGCCCAAGCGCATGCGCGAGCGCAAAAGCCAGATCACCGGTGCCAGTCGCCACGTCGAGCACGTGACCACCGGGACCGACCCGTGCCAATTCGACCGTGCGCTGCCGCCAGCGGTGGTGCATCCCGGCGGTCATCACCGAATTGAGGCGGTCATAGAAGCCGGCGATGCGATCGAACATCGCCCGCACCTGCGGCTCGGCGAGCGTGCCGGATTCGGGCCCGCCCGTCCCGTTGGGGTCAGATGCGTTCGTCATATGGAAGAGAGTCTGCCGCAAGACAAGCGTCCGCGCAGATCCGCCGCCGCCATACGCGTGCGGTGGCGGCGGCAGGCTCTATTGGAGCTCTGAGAGGAACTGGACCAGATCCTCGAACTTCTTCGGCGAGCTCGTTGCCAAGCCCTGGAAGGAAGGCATCGGTGCCGTCGGGTTCTTGAGCGTGGAGGCGATCGCGGCCGCGTCACGCTTCGCGCCGATGTGGGTTAGCGGCGGTCCGGGACCGTTGTTGCCGTTGCTGCCGATCTGGTGGCAGCCCTCGCAGCCGGACTCACCGATGATGACCTCGCCCGCGAGGAAGGTCGCCTTCTGTTGCGCTGTCAGACCGGCCGGCACCGGTAGGGTTGGGCCGTTGTTCGGTGAGCCGGTGCTGGCACCCGCGAAGGTGAGGTATGCGATGCAGGCGATCGTCGTCAGGCCGGCGGCGAGTGCCAGCGGGCGACGGGTGATCAGGCGCTCGGGGCTGCGGTCGTAGAGCGGCAGCAGGAACAGGCCGATCATGCAGAGGGTCGGCACGCCGATCGTTGCCATCGGCGTGAACTTCGGGACGTTGCGCATCACGCGCAGCACCTCGAAGAGGAAGAAGAAGTACCAGTCCGGCCGCGGCACGTAGGTCGTGGAGAGTGGGTTGACCTTCGGACCGAGTTCTGCGCCGAACAGCAGCGACAGCAGCATGATCACGATCATGACGATGACCGCCATCAGCGAGTCCTTGGCGACTGCATACGGGAAGAACGGCTTGCCCTCGTTCTTCAGCAGCGAGTATTCGCGGAGGTATTGCTCCTTCTCGGCCTGATTCATGGGATCGCTAGACCTCGACCGTCTCGATCACGGCTTCGGGCTCGTGCGCCTCCAGCCACGGCGGCGCGGAGATGCCGAGCTTCGTGACCAGGTAAAGGTGGAAGCCGATCAGTGCCGCCATGATTCCCGGGATCAGGAGCATGTGGATCGCGTAGAACCGCGACAGCGTCGTCGCGCCGAACTCAGGTCCGCCACGCAGGAAGTCACCGATGTACGGGCCGAGGAACGGCGCCGTGTTGTTGATGTTGACGCCCACGATCGTCGCCCAGTAAGAGCGGCTGTCGAAGGGCAGCAGATAGCCGGTGAAGCCCATCGCGAGCGTGAGGATCAGCAGGACCACGCCGATGATCCAGGTCAGCTCGCGCGGATACTTGTAGGCGCCGAAGAAGAACACTCGGGCCATATGCAGAAAGATCAGGATGATCATGACCGACGCGCCCCACTTGTGCATGCCGTGCACGAACTGGCCGAGGAAGACGTTGTCGTTGATGTTGCGGATCGACTCGTACGCGCCGCCGTTGACGTCCGGGCGGTAGTACATCGCCAGGAACACGCCCGTGACCGCCTGGCTGAGGAAGGCGAACATCGTCGCCGAGCCGAGCGTGTATGCCCAGTTGATCCCCTTCGGCACCTTGCGGAACATCAACCAGCGCACGCCCTGCGACATCTGGGTGCGCTCGTCGATCCAGTCGACGACCGTTATGCCGGCCTCGGCCGCGGCGTCGATCGGATGCATCGGCGCTTCTGGCGCCGGCGTCTCAGTCGGGGCGGGACGCCTGGGCAGTTTCGGCAGCGGCATCAGGAACTCGTTCCAGGCACGGCGGGGGGCAGCGGCAGGTGGGTCGTCGGCGGCAGCTTCGATGTGTCGAAGCGCGACGGATACAGGTACTGGCCAATACCGTCGAGCGGTTCACCCGGGTCACGCGGCGCAAAGCGCTGCAGTTCGGAGTTCACCGAGTAGCGCGGGCCGATGTAGACGTAGCCGTGGCCTGGATGGCCCGCAGGCGGCGCGTAGGTATAGAAGCGGTCGAGCGGACGCACCGGCGGCCCGCCGGCGACCTCGCCCCGGAAGTTGTAGACGCCGCCGTGGCACGGGCAGATGAAACGCTCGGCGGCCTCGACGTAGCGGACCGGGCAGCCGAGATGCATGCAGCGCGAGGACAGCGCGATGTAATTGTTGTACTGGTCGTGCGGCTCGGTGTCGATCGCGGGGTCACGCTTGCGCATGTAGGCGAGCGACTGGCCCACCTGACCGATGCCCTCGACGATCGTCAGCACCTTGGTGACGTAGTTGAGCTCGGTGAAGTCGTCGGGCTTGCCGGCGATCTGCCACTGGAACGGCTGGCGCTTGAAGATAGGGCCGATCGCGAAGCCCAGCGCCGGCAGGCCAAATGCGGCCGCTGCGATGCCGCCGGCGCTGTGAGTCACGGCGCCCATGAACCGGCGCCTGGTGACGGTCTCGCCCTCGAAGGCTCCCGGCATCCCGCGGTCAGCGGTGTACTTGGAAGATTGCTTGTGGCGGTCTGCTGGCATCTACTTACGGTGACTCATTTTGCTCTTCAGCGGCGCGAGGCGTAAGCCTACAGTCAAAGCCGGTTAGGAGTGCTGCTCCCCCACCAGTGTCCCGCCGAGCCGCTCCTCGGCGGCCGCCAGAAGCTCTAGAGCAGCAGCGCTTTCTCCGTTGGCGTGCAGCTGCGCAAGATGCGAGATCAGGTCCGCGAGGCGCGCCGTCTCCTCGATGTCGCCAATCGCAGCCAACTTCGCGAGGCCGATCGCGTAACTCTGGTCGCCCAGCAGCAGATCCAGGTCCGGGTCGGACGAGCCCGCGTTCTCGTAGTGCAGACGCGCCCCGCGGGCGATGTCGCCGATCACCGCGGCATAGGCGTTGGCAGCGCTCACGCGGGAAGCTCCTCGAAGACCTCCGCGGCCGCCTCGACGGTGAGCTCGATATCGCGCTCGGAATGCGCCAATGAGGGGAACCACGCCTCGAACTGTGACGCCGGTGGGTAAATCCCTCGCGAAATCAGCCCGCGGCAGAACGCCCCGTAGGCCGTCTGGTCAGCCAGCGCAGCGCCCGCGTAGTCGGCGACGGCATCGGCGTCGGTGAAGAACGGGGTCACCAGGCCCGTCACGCTTTGCACAGCGAGGTGGCGGCCCGCGCTCGCCGCTGCTTCGCGCAGGCCTACGGCGAGCCGCTCAGTCAGCCCTGCGAGCCTCACGTATGCGTCATCGTCGAGCTGCGCGAGCGTCGCGAGGCCGGCGGCTACGGCGAGCGGATTCCCGGAGAGGGTGCCCGCCTGGTAGACGTCGCCAGCGGGCGCGATCCGGCGCATCAGCTCGCGGCGGCCGCCGTAGGCCGCAGCGGGCAAGCCGCCACCGACGATCTTGCCCATGATCGTCAGATCGGGGTCGAGGCCAAGCAGCCCCTGACCGCCGCCGCGGGCGACGCGGAAGCCGGTGATCACCTCGTCGGCGATCATCAGGGCGCCGTTCTGACGCGCGCCAGCCGCAAGTCTGGCCAGGTAGCCAGGCTTGGCGGGAACCACGCCCATGTTGGCGGGGACCGTCTCGAACAGGACGGCGGCAAAGTCGTGCTGAGCGAACGCCGCGGCGAGCTGGTCCGGGTCGTTCCAGGGGATCGTGATCGTCGTGGCTGTCGCGGCGGCGGGGACACCGGGGCTCCCGGGAATCCCCTGGGTGGCGACGCCGGAGCCGGCCTCGGCGAGCAGGCCGTCGACGTGGCCGTGGTAGGCGCCGGCGAACTTGAGCAGCTTCTCGCGCCCGGTCACCGCGCGGGCGAGGCGGACCGCGCTCATGCTCGCCTCCGTCCCGGAGGAGGTCATCCGCACCATCTCGACCGACGGCAGCCGTTCGGCGATCTCCTCGGCGAGCTGTACCTCGCCCGCGGTCGGGGCGCCGTAGGTGCTGCCTTCGGCGGCCGCTCTGGTGATCGCGTGAAGCACCTGTGGTTCAGCGTGGCCGAGGACCAGGGGGCCCCACGAGCAGACCCAGTCGATATAGGTGTTGCCGTCGACATCCTTGATCCGCGAGCCGGACCCGGAGGCGATGAAGATCGGGTCGCGGCCGATCGAGCGCATCGCCCGCACGGGCGAGTTGACTCCACCCGGAATCACACGTTGGGCTCGCCCGTAGAGCGAGCTAGACGCCGCAGTACCGACGTTCCCAGTTGCGGTAGTCATCGGTGAAGTACAGGAGTCGGATCTTCTTGAATTCGGTTGAGGAGTACAGCGTCGCGCGCTCGGTGATGCCGGTCTCTTCGGCGATCGAATCGAGGATCGCGTCGCACTCCTCCTTGGAGCGGCCGTGAGCCATCGTGAACACCGAGTAGGGCCAGTCGGCGTAGGTGGGACGCTCGTAAGCGTGCGAGATGCCGCGGAACTGCGCCATCTGCATTCCCAGCTCCATCGTGCGGTCGGCCGGGACCTTCCAGACGCCCATGCCGTTGGCACTGAAGCCGGCACGGCGGTGGAACAGGATCGCTGCGACGCGGCGCAGGAGGCGCCGTTCGACCATGCCATCCAGGTGCGCGAGCAACTGGTCCTGGGAGATGCCGAGCTGAGCCGCGGCGGGCGCGTACGGCTCCGAGATCACGGGCATGTCGCCCTGGGTCGCGCGGATCACGGCCTTGTCGAACTCGTCGTAGGGCTGGGGCGCGACCTCAGCCGGCGCGACCGCCTCGGTCGCCGCCTTGGCGAGCGTCTCCGTGCCCTTCTCCATCTCGAGGTCCATGCGGATCTTGAACAGCTTCAGGGTCGGGAGCTGACGGATCGACTCGGCGCCGGCGAGCTCGCCCAGACGCGCCAGCGTGTCTTCGAGACCGATCGGCGAATCGGGTTCGGTCGCGATCGTGAACCAGATGTTGAAGTCGTGATTGCGCAGGTAGTTGTGAGAGACGCCCGGGTGCTCGTTGATCACGTTGGCGGCGCGCCACGGGTTATCGGCATCGACCCTCGCGGCCACGAGCATCGAGCTGTAGCCCAGCGCACGCGTGTCGTAGATCGGCGTGACCTGGCGGATGATGCGCTCGTCGAGCAGGCGCTGGATGCGCGTGAGCACCTCTTCCTCGGCGACCCCGGCCTCACCGGCAACGTGCTGATAGGGGCGCGGGGCGATCGGGAACTGACCCTGCATCAGGTTGAGCAGCCGCTTGTCGAGGTCGTCCAGCACGATCGCGGCGCCGTCCTTGCGGGCGCGCAGCTTGGGCCCGAAACCGCTACCGGTGGGCTCTTGGATTCCGTCCTCTACAGCCACTTTGCGGCGTCCTTTGCGTGGTAGGTGATGATGATGTCGGCGCCGGCGCGTTTGATCCCCGTCAGCGCCTCCAGCACCGAGGTGCGCTCGTCCATGTAGCCGGCCTGCGCGGCGGCCTTGAGCATCGAGTATTCGCCGCCGGTGTTGTAAGCCGCCAGCGGCATCCCGGTGGCGTCCTTCACACGCCGGATCACGTCCAGGTACGGGAGCGCGGGCTTGACCATGATCATGTCGGCGCCCTCCTCGACGTCCAGCAGCGACTCGCGCACGGCCTCCGCGCCGTTGGCGGGGTCCAT
>DATAUP010000075.1:0-9108 GCA_036268195.1 Solirubrobacteraceae bacterium
GCGACCGGGTCAGGATCCGATCGGCGCGCAGCGCGAGCGCGTCGCTGCGCTCGCCCTACGGGCTCGCTCCGCGCCACGCCGGCGCTCTCCGGATCCTGGTCCTCATCCAACCTGGTTGTGATTGTGCTGGACATCGATCTCTCCTTTCGAGATCAGATGCCTACACAGTTATCCGGACACTCCCGTCTGTGCGTCCGGCACAGCAACAGTCATCCTCTCTCAGTGGGACGAGCATGTGCTTTGCGTTCTGCTTCGAGGTGTCCGGTGCGCAAGGCAGAAGCACGTGGTTCTCTTCTTCGTCGGCGCGACGAAGCAGTCTGGCGCTTGGTCTTGGTTGCTTCCGGCTGCCACGCTTCGCCCCACGTGATGTCGGCCCCGGCTTCAACGGGTTCGGACCTGCCGGACGTTGTCCCTAGGAGCGTTGCGGGAGTCGGTGCGATCCCTTGTTTGCGAGCAGGATCGAGAGCAGGATTGCGATGTTGGCGTCGTTGTGGGTGTGGTAGTGCAGCGAGACGAAGTATGAGATTCCGTTTTGGGATGCGGTAGCGAGGTCGTGGCCGGCGAGTTGTCCGTCGTTCTCCGGGAAGGCGAAGGACGTGATCCGGTAGCCGGCTATGTCCGTTGTTCCGAGTTTTCGTACTGGCGGAGGTGTGCCTGTCGCGGCCCATTGGCTGCGATCGAAGACCCATAGCTTGTTGATGGGACCTTCGATCGCGCCGAACTCCCAGTGGATGAAGCCGGGATTCATCCCGTTGTTGAGCGAAACGGAGTAGGAGTTCGCGGTCACGATCTGCGGGCCCCATAGGTTCGGGTCGTTGATGACGCCACCGGCTGGTGCGATCGGCGGGCAGATTACGGTGAGCTGGGTCTGGCGGGCGGCATCGCGACAGCTCTGCTCAACGTGCACCGACGTGTGGGCGGTGAGACGGATGCTTTTGACTGCGATCAGTTTGATCAGGTCAGCTGCACAGTGTTGGGGAGTTCGATCGCCTCGGCAGGCGGCGACCGTCGCACGGGTAAGCGCGCGCGGCGACCCGCTTTCTGCGCAGCCGGCCATCACCGAAACGACAGCCGCGATCATCGCTCCGGACAGGGTTGTCCGTAGCGCCGCTCGAGCTGTGAACGCGCTAATCACCATTTCGTTGTGATTGCTTGTGATGAGCGTTTCCGGCGGCAGCTGAGGTCGATGCGCGTGACGGTGCTGGTGTGGTAGTCGGCTATCCAGATCGCGTGGTGGATGAAGACGATGTCGATCGGTTGCAGCATGCCGAGGGCAGCGGGTCGTGCTTTTGGTCGCCCGTTGTGTGGATTGATCTGTGAGAGCGTCGCGGTTGCGGGAATTGGTTCGAATAGAGCCGCGGAGCGCGAGCGTGGGTAGGACAGCACCCAGACGCTGCGATCACCGAGGGCGATCGCGACGCCGCGTGGAAGCCGGGCGCTTCGGTGGGTTACGCCGGCGGGATCGATTCGGTTCAGTGATCCATTGGCGAGCGACCACAGTGAATGGTCGCCGCCCGCGATTGCCACCGGAGCTGGTGCGCTCGAGGTCGGTATGGCAGCGTCAATAACTGTGGTGCCGTGGCCACCGTGGATGTTGACGCGCGTTATAGAGGCAGGAGACGTGTTCTGAACCCAGATGTGCCGTAACGCATAGATGACTTGGCCTGGGCCGGGTCCAACCTTGATCGGGCGACCGGCATCACGGTCGGTGCGGGGATTGATCACGATCAGCCTTCCCGCCCCGTGCCGTGGCTGTGCGACCCAAACGCGGTGAGATCCGACCGCGATACCGGTGAGAGCGCCTGGACGGTGGAGCGTCGCGATGACCCGATCGGTGTCCGGATCGATACGGTCAACGACGCTGTCGGCGCGGTCCGAGGACGTCACCCAGACGCTGCCCGCACGGTCGTAATCTGACCGTACGCGCTGTCGCCGCTGATGCGGATCCGGGCGACCACCAGTCCACTGGTCGGATCGAGCTTGCTGACCGTTTCGTGCGCCAGCGCCCAGACGGAGGCGTATCCGGCTGCGAGGGCGTAAACGCCGCCTGCCACACGAATGCGTCGGCCGCGCACGAGCGACAAGGCACAGCTCCCTGCAGTGACCGCCGCGGCTCGCGACACTGTCGCGTTCGGCTCGGTTCTTGCCGGCGGACCGTTATGCCCGGCCGATACTTGTGGTTGGACCAGTTGCACGAGACCGCCCATCGCGACCGTTGCGATGACGATCAGGAGCGTCAGCTCTACCGCGCGAATACGACGCATGCGTTCCCTACGGTTGGCACGGCTCAATAGGTCCGGCGGAGCAACGGCGCCCTTTAGCCGAGAGTCGCGGAGCTAGCCGAAACGGACGCAGCTAGCAGTCCTTCCTGGTCGGCCATTGTGGGAGGCGAAGTCCGTGGACGATCCGCTCGGAGGCCCTCCAGGCTGGGCCGAGTGGTCGGCATGTGTCGATGTCCACCCGCACTTCGAAGTTGTACGAGTCGCGGTAGCGGCCGAACAGACGAAACTCCTTCACATGGGGTGTCCCGTCGAGCGTGGCGGTCGTCGTCCTCGGGAGCGTCAGCGGAGGCGTTCGTCGGGGGTAGTCAGCCATCGTGTAGGTCGTCTCGCATAGATCTATCTTGTGTGCGTGGTACGCCTGGTTTCTCGAGAGCGCCACGCTGATCATGGTCCCTCCGGGCGGGATGACGCTCGCCGGGCCTTCCTCGGTGGGTCGGTAGCGCCAACTGGTGATGAGGGTCTCAACATGGGTGCCGGTTGGCCGGAGATCCTGGGGACTATCTGCGACGACCGTCCAGCCGGCCGGAAGCGAAGGCAAAGTCACGGGCAAAGCCGTTGGCGCAGACCGTCGCGGCATGCGGTCACCGAGCGCAAGAGCGGGAACAGCAAGCGCCGCAGCGAGGCCGATCGCCATTGCGAGTTTTGTTGCTCGCTTCGAGCGCATGCATCCCATACGGTTCGCGGGGTGCGAAAGGTCCATCGGATAGACGGGACCTCTGGCCCGGGGTCACTCGTATAGGAGACGATGGGTGTAGCCGATGATTCGTGTCGTTGACCCGGTGTCGGACGTTGTCGAGCATGCTCTCGGCATCGGTCGCGCCCGCAGTGCTGGGCACGCCCGTTTGCTGTCTAGCCGAAGTGGCGTGCGCGATCGCAGTGAGCGGTCGCTGATCACCGGGGCTCTCGCGGGCTCCGAAAGCGACCTCGAGGCACTCTTCATCCGCTGTTGGCCGCGCGCGTATCGGACGGCGTATCTGATCGTCAACGACCATGCAGCCGCAGAGGACATCGCTCAGGAGGCATTTCTGGCGGCAGTCCGGCGGCTTGAGCGGTTCGACCGTCACCGTCGATTCGATCCGTGGCTGAACGCCATCGTCGCCAACCGCGCGATCGATTGGACACGCGCACGGACTGCACGCCGGGAAAGTGGAATTGACCCGACCGAGATCCGAGCTGTCGCTCCCGAGCCGGCGACCGATGGTTACTCCCCCCAGGTTTTCGCTGCGCTCCAATCACTGCCTGCTGAGCAACGTGCTGTCGTGGTACTCCGTTACGTATTGGAATACACGCCCGGTGAGATCGCCCGCGCGCTCGAGCTGCCGCGCGGAACTGTCAACTCTCGGCTACGCCGAGGCCTAGACGCACTCGAGAACCAACTACAGGACATCGACCGGTGAACCTGGGAGACGAACTGCGGCGGTTGCAACCGCCAGATGAGCCCGGCGCTCACGCGCGCGCCTGGGATGTGGTTCGTTCCGCCTACCGCGAACGTGTCCCACCAAGCCGCCGGCGAACGTCCCGTTGGGGATTGATGGTCGTCCCCACAGTAACCGCCGCGATTATGGCGCTCACTCTCACGCCGGCGGGCGCGACCGTCGGCCATGCGATCAGCCACGTCGTATCCGGACCACCGCCCGCGCGTCCGCTGCTGTCTCTACCGGCGCCCGGGAAGCTGTTGGTATCCAGCGTCAGCGGAACCTGGATCGTCAGCGCGGACGGCACACGCACGCGGATCGGTTCATGGCGCGAAGCGGCCTGGTCCCCGCATGGCCGCTACGTCGCGGTAGCGTCTCCACGCGGGCTCGCCGCAGTGACCCAACGCGGCAAGGTCCTATGGACGATTTCGCGTCCCGCGGTTACAGACCCGGTTTGGTATGCACCGAGCGGCTTTCGGGTCGCGTACCTGTCTGGCAGCTCGCTGCGGATCGTCGCTGGTGACGGCACCCATGATCACCTGTTCGCCGCGCACGTGGCACATGTCACTCCCACCTGGCGGCCAAATCATCCCTATCAGGTCGCGTACATCCGCAAAGATCGCGTAGTTCTCCGCGACGCCGACACCGGACGTGTGATCTGGACGAGACCTGTCAGAGCCGTGATCAAGATCGCCTGGTCAGCCAGCGGCAGCCGAATGTTGCTCCTGACCCGTACTCACGCCCAAGTACTAACAGCAACCGGACAAACAGCAACATCGATCAAGGTCGCACGCGGCAACCCTGTGATCGGTGGATCGATATCACCCGACGGCCAGGAGGTCGCCCTGGTCCGTCAACAAGGCGTCCAAATCGCTCGACTTACGCCCCGCCCCCGCGCATCGATCGCCGCGGTCTCAACCGCACTGTCAGGTGCCGGCATCCATGACGTCGAATTTTCGCCCAACGGCCAGTGGCTCGTGGCCAGCTGGCCCGCCGCAAACGAATGGGTATTCCTCGCAACGGGTCAAAAACCGCGCCTCACCGCAACCTCGCGAATCGCACAGCAGTTCGATCTACCACCCGCCGGCCAGCCGCGACTCGACGGCTGGTGCTGCGCAGCCAATTCCGCAACCCGACCACGTCAACACTGACACGGCGGGCCTCGAGGAGCGTTCCGATGAATAGGACATCGACCAGGGCCCCGCGCGCGGCGACCGCAGCAGCGATTGGGGTCGCCGCGCTCCTAATGGGGTTACCCACGAGTCACGACGCGTTGGGCACGATGAGATCCACTCGGAGCGCGGCAACCGCGGTCCCGGCCGCGACTCGACCTTTGACATCAGTTCTAGGAGTGCTGCGTCGTCCGCAGTCAGCGAACGACATCAGCCCCGCACTGCACAAGGAACTCGTACACCAATCACACAGCACCCTTTACACGGGATGGTTCGGCACAGCCGTGACCTCCCTCGTACGACTCGCTGCCACGACGCCGTGGGGACAACGCGTTTATCTGATTCCCCACCTCAAACCCACACGCCATCAGGTCGCCAAGCTCCCTGCGAACAGGCGCGTCACGGTGCTGACGGCCAGCTCAATCGACCTCTATCCGATGAGCGGCGGACCGATGATCGCGGCACAGGTCACAGCAGGCCGCGCGTGGGCCGCGTCCGCGAATCGATTCGTGTTCGTCTTTCCCGACGGCGTCGCCAAGGTCGCACTGTGGCCGTCCGAATCGATCAGCGATCATCCGCATAAAGGTCACGTTGCTAAGCCGGTCGTCGTCGCGGTCAGCAGCAACGTCGTCGCCTTCCAAACCAGCCGAACGTTCACCCCAGGCCGAGAACTCTGGTACGGACCGACCGGGAAGATCATCAAACGGATCGCGAACGCCTCATCGTGTGGTCCCCCACTCGGAGCGTGTGCCTAGATGCGAGGCCTCACGGCATCGAGCGCGGCTGTGCTTTCGGCATTCGCCGTGGCCTCCAGCGGAGTTGGAGATGCAACACACAGTCAGTCCCCAGGCTCGGGATCTGGTGCCAGCTCACATGTCCGCGCATCCGTCACGACACGCCGCATCGGTGTGGCTGCCTTGACCGTTTCGTTACCGGAGGGCTGGCATTGGACGGTCGCGCGAGGGAACTACCGCACCTGCACCAACCCGGTCGGTGATCTAGCTCTCGCTTCGTACCGGCTACCGGTCGGATTCGGCAAGCGCGAGGGGCCGACCGTTGTGCCTCCAAACGGAATCCTTCTAGAACTCGTCTCTGAGCCGATAACGAGCGGCGCTCGTCCATGGAAGCGATGGCAGCTGTCCAACAGCGAGCTGCGCCGCGCCCGCACCGTCGGTCCGAATCACTACGCCTCGGAAGTCGCCCTCCCCAGCAGCCAGGCTGTTACCGCATCGGCTTACGTTGGCTCCGTTCCCGTGCCGCAGTCCGTCCTCGCCGCAGCAAATCGGGTCCTTCGCAGCGTGCGGATAAGCCACGCCTACGGCTGCCAATGACGTGGTCTCCTCGTTGTCTACGGGGCGGGTCGTCGTCGTGGTCCGAGACGCAGTCGCCGCTTGTCGGGATCGCCGATGACGCCCCGCGTCCTTGCGCGGCAGCGCGCGTCACGCGACCGGTCGGATGCGGTCAGGATCGTTGCGATATGAGGGGACGAGGCTTCCTGTGGATCACGGCAGTGTTATTGACGTTAGTCGTGGTCTCCTCTGGCGACGCGGGCACACACCGTGACCGGACCGCGAGGCATTCCGAGTCCGAGCGCCCGTCAAGAGCGGCGATGGACGAACAGTCAGCAAGCCTTGCTGTGCCTGCCATCCAGACGCCGAGTGCGGCGCTCGCGCAGTGCCGCGAGTCGAAGCTGCTCCGTCCCGTCTGCCCGCGCCGGGTGCCAGCTTCACGAAAACAATCACGACACTATGTGCTGGCCGGGTGCGCCAACGCAGGGCACCTCTCGCTCGCCAGCAAACGGTGCAAGCAGCCCGCATGGAGCTACGAGGTCTTTGCGTTACCAGGCCCACAGGGGCCTACGCAAAACGTCACGGCGTGGGACGGCAAGGAGTGGTTCGCGACCTCCTATGCGCCCCTGTACCCGCCCCCGTACTTCGTACACGTCCTCGTCCAAGCCGGCGTCGGCGCGGACTCGCTGGGGCTCTTCTTTGGCCTGAACTTCGCCGGGAACCCCGCAGTCCGTAACCCGACCGACGTTCTACTCAACCCCAACCGGGCTCGGGCCGTGTCGCTTGGCTGGGCTCGCTGGTCCGGGCACCACGGCGAGCTAATACTTGAGCCCACCGGTGGCCAGAGCGGCGGCGAGGTCGCGGGTCACCTCATCTTCTTGTTCGCGTCCGGCGGTGTGGAGTACGCCATAACAGTCCACGCCTGGGTGCCGAAGGTCCGTGAAACCAGCCGCGGCAAGACTCACCTCATACAAGCGCCTCAGCCCGGACCTGCCCTCCCTCACGTCATCTCGACCCTCAAGACGATCGTGGGATCGGCCGTCGGCCCATAGCTCTCGCGGACCGCCAAGTCATCAAACGGTCGACTCTCCCAACCTCCTGAATGACGCGGAGTACGCCATTGCTGTCGTTCTGGTAGCCGTCACCCCGCCCGCGCGTCACCCCGCCCGCGCGTCTGACGGCTGCTGTGATCACACCGACTGCCGGCAGCGGACGATCCCTGGCAAAAAAAGCGGAAGCCTGATGGCCTTGTCGCTCCGCGAATGCTCGGTGGACGGCAGGTTGCGGTGATCAAGCTGGATCACGCGGCGGTGCACGGCGGGTTGTCGCCGACGATCGTCGGGAACTTCCTGATCAGTGATGGTCTGCACTGGGATACGTTGCGTGTACGGCTCGGCGGCGCGTCTCTCGCGACGGTGCTCGAGCATTTCCCTGCATCCGCTTCTGCAGGAGACAGGGGCCGCGCGGAACTCGCCAGCGAACGCATCCAAAACGAGCGATCGAGCGGATGGGACCTCATGTCCGTCGTCGCGTCGGGGGGCAGGATCGTCAGACCGGTCGGCGTGCTCAGCCGGCTGACCGCGAGCGCGCACACCACGGGCGTGCTCGATGGTGGTCATTACGTCGCTGAGCACAAGACGCGCCTCGCGCCGGGCAAGCACGCAAGCCCGGAGGCTCGGCAGCGCGCGGCTGCTTTGGCGATAACCCTGGGACCGCTGGAAACGTGGACCCGCGAACACTGGCGTGGCATCGCGGGTGACAAGCCAGTGCTCGAGTTCGTGTGGCGCGAAGCTGAAGCAGTGCCTGCTGCGCAAGCCGCCTAACGGTGTCGTACACGCTCCCGCGGGTACTTGGTGGTGGTCAGATCTGAAGGCGCAGGAGCTGCGTTCCGTTCACCGTAAGCCAGACATCCCTGTCTACCATCGTCGGAGGTAGCGAGGCGCGATTGAGCGACCTCGGGTCCCACTGCGGTGAGGCGCTGGTTCTGCGGCGGCCTTACCGCGGCCAGTGGCCGGCAACCTCGATAGATGATCCGCAGCTTAAGGAGACTCGTATGACGGCGATGCGCGCGGTGGTGGTCAAGGAACAGGGCGGGAACTTCGTCCTCGAGCAGCGGGAGGTCCCGCAGCCGGGCTTTGGTGAGGTGCTTGTCCGGGTTCACGCTTGCGGGGTCTGCCATAGCGACGTGTTCGCCAAGGACGGTTATCCGGGCGTGAGTTGGCCGGTCGTGCCCGGACATGAGATCGCTGGCGAGATTGCCGCGCTGGGCGAGCACGTGCAGGGTTGGTCGGTCGGCCAGCGCGTCGGGGTGGGCTGGTTCGGCGGCAACTGCGGTTACTGCGAGTGGTGCAGGCGCGGGCAGCTGATCGACTGCCAGAACATGGGGGTCCCAGGCGTGACTATGGACGGCGGCTACGCCGACTACGTTGTCGTGCGCGCCGCGGCCCTGGCGCTGATGCCGGATGACCTGACACCCGAGCATGCCGGTCCGCTGTTGTGCGCCGGAATCACCACCTTCAACGCGCTGCGCACCAGCGGCGCCCCCGGTGGAGGTCGTGTCGCGGTGCTCGGTGTCGGTGGCCTTGGACATCTCGGAGTTCAGTTCTCCCGCCACCTCGGGTTTGAGACGGTCGCGATCGCACGCGGTACCGACAAGGAGGCGCTGGCTCGCAAGCTGGGGGCACACCACTACATCGACTCGACCGCCGGCGACCCGGCAGTCAAGCTTCAGGCGCTCGGCGGGGCTGACCTGATTCTGTCCACCGTCACCAGCTCCGAGGCGATGGGGGCGGTGTTCGGCGGCCTCCGGCCGGACGGGAAGCTGATGATCGTCGGCGCGTCCATGGATCCGCTTCCGGTACCTGCCGCGATGCTGATCGGCGGCGACAAGGTGATCGAAGGCCATGCCTCTGGAACGGCGATCGACTCCGAGGACACGCTGCGCTTCAGC
>DATAUP010000076.1:0-192063 GCA_036268195.1 Solirubrobacteraceae bacterium
CGCAGGGCAACCGCGACGCGCTCGTCGAGCTCTCCGGCGCGCTGAAGGTGGTCGCGGTGTCGCTGACCAAGATCGCCAACGACCTGGCCCTGCTCGGCTCGGGCCCGCGGGCCGGGATCGGCGAGATCTTTCTCCCCGAGCTGCAGAAGGGCTCCTCGATCATGCCCGGCAAGGTGAACCCGGTGATCCCCGAGGTCACGCTTCAGGTGGCGGCCCAGGTCATCGGCAACGACGCCGCGATCACACTCGCGGGCAGCCAGGGCAACTTCGAGCTCAACGTCCGGGTGCCGCTGATCGCCCGCAACCTGCTCGAGTCGATCCAACTGCTCGCCGCGGTCGCCCGCGTGCTCAAGGACAAGTGCGTCGACGGCATCGTGGCCAACATCCCGGGTTGTGAGCACTCTGCCGAGGCGACGCTGGCGGCGGCGACGGCCCTGAACCCCTACATCGGCTACGACAAGGCGGCGGAGATCGTCAAGGAGGCGGCGAGCTCCGGTCGCATGCTCCGCGAGGTCGCCTATGAGAAGGGCGTCGACGAGGAGACGTACAACAAGGCGATGGATCTGCGCAAGATGGCGCAAGGAAACCTAGGCTGATCGTCGAACAGAAATAGCTCCGGCGGAACTCTCCGCCGACAGAGACGTTAAGGCTGACGAGCAGGTGCGAACGACCGTGGTGGTGACTCGAATTCGCTCATGGCTGGCTTGTGCCGGCGCTCTCGTTGCTGCGCTGCTGCTTGTCGCTCCCGTTGCTTCCGCCGCGGCTACGGGCGGCGCTGGCCTATACATCACCGGTGCCGGCTTCGGTCACGGAATCGGCATGAGTCAGTACGGCGCCGCCGGTTATGCGCTGCACGGGTACACGTACAAGCAGATCCTGCGGAACTACTACTCGCAGACGACGCTCGGGACGGTGAACCCGAACCGGACGCTCACAGTGCTGCTGAAGCCCAAGGGCGCTGCCGCGTTCAGCGGCGCGACGGGGATCAAGGGCTCTACGCGCAAGCTGAACGCGCTCACCAACTACAGCGTCCTCGTCGTTCACGGCAAGCTCAGGATCGTCTCCGACGGCCGTACGATCGGCAACTACGAGCCGCCGCTGCAGGTCAGCGGTCCAGGCCCGCTGAAGCTGATCGGCACAGGTACTTACCGTGGCGCGTTCGTGTTCAGGCCGAGCACGGCCGGCAGCGGCGTGATGACGGTCAACGCGGTGGGGCTCGACAACTACGTGCGCGGCGTCGTCTCCGCCGAGATGCCATCGAACTGGCCGAAGCAGGCGCTCGACGCGCAGGCTGTTGCTGCCCGTACGTACGCGATATCGGTGGGCGCAATCGGTTCCAACTTCGAGCTCTACGACGACACGCGCTCGGAGATGTATGAGGGTGTCACCGCGGAGACGTCCGTTACCAACGCCGCCGTGGCCGCGACCCGCGGCCAGGTCGTCGACTACGACGGCTCGCCTGCGGTCACCTACTTCTTCGCGAGTTCGGGTGGACAAACTGAGAGCGTCCAGAACGTCTGGGCCGGGGTCGCGCCCGAGGCCTGGCTCGTCAGTGAGTCCGATCCCTACGACAACTCATACAACAACCCGTACTACCGCTGGAACCTGAACCTCAGCGTGAGCTCGGCCGACTCGAAGCTGGGCAAGCTGGTCGACGGCCAGTTCGAGGGCATCAATGTGCTCGAGCACGGTGTCTCCCCGCGCGTCGTCCAAGCGCAGGTCGTCGGCACCAAGGGGTCGACCACGGCCAGCGGCGCGCAGATCCAGGACGACCTCGGCACGCCCAGCACGTGGATGTCGTTCACCACCCTCAGCGCCCAGGGCGTCCAGACAACCAGCGCCGTCGCGGCGCCACCTCCGGCAGCAACTGCGACCCCGACGACCCCGACGACGACGACCACGCCAACGTCGTCGACGGGCGGTACCAGCAGCACGCCGACGACCGGCGGCGTCGGCCTCGTGGCCGACGCCCTCGGCCACGTTGCGGCTGACCTCGCCTATGAGGTCACGGGCACGATCTACCCGGTCGTCTCGGGCGCGACCGTGACCGTCCAGTACGAGACCTCAGACGGTTGGACGTTCGTCGGCACCGGTCAGGTGGCCGC
The DNA here is from genome assembly GCA_036268195.1 of Solirubrobacteraceae bacterium. Taxonomy (GTDB): domain Bacteria; phylum Actinomycetota; class Thermoleophilia; order Solirubrobacterales; family Solirubrobacteraceae; genus Palsa-465. The sequence goes on from DATAUP010000076.1 coordinate 2,106, forward strand.
GGATGGGACCTATGCGATCTCTGTGCTGGGCCCGGGCATCTACCGCGTGCTCTACAAGGGGATCGTCGGCCCGACGACGACCGTGCACTAGGCTGGCGCCTCTATGGGCGCCCCGCTGCTAGTCGTCGACGCGCCGTTCCTGCTCTATCGCTCCTTCTTCGCGCTCCCCGACTCGATCCGCGGGGTCGACGAGCATCCGGTGAACGCGCTGCTGGGTGCCACCAATGCGCTGCTGCGGATCGCCGCCGACACGGTTCCGCGCGCGATCGTGATCTGCTTCGGTGCCGAGCAGGCCGCCTACCGCGTTGAGCTCTATGCCGGCTACCACGCCCAGCGCCCGCCGGTGCCGGAGGCACTCGCCTGGCAGTTCGAGCAAGCGCCGGCGTTCTTCGAGGCCCTTGGGTGGCGCATCGATAGCTCCGAGGAGCTCGAGGCCGACGACCTGCTCGGTGCCTACGCGCTGCTCGAGGACGCCGCCGGTGGCGAGACGCTGATCCTGACGGGCGACCGCGACATGTATCAGTGCGTCACCGCCCGCACGCGCGTGCTCTACCTCAAGCAGGGCACGAGCGGCTTCGAGCAGGTCGACCCCGCCGAGGTCGAACTCCGCTACGGGATCGCGCCCGCGCTCGTTCCGGACTTCATCGCGTTGCGCGGCGATCCCTCGGACGGCCTGCCAGGGGCGCCGGGGGTCGGTGAGAAGACGGCGGCCGAGCTCTTGCGGCGGCACGGGTCGCTGGACGCGCTTCTGGCTGAGGTCGCCGATGGCGACGCGGGAGCGCGGCCACGTATCGCCGCCGCTCTCCGCGAGCATGCCGATGCGCTGCGCGCCTACCGCCAGATTGCGCTGCTGCGCCCGGTCGACGTCTCCCGCCCGCCCGACCACGCAACGGACTTCGCGGGCGGTGCAGAGGCGGCGGCGGCGCTGGGGATGCGCGCCCTCGCAGGCCGCCTGGAGGACGCTACGGCGTGAACTTCACGGTGATCACGTCGCCGTCGTTCATCACGTAGTCGCGTCCCTCGAGGCGCAGCGCCGCGTGCTCGCGCGCACCGCTGTAGCCGCCGTACTGCACGAGTGCGTCCCACGAGACGACCTCGGCCCGTACGAAGCCCTTCTGGATGTCAGAGTGGATTTGCCCGGCAGCGTGCCATGCGGTCAGGCCGCGGCGCAGGTGCCAGGTCTGGGCCGGTTTGTCCTCGCCCGCAGTGAAGAAGGCGATCAGGTCGAGCAGCTCGAAGGCACCCCGCACGACGGTCTGGAGGCCTGACTCGGCTAGGCCCAGGTCGGTGCGCATCTCCGCTGCCTCGTCGGTCGGGAGCGCGGCGAGCTCCGCCTCGAGCCGGGCCGAGACGGCAACCGCACGGGCACCGTGGGAAGCGGCGTACTCGGCGATCTCCGGCGGCACCTCGACGTCGCCTTCATCTACGTTCGCGACGAACAGCACCGGCTTGGCGGTCAGTGACCCGAGCAGCTGCTGGACGTCGGGAGCTTCGTCGGGCACGGGTACGGTGCGGACCGGCTTGCCCTCCTGTAACGCTGCAACCACCTTCTGCAGCCAGCCCTGCTCGGCGATCGCGTGCTTGTCACCGCCACGGGCGGTCCTGACGACGCGGTCCAGCCGTCGCTCCGCCTGCTCCAGGTCTGCGTAGATCAGCTCCGTCTCGATCGTCTCGATGTCGCGCATCGGATCGACGCTGCCCTCCGAGTGGACGATGCCCGTATCGGTGTGGGAGCGGACCACGTGGAGCAGCGCGTCGGTCTCGCGGATGTTCGCCAGGAACTGATTGCCGAGTCCCTCGCCCTTGTGCGCGCCCGCGACCAGGCCGGCGATGTCGTGGAACGCGATCGTGTCCCATACGATCTTCGAGGCCTTTACCGTCTCGGCGACCTCGTTCATGCGCTCATCCACTACCGGGACGACGGCGATGTTGGGCTCGATCGTCGTGAACGGGTAGTTGGCCGCCTCGGCGGCCACGCCTGTGAGCGCGCTGAACAGCGATGACTTGCCGGCGTTGGGCATGCCGACGATCCCGACCTTCATCGGCATCGCAGCAACCTCCCGATCACTGTCCCGAGCGCCGCGCCGGCAAGCACGTCGCTCGGGTAATGGACGCCGAGATACGGGCGGCTGACCGCGAAGAACGCTGCCGCCCCAAAGAAGAGCGGTGTCGCCTGCGGCAGCGCGCGGCTGTAGCAGGCAGCGGCAGCGAACGACGTCGTTGCGTGCGCGCTCGGGAACGACAGCTTCGAGACCACCGGCGTCAGCTGCGGCAAACCCTCGAGCTGCGGGCGCGGCCGCTTGACGGCCTGCTTGACGGCCGTGTTGAGCCCGTAGGCAAGGCCGGTCACAGCGATTCCGCGCTGCCATGCTTTGCGTTGTCGTGTTCCCGGCTTCGCGTAGGCCCAGCCAAGCGCCCCGAGCGCGTACCAGCAGGCTCCGTGCTCGCCGCTTCGCGAGAGCAGCTCGATCCCGCGCTCGACGCGCGCGTTCCCGTGCCCACGCGTACGCATGAGCAGGAGCAGCCTGCGGTCCAACTGAAGGGCCGAGGAGATCAGAAGCCGACTCGGTGATCGTCGACGTCGACGAGGAGGTAGTCGACACGCGCGAGGTCGAGGACGATGATGCCGTCCTCGGCTGTCAGCTCGTGCCAGACGCCGCTGTTACCGAGCACCTCGCGCAGCTTGGCGAGCTCTGCCGGTTTCACGCGTGCGACCAGCGTCTGGCCGCCGTGGAAGCCGATGCTGATCTTCTGGGGCTTGTCGTCACTGCTCATATCGAAGCTCCGATCGGGGTCAGGGATGGCCGGCGGGCTCGACGATCTCAGTCAGCACGCCGCCGCTTGCCGAAGGATGGAGGAATGCCACACGCGACCCGCGGATGCCTATCCGTGGCTGCGTGTCGATCAACCGCACACCGGCGGCCGACAGACTAGCCAGCACGGCGTCGATGTCGTCGACTCGGTAGGCGACGTGGTGCAGCCCCGGTCCTCGTCGCTCCAGGAATTTCGCCACGCCGGTGTCCGGCCCGAGTGGGGCGATCAACTCGATGTGACCGTCACCGATGTCGAGCAGTGCTGCGTCGACGCCCTGCTCGGCGACGGTCTCACGGTGCACGAGCGGCAGCTTCAGCACGTCGGTGTAGAAGCGGAGCGACTCGTCAAGATCGGTGACGGCGATGCCTGTGTGATCGATCGCGCCCAACATCTAAAGCACCTGTTCCAGTCGCATCTAGAGCACCCGCTCCAGTCGCGGATTCGGTCGGAACGCGCGCCCGGCCTTCGCACACGGCTCGCCGTCGACGAGCACCACATCGGCTGTGTAGTCGTTCTGGCCGCGGATCAGCGAGGAGCCGACACCGTAGGAGTCGATCGGCACGCCCAGCGCTTCGAACCGCTCGATCCGCTCGGCTGTGAAACCACCGCTGGCGACGATCTTGACATCCGGGAAGCCGGCGTCATCAAGCGCCCGCCGGACGTTGTGGACGAGCTGCGGGTTGACGCCGCGCGGGTCGAAGTCCCCCATCGAGTCGAACAGCGATCTGTCGACCATCAGCTCGGACGTGTCGAGTCGTACGCCCCACAGCTTCGGCCCCAGCGCCGCCGCTACCTCGACCGCGGTGCGCACGCTGTCGTTCTCGAAGTCCACCAGCACGGTGATGTTCATCTCGTCATGGAAGCGATCCGCGAACGCCTGTGCGGCCTTCACCGTGTCGCCACCGTAGGCCGCGATCAGACCGTGCGGGACCGTGCCCACGCCGCGCCCGCCCCACCACGAAGCCTGAGCGTCGGTGGAGACGCCGATCGCGCCGGCGACGTGTGCGGCCCAGCCGTCTCCGGTCTGCACGAGCCAGTGGTCGTGCCGCGCCGGGAAGTACAGGATCGGCTTGCCCCGCGCGGCCCGCACGACCGTTGCGACGTTGCGCATGATCAGCGACCGCCGAGCCAATGACCCGAGGTAAACCGTCTCGAGATGGGAGAACAGGCTGTAATCGCCTTCGATCGTCATCACCGTCTCCCACGGCGAGATCACATCGCCCTCGTACAGCGCGTGCACGACCAGCTCGTCCCAGCCCGGGAACCATTCGCCATCGTCGCCCAGACGGCCGGCGCCGAGCTTCAGGATCGCGATCGCCTCGTCGATCCCGCCCAGCAGCGACTGCTGCTTCTGGAACACCTGCATCAGCACCCGCGGATGGTGGCCAACGTCCTCGAGCAGCTGCTTGGTGTAGACGAAGTACGCGTCCGCGTAGTACCCGTCCCGCAACCGCGCAGCCGGCAGGCGGAAGACCTCAGGGTCGAGACGCGTCCTGGTCGCCTGTGCCATGCGGGCGAGTCTATGGACTCAGCGACTCGAGCCCGCAGCTCAGCGAATGGAGCTCGCAGCTCAGCGAATGGAGCCGCGATTCGGCGTCTGCGGTCCGCCGCCCAGTCTTCACCGGCGTTCTCCGCCCTGCGGTCCCATCGCCCTCCAATGGAGCTGCGAACGTGCCATCCCCAAAAAGCACTCTCACATGTGTGCCGGAAGTGTCACGACATGTGACGGGAGTTCAACATCGTTCGGCATCGTCGGACGATGTCACAGAGCCGTGACACCTCGTCACACTTTCGGCACACCCGCCAGCGTCACTTTCGAGAGGTGGTGCGTGCTTCTGGAGCGATTGCGTTCTGCGGTCGGTCGCGCGGACCTACCCGATCACGCCCCGCTCAAGGGATCAGGACGGTGCGCTCGCCAGCTGGGTCTGACTCGAGCCAGATCCGCTCGACATCCGCGAGTGGCACGGGTCTAGGCGTGATGCCGATCCGGCCCTCGTCGATCGCCGCCACCAGCGACGGCAGCTCAGCCATGTAGGCCGCGGATGAGACCGATCCCTGCCCGATTCCCTGCAGCCGAAGGTTGGCCGAGCGCAGCGCAACCGACGGCAACTCGAGTGTCGGGCCGGCGATGGCCGCGATCTGGATCCAGTCGAGTGCCCGGCTGCGATCGGAACGGCCACGAAGCAGCGCTCTCATCGTTCGCTGCGCGGGCTCGCCCCAGAGGTAATCGATGACGATGTCCACCTCAGCGGCCGCATCGGCGAGGGCGGCAGCAGCTGCGCCAGCATCATCGCTCAGCCTGACGACCTCGTCGGCGCCGGTCGCGACAAGCGCGTCGAGCCGGCGCTGATCACGCCCGGCACCGATCACGCGCCCCGCGCCCAGAAGCTTGGCGACCATGACCGCCATCGAGCCGGCGTTGCCGGTGGTGCCCAGCACAAGCACGCTCTGACCCTCCTGGATCGGCACCCGTCGGCGCAGTGCAACCCACGACGACATCGCCGGGTTCATCGTGGCCGCGATCGTCGCCGCATCGGCGCCGTCCGGCAGCTCCAGCGACCGTCGCTCGTCGACCAATGCTCGCTCCGCCATCGTGCCGATCACGCCGTCGGCCGCGACGAAGTAGATCTGGCGGCCGTCACCGCGGCGACAGACGCCGTCGATGCCGGGGATCATGGGCAGCGTTCCGCTGCTCGTGTAGTGAGCGCTGCGAGCCCCGGTTCGGACCCGCGGGTGCAGGCCGACGGCGAGGACGTCGACCAGGGTCTGATCGTCGCCAGCCGGCTCGGGAAGGTCAAAGTGCTGGTAGCGAGGCGGCTCACGGAAATCGGTGACCACCGCCGCCTTCATCGCCGTCATCTCGTCCTCCTGGCGTACTCCCCGACTTAGTTCGTGTCCCGTACTAAGTTAGTTGGCGTCACGTACTAATTCAAGTAGACTTTCGTTTGTGGCAGCCGAGCTGGACCCGGTCGATGCGATCACGCAGATGTCCTACCTGGTGCAGGGAGCACTTGAAAGGCGCGCAGACGTGCACGGCGTCTCACTGATCCAGACGCGCTTACTCGGGATCCTGCGCGAGCGCAAGCCCACGATGAACGAGTTGGCGCAGTTGCTCGGCCTCGACAAGTCGAGCACCTCTGGGCTCGTCGACCGCGCCCAGCGACGCGGTCTGGTCCGCCGCCTGCGATCTCAGGTGGACCGGCGCTCCGTGCGCGTCAGCCTTACCGCGGAGGGGAGGGCTTTGATTCAGACGGTCGCGACGGACTTCCAGACGGACATCGCCGCGATCTTCGACCCGCTCCCGTTCGAGGATCGGGTGGCGCTGACGCGGATCCTGAGCGCCGCCCTGGTCGCGCACGCCAGCGACCACGGTATCGACCTGTTCGCCGGAACCACGAGCTGACTCAGCCGAGTAGCTCGCGCGCCATATCTGCGTAGAAGCTCGCGGCGTAGCCGAGGTCGCGCACGTCGATGCGCTCGTCGGCGTTGTGCATCAGCGAGGCGCTCTCGAGCAGCGACTGGTGTCGCTGTGGGAAGAAGCCGTACGCGATCAAGTCGGGGAAGGCGGCGCGAAAGTAGCTCGAGTCGGAGTAGCCGGGCAGCAGCACTGGGACGGCCTTGGCCCCCGGGTCGTGCGCGTCGATCCAGCGCTCGATCGCGGCCATCAGCTCGCTGCGGTGGGGCGAGACGTAGCCGTAGACCTGCTCTGTGAACTCGATCTCAAGGCCCTCAGCGGTGTCGCCCAGAACGTCGTGGAGGCGCTCCAAGGCGAGCTCGGCTCCGAGTCCTGGCGGCACCCGGGTATCGACCTTGACCCAGGCGCGCGCGGGGATCACATTGATCTTCTCTGAAGCTTGGATGACGGTCGGCGTGAGCGTGACGCTCAGCATCGGCTCGACCATGAGTGAGATCGCCGGGTGCTTGGGGGCGAGGCGCTCGAGTGAGCCCGCGATGTCGTTGGGATCCTCGCCGAGAGCCTCGAGCAGCGCCAGCGGCGCCGGTGTCGGGTCGAACCCATGGGAGCCCGCACGCAGCGCCTCGAGTACCGGCGCGAGCTTCAGCAACGCGTTATCTCCGAGTTTCGGCATCGAGGCATGGCCGGCCATGCCCGTGGCCGTCAGCCGGATGCGGAAGATGCCCTTCTCGCCACAGCAGACGCCGTAGTAGCGGGTGCCTTCGATCTCGAACTGGCTGCCTGCTCCCTCGTTGATCAGCAGGTCACAGCGGACCTTGTCGGGATGCTGCTCCGTCAGCCAGCGAGCACCGACGTCGCCGCCCGTCTCCTCGTCTGCGACGAACACGAGCTTCAGCGCGCCGCGGGCGGGACGCCAGCCGCTGCGCGCAAGCGCGACCGCTGCGACTGCCTCCGCTGCGACCTGAGACTTCATGTCGATCGCGCCGCGGCCCCAGAGGTAGCCGTCGATCAGCTCACCGCCCCAGGGGTCGTGCTGCCAGTGCTCGACCGAGGCCAGCACGGTGTCGACGTGACCGAGATAGACCATCGTCGGTCCGTCGTCGGAGATGCCGCGCAGTGTCGCGATCAGGTTCGGCCGCTCCGGCGTTGCGGCCAGCAATTCGGTCTCGAACCCAGCCTCGCGCACATAGGCCTCGAGGTATTCGATCGCTGCGCGCTCGTTGCCCGGCGGGTTGACGGTGTTGAAGCGGATCAGCTGCTGCAGGACCTCGGTCGTCTCGGCCTGGAGGTCCGCCGTCACGGAGTCGGTGGTGCCCATCGGGGCCAGCCTACTAGGATGCGCGCCCGTGACGACACACCACGAAGATGACCTGGCGCTGGCGCTGGAACTCGCCGACATCGCCGACGGGATCACGATGGCGCGCTACCGGGCCGCCGATCTTGCGGTTGAGACCAAGCCCGATATGACGCCCGTGTCAGAGTCCGACAAGGCGGCCGAATTGGCCTTGCGCGAGCGGCTCGCGCAAGCACGTCCCGGCGATCCGATCATCGGCGAGGAGTTCGGCGGCGCCGAATTCGATGCCGCCGACCCGTCCTCCGGCCGCGCCTGGGTGATCGACCCGATCGACGGCACCAAGAGCTATGTGCGCGGGATGGATACGTGGACGACGCTGATCGCGCTACTCGAGGATGGCGAGGTCAAGGTCGGCGTCGTCGCGATGCCGGCACTGGCCAAACGCTGGTGGGCCGTGCGTGGGCACGGTGCGTTCGCCGACGGACGGCGGATTCAGGTCTCACGGGTCGCGGAGCTTGGCACCGCGCAGTTCCTTTGGAGCGGGATCGAGGAGTGGGACGCGATCGGCGGGTTTCAGCGGGTGGTCGATCTGGGCCGCCGCTGCTGGCGTACACGCGGCGTCGGCGACGCCTGGCAGTACATGCTGGTCGCCGAGGGTGCCGCCGAGATCGCCACCGACCCGGAGGCGACGCTCTGGGATCTGGCGGCCGTCTCGATCGTCGTCGAGGAGGCGGGCGGGCGCTTCACGAGCCTTGCCGGCATCGCGGGCGCCGGTGCCGGCAGCGGGCTTGCCACCAACGGCCGGCTGCACGAAGTCGCACTCGCTGCGCTGGGCACGCAGGGCTGAGCGGAAGCTTTCAGTCAGCTCTGAGGCCGTCGCTATCCTCGTTCGGCGTGACTGGCCCGAGCGTCCGATGCGCATAATCCCGCACCCCGACTTGGAGCAGCTGCATCTGACGGATGTGCTGCACGCGCTCAGCGACCCGGTCAGACTCGAGATCGTGCGCTTGCTGGGCGCCCACGACGAGCTGTCCTGCGGGAGGCTCGAGGTCTCGGTTTCCAAGTCGACGCTCACGCACCATCTGCGCGTGTTGCGGGACGCCGGTCTGACGTACACGCGCAGCGAAGGGGTCCAACGGCTCGTCTCGCTGCGGCGAGAGGATGTCGACTCCCGGTTTCCGGGACTGCTCGATTGCGTGCTCGCCTCGCTGGATCCTCGCCTGGCTTACACTGCCAGCGTGTAACCAATTGCGCGCCCGGGCGTAGGTTTCTCCAGGCCCGTCTCGAAACCTGAAGTACGCAGGGCGCTCCGGTTCCGAGACAGACTCCGGTTGGCGGCACGCCACCAGGCCTCTTCGTCAGTTCTTAATAAGCACTTACGCATCACTCCATTGCGTCGAGTGTTCTGAATAGGCGTACGGGGAATTGATTACCCCATACGCCTGAAACCCGCCCCTCCAGCCATTGTGTGCGCTTGGTCACACGGGCCGCCCAGGCGGGCGCGGGACCTTGACACGAAACCTTACGTGGACGTATAATTCGATCATCTTCAAATTAGCGAACGAAAGATCCGAGAAGCACATGGCAACGAAGAGCCGCACCCGCGGCGAGCACACAGAGAAGAAGGAGACGGGGCGCGCCACGCGCCACACCAGCGCCGCGAGCCGTGAGCGCCGGGGCAACGCGCTGACCGCGCGCACGCCTCGCCGTCGCGCGACCGCGCCGATGCTGGATGGCTCGATGGAGTCCCTGGAGATCTTCTTCCGTGAGGCTCGCACCCATGAACTGTTGACGGCCGCCGAGGAGATCGAGCTCGCGAAGCTGATCGAACGTGGCGACCTTGAGGCGAAGACCCGCATGATCAACGCAAACCTGCGTCTGGTTGTCGCCCAGGCCCGCCGCTACCAGGGCCACGGCCTCCCGCTGGAGGACCTGGTTCAGGAGGGCATGCTCGGGCTCATCCGCGCGGTTGAGAAGTTCGATTGGCGCAAGGGCTTCAAGTTCTCCACCTATGGCACCCTGTGGATCCGTCAGGCGATCCAGCGCGGGCTCCAGAACTCCGGCCGCACGATTCGCGTCCCGGTTCACGTCGCCCAGCGTCAGGTGAAGGTCCGCAAGGTCGAGAGCGAGCTCGCCCTCAAGCTCGGCCGCGAGGCCACCGACGAAGAGATCGCTGCGGTTGCCGAGCTGCCGATCGAGCAGGTGACTGAGGTGCGCGAACTCGCCGCCGCGATCACCAGCCTCGACCAGCCGGTTGGCGACGACGGTGAGACCGCGCTTGGCGATCTCCTCAGGAGCGACGAGCGTGGACCCGAAGAGCATGCCGCCGACAACTGGCGTGACGCTCAGGTCGCCGAGGTCCTCGCCAAGCTGCCGGAGATGGAGCGCAACGTAATCGAGCTGCGCTTCGGGCTCGGTGGCGACGAGCCCCGCACAGTGCGCCAGACCGGCGCCGAGCTGGGCATCACCACCTCGCAGGCCGGTGAGCTGGAGCGTCGGGCGCTGACCACGCTCTCGCGCAACTCAGAGCTCGCCGCCCTCCGCCAGGCCGCCTGACAGCGACCAGACGAACGCACTGAACTACTCCCTGCGGCCCGCTTCACGGCGGGCCGCAGGTACGTAGACGATGCACGTGACGGCGGCCAGCGCGGCCGCCGTCGCCAGTGGCAGCACGATCGTCGTCTTCAACTCGAGCGCTCCAACGAGCGCTCCCACGAACATCGTTACGACTGCCAGCAGCCGCCGGGTGCTCCCGCGGCCGTCGCCACCGAACAGGGGCGAGTCGGCCGCCAGGCCGGTCAGCGTCATCGTCAGGACCGTCGTCGTCAGGTCCGGTACTGCGATCTTGCGGATCGTCGCGTTGCGCACGCCCATCGCGAGCGCGAGCAGCGCGATCACCACATAACCGCTGAACGCGCCGATGTGCGGCGTCTTCAGCCCGGCGAACACCGTCGTGATCGTCAGCATGGCCAGCTCGATCGTGAGTGCGATGGCGAAGTGCACGTGGTGGATGGCGGCTCGGCGCTTCGCAAGCACGCCGCCGAACCCGGCGCCGACCAGGAACGACAGCAGCGACACGATCGGCGCCAGCACCGGCAGGTGATAACCGCCGGCGATGCCGAAGCCAAGCAGCACGATGTTGCCGGTCATGTTCGCGGTGAATACGTGACCAAGGCCGAGGTAGCTGACGCCGTCGACCAAGCCGGTCGTGAAGGTGAGCGTCAGCAGTGCCCGCGTGAGCGGGTGTCTCACGTTTCCCGCGGCCCGCTGCGCCAGCGACTGCGGCTCCGCCATCGCGCACAACATACTTTGTGGATGGACCGCCTGTTCGATGATTCGTCCGAGCCCGCTGCGGCGGCTCCCGAGCCTACGGCGGCGGCCAGCCCGCTGCCCGCCGCCAAACCCGGTGTGCCGCTCTCGACACGGATGCGGCCACAGACGCTCGACGAGTTTGTCGGGCAGCACAATTTGCTCGGCAAGAACTCGGCGCTTCGCCGGGCGATCGAGACCGGGCATCCGCACTCGATGATCCTGCACGGCCCGCCCGGGACCGGCAAGACGACGCTGGCGCGGATCGTCGCCAGCGCATCCGGCGCGGCGTTCGAGGAGGAGAGCGCTGTGCAGGCGGGCCGCGCCGAGGTCCGAGCGGTGATCGAGCGGGCGCGCGAGCGCCGCAAGATGGGGATCGCGACGGTCTTTTTCCTCGATGAGATCCACCGCTTCAACAAGGCCCAGCAGGACGCACTGTTGCCCGCTGTCGAGGAGGGGCTGGTGACGCTGATCGGGGCGACCACTGAGAACCCATACTTCGAGGTCAACTCGGCGCTCCTGTCGCGCACCCGCGTGTACGAGCTCGAGGCGCTCGCGCCCGAGGACGTCCGCACGCTGCTCGAGCGTGCCGTCGAGCGCGGCGAGGTCGGTGATCCGCAGCGGGTCGACCCCGAGGTGCTCGAGTATGCGGCCGAGTGGACCCAGGGCGACGCACGCGCTGCGCTGAACGGCCTCGAGCTGGCGGCCGAGGCAGCGGGCTCCGACGGTCGTGTGACGGTCGAGACGATCGCCGACGCACTGCAGGGTCGTCTGATCAGCTATGACCGCCAGGCCGACAACCACTACGACACGATCTCCGCCTGGATCAAGGCCACGCGCGGCTCCGACCCCGACGCATCGCTGTATTACCTGGCGGTGATGCTCGAGGGCGGCGAGGACCCGCGCTTCATCGTCCGGCGGATGGTGATCCTCGCCTCCGAGGACATCGGCAATGCCGATCCGCAGGCGCTCGTGGTGGCCACCGCCGCCGCGGCGGCGGTCGAGCACGTCGGCATGCCTGAGGCCCAGTATCCGCTGGCTCAGTGCGCGATCTACCTCGCGCTCGCGCCCAAGTCAGACGGCGCCAAGCGCGCGATCGGCGCCGCCCGCGGCTACATCCGCGCGAACGGCGCGCAGGCGCCTCCGGGCTATCTGCGCACGGCCAATCGCACCGAGGGCAACTACGACTACCCGCATGACCGGCCCGGTCACGTCTCGCCGCAGGAGCTGCTGCCGCCTGACGTCGCCGGGGCGGCCTTCTACAAACCCGACGACGCCGAGGCGCTCCAGCGGGAGCGCCTCGAAGCGATTCGCAAGGCTCGCGGGCGGGGATAGGAGGTCACCATGGCAAACGTCCGCCCAGACGACTTCCTAGACATCGACTCGCTGCTCTCCGACGAGGAGCGGGATATCAGGGATGTGGTGCGGGCGTTCGTCAACGACCGCGTCCTCCCGAACGTCGGCGATTGGTTCGAGGCCGGCACGATCCCACGTGAGCTGGCACACGAGCTGGGAGCGCTCAGCGTGTTGGGAATGCACCTCGAGGGCTATGGCTGCGCCGGTGCCACCGCCACCGCGTACGGCCTCGCCTGCATGGAGCTGGAGGCAGGGGACAGCGGCGTACGCAGCCTCGTGTCGGTTCAGGGCTCGCTGGCGATGTTCGCGATCCACCGCTGGGGCTCGGAGGAGCAGAAGCAGGAGTGGCTGCCCGGCATGGCCGCGGGTGAAGCTATCGGCTGCTTCGGGCTGACCGAGCCCGACGCCGGCTCTGACCCCGGCGCGATGCGCACCCGTGCCCGCCGCGACGGCAGCGACTGGATCCTGCACGGCCAGAAGATGTGGATCACGAACGGCTCGCTTGCCGACGTAGCCGTGGTCTGGGCGGTAACCGACGAGGGCGTCCACGGCTTCCTGGTCCCCAGGGGAACGCAGGGGTTCACCACGCAGGACATCCATCGCAAGCTGTCGTTGCGAGCGTCGATCACCTCGGAACTGCTGTTCGACGACGTACGCCTTCCGGCCGCCGCGCGCCTGCCCGAGGTCACGTCGCTGCGCGGCCCACTGTCCTGCCTCAACGAGGCGCGCTACGGGATCGTCTGGGGCGCGATCGGCGCGGCGCGCGCCTGCTTCGAGGCGGCGCTCGCGTACAGCATGGAACGAATCGCGTTCGGCAGGCCGATCGCCGCCACGCAGCTGCAACAGGCAAAACTCGCGGACATGGCCACCGAGGTCAACCGCGGCACACTGCTGGCGCTGCACCTGGGGCGGCTGAAGGACGCGCACAAGCTGAAGCCCGAGCAGGTGAGCATGGGCAAGCTGGCGAACGTCAACGCCGCTCTGCGTGTCGCGCGTACTGCCCGCCAGGTCCTCGGCGCCAACGGGATCACGCTCGAATATCCGGTGATGCGCCACATGAACAACCTCGAAGCGGTCGTCACCTATGAGGGCACCGCCGACGTGCATGCTCTGGTCATCGGCGGCGCGCTCACGGGCGAGCAGGCGTTCCGCTGACCGCACGGCCCGCTGACCGCCGAACCTGCTGGCCGTGCAACCTGCTGACCGCGCGTCGAATCATGCGCTGGCTACTCTCTGAGAGATGCCCGCTCAGGCCTACAGCGGCAAGGAATGCGTCTGCCAGTTCCGCAAGGGAACCTGTGACCAGTCGTGTGTGCGCGACATGCTCGCGACGCCGTTTTACATCGCCTGTCTGCGGCTGACCGGTCGCACGGCGCTGGTAGTGGGTGGCGGCGACATCGGCCTCGAGAAGGTCGAGGGTCTGCTCGCCTGTGATGCGGACGTGGTCCTGGTCGCGCCGGACGCGCACCCGGCGTTGCAGGAGCTCGCGGCCGAGGGCTCGATCACATGGGAACGCCGTGAGTACGCGAGCGAGGACCTCGACGGCTGTTTGATCGCGATCGCCGCGACCAACGACACCGAGGTCAACATCCAGGTCTTCAACGACGCCGAGAAGCGAGCGATGCTCGCCAACGTCGTCGACGTGCCGCCGCTCTGCAACTTCATCCTGCCGGCGATCGTGCGGACCGGTCCGCTGGCGGTTGCAATCTCGACGGCCGGCGCCTCGCCGGCTCTTGCCAAGCGCATGAAGCGCGAGGTTGGCGAGCTGTTCGGTGAGCCCTATGCGACGCTCGCGATCCTGCTCAACGACGTGCGCGGCTGGGCCAAGGGCACGCTGCCGACATACCAGGATCGCAAGGAGTTCTTCGAGAACATCGTGAACGGCGATCCCGACCCGATCGTACTGCTGCAGGACGGCGACGTCGCTGCCGTCAAGGACCTGATCGCGGCCGCGCAGAGCGCTTACCAGCCCGCTTGAACGACCAAGTGTTTCCGGCGTGAGCGAGCAACCCGACGATCCGCTCGGCGTCATCGCCGACGCCAGGTCCCGGGCCGGCGAGACGCTCGACCTGGCGGCGCGGTACCTCGACCCGTCGCTCGTGGACGTGTTGCGGATCCTCGGCTTCGACAAGGCCTACCGGTCGGCGAGCGGGTCCCACCTCTACGACGAGACCGGGCGCGCGTACCTGGATCTCCACAGCGGCGAAGGCTTCGCCAGCTTGGGCCACGGCCACCCGGACATTCGCGCGGTCCTGCGGGCGATGCTGGACAGCGATCTCGTCGACGGCGTGCAACTCCATTACTCGGTGCTTGCCGGCATGCTCGCCGAAGCGCTCTCAGCCCGCCTGCCGAACGGCCTCGACGCGACATTCTTCGCCAGCACCGGCGCCGAGGCCGTGGATTCCGCCATGAAGTTCGCCCGTGCGGCCACTGGGCGCCCGCGGCTGCTCTCGTGTGACAGCAGCTTCCATGGGGTAACGCTCGGGCCGCTCTCGATCGTCGGCGACGAATTCTTCAAGGAGGGCTTTGGCCCCTTGCTGCCCGGATGCGCGCGCGTGCCGTTCGGCGACCTCACGAGCTTGGAGGCCGAGCTGCGGTCCAAGGACGTCGCGGCCTTCATCGTCGAGCCGATTCAGGGTCGCCTGGTCACGTTGCCGCCCGCGGACTATCTGCGGGCCGCGCAGGAGCTCTGCCGGCGCTACGGCACGCTGTTCGTGGTCGACGAGATTCAGACCGGGCTCGGCCGCACCGGCAGCTGGTTCGCGCTCGAGCGCTGGGGGCTCGAGCCGGACATGGTGCTGGTGGGCAAGGCGCTCAGCGGCGGCTACATGCCCGTTGCGGCAATGGTCACGCGCCGCGATATCTTCCAGCGCGCCGTCGGAACGCTCGAGCGCAGCTACGTGCACCAGTCGACCTACGGTCGCAACCGCCTTTCGATGGCAGCGGGTCTGGCGACGCTGAGGGTGATTGAGCGCGATGGGCTGGTCGAGCGTTCGGCGCAGATGGGCACGCTGCTGGTCGATGGCTTGAGGGATCTGCAGCAGCGCCACGAGCTGATCAAGGAGATCCGTGGCGCCGGGCTGATGATCGGGATCGAGCTCCAGGCGCCCCGTTCACGCAAGGCTCAGCTCGGCGTTCGCCTGATACGGATGGCGAGCGAGGGGCTGTTCCCGCAGCTGGTCGTGATTCCTCTGCACCGCGACCACGGCGTGATCACGATGGCCGCCGGCAAGAACGACGTGATCAAGTTGCTGCCTCCGCTGACGCTGGCGGAGACCGAGGCTCAGACGTTCCTCGGCGCACTGGACGCCGTGCTCACCGAGTGCGAGAGTGACACCGGGAAGAACTGGTCTGTCGTGCGCGAGATCGCTATCTCAACGCTGCGCCGGCGTGAGCGGGAAACCACTCCGGCGGCCGTGGAAGCGCCGTTCAGCGGACGCCGCATCGACCGCTCGCGTGATGACGTCTGCCTCGTCACCGGCGCGACGGGGTTCATCGGAAGCCATCTGACGCAGCGTCTCGTTGGCGAGGGCTATCAGGTGCGCTGCCTCGTGCGCCCGACCAGCGACACGTCGCTGTTGCGCGGCCTCGACGTCGAGCTGGCGGTCGGCGACCTGACCAGTGCGCCCCTGCTCGCTCACGCCGTCGAGGACTGCCGCTATGTCTTCCACTGCGGTGCGATGGTCTCGGACTGGGCGACTCCCAGGGAGGTGGCCCGCGTCAACGTCGACGGCACCAGGAACCTGCTGACCGCTTCGGCAGCCGCGTCGGTCCGGCGCGTCGTGCACTTCAGCAGCACCGACGTGTACGGCTACCCAGGCGGCTTCGAGATCGATGAGACCTTCACGGCCAGCCGCTTCAGCAACTGGTACGCGCACACCAAGCTCGCCGCGGAGACGGAGGTGCGTCGAATCGCGGCAATGCACGACCTCGACACGGTGATACTTCGACCGTCGACTGTGTACGGACCGCGCTCGCGAGAGGTGGTACTCGAGATCGCCCGCGCGATCCGCGGCGGAAACATGGTCCTGATCGATAACGGCAAGGCGATCGCGGGCCTCTGCTTCGTGGACAACCTGGTCGACGCCGCCCTGCTCGCCATGCGTCATGAGGGCGCGCGTGGGCACGCGTTCAACGCGACAGATGGTCTCAACGTCACCTGGCGCGAGCTCGCCGACGGGATTGCCGACGGCCTCGGCTGCGATCAGGTGCGATGGAGCGTGCCCTACCGGCTGGCCGAGGGTATCGGCTTCTCGCTCGAGCATGGTTACCGCGCGCTGCGCAGGACGACGCGCCTGAAAACCCGACCGCTGATCTCACGGCAGGCTGTGCACGTGATGGGCACCAACCAGAGCTTCAGTAATCGCAAGGCGCGAGAGCACCTCGAGTGGGAGCCACGCGTCGACTACGCGACGGGACTGCAGGCCACGCTCGATTGGCTTCGAGCCGAAGGCGTCTAGCGTGAGGTGCGCCGTACTGACGGTCTCGACCTCGGTCGCCGCTGGGGTCAACCAGGACACCTCGGGCGATGCGCTGGTCGCTGCGGCGGGCGAGCTCGGTTTCGAAGTCGTCGTGCAGGCAACGGTGGCCGACGAGCGCGACGCGATCGAGAGCTGGTTGCGGGAGCAGATCGCTGCCGAAATCGACCTGATCCTGACGACCGGGGGCACCGGGCTCACGCCTGACGACGTCACGCCGGAGGCGACGCTCGCGGTGATCGACCGCTTGGTGCCCGGGTTGGCCGAGGCCATGCGCGCAGCGTCGCTGCAGTACACGCCGATGTCGATGCTGTCCCGGGCCGTCGCCGGGGCTGCGGGAGGCTCGTTGATCATCAATTTCCCTGGGAGCCCGAAGGCGATCGCACAGCTGTTTCCGGTCGTTGAGCCGGTGCTGAAGCACGCAGTTGCGACACTGCACCGGCAAAATGGAAGACGCGACCGCCACGCAGACCACTGATACGCCGGTCGTCGAGCTCGAAGGTCTGACCCGCCACTTCGGCGAGCGCACGGTTCTGCGTGGGATCAGCCTCACCCTCGGCGCCGGTCAGACCCTGGCCGTGCTCGGGCGTAACGGCGCCGGCAAGTCGACCCTGCTGCGGATCCTGGCGACGCTGCTGCGCCCGCACGAGGGTGGCGTGAAGCTGTTCGGCGAGCCGCTGCCGCGCCAGGGCTGGGCGGTACGCGGGCGCATCGGTCTGCTCGGCCATGAGCCGCTGCTGTACCGCGACCTCACCGGCCGTGAGAACCTCGTTTACCACGCGCGCCTGCATCGGGTCGCGTCCGATCGCGTCGGCGAGGTGCTCGACGCCGTCGGAATGCGGGACCGCGCCGAGGATCCCGTGCGCTCGCTCAGCCGCGGCATGGTCCAGCGCCTCACGGTCGCGCGGGCGGTGCTGCACCGGCCCCAGCTGCTGCTGCTCGACGAGCCGCGCTCGAACCTCGATCCGGCGGCCGGCGAGCTCGTCGAGCCGCTGATCGGGCGCTCCTCTGGCGTCACCCGCGTCCTGACCAGCCACGACCCACAAGCTGCCCTGGCCGAGGCCGACCTCGTGCTCGCGCTGGCCGGAGGGCGGGCTGCGTATCTCGGCACCCCCGCCGGCCTCGACGCCGACACACTCAGGGGGCTTTACGCATGAGGCCGTCGATGGCGATCCTCCGCAAGGACCTGCTGCTCGAGCTGCGCACGCTCGAGACCGTGCCCGCGATGGCGCTGCTCTCGATCGTGACGTTCGTGATCTTCCACTTCGCCCTGAACCAGGACACGTTCTCCGGCCAGCTGGCAGCCGGTGTCTTCACGGTGACGCTCCTGTTCGCCGCGATGCTCGCCGTCAACCGCCTGTTCGTGGCGGAGCGCGAGCAGGGTGGCTTCGATGCGTTCCTGCTGGCGCCGGTCGATCGCACGGCGATGCTGTTCGCGAAGGCGACGGCGCTCTTCATCTTCATGGCGGTGCTCGAGGTGATCGCGGTCCCGGCTTTCGCGCTGCTGCTGGCGCCGCCGCGGCTCGGGCACTCGCTACCCGCGGTGCTGCTGATCCTGTTGCTGGCCGACGTCGCGTTCGCGGTGATCGGCACATTCGTCTCGGCGATTGCTGTGCACACCCGCGCTCGCGACCTGATTGGTCCGATCATCGGTCTGCCGCTGCTGCTGCCGGCGCTGATCGCTACCGCGCGTGGGCTCGGTCCGCTGCTGACAGCCCACGCGAACGGCTCGCCGCCAGCGAAGTGGCTGGTAGTGCTGGCGCTCTATGATCTGCTCAACGCACTCCTCGCCTATGCACTGTTCGATTTCCTGGTCGAGGAGTAGGGCCCGATGTGGATGAACCCCTCGCGGAGAAGCACCCAGACATGAGCACCCACGTTCGGCATCTGCGCGGCCTCTCGATCGCCACTGCGGTGACGATGACGGCGGCGATGTCGCTCGTCTTCTTCTACGCGCCGCTCGACGCCGAGCAGGGCTTCGTCCAGAAAATCTTCTACCTGCACGTACCGCTGGCGATCGTCTCGCTGGTCGGCTACTGCCTCGGGGGCGTCTTCGCGATCGCCTACCTGCGCACAGGCAAGCGCGTGTGGGACATGCGCTCGTACTGCGCGATCCACATGTCGCTGATCTTCTCGGTCGGCGGCATAATCGCCGGTTCGATCTGGGCCAAGGCCTCATGGGGACACTGGTGGCTGTGGTCGGAGCCGACGCTGGTCTCCTACCTGATCGTGATCCTGCTGTTCTGCACCTACCAGCCGCTGCGTTTCTCGATCGAGGATCCGGAGCGCCAGGCACGTTACGCCGCGGTCTTCGCAATCGTCTGCGGGGCGTTCGTACCGGTTAACTTCATCGTCGTGAGGTTGTCGGCCGAGTATGTGCATCCGCGCGTCCTCAACCTCGAGGGTGGCAACCTACCGGGGTCGATGAAGCTCGCCTTCTACCTCTCGCTGCTCGCCTTCGCGCTGCTGTTCGCGACGCTGATGAAGTTTGAGATGGCTGCCAAGGAGATGCGGATCGAGACCAGGCGCCTGCGGCGCAGGCTGCTCGGTGATGACGCCGTGCGACCGCTCGGAAGGACGGCTGCGCCCTCATGATCGCGCTGTTCGCTGAGGCGCCGGCGCTGCCGCTGCACACCGCCGGCCCGTACGTCGCGGCTGCCTACATCGTCTTCGTCCTGATCCTGCTGATCTACGTCGGGATCATGGCGCTGCGACTGGTCCGCAGCCAGCGCGAGCTGGCCGAGCTGCGCAGGGAGGTCGAGCAGCGCGAGCTGGACGACTCGGCTGCTGCCCCTCCCTTTGCAAATGAGAATGAGAATCATTCTCATGTTGTGATCGGTGGAGAGGGGCCAGGTGTCGACGTGGATCTCGCGGACCCGGATGAGAGCGGGACGGTATGAGCGAGCTGCTCGCGATCGGCCTCTCGCACAAGACTGCGCCAGTCGAGGTGCGTGAGCGCCTGGCACTGACCGATGCGCGGGCCAGCGAGTTCGTCCGCGACCTCCACGGCGTCCCCGAGATCCAGGAGGTCGTGGCTCTCTCGACCTGCAACCGCACCGAGCTGTACTTGGTCGTCGATGACCCGGTCGAGGCCGAGAGCACGGTGCTGGGCATGCTCGCTCGGCAGGCGAGCATCCGCCCGACAGCGCTGTCAAGCGCGATCTACTCACACCGCAACTGTGACGCCGCCCGGCATCTCTACCGGGTCAGCGCCGGGCTCGAGTCGATGATCGTCGGCGAGGACCAGATCCAGGGTCAGGTGCGGCGCGCCTACGACGCCGCGCTCGAGCGCGAGACGACCGGGCCGCTCACAAATCATCTGTTCAAGGCCGCGCTCACGACCGGTAAGCGCGTGCGCACCGAGACCGGGATCGGTGAGGGCCACGTGAGTCTGCCGTCGGTGTCGGCGATGCTCGCCAAGGAGGTGCTCGGCGATCTCCGCGGCCGCCGCGTCGTGATCATCGGTACCGGTGAGTCCAGTGAGCTGGCCGCACGCGCGCTCGCCGACGCAGGCGGGCAGCTCGTGTTCGTCGCGACGCGCAGGCGTGACCGCGCCGTCAGCCTGGCGGCACGCTTCGGCGCTGAGAGCGTCAGCTTCGACGAGCTGCCGGAGGCGCTGGTCGAGGCCGACGTGGTCGTCTCCGCGACCTCCTCGCCGCACCTGCTGATCGAGTCGCGCGAGCTGGCAGAGGTGCAGGCACAGCGCGACAACCGGCCGCTGCTGATCATCGATCTCGCAGTCCCACGCGATGTCGACGCGGCCTGCACCGAGGTTCCCGGGGTTTCCCTGCACGACGTCGACGACCTCGAGGCCGTGGTGGCGCGCAACCGCAGGGTGCGTCAGGGCGAGGCGCGCAGGGCCGAGGGCATCGTCGAGGAGGAGATCCAGAGCTTCGCGACCTGGCTCGGCTCGCTCGAGGTGCTGCCCACGCTGGCGGCGCTGCGCAGCTACGCGACCGAGGTCGCCGAGCAGGTAGTGGCCGAGAACGACGGCAAGTGGGAGTCTGCTTCGGAGCGCGACATCGAGCGCGTCCAGGCGATCTCGCGCGCAATCGTCAACCGGCTGCTGCATACTCCAACGCTGCGCATCAAGGAGCTGCGCGACGACCGCGTACATGCGCGGATGGCGCTGGTGCGTGACCTGTTCGGGCTGAGCGTCAGCGACGAGCAGGCGCTGCGCGACGCACCCGTCGAGGCCGAGGATCTGGCCGCGATCCGCAAGCTCCCTGAACGCAAGCGCTGATCAGGATCGGGTGGTGATCAGGCTCGGCACGCGCGGCAGCGCGCTGGCGCTCGCGCAGGCGAACTGGGTCGCGTCCCAGATCGAAGGGGCCGAGTTGGTCACGATCACGACCGCCGGCGATCGCGGCGCGCGCGTCGCCGACAAATCGCGCTGGACCTCCGAGCTCGAGCGCGCGTTGCTCGCAGGCGGGATCGACCTGGCCGTGCACTCGGCCAAGGACGTCCCGGGCGAGCTCGCGCCGGGTACGGAGATCGTCGCAGTCCCCAGGCGCGAGGACCCGCGCGACGTGATCTGCGGCGCCGTCTCGCTCGCCGCGCTGCCGCAGGGAGCCCGCGTCGGGACCAGCAGCCTGCGTCGCGCCTCCCAGTTGCGGGCGCTGCGTGCGGACCTTGCGATCGTCGAGCTGCGCGGCAACGTCGACACGCGCCTGCGCAAGCTCGACGACGGCGACGCCGATGCAATCGTGCTGGCTGCTGCCGGCCTGCGTCGGCTGGGACGCGAGTCTGAGCTCGGCGGCGTGCTCGCGGAGCTCGTTCCGGCGCCGGGCCAGGGGGCGCTGATCGTCCAGGGGCGGACTGGGGATCCGGTGTCGGCCCGGGTTGCCGAGGGTGCGCTCGACGACACCTCGGCGCGGCTCGAGGTCACGGCTGAGCGTGCGTTCGCGCATGCGCTCGGCGCCTCCTGCCTGACGCCGCTCGGCGCAAGCGCGACCGCGAGCTTCGGTTCGGTCAGCCTCGCGGGCTGGATCGGTCTGCCGGACGGCTCGCATTGGATCGCCGATAGCCTCACCGGGCCGTTCGACGAGGTCGGTAGGAGGATGGCGGAGCGCATGCTCGCCGCTGGCGCCGGAGAGCTGCTGGGTACAGGGGAGCCGGAGTGACGGTCTACCTGGTCGGCGCCGGGCCGGGCGATCCCGGCCTGATGACGGCGCGGTCACTGGAGCTGATCGCGGCTGCCGACGTGATCATCCATGACCGCCTGATTCCGGTCACGGCTCTGGAGTGTGCACGTTCCGACGCCGAGCTGATCTACGCGGGCAAGGAGGGCGGCGGCGAGCAGGTGCCGCAGGCCGAGATCACGCGGCTGCTGATCGAGCACGGCCGCAACGCCGAGACGGTCGTGCGGCTGAAGGGTGGCGACCCATTCGTGTTCGGACGCGGCGGCGAGGAGGCGGAGGCCTTGGTCGACGCGGGGATCGAGTTCGAGGTTGTGCCCGGGGTCACCGCCGGAATCGCCGCCCCGGCCTACGCCGGGATCCCGGTCACGCATCGCGACGCCGCCAGCTCCGTCGCATTCGTGACCGGGCACGAGGACCCGGACAAAGACGAGTCCGCGCTCGACTGGCGCGCGCTGGCATCGTTCCCGGGGACGCTGATCGTCTACATGGGCGTGCGCCAACTGGAGGCGATCACCGCCCGCCTGATCGACGGTGGACGCTCGCCGGACGAGCCGGCCGCGCTCGTGCAGCGCGGCACCCTGTCCAACCAGCGTGCGGCGCTGGGGACACTCGCGACGATCGCCAAGCTCGCGGTAGATCAGCAGATCAAGGCGCCGACGATCGCGATCTTCGGTCCGGTCGCCGCCCTGCGGGACAAGCTCGCCTGGCTCGAGCGCCGCCCACTGCAGGGGCTCACCGTCGCGGTCACCCGCGCGCGTGCGCAGGCCTCCCGATTGGCCGAACGGCTGCGCTTGCTCGGCGCCGAGGTCGTGGTCGCGCCGGTGATCAGCACCGAGACGTTGCCCGGCCCGGTTCCGGAGCTCGACAACTACGACCTGATCTGTTTCACGAGCCCGAACGGCGTCGAGGCGCTGTTCGAGCGGATCGATGCGGCCGGCCTTGACACGCGCACCTTCCCGAACCGTACCCAGACCCGCATCGCGGCGATTGGGCCGGGGACGGCGCGCGCGCTGCGGCTGCGTGGCATAACCACCGACGTGATGCCGGCCAAAGCGGTCGGAGAGGCACTTGCGGAGGCCCTCGGCGATGTGCCGGTCACGCGCGCGCTCGTGATCCGCGCCCGCGACGCTCGCGACGTCGTGCCGGACGCGCTCCGCGCGCGCGGCGTCGAGGTCGACATCGTCCCTGTCTACGAGACGGTGGTCGAGACGCTCGGGCAGGAACAGGTCGCGGCGGTGGCAGCGGCGGACTTCATCACGTTCACGTCCGCCTCGACGGTCAGGAACTTCCTTGCCTCTGTGGGAGGCGCCACTGCCTGGCTCGAGCTTGGCGAGTCGCGCCCACACGTGGTCAGCATCGGACCGGTCACCAGCGACGAGCTTCGTGCCC
The DNA here is from genome assembly GCA_036268195.1 of Solirubrobacteraceae bacterium. GTDB lineage: Bacteria > Actinomycetota > Thermoleophilia > Solirubrobacterales > Solirubrobacteraceae > Palsa-465. The sequence goes on from DATAUP010000076.1 coordinate 25,302, forward strand.
ACGGCATGTCTCCGGAGGTTGAGGCCGCCGAACATGACATCGACGGTCTGATCGCTGCGATCATCCGCTCGTGAGCGTTCAAGGGCGCCGGCCGGTCGTCACGCTCCTGACTGACTACGGCATCACCGACGAGTTCGCAGGCGTGCTCCACGGAGTGATCGCGAGGCTCTGCCCGGACGCGCGCGTCATCAACCTGACGCACGGAGTCGTGCGCCACGACATCCGCGGCGGTGCCGCGGTCCTTGCGCAATCGCTCCCGTACATGCCGGTCGGCGTCCATCTCGCCGTTGTCGACCCGACCGTCGGCGGGGACCGGCGCGCTGTCGCACTCAGGGTCGCTGACGGGCGCATCCTCGTTGGCCCCGATAACGGCCTGCTCTGGCCGGCCGCTGAGCTCGGCGGCGGCGTTGAGGAGGCAGCCGAGATCTCACGCTCGCCATGGCGACTCGAACCGGTCTCCGCGACCTTCCACGGGCGCGACATCTTCGCGCCGGTGACCGCCCAGCTCGCTGCCGGTGCACCGTTGGAGGAGGCCGGGGAACCGCTTGACCCGGGGCTGCTGGTCCGGCTCGAGACGCCGCGGGCCTGGACCGAGGCAGGCGCGCTCGTGGCGACCGTCAACAACGCGGATCGCTTCGGCAACCTGCAGCTCGGGGCCGGCTGGGACGACATCGCAGGGATCGGAGTCGGGCTCGGCGATCTGCTCCAGGTCCGGCTTCCCTCCGGCGAATTGCACCCGGCCACGTTCGCGCGCACGTTCAGTGACGTTCCCGAGGGCAAACTGATCCTGTTCCAGGACTCAGCAGCAAAGCTCGCGCTCGGATTCAATCAGGGCAGCGCGGCCATCCGCCTGGGCCTGCGGCCGGGCGACCAGCTGCGGATCGGCGTCGAGCGCGACTCCTGATGGAAGCTGGCGACGCCTTCGTTGCCCGGCCCGCTGGCCGCGCGCCCGCGGACGCGCAACTCGGCACGCCGCGCGTGCACCTGCGCCGCGTCGACTCGACCAACACGCTCGCGCGCGAGCTGGCAGGCCGTGGTGCCCCGCATGGCACGCTCGTCACTGCCGCCGAGCAGACATCCGGTCGCGGTCGGCAGGGCCGCGCGTGGAGCGCGCCGCCCGGCACGGCGCTGCTCTGCTCCTGGGTGATACGCGAGCCACCAGCGCTGCTGTCGCTGGCCGCCGGCGTCGCGGTCGCCGAGCTGTGCGGCGAACGGGCGCAGCTCAAATGGCCCAACGACGTATTGATCGACGGCCGCAAGGTCTCAGGCATCCTCGTCGAGGGGCGCCCGCAGGAACGCTGGGCCGTGCTCGGGATCGGGATCAACGTGGCGCTGACACCCGGCCGGCTGCCGGAGCCGATCCGAGCGCGAGCAGGCACACTCGGCCTCGACCCGACCGAGATCGAGCCCACGCTCGGCCGCTTGCGCGTGCACCTCCAGCACTGGCTCGACGCGCCGCCCGAGGCCGTGCTCGAGGCGGTGCGGGCGCGGGACGCGCTGCGCGGCAGGCGGGTAACGTGGGCCGAAGGCAGCGGCATCGCTGCGGGTGTCGATGACGCCGGCCGCCTGGTGGTCACGCTCGACGACGGCTCAGGCGCGGCGCTCGACGCCGGCGAGGTCCATCTCAGCAGACCGTGACGCGCGCCGTCAGCTTCTTCGTGAGGGTGATCTTGAGCGCGCGCTTCTGCCCGCGCCGGCTGGCGCGGGCGGCCAGAGTTTCGCGGTAGAACGCCTTGACTCTGATCGTGTGCGCGCCCGCCTTGAGGCCCTTGAGCGACATGCGGACGGTCGCCGGGAGCTTGTTCGCCCGCTTGACCTGCTTGCCGAGCGTGAAGGTGACGTAGCGCAGCCGGAGCTTGGCGCCGTGGCGCAGCGTCTGGCGCTTGAGCGTCACGCGGAGCGTCGAGCCTGAGGCTCGGCAGTCCTGCGCGGTGCCGGTCGTGCCCGTCGCGCCGGACGGCGCTGAAAGCGTGAGCGTCAGTTGCTGGTTGCCGATCGTCGCAGGCGCTGAGCCGGAACCGGAACCGGAACCCGACGCGCCACCGTCTGTCCCCGAGCCGGCGGTGATGCCGCCGGGCGGGACCAGCGCAATCGCACTCGGCTCGTCGCCGACGTCGATGGCCGTGCCGGGCGTTCCGGTCGCGAGCGTGATCGGCATGATCTGGCCGGTACCGAAGTCCGTGATGTAGGCCGTCGTCCCGTCGTGCGTGAGCGCGATCGCACTCGGCTCCGTTCCCGCTTGGATTGGTGTACCCGCGATGCCGGTCGCAAGCGTGATCGGCGTGATAGTGCCGCCGGTGTTGCTGGCCACGTAGGCGGTCGAGCCGTCGGGCGTGATGGCGATCCCGTCAGGCGTCGCCGACTCCAGGTTGATCGGCCGCCCGAGGCCGCCGGCGGGCAGCGACAGCGGCGAGATCGTGGCGTCGGCCACGTCGGTGATGTAGGCGCTCTCGCCGTTTGGCGCGATTGCGATCGCGTCGGAATTGGTCGGAATCGCGGTCGGGTTGCCGATACGTGTCGTGGCGAGCGTGATCGGCCACTCCCGGCCGTCGTCTGAGACCACGTAGGCGAGCTCGCCGTTGGGTGTGATCGCGATCGCGTTGGGGTGGTCGGCGAGCTGGATGGGGGCCTGGACGGTTGCTGTCGCGAGGCTCACCGGCACGATCTCTGAAGAGTTGTAGTCGGCCACGTAGGCGGTGCTGCCGTCGGGCGTGATCGCGATCGCGTCCGGCTGCGACCCGACAGAGATCGGCGTCCCGAGCGTCCCTGTTGCGAGATCGACCTGGGTGATGGTGCCGTCGCTCTCGCTGGCGACGTACGCGAGCGGGTCGCTGGCCTGAGCGGTCCCGGCGCTGGCGCCCGTGACCGCGAGTACTGCCACGGCTGCGGCCAGCAAACGTCCCTGCAGCAGATGCCTCACCCGTGCCGTATCGGCACAAACAGCTGCTTTGCTGAGGGTCTCGGCGCTTTTAGTACAGCCGTCGAGGCGCTAACGGTCGCCCGCTTGCATCAGAGCAGGGCCACAATCAGGCGGCGTCGCGGTCGAGATCGCCCTCGTCGTCCTCGTCCGGTCCGTCTTCGTGTTCGTCTGGATCGTCGTCCTCGTCCGGATCGTCCTCATCGTCGTCGTCCGGATCGTCGCCGGCCCGGACCTCGTCGAACTCGGTGTCGTCATCCGGCTCAGTGTCGAGCTCCAGCTCGTCGTCGAGCACCTGGTTGTCGAGCTCCGTGTCCTCGATCGTTGCGACGGCGCCCGCGGTGGGCGTCGTCCGCGTCGCCGCGCTATCGCCTGACTTCTTCGCGCCTCCGCGGCGACGGTTCTTGCTCCGCCGGCCCTTGGGGAAGTTGCGCAGCAGCTCCCGCGCGAGCGCCGCCGGCTTGCGGGCCATCCGCGTACGGGCGCCGTTGATCGCCTCAGCGGCCTCGGGCGTGTGCGCGAGCGCCGCAGCGAGCAGCGCAGCCGACAGACGCCTGTCCTCCTTGCGGGTGGCGTGCACGAGCCGGCGCGCGTTACGCGCGTGGGCGGCGCCGCTCGAGTTCACCAGCAGACCCAGCAGCCGCTTGGTCTCGGGCCAGCGCTGGACCGCGTACTCCTCATGGACCTCGCGCGTGTACTCGGCCAGACGCCAGATCCAGTTGTTGGCCTGGTCGCGGCGGCCGATGCGGCGCTCCGCCAGAGCCTGCAGCATGACCTTGACGCCCTCTCTGCGTTCGTCGCGCGGCCATCCGGCCATGATCTCGACGCCGAGGTCGAAGGCCTCCGCATCGCGGCTGGCGGCGATCTCCTGCAACGCGCGCAGCCGCAGTTGCGGGTTGCGGTTGCGCTGCAGGGCGGTGACCAGGAAGCGGCGGCGGAGCTCGCCGCCGCGATCGAAGTGGAGCATCGCCTTGGCGCGGCGCCAGCCGTTGGGCGCCACGCGGGCGCCGGCGAGCGCGGCCCACACGTGCTGCTCGCCGTAATCCAGGTGCTCGACCGCGATCCGCCAGAGCTCGCGCTCGAAGACCTCTGCGCGCCGCTCTGGCTCGGGCGTCACCGGCAGCACGCGGCGCTCGACGCGAATTCGCCGTCCGCGGCCGCGACGGACCGGCCCGACGACGATCGCGCCACCGCGGTAGACGTCGCGGTCGAGCAGCGAGTGCAGCGTCACGACCGGATCGTCGTGCTTGGTCGCCGGATGGACGAAGTCGATGACGATGCCGGCTTCCTTGCCGGGATGCCGGCGCGTGACGCGGCCGACACGCTGCTGGTAGATGCGCTTGGAGGCGGTCGGCGCCAGGTGCATGCAGATCGTCGCGCGCGGGCTGTTCCAGCCCTCTGCAAGCAGCTGCGCGTTGATCAGAACGTCGATCTTGCCGGCCTCGTAGTCGGCGAGGATCGTCGCCAGCTCGCGCTTCGGCGTCTCGCCGGAGACGGCCATCGCCTTCATCCCCAGCGCGCGGAACGATTCGGCCACGTTGTACGCGTGCCGGACGCCAGCGGCGTAGACGACTCCGGGCACGCCGTTGAAACGCGTCTTGTAGAGGTCGGCGATCGCCAGGTTGAAGGGCGTCTGATCTAGCAGCTCGGCCAGCATCTCCTGGTCGAACTCGGTGTCGACCTCGCCGCGGCGCAGCGGCACCTTGGCAATCGTGCGCACGCCCGGACCGGGCGGGATGCGGATGCAGCGCAGCGGCGCGATCACGCCGCGGCGCGCTGCCTGCGCCAGGTCGAAGCGTGAGGTCTGCGTCGGGAACAGGTCCGTGACGTGGCGGGCGATCAGCGCTCCCGTGGCGGTCATGCCGATCCAGATCGGCTGATACCACTTGCGGATCGCGGCGGAGGTCTTCTCGCCCAGCGCGGTGTGTGCCTCGTCGCAGATCACGATCGTGTACGCGCCGGAGATCTTGCCTGCGTTGCGCACGAACCACTGATAGGTCTCGACCGTGACCGGCCCGTTGGCGGCGTCCTCGCCGATCAGCAGCGGCTTGCAGAGGCGGTCGCGGTAGCCGCGATCCTTGAGCTCGCCGATGAACTGGTCCACCAGGTTGCGGCGGTGGGTCAGGATCAGTACGCCGCCCGTACGGGAGGCCTCGACAAAGCCGACGGCGGCGACCGTCTTGCCTGCGCCGGTCGCGTGCTCGAACCAGAAGCGGCGGGCCGCACCGAGGTCGTCGTCGGCGCCCTCCGGCGCGATGTCCTCATCGAGCGCCGCGTCGTCGTGCTGCCAGTCCTCGGGCTCGGCCTCATCCTCCGTCTCGGCCTCGTCCTCAGCCTCCTCGTCACCATCGAAATCGTCGTCGTCGTCGTCGTCGTCGTCGGCCTCGGCTTCGATCTCGTCCTCGTCGCCTGCATCGGCGTCGGCATCGATCTCGTCGTCGATCTGCAGCGCTGCAGCGTCCTGGGCGGCGTCCTCAGTGAGTTGCGCCGCGGCCAGCAACGCGGTCAGCGTGCCTGAGAGCGCGTCGACCTGGTGCGCTGACAGGACGGTTCCGTCTACGAGCTTCGGCTCATCCTCGGACAGCACCCGCTCGAGCCCCAGCATCAGCGAGAACTCCTGCCGCCACTCCAGCGACGGAACCTTGAGCCCCGCTTTGACGTCGGCCAGCGCAGCGTCGAGTGCGCGTCTGCGCGCCGTGCCGGGCGCCAGCGCTTCCTTCGGCGTCTCGCCCTCCAAGACGAAGCGCTCACGTGTTAGTTGCTCTGCTCGCTTGATGGCGGCAGAGCTCGGAAAGGGGGTGGAATCACCCATCAACGAGCATTGGGAAAGGTAATTGGAAAAGGGAGCCGCAGGGTGCTGCTTGTCGGCTCGGTATCGCTCTCAGTTCTCGATGAGAGCTGTGGGAGGTTTCTCCTCAGAGCAGTGGCACCTCTCCGCCAGCTGCTGGCAAAGAGGATAACGAGTATTTAAGCAGACCGGCGGATGGATCGCACAAAGGCCCGCTCAAATTGGGAACCCACGGAGTCCGTATGGCAAGCTGTCCGGTGTGGACACGCGTCGCGCCGACACCACTCTCGACTTCGAGATCAGGCGGTTACGGACGCAGGAAGAGTTCGATGCGGCGCTGGCGCTCCGCTATGAGGTCTTCTGCGTGGAGCAGGGCGTGCCGCGCAGCGAGGAGCGTGACGGTCGCGACCATGGCGCGCTGCACCTGATCGCCGTTCAGGATGGCGTGCTCCTCGCCACCTGCAGGCTGGTGTTCGTCGGCAGCACCGTGCAGTTCAGCCGCCTGGCCGTCAAGCACAACGCGCGTCGCCAAGGGATTGCCACGGCGCTGTTGCAGGCGACGGACGCCGAGTCCCGCGGACGCGGCGCCAACCGGATCGTGCTGCACGCACAGACCTACGCCCGGCCGCTCTACGACCAGGCCGGCTACGTACCGCGCGGGCGCGAGTTCGTCGAGGCCGGGATCGAGCACATCGCGATGGAGAAACTGATCTGAGGGCAGCGGGTCGTCAGCGACCTGGTGCCAGCAGGATCTACGGATGAGGGCACTCGTGCAGCGGGTGAGCCGCGCGGCGGTCATCGTGGACTGCGAGCAGATCAGCGAGATTGGCCCAGGGCTGCTCGTGCTGCTGGGCGTTACCGGCTCGGACACGCCGGCCGACGCCGAACGGCTCGCCGACAAGGTCAGGGCCTTGCGCATCTTCGCCGACGCTGATGGACGCATGAATGAGCCGCTCGGCGAGCGCGAGATCCTCTGCGTCAGCCAGTTCACCTTGTACGGCGACACCCGTCGCGGCAACCGGCCGAGCTACACGGCGGCGGCGCCGGGCGAACTGGCCCAGCCCCTGTACGAGCGCTTCTGCGAACGCACAGGTGCCAAGCGCGGCGTCTTCGGCGCGCACATGCAGGTCGAACTGACAGGCGACGGTCCCGTCACGCTTCTGTTGGAGACGTGATCCGCCGAGCCCCCGGGGGGCGGGCGGAGTCAGCCGCCGCGGATCGAATCAGTGCCGGGCGCCCAGCCAGCGCGCCGGTGCGCGCGCGGCCAGCTCGTAGACGTCCCAGGTCGCCTCGGCGGCGTCCTCCCAGGTCCACGCGCGCGGCTCCGGGGCAGGCCGCTTGGCCGCCTCCGCGGACCTGATCAGACCGTCGAGGTCATCACACGGCAGCAGCACAGCGCGCCCGTCCAGCACCTCGCGCACGGCCGGGACATCGCAAGCCGCGACTGGCGTACCGCAGGCCAGCGCTTCGACCGGCGTCAGCCCGAAACCTTCATCGCCGCTTGGAAACACGACCGCGTGCGCGCCGGTGTAGATCGCCGCGAGGTCGTCGTCGGGCACCTCGCCCGTCAACGTCACGTCCGGCAGCTCTCGTGCCCAGGGGCCGCTTGGCCCGACAAGCACCAGTGGCAGCGAGCGCTTGGTCTTGACGAGCGCAGCGACGCGCTTGTGCGGGTCGGGCGTCTTCAGTCCGCCAACCCAGAGCAGATACTGGTCGGGCAGCGAGTAGCGCGTGCGCACGGCCGCCACCTCAGTGTCCGGGCGCGGGTGGAAAACGGATGCTGCCGCTTCCGGAATGACCTCGATCCGCTCACACGGGATCTCGAGTGAGCGAATCGCGTCGTCGGCGACGACCTTCGTCGGCACGACTACGCGCACGGCGCGCTGAGTCGCCAGATACCGCATACGCATCCGCAGACCTCTGCGCAGACGCTCGCCCGGCTGCTTCAGCGCGATCAGGTCGTGCACCGTCACGACCATCGGCAGCGGCGAGTGCAGCAGTGCGCCCTCCAGCCAAGGCGAGTGGTAGACCGCGCTGTGGTCTCGACTCGGGGCGTGCGTCTCGATCAGACCGCCGCGACCGGACTCGACAAGCGCGCCCAAGAGCGAGCGGGCGTACCGTCCCACTCCGCGACTGTCCTTTGCGGCACGGCTGTCGAAGGCGACGTTCATGGACTATTGGGCGGCACTGTATACGTTGGCGTCCGTTTGTATGCCTTCTGTATGCCTTTATATGGCGTTGATCTGAATTGAAGGATTACTACGAACATCTTTGGGAGAGATTGCCGGAGGATCTGCGCCCTCCGGAGCTCGAGCTACGCACGCGCCTGCTGACCGACGAGGTGCGTGAAGGCGACCGCGTCGTCGATCTCGGCTGCGGCGCCGGGACGTTCACGCGGGTCGCCGCCGACGCCGGCGCCGGCAGCGTGATCGGAGTGGACGTTGCCGAGGCGGCGCTCGTCCGCGCGCGGGCGGCGGACCCCGAGCTCGACTTCCGGCTGGTCCCGTTCGAGGGGCCGCTTCCGCTCGAGGACTCAGGCGCTGACCTGGTCTGGTGCAGCGAGGTGATCGAGCACGTCGCCGATACCGCCGCGTGGTTGTCAGAGGTGCGGCGCGTGCTCGCTCCCGGCGGGCGCCTGCTGTTGACGACCCCCGCCCACGACCGTCTGCGCCTGCTGCTGCACGGGATCGAGCGCTATTCCGACCCGCAAGGTGACCACCTGCATCTCTACACGGGCCGCTCGCTACGCACGCTGCTCGACGAGTTCGGGTTCGCAGAGTCGCGCGTCTGGGCGGCCAGCGGGCCGCCCTTGCTCAGGCGCACCCTGGTCGCGCGAGCCGTTCGTCCCGCAGTGCGTGTTAACCGCTCCTGATGAAACCCTCTCTAACATCGCGCTCGATGCGACGGCGGCTCACCCGTGTCGCCGTGCTGGCGGCCACGCTCATAGGTGTCCTGGCGGCGCTCGCGCCCGCTGGCGCAAGCGCCTTTCAGAAGGCGGTCTGGGGGCCGGTCAGCTTCGATGGCGTCAACCAGTTCCCGCTGTACAAGTCGCTCGGCGCGAAGATCTATGAGACGTCGCTCGATTGGAGCACGATTGCCAAGCGCCGGCCGAAGCACCCGGCAAACCCCGGTGACCCGGCTTACGCCTGGCCCGCTGCGGTCACGAAGGAGATCGCGCAGGCAAAGCGCTACGGGATGCGGGTTCTGATCCAGGTCGCCAACGCCCCGGCGTGGGAGAACGGCGGTCACCATGGCGATGGCTGGGCCCCGAAGAACCCACAGGACTTCGCAGCGTTCGTGCAGGCGGCCTCGCGCGAGTACCCGACCGTGCACATGTGGATGATCTGGGGCGAGCCCAACCGCAAGGGCGACTTCCGGCCTGAGACCCCGGCGCCCTACACGGCCACCAAGCTGACCAAGGCACAGGCGGCCGCCCCGCACCTGTATGCCCGGATTCTCGACGACTCCTATGCGGTCCTCAAGCAGGGCAGTCGCGCCAACGTCGTGATCGGTGGCAACACCTATACGGCCGGACTGCTCGACCCGCAACAGTGGCTCGCGAACCTCAAGCTTCCGGACGGCAAGCCGCCGCGGATGAACATGTACGGCCACAACCCGTTCAGCTACACGTTGCCGGTATTCGGTGCCAAGCCGTCGAGCTACGGGGAGGTGCAGTTCTCTGACCTGCCGCGGCTCGAGTCGTGGACCAAGACCTACCTCGGTCATACGGTGCCGCTGTTCCTGTCGGAGTTCTGTGTTCCGACGGCGGCCGACCGCACCTTCAACTTCTACATCTCGCCGCCGTCCGTGGCGGCGACATGGGTGAAGGACGCGCTCGTGACCTCGCGGCACGCCCGCTACATCTACGCGCTCGGCTGGGTCAATGTCCACGACGACATGCCGGTCAACTCATGCGGCCTGATCCAGCAGAACGGTAAGCGCAAGCCAGACTTCTACGCGTTCAAGGACAACTAGACGGTCCAAAGGGGGGCGTATGGACTGTGTCGTCACCGGCGGTGCCGGTTTCATCGGGTCGAACCTGGTCGACGCGCTCGTTGCGCGCGGCGACCGTGTGACGGTGGTCGACAACCTGGCGGGCGGCAAGCGCTCGAATCTCGACGGTGCCCTCGCCGCAGGCGTGCAGCTACACGAACTCGATGTGCGCGACGCCGACGCGGTGGCTGACCTGTTCGCCGAGGTGCGGCCGAAGCTCGTCTTCCACCTGGCGGCCCAGATCGACGTGCGCCACTCCGTGGGCGACCCGGCCGCCGACGCGGTTGTCAACGTGCTCGGCACGATCAACGTGCTCGCGGCCGCGCGCGAGAGCCGCGTCCACCGGGTTGTCAATACCTCTACGGGGGGCGGACTCTACGGGGACGCCGAGCTGCTGCCCACTCCTGAAGATTGCGCGGTTCGCCCGCTCGCGCCATACGGGCAGAGCAAGTACGCCGCGGAGGGCTATTGCGAGCTGTATGCGCGGCTGTTCGGGCTCTCCACCGTCTCGCTGCGCTACGGCAACGTCTACGGCCCGCGCCAGGACGTCCACGGTGAGGCGGGCGTCGTCGCGATCTTCTGCGGCTGCCTACTGGAAGGCCGCGCGCCCAAGGTGTTCGGCGACGGGCGCCAGACCCGCGATTGGGTTGACGTCTCCGACGTCGTCCGCGCGAATCTCCTCGCTGCCGACTCCGAGGTCACGGGGCCGATCAACATCGCCGGTGGCGAGGAGACCTCGGTGCTGGACCTCGTCGGCGCGCTGCGCGACGTTGGGGCCGCCCGTGGCTTGGAGCTGGCAACACCAGAGTTTCTCGCCGAGCGTCCGGGCGAGGTCAGCCGCAGCCGTCTCGATACCAGGCGCGCCCGTGACGAACTCGGTTGGCTGCCGACGGTCAGCCTGAGCGAGGGGCTCGAGCGGATCCTCTCCGGTCTGCTCTGATCGGGGCCGTGTTGGAAGCGGTTCAGGCGCCCGCGATCAGCCGCGCCGCGTCGGCGAACGTCGCGACCTCCGCGTCTGGCGCGCCGGCTCCGCTGCGCTTGTGCGCGCTTCCCGCGGTCGCGATCAAGATCGTGCGGCACCCGGCGGCCTCGCCGGCGAGCACATCCGCATCGGTGTCACCAACCATCCAGGATGCGTGAAGGTCGATCCCGTGATCGTGGGCTGCCGCGAGCAGCAACCCGGGCTGTGGCTTCCGGCAGTCGCACACAATCGACAAGCCTGGGAGCACGCCGTCGGGGTGATGTAGGCACAGACGGAAGTCGTCGAGCTTCGCCCCTTCTTCCTCCAGGAGAGCGAGCGTCCGCGCATGGACTGCCAGCAGATCCGTCTCAGAGATGGTGCCCTTGGCGGCCGCAGGTTGGTTGCTGACCCCGACCAGCAGCCAGCCGGCCTCCGATAGAGCGCGGATCGCGTCCGCGGCCCCCGGCATGAGCGCGACGTCCTCAACGCGCAGCGGCGATTCTGGGCGGCCGCTCACCGGGTCAGGCGCGAGCTCGTTGATCGTGCCGTCGCGATCGAGGAAGACGGCGCGCCGCAGGTTCACGCGGGCTTGCTGGCGGCCAGTGTCTCCCAATGGCCCTGGCGCGTGGCCAACTCCGGATGGGAGACCAGGGCGTGCCAGACAACCGCCTGGAATGACTCGACCAGCGGCGTCTTCAGATCTGGCGGCGTCTCGACGATGACTGCCACGTCGGCCAGTTCGGCGACAGTGCCGCCAGGAGAGCCGACAACGCCGAAGATTCCGGCCCCAAGCTCACGTCCGCGCTCGATCGCGTTCACCAGGATCGTCGAGACATTGTGCTCCCGTGAGCCGCCGCCGACGCTGAACACCAGCAGCGCGTCGTTTCCGGAGAAGCGGGAGACAGCCAGCCAATCGCTGTACGCCGTTTCCCAGCCGTCGTCATTCGTCCGTGCCGTCAGCTCGGAGACATTGTCCGACGGCGCATACGTCTCGATCAGGCAGAGCTTGCGAAAGTCGTTGACCGCGTGGGACGCGTGACCGGCGCCGCCGCCGACGCCGATTATGAAGAGGCGTCCCGCGTTTTCCCGAAGCTTCGCGAGTGCGCGAGCGACGGCATCGACCTGGTCTCCGTCGATGGTTCCTGCGATCTGCGCGACGGCTTCGAAGTAACGCTGCGAGTGTTCACTGGCCATTTGTCGGTGAGCATACAGTTCGCGGACGGCCGCTAGACTCGCCGCGATGATCAACGAACTTGCGGTCAAGATCTTCGCTGACGGCGCTGATCTGGATGCGATTCTCGCACTTGCCGAGAACGAGCGCATCACCGGTTTCACCACGAACCCGACGCTGATGCGCAAGGTCGGGCTGACCGACTACGAAGCATTTGCGCGTGAACTGCTTGAGCACGTCACCGCGCACCCCATCTCATTCGAGGTGTTCGCGGATGACGCTGACGAGATGCGTCGCCAGGCGCTGAAGATCGCCGCGTGGGGTGAGAACGTCTACGTGAAGATCCCGGTCACGAACACGAAGGCCGAGTCGATGGCAGCGCTCGTCAGGGAACTGGCGCAGGATGGCGTCAAGGTGAACGTGACGGCGCTGTTCACGACCGCACAGGTCGAGCTCATCGCCGACGCCGTCCGTGGTGGCCCCCCGTCGTACATCTCGGTCTTCGCCGGACGGATAGCCGACGCCGGCATCGATCCCATACCGATCATGCAGGAGTCGCTGAAGATCATGGAGGCGGCGCCGGAATCCGAGCTGATCTGGGCGTCACCTCGTGAGGTCCTCAACGTCGTGCAAGCCGATCAGATCGGCTGCCACATCATCACGGTCACGCATGATCTCTTGAAGAAGCTCGGCGGGCTCGGCAAGGACCTCGACCAGTTCTCACTCGAGACGGTCCAGATGTTCCGCAACGACGCAGTCGCTGCAGGCTATTCGCTGTAGATGCGGCGGGCGTGCATTACGGGTGGCGCCGGGTTCATCGGCTCCAACCTCGCTGACCACCTCCGCGCCCAGGGCGCCGAGGTGGTCATCGTCGACGACTTCCGGACCGGCCGCCGTGAGTTCGTTGAGCACCACCGCACTGACGCCGGCGTCACGCTCATCGAGGGCGACGTGCTCGACGGGTCGGTGCTCGCCCGGGCGTTCGACGGCTGCGACTGGGTCTTCCATCTCCAGGCCAATGCCGATGTGCGGCGCGGGCTCGATCATCCCGACCGCGACCTGGAGCAGAACACGATCGCGACCGCGCGTGTGCTGGAAGCCATGCGGACGGCAGGTGTGTCGCAGATAGCGTTCTCGTCGACCGGATCCGTCTACGGCGAAGCCGAGGTCGTTCCGACGCCCGAGGATGCGCCGTTTCCGATTCAGACCTCGCTATACGGTGCGTCCAAGGTTGCCGGCGAGGGGCTCATCAGCGCGTACGCGTCCGGCTTCGGGTTCACCGGCGTAGTCTTCCGCTTCGTCTCGATCCTCGGTGAGCGCTACACGCACGGGCACGTCTACGACTTCTTCTGTCAGCTCAAGCATGACCCGTCGCGTCTTGCGGTTTTGGGCGACGGCCACCAGGAGAAGTCGTACCTGTACGTCCAGGACTGCGTCGGCGCGATCACCACAGCCGTCGCGGCGCATGAGGGCAAGCGAGGCGATTACGTCGTCTACAACCTCGGCACCGATGAGACCGTGGTCGTGAACGACTCGATCCGAACGATCTGCGAGCGGCTCGGTGTCGCACCGGACCTCTCGTACTCCGGCGGCCGTCGCGGCTGGATCGGTGACAGCCCCCTGATCCACCTGGACTGCGGCAAGATCCGCCGCCTCGGTTGGGCGCCGACGCGCACAATCAAGGAATCGATCGTGCTGACGCTCGACTGGTTCGAGTCGAACAGCTACGCCTGGGCTTCCCAGGTCGCCGCCCTTGGAGGTCAGTCATGAGCGTCATTTTCAGCCGCGCGCCACTGCGCATATCGCTCGGGGGCGGTGGGACCGATCTGCCGTCGTACTACAGCGAACACGGTGGTTTCCTGGTCGCGGGCGCCATCGATAAGTACGTCTACATGCTGACCCACACCGTCTTCCAGCAGCGCTACCGGATGAAGTACTCCGAGACCGAAGATGTCGAGACGATCGATGAGATCCAGCACCCGATCCTCCGTGAGACGCTGCGCCGCCACTGGCGAGGGAGCCCGCTGGAGATCGCCTCAGTGGCTGATGTCCCCGCCGGCACCGGCATGGGCTCGTCGGGCGCCTTCACGGTCGGACTCCTCAAGGGACTGGCCCACGCGCGACGCACGTCCACCACCCCCGGGGCGCTCGGTGCGGCAGCGTGCGAGATTGAGATCGATGTCCTGAACGAGCCCTGCGGGAAGCAGGACCAGTACGTGGCCGCCCACGGTGGCATCTGCTCGTATACGTTCAACAGGGATGGCGGCGTCGATGTGGAGCCGCTGGAGCTCGCGCCGCAAACGCTTGGCGAACTCCGCGACCAGCTGTTGCTCTTCTACACAGGTGAGTCGCGGTCGGCGTCCGTGGTCCTCTCAGATCAGCACAAGCGCACGCAGGCTGGCGACGATGAGATGCTTGCGAACCTGCACCGCACGAAGGAGATGGGTTACCGCAGCCGAGATCTTCTGGTCGATGGTGACTTGGTTGCCTACGCCGAGCTGATGCACGAGCACTGGCTGAACAAGCGCAAGCGCTCCCCTGGAATGGCCACGGGACGGATCGACGATCTGTATGAGCTGGCACGCGGCGCGGGCGCCATTGGTGGCAAGCTCGTTGGTGCCGGCGGCGGCGGCTTCCTGCTCGTGTATACCGAGGATCCGTCTGGCACTCGCCGGGCGATGGAGTCCGCGGGGGCACAGGAGCTTACGTTCGACTTCGAGTTCGTCGGCGCGTTCTCGACCGAGTACTCATGACGCGCCCAGGGTTGAACGTGGCTGTGATCGGTTGCGGTTTGATCGGTCGCAAGCGCGCGGAAGCGCTCGGTGAGTCCGACAGACTCATCGGCGCCTATGACGTGGTCACCGAGCGGGCCTCCGATCTCGTCCGCGACCACAGCGGGACGGCGTACCCGTCGATCGAGGAACTGCTCGCCGAGGCTCCGGACGTGGTCGTCGTTGCGGCTGTGCACGACCAGCTCGCCGATCTGACCGAGCAGGCGCTGAAGGCGGGAGCGCACGTCCTCGTCGAGAAGCCGGCGGGCATCAGCGCTGCCGAGACTGACCGGCTGCGGGCCGTGGCGCGGGAGACTGGAAAGCGCGTTAAGGTCGGTTTCAACCACCGCTTCCACCCTGGACTCATGCGCTTGGCGCAAGAGGTTCATTCAGGCGAGCACGGTGAGTTGATGCATCTTCGTGGGCGTTACGGGCACGGTGGCCGGCCCGGTTACGATCGCGAGTGGCGCGCGGAGCCGGCTCGATCCGGTGGCGGCGAGCTCATCGACCAGGGGATGCACCTGCTTGATCTGACGCATTGGATCGCCGGCCCGCTGCCGCTGCACAGTGCGTTGCTTCGAACGCAGTTCTGGGATACGCCGGTGGACGACAACGCAGCGCTGCTCCTTGGTGAGGCGGACACTCGGCGAGGACCATGGGCGATGCTTCACGTCACCTGGACTGAGTGGAAGAACCTGTTCTCGATCGAGGTGTACTGCCGTACCGCGAAGCTTCAGGTCGACGGCCTGGTGAGATCGTACGGACCCCAGAGCCTGAAGATCTATCGAATGGGCCCGGAACTCGGACCACCGGAGGTCGAGGAACTGACCTACGGCACCGACGATCTGTCTTGGACAACTGAGTGGGAACACTTCGCCGCGGGGTTGGAGACCGGCGCGGAGCTACTCGGCAACCTCGACGACGCCCACTACGCGTGGAGCTGCGTCGAGGCTGCGTACGCGTCCTCGGAGCCGTACGCGGCGATGCGCGCGCCGCTGGCCGACTGAGCCGCCGCAGTGTCCCTACCTCCTGTCTGCATCCTCGCCGGCGGGCTCGGGACGCGCCTCGGCGCGCAAGTGCGCGACACGCCCAAACCGCTGCTCGAGGTGGCGGGCGAGCCGTTCCTTCTTCATCAGCTGCATCTGCTGGCCAACTACGGCGCCACGCATGCGGTGATCTGCGTGGGCTATCTCGGAGAGCAGATCGTCGAGCGCATCGGCTCAAAGCAGTTCGGGATCGAGATCGACTACAGCCACGACGGCCCTGCGCCGATCGGCACCCTCGGCGCCGTGCGCAAGGCTGCGCCCTTGTTGGGCGGTCGCTTCCTCGTGCTGTACGGCGACACGTACCTACGCCTGGATTACGAGGAGGCGGCAACGGCATGGCAGTCGAGTGGCCTGCCGGCGATGATGACCGTACTCCGCAACGAGGGCCGCTGGGACACCTCGAACGTCGAGTTCGACGGCCGGCGCGTGGTCAGATATGACAAACAGGCCCCGACGCCGAACATGGAGTGGATTGACTACGGGCTCGGTGGGCTCCAGGCAAGCACGCTCGCCCGCGTCGAGGATGCCACGACGGACCTCTCCGATCTCTACCACGCGCTCTCGCTACGCGGGGAACTCTTCGGCGTGGCGGCTACAGAGCGCTTCTACGAGATCGGTACGCCTGACGCTCTGGCCGAGGCGGACAGCTTTCTGAAGAGTCACGTCGCCGCCGAGGCCAAGAAAGGTTCCGTGGGTGAGTGAGGTACAGCATGACTGTCCCACTCCGAGGTCGTTCCTGGCGACGTCGACAAAACACAGCAGCTATCGTTGGCGTTCGTGACAAGTAGCGACGCTCTAGAGCACGACCAGGACGGATCATTGCGCGTCGGCGTACTGGGGCTCTGGCATCTGGGCTGTGTCACCGCGGCGTGTCTTGCTGACAGCGGATTCACCGTCGTGGGCGTTGACCCCGATCCAGAGGTCATCTCCGAACTTCGCGCCGGCCGCCCCCCGATCGCGGAGCCCGGACTCAGCGAACTCATCAGTGAGGGACAACGCTCTGGCCGCCTGCGCTTTGAAGGTACTGACGGGCCGGGCCTCGCCGAAGTCGAGTGCATTTGGATCGCGTTTGACACTCCTGTAGACGACGATGACCGAGCTGATTCCGACTGGGTAATCGACCAGGCGCATCAGGCGCTTCGCCGCGCCTCACCAGGGACAAAGGTAATCGTCTCGTCCCAACTGCCGGTGGGGAGCACTGGACGGCTGGCTGCGCTGCTTGCAGCCGATGGGCGAGATGACTTCCGCTTCGCCTGCATTCCGGAGAATCTACGTCTGGGCCAGGCACTATCGAGCTTCCGCTCGCCCGAGCGCGTTGTCGCCGGCCTGCGTGACATCAGCGACCGTGATTGGCTTTCTCCCCTCATCACCCCTTTTACTGATCACATCGAGTGGATGAGTATCGAGTCGGCAGAGATGACCAAGCACGCGCTGAACAGTTTTCTCGCCACCTCGGTCGCTTTCATCAACGAGCTCGCCTCGCTGTGCGAGAGCGTGGGTGCTGACGCCGCCGAGGTCTCGAGGGGCCTCAAGAGTGACCAACGCATCGGGCCCCGTTCTTACCTGAGTCCAGGCGACGTGTTCGCTGGTGGCACGTTGGCTCGTGACGTGAGCACGCTCATTCAACTCAACCGCGCGTATGACCTACCTGCGCATCTGATATCGGGTGTCAGCGCGAGTAACACGGCCCATCGCGAGTGGGCGGGGCGCGCTCTCGTTACGCTTCTGGGGGCAGATGAATCCGCTCGCCACGGCGAACCATCGCTGGATGGCAAGCGCATCGCGGTGTGGGGGCTCACCTACAAGCCGGGCACTGATACTTTGCGTCGCTCCTCGGCGCTTGACCTCTGCCGCTGGTTATACGAACAAGGTGCGACTGTTCGTGCACATGACCCGGCGATCAGCGCATTGCCCCAGACCGATGTGAGCATCGAACTCTGCGCGACTGAGCTATCAGCAGTCGAGGGGGCCGACGCGCTGGTTCTCTGCACACCTTGGCCGTCGTACCGCGAGATAAGTCCACGGGAAGTCATCGCCACGATGCGGACGCCAATCGTCGTCGACGCCGGCGGCCATCTCTCAGCCACGCTGGGCGCGGACCCCGCGATCCAATACGCACGTGTGGGGACACGGCCAACGTGAAGGGCATTCTTGCCGGGCGAAGCGCGCTGATCACCGGCGCCAGCCAGGGTCTGGGCCTAGCGATCGCGCGGACCTACATCGACGCGGGGGCCAACGTCTTCATCTGCGCGCGGGACGCCGAGGCGCTCGAGCAGGCACGCACGGGACTGATCGCACGCGCCGGTGGTGATACTCGGCGGGTCGGTGCCCGCGTCGCGGATGTCTCGCAGCCGAAAGAGGTGGACGCACTGGTCTCGGCTGCCGTCGACCACTTTCCCGACCTCGCGATTCTCGTCAACAACGCTGGTATTTATGGTCCCAAGGGACCGATCGAGGAGACGGACTGGGACGCCTGGGTGCGGGCCATCAACATCAACCTCATGGGATCGGTGCTTGCCGCTCGAGCAGTGATCCCGCAGATGAAGCGAGTCGGTTACGGCAAGATCGTCCAGATCTCAGGCGGAGGGGCGACATCGCCGATGCCTGGGCTCAGCGCCTACGCCGCTTCAAAGGCCGCCGTGCTCCGTTTCGCGGAGACATTGGCCCTTGAGTTGAAGGACGCTCGCGTGGATGTGAACTCGATCGCGCCCGGAGCGCTGAACACGCGCTTGCTCGACGAGATTCTGGAGTCTGGCCCGGAACAGGTCGGTCAGAGCTTCTACGACCGGTCGCTTGCCCAGCACCGCTCGGGCGGTACGCCGCCTGAGCGCGGCGCCGAACTCGCGGCCTGGCTCGCCTCAGCGGCCAGCGATGGCATCACCGGTAAGCTGATCAGCGCTATATGGGACCCGTGGTCCGAGCTGCCCAATCACCGCGAGGATCTGGATTCCGATGTTTACACCCTGCGGCGAATTGTCCCGGCCGACCGTGGGCTCAGCTGGGGCGACGTCTAGCAACCCAGGGCCGTCTGAGCTGCGTGCGTCGCTCATGAGGCATAGGCTTGGTCCATGAAGCGCGCGGCTGAACTCGTACGGCATCCGATCACCGGGCAGGCGCTCCGGTTCGGGATCGCCGGCGGCACCGTCACGCTCGTTAACCTCGCCATCCCGATCGTGCTCAACGACGCGCTCGGGATCCCGATAGAGGTGGTTATCCCCTTCGCCTACATCGTGGCCGCTTCACTTCAGTTCACGCTGCAGCGGATGTTCGTCTTCCGACACGTGGAGCAGTTCGCACTCTCAACACGCGCCCAGCTGACGCGCTACGTCCTGATCGGCGCCGTTCAATACCCAACGGTCGCCCTTGGGACCTTCGCCCTGCCGAAGCTGTTCGACATCTCCTCCAAGGCGGCTTTCCTGGGCACGAGCCTCACGTTCTCCTTCTGCCTGTTCCTGTTTATGCGTAAGCGCGTGTTTCATCCGGCTGATACGCCCGACCAGGAGACCGATGAGAAATACGACAAGGGCCAATGCGCCGATCCGGCGGCACTTCCCTCGCCAGGCGAGTCGCCAGCGCGCGCTCTCCTGTGAGTGCTCGGGGCGTGCCGTCGGCGGTCGGTACACGGCGAGGCGCGTAGAGACCCATCAGGGTAGCCTCTGCTCGGATGGCGATGACAGATAAAAGCGCACCGAGCGTCGGCGCGCCTCCGGCCGAAGCGAAGATTGCGCCGCCGGCCGGGCTTGGAGCTGTCCCCGCGTACGACCGGGGCTGGCTGCAGAGGGATTCGCGAGCTCCGTTCCTGTCCTATGTATCCGACGACCCGGCGGTCAACTGGTCCGATGACTTGGAAGAGCTCCACGAAGAGTCGTCCCGAACGCACTTCATCGACCGATGGACCCGCAAGGCAGTGATCGACCGCCTGGGTAACCCGGCGCCTAACTCAGTGATCGCCGACATCGGTTGCTCGACGGGCTACATGCTTGAAGACTTGAACGTCGCCTATCCGGCGGCGACGCTCATCGGGGTCGACCTTGTTGCCGCTGGCCTTCATAAAGCCCATGAATTAGTGCCGGACGCGAGACTCCTGCACGCTGACGCATGCAGCCTTCCGATCGCCGATCAGAGCGTCGACGTTGCAGTGACTGTGAACCTTTTGGAGCATGTCCCTGACGACGGACTTGCGCTTCGCGAGATCGCTCGGATCCTAAGACCGGGAGGACGCATGGTTGCCGTCGTACCGGCCGGCCCGCGAACGTACGACTACTACGATCGTTTCCTCGGCCATGAACGGCGCTACGCCAAGCGAGAGCTCTGGGACAAATGCTCGGGGGCTGGACTGAGTCCCGTCGACGCACTTCATATCGCTGCGCTCCCGTACCCAGCGTTTTGGGCGGTTAAGCAGCGCAACCGGCTCCTTCATGGGCGTCTCCGCGATCAGGCACTGGCCGATCGCGTAGCTGCCGATATCGCGCACACCAAGGACTCACGTGTGGGAACGCTCGCTTGGCATCTCGAGGAAAAGATTGCCGGGCTCGGGATCAAACCACAGTTCGGTATCCGCTCGCTCGTAGCAGCGGCGCGACCGGCCTAGATCGCGAGTTCCCGTAGGCCACAGGCTTCTCGGCGAGGTATCGTGCACGAAACAACGGCCCTAAAGCCGACGACCAAGTGCTACTCCGGGCGTTACTCCGCGTCCAACCCGAGTGCGGACTCGACGATGTACTTAGGCCGCATCTTGACCTGGTCGTAGATGCGGCCCACGTACTCACCCATGATCCCTATCGCCAGCATCTGGATCCCGCCCAGCAGACACACGGCGATCACGATGGTTGCGTTGCCGGTTGGAAAGCCGGCGCCCGCGAGCTTCGCTACCGCGTACACAAGCGCGGCGAGGAATGACACGCACGAGATGACGATGCCGCCGAGTGAGATCAGATGCAGCGGATATCGGCTGAAGCTGATGATTCCGTTCATGCCGATCACAAGCGAGCCCATGAAGCGGTTGTACTTCGAAGTGCCGGCCGCCCGGGCATCACGGTCGTACAGGACTGATGTCTGTTTGAAACCGACGATCCCCACAAGGCCGCGGAGAAACCCGTGCGCCTCGTTCAACGCCACCACATGCCTAACCACCCGCCGGCTCATCAGCCGGAAATCACCGGTATTTGGCGGGATGGCGACGTCGGCGATCTTGGCTATCAAGGCATACCCGGCTCGCGCGACAATCCGTTTCGGCAGGGTCTCTCCCTCGCGCGTGCGGCGCTGCGCGTACACGACGTCGTAGCCTTCGCGCCAGCGCTGGACGAGTTCGGAGATCAGCTCCGGCGGGTCCTGTAGGTCACAGTCGATCACGACCGTCGCGTCACCGCTGGCCGCTTCCAGGCCGGCTATGGTCGCCGTTGGCTGACCGAATCGTCGACTGAACCGCAGCATCTTCACCCGCGGGTCACGAGCGTGAAGCGCGGCGATCTTGTCCTCCGTGCCGTCCGTGCAAGGATCTACAGCGAAGATCAGCTCCCAGTCCAGATCGTCAATCCCAGCGATGACCGTGGCGAGACGCTCGTACACCCGGTCGACGTTCTCCTCCTCGTTGTACGCCGGAATCACGACGGACAGCAGCGATGGCGCTGCGCTTTCGCCATCAGAAATCGGTTCAATTTCCAGCCCAACGCTCATCGCGGCTACGTTAGCGGAGCAGTTGCAGAGTCGTCGGCTGCCGCCGTGCCGGCCCGGCCAACAGCCAGCGCGAGCAAGGGACCCAGGGTCGAGACCCGATCGACAACGCGCGCGCGATGGGCTCGTCTCGGTGCGTCGAGACCATTCGATAATCTCGCCGGAGTGAATCACGCGCCGGTAACCCCATGGACTGTGATGTACGACACCGGCCCGCTCCGTCGTTCGGCGGCAGTCTGGCGCTCGGCAGTCTCGTAGCTGGACGCTTTGACGGCTATCACTATCAGCGACGATCGAGTTAAGACGCGCACGGTCTGGAGTGACTGGCTCCTGACGGCTGCCGTGGTCGCTCTGGTCAGTTCTCCAGCCTTATTCAGCAAGTCCGGCTTTGCCACGGACTTCACCAATCACCTCTGGCTGTCGGATGTTGCAGGGAAGAATCTGTGGGCAGCTGGTCACCCCACGTTCTTCCTCAATGCGACTGGGAACGGGAGCGCTACGAACCTCACCAGCCCCGCGCCGATAGGTGTGTTCAGTCCGTTCTTCGCCTTCTACGGCGGCACGCTGTACGCGGTCGTGGGCGCGATTGCCCAATTACTTGGAGACCCACTTGCGGCCTACGTCGGCTTCATAGTGTTCATGATCGCGAGTTGCTATCGCGGGACGTTGCTACTGGCTCGGCAGGCTGGTCTCTCCACCTGGTGGAGCCAGCTACCGGCTCTGGTGGTGGTTACAAGCGCGTACTTTGTGACCGACATATACGGCCGTGGTGCATGGCCCGAGTTTGTGGCCGGAGCCGCGATTGCGCCGATGCTTGCCAGCGCCAGTGCCGTGGTGAAGAGTTCGCCGTTGGGGACGCGAGCCATGGTTGGGCTCGTGTTCTACACGATGCTGCTTACCGGGAGCCACAACGTCACCATGATTTGGGGAGCGACCTTCAGTTGTCTGGCAGTCCTTTTTCTCTGGGTCTCGGTCGGGTTTAGCATGCGACTTCCATGGCGTCGCATCGTCGTGGCTGTCGTCCTGGTGGCTATCGGCTGTGGGCTCAATGCTTGGTTCCTTCTGCCGGATGTGCGCTTCAACGGTTTCATCCAGGCCGGGAGCTTCGACAAGGGAATTTCGGCGATGTTTCTCGACACCCCGGGGGTATTGCTTTTCCCGTTTCGCACGGTGCCCTCGGCGTCCGGTACGCCGGCGCTATTCGTACAGGCGCCGGTCTGGATGCTTGCGTGGACTCTGATCACTGCCTCGGTTTTGCTCACGAGGCGGAAGACTGGGAGTGGCCTGTGGCGCGCCTGGCTTCCGTGCGCCGGATTGATCGCCGTGGTGCTGGTCCTCATATGCGTGGCGCCGGTATGGAAAGTGATCCCATTCCCGTGGGACACCATCCAGTTCCCTTACCGTCTGTGCACGTACCTCGTGTACGCTGGCGCAGCTGCGGTTGCTATCTCTGCGCTCGCGCTACAGCGAGCTTGGGGGCGGATCCACATGGTGACTCGCATATCCCTGGGGGGCGCCCTCGCTATCGCGGTCGTCGCCACCGTGGCCCTGTGCGTTTGGCAGCTTTGGGTACCGAACGCTTTGCAGGGTACGTCGTTCACGAATAGGGGACACGCACTCGCTCAAACGGTGAGCGCGCCGATGAGCTGGTACGACCCCGGTCTCTATGCCGACTCCTCCGCACAGGTTGTCGTCGCGCCGTCGGGACGGGCGCTGATCATCAACCCAGCGGACGTTCACGGCGACACGTTCTCGGGTTGGGTTGACCCCCCGGCCGGCATGGCACCCATCCAGACAAACATCGCCGGCGGAGCTTACTTGGTGAAACTGACCGGGCTCGTGCGCGATGGTCGTAGTGAGCGCGGCTTCGCTGTCGTTAGGCGGGAGCACCCTGGGAAGGGTCGGGTCTACGTAACCATCGCAACCGCTCAGAACGGAACGGTTGTAGGCGGGTGGGTAATCAGCCTGGTGGCCCTGTTCCTGGTGCTGATGATCGTCGGTTGGGGGGTATTGCGACGTGCGCGGAACGCAGCACGCCGACGCGGAGGCAGACAATCACCGGGAATTCGTCTCCAGATGGTCAGGCGTTGAGGCTTCGCGACCCGCCGAGCGAGCGTCGGTCCTGCAAAGCTGCCGGAGGGACGCAGCAAACACTCACCAAAGGACCTTCGGCGCCCTCGATCATCGGCCAGGCGTTGACTGTGCAGCGCCCAGGATCCTGTTGATTGTGATCTCTGAGCCTGAGAGATGTTGGAACGCCACGGAGTGGACCTTGACATTGCCTCGGCCGCCAGGAGACCAAACGCGGATTTCCATCACGTCTCCGAGCGTGTGGGACGGGTATACGCTCCACAGGCCCCAACCGCTATAGACGTACTCAAGCGGTGTGGAGCTCAGTCGGAATGCAGTGGTGAACGTCTTGAGGCCGTGAGTATCGCCGACTGCGGTGCGTTTTATCAACGTGTTTGTCGTCGAGTTCCAGACTTCAAAACTAGCGGCCTTCGAGACCGACATCGACACTGACGCCTTATAGCTGCCTGGGAGTTCGCGCCAGTACGCCTGATCGACGACGTAGCCCGGACGACGCGTGCTGACCACGTATGAGCTGGATCCGCCGCTCTTGCTTGCCGGCTTCCCTGATGCGCCGACGATTGTCCATGCAGGCGTCCGCCCGTCCGTGGCTGTCTCGACCGTCAGGGTGCGCATGCCGCGCGGTGGAGTCACCTCGAACGCCCAAATCCCATTGGAAGCCGTGACCAGGCGGGCGTATGGCGTCGTCTCAAGCGCGGCGATGTCCTGGTAGATGCCATCCACGGGCGCCGTCTCAATACCTTGAATCGGTGCGAGCACGATCCAGATGTGGCGGGCAGAGATGGGGACGGAAATTGGTGAGTCCATTAGTGCGTACAGGTACTTGTGATCCGCGAGTCCACCGACGACGCCCTGGCTCGCGACGACTTCATCCTGCGGCGTCATCCGTTGCCGGACACCGGCCAACACTCGAGCCCCAGCTGGACTCACTCGCAGCCAGTTGTTGGCGACCTTCGGGAACCATGTTGCAGCCCAAAAAACCGTGTTAACCGCGATGACGCCTATGAGTGTCGGCACCAGCCAGCGTCGAGTTTTGCCATACCGCGCGAACAACGCGCCACAAATGGCGACGGTGCCGACTGCGATCCACACGTAGAGAGACAGGTTCTGTGAGCCTGGTGCCGCGAAGCTCGCCGCGTTGTAGCTGAGCCCACCTTCGACGAGAACGGCGAGCGTCGGGATCAGAAGCGGAGGCCAGACGAAGCCGATCAGTCCGGCGGACGATGTGTTGCCCCAGAGATTGGCGCGGTTCTCCCACATCAGGCTCAGCACCTTGCCTGGGTGTTTGAGTATCCCGGCGATAACCGTGAAGGCCGAGGGGTGCAGCGGCGAGATCCCTCTGCTGTTGGCGAGCAGAGGACTATATGCGCCAGCTATCGAGGCGGTGTTTGCGGTGCCGCTGCCGAGTGCCTGCATCACTATCAGCCACACCGCAGCCACGACTATCAGAATCGCTCCGTCTCGGAGCCATCGGCGTCCAATAAGGATCGCTGAAAGGCCGATCATTGCGGCCCACATCGTGGCGACATCGCCGCACAGCAGCGAAAAGGCTAGCCAGAGCCAAACGCTTCTCTTCTGGTGGTAAAGGCTCCGTGCGAGAAGGATCACGGCCAGCGCGCTGATCGCCTCCGCGTGGAAGTCAAATGACAGAGCCCACGCAGTCCACGGGTTGCCGATCATCAGGATCAACCCAAGTGCCGCGAGCGCAACTGCGACCCGGGGTGAGGCTTTGCCCGCGCGACTTGCCGCGATGTCACACATCCAGGCAAACGCAACGGCTTCGGCCGCGACCAACGCGGCGTTCTGAATCCATAGGAGCGTCTCGGGATGCGGCCACAGCGCCTGGAGGTACGCGATGGGCCAGAAGATGAACATCGCGTGGTCCTGCCAGAAGTGGTAGCCAACCGTTGTGGAGAACGGGTTCAAATTCCCATGCGCGATCTCATAGGCCGCCTGCTCGCAGAGCGCAAAGTCACGGGTGAGAGCGAAGCGGCTTGCCAGCACGGTGCTCCACCAGCACAAGACGAGGAACTGGATGCCCAGGAGCACGAAGCCCACGACACGGGCACGGCGGAGCGCAATCGGCCACTCGCTGCGTGGCGGCGGCGTCAATGGCCCCGACTGGTTCCAGCGGGCCCGTAGCGACTGGCTCAGCCTGATCACAGGCTCGACAGGCCGCCGTTTGATCCGAGGTCGGTCAGCTACGGTGCTCATGCTGTGGTGACCCGAATTCTGGAGATTACGTGTGCGCCCATATGAGGAAGCTGCTGCTGGTGCGCGGGCAGACCGGCAATCTGAGCGAGCAAGCGCGCACGGCTTAGCGTAATGCCGACGCCGCAACCCCGCGAATGTAGCATTGCGCCCCTGTGCTGATCGAGCCAACATTGATCTCTGGTCCCGTGCTGCTCAAGCCGACCGTTCACGGAGATAGCCGCGGGTTTTTCCTCGAAAGCTTTCGTACTGATGCGCTCGCGGCAGCGGGCATCGAGCTCAAATTCGTGCAGGACAACCATTCGCGCTCGCGCAGCGGGATCGTGCGTGGCATGCACTTCCAGCCCGGGCAGGCGAAGCTCGTCCGCTGCGTACGCGGCGCGATCTTCGACGTGATCGTGGACATCCGCGTAGGCTCGCCGACGTTCGGGCGGTGGGAGGGCTACGAGCTCAACGACGACACGCACCACCAGCTGTTTGTGCCCGACGGATTCGGCCACGGCTTCTGCGTGCTCAGTGACCTGGCCGACGTCACCTACAAGGTTTCGAGCTACTACGACCCGACGGCCGAGGCGGGCTTCCGCTTCGATGATCCCGCCGTGGGGATCGAGTGGCCGTTACGCAGCGACGAGCTGATCGCCTCGGCTCGCGACACCGCGGCGCCGACACTGGCTGAGCTCGAGCCGTCACTGCCATTTACGTACACGTGAGGGGAAGGCGACCGGCCAGCGGACCGGTCGTTACTGCAGGTAGTCGAGCTTTAGCGACGGGAAGCGGTGGAAGTCGCCGTCGAACGTCGCGAGTGTCGCTCGCTGCTCGATCGCAAGCGCGGCGAGGTGTGCGTCGGTGGTCAGGTTGCCGGCGGTGCCGGTGTGCTCGATCAGAGATCTGAACAGCTCGAGGTGGCGGGGTCCGGGGTGGATGACTGTGGCGACCTTGCGGGCGAGCCAGGCGTCTACCTGGTCCAGGGCCTGAGCAGGCTGCAGCCGCTTCGTGAACACGCGCGGGTTCGTTGAGATCCTGACGAATCCCATCAGCGTGACCATCGCAAAGCCCACCGTCTCCGCGCCCGAAAGCTTCGATTCGATCCAAGCCGTCGCGGCTTTATGGTGCGGTGAGCGGATGTTGACGGCGTTGATGAGGACGTTTACGTCTGGACTCAGCACCGCTGCCGTCAGCGTCCCTGTTCCAGCTTGCGCAGTATCTCTTCGTCCTCGAGCGCGTCCCCCAGTTGGTTGAGCTTGGTCATGTCGACCCCAGGGCTGAGGCCCATGTCATAGGTGGTCTGCTTGAACGACCCTTCAGTCGCCCGGTTCGGCGCCAAGCCCTGCCGCAGCGTCTCGTTGACCACCTGCTTGAACGGCTGATGCCGCTCGTGCGCCAGGTTGCGCAGCGCCTCGGCGACGTCGTCGTCAAGTGTCATCGTGGTGCGAATCACCTCAGCATCATAGCATCATTTACTCATCGCCCTGCCCCTAACCCACCTTTATCGCCAGTGCGCCATCATCAGTCTCGATGCGCGCACGTCTCGCCGTCAACGAGGACCAGTTCCGCAAGGTCACGTACGTCGCCTTGGCGGCACTGACGCTGATCGTCTTCACGGGCGCGGCTGTGCGCCTGTCTGACTCCGGCCTCGGTTGTCCGACCTGGCCGCGCTGCTACGGGCACGTGTACCCGCCGGTCGCGCTGCACCCGTTGATCGAGTTCGGAAACCGCGCGATCTCGGGGCTCGTCGGCGTCATCACCGTAGGCGTACTGGTGCTCGCGTTCACCCGCAAGCCGTTCCGCAAGGACCTCGCCTGGCTGGCGGTCTCGCTACCGCTCGGGGTCGCCGCGCAGGCTGTGCTCGGTGGCTTCACGGTGCGCGAGAAGCTCGCGCCGGGATTCGTGATGTCGCACTTCCTGCTGTCAATGGTGATCCTGATCTTTGCCTTGTGGCTGGCGTGGCGGGCGACGTATCCGCAGAAGGCGCGGCCTCGCACGAAGGACAAGGTCCTGGTCTGGTCGGTGCGCACCCTCACGGTTCTGTGTGCCCTCACGCTTGTCGCCGGCACCGCGGCCACGGCAGCCGGCCCGCACTCTGGCGGCCTCGTTGGCCAGCACATCAAGCGCTTGACGATCAAGGGCCCCGACACGCTCGAGTGGGCGGTGCATCAGCACGCGACGATCGCGGCGATCTTCGGGGTGGCGACGATCTTCGTCTGGCTGCTCAAGCGGAGCCGCGGCGGCGAGCTCGATCCGCTCGAGCCGCTGACCGTGCTGGGCATCCTGCTGGCGGCTCAAGGCCTGGTCGGAGCTGTGCAGTATGAGCTCAAGCTGCCCGGGCAAATGGTCTGGGTACACGTCGTGCTCGCGACGATCACATGGCTCGTATCGCTCTGGGCGGTGGCTGTCGAGGGCCGCATCGGAAATCCCGGGCCAGTGGAAACTGACGAATCAATCGCTACGATCGTGGCCGAATGGTCACGGAGCGTTCCAGCCAGCTGACCCCCGGCGACGGCGAGACCGACGCGTCGTTGAGCATCCTCGTTGTCGACGACGAGTCGGATCTGCGTGAGATGCTGACTCGCTCGTTCTCGCGCGAGGGACATCGGGTGACGGCCGTGTCCAGTGGTCGCGAGGCGATTGACCGCGCCAGCGGCGAGCCCTTCGACATCGTTCTGCTCGACGTGGCGCTCGGCCCGGGGCCTGACGGCTACGAGGTCTGCCGGACGTTGCGCGCCCGCCGCAATGTCGTGCCGATCATCATGCTGACCGCACTCGACTCGGAGGCGGACGCCGTGCTCGGCCTCGAGGCCGGCGGCGATGACTATGTAACCAAGCCATTCGGCCTGGCCGAGCTTCGCAGCCGTATCCGTGCCGTCCTGCGGCGCACGGGCGCGCGCGGCGCGATGGGCTCAGACATGCTCAGCGTCGGCCCGATCACACTCGATCGCTCGCGCCGCGAGGTCACCGTCGAGGCGCAGTCCGTGCGGCTCACGTTCAGCGAGTTCGAGCTGCTCGACGCGCTGATGACCGACCCTGGTCGCCTGCTCAACCGTCAGGAGCTTCTGCGCGCGATCTGGGGGGACAGCGCCTACCGCGACCCGCGCGCGATCGATGTCCACATCCGCCACCTACGGGAGAAGCTCGAGCCCGAGCCGGAAACGCCGAAGTACATCCTGACCGTACGCGGCGCCGGCTACCGGCTCGGCACCTCGTGAGGTAGCAATGCTGCTGGCGCGGCTGCGCTGGAGCGCCTTCGGGCTCCGTGGCCGAATAGTCGGCGCCGTGGTGGTGACGACCGCGATCAGTCTCGGGGTTGCGGCCCTGGTGCTGCTGCCGCGGCTCGAGGGCTCGCTCAAGCGGGCGTCGCAGACCACACTGAAGCGTGAGGTCGACGGAGCCGGAGCTCAGTCAGATCTGAAGCGGATGGCGGGGATCCACTACTGGCTGATCCCTGAGGCGTGCGTGGCGCCCAAGGGCAAGCTCGCGGTAGAAGCGAACAAGGCCGCGAAGGAGCTCAACCAGGCCTTGAACGAGCTCAAGCAGCGCCTCGGCTACCCGACCGTGGTCCTGATCGGAGACGTCGATGTTCAGGGCAACGGCCAGCCGATCGTGCAGGGGTCATGTGCGCCAAATCCGTCCGGTGGCGCGAACCTAGGCGCGAATCTCGGCGCCAACCCAGGCGCGAACCTCGGCGCCACCGATGACGTGACTCAGGCGTACGAGCTCGGAGCTTCCAAATTCTCCTTCGGCAGCGCCGGCAACGAGCAGGTCGTTCGCGCCGCGATCCCTCTCAACCAGTACGACAAGCACGCAGACGCGGTGCTGGCCGTGCGCAAGTCGATCGATGAGATCCCTGGTGCCGTCCACGCGGTGCGGCAGGCCTTCGCGATCGCCGCCCTGGTCGCGATCGTGTTGACGCTGGTGTTGGCGATCCCGCTGGCCGGCACGGTCGTCAGCCGCCTGCAGCGTCTGCGGCAGGCGGCTCTGCAGCTCGCCATCGGCGGCAACGTCACGGGCTTCCCGGCCGATCGCGCGCGGGACGAGGTCGGTGATCTGGCGCGATCGTTCTCGATCATGCAGCGGCGCCTGCGCCAGCAGGAGGAGGCGCGGCGCGCCTTCGTCGCGACGGCCTCGCACGAGTTGCGCACGCCGCTGGCGTCCCTGGAGGGCATGCTCGAGCTGCTCGCCGACGATCTCCAGGCCGATCAACTCGACCTCGATGACGCAGCCGCGCTGCTGGACCGCGCCCGCGCGCAGTCACGACGGCTCGGGCGGCTCGCCGCCGACCTGCTCGATCTCAGCCGTATCGACGCGGAGATGAGCCTGCGCTCCGAGCCGATCGAGCTCGGCGAGCTCGGCCGGGCAGTGCTCGCCGAGTTCGAGCTGGCCATAGCCAGCCGCGGAGTGACCGTGACCCTCGAGGACAACGGCGCCCAGGCCTGGGCGCTCGCCGATCCCGGCAGCGTCGCTCGGATCCTGCGGATCCTGCTCGACAACGCCCTGCGCGTGGCCCCGCGCGACAGCGAGGTGAAGGTCGTCGTGCGCTCCCGCCCCGAACCGATGCTGATCGTCCACGACAGTGGACCCGGCGTCGCCCAGGAGGAGCGCGCGCTTATCTTCGAGCGCTTCAAGCGCGGCCGTGAGACCGGTGGCGAGGCCGGATTCGGGCTTGGCCTCGCGATCGGGCGTGAGCTTGCGCAGCGCATGGGTGGGTCGCTGGTGCTCGCCGACACCGATGCGCCCGGCGCGACCTTCACGCTGCGGCTGCAGCCGACCGAGGCGCCGTCCTCGGATCGTCTCGCCAGCACGGCCGGGGTCTGACCCCGTTGGACGCGGGCGGCCAGCGCGGGCGACACTGACCGTTCTTTAGGATCCCTGAATATGGGGAACGAACGTTGATGCTCGCAATCGCGGCGATCATCAACGTCTCCAGCGGGCTGGGCTATGCACTCCCGGCCCTGATCGGACTGGAGTCGATGGGCGTCCCCTCACCCGGTGAGACGGCGCTGGTGCTGGCCGCCGTGCTGGCGAGCCAGGGCCAACTGAACATCTGGCTCGTGATCGTGATCGGCGCATCCTCGGCGATCCTCGGCGACAACATCGGTTACCTGCTGGGTCGTCACCTCGGCCGCGACGTGCTCGAGTCTCGCGGCCCGTTTCATGAACGCCGCAGGCAAGTGATCGAGGTGGGCGACCGCTACTTCAAGAAGCACGGCGCCAAGACGGTCTTCATCGGCCGTTGGATCGCGCTGATCCGCTTCGCCACCGCCTGGCTGGCGGGCATCAACCACATGCCGTTCCGGACCTTCTTCCCCTGGAACGCCTTCGGCGGCATCACCTGGGCGATCACCTACGGGCTCGTCGGCTACTTCGGCGGCAACGCCGTTGCGCACATCTTCGAGCGCGTCGGGATCGTGGCGGCGATCGTGCTCGGCGTCGCCGTCATCGCCGGAGTCGTATGGATCAAGCTGCGCGAGCACCGCACCAGGCGGCACCTTGAGGAGAAGCCGCGACGCGGGGGCCCGGCGGGAGATTCGTTCCCGCCCGCGCCGCCCGCCGGGAGCGACGGCTAACTCTCCGGGTCGAAGCCCAGCGCGACCGAGTTGATGCAGTAGCGCAGGCCAGTCGGCTCAGGGCCGTCCTCGAACACGTGTCCGAGGTGGCCTCCGCAGTTCTTGCAAACCACTTCGGTGCGGATCATGCCGTGGCTGGTGTCGACGCGATTGATGACGTTCTCGCTCTCCACCGGCGCGTAGAAGCTCGGCCAGCCGCAGCCGGAGTCGAACTTCGTGTCGGACCTGAAGAGCGGGGCGCCGCACCCGGCGCAGTGGTACATGCCGGTGTCCTCGTTGCTGACGAAGGCGCCGGTGAACGGCCGCTCGGTGGCAGCATGACGCAGGACGTCGTAGGCCTCGGGCGTCAGGCGCTCGCGCCACTGCTCATCGGTCAGCTCGGATACGTCTTCTGGTTGTTTTGTGCTGCGATCGGTCTCCATCAGATTTACGTTAGCGCGTGGTCTTGGGCGGGCTTGAGCAGCTCCAGCACGAGCGTCGACCAGGCGAACTGGCGCTGGCCCATGCCGGCACCGTTGATCGGGTCGTAGTACTCGCACAGGCCACTCTCCCGCACGGTTCGCGCGATCCGCGCGGCCAGTTCGTCCGCCTGCTCGCGGTAGCCGAGCCGGCTCAGCCCGAGCCACAGCAGCCAGGCGGTGTTGATCCAGACCGGCCCCCGCCAGTAGCGGTGCTGGCGCAAGGGACCGCGGTCGCCGCGCTGAAACCTCGGCTCGTCGGCGGCCACCGATGGCACACCGGCAGGAAGCCAGAAGCAGCTCGGGTTGAGCAGGTGCTCCTCGACCATCCGCCGAGCGATCTCCTCTGGCAGATCGGGCAGGGCCAGCGGCGCGAGCGCCGCCCAGGTCACCGGGATGGGCCCGCGGACCGCCGGCCGCACGAGCGGCTGGAACAGGCCGGAGCGCTCGTCGTAACAGCGCTCGATCAGTGCCTGTGTGAGCGACGGGCGGCCCAGTGCCGTGCGCGAGAGCGAGTAGAGCACGTTGGTCATCACCTCGCACATCACCGGCCAGCCCGAGCCGGCGACGCGCCGTAGGTCGTACCCGAGCCTGCGGTTGTGGCGCACGAGCGAAACGAAGCCGGGCAGGTCATGCGCGCGCCAGCGCCACACAGGGTCGAACTGCGGTGAGGCGTCGAGCCCCGACTCGTCCGGCTGCACGATCCAGATCAGCCCATCGCCATCGAGGTCGCGATGCTGCTCGAGCCACTCGTGGTGGCGAATGATCAGCGGCTCGTCGCTCGGGTCGCCGACGGTGAGGCTCCAGGCCCAGGCGAGCATCGGCGGCTGGATGCTCGACGTCATCGTCGCATCGCGGGTCGTCACGTTGTACGTGAATCGCCGGGGTCCGCGCAGCGGCGTGTTCCAGAAGATCGTGTGGCCGATGAAGCCGTCGGTGGTGGCGGCCGCGAGCAGCGTCTCGAGCTCGCGGCGCGAGCGCGTGCTGTCGACGTTGCGCCACGCGATAGCCGCAAAGCAGGAGTCCCAATACCACTGCCAGGGGTAGTGGCCGGGGCTCGGGGACGTGTAGCCGAAGTGCACACCGTCGCCGCGCACGCCCTCCCGCCAGCTTGACGTCAGCACCCGCTCACACAGCGTGCGAATCACGCCGGTGTCGGCGCTCACGAGTCGTCTGTGCCGGTTGCGACCGGGCGGCCGGGGTCGCGGCTCCACTGCGACCACGAGCCCGGGAACAGCCGTCCCGGACCGAGTCCGGCGTGCTCCAGCGCGAGCAGGTTGTGGCACGCGGTCACGCCCGAGCCGCAATAGGAGATGACCGGCGTGCCGGGTTCGATTCCCGCCTGCGCGAAACGGGTTCTGAGCTGCTCGGCGCTGGCGATGCGGCGGTCTTCGTCGAGGTGCTCGCGCGTGGGAACGCTGCGGGCGCCGGGTATGTGCCCTGAGCGCGGGTCGACCGGGTCAGGCCCGCCGGCGAAGCGCGTCGAGTCGCGGGCGTCGATCAGCACGTCAGTGGCGCCGGCGACCTCGTCGATCTCGACGAGCCGGTCCTCCGGCCAGGGGACAGGAGTGAAGCTCGCCGCCGGGCGAGGGCGCGGCGACCCGGGGTGCAGATCCTGCTCGGGCCAGGCGCCGAGCCCGCCGTCGAGCAGCGCGGCCTCGTGGCCGATCGCGCGCAAAAGCCACACGAGCCGCGCCGCGATCATGCCGCCGGCGTCGTCGTAGGCAACCACGGTGTCGCCGTCGCCGATCCCAAGCTCGGCGAGGCCGCCCGCGAAGCGCTCCGGAGTGGGCAGCGGATGGCGCCCTTGGCTGTCGTCCGCGTGCGGTCCCGACAGGATCGCATCGAGATCCACGAAGACCGCGCCCGGGATGTGTCCGGCTTCGTACTCCGGGCGGCCGGGGCGGCCGTCGATGTACCAGCGGACGTCCGCGAGGACCACCTCGTCGCGATGGGCCTTGAGCCAATCTGGGCTCACGAAAGGTTCGATCACGGCTCGATCGTACGCAGACAGAGTTGCGTCCGATGCGCTCGGCACCATGCCGGGCTCATGTCAGGGATGACCGCGAGCGCCTCAACGACGAGGACCGACCATGTGGATTCGCGCAGCCCCGCTGGGCTGCGCGAATGGCAGCGGCGCGCACTCGCGGCGATGGAGCAGTGGCGTGAGGGCTCGTTCCTGATCTCGGCTGCGCCGGGCGCCGGCAAGACGCGGCCGGCGCTCGAGTTCGCGCGCCGCGAGCTGGCCGCTCGGACGGTGGACAGCGTCGTGATCGCGTGTCCGACGGCGCCGCTCACGCGGCAGTGGGCGCGGGCCGCGCACGCGCTCGGGCTCGACCTGGCGCCGGACGCGGAGTCACCGCGGCCGCCCCGCGGGTTCCACGGCGTCGTCGTCACGTACGCGCGGATCGCCAACGCTCCACGCGTGTGGGCCGCCGGCACGAGCGAGCGCACGCTGGTGATCGCGGACGAGGCTCACCATCTCGGCGAGGACCTCGCCTGGGGAGTCGGGTTCGGGCAGGCGTTCACGGTCGCGTCGCGCTGGCTGCTGCTCTCGGGCACGCCGTTCCGCTCCGACGCGACACCGATCCCGGGCGTCAACTACGACGCCAACGGGCTCGCGGACCCGGACATCTCCTACACCTACGCCGACGCTGTGCGAGACCACGTCTGCCGCCCGGTGGCGTTCGTGACCTATGACGGCACGCTCTCGTGGCGCAGCGGCGACGACGTGATCGAGTCGAGCTTCGACACGGTGCTCTCCACACGTGAGGCAAGCCGGCGCTACCGCACCGCGATCTCAACCGAGCTGCCCGACGGCCTCCCCCGGATCCTCGGCGAGGCCGACATACGCCTGCGCGCGCTCCGGTCGGGTGCGCATCCGGAGGCTGGCGGGCTGGTGATCGCCGCCGACTCGACGCACGCGCGCAAGATCGCGGCGCGGCTGCGCGAAGTCAGTGGCCGGCCGCCGGTCGTGGTGCTGCATCAGGACACCAGGGCGGCCGCGAAGCTCGCCGCCTTCACCCACTCCGGCGACCCGTGGATCGTCGCGGTCAACATGGTCTCTGAGGGCGTCGACATCCCGCGGTTGCGCGTCGGCGTCTACGCGACAGCTGCCAAGACGCCGCTGATCTTCCGACAGATCGTCGGGCGCTTCGTGCGCACGCTCCCGGGCCGCGAGCCCGAGCCGAGTTGGCTCTACATCCCGGCCGACACGATCTTGCGAGACCACGCGTCGGCCGTCGAGCAGGAGCTCCGCTACTTCGTGCGCCGGCCTGGCGAGGAGGATCTCGGCGAGCTGGACGAGGTCGAGCGGCGCGCGACCGAGAAGAGCGACGTGCTCGACTTCGAGCCGTTGAGCGCCGACGTCGCGCCGCAGATGACCCTGTTCGGGCCTGCGCCGAGCGCTCCCGCCCCGGTGCGTGTCGTGGCTGCTGCCCCGGCGCCGATTCCGGCGCCCGCGCCCGCTTCAAACAGCGATCTGCCCCTCTACGAGCGCCGCGCCCAGCTGCGCGCCAAGCGCCACCGGCTGGTGGCCGATCTGGCGCGGGACCGTCGCGTCCGCCACAGCGAGGTCAACGCCGAGGTCAACAGGGTGATCGGGATCGAGTCGGTCGACAAGGCGACGATCGAGCAGCTCGAGCGCTCGATCGAGTGGCTTGATCGCACGCTGTACCGCAGATAATTGCGCACGCAACTATCTGCTATGCTTCCTGCATGAACTTTGAACTGGGACTTGCCACCTTTGCCGACCTGAGCAGCGGAGTGACCCCCGAGCAGCGCATGCAGGACCTGCTCGAGGAGGCACGGCTCGCCGACGAACTCGGTCTGGATGTCTTTGCCGTCGGTGAACATCACCGTTCTGACTTCGTGGTCTCCGCACCGGCTGTTGCGCTCGCCGCGATCGCTGCGCAGACCAAGAACATCCGCCTTTCGAGCGCGGTCACCGTGCTCAGCTCAGAAGATCCGGTTCGCGTCTTCCAGGACTTCGCCGAGCTGGATCTGATCTCCGGTGGGCGCGCCGAGATCATGGCCGGCCGCGGCTCGTTCGTCGAGTCGTTCCCGTTGTTCGGATACGACCTCGACGACTACGACGAGCTCTACGCCGAGAAGCTGGAGCTGCTGCTCGCACTCCGTGCCGGCAACCCCGTGACCTGGTCCGGCAAGCACCGGCCGGCGCTCAACGGCGCCGAGATCTTCCCGCGCCCGATCCAGGACCCGCTGCCGGTCTGGGTTGCCGTCGGCGGCACACCGCAATCGGTCGTGCGTGCCGCGGTGCTTGGCCTGCCGCTCACGATCGCGATCATCGGCGGTCAGCCTGCTCACTTCAAGCCGCTGGTCGAGCTCTATGACCGCGTCTGGGCGGAGAGCGGGCACGCTCCCGAGGATCGCAAGCTGGCGATCAACACGCATGCCTTCGTCGCTGCGACGCGCAGCGAGGCGGACGCCGCCTTCGCGCACCCGTACCTGACGATGATGAATCGCATCGGGCGAGAGCGTGGCTGGCCGCCGGCCGGGCGCGAGCAGTACGAGGCGCTGACCGCGCCGAACGGCGCCGTGGCCCTCGGATCCCCGGAGCACGTCGCCGAGAAGATTCTGATCGAGCACGAGCTGTTCGCAAACCAGCGCTACGTCGGGCAGATCAGCGTCGGCGCCGTGGCCCACAAGGACGTCCTCAAGGCGATCGAGCTGTTCGGCACCGAGGTCGCCCCGCGGGTGCGCGCCGAGCTCGACGCCAAGCCCGCGGCGCCCGCATCCGCCGTCGATCTCGTCGCACCCCAACTGAGCTGACCCTCGAGCCGCGAACCAGTTACCGTGATGTGTTGACTGGTAACGGCGGAACCGGAGGTGGAACATGAAGGTCGGGCGTCTATTGCTGCGTGTCGCGGTGGGGGGCTTCTTCATCGGTCATGGCACCCAGAAGCTTTTCGGTTGGTTCGGTGGGCCGGGCCTGAAGGGCCAGGCCGAGCACTTCGAGGGCATGGGAATCAAGCCGGGCATCGTCCAGGCCACCGCCGCCGGTGCCGCTGAGACGTTCGGAGGCGCCGGCGTCCTGCTCGGTTACCGCACTCCGCTCGCCTCGGCCGGCATCGTCTCCGTGATGCTGACCGCGATAAACCGCGTCCATCTCAAGAACGGCCCGTGGGCGCACAAGGGCGGCTACGAGTACAACGTCGTGCTCGCCGCTGCCGCAGTCGCGCTCGCCGAGAGCGGCCCCGGCGCGATTTCGCTCGATGCGCTGCGAGGCAAGGAGAAGTCGGGCGCCAAGTGGGGCTGGTTCTCACTGCTGCTGGGCACCGCCGGCGCCGCCATCGCACACTTTGCGGCTGAGTCCCGGGCAACGCCTGTCGCGGATGCTTCCGATGCCGCAGCGGCAGCGACCGCCTCGGTGAACGGTTCCGATCCCGTCGTCGCTCCGGCCGAAGAGGCTCCCGCGGCCGAGGCGGACGCGGAGGGGACCGGCAGCGAGGCTCCATCAGCCGAGGCCTAGTTCGGGCAATGCCACCGCTTGAGCGCTACATACCGCGTGAGAGCCGCTACGACTCGGTGCAGTACCGGCGCACCGGGCGCAGCGGTCTGCTGCTGCCGCCGATCTCACTCGGCCTCTGGCAAAACTTCGGAGACTCGCAGCCGATCGATCAGAGCCGCGCGATCCTGCGGCGCGCGTTCGACGCAGGCGTCACGCACTTCGACCTGGCGAACAACTACGGGCGTCCCTACGGTTCAGCCGAGAGCAACGTCGGACGCCTGCTGCGTGAGGACTTCGCCGGCCTACGCGACGAGCTGGTGATCTCGACCAAGGCCGGCTGGGACATGTGGCCGGGCCCCTACGGGGAGTTCGGCTCGCGCAAGTACGTGCTCGCGAGCCTCGACCAGAGCCTCAAGCGGCTGGGCATCGATTACGTCGACATCTTCTACTCGCATCGGCCCGACCCGGACACGCCGCTCGAGGAGACGATGGGAGCGCTCGACACGGCCGTCAGGCAGGGCAAGGCGCTCTATGCGGGTATCAGCTCCTACGGACCGGAGCTGACGAAGCGGGCGAGCGAGATCATGCGCGACCTTGGCACGCCGATCCTGATCCACCAGCCGTCCTACTCGCTGCTCAACCGCTGGATCGAGCACGGATTGCTCGAAACACTCGAGCAGGAGGGAATCGGCTGCATCACGTTCTCGCCGCTCGCGCAGGGGCTGCTGACCACGAAGTACCTCAATGGGATCCCGGAAAACTCACGGGCCCGGAGCGGCATCGCCTTCGATGACTCGATGCTCACCGAGGAGAACCTCGAGCGTGTGCGCGCGCTCAACGAGATCGCCAAGAGCCGCGGCCAGAGCCTCGCGCAGATGGCCGTCGCCTGGACATTGCGCGACCCGCGCGTGACCTCGACCTTGATTGGCGTGTCGAGCCTGGAGCAGCTCGATGACAACCTTGCCGCGCTGAACAAGCTCGACTTCAGCGCCGACGAGCTGGCTGAGATCGACAGGTACGCCGAGGAGGGGCACCTCAACATCTGGGAAGGCCCCGCCTTGATCAAGCCGCAATAGCGGACACCGGTCAGTGGGACCGAGCGTCACACCTCGTTGACGCTCGGTTTGGTCGAGCCTAAATACTCTCCTGTCGGACCGCAACTTCGGCTCGCGCCTCTGTGTTCCGACGCAGGCATGGGCGCTAGCAAAGCTGAAGTTCGGCACCGGACGTGCCGATAGGGGGATCTGATGCGCCGTCTGTTTCTGATCCTCTCCGTCGCGGCTTGCTTTGTCGCTCTACCCGCGAGTTCCATGGCCACGCTGCTGCCGCCGCGGTCAGTCCAGGTGACAGGGAAGCTCACCTCGGATGGCGCGTTCTCGTTCACGATCCAGACGCCCGGCAAGTCGGTCGGCGTGCTGAGTGCGCTCAGCAGCGCCGCGAGTCGTATCACCTCTGAGGACTACCCCTACGTGTGGGGCGGCGGTCACGGCCAGGCCGGTATCGCCAGCGTCGGCCTCAAGGGCCCGGGCTACAACGGCAAGCGCCGCGGCTTCGACTGCTCGGGCTCAGTTGCCGCTGTGCTCGTCGCCGGCGGCCTCTGGCCCGCGGGCGCCTCGGTACCTAACGACGCCGGCGTCATCCGGCAGCTGCTGACCCGCGGGCTGATCGCGCCTGGCGCGGGCGTCGGCCCCGAGGAGGTCACGCTCTACGACCATCCGGGCGTACACATCTTCATGAATATCGACGGTCGCTTCTTCGGGACGTCCGACGGCGGCCGTGGTGCGAACGCCAAGGGCGGCCCCGGCTGGCTCGACGACAGCGCCTGGGACGTCAGCAACCGCGCGTTCCGCCGTTACCACTTCCTGCCGGCAGCGCTGAAGGCCAACACCACCGCCGGCTCGACGCTTGCGTTCCAGCCGGGGCCCGGCCTCGACGCTCTATCCGGCTACCCGGTCGGCGCCACCGTCCGCGTCATCTACAAGACGACCAACGCCGGCACGATGGTCGCCCAGTCCGTCACTCTGGTTAGCGAGACCACGGCCACCGGCACCGTCAAGACGATCGCGTCCGGTGGCACGAGCTTCACGGTCACGACGGCCACCGGCAAGGTGCTGACCTTCCCGGCGCCCGCTGGCAGCACGCTTGCCAGTGAGCTGCTGGGCGGTCAGGTCGTCCTCGGCGACAGCGTCTCGGTCAGCTACATCAAGACGCCGCTGACCGTGCTCGGTGTCACCGTCACCGCGGCACCGACCACGACCACCACTACGACCACCACTACGCCGACCACGCCGACCACGCCGACCACGCCGACCACGCCGCCCCCGACGGTGACGTCACCCGCGCCGCCGCCGAGCAGCGGCGGCTCCGGGGTGTAAGCCCTCACTCCGTTCTTTCCGCCTCCACTTCGGTATTACGAAGTAGCGGCGGGAAGAACGATCGCGTCGTCTCAGTGCGCGACCGCCTCGGTCGCCTCGACCGGCGGCGTCCCGTAGGTGTGGAACGTGTGGACGGTCTCGTTGTGCCAGGCCTGGCCCTTCTTGCGATCTGCCTCGGTCCAGACGACGCACGGCTCGTCCGGGGAGTACACCAGGCGCCCGCCGCTGGTGACCTCGATGCGGTTGCCGCCCGGTTCGTACCCGTAGAGGAAGAAGCCCTGCGCCACATTGTGCTTGGAGGGCGCGAACTCGATGTAGACGTTGTTCTCGATCCAGATGTCGGCGGCACGCAGGCACTCCTCACGCGTGTCGACCCAGAACGCCACGTGGTGCAAGCGCCCGTGGGCGCCCTGGGCCGCGTACGCGTCCCTGGTGTAGATCAGCTCGTGCGCGGCGATCGATACCGACATCCACGCACCTGCCTCCGACCCGTCGTCGAGCTGGATGCGCTCGTACAGCCGGTAACCGAGTGTGTCGACGCAGAAGTCACGCTGGCTGCGAATGTCGCCAGCGAGAATGTTGAGGTGGTCGAGGCGCTTGACCGCGATCGCCTTGTTGGGCTGCTTGCCGTGCACGTTCTTGAAATCGGTCACCTTGTCGGCCGGCTTCACGTAGCGCTCGACCTCGTTGTAGATCTTGAAGTTGTGGCCGTCGGGATCCTGGAAGCTGTAGGTGCGGCCGACACCGAAGTCGCCATGGTCCTCCCAGCCCTTGCCGAGGCCGGTCTGCTCGATCAGCGCCACGCGGCGCTCCAGCGCCTCGGGGCTCCAGGTGCGGAAGCCGCAGTATCCGAGACCCGACGTTTCCGCCTCGGTCAGCTTCAGCGACCAGATCTGGTAGTCGTCCCATCCGCGCAGGTAGACCGACTGGCCCGCCCGGTGCTGGACCTCCATGCCCATCATCTCAGTGAAGAACTCGAGGCTCTCCTGAGGCTTGGGGGTGAACAGCTCGGCGGGGCCGAGGTGGGCGATGTCCGGGGGCTTCAGTTCGCTCATCTCTGTTTCTCCACAACGGCTCGCAGGCTGTCCAGGTCGTATGACTTCTCCCCGGCCTGGAGCTTCTCTCGCTTGACGCGTTCCTTCTCCTCACGGGCCAGCGATGCCGTTAGAAACTCCGCTACGCGGTCCTGCGGCACCACGGCGACGCCATCTGCATCGAGTACCAGCACGTCGCCGGGGCTGATGGTCGCGCCGCCGACCGTTACCGGCACGTTGATCTGCCCAGCGGTGTCCTTGAACGCACCCTTGACGCGCACCCAGCGCGCCCAGATCGGAAGGCCCATCTCGGCCAGCTCCTCGACATCCCGGATCGACGCGTCGATCAGGATCGCGGCGGCTCCGGCGGCCTTCGCCTGCGT
The DNA here is from genome assembly GCA_036268195.1 of Solirubrobacteraceae bacterium. Lineage (GTDB taxonomy): Bacteria > Actinomycetota > Thermoleophilia > Solirubrobacterales > Solirubrobacteraceae > Palsa-465. Next base: position 66,205 of record DATAUP010000076.1, read on the forward strand.
GGCGAGCAGATCGCCGACCAGCGCCACCGGCCGCGGCTCGGGCATCGTCAGCACGAGCACCTCGCCGGGCTGCACCTCAGCCATCACCGCGTGGACCATCAGGTTGTCATCCTGGCCACACACGACGGTGCGTGCGGGTCCGGCCGCCCGGCTGCCCGGGACTGCCTGGTAGAGATCGGCGTCGACGTAGCCGCCGCGGCCTCCTGCCTCGTAGACCGTCGCGGAGCCGAGCCGTGCAAGCTCCGCAATCTGCTCGGGAGTACTCATAGCTCGCTCACCACCTGCGGGATCACGCGCTGGAACGCCTCGGCAAAGCGTACGTCCTGGTTGCCGCTCGCACGACGGGCATGGTTGCCGCGGTGGCCGGCTCGTTCGGCGTAGTAGGTCTGCAGATAGGCCTGCGCCTTCATGTGCGCCATCGCCGCCTGCTTCTTCTCGAAGACGGAGCTGATGTCGACGAAGACGGTCGGAGTGAAGTTGCAGAGCTCCGGCTGGTGCGGCTCGAACAGAAACAGCTGCGGCGGCTTGATCGTCTTGAAGGCGCTCTGCACGCCTGCGCCGGCGGCGAGGCTGCGCGCACGGTCGACGGCGTGGAAGGCGACCGGATGGTCGGGATTGAACGGGTCCGTGTCGGTGTGGGTGACCAGCGCGTCAGGCCCGAACTCGCGGATCGTCTCAGCGATCAGGTTGAGCTCGTCGGCGCCGATCTGCAGCGGGTAGTCGCCGAGGTCGAGAGCCTTGAAACTCGCGCCGAGCTCGGCGGCAGCGGCTTCCGCCTCGGCGTGGCGGAGGCGCTTGACGTTCTCGATTGTCTGGCCTTGCTCTTTCCAAAGCTCGCCTGATTCGCCGCGCTCGCCGTAGGAGATGGCGACGACCTCCGCCTGGCCGCCGAGCTCGACGGCCTTCGCGATCGCGCCGCCGGCACGCCACACGAAGTCGGCCGAGTGCGCGCCGATCACCTGGATGCGCCGGCTCACTGCGCGTCTCCGGCAAGTCTGCGGGTGTTTACAACGGCCATCGTCTGGACTTCCTCCTCGGTGAAGCCGGCCTCGAGGAACTTGTCGGCGAACAGCGCCAGACCGTCCTCGACCGGCGGGTTGAATACCTGGCCCAGGTCGGTCGAGAGCACGTTGTTCTCGACGCCCGTGGCGCGGACCCCGTCGAACACGTGCTCCCACGTGACCTTGCCCGTGTACGGGGTGGTGAAGCAGCGCTCGAGTAGGGCACCGCGCGCTGCCAACTCGACCTGCTCGTCGATGCTGAGGTTCTGCGACGGAAACTCCGGATGGGTGACGACAACGTCACGAATCCCGGCGGCGAGCGCCCCGTCGACGACGGCGAAGATCTCCTCGCGAGCCAGGTGACCGGTCGCCAGCACCAGCTGGTGGCGAGCGGCTACCTTGAGCACCTGCAGCACGGTCGGCAGGAGCTCGCCGGAGTCCAGCACCGCCACGGGCTCGGCTTCGACCCCCGCCTCGCGCAGCGATACCTCGAACTTCATCCACACCGGCATCGGCGCCCCCGGCGGGAAGCTGTGGACCTCGTCCATCTCGTTGATCGAGTTGACCGTCGGCATCCATACGGTCCGGGCGCCCTCGCGTGCGGCGATCTCGACGGCCAGCGGGTTCATGCCCCCGACGGCCTGGTTGAGCACAACCGCGCCGATCGCGCGCACGCCGGGGACAGCCGCGTTCACGGTTCGTGCGCGCTCTGCAGTCGACGTGTAGTGCGACTTCATCTGGAATCCGGCTACGCCGAGCTCAAGGCAGCGTCGGGCGAGCCCGACATCGTCGATGATCCGCGGCACGAAGTCTGGATCGATATGGACGTGCATGTCGTAACCGCCGCGCACGAGCCCGCGGGCCCGCTCGCTCGGAGTCGGGTGGGTGGCCATGCCCGCAAGTTACCGGAACGCCTGTATGCAGAGGTCGGTCACCGCGTGCATGGTCCAGGCCGATCAGGGACCGTGACGCCGCGTGGTTTACTCACGCCCTGCGGAGCAAGCGTGTGGCCATGGGGGCTCGATGGGATTAGACGTAGGTCCCGTGCGTAGGGTAACGCCGGTCAGTATCGAGCGTGGAGATCACCGCGAGGTCGAACGGCTCGCCAAGCTGAGCCCGTTGGTGCTCGCCGACGCGCTCGTCGCGTACCGCCGGGCTATGCAGGCGCTTGCCTCGGGCGAACCCGTGGAGGTGGTCCTCGACGGACTCTGCGCGTACGTCGATCGGCAGGTTCCGGCTACGCGCTGCGCGGTGCTGATCGTCGACCGCGAGGACGCGCTGATACGCCAACTGGCCGCACCTGCGCTCGAGCCGGAATTCGCCGCGTTGGTCGATGGCCTCAGGGTGAGCGAGGGGTTCGGGCCCTGGGGTGCGAGCGCTGCGCGCTGTGAGCCCGTGGTCGTCGAGGACGTGGAAAGCGACCCGCTGGTGCGCGACTTTGCAGAAACGCTCGACGGGCTGGGTGTGCGCTCGTTGTGGGTCGAGCCGGTGAGGCGTGCAAGCGGCGAGGTCGTGGCGCTGATCACGCTCTACAGCGCTGACCGCCGTCTCCCCACGGAGCGCGAACGGGAGCTGATCGTCAACGTCAGCAACATTGTGGAGTTGGCGATCGAACGCGACCTGTTGAACGAGGAGATGCGTTTCAGCGCCAACCACGACCCGCTCACGGGCACGCTCAATCGGGTGCGGTTCATGGAGCTCGTCAACGAGCGAATCACCTCGTCAGCGGACAGGGTGGCCGTGATCTGTCTGGAGATAGATCGCTTCAAGCCGCTGCGACTCACCCTCGGCGCTCACGCCGGCGACAGGTTGCTGGCCGAGGTCGGGCGCCGGCTGCTCGAGGTCGCCGGCGATACCGGCCTCGTGGGTCACTTCAACGGCGACGAGTTCGGCCTGATGGTGCCGGCCGAAGCGCTGGCCAATGTGGACGCGGTCGCCGAGGCGTTGATGGCCAGCTTCAGATTGCCGATCGTGCTCGGGCAGGGCGAGTTCTTCCTCACGCTCTCGCTCGGGATCGCCTACAACAACGGCGTCACCGACGCCTATAGCCTTGTGCGCGAGGGTGCAGCCGCGATGCACGCGGCGCGGGCCGACGGGTTCGGGCGCCACCGGGTGTACGACCACCGGATCGGTACACAGCTGCTCGACAGCATCGAACGCGAGGTCGAGCTTCGACGTGCGATCGACTCCGACGAGCTGGTGATCCACTACCAGCCTCTGCTACGCCTGGCTGATCGCGTTTGGGATCGGGCCGAGACCCTGGTGCGCTGGCAGCATCCGACCCGCGGCCTGATCGGTCCCGGCGAGTTCATCCCACTGGCCGAGCAGTCCGGACTGATGGGGGCGCTCGGGGACAAGGTGCTGGAGCTGGTGATCGCAGAGGCCGAGCGGTGGTCCCAGACGCTGCCGGGCGTGCAACTGTCGGTGAACATCTCGGGCATCCAGCTGCGCCGCCCCAACTTCGGGGACCGTGTGCTGACGATGCTCGAAGCGGCGGGGCTGCCACCGGCCACGCTGCTCTTCGAGGTGACCGAATCGGCGATTCTCCAGGATGTGGCCGCGGCCCAGGCGATTCTCAGCCAGCTGCGCCAGGCCGGGATCCGAACAGCGATCGATGACTTCGGGACCGGTTACTCGTCGCTCGCCCGCCTGGGCGAGCTACCGATCACGGGTGTCAAGATCGACCGGGCCTTCGTGGCCGGGCTCGGCAACGACGACAAGGCGCGAGAGATCTTCAAGGCGATCGCCGACATCGTCCGCGCGCACGGACTGCTGATCATCGCCGAGGGGATCGAGGATGCGCGTGCGCTGGCGGAGATCGACGCTTTCGGCTGCGACTTCGCCCAGGGATACCACCTCTGCCGTCCAGGGCCGCCGGAGGTGATCACGGCGATGCTTGCAGCGCCCGTGCCGGAGCGGCTCTGGCGGGTCGCCGAGTAGGCGCCCGACCCCGGCGAGAAAGGAGCGGCCCCGCCAGGTGGCGGGGCCGCTTTGCTTCAGATCCGGTGTTTATGTGTCTGAGGCGCCCACGGTCGTGACTTACTGCCTGTCGTGAAACAGTCGACACCCTGGGCGTTGCACCAGGTCGTGAGCGTGTCGAACTTGCCCAGCCATGGGGTCGGCTTCTGAACCGCCCGACTGACCTGACCGTGATAGCTCGACGCGGAGTCGACATTGCCAGTTCCGTTGTAGGCCGGTAGCTCCGGATACGGGTACAGCGGAAGTGTCCGGACGACCGCGGTCGTGGCCGGCGCGGCCAGGGTCGGGACGGCGTCGGTCAGGTCGGAGGTCGGCGGAGTTCCGCCGGGGCCGCCCGGTCCGCTGCCGGTCGACACGGCCGGTGCGTACTGGGTTGCGGTGAGGCTGTTCGGTGCCTGGTGCAACTCAGTCCACTGAACGACGGCGCCGAGACCGTTGTATGTGTCGGGGCCGTTGCCGCCACAGTGACCGACGCTCGGCAGCAGGTAGTAGCGGGCGAACTGCTGCGTGGCACTGATGCCACCATTCGCCTTGACGACTGCCTGGTAGTACGCGATCGAACTGATCGTCGGGATCGACCAGTCGGCCTCTCCCTGCCAGAGGATCAACTTCCCGCCTGCCTTATCGAACGCGCTGATGTCGGGGTTCGTTGCGTCCCAGAACGGGGCGAGCTTCTCGATCTGGTGGAAGTACTGCGCCGTGAACGGCTCGTTCGCCACGCCCGCGGCACCGATGTCGGTTTCGAAGGCGAAGTACTGCAGCCAGCTGGTGATGAACGTCGCTGGTGCCGGGGTCGTACCCAGCGTGGCCGGGATGTTGACGCTGGTGCCGTTATCCCAGTTGAACTCGCTACCTAACGGATACCCACCCGGATACAGCTTCTGACCCTGCAGGTCCTCCGGGCCTGCATATACCTGCTCGAACGCAGCGATCTGCGCCGCAGTCAGGCAGTTTGTCGTCAGCGTCGCGCTGCACTCCAGCGATTTGATGTTGAACTTGTCCTCACACGCCCTGTAGTCGAGCATCAACCCAACACTCGGGTAGCAGGCCACCATCGCCGCGTTACCAACGAGGTTTGCCTGTTGCTCGCTGATGATCGGCTGTCCGGACTCGTTCAGCGCGGCGTCGTATTCGTACTCGTGAAGGACCGAGTTCAGCTCGGTCATGATCGACGCCGGAGCTCCGGCCAGAACACCGTTGAAGTCCTTCGGATACCGCTGGACCTCGGTCAGTGCCTGATGGCCGCCCTGTGAGCAACCGTCGAAGTACGAGTACTTCGGCCCGATTCCGTAGAACTCGTCCGCCAATCCCTTCGAGACCTCTGCGAGCAGATGGTCGGACAGGTACGCGAAGTCGACGCGTTGCGCCCCGTTCGAGTACCACGCCGTGCTCTGCCCGCTGTGTCCCTCATCCTGCGACGCGACGACGAAATCGCCGTCCGCGAGCGGGGCATAGTCCGTGGTCTGCGGAGCACTCAAACCAATGCTTCCGCAGGTTCCACCGCAGCCGATCTGTAGGTAGCGCTGCCTCCAAGTGCTGACCGGCAGCAGAACTTCGAACCCGACGTTTGTGTTGATCGTGCCCGTGAGCGCGCAATACAACGGACCACCAGGCGTCGAGCTGGCCACCTGGTCCTCCGCGATCTGAACGCTCTGCCCGTCGACCATCGTGGTATCGGCCAGCGTCGAACACAATTCCTTCGACTTGATCACCGGCAGGTTGGCGATCTGCGTTCCGTCGTTCTGGCCCGAGCCCTGATTCCCGGAGCTCCGGCCGGATCCCTGACCGTCGTGGCCACGTTGGCTCGTGCTCCCCGATTTCGGTGCCGGCTGGTGAGCCTGCGCAGGAATCGCGACCACCACGCCAAGGAAAGCGGCGCCCGTTGCGGCGACGGTTACGAGCCCTCGCCCCCGCATGCGAGACCTCGTATACGTGTGCCGGCGTAAGAAACCCGTCACGGCGTCCTCCTCTCGTAGCGGGGCTGCGCATCCGCAGCCCCGCTTCCCCGTTCCCCCGGCTCGCTGAGAACCTATTCCTCAGGCGAAGCCGCGTCCCGGAAATCCCGCAAGGTATGTGTGCAAGACCTGCAAGGGGGCGGCGGAGCTGGCGCCTCCGCTGACGCCGTCGTCGTAGGATTGCGCCCGATGTCAATGGACTGCACCTACCGCTTGCGGATCCCGCACCAAGCGGGACAGCTGGCACGGGTTGCGACGCTGATCAGCGAGGAGGGTGGCCTGATCGGCGACGTTCACACGATCACGGTCGCGCGCCTCGAGGCGATCCGCGAGATCACCGTGGAGCTGCGCGACAAGGACCACGCGGATCAGCTCGCGGTCGCGCTCGGTGGGCTGCCGGGCGTAAGCGTCGTCTGGTACCACGATCGCGCCTTCATCGCGCACGTCGGCGGCAAGATCGAGATGTCGCTGCGTAAGCCGATCACCACCAACCAGGAGGTGCGCGACGTCTACACGCCGGGCGTTGCGCGCGTCTCGAGCGCGATCTACGAGTACCCGCAGCTTGCCTCGCGCTTCACGATGATCGGCCGCAGCGTTGCGATCTGCACCAATGGCAGCCGTGTGCTCGGGCTCGGGGACATCGGTCCGCTGGCGGCGATGCCGGTGATGGAGGGCAAGGCGATGTTCTACGCCCAGCTCGTGGGCATCACGGCCATCCCGATCCTGATCGACACGAAGGATGTCGACGAGTTCGTGGAGACCGTCGTCCGGATCGCCCCCGGGTTCGGCGGCATCCACCTCGAGGACATCTCCACGCCAGCATGCTTCGAGATCGAGCGGCGCCTGATCGAAGCGCTGCCGCAGCCGGTCATGCACGACGACGTCCACGGCACCGCCGTGGTCACGCTGGCGGCACTGATCGCCGCGTGTCGTCAGGCGGACATCCGCCTCGACGAGGCGGTCGTCGGGCAGATCGGACTCGGCGCCGCCGGCTTCGGGATCGCGACGCTGATCCACGACGCCGGCGTCAAGCGCGTACTTGCCTCCGATCCGAATCCCGCGGCGCAGGACACTGCGCGAGCTCGCGGGATCGAGATCGCGGACATCGAGACCGTGATGCGCGAATGTGACGTCGTGGTCGCGACCAGCGGTAAGCCGGGGCTGATCAGGCCTGAGATGGTTCGCAAGGGTCAGGTGATCTTCGCGCTCACAAATCCCGCGGCCGAGATCGACCCCGAGGCGGCTGTGGCTGCCGGCGCCGCCTTCGCGGCCGACGGCACCAGCATCAACAACGTGCTCGGCTACCCGGGGATCTTCAAGGGCGCGCTCCTCGCCGGCGCCAGCGAGATCAACCTCGAGATGAAGCGCGCGGCCGCCTGGGCGCTGGCTGGCCTGACGGTCTCCTCTGAGCTGATCCCGGAGGTACTCGACCTCAGGGTGCACGAGGTCGTGACCGAGGCGGTGCGCCAGGCCGCGATCGAGAGCGGCGTCGCCGACCCGGAAAAGCTCAGCGCCGAGTTCTGAGCTCTAGACGAGCGCCAGGAATGCTTCGGCTGCCGGGCTGGTAGCCTCCGGCTCACGCGCCACCACCGCCACGTCCCAGCTAAGAGTGGGCGTGATTGGATGCGTCCGCAGGCCGTGCGGATCGGCCGTCATCAGCGAGTCCGGTAGCAGAGCCACCCCTAATCCCTCTCGTACCAACTGGAGGAAGGTCGTCACGTCGGCGACCTCGATGCCGATGCGCCGCTGGAGGCCGAGCTGCGCGAAGGCCTGATCGACGACGGTGCGAATACCCCAGCCGATGGGGAAGTCGACGAAGCTCGTCTCGGCCAATTGCTCGAGCTTCACCGAGCGCTGGAGTGGCAGCGCCTCGCCCTCGCTCGCTACCAACTGCAGTGGCTCTTGGATTAACGGCAGCATCCGCAGGCCGGTAGGTGGCTCGGCGACCGCTATGAACGCCAGGTCGAGCTCACCTGTGGCAACGGCGGACAGCAGCGTCGCCGAACCGCCGACAGCTGGCCGTACGGTGAGCTCGACGTCCGGGTGCTCACGGTGGAAGCGCCCGAGCAGTCGCGGCACGTTGAGCACGTTGAACGATTGCATGAGGCCGATCCGCAAACGCCCGCGCAAAACACCATTGACGGCGGCGGCCTCGTCGCGGAAGCCTCCGGCGGCGGCGATCGTCGCGCGGGCCGAGGGAAGCAGCGCGCGACCGGCTTCGGTCAGGCGTACTCGATGCGTCGTGCGCTCGAACAGGCGCAGCGACAACTCGCGCTCAAGTGACTGAATCGAGACTGAGAGCGCTGACTGCACGTAGCCGAGTCGCCGGGCTGCGCGCGTGAAGCTCTCATCCTCGGCGACGGCCACGAAGTGCTCGAGCTGGCGCAGCTCCATGCTCCATTATGGTAATGCGCCGCCTGCATTACTGCATTCCTAAACATTCGTTGGACAAAACGAGCCCGGCGGCGCAAGATAGTTGACATGACAACTGTTCTGTCGCATCCACACACACTCTCGACGGACCGCGAGAATTCTCGGGCTCTGCGGCAGCCGCCGAGCAGCGTCCACGGCGTCGCCTTCTGGCTGGCCGCGGCCGCGTTCCTCGTGAACATGGGCATGTCCGCCGTGCCCACCCCGCTCTACCCGCTCTACCAGGAGCGCGACGGCCTTTCCAACCTGATGATCACGATCATCTATGCGGTCTACGCGATCGGCGTCATCGCGAGTCTGTTCCTGGCCGGGCACCTGTCCGACTCGTATGGTCGCCGCCGCGTGTTCATCCCGGCCCTGCTGGTCAACGCGATCAGCGGTGTCGTCTTCATATTCGAGCCCAGCCTCGCCGGTCTGCTGATCGCGCGGGTCATCTCCGGCGTCTCGGTCGGCCTGACGACTGCCACTGCGACGAGCTACCTGGCTGAGTTGCATGCCAAGCACCGCCCGGACGCGAGCACGCGTCGCGCCGACGTCGTCGCCACGGCCTCGAACCTCGGCGGAATTGGGTTCGGGCCTCTGATCGCTGGTTTCCTCGTACAGCTGCTGCCGATTCCGCTGCGGCTGTCCTACATCGTGTTCGCAGCGGTGCTGGTCGTGCTTGCGATGGCATTGACGCTCGCGCCGGAGACCGTCGCCCGCGTCGAGCCGCGTCCGCGCTACCGGCCGCAGCGGGTCGCCGTGCCGGCTGCGGCGCGCGCAACCTTCTTCGCCGCCACGGCTGCGGGGTTGGCCGCGTTTGCAGTGTTCGGCGTGTTCAACTCCCTGGTCCCGAGCTTCCTCGCCGGCACGCTGCACAACAGCTCGCACATCGTCGCCGGCGCGGCCGCGTTCGCGCCGTTCGCAGCGGCGGCCGTTGCGCAGATCGTCCAGGCACAGACGGACAGCCTGACGCTGCTCCGGCGTGCGGTGCCGGTCGTCGCGCTCGGCCTCGCGATGTTCGCCGGCGGCATGTGGGCTAGCAGTCTCGCTCTGTTCCTGGCCGGCGGCGTTGTCACCGGTGCGGGCGCCGGGATGATCTTCAAGGGCGCACTCGTCGTCACCGTCTCGAAGGCGCCCGCGGGTGCGCGCGCCGAGGTGCTGGCCGGATACTTCCTCGGGGCCTACGTCGGCCTGTCGGTGCCGGTGATCGGACTCGGCCTCGCCACCAACTACTGGGCAGCACGCGACGTGATGCTCGTGTTCGTGGTGCTCGCCGCGGCTGCGATCGCGGTCTCGGTCCGCGCGGTCGTCCGTTTGAACTCGGCGCGCCCAGCCGTATAGCCAGCCATCTTCTGAAGAGCAGGGGCCGATTAGAACTGCGGCGTTCTATTCGTCCCCTGCGAATCAGAGTGAGGTCTTGCCCTGATCGTTAAGGTTGATCCCATGCGTGCTGTCCGATTTGACAAGTACGGCGATCGCGATGTCCTCTACATCGCCGATGTGCCGGTACCTGAGCCGGCGGCCGGCGAGGTGCTGGTCGAGGTTCGTGCCGCCGCCATCAACCCCGGCGAGGCGAGTATCCGCAAGGGCCTCTTGCACGAGCGCTTCCCGTCGACGTTCCCTTCGGGTGAGGGCACCGATCTCGCCGGGGTCGTCAGCGAGCTCGGCGATGGCGTTACCGAGTTCGCGGTCGGCGATGAGGTCCTCGGCTGGTCCTGGCAGCGCTCGAGCCAAGCCGAGTATGTGACGGTGCCCGTGACCCAGCTCGTGCCCAAGCCGGCCGGCCTCAGCTGGGAGGTTGCAGGCTCACTCAACGTCGCCGGTGCCACCGCCTGGGCCGCTGTCGACGCCGTCGAACCACAGCCTGGGGAGACGGTCGGCGTCTCGGCCGCCGCCGGCGGCGTCGGCTCGATCGCGGTGCAGCTGCTTCGGTTGCGCGGCGCGCGCGTCGTCGGGATCGCTTCGGCAGCCAACCGCGACTGGTTGCTGGCTCACGATGTGATCCCGGTCGAGTACGGCGACGGCCTCGAGGCCCGCGTCCGCGAGGCAGCTCCCGATGGCATCGACGCCTTCGTCGACACCTTCGGGCCTGAGTACGTTGACCTCGCTCTGGCGCTCGGGGTGGCGCCGGAGCGCATCGACACGATCACCGCCTTCCAACGTGCGGCCGAGGTCGGGGCTAAGACCGAGGGCAGCGCGGCCGGCTCGACGCAGGAGGTCATGTCGAACCTCGCTGAGCTTGCCGCCAGCGGCCGTCTCGAGGTCCCGATCGCCGCGACCTACCCGCTCGACCGCGTGCAGGACGCCTTTGCCGAGCTCGAGCAGCGGCATACGCGCGGCAAGATCGTCCTGATTCCTTAGTCGGGTCTGCCGAAACGATGGCGCGTCCGGTTGCGGCCGTGGACACGACTCTGGATCGCCCGTCCCCTTTGCCAATACCGCCAGTATTGGCTTTGGGAACGGTTGCCGCCCAGCTTGGCCCACGACCACCCCGGCCACACCCTAGTTTCGCCAGACCCTCCTAGACGAGGGACTCCAGCGGCACGTCCGTATCTGTCAGGGTCGCGACGTTGACAGGTTTGCGCGTGCGAATCAGCGCCTGCACGTGCTCGTTGACGTCCCAGACGTTGATGTTCATCCCGGCTGTGACAAGCCCGTCACGCAGCCAGAAGGCGATGAACTCGCCACCGTCGAAGTCGCCGCGGATCACGACCCGGTCGCTCGGATCCGAGAGCCCCGAGTACTCCATCCCGACGTCGTACTGATCGGAGAAGAAGTACGGCAGCTCGTCGTAGGGGGGCTTGTCCCCGAGCATTGACCGCGCGGCAGCCGGCCCCTGGTTGAGCGCGTTGGCCCAGTGCTCGACGTGCACGCGCTTCTCGTAGAACGGGTGCCAGTGGTCGGCCACGTCGCCCGCGACGAACACGTTCGGCGCGGAGGTCTGCAGCCGCGGGTTGGCGAGGATTCCGTTCTCGGTATCGAGCCCGGCCCGCTGGCCGAGCTCGACGTTGGGCGTGACCCCGGCGCCGACCACGACGAAGTCGCACTCGACGACGCGTCCGGACTCCGTGCGTACCCGCGCCACGGACCCCTCGCCTTCAAACGCTGTCGCGCCGTCGCCGAGCACGAGCTCGACACCCTGCCTTGCGTGGACATCGCGGTAGAACTGGCCGATCTTTTCCCCGAACACCTGCACGTTGGGTAGCGACTCCGCGAGGATCAAGGTCACGTCAAGACCACGCTGACGCGCGCTCGCGGCTACTTCTGAGCCGATCCAGCCGCCACCGACAACCGCCACGTGGCCGCCCTGCTCGAATCGCGCGCGGATCGCGTCGCAGTCGGCGATCGTGCGCAGGTAATGGATCCCGTCGAGCTCGGCGCCCGGGAGCTGCAGCCGCCGAGGGCTCGAACCCGTGGTCAGGAGCAGGATGTCGAACTGCAACTCGCCGCGACGGCCGAGCTCGATCCGCCCGGCAGCGGGATCGATCGCCGTCGCCGTCGTGCCGAGCCGCAGGTCGATCTCCTGGTCCTCGTAGAAGGCCTGATCATGCACCCGCATGCCGTCGCGTGCGGATTCGCCGCGAAGGTAGTCCTTGCTCAACGGCGGCCGCTCGTACGGCAGCTCCTCCTCGGTCCCGATCAGTACGACACGCCCGTCGAAGCCGCGCTCACGCAGCTCCTCTGCAGCCTTGGCGCCGGCGAGGCTGGCGCCAAGGATCACGAATGTCTGGTCGCTCATGCGGTACTTCTACCGCTATCCGGCGACCGGCGCTCGCTTTTATACGGAGACCGGCACCCGCTCTTTGCGTATAGCCGCGAACAGTGGCGTCGATTCGATCGCGGTACCTTCGCCCGCCTGCCACTCGGCGAACCGCGGATTACTGAGGTGCAAGCCGCCGGCGGCGACGATGGCGGACACGACCAGCGCACCGATCACGAGCAGGCCCGAACTGGCCCAGATCGCGTGACCGACACCGTCGTCAAGGCTTGTGCCGGTCGTCTCCGCAAGGTGGATCAGCAGTGGCGCTGTCAGGAACGCGGCGACTCCGCGCAGCAGCTCGACCAGCGCGAAGATGCGCTGCAGCTGCAGCGCCGGCATCGCGAAGCCAGCGACGAACAGGCCGGGTGCCACGGACGCGCCGACGCCGAGTCCGAGCCCGCCCGTCCCGATCGCGATCAGTGCCGTGTCGCCGTTGGAGGTGCCCGTGATCAGGAAGCCGGTGCCGGCCAGTCCGAGGAGGCCGGCGAACGCGAGCAGCGGCGTGTACTTGGTGAAGAACAGGCGGCCGAAGAGGAACGCGGTCAGCACCGCGCCGCCAAACTCGGGCCAGAAGACGGCGCTGGAGATGTGGTGGGTGAGGACCGTCAGCTGGACCAGGCCGACCAGTGCGATCGAGCCGGCGCCCGCGAACATCGCCAGCGCGATTGCGGCGATCGGGACCGTGTGACCGAGCTGGCGGATCGGCATCAGCGGATCCTTGACGAAGCTCTGGTGAACGATCAGGCCGACCAGGCAGCTGATCCCGAGCAGCAGCGGAACCAGCACGATCGCCGAGACGAAGGCATGGCCGGTGAGGTTCGAGACGCCGAAGAACGCCGCTGTGCAGCCGATTGATGCCAAGCCGAGAGACTCGAAGTCATATTCGAGGTCGCTGTCTGCCGGCGGCTGGTCCGCAAACGTCAGCAGCCCAAGCACCACCGCCACGGCGCCTACGCCCGCTGCGATCCAGAACAGCAGCCGCCAGTCAGCGAGGCTGACGAAGGCGCCGCCGATCACCGGCCCGACGGCGACCGCGCCGAAGATGCCCATGTTCATCACCATCGCGGTGGAGCGCATCCGCGCCACCGGGAAGCCGAGCACCAGTGCCGGTGCGGCGGTGATCAGCATCAGCGAGGTTGTCAGCCCCTCGAAGATGCGCCCGACGAAGAACACCGCAGGCGAGCTCGTGGACGCGGTCAAGATCGTTGCGACTGTGAACACCGCCGCGTAGAGGAGCAGCAGCCGCCGGCCTGGCAGCCGTGAGGTGAGCTGCACGGCCAGGATCGTGCCGAAGCAGTAGGCCGCGTCGGCCATTCCGGCGCTCATCTCCATGCCGGCGTTGCCGAGACCGACGCTATGTCCGATCATGCTCTGCAGGGGGTTCGTCGCCGCGCTCAGCACGAGGAATGGGGTCAGCGCGCAAATCACCATCGCCACGGCGCCCCAGTAGTTGCCGGCCAGGGGGCCGCTCCATTCGACCGGGCGCATGCTGAACACGCGGAAGATTGAATTGTGCTTGGTGTGCATCGCCTGGCCTTGTCTGTCGAGCGTCTTTTCCGATGCGCACCCTCGGTGGCTTGTGCCTCCCAGCACACCCGCTCGTGACCGCCGACCGATCCCGTGGACCGGCGGTGCCGTAACGCCACCACGCCTTATGTTGACAGGTGCCGTTACTCGGCATCTCGATCCATAGGCGAACTACGTATCGGCGGCGCATAGCTCTGCTTTATCGCGGGCATAGGGTTCGGCATGAGCGCAACTCAGCCACGCGCCGGGTTTATCCGTCAGGTCACCTCGGCCAACAATCGCTTCGTCCTCTGGATCTCGGTGCTTGCGGCACTGGGAGGTTTCCTTTTCGGCTACGACACCGGCGTTGTCGGTGGTGCGCTGCCGCTGATCACCAACAAGCTGCACCTGGACGCAGGCGGGGAGTCGTGGGTCACTGGCTCGCTGTTGCTCGGTGCTGTCGCCGGTGCAGCGATGTCCGGCTATCTCGCTGACCGCATCGGTCGCCGCTGGACCGTCTTCATCGCCGGCGTGATCTACACGATCGCGGCGATCGGTTCGGCCCTGACCTCGACCCTGCTGCTGCTCGGCATCGCCCGCGGTGTGCTGGGTCTGGCGGTCGGCACTGCTTCCTTCGTCGCGCCGATGTACATCGGCGAGCACTCACCGAAGGAGCTGCGCGGCGGCATGACCGCGTTGACCCAGGTCGCGATCACGTTTGGGATTCTGATCGCGTACCTGATCGACGACGCGTTCAAGGGGTTGGGCGAGGGCTGGCGCTGGATGTTCGCGCTCGGTTCGGCCCCAGGCCTGATCCTCGCCATCTCGATGCTGTTCGTGCCGGAGACGCCGCGCTGGCTGGTCGAACACGGGCGCGTGGACGAGGCTCGGAAGTTCCTGTCACGCACGCGTGGCGCCGACGACGTGGAGGAGGAGCTCAAAGAGATCCAGGAGGTCTCAAAGGAGCAGGGACGTTTCCGGATCCGGGACCTCGTTGGCGATCGCGTGAGGCCACTGTTGCTGATCGGCGTGCTGCTGGCGGTTATGCAGCAGATCATCGGGATCAACACGGTCATCTATTACGGCGCGACGATCCTCGGCTTCGCGGGGCTCTCGATCAGCAGCTCGATCGCACAGGCGGTGTTCATCGGTGTCGTCAACCTCGTGGGCGCCGTTATCGCCGTGCTGCTGTTGGACCGGGTCGGCCGCCGGCCGCCACTGCTGATCGGTACCGCGGGCTCGGTGATCGGCCTAATCGTGCTCGGTTGGTACTTCGAGCTGAGCTCGGGCTTCCAGCACGCGCATGCGTGGATCGCGCTGGTGGCGATGATGTTCTATATCGCCTGCTTCGAGATCAGTCTCGGACCGATCTTTTGGGTGATGATCGCCGAGATCTTCCCGCTGCGCGCTCGTGCGAAGGCGATGGCCCTGTGCACGATGTTCAACTGGATGTTCAACTTCTTCGTGTCCTTCTGGTTCCTCGACGCGGTGAAGGCGCTGGGGCAATCCGGCACGTTCTTCATGTATGCCGGGTTCGGCGTCCTCGCGATCGTGTTCTTCGCCTGGCGTGTTCCGGAGACCAAGAACCGCAGCCTCGAGCAGATCGAGCGTGAGGTCCGCGGCGAGCCGCAGATGGGTGCGCAGCAGTTGCGCGAGCGCCGGGACGCACGGCGCCGGCGCGGATCCGAGCGACCTGGCGGCAAACACACGCCGCTCACGCACTGAGCTGATTCCCGGGGCGGGCGGGTGGCCCGCCCTGGGCGCTGATCGCTAGTCCTGATCGCTAGTCCTGCTCGCCGACCGGACCGGTAAGCGGCAACGTCAGTACCGGGCGATCCGGATCCTGGATGACGGCGGGCGGCTTCACCCGTGGCGCCCGCCGGCGGTCGGCGAAGCCGAGGTAGAGCACGAGCTCCCAGTCATTGATCGGCGTCTCCGCGCCGCCGTGGTGCCGCTCCACGGCCCGCCGCGCCGGCGCCGGGGCGTAACGCTGCGGCTTGTAGAGCCAAGAGCGCACGTTCACCCAGAGGTCCACGAGCGATTCGCGAATGCCGATGAACGAGACGATCGCGTAGGCGCCGAGGACGGCGTTGATACCCGCGAAGATCACGTTCGTCCACTGGTGGTCGGTGTAGGCCCGCCGGAACGTGTAGACCGAGAAGGCGACCAGGACATACGGGAGCACGATGTAGATGAAGGCGGGAACGGTGCGGTTGCGGACCTTCGGCGTGCGCATGAAGCGGCCCTTGGAGCCCGTCAGTGCCTGCACGACCGAACTCAGGCTGCCCGCCAGGTTGACTGGCAGCAGCAGCAGGTTGAAACCGTAGATCCGCAGTGCGTCAAACGTCTTGTAGCCGCAGTAGCGCAGGTCGACGGCCATCGCGACGAAGTACGGCATCGCAATCACGTATGTCAGCGGTGACACGAGGTGACCGCTGAACGGGATCACCATCAGGCACAGCACGAACAGCGAGCTCCAGAACACCGATGCCATGTAGTTGAGGCGCAGCAGCAACTCGCTGATGCCGGTGCGCTCGCCGCGCTCACGGCGTAGGCGTACGCAGCGCACAAGCTTGGGGATGATCAGCAGGCCGCCGTTCGCCCAGCGGTTGCGCTGGATGCACAGCGCGCCGAAGTCCGGCGGCGTCGCGCTGTAGGCGAGCCGCTCCGGGTAGTTGTGGAGAACCCAGCCGCGCGCGGCCAGGTCGATCGTGGATTCGGTGTCCTCGATCACGGTGCGGTCCGATATGTAGCGACGGATCGGGAACCCACCCTGGTATTCGGTCTCGGCGATGTCCTCGAGCGCCTGCTTGCGCAGGATCGCGTTGGCGCCGACCCAGAAGGCTGCGTCGTGGTACGTCATCCCCTGGTGGATGATGTGCTGCAGGTCCGTGGTTGCGCCCGCGATCCGCTCGATCCGCGTCGCCGCGCCAGGGAAGGCGCTGTACGGCGACTGAGCGACGGCGATCCGGCCGTTCTCCTGGCGCTCGAGTAGATAGACGAGCCGCAGGCAGTACTCGGGCAGGATCACGCTGTCGGCGTCGACGGTCATGACGTAGTCGCAATCCGGGACCACGAGATCAGGCTGCTGATCGCCCGCTGGCGCGAGGATCCGGCCGGCCGGCGTCTCGAGCTCGCGATAGCTGCCACCGATCAGCCCGATGTAGCTGTTGAGGTTCATCGCCTTGTTGGCGTCGTCGGAGAGCGATGCGTAGCGCTTGCGCTGGAAGCTCGATAGCTCAGCTCGGAACGTCCAGGCGAGGCGCCGCTGGAGCTGGGCCAGGCGCGCAAACGTGAGCTTCGACGGATCGTCCGCCGCGGCTGCCCGCAGCGCGTCGCCGGTCAGCGCAATGTCGGAGGCCAACTGGCCGATCACGTGGCTCGCGAAGAACCCCTCGTTGTGGTCCGAGGGCTGATAGCGCTCGCTGAGCGATGCCAGCCAATCGGCGGCATATTCGTAGTCGGCGGCAACGGCCAGCACTTCCTCCGCCATCGGGGAGTCTTCCCAGTCGGCTGATTCCATGAACCGCTCGAGCGCGCGATCGAAACGGGAGCGCGGCTCCGAGAGCAGACGCTCGATCTCGGCCGGCAAAGCCAGTGCGCTCTCGAGCAGCTGGCGCGGCTTGACGTAGCGCGGCTCGGGAGGGTCGTCGACCAGCAGCGTGACGCGAATATCGGGATATTCCTGCAGCGCGATCGACAGCAGCGTCATCAGAATCACGCCGGGCTCCTCCTGGTAGGAGGGCACCAGCGCCTGAAGCTTCGGCTGGCTGGTCGCGAAGAACTCGTCGATCATCGCCCGCGGCACGCGGCGATAGCGGCCGGCGCGGTAGTAGAACCCAAGGCGGCCGACCAGATAGGCGATCGCCGACGCCGCCAGCATCGTCACGGCGACCAGGAAGCCGGCCGTCTCGACGATCGATGCCCGGCCCGCGGGGTCGGAGAACGCGCGGCCCAGGATCGTGATGACGAGCGCGATCCACGCCGCGACCGTGACGACCACGGCTGTGCGCCCGAACAGCATCGACCACTCGCCCGCCTTGCGCGGCACGACCGGCATCGGGTTCTGGTGGGAGTCAGCCCCCCACTGGCGGCGCGCGCCGCCCGGTCCCTTGCGGGTTTGCAACAGCTTCATCGGCCTGCCCCCGATCCGATCCCGGTGTCTGTCGGCTCACCGGGTGCAGTGAAGAGTGGTGCCCAGGGTGAAGACGGATTGCTCGGCAACTCGTCGAGCGGCTGGTCGCCCTTCGAGTAGAAGCGAGCCTGGTACGGGAGGCCGTCGAAACTGACCTGCTGACCCTGGCGATAGACGGTCGTCGGTGACCAGGCGGGCTGCGCCGCGGAGGCGAGCAGCTTCGGTTTGAAGCCCTTGCTGCCGGCCGGAACGGGGCCGATCAGCAGCCACGGCCCAGCGGTCGTCGAGTTGGTCGCCGTCGAGCCCGGTGCGGTTCCCTGGCTCCACCAGTTGGCTTCATAGATGTCGCCCTGCCAGACGACCTTGTAGCCGGTCACGTAGGCCGCGGCCGACTGCCAGATCGGGTAGGGGCTCGTAGCGGGATTGTCGGCCGTGGTGCTCGTGCCGAGCGCCGGCGAGGTGGCATTGGCCGCCTGCTGGCGGGCGGTCTTGGTGCCACGCAGACGGCTCAAGATCTTCGTGAACTGCAGCGGCCTCTGTAGCACTCCGCTGCATGTGTTGGAGACGACGCCGACCGTCGGGAACGCCGCGCCGCACTCAGAGTCGCGGTTCAGCGACCAGGCCGACACACGGGGGATTCCCTGCCGGTTGGCAAAGGCGGCGAGCTGCTGCGCGTCGGAGGTCGTGAAGCGTTCGTTCGTGATGTCGTTGACGCCGAGCATCACCGTTACTCCCAGGTGCTCCCAGGCCACTCCAGGACTGCTCTTCAGGCCGGCGCCGCGCCACAGCGACTGGACCTGCGTGTGTGTCGCGTAGAGCGAGCTGCGGACGGTCTTGAACATGTTCTTTGCGGCGCCCTGGCCGCTGCCAAAGTCCATCGCCAAGACGTTGACGCCGGCGAGGTCGACATGCGCGGCGAGCATCGAACGGACGGCGGCGACGCCCTGTGCCGTGAGCCCTTGGCTCGACACAGGCAGCGTCATCCACACGTGCAGAGTTCTGTGGTGCTTGGCCATCTGCTTCTGGATCGCTGCGACCGCGTCGGCGCGGCGCACGTTGGCGCCTGCATCGGCCAGAGCCGCGCCCTCGATATCGAAGTCGATCGTGTTGACGTCGTAGCGCTGGATCGGCGCCAGGTAGGCCCGTTGCAATTGCGCGTTGTTGCTGCAGCCGACGGCGAGCTCGTTGTTGGCTTGGCCGCCGAACGAGATCATCGCGGTACCGCCCTGCTTGCGGAGCTGGGCGATGCGGGCGCCGAGCTCAAGCGTCTGATCTGCCTGAGCAAGCGTGTAGGCGCCGCCCCAACTCGGCGTGCACGGCGACGACGGGTCGCTGACGATGAAGCCGAGGTACGCGCTGGAAACAGGATCGTCGGAGGGAAGCTGGAACTGGTAGGTCGGCGTCAGCGTCACATCGACGTACGGGGCGTACACGGGAACGGCGTGGGACTTCGCCTCGGCCATCGTCGCTGAGTTCAGGACCAGCTTCCAGACGCCGAACGCGACGCCCGCCAGCACGATCAGCAGCATCGCGACGCGGAAGGGCGACAGTTCGGGGGACGGCGGTTCGATCGGCGGCTCGGCACCGTTGCCGTTGCTCGCCTTGGTCTGCGGTTCGTGAATGACGACCATCACGCAGGACTCCAGGAATTCGTTGCACCGTCGCCTTGGGATGGCTGCGGCGGTCTACAGGGGCAGGCAATGAATCGGCACGGGCGACGAATCACTTGAATCCGGCAGGTGTCTGGGATTGCGAGCCGGCGGCCGATGCTCGCGAGTGAGGCGAGCGCGCGCCGGCGCGTGGTGAGCGCTTGATGGAGCGCGCAGCTCAGTGCGTCTGTGCCGGTGGCTGGGGCGTCCCGGTCTCGTCGCGGATTCGCGAGATCGCCTGTTCGAGCTCGTCGGTGTCCGGCCGCGGGCCCTCGACATCGAGGAACCAAGCACGGCTCATCGCGGTCAGTCGTTTGTCCTCTCTGACGAGCAGGCCGAAGCGAGTGATTGCGCGCTGGCGACCGGTGAGGTCGGAGTAGAGCAGCTCGACCGTGATCGGCTCGCCCTTGTCGATCGACTCCGCGAGTGCGGCTCGTAGCGGGTCGTCGGGGTTCCGCAGCGCGCCCTGCCACATACCGATGTCGTTGCCGGGGATGTAGAGGTCGCGTGTCTGCATGCGGAACTCGTCTTCCGAGATGTGATTCGGCGCCTGGCTCGTCATCGTCTGACCGGCTCTTGCCGCCCAGCCCTGGCAGACACCGATGCCGTTGCCGACGTTGCGCAGGCTGATCGCGAGGTAGACGTTGCCGGCCACGTGATCGGCGGTGGCATAGCCGCCTTCGGCGTGGCTCCAGTGGCCGTCGGCGAAGTTCAGCTTCTGGAGGGGGTCGTCGAGCCGCGATGGCACCAGAATCGGTCGGCGCTGCTCCTGCAGCGCCACCTCGGCAAGCCGGGCCGAGCGGTTGGACGAGCGCACGGCGGCGAACGTCGCAATCGCCAGCACGAGCGTGCCGGCCGCAGTAGCCAGCGATGAGATCGTCGCCCAGTCGGATGCGAGGACGAGCATCGCCTAAGAGTTTGCCGACTCGGTCGGCAGCCGTCGAGCTCGGTCGCCGTCTCGAGCTTCTCCCGCACCCATGTCTTACCGGCGCCAGCGGCACCGATCAGGGTGAGGCCGCGCGTCATGGGCACGATTGGCGCGACTGGAGGGGGTTAATCCGGGGCTCTGCGCGCCTCTACTAAGCATGGCGAGCTACCGAGATGACGTACGTAATGTGCAGACGTCCGCATACAACGTCCATCGCTTCGCGGAGCGACAGGGCGGGCACGTGACACGCGCGCAGCTCTACGCGAGCGGTTTGGCGCCGCGCACCGTCGCGGATTGGATCGCAAGAGGCCGATTGATCCGCGTCTACCGCGGCGTGTATGCGGTTGGTCATCTCCAAAGCAACCCCGTGAACGCCGCGCACGCCGCGCTGCTCGCGGGGGGCGAGCGGTCGGCCCTGTCGGGCGCCTGCGCACTCGTGCTGTGGGGTATCTGGAAGCAGTGGCCAAAGCACCACGAGATCGTCATCGCCAGCGACCGCCGGCCGTCCGGGCTGATCGTGCACCAATCCAAAACGCTCCTCGGCTGCGACATCAAGCGCGTCCAGGGCCTGCGCGTCACGAGCCCGGCTCGCACGCTGCTCGACATGGCACCGCGCCTGACGCCGAAGCAGCTCGCTCGTGCGGTCAATGATCTGCGTCTGCGCAAGCTCCTGACTCTCGACGACCTCGCCGACCTGATCGCGCGCAACCCAACCCACCGAGGTGTCACGTTGCTGCGCCCCCACCTCGAGCTGGCGCAGCCGGAACCGACCCGCTCCTCGCTCGAGGATGACTTTCTCCCCCTCCTCCGCAAGCATGGACTTCCGACACCACGGATCAACGTCCACGTTGCCGGCCACCGCGTAGACGCCTACTTCCCGGACCACAACCTGATCGTCGAACTCGACGGCTGGGGCAGCCACGGGACGAAGGGCGCCTTCGTGGGCGACCGCCGCCAGGATGCCGACATCCTCGCGAAGGAGGGGATCCCAACGGTCCGCTTCCCCTACGAGGACGTCGTCGGAACCGGGATCGCCATTCCCCGCCTGCGCGAGCTCCTCCAACTTCGACAACGCCGGCTCGCCTAACCCGGGTGGGGCTCCCGCTGGAGCCCCACCCACACGACCTCAGACCGCGGTACGGCCGCCGTCGACCGGCAGGATCGCGCCGTTGACGAAGCTGGCGTCGTCGGAGGCGAGAAACACGATCGTTTTGGCGATCTCCTCGGAGGAGGCCGCCCGCCCGAGCGGCAGCGTGGCCGCGAGCTGCGCGATTCCCTCATCGCCCATTACGGCCGTACCCGGCGTACGTGTCGGACCGGGTGCGACCGCGTTCACGCGGACGTTCCGCGGTCCGTACTCGGCCGCCCACACCTTCGTGAGATTCTCGAGTGCTGCCTTGGATGCGCCGTAGGCGGACATTCCCGGCAGTCCGAAACTCGCGACCATCGTCGAGACGTTGACGATCGCGCCGCCGCCGGCCGCGGCCATGCTGGGCGCCAGCGCGGCCGTGAGCACGAACGGAGCGACGACGTTGACCTCGAGCACGCTCCTGAGGTCGCTGATCGGGAGTTCGTGCGTGGGGCCGAAGGGGAAGATGCCGACGTTGTTGACGAGAACGTCGACAGGACCCGTGGCCTCCGCGAGTTCGCCCGCATCATCGGGCGTCGTGAAGTCGGCCGCGATGAAACGCGCCCGTCCGCCCGCGGCGGTGATCGCGTCGACCACCTCGCGGCCGCGTGTCTCGTCCCGGCCGGAGATCACGACCTCGGCACCGGCCGCGGCAAACTGCTCGGCCGTTGCGCGCCCGATTCCGGAAGTGGCGCCTGTGATCAGGGCCGTCTTGTTCTCAAAACCCATGTGATTGCTCCTGTACGGAAGATGGACTAAATAGTCCAGGTTGGATGTACTGGCAGCTTAGCAACAACATGGACGCTTTAGTCCAAGTTCACCGCTAGACTCTGGTCATGGGCGCTTCACCCAGAACGGCACGCGGGCGCGTGACGCGCGAACGCATCGTGCGGGCCGCATCGGAACTGGTGGCCGAGCGCGGCGTGGCAGGCACGTCGCTTGACGACGTGCGCGAGCAGGCGCACGTTTCGAAGAGCCAGCTCTACCTCTACTTCGCCGACAAAGAGGCGTTGCTGCGCGAGGTGGCCGAAGCGACCTGCGACACCGTGATCGACGCACAGGCGGAGATCCTCGCAGGCTTCGACTCCCTCGCCGGCATCGAGCGCTATCTCGACGCGCTCGTCGAGTTGCAGGTGCAGCGCCGGGGGCACGGAGGCTGTCCGATCGGATCGCTCGCCGGCCAGCTCGTCGAACGAGACGAGGCTGCACGTGGGATCCTGGCCGACGGCCTCGAGCGCTGGGAGTCGGGTCTGCGGGAGGGCCTCGAGGCGATGGCCGAGAGGGGCAGGCTCAAGCCACAGGCGGATCCGGGGCTGCTGGCAAACCAGACGCTCGCGCTGCTGCAGGGTGGGCTGCTGCTCGCGCAGGTGCGCCGCGACCCGGGGCAGATGCGGATAGCCGCCGACGCCGTGCTCGCGTTGGTGCGGGAGGCCGTGCGCCCGAGCCGTTGACGCGGCCGGTAAGGGTACGATAACCTACAACCAAATGGTTGTAGGTCTACTGACTGGCAGCACTCTCTCCGACTCCGAGGCTGACCGCGTCTTCCAGGCGCTGGCCGACTCAACCAGGCGCGACATTCTGGCCCGCGCGATCGCTCGGGAGCAGTCGGTCTCAGCGCTCGCACGCCACTACGAGATCAGCCTCACGGCTGTGCAGAAGCACGTCGCGGTGCTCGAGCGCGCGGCGCTCGTCAGCAAGCGGAGAAGCGGGAGGGAGCAGCTTGTGGCCGCCAACCCGAAGACGTTGCGCAGGGCCACCACGCTGCTCGAGACGTTCGAACAGCTGTGGATCCAGAGGGCGACCAGGATCGCCGAAATCCTCGCCGAGGAAGGGGCAACACCATGACGGTCATCACCAGCAGCACCAACGGCGACGAGCTCACGATGACGCTCGTCGCCGAGTTCGATGCCGAACCGGAGCAAGTCTGGGACGTTTGGCAGGACCCGCGCAAGCTCGAACGCTGGTGGGGCCCTCCCGGCTATCCCGCCACCTTCGCCCGCCACGAGTTCGAGGTCGGTGGCCAGTGTCGGTACTACATGACTGGTCCAGCCGGCGAGAAGCACTACGGCTGGTGGCGGATCGATGCGCTCGATGGGCCGCATCGGATTGATTTCGCCAACGGCCTGGCCGGAGACGATGGCGAGCCGGTGCCAGGCATCGCTCCGATCGACGGCATCGTCACCTTCGAGTCGACCGGGTCAGGAACCCGGATGACAGCGTTCAATCAGTTTGTCAGTGTCGAGCAGATGGACCTGATGCTCGGTATGGGCATGGAGGAGGGCATGGGCCTGGCGATCGGTCAGATCGACGCGCTGCTCCAGGCTGTTCCGGCTGCCTGACCTGACGTATCAGGAGCGGGCGGCGGGGCACCAGCCCCACCGCCCGCTCCACCGTCAGCTGCGTGTAACGGTAAGACGCGCGTGCATGCCGAGCGCCATATGCCCGGGCATCGAGCAGAACAGTTCGTACCGGCCGGCCTTCAGATGCCACGTTGCCTGACTGAGGTGCCCGGGCAGTGTCACCTTGACCTTGCCGGCCACCGGCCCGACCATCTTTCCGGCGGCGTTCAAACGACGGATCCAGGTGTCGTGCATGTCCTGCCCGCGATTCCAGAGCTCGACGTAGATCGTGCCTGCGGGCACGGACGAGCGCGAGGGCCACAGTGACCACTCCTGCGCATCGATCTCGAGATTCGAGGAACGGTTAGATTTTGCGGCCGCGGCGCCCGCCACGCTGGCGCCCGCCACGCCTGCCGTGGCCATCAGCGTCGCGGCACAGAGCCAGCTGAGAGCCAGGCGCGTCACGCGAGCAGCTGGTAGCGCTTGAACTTCGCTGCGTTCGGAATGATCGCGCCCGCCTCGTGGTCGAACCACTGCTCGAGCAGCGAGGCATAGACGCCACGGAAATCGACGTTCACGCGCTGGTTGCCGTTCGCGTCGAGTGCGGTGAGCGGCGGGAACTCGCCGATCATGCCGCCGTTGACGCGGCTGCCGATCAGCAGCGATGTGCCCGCGGCGCCATGGTCGGTGCCGTCAGAGCTGTTTTCCTCCGCGCGGCGGCCGAACTCGGACCAGACATGCACGAGCACGCGTTGGTCGATTCCGCGGGCTTCGAGGTCGGCCTGGAATGCCGCGAGCGAATCCGACACCAGCTGGACGCCGGAATTGAACGTCTCTGGCTGGCTCGAGTGGGTGTCGAATTGGACGTCCGTCGTGAGCGCCACGCACTTCAGCGGTACACCGGCGGCGATCATCGCCGCGAGCCCGGCCAAGCGCGCCGGCAGGTCGTCGTTCGTAGCGAGCGGATAGGTGACCGAGCCGCTGTAGGCAGCCGACGGGTTGGCCTTCGAAGCTGCGGTGCTCTGTGCCGAGGTCCATGGCTTCAGCGTGCGGCGCACGATGCCGACCTCGGACGCCGCCCCTGCGACCTGCTTGATCGCCGGATCACGGGAGTTCTTCTGCTTGTCGCCCAGCGAAGAGGCCGATTCGAGCGTCCAATCGCTCGCGTTGCCCCACACGCCATTGACCCAGACGCCGAAGTTGTTGGGTTGGTCGATCGCGGCCACAGGGTTTTTCGCGGTCGCGAGCGTCGGGTTCATCTGTCCATCCAGAGAGAGGCCCTGGAACGGATTGCTCTGGTCGCCGGTCAGGTCGATGTAACGGCCCATCCAGCCGGTGGTCAGCTCGGTGCTGGTGGTGCCGACCTCCCAGTAGTGGCGGGAGGTGAAGTGCGACATGTCCTCGTCGGCATAGCCGATTCCAGGGAACACGAGAACCTTGCCGGCGTTGTGCAGGTTCGCGATCGCCGTCGCCGAGGGGTGCCACGTGAGGCTCGCGTCCTCACGGAAGCTCACACCCGAACCGGGCGCGACGGCGAGCGTTGGGCGCAGCTTCTCATAGAGCGGATCCCCGGCGGGGGCCAGCAGCGAAAGCGAGTCGATCCCGCCCTGCAGGAACAGCGAGATCAGGATCGGACTGTTCGAAGATTGACGCGTTGCGGCCTGCGCGATCCCGTCGCCGAGCATCCGGTCCGTGAGGCCGGCGCGGCCAGCGCCGTAGACGAGCGCCAGGCCCCCGGCCACGCCTGCGATGAAGCGGCGCCGGTCGACGCCGACGCCGGCCGGGATCGGCATGCGCGAGTCCCACTCACGCGCCACCGGCCGCTTGCCGCTGGCGAGTACGCGGTGGATCGCCTGCGAACGCGCGAAGCCGTCACAGTGGATCTGGCCCACCGGCCCAGGCACGCGTGGATCGGGTGAGTCGCTCACGCGGTCATCCAGTCGGGGGTCATCGGGATCAGGTTGCGGAGCGCGTTCTGGCGAAGGTTGCGGAACTCGACCTGCTCCCATTTCTGGGTCTGGCCGTGCGAGATCCGGTGCGCCAGCTCGATCAGGTGGTTCCGGGCGGTGTCTGACAGCGGCAATCCGCCCCAGTAGGCGATCGCGTGGGCGTAGGCCTCGGTGTTGCTCTCGTGGATCCCATATGGATAGGTCTTGCCCTCGAGCACCTGCTTGCCAAGCGCCGTGTTGACGGCCTGGAGGCGGCCGGCCCAGCGAGAGGTGTCGAGCCACTGCGCGTAGTCCCATCCGGACACGTTCGGCGGCTGGAACAGCACCTGCCCGGTGAGCGAAGCGATCCACGCCCAGTCGGTGGTGGTGATCGTCTGACCGCTGGCGCGCAGCAGCCCGGCGGTCCACACGACCGGAGGTGTCACCAGCCGTGGACCCTCGTAGAACAGAGGGTGCCGGAGGATTGCCTCGACGATCGGCCTGATCTCAAATCCACCTTTGACGTATGCGCGCTCGAGTTCCCGGCCGGCCTTCTGGGGCAGGTCGGCGCCGACGAAGTAGCCCCACAGCTTGCCGACGAAGAACGACGGGTGGGTCTCGTGGCTGATGGCCAAGCGGACGCTGTCACGCCAGTTCCAGCGGCCAACGTGGCCGAAGATCTTCTTGACGCCGTAGTCGTGAAGCGTCGTGTCGAAGTGGAAGTCGACGGGCCCCTTCGTCTGACTCCACTTGTTGGTCCAGCCCGTCAGCGCACGCGAGTTCTGGACGACGTCGTCCTCGTTGTAGCCGCGGCCGGCGCCGAGCGTGAACAGCTCCAGCATCTCCCGCCCGTAGTTCTCGTTCGGGTAGCCCTTGGCGTTCGTGTTGCCGTTCAGCCAGAGCAGCATGGCCGGGTCGATCGTCACGTCGAGCAGCAGCTGGTGGAAGTTCCCGAGCGCGTTGCGACGCATCGTCCAGTTCTGGTTGATCATCAGCTTTGCGCTCGAGGCCGACTCGGACGTGGCAAACCAGCTGTGCCAGATCAGCGTCATTCGCTCGGCCAGTTGGTGGCTCGAGCGCACCATGCGATCGAGCCACCAACAGTGGTCATCGCCCCAGACGTTGACCGGATCGAGCGGCCGGCCGTGGTCGTCATGCGGCGCCTTGCCGATCAGCTGCGCCGGGCCCCGCGGTCGCGTCAGCGAGGCGACCGCCGCATCCATACCGAGCTTGGCCAGGCGCTCGGGCTCACCGGACTTGGGGCCAAAACCGGCACGCCAAAGCAGACGGGTCGCCTGCTCCCCAGTGAAGTGCCCGTCGTAGGTGTCAGTTGGTGAGGGTCCCAGAAGGCTCATGCGCAAGCGAGCTCTAAGTCGCTTATCGGCGATCTGGTCAGATCTTCCGGTAAGAGGTGGACGAAACTGGCCATACCTACGAGAAGACGTACCCGCCGCCCGGAAGTGCGCAAGAGCCGTCAGCCACAGCGCGGGGGTGCGCGCAGCGTCCGTGCACGAGACGGCAGGCCGGGGTCGTTATCTTGCCGGTCGTGCCAACAGTCAGCGTCGATGGCCTGAAGATGTACTACGAGATCGTGGGAGCGGGCCAGCCACTCGTGCTGATCAACGGGCTGGGCGTGGACGTGTCGGAGTGCGGTCAGCTGATCGACGCGCTGGCTGGCCGCTACCGGGTGCTGGCATTCGACAACCGTGGAGCTGGGCGCACCGACAAGCCCGACGAGCCGTACACGGTGACGCAGATGGCGCGCGACACCGCCGGGTTGATGCGGGCGCTCGGGATTGAGCGCTCGCACGTGGTGGGGATGTCGCTGGGTGGGCGGATCGCGCTCGACCTGGCGCTCGCTGAGCCCGGCCGCGTGCGCAGCCTCGTGCTCGCGTCCACGTGCGCGCGGGTCGAGCGCCGCTGGCCGATCAGATTGCTCGGCCTCGTCTCGGCGGTGTTCCGCGGACGCTATCCACAGCCGCGGTATGCGTTCCGGCGTCAGCGCCAGGCCAGCGACGGCTACGACCGGACGGCGAGGCTGCCGGAGCTACGGGTCCCGACGTTGGTCATCCATGGACGCCGCGACCACATCGTTCCCTACCGGCTGGCCGAGGATCTAGCCGCCGGGATTCCGGGAGCGCGGCTGGTCACCGTCGATAGCGGCCACATCTACCCGCTGACGCACAGCGCGGCCTTCGCCGAGCAGGTTGCTGAGTTCACGACCGCGATCTGAGCGGTCGGGGGTACTGGCAGAGCCTCTCAGGCCGGAGTTGCGCGACGTACGCTTGTTGTGTGAACACGGCAAGCGAAGTCACCGAGTTCCTCAGGTCGCGTCGGGCGCGGATCACGCCCAAGCAGGCCGGGCTGCCGTCCTACGGGGAGCGCCGCGTGCCGGGGTTGCGCCGTGAGGAGGTCGCCGCCCTTGCGGGCGTGAGTCTCGAGTACTACAAGCGCCTCGAGCGCGGGAACCTCGGCGGCGTCTCCGACGGTGTGCTCGAGGCGCTTGCCCGCGCGCTGCAACTGAGCGAAGCCGAGCGCGCACACCTCTTTGATCTGGCGCGCGCCGCCCATCCGGTCGCCTCGACACGGATCCGTCCGATCGGGCAGCGGGTGCGACCCGAGGTGCTGCGGCTACTCGACGTGATCAACGCGCCGGCGGTGGTGCGCAACGCGCGGCTCGACTACCTCGCCGTCAACGCGCTTGGGCGCGCCCTCTACGCCCCGCTGTTCGACGGCCCGGAGCAGCCGGCCAACAGTGCAAGGTTTACGTTCCTCGATCCCGCCGCGGTCGACTTCTATGTCGACTGGGACCGGATCGCGGACGAGCTCGTCGCCTCACTGCGCTGGGAGGCGGGAGCTCATGCGTGCGACCGTGCTCTGCAGGAGCTGATCGGCGAGCTCTCGACCCGCAGCGAGGAGTTCGGCAGGCGCTGGGCCGCGCACAATGTCGGCTTTCACACGACCGGTGTCAAACGGATTCGCCACCCGGTCGTCGGCGAGGTGACGATCGGTTACGAGAACGTGCAGTTCACCGCCGACCCCACCGTGACCATGGCGATCTACACGGCTGAGCTGGGTTCAACCTCGCAGCAGGCGCTGGACATACTCGCCAGTTGGGCCGCGACGCCAGATGCGGCGGCAAGCGGCGTCGAACCTGCCTGAGCGCTGGTCGCAACAGCTGGGAGGCCCTGTGGGTACACCCATGGCAGGGCCTCTCCAGGGCGGCGGAGCCCTGCTTGATTTGAAGCATCCCGTGAACGATCTATGGAGTTGAGCCAGTGAAGGCGACAGTGATCTACGGCGCCGGCGACGTGCGCGTCGAGCAGGTGCCGGACCCCACCATCAAGCACCCGACCGATGCGCTGGTCAAGGTGACGAGCGCCTGCATCTGCGGCAGCGACCTGTGGCCGTACCAGCAGCGCGAGCGAACCGACACGCCGGGTCGCATCGGCCACGAGTTCATCGGCCGCGTCGAGGACGTCGGCAGCGAGGTGCGCAACGTCAAGCGCGGCGATCTGGTGGTGGCGCCGTTCGCGTTTTCGGACGGGACCTGCGAGTTCTCTCATGAAGGACTTCAGACCTCATGCACGCACGGCGGTTTCTGGGCGATGGGCGACATCGACGGCGGGCAGGGCGAGGCTGTGCGCGTGCCGCTCGCCGACGGCACACTGGTGAAGTTGGGTGTCGCCTCCGACGATGCGCTGATCCCGTCGCTTTTGACCCTGTCCGACGTGCTGGGCACCGGGCATCACGCCGCGCTCGCTGCGCGCGTCGCCCCCGGCAAGACCGCCGCGATCATCGGCGACGGCGCGGTCGGCCTCTGCGGCGTCGTGGCTGCCAGGCGACTCGGGGCTGAACGGATCATTATGCTCGGCCGCCACCCCGACCGGATCCGGCTCGCCCGGGAATTCGGCGCGACGGACATCGTGTCCGAGCGCGGTGATGAGGCGGTTGAGCGCGTGCGCGAGCTGACGGGTGGCTTTGGCGCGCATTCGGTGCTCGAGTGCGTTGGTTATGGCCTTTCGATGGCGACGGCGATCAAGATCGCGGGTCCCGGCGGCGCCGTCGGGCGCGTCGGTGTGCCCCAGGACGATGAGATGCCTGCTTCCAACGTGGCGTTCTACGCGAATGTCACGATCGCGGGCGGCCCGGCGCCGGCCCGCGCCTACATCGAGGAGTTGATGCCGGACGTGCTCGAGGGACGGATCGAACCCGGGCGTGTGTTCGACCGGACGATCAGCCTCGACGAGGCACCTGACGGATATCGGGCGATGAACGACCGTGAAGCCGTCAAGGTTCTGATCAACCTCTGATCCGGAACGGGAGCGACATGCAGATCACCAGAAACTCATTGGACACCGTGCAGGCGCCGAGCGATTGGTTCACGGGCATCGTGTTGATCGACACCGTCGCGGTGGCAGCCGGCTCGTCGCGCACCGGCGCGGCGAGCGTGCACTTCACGCCCGGGGCGCGTACCGCCTGGCACACGCATCCTCACGGCCAGACGATCTTCGTCATCGAGGGGATCGGCCGTTGCCAGCGGAAGGGCGGGCCGGTCGAGGTCATCAGGCCCGGCGACCGTGTCTTCTTCGAGCCCGGTGAGAACCACTGGCACGGCGCGGCACCCAACCGCCTGATGACGCACATCGCGATCCAAGAGGCGGACGCGACGGGCAGCCCGGTGACATGGGGACGCCACGTCACCGACGAGGAATATCTAACGACTCCGGCGGAGGTTTGACAATGGAATTGAATCGACTTGGCAACACGGGCGTCTGGGTGAGCGAGCTCTGCCTCGGCGCGATGATGTTCGGCGAGTGGGGCAACAAGGATCACGACGAGTCGATCCGGATCATCCACCGCGCACTCGACGCCGGCATCAACTTCATCGACACGGCCGATGTCTACTCAGCCGGCGAGTCCGAGGTGATCGTCGGCAAGGCGCTCTCCGGTGGGAGGCGCGATGACGTGATCCTTGCCAGCAAGTTCTGGGCTCAGATGTACGACAACGATCCCAACCATCGCGGCGGCTCGCGCCGCTGGATCATCCAGGAGGTCGAGAACAGCCTCAGGCGGCTGGGCACGGACTGGATCGATCTCTACCAGGTGCACCGCCCCGAGCCCGGAACCGATATCGAGGAGACGCTGGGTGCGCTGACCGATCTCGTCCACCAGGGCAAAGTCCGCTACATCGGCCACTCGACCTACCCCGCTTCGCAGATCGTCGAGGCGCAGTGGACGTCACGTGAGCGCGGCCTTGCCCGGTTTGTATGCGAACAGCCGCCGTACTCGATGCTGGCCCGTGGGATCGAGGCGGATGTGCTTCCCACCTGTCAACGCCATGGCATGGGCGTGATCTCGTACAGCCCGTTGGCCGGCGGCTGGCTGTCCGGCCGTTGGCGCAAGGACGCCGGTCAGCCGAGCTCGACGCGGTCCGAGCGACTCCCCGAGCGCTTCGATCTCTCGCTACCAGCTAACCAGGGCAAGCTCG
Source organism: Solirubrobacteraceae bacterium (assembly GCA_036268195.1). Classification (GTDB taxonomy): domain Bacteria; phylum Actinomycetota; class Thermoleophilia; order Solirubrobacterales; family Solirubrobacteraceae; genus Palsa-465. Next base: position 97,417 of record DATAUP010000076.1, read on the forward strand.
ATGCCGTCGAGCAACTGGTCGGAGTGGCGGAGGAGGCCGGCATCTCGTTGATCGAGCTTGCGATCGCGTTCGTGATCCGGCATCCCGCGATCACCTCGGCGATCATCGGTCCGCGCACGATGGAGCACCTCGAGTCGCAGCTGACCGCTGCGGACGTCGAGCTGTCTGATGAGGCGCTCGACCGGATCGATGAGATCGTCACGCCCGGTGTGAACCTGAACCCGGCCGACGGCGGCTATCAGGACCCGGGCATGTCGGCTGAGGCGCGGCGTGCGCCGCATGCAGGTAGGCAGAACACACTGTTCTAATACGCATCCGCTCGGCCCACGATCCTGACAACGGTTGGAGTCGGCGCGCGCGTGGGGTGCGCGCCGACTAGCTCGGCTGTGCGGGCGCGTCGGGACTGCGGGGTTTGGCCCTCGGGTTGCGGATACCGACCAGGCTGAGGATCCCGGCCATCACCGCAAGGATCGCGGCGATCACGATCGCGAGGTGGAAGGTGTCGACTGACGCGCTCTCGAGCGTCTGTCGCACGTATGGTTGCTGCGCTTGAGTGAAGCCGGGCGGGGGGTGCGTCTGAAGCGTCGCAGCGGACGCCTTGCGCGCGGCTGCGTTGTAGGCAGGCGTCGCGTGCGGTCGGGCGAGGCCCCGCGCGACGTCGGCTGAGAAGTGGGTGGCGACGACGGCGCCCACGGCCGCGATCGCGATCAAGCCCGCCAGGCGCGCGACCGCGTTGTTGATGCCGGAGGCGAGACCCGAGTGCGCCGCCGGCACCGACGACAGGATCGTGGCCGTCAGCGGCGCGACCGTCATCGCGAGGCCGAGTGCCAGCACAACCACTCCAGGCAGGACGTCCGACGCGTAGTCCGGATGCGTGCCGATCCGCAGTAACAGCAGCAGTCCGACGGCCGTGATCAGCGGGCCGACCCCCATGAATAGTCGGGGACCGAACTTATCGGCCAGCGCGCCGAAGCGCCTGGCCAGGAAAAACATGAAGATCGAGGTCGGCAGTGTTGCAAGCCCGGCCGCCACCGGGCTGTAGCCATCGACCTGCTGGAGGAAGACGACGAGGAAGAAGATCACCACGTTCAGCGCCGCGTACAGGCTGAAGGTCGCGAGGTTGCCGACGCTGAAGTTGCGCGAGCGGAAGATCGCGGCCGGGAGCATCGGCGCCGGACAGCGGCGCTCGCGGATCAGAAAGATGATCAGCAGCAGACAGCCGGCGCTCAGAGTGGCCAGTACTTCAGGATCGCCCCAGCCGTGGCTTGGCGCCTCGATCAGTGCGAATATCGGTCCTGCCAGCCCAGCCGCGCCGATCATGGCGCCAAGCCAGTCGAGGTGCTGCCCAACCGCACGCGGCGATTCCGGGATCTGCGTCGCGAGCCAGAGTGTGACCAGCACGATCGGGATGTTCACGGCGAAGACCCAGCGCCAGGAGGCGGCCTGGACCAGCAGGCCGCCGAGCAGCGGCCCTGCGACGGTTGCGATTCCCGTCCACGCGGTCCACGAGCCGATCGCCGCCGCACGCTCATGCTCGGAGAACCTGTCCATGATCAGTGCCAAGTTGCTCGGCACGAGCAGAGCCGCCGCGATTCCCTGCACGGTCCGGGCCGCGATCAGCGCTCCGGCACTGGGAGCCAGCGCGCACGCGAGCGACGCGATGCCGAAGCCGCCGACGCCCAACGCGAAGATCCGCCGGCGCCCGAAGAGGTCGCCCAGCGAGCCGCCGATCAGCAGCAGCGATCCCAGCGTCAACAGATACCCGTCGACCACCCACTCCTGCGTCCCCAGTCCGCCGTGCAGACTCGCCCTGATCGCCGGCAGCGCGACGTTCACGATCGTGCCGTCGAGGAACGCGACCGAGGACCCGAGGATGCACGCCAGCAGCGTCAGCCGCTGGGTGCGGGTGTACCTCGGCGGCGATGCCCCTCTGGCATCCGGGTGTTCGGCCACGGCCGGCATCGCCTAACCCTACGACTCGGAGAGAGCGGCTGTGCCCGGCACTGTGACCTGGACACGAGTCGTCTCTCAGTGGCCATCCGGCAGCTGCCGGTGACGGCGCTTGGCGGCGTACATGGCCTCGTCTGCACGTCGCAGGACGGCATCGACGGCTTCGTCGTCCTCGGCCAACACGGCACCGACGCTGAGCGTAAAGCTGGGCTCGAAGCCCTCCGGCGCACCAGCGATGTGTTCCATGAGCGGCTCAAAGCTGCCGCCGCTGACCTCCGCGACCAGCCCGAACTCGTCTCCGCCCAGACGCCCGACCGTGTCCTCGCCGCGGACGCTGTTCTGCAGCTGGGTGGCCACCCAACGCAGGGCCGCGTCGCCGCGTTCATGGCCATGGGTGTCGTTCAGCGCCTTGAAGTTGTTGAGGTCGATTACGGCTACGAGGACCTGGGTCTGGCGCCGTTTGCGCCGCGCCAGCGCCTGCGCGAGACGGTCATCGAAGATGACTCGGTTGACGGTCCCGGTGAGTGGATCGAGGGTCGCGGCCTTGCCAAGGTCACTCGCGACCTTGACCAGTTCGAGGTGCGCCCGGGCCAGCTCGGCGACGTCCTCGAGCCGGGCGATCTGATCATCGCTCAATTCACGCGGCTCGCTGTCGAAAGCGCACAGCGTGCCGACTGCGACGCCGCCGCTCACCAGAAGCGGGATCGCCGCGTAGAACCGGATCGGAGCCACCGGGTCCTTGACGAACGAGGAGTACGCGAAGCGCTCTTCCGTAGTGGCGTCGCTGGTGATGATCCGTGTGCCGCTGAGCACCGCCAGCCGGCACATGCTGTCCTCCGCGGGATGATCCACGAGCGGCAGGCCGACGGCTGCGATCCGTCGCTGGTAGCGCTCGTCGAAGATGTGCACCGCGGCCGCAGAGGCGCCGGTGACGCTCTGAGCCAGCCGCGTCAGCCTGGTCAGCACCGGGTCACCGATCCGCTCGAGGACGCGCATGTCTATGACCGCGGCCAGACGTCGACGCCGATCGAGCTCTGCGGAGTCGCGGTCGACCGGCGGGTCTGGGCTCGGAGTCTCCGACGCCGCCATGGTGCCGGGGTTTTACACGATGCTGACGGCAAGCGCGACTAGCGTCGCATGCGGGGCGCTCACGCGACCGGCCGGGATCTCGGCCGTGCCGTGCAGAGCGCCAATTCTTGGTTGGGTCGGCCCGGGTTGGGCACTGTCATCCCAGTCGTGAAGCAAGCTCGCAATCCGTCCTCTGTACACGCCCCGCTCGCCGGCTAACCGCACCAGATCGAGCTTGTCGGTCCCGACCGGCTGGTGGTGCTGTCAGGACAGGTCGCGATGGAGGTGGATGGCCGGATTCCCGACGATCCCGCCGACCGGTTCGATCTCGCGCTGACCAACGTGCTTCAAAATCTTAAGAGGCCGGCATGGCTGCAGCCGACCTCGTCAAGTTGACCTCCTACCTCACAGAGCCGATTGACCCGGAGCGGCGCGCCACGATCATCGCGCGCCGGCTTGCGGGACACGCGCCATGCATGACGCTCCTGTCCGTGGCCGGTCTGGCCTCGCCGGCGCTGGAGGTGGAAATCGATGCTTGGGCCAGCTCTGGGAGTCCGGTCTAGCCGGCGCATCCCGGGGCTGTTTCCGGCACACTCGGGGACGAGATGCCCGAGGTATCGACCGCCGAGCTGATCGTCCGTTGCCTGGAGAATGAGGGCGTCGAGTACGTCTTTGGAATTCCGGGCGAGGAAAACATCCATCTCGTCCAGGCGCTCGGAGAGTCGCCGATCCGCTACGTGCTCGTGCGGCACGAGCAGGGGGCGTCGTTCATGGCCGAGGTCTACGGTCGCCTGACCGGCAAGGCCGGTGTCTGCTCGGCCACCCTCGGTCCTGGTGCGATCAATCTGATCCTGGGCGTCGCGGATGCGACTACCAACTCGACGCCGGTCGTGGCCCTATCTGCGCAGGTCGGGCGCAACCGCTCATTCAAGGAGTCTCATCAGGGTGTCGACCTCGTGTCGATGTTCGCGCCGGTGACCAAGTGGTCGGAGCTGGTGGTGATGCCGGAGGCTGTCCCTGAGGTGCTGCGCAAGGCTTTCAAGCTTGCCCAGACCGAGCGCCCTGGCGCTGTTTATCTGGCGGTTCCCGAGGATGTCGAGAAGGCGGCAGCTCCGGCTGGAGCGCGGCCGCTGATCGTCAACACGCCGCGGCCGGACGAGCCGTCGATCAGCCAGCTGACGCGTGCGGCGGAGGTGCTGCGCGCGAGCACCAGTCCGATTGTGCTGGCGGGTCACGGTGCGGCGCGGGCCGGTGCGGGCGAAGCGCTCGTGCGCTTTGCCGAGGCGTTGAACGTGCCGGTGGCGACGACCTTCCATGGCAAGGGCATCTTCCCGGACGACCATCCGCTCGCGCTCGGCGCCGTCGGTTTCATGCGCCACGACTACGTCAACTTCGGCTTCGATCACGCCGACGCGATCATCGCAGTCGGTTACGAGCTCCAGGAGTTCGACCCCGTCCGCATCAACCCGGGCTGCGACAAGCAGATCGTCCACATCCACCGCTTTCCGGCCGAGGTCGACCTCCACTACGAGGTCGCCGTCGGTCTGCAGTCCGACATCCCACGCACGCTGCATGCGCTCGCTGAGACGGTCGGGCAGCGCTTCGAGCCGAAACTCGGCGAGCGGCGGATTCGCGGGATGCTGGAGTCCGAGCTCGATCGCGGCCGCGCCGATGAGCGGTTTCCACTCTCACCGGCCCGGGTCGTCGCCGACACCCGTGCGGCGCTGCGCCGCGATGACATCGTGCTGGTCGACACCGGCGCGCTGAAGATGTGGATGGCGCGTCTGTATCCGACGTTTGAGCCGAACACCTGCCTGATCTCTAATGGGCTTTCGACGATGGCCTGGACGGTGCCGGGTGCGATCGGCGCCAAGCTGGCCCGTCCTGAGGCACGCGTCCTTGTCGCCACCGGTGACGGCGCCTTCTTGATGAATTCGCAGGAGATCGAGACCGCCCTGCGCGAGCGGATCCCGTTCGTGATCCTCGTCTGGGTTGACAACGAATACGGCCTGATCACCTGGAAGATGGATCTCGAGCTCGGAGAGAGCCTCGACACCGCCTTCGGTAACCCGGACTTCGTCGCCTACGCCGAGAGCTTCGGAGCACGCGGCTACCGAATCACGGCCGCGAACGAACTGCTGCCGACCCTGGAGCGTGCCCTCGCCGACGACACCGTCTCCGTGATCGCCTGCCCGGTCGACTACGCGGCCAACCTCGAGCTCACCAACGCGCTGGGTGAGCTCGACGAGCCGCTGTCGTAAGCGGAACTCGCCGAGACAGGCCTTTCGATCACTGCGCCTATGTGAGGCTGGATATCAACCGCAGCCGGTGTTGAACCCGCAGCTCGAGCACGTGTAGCAAGCGCCGGTGCGCTGCATCATGCCTCCGCACTGCTGGCAGGCCGGGCCGAGATCAAGGCCGAAGGGGCTCTTTGTTGAGGCGGCCGGGACGACAGGCGGGGTGTCCGTCAGGGCCGAAGCGGCGGGACGGGCCGGTACGGCAGGTGCTGGCTCGTGCTTGTGCTCCTGGTGCTGGATCTCGATGGCCGACATCGAGGTGTCGCTGGAGTGCGAGCTCATCGCGTCCTCAGCAGCCTTGCGCGCACGCACGGCCGGAGTCAGGATGCCGAGCTCTTCCTGGACGTCGGCGTCGAGGAAGCGTGAGGCCAGCCAGCGCATGATGTAGTCGGGCATCGACTTCGCGAAGGGGATCTCCGGGTTCGTCGTCATGCCCTCCGGCTCGAAGCGCATGTAGCTGAACTTGCGCACGAGTGTCTCTAGCGGGACGCCGTACTGCAGGGCGATAGAGATGGCCGTCGCGAAGGCATTCATCATGCCGCGCATCGTTGAGCCTTCCTTGCCGATATCGGTCAGGAAGATCTCGCCGATGGTGCCGTCCTCGTACTTGCCGGCGGTGATGTAGCCCTCGTGGCCGCCGACCGAGAACTTGTGCGTGATCGACTCGCGCTCGCGCGGCATGCGGTTACGGCGCGGCGTCGCCGACGCGACGGCCTCGGCGACCGCCTTCTGAATGGCCGCGTCGATGTCGACGGGTGCGGGCGCGTCCTGCTGCGCGTCGGTGCGCAGAGCCTGCGCGGTCTTCGACCCGTCACGGTAGATCGCGAGCGCCTTGATCCCGAGCTTCCACGCCTGCGTGTAGGCATCGGCGATATCCGTGGCGGTGACGTCATGGGGCATGTTCACGGTCTTGGAGATCGCACCGCTGATGAACGGCTGGATCGCGCCCATCATCTTGATGTGGCCCATGTGCGAGATCGCGCGCTCGCCAACCGCCACGTCGAACACGGGCAGGTGCTGGTCGGCCAGTTCAGGAGCGCCGATGATCGTGCCGTGCTCGTTGATGTACGCGATGATCTGTTCGATCTGCTGGTCGTTGTAACCGAGCGTCTCGAGCGCCAGCGGCACCGTCTTGTTGACGATCGTCATCTGGCCGCCGCCGACGAGCTCCTTGAACTTGACGAGCGAGAAGTCCGGCTCGACGCCGGTCGTGTCGCAGTCCATCAGGAAGCTGATCGTGCCGGTCGGCGCGAGTACCGTCGCCTGCGCATTGCGGTAGCCGTATTCCTCGCCGAGCGCAACGGCCTCGTCCCAGGTCGCGCGCGCAGACCTGAGCAGGGCGGTATCCGCGCAGGACTCATCCTCCAGTGCGTACGCGGCGTCGCGGTGCATCCGCATCACAGCGTTGTGCGGCTCGCGGTTCTCCTCGTAACGCTCGTACGGGCCGATCGCGTCGGCGACCTCAGCCGAGCGCAGGTAGCCGCGCCCGGTCATCAGTGCGGTGACGGCTGCGGCGATGCCGCGGCCCTCGTCCGAGTCGTAGGGCAGGCCGTTGGCCATCAGGTAGGCCCCGAGGTTCGCGTAGCCCAAGCCGAGCTGGCGGAACGCGCGCGCGTTGGTCGCGATCTCCTCGGTCGGATAGCTCGATGGTGAGACCACAATCTCCTGCGCGAGGAAGACGACGTCGACAGCCTTCTCGAACGACTCGACGTTGAAGCTGCCGTCGGGACGGCGGAACTTCATCAGGTTCAGAGATGCCAGGTTGCAGGCCGAGTTATCGACATGCATGTATTCCGAGCACGGGTTGGAGGCGTTGATCCGGCCTGAGTTCGGGGACGTGTGCCACTGGTTGATGACCGTGTCGTATTGGACGCCCGGGTCGGCGCAGCGCCAAGCCGCCTCGGCGATCTCCTCGAGCAGCTCGCGGGCCTTGACCGGCTCACCGACCGGCTCACCGGTAGTGCGCGCGATCAGGTGCCAGTCCTCGTCGTTCTCGGCTGCGCGCATGAACTCGTCCGTGACGCGCACCGAGTTGTTCGCGTTCTGGTACTGGATCGAGTGGAAGCCCTCGCCGTCGATTGACATGTCGAAGCCGGCGTCACGCAGCGCCGCGGCCTTGTCCTCCTCCTTGGCCTTGCACCAGATGAACTCCCGGATGTCCGGGTGGTCGACGTCGAGGACCACCATCTTGGCGGCGCGGCGGGTACCACCACCGGACTTGATCGAGCCTGCCCACGCGTCGGCGCCGCGCATGAACGAGACCGGGCCCGATGCTGTGCCGCCGCGGCTCAGGTGCTCCATCGAGCCGCGAATCTTGGAGAGGTTGATGCCCGAGCCGGAGCCGCCGCGGAAGATCATGCCCTCCTTGGTGTTCCACTCGAGGATCGACTCCATCGTGTCGTCGACGGAGAGGATGAAGCAGGCGCTCGCCTGCATCTTCGGGCTGCCCTCGGGGTGCCAGCCGACGTTGAACCAGACCGGCGAGTTGAAGGCAGCCATCTGGTGAAGCAGGATGTAGGTCAGCTCGTCCTCAAACGCCTGCGTGTCAGCGTCGCTGGCGAAATAGCCGCGCACCGCCCCCCAACCGGCAATCGTGCCCGCGACACGCTTGAGCATCTGCTTGACCGAGCGCTCACGCTCTTCGGATCCGGGCCGTCCCCGGAAGTACTTCTGCGTGACGATGTTGGTCGCGTTCTGCGACCAGGACTTGGGGAACTCGACCCCCGTCTGCTCAAAGGAGACCTTGCCGCCATGGCCGATGCGCGCGTCGCGCAGCTCCCACTCGACGGTCGAGAACGGATCCTGCCCAGGCTTGGTGAAGTACCGCTCGATCGAGAGGCCCTGCCCGGTCACGCCATCCGTAATTGTGGGGGTCTTCGCCATGCCTTCGATCTCCTTCGTCGCCGCTTCTCTAGCGTCTTTTCCTCTGCTCTGCGGTGGGCTGAGGGGGTCGTGAATAGTCCCGCTCGGGTCGGACGGAAAAGCTCCTCAGAGGACCACCGCAGGCGCGTAAATCCCGCACTTGCAGCACAAAGAATTTTAGCGGCTGGGCGACATTTTCCAGGACGCCTAGGCGTCCTGGCGCCCCGCTTCGAGCGCGAGCGACTCGGTCGTCAGCGCGTGCTGCGCGCTGGCGGCGACCAGCGCCTCCTCGGCGCGGATTCGCTTCTCGGTCTCGGAACGCACGGCATCTGACAGCTCGCGATTCTTGGTCTCGTGCGCGGCGAGCGCGTCGCGGGCGTCGTGCAGCGTCCGCTCAGCGGAGGAGAGGGTCGTGCCGAGCTCGCTGGCGCGACGCTCGTACATCTCGGCATCGGCGTGGGCCTTGCCGGCGTTGTCGCTAGCGGCTTTCAGTTCGTCCGCCACCAGCGAAGCCGCAGCGCGTACGCGCTCGAGCTCGGTCTCCGCGGCCTCGGTCCGTTCGCCGTACTCGTGCAGCTGGGTTCGCAGCAGTTCGACCTCGGCCAGCAGCGCGCCGGAGGCTTCAGCGCGAGCCTCGGCGAGGCGGGCTTCGAGCTCAGGGCCGATGGGTTCGGCCCCAGCCTCGCGCCCCGAAAACCCAGCGGCAGCCGCACCCGGCTGCCCGCCCGCCTCGGCAACTGCTGCTCGCAGCAGCTCGATCTCAGCGGCCCGTGCTGCCAAAGCGGCGTCGAACTCGACCAGCGTCGCTTCGAGCTCGCCGTTCTTGTGGTGCGACGCCTCGGCCTCGGTGCGGGCGACCTCGATCTCCGCGTGCGCGACATCGAGTCGCGCCTGCACGGTTTCCAGGTCGTATTCGTGCTGGTCGTCACTGCGTGAGGCGAGGTCGCGCACGGACCCGAGCTCGTCCTCGAGCGCCACGACCCGCTCGCGCGCGGAAGCCGTCTCGGCTCGGGCGGCAGAAACCGCGTCGTCCATCGCCGCCGCGGCCGACTCACGCTCGGCCTCGTACTCGTCGAGCGCCTGCTGCAGTACCGAGATCTGGGCCTGCGCGTGCGCGAGCTGCTCATCCAGCGACGTGACCTCGCGCCGGCTCGCGTGGGCCCGCGCCTGCGCCAGCTCGGCGGCCGTGCGAATCCGCTCGAGCTCGGAAGCGCGATCGGCCAGCTGCGCCTCGAGTGCTGCTTGCGCGCGCGTCGCGGTGTCGGCTGCGGCGCGGATCTGCGCCTCGAGCGTGCCCGCATTAGCGGCCGCTGCCCGCGCCCGTGCCTCGGCCTGGTCGCGGTCGGCGACCGCCTCGTCGCGATCGGCGAGCGCCGCGTCACGCTCCGCCCGCGCTTCGTCGCGCTCTGAGCGCAGGTAGGCGAGGTCAGACTCCGCTGCCGAGCGGCGCTCGCGCTCGCTCTGCAGCCGCCGTTCCAGCTCGCTGATCGCAAGCCGCCGCGACTCGGCACGGCGCTCTGCCTCGACCAGTCGGGACGGTTCGCCCTCCTCCGTCGCGGGTTCGCCAACCGGCGGCGTCGCTGCAGACCCGGACGCCGTGCCGGCCGTCGCTCCCAGTGCCGAGCGCCGTCGCGCCGGCGCCGGCAACCGCACGGTCTCGCCGTCGGGCAGCGCCAGCGAGTACGTAGCGCGAGGTCCGGCGTGGCCCAGCGGCGCCGAGAAGGCAGCGCGGATCAGCCCGGGCGGACCGGGCAGCGCGGGAAGCTGCTCGTGCCGATGCTCGGTGGTGCCGTCGGTGATCACGAGCGTCAGTGCACCGGAGCCCATCCTCGCGGACGGCCGCGCGGCGATCCGCAGCAGCGCGGTCCCTGGTGCGGCCTCGACCTGCTCGAACTCAACCAGCTCGAATTGCGCCTCTGATTCGGTCACGCGCGAGAGATTCTATGTCTCTGCTCCGCTAGTTAGTCCTGTGCTTGTGCCAAGCTCCCCGGCCATGAAGCTTCTCGTCACCGGCGGTGCCGGCTACATCGGCTCAATCGTCGCGGGCCTGCTGATCGAAAATGGCCACCAAGTCGTCGTCCTGGACAACCTCGAGCGCGGCCATCGCGAGGCGGTGCCGGCAAAGGCGCAACTGATCGTCGGAGACCTCCGCAATCCTGAGGATTCCCGCGGCACACTCGGACGAGGCGGCTTCGACGGTGTCCTGCACTTCGCCGCGCTGGCCCTCGTCGGAGAGTCGGTCGAGCGCCCCGAGTTGTATTACCGCACCAATGTCACCGGCACCCTGAACCTGCTCGAGGCGATGGTCGCCAACGAGGTGCCACGGCTCGTGTTCAGCTCGACCTGCGCGGTCTACGGACAGCCCGATGAGGTCCCGATTCCGGAGACGGCGCCGCCACGCCCGCAGAACGCCTACGGCGCGTCGAAGCTCGCCGCCGATCACATGATCGGCGACTTCTGCCTCGCCTACGGGATCGGCGCCGTCAGCCTGCGCTACTTCAACGTCGCCGGCGCCCACGGCGAGGTTGGCGAGGACCACGAGCCCGAGACCCACCTGATTCCCAACGTCCTCAAGGTGCCGTTGGGGCAGCGTGACGCCGTGCAGATCTTCGGGATCGACTACCCGACGCCGGACGGCACGGCCGTGCGCGACTACATCCACATCGACGACCTCGCCGACGCGCATGCGATGGCGCTCGAGCACGCGCGCCCCGGAGAGCACCAGATCTTCAACCTCGGCAATGGCAACGGCTTCTCGGTGCGCGAGGTGATCGCGGCGGTCGAGCAAGTGACCGGTCAACCGATCCCAGCGGTCGAGGCGCCGCGCCGCCCCGGCGATCCGCCGAAGCTCGTCGCCGCCGGCCAGAGGGTTCGCTCGGAGCTCGGCTGGGCGCCGAAGAAGCCGGAGCTGAACAGCATGATCGCCGACGCCTGGGCCTTCGCCCGGGCACACCCTCACGGGTACGGCGACAGCTGACGCGGGCGCGTTACCGGGGGAGCAGATCGGCCAGCGCCGCGACCGCCTGCGCCACGATCTGCTCTGGCGGTAGCGAGGCGTCGAGCACGCGGATTCGTTGAGGCTCGGCCGCGGCGAGCTGCTGGTAGGCGTCTGCGATCCGCTGGAAGAATTCAGAGCCCTCCCGCTCGAGGCGATCAGGGGTCTCACCGCGGGAGTCGATGCGCGCGCGCGCTGACTTGCCGTCCAGCACGAGGAGCAGTGTCCTGTCGGGGGTGAGCCCACCAGTGGCGAACAGGTTGAGCTCGCGCACCGGCTCGATTCCGAGCTCGCGCCCGGCTCCCTGGTAGGCGAGCGAGGAGTCGACGAACCGGTCAAGCAGCACCCACTCACCACGCTCGAGCGCAGGCCGCAGTGCCTCCTCGACGAGCTGAGCGCGGGCTGCTGCATAGAGGAGCGCCTCGGCGCGCGCGCCGACAGTCAGAGCCGGATCCTTAACCAACGCCCGCACCGCCTCGGCGGCCTGCACGCCTCCCGGCTCGCGCAGCAGCTGCGCCCGCACGCCGACGAGTGACAGCGCCTTGGTGAGGCCGGCCGCGAGCGTCGTCTTGCCGGCCCCGTCGACGCCCTCAATCGTGATCAGCCGGCCGCGGTCGCTCATCGGCGGCACGGTAGCGCAAGGCGGCCACGTCCCGATGGCCTTATCCCGCAGAATCTCCATAAAGCCGCTTGACAAAATTGACTTTGTTGGCTTTCCTCTTGCCGATGACAACAACCGCTTCGAATCCGAACACTCAGGCGGATCGGAATAGGGGCGCTCAGCGGCGTCCGGCCGTGCGTGTGGAAGGCGCACGCAAGGCGTTCGGTGCGCGCAGAGTCTTCGACGATTTCAGCCTTCAGATCCACGAGCGCGAGTTCGTGGCAATGCTCGGCGCCAGCGGCAGCGGCAAGACGACACTGCTGCGCATCCTCGCCGGACTCGACAAGCTCGATTCCGGCAGCGTTCTGGTTCCACCGGTCCGCACGGTCGTCTTCCAGGAGCCGCGTCTGGTTCCGTCGAAGCGCGTCCTGGGCAATGTTCTTCTGGGTCTGAAGTCGAGTCAGGAGAAGCAGGCCGCTGCATTGGCGGCTCTGCGTGAGGTTGGCCTCGAGGATCACCTGCGCGCTTGGCCCTCGACGCTGTCGGGTGGCGAAGCTCAGCGTGTGGCGTTGGCGCGAGCGCTGCTGCGCGAGCCTCAGCTGATGCTTTTGGATGAGCCGTTCGCGGCGCTCGACGCCCTGACCCGGCTGAACATGCAGCAGCTTGTCGTCGACCTCTGCCGGCGTCACTCGCCGGCGGTGCTGCTGGTCACCCACGACGTGGACGAGGCGATCCTGCTGGCCGACCGGATCGTCGTGATCGGGCAGGGCAAGACGATCTTCGACCAGCAGATCAAGCTGCGCGGTGACGAGCGTCGCTTCGGCCCGGGGTTCGACGCCCTCCGTCGCGCCCTGCTCGCCCAACTCGGTGTCGATTTCCACGGTGGGCTCGGCGAAGACGTCGCAACGCCGCCGCTGAATGGAAACGCCCCGACGACTCCGCGAACCGGAAGCGCCCCCAGTGCTTGGGAAACCGTATCCGCAGAGCGAACGACCCATCGCTGATCCCCTGAGCCAAGCGAACGCCGGCCAGCAGCATCGTGCTCTCTGGGAGGAGACACAAGTGATTTCAAAAACAAGAAAGAGAGAGACCCAGATGAAGTTCCTCAAGCGTCCGGCCCAGATATCGGGTTGGGCCAAGGTCGTCGCAGCCGCATCGGTGGCCTCGCTGTCGATCGTCGCGATCCTCGCGACCAGCACCGCAGCGAGCGCCAAGGCGTCGCTCGTCACACTCAAGCTCACAGGGCCGGCGAACCCGCCTCCCGGCGTAAAGCCAGATCCCGCGGGCTTCCCCGGTTATGCAATCTATTTGGGCAAGGCCAACAAGGCTCTTGCGCCGTACGGCTTCAAGTACGGGGGTTACATCGCGTTCGAGAACACAACTCAGGCCGACGCGGCCGTGCAGTCCGGTTCGGCGGACATCGTCGCGCAGGGACAGGCCCCGGCGATCCTTGCCAAGGCCGGCGGTGACAACCTCACCGTCATCGGCGGTGTTGCGGTGCCCGACACAACGGCCGTGGTCGTGCCGGCGAACTCGCCGATCACCAGCATCAAGCAGCTCGCTGGCAAGACGGTTGGCGCCGGCTTCGGTACGAACTTCGAGCAGGGGTTCCTGTGGGCGTTGAAGAACGCGGGCGTGAATCCCTCAAGCGTCCACCTCGCCAACATCGTCGTCAACGTGGGCAACGCCGCGCTTCAGAACAGCACGGATGGCATCGCGGCGTTTGCTGCCAGCACACAGCTTTCGCAGCTGTGGGCGACTGAGAATGACGGCTTCAAGACGATCTGGGCGTCCCAGAATTACCCGGCTGATAAGGCCGCACAGGTGTCGCTCGTCAACAGCAACTACGCCAAGGCTCACCCAGGCGTCCAGGAGGCGTGGTGGGCCCTCTACCAGGCCGGATTGACGGCCTACAAGAAGAACCCGACCGCGTACTTCAAGTGGGTCGGCCAGCAGGATGGCATCACGGCGGCTCAGGCGAAGATCGCGGCCCCGGTCGTGATTCAGACGACGCCGATCGAGCCGAACGTGGTACCGGTCCTCAAGTCCGGCCTCACCTTCTTCCTACAGGTCGGGCAGGCGCAGAAGTCGTTCAACGTAAACAGCTGGCTGATCGCCCCCGCCGGGAAGATCAAGACCCCTAAGAAGTAGTTAGGAGACCACGATGGACGAACTAGCGCTAAACGAGCCGTCGGTTCTTCCGTCGGTGGCTGCCGGAGTCGACCACTCCGGCAGCCACTTGGTGGTCCCTCGGCTGCTCGTACCGAAGCCGCCCTCCAAGTACACCCGCTGGGGGCAACGAATCCTGGGACCGGTCGGCGTCTTTGTCCTCTGGTGGGTCGTCACCGCCGGTTTCCACCTGGTTGGCGAGCAGGTTCTTCCCTCGCCGAGTGAGGTCTGGCAGGGCTACGAACATCTGGTCGCGACCCACCAGCTCTGGGCGAGCATCAGCATCTCGATTCGTCGGGCGCTGTTCGGCCTGCTTTTCGGGATCGTCGCCGGAGTCGGGATCGGTCTGTTCACGGGCATCACCGGCATTGGCGACCGGATCATCGACCCGGTCGTGCAGATGTTCCGCACCGTGCCCGTTCTGGCACTCTCCCCGCTCTTCATCATCTGGTTCGGCGTCGGCGAGGCGCCGAAGATCATCCTGATCGCCGTCGCGACCACGTTCCCGCTATACGTGAACACCCACGGCGCTGTAAGGGCAGTCGACCCACGCCTCAAAGAGGCGGCCTGGATCTTCGGCGTCTCGCGCGTGCGCACCGTGTTTGAGATCGTGATCCCGGCCGCACTGCCAACGATGCTCGACGGCCTGCGGCTGTCACTCGGTATCGCACTGCTGGCGTTGGTGTTCGCGGAGCAGATCAACGCCCAGTTCGGCGTTGGCGCTCTGCTCGTGGATGCGCAGAACTACTTCCAGAACAACGTCGTCATGGACTGTGTGATCCTCTACGCGATCTGGGGTGTGCTCGGAGACGTGGTGGTGCGCGGCCTCCAATGGCTGTTGGTTCCGTGGCTGAGGGGCGTCAATGTCCACTGACCGCCAGATCATCGATCTTCACGCCCACTGGTTTCCGGAACGGGTGCTCAGGGCGCTCGAGGCTCGCCGAACGGCGCCGCGGCTGCTGCGACAGCAGGACGGCGCCCTGGCCATCGATCTCGCCGGCGCCGGGCTGCCGGCCCGGCAGCTGGGCCTGAACGAGCAGTGGTATGACCTCGACGCTCGCATACGCCAGCTCGACGAGCACGGGATCGTTCACCAGTTGCTCTCGTGGCCGACGACGCTGGGGATCGATGTGGCGCTGGGACCCGAGGAGACGCTCCCGCTCTGGACGCTTTACAACGACGATCTGAGCGAGCTCGTGCGGGCGCATCCGGACCGCTTCTCCGGTGTAGCCGTGCTCTCGACTTCGGACATCGACTGGTCGGTTCGGGAGCTGGTCCGCGCCCACGAGGAGCTCGGACTGATCGGCGGTGTGCTGCCGATCGGCTCGGTCGCCTCGCTCGAGGCGGCACGTCAGTTCGCGCCGGTCTTCGAGGTCGCGAACGAGCTCGGCAGCCACATCTACTTCCACACCGGCTACGCCAACCCATCTTTGCCTGGTCAGCCTCAGCCGCCCGCGCACAGCGATCTGCAGCCGATCCGCTGGGTCGCGGACACCGCCTGGCACTTCGCCCAATCAGTCGTCACGCTCGCGTTCTCCGAGTTCTTCAACGCGTATCCGAATCTGAACTTCCAGATTGCGATGCTCGGCGGGTCGGGCCTGATTGCGCTGGTCGCCGAGCAGGTATCGATCTCGGCCGAGCGCATGGGCGCCTGGGATCTCGGCGAGCGCTTCCGGCGGATCTACCTGGACACCGGTGCAGCCGGCCGCGGCAGCGAGGCGATCGGCCTGGCGACGCGAGTGTTCGGCGCGTCCCAGATCCTGTTCGGCACCGACCTGGGCCCGTTCCCCTCTGTCGGCGGCACCATCGCCAACGTCGAGGCTGCGCCGATCAGCGACGCCGACCGTGAGCTGATCTTCGCCGGCAACGCACAGCGACTGCTGGGACGGACGCTGCCGGCGCCTGCCGAGGTTTAGCGCCATGCCGGCGGACGGTCTCGAGACGCCCCACCACTAGGCGATGGGCCCTGGTCCTGACTAGGATCGAGGGTCATGCTGACGGCGCTCGAACGACACCCCAACGCACTCGCCGTGCTGGGCCCCGTGCTCGCGCCCGATGGCCGCCCTTCACACGCCTATCTCTTCCATGGTCCGGGTGGGGCCGGCAAGCGTTCGCTCGCGCGCGAGGTTGCCGCGACGCTGCTGGCGCAGGGCGCGCCCGATCCGGCCAGCGCGCATGCGCGCGCGCTGGCCGGGGTACACCCGGATCTGACCTGGGTGACCCCGAGCGGTGCGCACGAGATCCTGGTCGCGGACATCGACGCGCCCGTGGTAGCCGCGGCCTCCAAGACCCCGTTCGAGTCGGCGCGGCGGGTGTTCGTGATCGAGAGCGCCGACCAGCTTGGTGACGAGTCCGCCAACCGCCTGCTGAAGACGCTGGAGGAGCCGCCGGCGTTCGTGCACATGATCCTGATCACGGATCGGCTCGGCGACGTGCTGCCGACGATCCGCTCGCGCTGCCAGGTGGTGCGGTTCGACGCGCCGTCAATCGCGGAGGTTGCCGACGAGCTCTCGGCGGCGGGCGTGCCCGCGGAGGTCGCGGAGGCCTACGCGCGGCTGAGCCTCGGTGACGCGGGGAGAGCACGAGCACTGGCCGAGCCCGAGGGCATCGAGTTGCGCGAGCGTGCGCAGGATCTCGTGCGCGCGGCGCTGGCCGGTGCGGCCGGGGAAGCCGCGCCCTGGGATGAACTGCTGAAAGCAGTCCGGGCGCGGGGAGAGCGTGTGCGGAGGGAGCTCGAGGAACGTCAGGCATCCGAGCTCGAGCTGCTGCCGAGCCGCGAGCGCAAGCGCGCTGAGACCGAGTGGGGCGAGCGCGTCCGACGCGTGCGGCGGCGGGTTGAGACCGCCGCGCTCGAGCTGGCACTCGATCTCGCGGAGACGTGGCTGCTCGACCTGGCGGCGCTCGCGTTCGAGGCGGTGGATCTTGTGCGCAACTCCGATCGCATCGCTGAGCTACAGGCCGACGCAGGAGTCGGCCGCGGCGGTGATCCTGGCGCGCTGCGGCGCGCCGTCGAGCTCGTCGAGGATACGCGCCAGCGCTTCCAGCTCAACGTCAGCGAGGACCTGGCGCTCGAGGCGCTCACCTATCGGCTTGGACACGTACTGGCGGGGTAAGGCTGATGGCTGGTCTGTGGCATCGAGTGACTGGGACTGACGCCGAGCCGCCGGGCGATCGGCCCGTGGCGCGGGTGTACGTCAGGCCGCCTCGGAACTCGGACGAGAACGAGTTCGTTGCGCTGATGCGCGACAGCCGCGGATTTCACCGTCCGTGGGCGAGCGCGCCGACCGACTCGGCGCGGTTCGCCGGGTACCTGGAGGACTCGAACCGCACGGACTTCGAGGCGTTCCTCGTTTGCCGCACGGACGATGACCAGATCGTCGGTTTCTTCAACATCTCCCAGATCGCGCGCGGCTCGTTGCAGAGCGCCTACCTCGGGTACGCGGCCGCGCAGCGTTATGCCGGCCAGGGGTACATGCGCGAGGCGATCGAGCTGGTGCTCCAGGTCGCGTTCGTGGAGCTGCGCCTGCACCGGCTCGAGGCCAACATCCAGCCTGGCAACCAGGCCTCGATCGCGCTGGCACGAGGCGCGGGCTTCAAGCGCGAGGGCTTCTCGCCGCGCTACCTGAAGATCAGCGGGCGCTGGCGCGACCATGAGCGCTGGGCGTTACTCGCGGAGGATTGGCGCGGAGCCCACGGACTTCCCTGACGGCCGATGGCGGCGGTACGGTGCTCGTATGAGCAGGCGCCACTGCTGTTGCGGCGACGAAGTTCCTACTGCACGCCGGGCTCGCATACCACGTCTTCGACCATTACATCTGGCAGCCGTACACGGCCGGTGATCTGCACGGCTTCACGCACAAGCTGAAGATCGTCGAGGCTGGTTTGGCGGCGGTGTTCGTCTACCACGAGGCAAAGCTGATGGTCACCGCAAGTTGCTCTCGTTTCTGGCGGTACCGATCACGGGGGTCGTCGCGAAGCTCTCTGACTGAAGTCGGACATCAGCGGCGGCAAAACTGAACTCGTTGAGCGGCGTTCAGAGCGACCTCGGCTCGATCAAGCAGCAATCGAACAGCAAGGGCGTCGTCATCAAGGAGATCGCGCACTCGCTCTAGCTGGGTCGGCTGGACGGACGGCGGCAAGACTCTCGTTTCCGGGGTATCCCGGATACCACCTCCGGGTCATACCTTCTAGTAAGAGGCAGTTCCGTGGCCGACAACGTCGCCATGACGATCTCTGGATCGGAGGAGCAGCGGCCGGTGTCTCGCGTCGTGCGGTCAGCGCAGGGGCGTGTGTTGGCGGCGTACGTGCCGGCTTGCCCGGCCGGGGGCCACTGCCAACGTGACAGGTCAAGCAACGTGGTATGGCTCATCTCGGACCTCTCGTGACAAAGCCCACTCGGTTGGGTCGCCGAACTGCCAGTCGCCGGTGCATCTGGTTGTGACGGGCATCGGCACGCCGTCATCGCGCTGCCATTTGAACGAGCACCAGATTCTCGCCAGCCCGCGTGTGGGTAAATGCTGATCGGCTGGAGAAGCTGCCTCCGGCTTTCCATTGGGACGGGTAGGGATACCCCTACCTATGCCGGCGACCGGCAGAAGTGAATTGTCCGGTGGATCCGTATAGACCCAGCCGGGGGCCAGTGGGAACCTCGTAACAGTGCAGTGACGGAGACCACGCCAGCACATACGGAGCCCGCGAGCGGGTGGGCCGGGAGAGGATCAAGAATGACGACCACCTCACCGACTTCGATCTACACCCTTGGCGCCGTGCTCGAGCGTGACCGTCTCAGGCTTCGGGCGGGACGCGCGACTCTGGCAGTCGCTGCGCTACGACAGCGGGCGAACGAGCAGTCCGCGCAGCTCGGCGCGCCGACGACGTACCTGTACCACGCGATCGCCGACTTCGAAGCACAGATCGAGGCGATGACGGCCCGTCTGCGCGACCTCGCTCCGGCAAATGAATCAGGCCGCGCCTAAGGCGTGGCTGGGCTAGGCGAGGTGCGCCACGCCGTGCGGATCACGACCACACACCCTCATCCGACGGGAGCAACCATGAACAAGACGCAGACATCGCTCAAGACGACACAGCTTGGCCAGACCGGATTGGAGATCACCCGCGTTGGGTTCGGTGCGTGGGCGATCGGTGGCGGAGGCTGGGAGTTCGCCTGGGGTCCACAGGACGATGAGGAGTCGATTGCCGCAATCCACCGTGCCCTCGACGACGGGATCAACTGGATCGACACCGCTGCGGCCTATGGCTTCGGCCACTCGGAGCAGATCGTCGGCCGCGCGCTGGAAGGCGTTAGCGCCCGGCCGTTTGTGTTCACCAAGTGCTCGCTGCTGGAAGGCCCCGGCCGCACAGTGGTGCACAGCCTGAAGCGCGAGTCCATCCTGCGCGAGGCCGAAGCCAGCCTCGAGCGGATTGGCATCGATGCAATCGACGTCTACCAGATCCACTGGCCGATCCCGGCCGAACAGATCGAGGAGGGCTGGGCGGCACTCGCTGAGCTCAAGGAGCAGGGACTCGTGCGCCACATTGGCGTTTCCAACTTCGACGTCGAGCAGCTCGAGCGGATCCAGCAGATTGCGCCTGTTGAGACGCTACAGCCGCAGTACTCGCTGATCGAGCGTGAGGTCGAGCGCGAGATTCTGCCGTTCGCCGAGCGGAACGGGATAGGCGTGATCGTCTACTCCCCGATGGGCTCAGGCCTATTGACCGGTGGGATGACCAGCGTTCGCATCGCGCACCTGCCCGATGACGATTGGCGCAAACGCGACCCGCGCTTCAACGAGCCGCAGCTCTCACAGAACCTGGAGCTCGTCGCGCGGCTGACCGCTGTCGCCGAGCGGCACGACACCACCCCCGGTGCGGTCGCGGTCGCCTGGACGCTGGAGAACCCGGCTGTGGACGGCGCGATCGTCGGCTTCCGGCGCCCCGACCAGGTCGACCCGATCGTCCGCGCGGGGAACCTGGAGCTGACCGACGAGGACATCGCGCAGATCGACGGGAGTGCGCGATGAGCAACGCGCGCGTCGGTTTGCTGGGAGTCGGCCTTATGGGTGCTGCCATGGCCCGGCGGTTGCTCGACCAGGGCATCGCTGTCACCGCTTGGGACCGCGAGCCCGAGCACCTTCGCGATCTCGAAGCCCACGGTGGTGAGTCCGCCGAACGGCCCGGCGACGTGGTCAGCCGCACGGAGGTGGTCATTACCATGCTCCCGACCGCAGAGGTCGTGCTCGATGTTGTCGAACCACTGATGGACGAGTGGCCAAGGACAACGGTCTGGTTGCAGATGAGCAGCGTTGGTGCGGCCGAGGCCGACCACTTGACGAGCGTCGCCGACGGACACGGAGTGCAGCTTGTCGATGCACCAGTCTCTGGCAGCACTCAGCCGGCCGAACGCGGTCAGCTGACGATCCTCGCCTCGGGACCCACCTCCGCGCGGGCCGCCGTCGAACCGATCTTCGGCGCTTTGTCATCGCGTGTGCTCTGGGTAGGGGAAGCCGGTGCGGGGTCGCGGCTGAAATTGGTCGCCAACCACTGGATGATCACGTCGGTCGCTGCCCTGGCCGAGTCGATGGACCTCTGCAAGATCATGGGCCTCGACGAGCAGCACTTCATCGCGCTGCTCGACGGCGGGCCGCTGGGCTCCCCGTATGCGGTGCAGAAGCTCGGGGAGATGCAGCGACACGAATACCCGGCTGGCTTCCCGGTTCGCCTGGCCTTGAAGGACCTGGAGCTTGTTCGCGAGGTCGAGCAGAGCGCGAGTGCCACGATGCCCCTGCTCGACGTGGTCTTGGAGCGTTTCATGACCGCGGATGAAGAGTTCGCCGACCAGGACCTGGCCGCGATCTACGAAGCCTGAATCTGCGGCCCGAGGCCTCACGCAGGCGAACGGGGGGTTCACACACTGATCAGGCTGGGGTAGGCTTGTGAGCCGATGCGCACCCACGTGCCGTCACCCTTGGTGCCTGCGCGCGAACTCGCACGGAGTGCGCGCTCGGACGGTGCTGCGCTACGCGGGCTGGCCGAGGAGCAGGCCGCATTGCGGCGAGTCGCGACGCTGGTCGCGCGGGGGTCCCCGGAGCAGGAGGTGTTCGCCGCGGTAATCGAAGAGGTCGTGAGGCTGCTTGGAGCGGATCTGGCGATCATGGGTCGCTACGAGTCCGACGCCACGCTCGCCTCCGTCGCCCGCTCGGGTGGGCCAGGCGATCACCTTCCGGTTGGAAGTCGATGGAAACTTGGCGGCGAGAACCTCGGCACGATCGTGTTCGAGACTGGCTGTTCGGCGCGGATCGACGACTACGCCGATACCTCTTCCGGCTCGCTCGGTACCGCCGTCCGCGAGGCGGCCATACGCTCATCGGTCGCGACGCCGATCACAGTCGAGGGCCACCTCTGGGGCATGATCGCCGCCGGCACGACGGCGCGCCAGCCGTTGCCGCCGGAGACCGAGGCACGCCTCGCGGCTTTCACTGAGCTGGTGGCGACGGCGATCGCGAATGCCGAGAGCCGCGCCGGGCTCGCCAGGCTCGCCGAGGAGCAAGCGGCACTGCGCCGCATCGCCACCCTCGTGGCGCACGGCGTGCCACCGGAGCAGGTGTTCGTAGCGGTGACCGAGGAGGTCGAGCGGCTGCTTCCGGTCGATTTGGCGCGCATGGGGCGCTACGAGCCCGACGATACCTTCACCATCGTCGCCGCTGCAGGCGGCCCAACCGCGACGAGCCGAAACGTCAGCTCGTTCAGGCTAGATGGAGAGAACGTCGCCACGCTCGTACTTGAGACCGGCCGCCCGGCCCGAATCGACAACTACGCCGATAGCTCCTCCGGTCCGCCGGCCGTCGCCGCTCACGAAGCGGGCATCTGCTCGGCGGTCGGGACGCCAATCGTGGTTGAGGGCCGCATCTGGGGCTTGATGGTCGTAGGCTCGATGCGGGCGTCGTCGCTGCCCGGAGGCATCGAGTCGCGCTTGGGTTCGTTCACGGAGTTGGTGGCGATGGCGATAGCGAACGCGGAGAGTCGCGCAGCTCTTGCCGCGTCGCGTGCGCGGATCGTCGCGGCGGCTGATGAGAGCCGGCGGCGGATCGAGCGCGATCTGCATGACGGGGCGCAGCAGCGGCTGGTGCACGCGGTGATTGTGCTGCGGCTTGCTCTGAGGGCTTTCTCAAACGCGGACGCGAACGCAGAGAACCTGGTGACCGAGGCGCTGCTGCATGCCGAGCAGGCGACTGCTGAGTTGCGTGAGCTGGCGCACGGCATTTTACCCGCCGCACTGACGCGCGGTGGGTTGCGGGCGGGAGTTGAAGCGCTGCTGTCGCGCGTTTCGCTGCCGGTGAGCGTGGATGTGACGGCGGAGCGTCTACCGACGAGCGTCGAGGCGACTGCCTATTTCCTAATCAGTGAAGCGCTCACGAACGTGGTCAAGCACGCGCATGCAGCACGCGCCGAAATCACGGCCAAAGTTGAGGACGGAAACCTGGTGGTGGAGGTTCGCGATGACGGCGTCGGCGGCGCGCATGGCGACGACACCACCGGCTTGGGGGGAATGAAGGATCGTGTGTCGGCGGTGGACGGGCGCCTCGTCGTCGAAAGCCCGCCGGGTAGTGGCACTCGCGTGCGTGCGCTGCTGCCGGTATTGGACGAGGGCTAATTGTTCGGTGGGTCCTGCAGGTAGGCGAGTACCGCGAGCACCCGCCGGTGTTCGGTCTGGGCGGGATCGAGGTCGAGCTTGTGAAAAATGCTCGTCACGTGCTTCTCAACCGCCGCCTGGCTGACCAGTAGCGCCTGAGCGATCCCATGGTTGGACTTACCTTCCGCCATCGAGGCCAGCACGTCACGCTCGCGCGGGCTGAGCCGCTCAAGCGGATGGCTGTGCTGACGGCGACCGAGCATCCGCCTCACGACTTCCGGGTCAAGCGCGCTGCCACCCCCGGCGACGCGCGTCACCGCGTCGATGAAGCTCCCGAGGTCACCCACACGTTCTTTGAGGAGGTAGCCGACCCCCTCCGCGCGCTCCCCGATCAGATCGATTGCGTACCGCTCCTCGTAATATTGAGAAAGCACCAGCACGCCGGTCTCAGGTCGTTGGCTTCGTATATCGATCGCCGCGCGCAGCCCGTCATCTCCATGTCCCGGCGGCATGTTCACGTCGGCGATGAGGACCGAGGGACGGTGGGCAAGGCCCTTGCGCAAAAGGTCGGGAGCGTCGCCGGCCTGGGCGACGACCTCAAACCCGGCCTCGGCCAGCAGTCGCACGATTCCCTCGCGCAGCAAGACGTCGTCCTCGCCGATCACCACGCTCAGTGGGTCTTCCACCGGCCAACCGTAGCGCGGGCCCTGGGCCTCCTGGCTAATCATCGCCGAGCAGCTGCGCCAGTGGCGCGTTGAGGAGGTCGGCCTTGTGCACGAAGGCGCGCGCACCTGCGCGCCTGGCCTCCTCGATGGTCGTGATGTCGCCGTTGATCGAGGTCAGCACGATACGTGGATGCCACGGCAGCGCCGCAAGCTCGCGTGCCAGCTCGACACCGTCGCCATCGGGCAGCTCTACGTCAATCAGTACCCCTGACGGTTCGAAACGACCCGCGGCCGCTAGGGCCGCTGCGACGCTGTCGGCCTCCCCGACGACGATCAGGCCGCTTCCGGCGAGCACCCTTGCGGCGAGGCGCCGGAACTCCGGATCGTCATCCACAACTAGCACTGATCGCGATCCCGTCACATCGTTAATGATCGCCGTCCGCGCTGCGCTTCAAGGTAGGGAAACCCGGAAATTTGGGGCGTCGGCCGTCCGGTCGGTCGGCTTCGAGTTGAACCTACGGCCCGTAGGGCTTGCCATACCCCGGCACTAGGGCCATTCTGGGTGGCCTCTCTGGCGGAGTCGTATGTACTCGAGTCAGACCGAATGCGAGCCTAATCCGAGACGGAGAATCCCACGACTAGGAACAGGGCGGGAGAGATGAGAACAGAGACACGCAGTGATCACGCACTTGATCCGTGGGTGATCGACGAGCTGATCGAGTGCTACGTCTCGTGGCGCGAGGAGTGCCATGCGGTTCATCAGGCTTACGAGTTGTGGGTCGACTCCACACGCGCTCTGGAGTGGCTCACTTACGCGCGGTACGTGGCGGCGCTTGATCGCGAGGAGCGGGCTGCGCGTGCCTACGCCGATCACATCGGGCGCTTCGACTGGATCTCCGATGACTCCGCGGCGAACAGCTGGATCCGCTCACAAAGTGAAGACAATCAATAGAGTTTGTTGCTTCGCGTCGTGCATGCCGCACGTCAACTCAAGGAGCAGCGATGTCAGTCCTGCCGACATGGAGCGGCGAGAACGATGTCGGCGCCGAGATCAAGTCTGGCGATCACCATCACGGCGAGGCGGCGGTCGTTGTCCTGGCCCGCAGCACGCAGGAGGCTGTAGTGGTCAACCTCGAGAGCCTCTGGGCGGCAATAGAAGTCCCAGACGAGGGCCCGGGTTAGAGCGGGACGGGCGTGGCGCGCTCCGCGCGCCTCGGCTACTCTTGCCCTGCAAATGCCGACGTAGCTCAGCTGGTAGAGCACTTCACTCGTAATGAAGGGGTCCGGAGTTCGAGTCTCCGCGTCGGCTCTGGTGCAAAGTCGCTGATTTCCAGCGACTTTTCTTGTTTGACGCTAGCTCCGATTCTTCTCCGTTGGCCTTCCGAATAGGAAAAACGGCAGAAAAACGGCAGCTCAGATCGAGACGGCAACGTCGAATAGCCCGTGCGGTTCCCGCGACCGACGTGATATCTAACGGCTAGGCGATCTGTCTGCGGCGGCTTCGATCATCGGCAGCGATGACTCTGACGCCTCCAGATTCGAGCCCGCCCGTCGTGCGCGGAGCCAGCGACCTCCACGGCCAACTGCCGGCCGTCGAGCCGTGCGACGTGCTGTTCCTGGCCGGCGACCTGGTCCCGCTCGAGGTACAGGAGGACGACCAGCGGTCGAAACGATGGCTATCCGAAGTCTTCGCGAGATGGCTTGATGAGGTGCCCGCAGCGGAGGTCGTCGGTATTGCTGGCAACCACGACTTCGCACTCGAGCGGCTCGTGGGCCATGGTGCTCATCCTTGGTTGTTCGATGCCAAGTGCACGTACCTGCGCCACGCTCGAATGCGGCCTCACGGTATGGGGCACACCATGGTCGCCAGGCAGCCCGGACTGGGCGTTCAGTTCTGACGAAGACAGGCTCGCCGAAGCATTCGAGGCGATCCCGGTCAGCCTGGACGTTCTCCTCGCTCATACGCCTCCGTATGGGAAAGGCGATCGGGCGCCCAGCGCGCCCGACCCACTCGCGGGTCGGGTAAACGACTACGTGCATATTGGATCCCGTGCTCTGCAGAGCGCGATCCACCGGACCACTCCAGGGCTGGTGGTCTACGGGCACGTGCACGCCGATGGTAGCTGGAGGATCGACACCGACACCACGCGATATGCGAACGTAAGCGTCCTCGACGAGCAGTACCGACTCGTACGGGCGACGAGTGAGCCGCTTCTCCGGCCAGTACTAGCTCGCTAGATCAGTTGCTCGCCCGGCGCGCTGTTCGCCGCGAGTGTGGAAAGCTGGAGTCGGCATGAGCGGCCAGATCGCTAGGAGGCCGCCGATGTGTCATTCGTTGGCAGCTCGGCATGTAGAGGCCTCCCGTTTGTTGTGGGGTCACGTCATCGGCGCCCCGCCTGGCGGTCCGTATCCCATGGCTCTCCGGTCTCGGGTACACACCCGTCAGCCTCAGCCCAGGCGGAGGCAGTCGACCGGGACCAAATCCTGTGCCTCTGGGCTCTCATCGACCAGCACGATCCCGAACCACCGCACTGATCCCGGCCTGCAGAGTCGGTAGCGAGCGTCTGCGAGCTGCCGACTCATGCGCGATTGATGAATCTGCACATTGTGAACGCTCGTGTTGATTGAAACGGCTTTGACGATGCCCGATGGGCTACAGCTTGCCGCCTATACCGCATCAAACACCGAACGGCTTGGCTGCCTCGTGTCGCATCGTTCTGGGTTCCGTGCGCGTACAGTCGCGGGCTCGGGAGCGCGCGAGACTCGATCAGATCTGTGGCGGCAGCTTCGCCGTGCACGTGATTACTGGTGCCACCGACGCCGAGAAGAAGCGGGATGGCGACTTCTTCGTCACCGGTGCGGTAGTCGGTTTGCTCCCATGCCACACGGCCGACGTGGAATCGGCAGCCGAAAAGCCCGACCCACGCTCAGGGACTCATTGGAGTCATCGGAGGCCTTGTGCGGCCAGCGCCGGGCCCGGCACCAGATTGCCGACCGCGTAGATGCCGGGGACATTGGTGCGCATCGCGCCGTCGACCTCGATCAACCCGCGCTCGTCGAGCTTCAACGCCGACCGTGTCCAAACCCGGCCCTCGATATCCGGGCCGCGGCCGGCCGCGATCACGACGTAGTCCGACCTCGCCCGAGTCTTCGCCGTGGGTGAGAGTCACCGAGTTCTCACTGGTCTTGACATCCTTGACGAGCGTCCCGGTGTGGACCTCGATCCCCTGCTTCTTGAAACCCCGCTCGGCGAGCTTGGAGATGTCCGCATCCTCAGTCGGCAGCACACGATCCAAAGCCTCGAACAGGTGCACGTTCACGCCAAGCCGCACATACCCCGAGGCGATCTCCGAGCCCGACGCGCTAGAGCCGATGACCGCAAGCGTCTTGGGTAGCTCGCTGAACGCCCACGCCTCCTCGGTACCGATCACACACCCGCCAAACTCCGTGCCCGGGATCGCGCAGGGCACCGAACCGGTCGCCAGCACGATGAACTTCGCCTCATACGTGTCGTCACCGACCCTGACCTTCCCGTCACCCACGGGCGAGCCTGAGCCCTCGATCAGGTCCACCTGGTTCTTCTTGAACAAACCCGACACACCGCCGGTCAGGGTCGAGACGACCTTGTTGCGCCGATTCATCACGACGGAGAAATCAATCGTCGGTTCATTGACGGTGATCCCGAACTCACCCGCATCGCAGATCTCAGTCGCAACGTCGGCCACCCGCAGTACCGCCTTGGCAGGAATGCACGCGTAATTCAGGCAGCGGCCGTCAACCGTGTCCTTCTCGACGGCGGCGGTCTTGAAACCAAGCTGGGCAGCCCTGATGGTGGTGACGTAGCCGCCCGGCCCCGAGCCAATCACGATGACGTCATAAGCAGATTCAGGCACTAAGAGACACTCTTGACGAAGATCGGGTCGGACGCTGAGGCGTCTCAACGATTAACGAGAAGCCCTGTCGAGCCCGAGCGACCTCGCTCAACGCGGAGTGTCGTCGGCAGCCGCCCGAAGTCACAGCAGCAATCCGAGAGGGTTTTCGAGTCCGGCCACCGAGCGCAGCTATCCATTCTGCGGCAACTGCGCCGTCGATCACACGATGGTCGACGGGGAGTGTGGTCGTCATCACTGTCGCAACTCCGAGCTCTCCGTCATCACGCACCACAGGCTTAGGCTTCGCGGCTGACACCGCAAGGATCCCCGCGTGCGGAGGATTGATGATTGCGGAGAACTCTTCGATGCCGTACATGCCGAGGTTCGACACGGAGAAGCTGCCCCCTCAAGCTGATGCTGTTGCAGACGTCCGTTGCGGGCCTTGTCGACGAGCTGGGCTACCTGCGCACTCAGTTCATTCATTCCGAGTCGTTGCACTCCTTTGATGACGGGGGTGAGCAAACCATCGGAAACCGAGACGGCGACGGCGACGTCGACCGACTGGAAGTACCGAATTGAATCTCCGTTCCAGATCGCGTTTGCTGCTGCACTGCAACTATCGCCGCTGCGACAGCTTTCACTACGAAGTCGTTCACCGAGATCTTGCGCGGAGCAGTCGCATTGATCTCCTGGTGCAGATCGAGCAACCGATCAACATGCGGATGCGCCGTTAGGTAGAAGTGAGGAATCGTCGTCTTACTCTCCGTAAGCCGCCGCGCTATCGCCCGTCTCATCCCGACCACAGCGACATCGCGGTAATCATCCGCGACCGCTGCAGAGTCGAATTGAGCTGGAGCGGGCGCCGGAGTTGGACGGACAAGACTGTATGTCTCGATGTCTCGACGAACTATCCGACCGCTCGGCCCGGTGCCATTGAGAAGAGCAAGGTCGATCCCGCGTTGGGCTGCGACGCGGCGGGCAATCGGAGTCGCAAAGAGTCGTTCCTTCGGGCGAACGCTCGCGGTCGCATCCGGTTCTTCATGGTCACTTGGACTCGGAGTCTGCGGCGGGTCCGATCTGACCTCATCGGGGGGTGCGTCTGCGGGGTTGGAGCTTGTGGGTGCGGGCGAAGCTGGAGATGACGGCTGAGCATCTACTGCGGAGGGATCCTCGCCAGCCTCGAGGATCAAAACAATGGGCTCGCCAATGTTGACTCGTGTACCGGGCTCGACGAGCACCTGCCCGACGGTCCCTTCGATCTCTGCCGCGTACTCGACCACGGCCTTGTCGGTCTCGATCTCAGCTAGCGGTTCGCCCACACACTGTTCGTCTGGCCCGGGCTGGTCAGCCAGCTGACGAGAACTGCGTCCGTCTCATTGGCCATTACCGCCGGCATGCGGACAACCTGGCTCATTGCCGGCCACCGATCGCGGTGCGCGCGCTCAGCAAACTGGCGACGATCTCCGGCGTGCCGGCGATCGCGGCACGCTCGAGGACCTTTGAGATGCTCGGACTGGCTTCGCCACCGGTGACACGACCGATAGGAAGATCGAGCCAGTCAAAGAACCGTCGTTGGATCTCGTCGCCAAGCCATGTTCCGTAGGAGGTGCCTACGGCACCTTGCTCCACGATAACCACGGCATTGGTCTTGCGCACGCTCTCACCGATCGTCTCCCAATCAATCGAGGCGCGATCAAGCCACCTCATATCGATTAGCTCGGCATCTACTCCCGACTCCTCTATCGCCTCGAATGAGCGGGCCACCATCGACAGGTAAGACAGGACGGTCAGTTCGGTTCCCGGACGACGTACGGCGGCGGAACCTCGGGCAATCATGTAGTCAAGATTTCCAGCCGGAACGCGAGCCTCGATCGGGTAGAGATCGATGTGCTCAATCACAAGCAAGGGGTCGTTTAGAGCCAGCGCGGCATTCATCAGGCCGACATAGTCGGACGCCGAGGATGGGGCGACGATTCGCCACCCGGCGGCGGTGGCAAACAGACCGGCCGGGTCCATCAGGTGCTGCGATCCCCAAGGAGGGAACAAAAGGGAACATCAGATACCGGACGCCGGTCTAGCGAGATTCGACAGCATGCTCAGGGAATCCGATGGAACCGGACGCCGCCTACTAGTTCATTCCAGGCGCGGGATGACGATCGAGCCGGACGAGGACGTGAGCTTCTTCACCTGGGCGCACGAGCAGTGAGCGCGGGATCGGTTCAGCGTCGAGCGCTACCCCGCGGCCGATGGCTACGGCAACAGCGCCTTATCCGAGGAGCGGCTGGGCGACGTCACGAATCAATACTCGGCCGAAGTGTCCGGCGTACGCACATCGGCCAGTGGAGCTCAGGCTGCGGAGTCCGACCGCCTCCTGGCCTCGGCGCAGACCACATCGTGATCGGAGGGAATCAGTCAGTGCGACTTTTTCGCGAGTCTTACGACCGCGTGGACGAGGCGGCGCCCAGCAGCTCCGAAACCTGCTCTGCTCCTCCAATTACGGCGGCCACCAGTAGCTCGCGTTCATCTCCGACCTCCGCGCTCAGGCAGGTGAGGCTGATGGCGGCCACCGTCGTGCCGGTGTGGTCTCTGATCGGCGCAGCGACGCAGAGGGTCTGCAGGTTCGACTCCTGGTCATCGAGTGCGTAGCCGTTGGCGGCGGCGAACTCCAGCGCCTGCTGGAAGTCGGATGCAGACGTGATCGTGTATTCGGTAACCGGTTCAAAGGCGTGTGTATCCAGCCACCGTGTGCGCTCCTCCGGTGGCAGTGCAGCGACGAGCACCTTGCCAAGCGCGGTGGTGTGGGCCGACACCGTACCGCCAACTCGTGTCGCAATCTGAATGACGTGTTCTGGATTGTTCAGCTTCTCTATGTAGAGCACGTCATGTCCTTCGAGGATGGCCAGATTGGACGTACCAATTCCCAGTTCGGACAGGTCACGCAGAACTGGTCGCGCGATCCTGCGGATGTCGAGGCGCTCAGCGGCGGCGGCGCCCAGCTCGATCAGCTTGACGCCGAGCGCATACCTGCGCTCGTCCTGCCGAACGAGGCCGACGTCCACGAGTGTGTCGAGCAGGTTCGAGGCGCTGCTCTTCGGTAGTTCAAGAGCCTTGGCGACGTCCGCGTGACGCAGCGGTTGCGGCGAACGTCGAAGCAGGTCAAGTACCGCCGCCACTCGTTCGGCGGACCGGACACGACGGCCGCGGAGAAACCCCTCAGCAGTGTCGGTGTCGACACTGGCTAGCTCCTCGGATGACATAAACCGAAACTACCACCCGCACCCGCCGTCGCTGTCAGCATCCTGGCCGTGCTTGACGCGCCCCTAAGGACGATTATACTCATCCACACACAAGTTCGAACTATGTTCGCCCTTGCGAACAGGAGGACTGATGAGCACGAAGGGAGAGCGCGTAGGTGCGGCCGGGCTGCAGGTCGACCCAGAGCTGTACGAGTTCGTCAATGACGGGGTGCTGCCCGGGTTGGACCTCGACGAGCAGATAGTTTGGGGCGGACTGGCTGAGCTGGTCGCGCAGACCGCGCCTCGGATCGCGCAGGCGCTTGCGACGCGCGCGGGCCTCCAGGCACAGATCGACGAGTGGCACCAACGGAACGCTGATAAGCCGTTTGACTCGGCTGCATACCACGCGTTCCTGGAGGCGATCGGTTACATCGTCCCGGTCCGCGCCGATTTCAGCGTTGAGACCGATCACGTGGATCCGGAGATCTCAGACATCGCCGGTCCTCAGCTCATCGTGCCGGTCACCAACGCCCGGTACTCGCTGAACGCGGCGAATGCGCGCTGGGGCTCGCTGTATGACGCCGTCTACGGCACCGACGTGCTCGGCTCACGCCCGCCTCAAGGCCCCTACGACGAGGCGCGCGGTGCGCAGGTGGTCGCCTGGGTGCGGGACTTCCTCGATGACATCTTCCCGTTGAAGCATGGTTCTCATACGGACGCGCGCGCATATCGGATCGCCGCCGACGGTTCGCTTGAGGCCGAACTCGTCGACGCGACCACATCGCTTGCGAATCCTGAAGCCGTAGCCGGCCATACCGGCGACCCTGCCTCACCGGAGAGTGTGCTGCTGACCAACCACGGTCTTGGCGTGATTCTCGAGATCGACCGCGAGCATCCCGTCGGGAAGGTCAATGGGGCCGGGATCAAGGATGTTGTGCTCGAGTCTGCCATTACGACGATCATCGACTTCGAGGACTCGGTTGCGGCCGTTGACGCAGCGGACAAGGTCGCCGCCTATGCGAACTGGCTTGGGCTGATGCGCGGTGACCTCAGCGCTTGGGTCGCCAAGGGCGATCACGGCTTCGAGCGGCGACTCGATCCCAACCGCACGTTCAGGGCGGCCGACGGGACCGAGTTCGAGCGCCGCGGTCGCGCGCTGTTGCTCGTCCGCAATGTCGGCCACCTGATGACTACGAACGCGGTGCTCGATCAGTACGGCGCCGAGATACCGGAGACGCTGCTTGATGCGATGCTGACGGTTCTGATCGCGATGCATGACTTCAAGCGCGCGCCAGGCGTGCGCAACTCTGTGGCCGGGAGCGTCTATGTCGTCAAGCCGAAGCTCCACGGATCAGAGGAGGTTGGTCTGACCGACGAGATCTTCACGATCGTCGAGCGCGTTCTGCGTCTTGCGCCTAACACTGTCAAGCTCGGCGTGATGGACGAGGAGCGCCGCACGACCGTGAACCTGAAGGAGTGCATCCGTGCCGCGCGCAAACGGATCGCCTTCATCAACACCGGCTTCCTGGACCGGACCGGTGACGAGATCCACACATCGATGGAGGCGGGACCGATGGTGCGCAAGGCGGACATGCGCTCGGCGCGTTGGATCAAAGCCTACGAGGACTGGAACGTCGACACCGGCCTGGCCTGCGGGCTACGCGGCAAGGCTCAGATCGGAAAGGGCATGTGGGCCGCCCCGGACAACATGGCCGAGATGCTGGATCAGAAGATCGGGCATCCGCGCGCCGGCGCGAACTGCGCCTGGGTGCCGTCCCCTACGGCGGCGACGCTGCACGTGACGCACTATCACCGCGTTGACGTGGCAGCAGCACAGGCCGATCTCGTGGGGCGACCGCCCCGCGCCACCCTGGATGACCTGCTCTCGATCCCTGTTGCGCAGGACGCTCGTTGGACCGCGGAGGAGCGGCGCGCGGAGATCGACAACAACGCCCAAGGAATCCTTGGCTATGTGGTCCGCTGGATAGATCAGGGCATCGGTTGTTCGAAGGTGCCCGACATCAATAGCGTGGCGTTGATGGAGGATCGCGCAACCTGCCGCATCTCCTCGCAGCACATCGCCAACTGGCTGCGCCACGGGATCGTGACCGCCGCGGAGGTCGACGAGAGCCTGCGGCGGATGGCGGCGGTGGTTGATCAGCAGAACGCGGGCGACCCGAACTATGAGCCGATGGCGCCGTCGTTCGGCGGTGATGCGTTTCTCGCCGCACATGCGCTGATCGTCGACGGCACAACGCAGCCGTCGGGTTACACGGAGCCGATCCTGCACCGGTATCGCGCGCGCCGCAAGGCCCTGACGGGAGCGACCGCGTGAACCTCGATCTCGCACGCCGGCTGATCGCCGAGGCCCGCGCCTCTGGGTCTCGGCACGGCCTGAAGCCGCTGTCTGTTGTTGTGCTTGACGTCGGCGGCCAGGTGCGCGCCTTCGAGCGCGAGGATGGCTCCTCGAACGCGCGCTTTGAGATCGCATTCGGTAAGGCCAACGGTGCGCTCGCGCTCGGTATAGGGTCGCGGGCGCTGATGGCGAGGGCCGAGCAGCAGCCGTACTTCATCGGCGCCGTGGCCGGCGCGATCGGCGGTGCGCTCGTCCCAGTTCCTGGTGGCGTGATCATTCAGAATGCCGACGGTGAGGTGATCGGCGCGGTGGGCATCACGGGGGACACGTCTGACAACGACGAGGCCGCCGCGGTCGACGCGATCGAGGCCGCCGGATTAGTGGCGGTCACGGGCTGAGGGGTGACGCCGCATGGCTAGTTCGAAATCCCGTACGAGCCGCCACGACAGTGATGCCGCCGAGACACCCGTGCCGGCTGATCCGGAAATCCTCACCCGCTTGCGGCAGCTGAATCTCGGTGACCGGCTGCTGACGGACGCTGCCCAGCTCGCCGCGTTCGGTTCTGACGGGCTCACCGCCTTCAACGAGCACCCGCTGGCAGTCGTACTGGCCGAGACGACCAACGAAGTCGTGGCTGCGGTTCGCGCCTGCCACACCGCCGGTGTGCCGTTCGTCGCGCGCGGCAGCGGCACGTCATTGTCCGGCGGATCGGTACCCGTCGCCGACGGTGTCGTGATTGCGCTGAATCGCATGAACCGCGTGCTGCACTTCGACCCCAGCACGCGCACCGCCATTGTCGAGCCCGGCGTCATCAACCTGCACGTGAGCGCAGCGGCCGGCAAGCACGGGATGCTGTATGCGCCCGACCCTTCGAGCCAGTCGGTCTGCAGCATCGGCGGCAACCTCGCGTTCAACTCCGGCGGTGCCCATTGTCTGAAGCATGGGATGACAAGCAACCATGTGCTTGGGATGAAGGTGGTACTGCCCGACGGCGAGTTGGTTGAGCTCGGTGCCGATCACGCCAGCGCGGTCGGCCCGGATTGGGCCGGCATGTTCTGCGGCTGCGAGGGTCTGTTCGGCATAGCGGTCGAGGTGACGCTGCGTCTGATCCCGATCCCTGAGGCAGTGTGTACGTCGCTGGCTGCCTACGAGAGCCTGAAGGCCGCCGGCGACGCAGTTGCGAGGATCGTTCGCGACGGCCTGCTGCCGGTTGCGATGGAGATCATGGACGCGCTCGCGATGCAGGCCGCCGAGGCTTCGGTAAAGCCCGGCTACCCGGCGTGCGAGGCGCTGCTGATCGTCGAGCTCGAAGGCGAGCACGACGTAGTCGAGTCCGACCGCGTTATCCTCGAAGGGCTGCTCGAGGAGTCCGGCGCGATTCAC
Source organism: Solirubrobacteraceae bacterium (assembly GCA_036268195.1). Taxonomy (GTDB): domain Bacteria; phylum Actinomycetota; class Thermoleophilia; order Solirubrobacterales; family Solirubrobacteraceae; genus Palsa-465. The sequence continues at coordinate 131,500 of DATAUP010000076.1, forward strand.
GTGCACTCGACCGACGATCCGGACGAGCGGGCGCTGATCTGGAAGGGCCGCAAGAGCGCGTTTTCGGCCGTGGGTTGGCTATCGCCGGATTACATAGTTCAAGACGGCGTCGTCCCGCGCACCCGACTCGGAGAAGTGTTGGCCGAAATCGACCGGATGAGCGCCGAGACGGGCATTCGCGTCGCCAACGTGTTTCACGCCGGCGACGGCAACCTGCATCCTCTGATCCTGTATGACGGCCGCGAGCTGGGCGCAGCTGAGCGCGCCCATGCGCTGGCCGGCGAGATACTGAGGCTGTGCATCGCGCTCGGCGGCTCGGTCACCGGCGAGCACGGTGTCGGTATCGAAAAGCTCGAGTACCTGCCGCTGATGTTCTCCGAGGACGACCTGAAGATGATGCATCGCATCCGTCGCGCGATCGATCCCGCGGAACTCGCCAACCGCGGGAAGATGCTCGAAACCACGCGATGAGTGCGACCGCGGCAAGCCTCGAGGAGGTCAAGGATGCTGTGCGCTCGATTGAGCCCGGTATGCGACTGCTTCCGGTCGCCGGCGCGACCAAGCCTGCGCTCTCCGCATCCGGCCGCGCCGATGTCGAGCAACTCGACCTCTCCAAGCTCAGCGGCGTGCTCGAGTATGACCCGGCTGAGCTTACGCTTACGGCCCTCGCCGGCACCCCGGTGCGCGAGGTCGAGGCGACGCTGGCAGAGCACCACCAATACTTACCGTTCGACCCACCACTCGTGGCGGCTGGTGCAACGCTTGGTGGCGTTGTGGCCGCCGGCACATCGGGCGCCGGCGCCTGGCGCTATGGCGGGGTGCGCGACTTCGTGATCGGCGTGCGCTTCATCGACGGGACCGGGCGACTGATCGCCGGCGGCGGCAAGGTCGTCAAGAACGCTGCCGGCTTCGACCTGCCGAAGTTGATGGTCGGCTCGATCGGTCGCCTCGGCGTGCTCGTGCAACTGTCCTTCAAGGTGTTTCCCCGTCCCCCGGCGACCACCACACTCGAATTCGCGTTCGACAGCACCGCCCGCGCCGTCGCCGCGGCGACGGCGCTCGCGCGTGGGCCAGTCGAGCTCGACGCGCTCGATATCTTGCCCGACGGCCGGCTGCTCGCGCGGCTCGGTGGTCGTGCAGAAACGCTCGGGTCGCGTCGGACGCGACTGGCCGGCTTGGTTGACGCAGCGGCCACGCGCCACGACGGCGAGCAGGAGCGGGCGCTGTGGCGGGACGCCGCGGAGCTGGCCTGGGCGCCTGCCAACAGCACGCTCGTGCGGGTAGGGCTTTCGACCCGCCGGATCGTCGCGCTGGATGCGGCGCTCGGCGCGACGGCTGATCTACAGGTCCGCTACGGGATCGGTGGCACGGTCGCCTGGATCAGCTGGCCGGCGGCGGTGCCGCTCGACCACCTGGACGCGATCCTGCACGACCTTGCGCTGCCAGGCATGGTGCTTCTAGGGCCGCCGGACCGTCCATTGCTCGGTCCGGGCACCGGCGGCGCGTTCGGCGCGAGGATCAGCAGAGCACTGGACCCTAACTCTCGCTTCCTGGAGGTCTGACTGTGCAGCACGCAATCCCGCTCGAGCAGTACGGACCGCACGCGAGCAACATGGCCGACGCGATCGAGTCCTGTGTGCACTGCGGCTTCTGCCTGCCGACCTGCCCCACCTACGTCGAGCTCGGCGAGGAGATGGACTCCCCACGTGGCCGCATCTTCCTGATGAAGGAGGTGCTCGAAGGTAAGATCGAGCTCGACAGTGCGCTGCCCTATGTCGACAACTGCCTCGGCTGCCAGGCGTGCGAGACCGCATGCCCCTCGGGAGTCAAATACGGCGAGCTGATCACGCCGTTCCGCGCTTACGCCGAGGAGCACCGCGACCGTGTGCCGATCGACCGCTTGCAGCGGATGATGACGCTCCAGACGCTGCCATACCCCCTGCGTTTCCGGCTGGCGGCGCGCTTCGGTAGGCGCGCACGCCCGCTGGCGCGTGCCCTGCCGGCGTCGATTGGTGCGATGCTCCAACTGCTTCCCGACGAGGTGCCGGCTCCGAGCCCGCTGCCGGCCTTCTACCCCGCTCAGGGCGAGCGCCGGGCACGCGTGGCGCTACTGGCCGGCTGCGCGCAGCAGGTGCTCTCGCCGAACATCGGTTGGGCGACGCTGCGCGTGCTTGCTCGCAACGGGGTCGAGACCGTGATCCCGAGCGCCCAGGGCTGCTGCGGCGCGCTGGCTATGCACACCGGCGCTGCCAACCAAGCCAGGCGACTGGCGCGCAGGAACATGGCTGCGTTCCCTGAGGACGTCGACGTGATCGTCACCAACGCCGCCGGCTGCGGCTCCGGGATGCGCGAGTACGGGCTGTTGTTCGAAGGAGAGTCCGAGCACGCGCAAGCCGCCGCTCTAGCCGAGAAGGTCGTCGACGTCACGACGCTGCTCGACTCGCTCGGGATCGTCGATGTGCCGCCGCTCCGGGGCGAGATGACAATCGGTTATCACGATGCCTGCCACCTCGCGCATGCCCAGAAGGTGCGCGACGCACCTCGCTTATTACTTGGTGCGATTCCCGGCCTGAAGGTCGTAACGCCCGCCGAATGGGAGCTCTGCTGCGGCTCGGCCGGCACCTACAACATCGAGCGCCCGGAGATCGCAAGCAGGTTGGGAAAGCGCAAGGCACAAGCGTTGATTGCTACAGGTGCGCAACTCATCGCGGCAGGCAACATCGGCTGCCTCACCCAGATCGGCACCCACCTACAAAAGCTCGGTCATGAACTCCCGGTGATGCACACGGTCGAGGTGCTGGATCGGGCGTACACGGGGGCGCTGGAGAAATACACCGCTGACGCTCCATCAGAGCCTCTAACGACGTGAGCGACCGGCTCAAGTGCCCAGGGAGCGGCTCGGGCAGTGCCAGCGATAGGCGGGTACCGGTTGTCTGAAATCGTGGACGTGCTTACGCTGGTGGCATCGACCATCACTGTCGCAACGGATAGTTAGGGGATAACTGGCGATGAACCGGCAGCTTCTCTCCATATGATCGACGGGATGGACGCCTTAGCGGCCGTTGATCGACTTAAGTGAGGGTGCCGCGTTTGCGAGTAGAGACAGGAGCAAATGCAGCGAGCAAGGGACAGCCTTGGCACGCGCGGCTACAACAGAAGCGCGTGAATTGCGGTCGAGCCCTGCCGCCGCGCCTTCAGGTCCACAGACCCACCAACCCTGGGCCTAGTGTCTGCGCCGACCTCGTAAAGAGACAAGTGGCGAGCCTAGATGTGCTAACCGGAGCGTTCTCCGGAACCCGACAAAGAGGAGACGACCGTGAGCACTGATACAGCCCGCGATTGGATGGGCGGATGGACAGCCGAGAACCCAGTGAAAATTGCCACCTTCAGCGCTCCGCTCGCCAGTGCGGAGTGGAGCCGCGGTACACGCGAATACCTCCGCTATCGCGACCTTAAGCTCGGAGCCGCCAGCGGGGGCCTAATGGCCGCCCAGCATCTTAAGGTCGTCGGTGCCGAAGCAGTGCAGAGCGATTGGCACCGGCACGACAGTGACTTCCAGTTCTTCTACGTGCTAAGGGGCGAGATCACTATCGAGCCTGAGCACGGAGATGAAGTAACGCTCACTGCACACGGCGTGGGCTACCAGCCGCGTGGCTGGCTTCACCGAGAGCGCATATCCGCTGACTATGAGGCCGTCGAGATAACGTCGCCGGCCGTGGTTTCGACGGTGACCGGTATCAACGGCGATGTGGCCCACGGCGACAACAACGTGGCCCATTATCGCAATGAGGCGGAGTCCGACTGGCTGGTCGGCGCCGGGCCTCGCTCGTTTCTCGGGTACCGCGATCTAGACGTGGACGAACCCACGAAGGGCCGAGTGCACCTCCACGTTCTCAAGCTTGCGGAGGAGCCACCCGCTGGCGGCACTGGCTGGCACTATCACACAATGTCGCAGATCTTCCTGCCCCTTGAGGGTTCGCTCGAAATCGGCGTCGAAGGCGATGATCAATGGATCTCCGTCGGCGCGCTGGACGCGTTCGGCGTGTCTTCGGGACCGGACGCGCGCCACAACGTGCGGACGTTTTCTGCGGACTATCTCCTTCTGGAGATGTGCGTGCCCGCGATCTACGAAACGATCGTTGCGCCAGCCCCGGCAGGGTACGAAGACTGAACGCTCAGGCAGCGGCCATCACCGCAACGGGATGATCGGCTGGCCCGCGGCAACTTCGTTGCGTAGCGTTCCGAGTAGGTCGACCGCAAGTTCGACGACATCCCCGGGAACCAGATACGGGACCGTCGGATCCGTGCCGCCGCGGGAGAGTTCGAGGATGCACCCGGTGTCGCAGGTACCGCTACCAATCACGTCCCCAGGATGCACCCAGGTGCCACGCGTGGCATAGGCGATCATCTCACCAAAGCTCCAATAGATATCGGCAAATGATGCGCGGGAGATCTCGGTGCCGTTGAGCCGAGCCGTCATGGTCAGTTCGAACCCGTTGCGCGAGCGGCGCGGTTCGAGCTCATCAGCGGTGACGAAGAATGGCCCGAGCGCGGTTGCCGTATCCTTGCCCTTGACCGGTCCGAGTGAGAGCGCCATCTCCCAGCGCTGCAAGTCTCTGGCACTGAAGTCGTTCATCACGCAATAGCCAGCGATCGAGGCCTCGCCCTCACCAGGCGTTAAGTCCGACCCGGACCGGCCGATGATCGCGGCGATTTCAAGCTCGAAGTCGAACGCCTGCGACCCCGGCGCGACCGGCACCACGCCGGGGCCGCAGACCGCATAGGGGTTGGAGAAGTAAAAGATCGGCGCCTGGTACCAGGCCGGATCCATTGCAAGCCCGCGCGAAGCCCGGCCAGCTCGAACATGTCCCTCGAAGGCATAGAAGTCCCGTACCGTTGGCGGCCGCTCGACCACCGATAGCAAATTTGCCTCGCTCAAAGTGACCACCTCGTGCGGTGCTGTCTCCGCACTCTCACCGGCAGCGCGCAACGCGCTGCCATCGTCTCCAAGCAGACCGATGAGAGTCAGCGACGGATCCAAAGCAAGTACATGCTCATCGACAACCCTGCCGACGACGGCACGCTGGTGTAGGTCGCTGAAATATCTAACGAAGCGCATCTCGATCAGGCAGTCGCGAGGACGATGTGTGCGTCAGGGCAGCGTCTCAAGGTCGACCTTCTTGTTCCAGTGCGTGATCACGCGACTGCTGGATATGAGCCACCGCCCATTCGCGCGGGCATACTCGTTCTCGTAATCCGCCGCGACGAAGATCTCACCCATGGCGTTGACCATGAAGCAGATGGCGTGAGCGCCGCCGGTCGCGGTGTCCTCGCCGGTGAAGTCGACCGTGATATCTGTGACCCAATGGCGAGTCTCATGGCAAGTGTCGAGGACGGCATCGAACGCGTTGCGGATGGCTTCAAGGCCCCGGCGCTCACCGAAGCGCTCACCGAGATAGAGTAAGGCGTCGTCAGCCCAGATGCGCATGAAGCGCCCCGCGTCGCGGTTGTCGAAGCCGAAGCCGTAGTCAGCCATTAGTTGGCCGACGGCGGCGCGTGCCTCGAGCTGATCGAGGCGCCACGCGAATGTTGGGCGATTCTCCTGCGGCATCGGCTGCTATCTGGGGTCGCTGCGCATTTGGAGTCGGAGCGCATGCAACTCCGTGGGTGCCCAATCGATCTCCTCGAGCTCGTCATACAGAAGCGTCTGCTCGACGAGGATCGTCTTCACGCGCGCATCTCCTAGCCGCTCCGCGATGAGCTGCCACGCCGTCGACACTGCGGGCCGAGACGTGGCCTCCGCGAGTGACGCACGGTCACGAAAGCCAATTTCAATTACCCCTGCGCATTTGTCCGAGCCTTCTCGACTCGGGGAAGCAGAGGGAGAAGGATTAATGGCAGGGCCCTCGATGTACGCGCTCGCCGCCTGCATCAGGGGCACGAGAGGCGGTGAGGCGATGAATGCTCTCCACGAGCTCCAGAATTGCTTCTGCGGCTCTTTCGCCTCGAAGATGAAGATAACGAACTTGACGCCAGTGTCGCTCGCCTCGTAGCGGACCTGCTCAGAGGTCAGCACAGCGAACTCGGCGACCGCTCGCCCGAAGGTCTCGACCTCGTCCGGCTGAATCTCAGCGAGAGAGGGCTCGTTGCGCATCGCTTGCCTCGCGCGGGTGCTTCGGTACCACGTCTCGCCGACGCCGCCGTACGCATCGCCGCAGGCTCCTGGTACGCAGGCGGCGATGTTGTCGGGCACCGCGATTGTCCGATTCTGCTCGTAGCGCCATATGTGACGCCAGATTGGAAGGCTACGGGCCAGTTCGCCGTGCTCGCGCCAGCGCGCGTTCCATGCCTCGCGGGGCAGCGCCGGGTTGCGCTCGGCCAGATAGATGACCTTCGGTCCCATCGCTCAGGCACCCGCCGGCGCTCGTCGCACTGCAATCGGCAACCACATGGGCCCAGGCGAGCAGCAGGTTTCGCACGCTGCGTCGACCGGCGGCGGCAATATCCCGCCAATCGACCTATGCCTCGACCGTCGAGTGTGATCCGGACGACTGACGCAAACGGGTGGTGTCGGCGAAGCGCGACGGTCCCTCGAAGTCTCAGTCGAGGTCGTTCCTCGAGACGGGATCCCTCCTACCCGCCAGAGCCTCCGACCGCGATGAGCGCCCGGCCGCACCGAGTCGAAAGTGCGCGTATAGCCGGAGCGCCCTCTCTCGGCCAAACCTACAACCACGTCTGTCGAGTTATGGTGCGGCCCGTGACACGGCTGATCGAAGTTAATCTGCGTGTAGACATCGGCCACGGCCTTGCTGCGGCCTTGCGACATCCACCTCACGAAAAGGTTCGTGCACACCCACCAGCACAGGTCGCCATGACGAAACACCCGCGAGGATGAATACCGAATCGCTGTCACTGTCGGCCGAATTATACAGCCGCCGTAATCTCACTGTCGCCCAGCGCAAACTTTTGCTCTGATTTCACCTGCCATGTATCTGACTCGCCGTCGCGCCGTAGTAGTCGCGAAAGTATCCGACCCGTTGACGTTCCCACGCAGGGAAGGGCGCCCCTGGCAACGTCGTGATGGTCTGGATCCGCTCAACCCCGGGCGCCCCTGCACGTCAACCGCATCCTCGGGCGTATCGACCAATTAGTCACGAAAGATCGGGGAGGAGAGACCCGCCGAGGGCGGGCAACGGAGATGCAAGCCGTTCTGGCGTGAACTCCGCAGACTGTCGCAAGCAACAGTTGCGCACCCCGCGCGGCGCGAGTCATACTCGACGCTCCGTCAGACGCCGCTGGTTCCAGCGGCGTCACCTAGGAGCGGGCGGCTACAGATGCCGATCCGGAGACACGAGGAAGAGGAATGCTATGAGAGCAACGCTGCGAAGGCGCCGCGTGACTGGTGCTGGGGCAATTTTTGTGCTGGTCGCATGTGTCGCGGGTGTCGTTGGAGTCAGCGCGAGCGCTGGCAGCACTAAAACGACGCTCACTGCGAAGGTCGCGAAGGCGAGTTGCCCGGTAAAGGTACTGATGGTCAACAACTTCACCGGTGCTGGTTCGGATAACGGTCAGGCCGATCTTGCGGGCGCGAAGGTTGCGATCAAGCAGATCAATTCCGCGGGTGGAGTGCTCGGATGCAAGATTGAGTTGTCGACTATCGACGACCAGAGCAACTACACGCAGGACCTGCCGCAGATTGAGAAGGCTACGTCGTCCACTCACTATGCAATGGTCATGAACGGTGACCCGGCGAGCGTCTCGACTGCGCCCTTCCTCACTCGAGAAAAGATTCTGTCAATTGCGGGCGCTGGTGGGCTGGGCTTCGCTGGTAAAGCGGAGCCCTATGACTTTGATGTGATCTATCTTGAAGCGAGGGCCGCATTGGTAGCCGCGGACTTTGGTGTCAAGAAAAAGCACTTCAAGAAGTGGGCTCTGCTCGTCGACAACACGCAAATCGGCGACGGTGATATCAAGGCGATGAAGAGCGAGCTCTCTAAAGACGGCGGCAAGATCGTCGACATCGAGCAGCTTCCCCTGAGCGGCGTCAATTTCAGTGCCGCGATCGAGCGGGCGAAGGCATCGCATCCAGACGTTGTGTTTACCGACATGTTCGGTGCTGCGGGTGCCCACCTGAAGAACGATATTCAGACTGCTGGTTGGAAGGTTCCGCAGATCGGGGGCTTCAATGAGGCCGCGACTTCGTTCAAGGGTCTTGTGCCGTTGTCTGCCTTGAAAAATCAGTATGAGGTTAGCCAGGGTGCGCTAGCTGCGCCCTCGACCCCGGTTCGCGCCGCATTCATCAAATTGTTGAAGGCAAACGGCGTGAAGATCAACGGGTTTTTGTTCGGCTATGTCAATGGGCACGATCCGCTGACCCTCTTCGCATGGGCGGCGAATCAGACTCACTCGCTGGATTCACAGACGCTCGCTAATTATCTGCACTCCCACGGCCAGACCAAGGTGCCGAACCTGGTGGAGGGTCCCGAAACGGGCTACACCAAGACGTGTGGCGCTTGGAACGCGCCCGGCGGCATGGCGGTCATGAAGGCCGGCTACTACGATAGTGACGGGCGCTTGCCAGTGGTTGAGTTTACCAACGCGCCACCACTGCCCAAGTCGATCAACGACTGCTAGAACCTAAACTCAGCTGACTGTATGGGGAGGGGCCGCCGGCTACAACTGGTCGGCCCCTCACTATTCTTACTGACGAGAGCGGGAGCAAAAGTGAACGAATTTTTGACCGCCGTGGTTACCGGTCTGGGCGTCGGCTCTATCTACTCTCTTATCGCCCTCGGCTACGCGTTTATCTACCGCACGACGGCAAGTTTCAATTTCGCGCAGGGACAGTTACTGACGCTCGGGTCGCTGTTTGCCTATACGTTTTACACCGGTCTCAAACTGCCGGCGTTGCTGGTGGCGGCGATCGTGATGCTGTTGCTCGCGGCGGTGGGCGGCGCAGTCGAGCGGGTGGCAATCTTTCCGCTGTCACGTCGCAGTGACGATACGCTTTCATGGCTGATCTCAACGCTTGGCGTTGCCGTTCTATTGACCGGCATCTCTGGGCGCATCTGGGGCAGTCAGCCCCTCGGAGTGAAGAATTATCTCGGGCCTGCGACCACACACATGCCATTTGCTGACGTGCGCATTCCCACGAGTTACGTCATTGCGTTTGCCGTCGCGATAATCGCGGCCGTCGGAATCGATTTGTTCCAGCGCTACACCTTGTGGGGACGAGCGATGAAGGCAGTCGGTGATAATCGCAGCGCGGTCGAGCTCGCCGGCATTAACGTCGTTCGGCTTGGGCTGGTCGCCTTTTTGGTCGCAGGCGCCCTCGCCGGACTTGCCGGTTTCGTGCTGGCGCCAGTCACGTTCGCGCAGGCTGATAGCGGTTTCACGTTTACGATCCTCGCCTTCGCTGCGCTAGCAATCGGTGGTTTCGGCAGCCACTGGGGGGCGCTGTTCGGGGGTCTGTTCGTAGGGGTGACGGAGCAGGTGGGCGGCACCTATGTCGGCTTGAACTATCAAGATCTGATCGTATTAGGCGTCCTGATAGTTGTGCTCATGATCAGGCCGGAAGGTATTTGGACTGCGCACGCGAGGAGCGTGTGACATGGCGACACCGGTGAGCCTCGAGCAGCCGATGAGACCGACTCCCAGGACACCTAGCAAGGGCCGGCGCGCAGGACTGCCGAGGCGTTTCTTGCGGTCACTGGTGAACGCGCCGATGGTGCTCGCGCTCGCCCTGTTCCTAGTCGGTGCCTTTGTGACGAAGCAGGACATCCTCCTGCAGGGATCCATCGCGCTTACGTACGCCATTGCGGCGACTGGGCTGGGAATGGCCCTTGGCCTTGCAGGCGAGTTTCTGCTTGGTCAGCTGGCGCTGTTTGCGGTCAGCGCCTATGTCACCGCGGTGCTGGTCTCAGTCAATCATGGCTGGAATTACTGGCCAGCAGCGATTGTGGGCTGTGTTGCGGCGATGCTGGCTGGGCTGGTGCTGAGTGTGATCGGCCTACGAATTTCACGCTTCTATTTTGCGTTGATCGGGTTCTTCGTGGTTTCGCTCCTTCCCAACATCGTCCAGATCTTCAGCTCCCAGACAGGTGGCTCCGTCGGCTTACCGGTATCAACGGTCCCGAGTCTGCTCGGGACCTCAATGGGGACCCGCGGGTTGTTCTGGTTGGCGGGAGTCTTCCTGGTGGTGTCACTGCTACTGGTAAGGAACGTTCGGTCTTCGCCACTGGGGGTCCAGATGCGACGGATGCGAGAGAACCCCGCGGTTCTTTCCTCCTCAGGGATTCCGGTGTGGCGCGTCCGACTTTCCACTTATTTGCTGTGCAGTCTTCTGGCGGGCGTCGGCGGCGCGATCTACGCCGAGCTTTACGCCTATCTCCTTCCGGACTTCTTCGACCTGACGACGACCATCTTGCTTTTTGCGGCGGTGCTCGTCGGCGGCCAGACGACACTGCTCGGCCCTAGCCTCGGCGTGATTCTTTTGTATGTGTTTCCGAACGTCGTGATCGACGTCCCGAGTGATTCGGACCTAATCTACGGAACGATTGTTCTGATCTCGGTGATCCTGTTCCGCGGAGGTATCGAGGGCTCGATCCGTGACTTGACGCGAAAGCTTGTGAAAGCCTTGCGTCGGAAGCGCTTGCTCGCGGACGATGCGTCGACATCTAACATGACGAGCCACGAAATGGCGGGAGTCAGCAGCTCCGAGTTGGTCGATCTGCTCTGGGGGTTGCGCGAAGGCGTATCGGAGGCCGACAGGCTCGTCGTTCGCGGCGCCCAGAAGCACTACGGTGGCGTCACGGCGCTAAGCCTCGACGACGAGGACACCGTCACGGTGGTCCCTGGCAAGGTACATCTACTGCTTGGACCGAACGGCTCCGGTAAGACCACGCTTCTGAACATCACGAGCGGGCTTTCGCACGTGGATGCTGGAACTGTCACCCTCGGGAGCCGGGAGGTGGCCCAGGCCGCCCCGTCGCAGATTGCACGGTTAGGTGTCGGTCGGTCATTCCAATCACCGTCGCTGCCGCCCGAGGTGACGCCCCGCGAGATCTTGTCTGCCGCGCTCGCGCAACTTCGACATGTGTCTTACGTCCATTGGCTGACCTCAGACCCAATCGCCTGGAGGGCACGTCGAGAGACCAGCGAACTCGCCGGAAGGATGCTTACCGCCGCAGGCCTGGGCTCTTGCCTCGACCAACCGTGCACCGGCCTGACGTCAGGACAGACGCGGATCCTCGACGTGCTGCTTGCACTGGCCTCACGGTCGATGCTGGTGATGCTGGACGAGCCAGCCGCCGGCTTGTCCGAATTCGAGCGCGGCCAGCTCAGCGCAACGATCCGTGGCTTGGCCGACCGAGGCGTTGGCTTCCTGGTAGTGGAACACGACCTTGACCTCGCGCTCAACCTCGCGGACCACGTCACTGTCCTCGGACAGGGACGACTACTCGCCTCCGGAGATCCCGACCACATCAAGACGCACCCGGAGGTGCGTGAGGTTCTGATCGGAGCGACCCAATGAGCGGCCTTGCCGTTCAGGACGCCTATGGCGGATACGCAGGCACAGACGTGCTCCGAGGCGTGTCCATCGAGGTCCTAGCCGGGCAGTGCGTGGCGGTCCTCGGACCAAACGGCGCGGGAAAGTCCACGCTTCTCCGCCTGATGTCGGGTCAGCTCAAGCTGCGCGCCGGAGTCCGAAGGATCGACGACGACGACGCCACAAAGTGGCATGCCTTCCAGCTTGCGCGAGCGGGAGTCCGCTGGGTGGGTGAGCCCCGACCGATCTTTCCGACCCTCACCGTCGAGGAGAACCTTGAGATCGGTGGCATCACTAAACGCTCAGAGATCCCGCGCAAGCAGAGGGAGATATACGAAATGCTGCCCATTCTCGAGGAGAAGCGCAAGCTTCAAGCCTCCAGCCTCAGCGGTGGCCAGCAACAGATGCTCGCTATAGCCCAGGCGCTGATGACCGACCCAAGTTATCTATGTCTCGATGAGCCATCGATCGGACTGGCCCCAAGCATCGTGTCAATGGTGGCGGAGCTGGTCGTCAAGCTGACCTCCCAGAATGTAGGCATCCTCTGGGCTGAACAGTTCCCGGAGGTCGCGCTATCTCACTGCACCCACGCAATGGTGCTTGGAGCGGGTCGAATCCTGAGTCAGGGGCCCGTAGCCGAGCTCGACCGCGACATCCTCGAGGCGGCGTACCTCGGAAAGCGGACACCTGCAGCAGCGTGAGCAGCCGGCTTGGCTTCAGCAGGATGACCCATCGCCATCCCTGGAGATAATTGACCAGCCTTGCGCCAATCCGTTCGCCGACGCCACCGACGATCAATGGGATGATGTTGATCCTTGCGAGCTGTCGAGACGCCACTCAAAAGGATACGCACGCGGGTGCTCACTGTGTCGCTAAAGACTCAAGTGAGGGCAATTGCACAGCTTTTACGACCCCCGTGCCTAGCCAGCGCCGGGTCGCGACCGGACTGGCTGCGTGACTTGTGGCCCCGCCACTATTCCGAGCGACAGATCACCTGCTGGCGACTCCTTAGCGGTTCCGCTAGTTGCTGATCTTGTCCGCTTGTCCATTCCAGCGCGCACGGCAATATCAACAAAGCGTCGTGTCTACCGGCGCTAGAATAGGACGACTCGAAAGAAGGTGCAGATGAGCACATCAACGTCTATTGGTTGGAGCACTGGCTGGACGGTTGAGCAGCCGGCAAAGATCGGCTTTGTGGATGTGCCGGCTGGTGAGGGAAATTGGGAGACCGGGCTCCGCGCTCATTTCGAGTATCGCGACCTAGGATTGGCGAACGCGAGCGACGGCATGTTTTCGGCCAAGCACATTCGGGTCGTTGAGGGAGCGGCGGGTGAATTGAATACCGGATGGCACTGCCATGACGTTGACATGCAGTTCTTTTACGTGCTCAAAGGCTGGGTAAAGATCCGGACTGAGGACGGCGAGGTAACGCTCAGGGCTGGGGATTCCGGTTATCAGCCGCCTCTGTACTTCCATGAAGAGACCGTCTGCTCGCCTGACTACGAGCTCTTTGAGATCACATGCCCGGCAGAAGTGAAGACGATTCACGGGCGCGAGTCGGAGCTTCCGGCGCGTGCTGCGGACTTGGATCCGAGCCGGAAACCGGTTTACACGCGAGACGTAGACGAGAACTACGTCGTTGGTAACGGGCCTCGCGACTTCTTTGCGTATCGGGATTTGGGCACGCGTGACCCGACGGGCGGACGAGTCCACCTACACACAGTCGCGATGGCAGGCGGTAGGGGGAACGACGAAGGGACAGGCTGGCATTATCACTCGATGGCCCAGTGGTTCTACATCTTGGAGGGCAAAGCGGATTTGCGCGTCGAGAATGGTACGCGACGTCATTTGGTGCCCGGCGATGCCGTCTGTATTGGATCGGGTCCGAACATGCGGCACTTCGTGGGCCCTATTAGTGGTGACTACAAGCTTGTCGAGATGTGTGTGCCGGCGAACTATGACACGATCACGGTCGATGCCCCCGAGGGTGCTGCCCGTTAGTCCGGCCCGCTGATGGCCGAGGTCCGATGTGTCAATACAAGGGACGGGCCGGATGAGGTCACGCAGCTGCTCGCCGCGGCCCGCGACACCTTGGCCTGCGACGCCTCTGTTCTGCGCCTGACGGTGGAGGGGACCGAGCTCGTCCGCGGATCTGGCATAGACGCTTCGGTTCTATCCGATGAGGATCTACTAGCGCTTGAACGATACGCGGCAGGCGATGACGCTGGCGACTCTAGTGGGGCCGCAGTTCTGGAGCAGCTACGCCTTGGGTCAGTAGTGGCCGTGCCATGCGTTCGTCAGGACCGACGCTTCGGCACGCTGTTCGCTTTTAACGCCGATCCCGAGAGGCCCATCCCGAGCCGCATCGTTCGTGCGTTTGCGGGCCATGCCGGCTTCGTCGCCGCTCGCCGGGAACACCAGGGCGTGACAATCGCTAATACCGAGCGGGTCAACGGATCAGAGTTCGATGACTTGCTGATCACCGCCCAGGACTTCACGACTTTTACGGCAGGCCTGGAGCGCATTCTGGCCGAGACGTTCGGCCCTGTACGCGTGGGCCTCATGGTCTGGGACAGGTCACTCGGCGTCCTTCAGACGCTTCCTGGGTTCTTCAGGACCAGGCGAGAAACCGCCGCCTGCTACCAGATTGATGTTAGCCATCGTGAGAGTAACTCGGCACGCGTGTTCGCGAGTGGAATTTCGTACGCGAGTAATGCTCCGGCTGATGACCCGTCATTGATGGCCGAGTGGGTCACGTTTTTCCGGCCCACCCGGATAGCGTCCATTCCGCTCTACATAGGTCCAGAGGCCGTCGGTGTGCTTCATGTGGCTGACAAGTCCGCGCCCTTTTCGTTTGAGGACATCTCCGCACTCGAGCAGATGTCAGTCCGCATTGCTAGATCGGTCACCTTGATGCGGGAGCTCGTACAGGCCCGTCGTCACGAGCAACTCGAGCGGACGCTCAACAACGTTGCTCTCCAAGTGATTTCAGGCGACAGCCTGCAGGTGGCCCTTGCCCCGGCATGTGACCAAGCTCGGGTCGTAACCGACGCTGAAGTGGTATGCATGACGCCGGCTAGCGGAGCCCCCATCGGCGTGCGCCCCGAGTCGGCCGACCTCCCAGAGGTGCGGACGGCATTGGCGGTGGCGGCAAGTCACCCTGGAATGATCTCAGACGTCGCTCGGCCAACTGGCGCTGGAGATGCCGGCTGGACTCAACTTCATGTCCCAGTGCACTTTGGCCCGCAGCGAATTGGAACGCTTTCCGCCATCCGTGTGCTCGGTGAGCCGTTTGATCCGGAGGAGCGAGATGCACTGCAGAGGCTGGCGCAGCTGATCGCTCTGGCTTGGGCGGCCGATAGGTACCGTCGCAAACGTGACGAACTAGTACGACTTCGGGAACGACAGCGTATCGCTGACGAGCTCCACGACGATGCCGCTCAGCTTCTTTTCGCCGCTCAGGTGCGGCTGGATGGTCTGCTGGAGATGCCATCCCGTAGTCCGCTCGACGCAGCTATGCTGACGAGCATCCGATCGCTGATTGCGGAAGGTGATGCCGCGCTTCGCGAGGTTATCGGGCATCTGTCTCATCAGCCGCAGGGAGATCTGGTTGAGCGGCTGATGGCTGTCGTTGAGCGCGTTGAAGCTGAGTTCGGGCTCCCTGTGAAGGTCAACGTAGAGGACTCGCTGACGGGGGTCCTGCAGCGCCTAAGTCAGCCGCTCGTCGAGACTCTGCTGCGCGTCGCACGCGAGGCGCTCATAAATGCTGCCAAACACGGCGGACCGTGCCGCGCGATGATCGAGATCTATTCTGATGACTCCCATCGGCTGGTGGTCAGGGTCATTGACGACGGGCTGGGCCCGTCGACTGAGAGCTCCTGGGGGCACGGGTTGAGTAGCCTCCGCCGGTCTGTTCGTGAGCAACAAGGCGAGTTGCACGTTCGCCGCGCGCCGGCCGGCGGTATGAGCGTGACGGTGACTTGTCCTATCGCGGCCTGGTAGCACCGCGCGCGTCGTCGTACCTGACTGTCGCGTGTCTCCGAAGCCTGTCGGGCGTCTCAGCGCGGGCCAACCTGTCCACCGCGTCAGCGCGCGAATGTCGCTGTCGCGGATCGGCCGGTATGCGATCATACGGTCATGAGGGTGATGATCGTCGACGATCATGAGGTCGTGCGCGAAGGTCTGAAGACGGTCCTTCGAGTCCCAGGCCAAATCCGCGTGATTGGAACGGTGGGGACTGCTCAGGAGGCGCTGCAGCTCGTTGAGCGTGTGATGCCCGACGTAGCGCTCGTGGACCTCCGTCTCCCCGACATGTCCGGCATCGACCTATGTCGTGAGCTGATTTCCGCGCGGCCTCGACTTGCCGTCATCCTGCTCAGCTCGTATCTGAGCGAGGAGGTTGTCAGGAGCGCCCTACAAGCTGGTGCTGCTGCATACGTCACAAAGGCCGCCGGACTAACGAAGCTGCGTGAGACGATAGAGCAAGTTGGTGGCTTTTCACCGAAGCCTGATGTGACGCAGGCACCGGTCATCGTGCAGCAATTACACCAGCTCTCTGTGTCGCGGAGTGAGCGGCCTACACCGTCTCCGCGGCAGACCCGAGTGCTTGAGCTTGCCGCGCAAGGGTTCACAAACGGTGAGATCGGAGCGAGCCTGTTCATCTCCGAGTCCACCGTCCGCTTTCATATCCAGAACCTGAAGACGCTCCTCAACGCCAAGACAAAGACCGATCTCATCGTCAGGGCAATCAGGTCGGGAATCATCGAACCGGCGCCCGAGGCGCAAGCTCGCCAGTGATCGGTCCTCAGCTGGGACAGCCGGCACGCCGGGCAGACTCGTGAGTGGTCGGCACGAGGGGCAGTCCTTCGCAAAGGACGACGAGTACAGAGGGAGGCTTGGCTCGCGGAGAGCGATCGCTTCGGTGGGGCCAAGACGCGGTCATCATAGATGTGGAGCCGGTGCCCGCCACA
Source organism: Solirubrobacteraceae bacterium (assembly GCA_036268195.1). GTDB lineage: Bacteria > Actinomycetota > Thermoleophilia > Solirubrobacterales > Solirubrobacteraceae > Palsa-465. The sequence continues at coordinate 148,018 of DATAUP010000076.1, forward strand.
CTCGCTCTTCCATGGACGAGTATCGAATGCGAGATCGGGCCGCGTCCGGTTAGAGACTACTTCGGCAACGCTCCGATCGAGACGATCTTTGTGTGTTCAGTCGTCGTGGCGTCGCATCAGGCCGCCGGCTCGGACTCCAGGTTTGCGTATAACTCGTTGGCCAGCCTCTGGATGGTAGGGCGATCGACCTTGCCGTTGCCTGTGCGTGGGAGCTCGTCGACAATGACGAACCCGGCCGGGATCTTGAACCGGGAAAGCCCGGCCGCGCACCAGCTCTGTAGCTCGGTTGCGTCGAGATCCTCGTTCGCGTACCGCGAGACGTAGGCGAACGGGCGCTCATCCAAGCGCTCATCGGGCACACCGACGACGACCACGTCCTTTACCGCAGGATGTTCGGCGATGCGCCGCTCGATCTCCTCCGATGCGACGTTCTCGCCGCCGACCTTCAGCATTGCCTTGATGCGGCCGCGATATATCAAGTATCGGTCGGCGTCGATAGAGGCGAGATCGCCGGTCTTCAGCCAACCATCTGTGGTGAATGCGTCTGACGTTGCCGCGGCATCCTCCCAGTAGCCGCGCATCACAAAGCCCCTGACCTGTACCTCCCCCACCTCTCCTGTGGGCACTTCCTCGCCAGTGGCCGGGTCGACGACGCGACACTCGATGCCGTCGTAGACCTGTCCACAGCTAGTGCTTTGCAACTCGGGAGGATCGTCGGGACTTGAGACCGCGATGTTCGCGTACGTCTCCGTCATCCCGTAACAGTTGATTGTGGTCTCCACGGACGGCACAATCTGCCTGATGTTCACCGCCATGGCGGGCTCCACCGCGGCACCGATGATCCTGACGGTAGGGAGATCCGTGTGGACCGCCCTCAAAGCCGCAGTTATGTCTCGCAGCACAGACGGTACACCGAAGACGATCGTGCATTTCTCCTGCTGAGCCAGCCTAGGGGTTCGATCCGGATTGAATGTCTCGTCGATGACGAGCGCACCACCGCTGGCGTAGGCGCTGAGTAGACCCCAGACGCTGCCCGCGACGTGAACGAGCGGGGCGCAGGAAAACCAGCGGTCATCAGGGCGCAGCTGCAGGCGCGTGCTCAAAAGAAAACCGTCGGCAACGAGACCGCCGTGCTCGAGCATCACGCCCTTCGGAAACCCTGTGCTGCCAGACGTGTATTTGACCATTGCGAGATCGCTAGGGGACACCTGCGCTTCCAGGGCAGCCGCGAGAGCTACGGACTCGCCTTCCGCTTGTCGGATCAACGAGCGAAAATCATGCGCGGGACCGCAGTACGGGCTGCGGTCGCGGGTCAACACGGCCACGTTTCGAAGCTCGGGCAGAGTTTCGTCGTAGAGTGCGCCGGGAGTTGAGTTAGCAAAGCTAGGCAGAAGCTCGTGAAGCATCGTGACGAAGTCGAGCTTCCTGAACCGGTCGAGCAAAACCACATGTCGAGCCCGCGAGTGGCCGAGTACGTACTTGATCTCCGGGGGGGCAAGACGGGTACTGATGGGCACCGCGATCGCCCCTATCCGGCCCAGAGCAAAGTACATCGCGACGAACTCCGGCCGGTTTGTCATCAAGATCGCGACCCGATCTCCGCGCCGAACGCCGATTCGCACAAGGTTGTCCGCGAGAATCCTCGCGCGGGTGGCTAGCTCCCCGAAAGTCCAGCGCGTGGTGTCCTCGTCATCATCGAATGCCACAAGTGCGTCGGAGCTGCCGCGGTCGTGCTCGAGATCCGCGAGCAGACTCCAGAGTGTGTGCTGGCGAAACGCGCGAAGCTCAGCATCGCCGTCCTCGGTCACGAGCTGAAATGCCATGTCAGTAGGGCTCCTGGTTCTCGAAGATCTGGCGGGGATTCTCGATCAGCATCTGATCGATCTGATCGTCTGTAACGCCTCGTCGGCGGAGTTCGGGGAGGACGTCGTCATCGAGATGTAGGTAGTGCCAGTGCGGAAACGTCGGCGAACCCCAATCCGTGAACAAGGACGCGTCGTGGGACAGCACCATCCGGTTGCTGTGGCCACGAGCACACATCTTCTGCACAATTTCTACCCGCTCTTCAAACGGAATCCAATCGATTCCGAATCTGTCCATCCCGATGTAAGAGCCGTTAGCGACTACTTCTTCAAGGTAATCGACGTCGGTGGTGTCCCCGCTGTGGCCGATGATGACTCGACTCAGATCGACGCCCTCTTCCGCGAATACCCGTTGCTGGTCGAGGCCTCCGCGGAGGCGAGGCCGCGAGTGCGTTGTGATCGGGGTGCCCGTCTGGCGATGGGCCTGCGCCGCGGCGCGAAGAACCCGTTCTGACCCCCGTGTAATGCCTGGCCGGTCCGTCGCCACCTTGATGATCCCGGCGCGAATGGCGGTGCTACCCGTCCCCACCTCGATATCACTGCGGAAGAGGTCGATTAGCGGATCCTCTTGCCCTTTGGGCGGTCGTACGGATAACGCGCCCGGGATCTCGTCGAATACGTATAGCCCCGTGGCGACGATGATGTTGAGGTCGGTAAGTTCAGCGAGACGGCGGATGCGCCGCACGTCTCGTCCCATCGGCATCACGGTCGCGTCGACGAGTGTGCTGTAGCCGGCAGCGTGCAATGCATTCAGCTTCTGGGCCCCGGACCGAAGCTGCTCTTCTTCGTCCCAGCCGCCGTAGCCTGGAAAGTTCGATTGGAGCTCGGGATTAACTACGAACAGGTGCTCGTGCATCAACGTTCTGCCGAGCGCTGCGGAGTCAATCGGCCCTTTGACCGTTTGAATTTGTGGCATGTACTCGGGGGGGCGGAACTGACGTGAGCCCAACTACTGCTCTATTTCTGTACGGCGTGCAGCAACCGAAACGCCGACTCGATCGAGCAGTGTGGCATCGCGCGGGCGTTGACGACAATCTCCAACGAGACGACTGGCGAAAGCGCCAGTCCGACCGCTCATGCCGGCAGGAACTGGGGGATGACCTCTCCAGACTCCAGCTCCTCGAAGGCGACACGCATCGGCATATCTACGACCAACTGGTCCGCCAGTTCGAGCGGAATGTTGCACAAAAATCGCACGATGCCTGGTACATCCAACTGGACGAGGCCGATGACGAGCGGAAGAGAATCCTCGAATCCAGGGACGAATGCTTGCTCGCTGACAGTGAAGCTGTAAAGCGTTCCCGAGCCGGATACCTCTCGAAATTCCAGCGAACGCGACCCGCAGTTACCGCAGACGAAGCCGGGTGGATGGCGGAAGGTGCCGCAGCTCGTACAGCACTGTATGACAAGGCGATGCTGCGCAGCACCATTCCAGAACGGCGTGCTTTCAGGATCGGGGATCGGTGCTGGCTTAGGCATGAAGGAGAGTCACGCCCCCTCTGGGACCTTCGCTAGCGGTTACCACGGCGACCTCGGCCCCCGGAATCTGCCGGTGGCCCGCCTCGCCGCGAAGCTGCCGTACGCCTTCGATGAGGTTATTCATTCCGTGTATGTAACCCTCAGACAAGAGACCTCCGTTCGGGTTGACTGGCAGGCGACCATTGAGAGCGATGTTCCCTTCGGCGACGAAGGGTCCGCCGTCGCCGCGGTCGACGAATCCGAGATCCTCCAGTTGCACGATGACGGCGAGTGTGAAGGCGTCGTAGAGAAGTGCCAAGTCGACGTCGGATCGCTCAAGTCCGGCCATAGCAAACGCTGCGTCGGCGAGGTAGGCGCTATACATCTTCGTGAAATCCGGCCATTCGAGCGACGGCATAGCCGGCGCCGGGCCTGCCCCGGCAGCGAATCCCCCTATGTGGACCGGCGGATGTGCACATGCCGACGCTCGGTCGGCACGGGTGATCACCACGGCTCCTGCTGCGTCGTTCTCCAGGCAACAGTCGAGTAGTCGAAACGGACTCGACACCATCCTTGACGCCTGGTGATCCGCGAGCGTGATCGGCTTGCCGAAGAAGTAGGCGTCGGGATTGAGTTGCGCATGCTCACGCATGGCCACGGCGACGGCGCCGAGGTGCTCAACCGTCGTCCCGAATTCGTGCATGTGGCGCCTGGCCCAGAGGGCGTAGACCTGCGGCGGTCCGGTGAAGCCGTAAGGGAGGATCCACTGGCGATAGTCCCCCGCACCGCCATCGGCTCCGTATCTCCCCATCCGGACTCCAGAGCGTCCTGACATCGAGCGAAACACGAGGACGGTATTCGCCGCACCGCCGGCGATAGCGAGCGCGGCGTCGGCGATGCCGAGGGCCGCCCCCGGGCCACCCATCTGTAGCTCGCTGTACCAGCGGACCACGGGCACTCCGAGGGCTGCGGCGACGGCTAGAGCAGGGATGGAGTCCCCGAGCTGAAAAGTGACGAAGCCGTCAACGTCGTGCGGGCTCAACCCCGCATCATCGAGCGCGGCGAGGCTTGCTTCGACAGCCATCTCAAGCGTCGACTTATCGGATCTGCGCACGATCGGCGTCATCCCGACACCGACGATGCTGGCTTTGTCACGCGCGCTCATGAGCGGCGGTTACTGGAGTGCATTTGGGCCTCCTAGGTAGACCTCTTGGGGTTCGGGCGAAGCGTAAAACTCGTTAGGGGCGCTTGTCGCGGTCACGCACCCGTCCCCCCCCAGGGTGACGTGGCCGGCGATTTCGAGTGCCTGTTTTGCGAGCCGCTCGACCAGCAGGATTGCCATTCCCTGATCGCCGATCGCACCGACTCATTCGAACGCCTCACTTACGACTGCTGGGGCGAGTTCGGCAGAAGGTTCGTCGAAGAGGGACACGCGGGGCGCGAAGTAAGAGCCTGGGCGATAGCAATCATCTGCTGATTGCCTCCGCGGAGGCCGCCAGCCCGCTTTCCGGCACGATTCCTTAGCGCGGGGAAATTGCTCGAGCACCGAGTGGCATAGTGCGTGGCGTTCACTGCGAGTCAGCTTGAGCGTACGGGTACCGAGGACGACGTTCTCCATGATCGTGCGGTTGCAAAGAGCCGCTTGCCCCTTGAATGAGCGCAGTTTCGCAGCCGCATAGCGGGCGAGGTACTTGGAACCATGTCGATGAACTCTGGATGCCGACACTGCAGGCATCCAGAGTTGGTCACCTGACTCGAAGCATCGCCTGCCGAGCGGCAGCTGCGAGAGTATCGCTCGCGGCACCTCGCGGGCGCAACTGTTGCTTGCGACAGTCTGCCGCTGCTGCACGGGCCCGGCTGGGCCCAAAGCACATCAAAGCGGCGTGTGGCACCAGCCCCGGCGAAGCGAAAACCCACAATGGCGATGCGCCAGCGAGCGCGTAACGATAGGTTGTCACGTATGGAATTCGCGATTGGATACTTCCCGACACACAATGCAGTCGGCCCGGGCACGATCGCCCGTCTGGCCGAGGAGCACGGGCTTGAATCTCTCTTCTTCGCCGAGCACACTCACATTCCAGCCAGCCGTGAGACCGTCTTCCCGGGCGGTAGCGTTCTGGACGTCGGTGCGGTCCTGCCGGAGAAGTATTTCCACACGTATGACCTATTCGTTGCGCTCACCGCGGCTGCTGTGGCGACCACACACCTGCGCATCGGCAGCGCCATTTCGCTCGTCACCGAGCGCGACCCGATCATTACCGCAAAGGAGACCGCTTCGATCGACCATCTCTCGGGTGGCCGCTTTGAGTTTGGGGTGGGTGCCGGTTGGAACCGGGAGGAGCTCCGGAACCATGGCACCGATCCGCGCACGCGGATGCGCCTGTTGACGGAGCGTGTTGAGGCGATCAAGACGATCTGGACTGAGCCTGAGGCGACCTACCACGGCGAGTTCGTCAACTTCGACAGGATCTGGTCGTGGCCAAAGCCAGCCCAGAAGCCGCACCCGCCAGTTCTCGTCGGCGGTGATGGCCCTACCGTGCTCGATCGTGTCCTGGCTTTCGGCGACGCTTGGGCCCCGAACTACCGCGCTAAGAATCTGTTTGCCCGGGTGGATGAACTCCGTGCCCGCGCTGACCGGCGCATCGACTTCCAGGCGATCGGCGTTCCGGCTGAGCCGAAGGATCTCGAGCGCCTGGCTGAGGCCGGCTGTACGCGCGTGTTGCACTGGTTACCCTCGGTGCCACTCACCCAGTTCGAACCTGCGTTGGCGGATTGGGAGCGCGCGATCGCCGACTTCATCGGACGCCACTAGCCGCTTTCTCAGAGGAGGTAAAGGGCTCAGAGTCGCGTGGTAGCGTGCATTGCATGTCAGAGCGCGCCGCCCTCGTACGGGAGCCTCGCGAGGCATCGGCCTCGCCATCGCGGAAGCGCTCGGCGCCGATGGATACAGGCTGACCCTGTCCGCCGGCAAACTGAAGACCTGGCGGCCACTGGGGCGGGGCCCGCGCATGAGCACCAGACGAAATTGATCGACACGCAGCTGGACATGAGCCTGCGAGCGATCATCCTGTTTCATCTTGAAACTCGACTGGCTGCAGGCGCAGAGCACGGCAAGGTGCAACCTGTCGTCGCTCGCCGGAAAGCGCCCCGAGGGATGGTTTCGGTCTACTCCGCGCGCAGGGCTGCAGTGATCGCCTAAACGCCTAAACGGCCGCGATGAACAAGGAACTCGGCACGGACCGCATCAAGTCGGTCGGGTTCTGCCCCGGATCGGTTGATGCCGACCTGGGCCAAGTTCATCAAAGGGGGCGGGCCGGCGCAGGACTTGATCCGCGTGGAGGCCATTGTCGCAGTCGTGCGCCTCGTACCCGCGCTATCCCCGGCGACGGTTGCGCCGGAAATTATCCTCCGGCTCTCGAGAGAGAGAGTTCGCGGAACATGAGCCGGAGGAACCTTATGGGCTGCGCCGTATTCGTCGCGCTTGTAGGCCGCTACCGGGTGTTTCAGTGTGCTTCTCACGTGCCTTCCGCATTTGAGTGCGCAGGGAAGTCGCGTCGGTCGGCAGGTGTTCTGCAACGTGCTGATCACCCATCGCCTGACGCCAACAACCTAATCTCCGAGTAGCTCGCGTGCGTGATCTAGAAGCGCTCGAACCTGGGGCGGAAATGTCCTGCGGCTGCGCCAGCAAATCGAAAGATCATGGGCAAGCGAGGGGTTGCCAAGGTCGATGACCGCGACCGTTGTGGCGTGGCTCTGTGCGTCCGATCGAGGCAGGACTCCGAGGCCCAAATGCGCGGCGACGAGCGCCGTCATCCGCTCAACGTGAACCGACTCACATACGACCCGTGGAACCCAACCCTGGGCTTTCGCAGCGGTCTCTACCGAACTCCGAATCGTTGCGCCTGTAGGCGGAAGTACGAGATCGACATCTCTGAGGTCCTCTAGCCCAACCCGCTTGGCGTGAGCAAGGCGATGGTCCTTCGGAACAATCACAACCAGCTCCTCGCTTGCAAAGGGGCGGACGTTGAGCCCTCGTAGTTCATCGGCAGACGCCCCAGAGAGAATGCCGATGTCAAGCGTGCCGCTTCGCAATTGCCCGGCAAGATGCACGCTCAGGTCCTCCACTACCGCCAGTTCGACAAGTGGGTGCCGTCGATGGAAATGCGCGAGCAGTCCGATAACGTCGACGCAGGCAATCGTCGTCGTCAACCCGATTCTGACGTGGCCCTGTAGGTCCCCTTTCATACCTCTGAGCTCGGACGTTGTGTCGTCAATTTGAGCGATCACGTCGCGTGCACGCGTGAGCAGGAACACACCGGCGTCGGTCAAAGCGACGCGCCGTGTCGTTCTGTCAAAAAGCGGCAGACCGACTTCTTGCTCGAGCAGTCGGACTTGACTTGAGAGGGAGGATTGCTTGATGCCGAGGCGCTCAGCAGCTCTCGTGAAATGCGACTCCTCGGCGACCGCGACGAACGATCGAAGCTGCCGAACATCCATAGATTGAGTCTATAAGAGTCAGTGGAACATTAGGCTTGATCACTGGATCGGGCTTCGGGATCATATGTCCCTATGGAGAGACGTCCAGCAGCAAGCAAGCTGTGGGAGTCCGCGGATCAAGCTGTCGCGGACATTCCGTCTCGGGCCAGGCTGGCTGTCGGCGGCTTCGGAGTGGTGGGAGTGCCGTTCACGCTTATTCAGGCTCTCGGCTCGGCCGGCGTAGCTGACTTGACCGTCTATAGCAACAACCTCGGGATTGATGGTGTCGGGCTCGGCGTCCTGCTTTCAAATAGACAGATCTCGTCTGTGATCGCGTCTTATGTCGGCGAAAACAAGGCTTTCGAGCAGCTCTACCTTTCCGGTCAGCTAAATGTGGAATTGGTGCCCCAGGGCACGCTGGCCGAGCGGCTCCGGGCTGGCGGTGCAGGGATCCCCGCCTTCTATACCCGCTCCGGCGCTGGCACCGTACTGACGGACACACGGGAGACCCGAGAGTTCGATGGCAACACCTGTGTCCTCGAACGAGCCGTAATTGCCGACTTCGCGCTCGTGCGGGCATGGCGCGGCGACCATCTTGGCAACCTCGTCTACCGCCGAACCGCCCGCAACTTCAACCCGCTCGCGGCCATGGCTGGAAGAACGACCATCGCCGAAGTTGAGGAGCTGGTCGAGGTGGGCGAACTTGATGGCGATCTCATCCACACGCCTGCTGCGTTCGTGCAACGGGTAGTCCGCGCCTCGCCGGACCCCAAGACCATCGAACGTCTTACGACGAAACCTTCGTGACTCTCTCAGAACCACGAGACAGAATCATCGCCCGAGCAGCGCGCGAGCTGGGCGACGGGCTGATCGTAAACCTTGGGATTGGCTTACCGACGCGGCTTGCCGATGCGTCTCTGGACCACCAGGGCCTCCTACTGCAATCCGAGAATGGCCTGCTAGGCATCGGCCCATACCCCACTGAGGATGAGGTCGATCCAGATCTCATCAATGCTGGGAAGGAAACCGTGACCGCTGTGCCCGGCGCCTCGTATTTCGATAGCGCGCTGTCCTTCGCGATGATCCGCGGAGGGCATGTGGATCTTGCCTTCCTCGGGGGCCTAGAGGTTTCCGCCGCTGGCGATCTCGCCAACTGGATGGTTCCCGGGAAGATGGTAAAGGGTCCGGGTGGCGCCATGGATCTCGTGGCTGGCGCTAAGCGAACGATCGTGCTCATGGAGCACACGACGCGAACCGGGGCGCCACGGATCCGTCAAGAGTGCACATTGCCGCTGACGGGTCGTGGCGTAGTGGACCGATTGATCACGGACCTCGCGGTCTTCGACTTTGTGGGCGCGAGCTCCCGCGAGATGCGTTTGGTCGAACAGCTAACAGAGATGCCTCTGCAGGATCTTCGTGCCTGTACAGAGGCACCATTCCTCTCGCCATGACTGATGTCGTGATTGCATCCGCTGCTCGTACTGCCATCGGAACGTACGGAAAGGCGTTTGTTGACGTGTCGCCGTCAGATCTCGGGGCCGCCGCCGCCACGGCAGCCATCGATCGCGCTGGCGTCAAGCCCGACGCGATCGATCACGTTGTCTTCGGCAACGTGATCCACACCGAGCCGGCGGACGCCTACATGGCGCGCGTCGTCGCGATTAAGGCTGGCGTGCCAAAGGAAACACCGGCCTACACCGTCAACCGCCTCTGCGGCACAGGGGTCCAAGCGATCGTCTCCGGAGCCCAGGCGATCCAAACCGGTGAGGCTGCGGTCGTGCTCACCGGCGGCGCCGAGTCGATGAGCCGCGCTCCGTACTGGCTGCCGTCAGCACGCTGGGGTACGCGCATGGGAGACACGACGATGGTCGACCCGGTGATGGGCGCACTGACCGATCCCTTCAACTCGATTCTGATGGGTGCGACCGCGGAGAATCTCGCCGAACGCGGGTCGATTTCGCGCGAGCGCCAGGATGAGTTCGCTGTCGAGTCGCACCGCCGCGCCGCCATGGCCCGGGCGGAGGGCCGCTTCGTTCGCCAGATCGTGCCCGTGCCCGTGCGCCTCAAGCGTGAGACGGTCGCGTTCGCTCGCGACGAGCACATCCGTGAAGAGGCCTCGGTGCAGTCGATGGCGCGGCTCAAGCCTGTGTTCAAGGAGGAGGGCACGGTGACCGCCGGCAACTCCTCAGGTATGAACGACGCTGGTGCCGCCGTGGTATTGATGAGCGCCGCACGCGCCGATGAGCTCGGCGTGCGCCCACGTGCCCGAATCCTCTCGTACGCGTCCTGCGGTGTGGACCCGAAGATTATGGGAATTGGGCCCGTGCCGGCGGTACGCAAGGCTCTTGAGTCGGCGGGACGGACCGTCGACGAGGTCGAGGTGATCGAGCTCAACGAGGCCTTCGCTGCGCAGGCGCTGGCCGTGATCGATGACCTCGGGCTCGACCCCGCGAAGGTCAACCCCAATGGCGGGGCGATCGCGCTTGGTCATCCCATCGGTGCGACCGGTGCGGTGATCACTACCAAGATCCTTGACGACATGGAGGACCGCGACCTGTCGCTCGGCCTGGTCACCTTGTGCATCGGTGGCGGTCAGGGAATCGCCCTACTCCTCTCGCGTGACTAGCCAGCCCGTTGCGTTTCGCGTCGGTGCGAAACGGTCCAGTGATTTGAGGACGAGAGCGTAATCTTCACAAAGATCCTGGTGGCGAATCGTGGTGAGATCGCAGTTCGTGTTATTCGGGCGTGCGAGGAGCTTGGGGTCGCGTCGGTCGCGGTCTATTCGGAGCTTGATCGCGATGCCCGCACGTAAAGCGGGCCGATGAGGCCTTTCTGCTCGGTCCCGGTCCGGCGAGTGAGAGCTATCTGAATGTCGAGAAGCTGGTCGAGGTGATCGGTTCCTCGGGGGCTGAGGCGGTGCACCCGGGTTATGGGTTTCTGGCTGAGAATGCGGGGTTTGCTGCGCGTCTCGAGGAGTTTGGGGTCACGTTCATCGGCCCGTCTGCGAGCGCGATCGAGGCGATGGGCTCGAAGACTCGGGCACGTGAGTTGATGGCGGCGGCCGGTGGTGCCGATCGTGCCGGGCACAACCGCGCCGGTGGAGAGCGTTGAGGATGCGCGGCGGATTATCGATGCGGAGATCGGTTATCCGGTGGCGGTCAAGGCCGCCGGTGGTGGTGGTGGTAAGGGCTTCCGTGTTGCTTTGAGCGAGGACAAGCTTGAGGAGGCGTTTGAGGGTGCGGCGCGGGAGGGGGAGAAGTTCTTCTCCGACGCGACCGTGTATCTGGAGCGGTATCTGCCCGATCCCAGGCATGTTGAGGTGCAGATCCTGGCCGATAAGCACGGCAACGTGATCCATTTGGGTGAGCGTGATTGCTCGTTGCAGCGTCGTCATCAGAAGCTGATCGAGGAGGCCCCCGCCCCTGCTGTCGAAGCCGTTGCGGGTTTGCGTGAGCGGATCGGCAAGATCGGTACCGATGCGGCCGCCGCCGTGAACTACTCGGGTGCCGGCACGATCGAGGGGCTGCTGCAGGACGGCGGGTTCTTCTTCTTGGAGACGAACACGCGTGTGCAGGTCGAGCATTGCGGACCGAGATGGTCACCGGTGTCGACATCGTCAAGGAGGGCATCCGCGTCGCCGCCGGTGAAGAGCTCTCGATCACCCAGGACGACGTGGTGCTCCGCGGGCATGCGATCGAGTGCCGCATCAACGCCGAGGACGCCGCCAAGAACTTTGCGCCCGCACCGGGCAGGAGCCCCGGCTCTGAGGTCTCGCCGATGTATGACCCGATGATCGGCAAGCTGATCGTCTGGGACGCCGACCGTGAGCAGGCGACCGCCCGCATGCTCAGGGCACTTGGCGAGTACGAGATCGAAGGGCTCAAGACGCTGTTGCCGTTCCACACCGCGATCCTGCAGACCGACCAGTGGGCGGTCGCGGAGACCTGCAGTGACCTGATCGAGGACCGCGCCTGGCTCAAGACGCTCGCCTTTCCCAAGGTCGAGAAGGCTGTTGATGGCGAGCAGCCCAAGACCGAGCAGGAGCGCACCGTCGAGGTCTCCGGCAACCGCTTTGACGTCAAGGTCATCGGCTCGCCCTCTGTTGGGGGCCCGCTGGCCCCCAACAGAGCTGCAGCGCCCCAGGCAGCCCGCCCCGTCCCGCGACGTACGGCCCGCACCGGCTCGGTGTCCTCAAGCAACGGGCACAGCGGCGACACGCTCACCTCGCCGCTGCAGGGCACCATCTTCCGGGTCGCTGTCGAGAAGCGCGCGGCCGTGGAGGAGGGTGCGCTGATCTGTGTGATCGAGGCTATGAAGATGGGGAACGAGATCACCGCGCACAAGGCCGGCGTGGTCGTCGAGCTCGGCGCCGCGGTCGGCGCGGCAGTGTCAATCGGCGACACGCTCGCTCTAATCGTCTCTGATGATGGTGCCTTTTCGTGATGCCGATGGATGAGCATCAGTCTGTCGCGCCGGTTGGTGGTCCTGATGATCCTCGTCGTTTTACGGATTCGGGTATTGAGGTTGGCCGGGCGTATGCGGAGTCGGATCTGCCGGCTGATTTAGCGCGGCTGGCCGGCTCCCCGGGATTCGGTCCGGTCGCCCGGAGCAGATCGTCCGCAAGCTGAGGGAGGCCGATCGGCTGCTCGGCGAGGGGATGGAGCTGCCGGAGGGCTGGAAGCACTTGGAGGTCTCGGAGGCGACCTATCACCGGCGGCGCGCCCAGTTCGGTGGGATGAAGGCCGACGATGTGAAGCGGTTGAAGGAGCTCGAGGCCGAGAACGTGAGGCTGAAGCGGATCGTCGCGGACCAGCTCCTCGAGAACCAGGCGTTGCGCGAGGTGAACCGGGGAAACTGGTAAGCCCGCAGCGTCGACGCCGGGCGGTCCTGATGCTGCAGGACCGTCTCGGCCTGTCGGAGCGGCGGGCGTGCCGGTATGTCGGCCAGCCCCGGTCAATGCAGCGACGTGAGCCGATGGTCGCCCGGGACGACGCCGCGCTGCGAGCTGAGCTGCGGTCGTTCTCGCGCAAGCGACCTCGCTGGGGGTATCGCCAAGCGCATCAGCATCTGCTTGAGCAGGGCTGGCAGATCAACCGCAAGCGGGTGCAGCGTCTGTGGCGTGAGGAGGGGCTGCGGGTGCCTGCCAAGCGGCGCAAACGCCAGCGCCGCGGTGAATCGACGGTGCCGGGCGATCGGCTGAGAGCTGAGCGGCCTGATCACGTCTGGAGCTTTGACTTCCAGTTCGACGTCACTGACGACGGTCGTGCCGTGAAGTTGCTCTACGTCGTCGACGAGTTCACCCGCGAGGCGCTGGCGATGGAGGCCGAGCGGCGGATCGACGCCGACCGCGTGGTCGACGTGCTAGACCGGATCGTTCGCGAGCGCGGGACCTATCCGGAGTTCATCCGCTGTGACAACGGGCCCGAGATGACCTCTGCGGCGCTCAAGGACTGGTGTCGCTTCTCCCGGACCGGGGCGGCGTTCATCGAGCCCGGCGGCCCGTGGGAGAACCCGTTCGTGGAGTCGTTCAACAGCCGCGTCCGGGATGAGCTCCTCGCCGTCGAGGTGTTCTCCTGTCTCGCTGAGGCCAAGGTAATGGTCGAGGACTTCCGCGATGACTACAACCGCCGCAGGCCTCCCACCGCGCGCACGGCATGATGACGCCGGCGGCGTTCGCCGAAGGCTGGCGGGCCACCCATGAGGCCGCGCCCGCCAGCGCTGAACTGCAGTCGGCCTACGGCTCCTTCCGTTCAACGCCGGCGGCATCCTTACCCTGAAGCAACCAACCAACCACCAGCTCTCACAGCAGGTGGACCCATGAACGGGGTCCGGTCACGGCGGCTCGGTGAGCCTGGCGAGTATCCGTTCACGCGGGGCGTGCATGCCGAGATGTACCGCAAGCAGCTGTGGACGATCCGCCAATACGCGGGCTACGTGAGCGCGAAGGAGTCCAATCAGCGCTACCGCTATCTGCTCGAGCAGGGCTCGACTGGCCTCAGTATGGCGTTTGACCTGCCGACTCAGCTGGGGCTCGATTCAGACGATCCGCGTTGCCTTGGAGAGGTCGGGCGCACCGGCGTGGCGATCGATTCGATTGATGACATGCGGGCTGCGTTTGATGGGATTCCGTTGGGCCGGGTCTCGACGTCGATGACGATTAACGCGCCGGCGAGCGTGCTGTTGCTGCTCTACGAGCTGGTCGCTGAGGAGCAGGGCGTGTCTGGGGCTGAGTTGCGTGGCACGGTTCAGAACGACATCCTCAAGGAGTAAATCGCTCGCGGGAACTTCATCTACCCGCCCGAGGGCGCGGTGCGGCTCACCACAGACCTGTTCACCTACTGCCAGGAGAACATCCCGAAGTGGAACACGATCTCGATCTCCGGCTACCACTTCCGCGAGAAGGGCGCATCGGCTGTGCAGGAGGTCGCCTTCACCCTGTCCAACGGGATCGCCTACGTACAGGCCGCGATCGACGCCGGGCTGGCGGTCGATGAGTTCGCGCCACGCCTGGCGTTCTTCTTCAACGCCCACAACAACGCCTTCCAAGAGGTCGCGAAATTCCGTGCGGCGCGGCGGATCTGGGCGTGGATCATGCGCGAGCGCTTCGGTGCGCAGGACGAACGCTCCCTCAAGCTGCGCTTTCACACCCAGCCGGCGGCGTCACGCTGACCGCACAACAGCCTGAGAACAACATCGTGCGCGTCGCGCTGCAGGCATTTTCGGCGGTCTGTGGCGGTACCCAATCGCTGCATTCCAATGGCTTTGACGAGGCGCTCGCGCTGCCGACTGAGCGGGCCGCGAAGATCGCGGTGCGCACCCAGCAGATCCTCGCCTACAAATCGGGCGCAGCCGACACGGTCGATCCCTTCGCCGGCTCCTACTTCGTCGAGGCACTCACTGACGAGGTCGAGCTGCGCGCTTCTGAGCTGATCGCCAAGGTCGACGAGCTTGGCGGCGCCGCCCGGGCGATTGACTTCATCGAGGCCGAGATCGAAGAATCGGCGTTCGGCTACCACGAGAGCTACCGCACCGAGCAGGAGATCGTCGTCGGGGTCAACCGCTTCATCGACGATGAGGTCGAGGTCCCCGACATCATGCGCGTCCACCCCAACACCGAACGCGACCAGGTGGCGCGTCTCAAAGCGTTCACGGAAGACCGCGACCACGATCTGGTGGCGGAGCGTCTGACCATGATCCGCTCCGCAGCACGGGGCGACGCCAATCTCTTACCGGTCCTGCGCCGGGCGCTCAAGGACCACTGCACCGTGGGTGAGGTCTGCGGCGCGATGCAAGCGGTGTTCGGTAGCTACAAGGAAACTAATTGAGCGACCAGATGAGCATCACGCCGAGTGATCAGACACGAGTCCTTGTTGCCAAGCCTGGCCTAGACGGGCATGATCGGGGCGCCAAGGTCATTGTGCGGGCGTTGCGCGACGCGGGCATGGAAGTCCGCTACACCGGCCTACACCAGACCCCGGAGCAGATCGTCGACACCCTTGTCGACGAGGGTGCGCACGTCGTTGGGCTCTCGATCCTTTCGGGAGCGCACATGACGTTAGTTCCGCGGGTCCTCCAACTGATCCGGGACCAGGGCCTCGATGGCGTTGTCGTGATGGTCGGGGGCACGATCCCGACAGAGGACATCCCCGAGCTACGACGCAGCGGGGTCAGTGGTGTCTTCACACCCGGCTCATCGACCGGGGCGATTATCGAGTTCATCCGCGGCGCGATCTTGTGACCAGCACCAATGCGTTCGCCGAGCTTGCACTTCCTCCGCTATGGCACGTCGGGATGGTCGTTTTTGATCTCGACGGCGCGGCCACAAACTTTGAGCGCCGCTGGGGAACCCATGTCACCGACGTCTCGAATGTCACCTTCGAGAACGCGCTGTTTCATCATCGTCCGGCCACGATCGCAGTTCGACGCGGCCTGATCAGCTCGGGCTCGTCACAGATCGAGCTGACCCAGCCACTTACACAGCCGCCGCCATTCACCGATTTTCTCGAACAGCGCAAAGGCGACGATGCTCAGCACCTCGCCTATGTTGTCGATGACCAACGTTCGCAGAGCTTGTGTTGGACGAGCTAGAAGTCGAAGCTGGCGGGACCGCTCCGTGGGTGAACCCATCGACGTAGACCACTTCGGCGGCGGTGGAGAAGCAGCACGCGAGGGGCAAGTACACGGAGCGCGAGCGGATCGAGAAGCTGCTCGATCCGGGTTCGTTCCAGGAGCTCGACGTCTTCGTCCGGCACCGCACCACGGACTTCGAGATGCAGCGCAATCGCCCCTACGCGGACGCCGTGGTCAGCGGGCACGGGACGATCGACGGCCGCCGGGTGTGCGTGTTCTCGCAGGACTTCACAGTGTTCGGCGGTTTGCTCGGTGAGGTCGTCGCCGAGAAGATGGTGAAGGTGATGGATCTGGCCGAGAAGATCGCTGCCCGATCATCGGCATCAACGACTCCCGCGGCGCGCGGATCCAGGAGGGTGTGGTCGCGCTCGGCGGCTACGGCGATGTCTTCTACCGCAACGTCCGTGCCTCCGGCGTGATCCCGCAGATCAGCCTGATCATGGGGCCCTGCGCTGGGGGTGCCGTCTACAGCCCGGCAATCACGGACTTCATCTTCATGGTCAAGGAGGCCTCGCACATGTTCATCACCGGTCCCGACGTCGTCAGGACGGTTACCGGTGAGGACGTCGGGATGGAGGATCTCGGTGGCGCGATTGCGCACAACACCAAGTAAGGGGTCGCGCATTTCGCCTCTGAGGACGAGGATCAGTGCCTGGAGGACGCACGCTACCTGCTGTCGTTCCTGCCGCAGAACAACCTCGAGACCCCGCCGCGGGTGGCCTCGACCGACGACCCGCAACGCCAGGACTCGGAGCTCGACACGATCGTCCCTGACAGCCCCAACAAGCCCTATGACATGCGCGCGGTCGTGCAGCACATCATCGACGACGGTGAGTTCCTCGAGGTGCAGGAGCTGTTCGCGCGCAACATCATCTGCGGCTTCGGGCGCCTCGACGGGCAGGTCGTCGGTGTCGTCGGCAACCAGCCCGCACAGCTCTCGGGCGTGCTCGACATCGAGTCCTCGGAGAAGGGCTCGCGGTTCGTGCGCACCTGTACGCGTTCAACGTCCCGATCGTCACGCTCTGCGACGTGCCCGGCTTCCTGCCGGGCACCACACAGGAGTGGAACGGGATCATCCGCCACGGCGCCAAGTTGCTCTACGCCTACGCCGAGGCGACGGTCCCAAAGCGACGAGCCGCCGTTTTCGCGCGACGGGCACCGCCGATTTGTCCCGCGCGCTTCTCTTTTGACGGCAGAAAAACGGCAGCTGAAACTGCCGTTGCGCGTATTTCACGGTAGCGCACTCGCCCCGTGAAAAGAGCAATTTGCAGGGATTTCCACGACTATACGCGACTCCTCACTACAGCTCAGGGCTTCATCGTAATGAAGGGGTCCGGAGTTCGAGTCTCCGCGTCGGCTCTACATGAAGCCCCGCAATCGCGGGTTGTTGATGGCAGGACAAGCATCGCCGGCCTTGACATCGGTATGCCGACCCGACAATCCAAGCGCAGGTTTACTCACACCGTATGCGTGACCGCGACCACGATCTGTCGTTTCTCGACGACGTCATCCAGAGTTTTGGTGCTGAGCCCGCAGAAGTCCACTGCGGCTGCAAAAGTCTTCCAGGGCTGGCTCTCCGCGTCCTCGAGCATCGCGAGGACGTCACAGATGCCCGCGATCTCGCTCCGTCGGCCTCTCAAAGTCCTCGAGTCCTCGAGTCCTCGAGGCCGCGAAGCCGCTACGACGGTGCTGGTTCCTGTGACGCGTTCTTCGCCGCTGACTTCGCGGCCCTTTGGAATGCCTGCCACCAGTTCTCTGTAAGCAGATCCAACACGATCGCTTCGCCAGCGTCCTCGAAGTCCCAGTAACTAAAGATCCGCTCGAGCTGGGCGAACAGCAACATCGCCTCGACCCGTACCTCCGTGTCGCTCGACCAGCCCAGGTGACGTATGGCCTCCACGAAGCGCGTGAGCGTCTTCTGGAAGCGCTCCCCCTGGGCGGCGTTAAGTTCAGACTCGATCGTGACCGCCTGTCGAATCACAGAGATCAGATCCCTGTGCTTTGCCCACCTTGAAGTGGTGTCAGCCAACCAGGCACGGATGAGCTCCCGGTTGGGTTTGCGAGGGAAGGCGCGCAGTTCATCCCAACGGGGACGAAACGCGCTGTCGCTTTCCATCAGCTCGACGATGATGTCCGACTTGGTGGTGAAGTGGTTGTAGAAGGTCGCGCGGGTCGTGCCGGCGCGCGCTGCGATGTCGTCGACAGTGGTCGTGCGATAGCCGCGGTCGCAAAACTCTGTGACAGCGGCTTCCACGAGACGATCGTGCGTGAATTGCTTCTGTGCTTGTCGCAGGGGGACGGCTTTAGGCATGACCAGACTATATCGCTGCTGCACGACGTTAGGCTGTGCTGTCTACCTATTAGACAGTGCGGCTTGATATCTAGCCACCAAAAGGCGAGCTCGACCTAATGGGGAGAGAGGGTGGCGGCGGCTCGCTCTAAGTGAGCGCTCCGGCGTCCACGAGCGCCTTCTCGACCGTGCGGGATGCATCTAGAGCTGCCGGAACCCCGCAGTAGATCGCAGCTTGGAGAACGACCTCTCGGATCTCGTCGACGCTCGCACCGTTTGTCAGGGCTCCACGAGCATGTACCGCAAGCTCGTGATTTAGGTTCAGGGCGGTCAGCATCGCGATGTTGAGCAAGCTGCGAGTCTTGCGGTCGATCCCCGGGCGGGTCCAGATCGCTCCCCAGCAGTACTCGGTTACGAGCTCCTGAAGCGGCCGGGCGAAATCGCTGGCTTGGGCCATGGAGCGGTCGACATGCTCAGGGCCGAGGACCTCGCGTCTGACGCGGAGGCCGTCGTCTCGCCTGTCGCCGGATGTGTGATTGGGTTCTTCGTGTCTGCTCATCGTTCTGTCATACAAGCATACAGGTCTGGTAGCCTCGCCGTGCAATGAAAGACCACTACGGAAGGAGTCCAAATGAACGTTCGTATTTCCCGGGGTCGGATCAAGCCGGGATCCTGGGACCTTTTCGAGGCGGCATGGAATGAGGTCTACGGGAGCGTTCAGCCCGCGGGCTTACGCGCGCGCGCCCTCATACGCGACTTCGAGGACCCCGACGGCGGCTCGTCGATCAGCCTTTGGGACGACGCCGCAAGCGCGGCTGCGGCGACAACGGCGTTGAAGGGCGCGATGCAGAAGCTTGAAGCTTTCTATACCGGTGACTATGAGGTCTACGACGGGTCGCTGCAGGCCAACCATGGGCTCTTCGGCTGATCGCACGAGAGTTTCCGAGGCGCCTACGGACGTCTCTATCCAAGCAACTAGACAGCTCGTCTAACCTTGTAACTCAGCGCCTACTTCCTAGACAATCAGTTAGAATGGTTAGCCATGCGATGGGTAACAGCGTGACGAGATCGATCGACCCGAGGGCAATTGCCGTGCCGCGCCGAACGGACCGTCTGGCGGGCAAGAATGCGCTCGTTGTCGGAGCAGGCTCACGAGGGCGTGGCGTGGGCAACGGCGAGGCCATTGCAACGCTTCTGGCTTTGAACGGAGCGAGCGTCGTGGTCGCAGATGTCGATGAGCGTGCCGGCTCCGCGACCGCGCAAAGCATTACGAGCGACGGTGGCGCTGCGATCGCGGTTGGAGCGGACGTGGCACAGCTGCCCGACTGCCAGCGGATGATCGAGCGCGCACAGGAATGGTTCGGGAAGCTCGACATCGTGGTCAACAACCAGGGCGTGACCGGCCCATCAGCCTCGGTTGTTGAGATGACTGAAGCCGATTGGCATCACACCTTCGCGGTGAACGTGGACTCGATCATGCTGGTGTGCAAATGCGCTCTGCCGGCGATGTCGGACGGCGGGTCAATCATCAACATGTCATCGATCGGCGCACTCCGGTGGACAGAACGGACCGCGTACGCTGCGTCGAAGGGCGCCGTTCTCTCTCTAACCGTTGCCCTCGCAGGCCAATGCGCGCCGCGGGCCATTCGAGTCAACGCACTTGTGCCGGGCGCAGTCTGGACGCCATTGGTGATGGAGGAAGCGTCAGCCCGCGTGAAAGGCGATCCGGCGGAGATCGCCAGGATCCGCGCCCAGCGCCGGGGCCAGGCAATGCTGCCCTCTGAGGGCACCGCCTGGGACACGGCGTGGGCGGCACTTTTCTTGGCCAGCGACGAGTCTCGCTGGATAACTGGGCAGTCGCTGGTGATCGATGGGGGCGCCAGCATCGCGCGCAGGCTGGACAGCGCCAATGCTTAGCGCAGAAGGGAAGGTTCCGTTCGAGCACGTCACCATCGGCGTGGATGTCGGTGGTACCTTCACCGATCTGGTTCTTGTCGGTCCAGACCGTGTCCTGAACCGTGTGAAGCTCCCATCCTCGCCTCCCAACTTTGCAGATGCGATCGCGGCCGGGATCGTCAGACTGCTCGATGGCGTCGGAGTGGGCAGCTCGCGCGTTGAGCTGCTTCTACACGGAACCACGGTTGCGACGAACGCCATCCTCGAACGGCGCGGGGCGCGCACGGCTTTGATCACGACCCGCGGCGTCCGGGACGTGCTAGAACTCCGGCGCCTCCGTCGGCCGAGCCTCTTCGATGTCCAATGGGACAAGCCAGAGCCTCTCGTCCCGAGGGCGCTCAGGCTTGAAATCGATGAACGTATGGATGGACGAGGCCACGTAGTCCGGGAGTTGGACCACGGCGCACTGAGGGCTTCCGTAGCCGAACTCGAGGACGATGGTGTTGAAGCGGTGGCTGTGTGCCTGCTGAATTCACACGCCAACGAATTGCATGAGCGAGACGTACTTCGCGTTATCCGAGACGCTCATCCCAGCCTATATGTCTCGGCGTCGTACGAGATCTCCCCAGAGATCGGGGAGTACGAGCGAAGCAGTTCGACCGTGATCAATGCCTATCTGCAACCGGTAGTCGCGTCATACGTTGACGACCTGATTAGACGTGCAGCGGAGTTGGAGATCGACGCGCCGATTCGGATCATGAAATCCAATGGCGGGTTGGCGAGCGCGGAAGAGGCTGGTCGCGTGCCGGCAGCAATCGTCGAATCTGGCCCTGCGGCCGGCGTGACCGCGGCTGCCAGACTCGCGTCGACTCTGGGCCTGAGGCGTGTGATCGCCTTCGATATGGGCGGGACGACAGCGAAGGCTTCCCTGATCGAAGACGGTCGACCGTTTGAGAGCGCGGAGTACGAGGTTGGATCCGGTATCAGCACGAGCCGCATCTTGGCCGGCGGCGGTGGCTACACGCTGCGCTTCCCGTCGCTGGACGTGGCCGAGGTGGGGGCCGGCGGGGGCAGCATCGTCTGGCTCGACGCGCTCGGAACGCCACACATCGGTCCCGAGAGCGCCGGAGCAACCCCAGGACCTGCCTGCTACGGCCGAGGCGGTAGTCGCCCGACGGTGACCGACGCGAACGTTGTGCTTGGTTACCTGAGTTCGGAGAGCTTGGCTGGAGGTGCCCAGGACATATACCCGGATCGAGCGGCCGAGGTGATTCGCGAGCAGGTGGCGATGCCGCTGCGAACAGACCTTCTTGCCGCGGCCCACGGCATCTATTTGCTCGCGAATTCGCTCATGGCCCGCGCGATCCGTGGAGTGACAACTGAGCGTGGACGGGACCCTCGGGAGTATGCGCTCGTTGGATACGGCGGGGCCGGACCAATGCACGCAGTTCAGATTGCGCGCGACTTCGGGATGGAGCGTGTCGTCATCCCTCCCGCCCCCGGTGTGTTCAGTGCTACGGGACTGCTGCTTGCCGAGATGAGCTACGACGCCGCGCGCAGCGTCTGGACCACCATCAGCGGGGATGATGGTCACGCGGTGCTGGACGCGCTCGGTGAGCTTGAGTCCGACGTCCGCGGGCGAGCTCATGCGGAGGGGCTCACGGATGATCAGCTCCGCATCGACAGATTCGCCGACGTCCGTTACGCCGGCCAGTCCTTTGAATTGCGGGTCAGCGTCCCGGACGCCACTCTCAGTTCAAACGACATAGCGGCGATCGGGGAGGTTTTCCATCGCGACCACGAGCGAATGTACGGCCATGCTCAGCGCGACGAGAGCGTGCTGATCGTCAATGTGCGCGTGAGAGCATCGGACGTCAGCGTGACGGATGCGCAACGCGTTGCCTGGCTCTCGGATGTCGCCGCGGCGTCGTCGACGGATCGCAGCCAACGGAGCGTCTACTTCGGTACGGGCGAGCTCCTCGACACCCGGGTCATCAGCCGCCGGGACCTACGGGGGACCAAGCTTCCCGGTCCGCTGATCATCGAGGACCCAGACTCCACCACTGTCATCCCACCGTCTGCCTATGCGGAAATCGGAGAGCTGGGCGAGATCCTAATCGAGACAGGAGCCTGACCCGCGATGAGGGCCGCTCACACTCTGGATGGATCCGATGTCGACGTCATAACGCAGGAAATCGTTCGCAGTGCTCTCGGCTCGATCGCCGACGAGATGGCACTCACTGTGATTCGGACGGCACACTCTCAGGTCGTCCGCGACACCATGGATTTCGCAACAGCCCTCTTCGGACCGGCGGGCGAGTTGCTCGCGCAAGGACTGACGCTCCCGTTCCACCTCGGCGCCATGCCTGACGCGATGGATGGGGTGCTCGAAAAGTTCGGTGAAGACATTCACCCAGGAGATGTCTTCATGTTCAACGATCCCGACAGTGGCGGGATGCACCTGCCCGACATCTTCCTCTTCGCTCCCATATTCGCCGGAGTGAACCTGGTGGGATTCACCGGCGTCACCGCCCATCAAGCCGACATCGGCGGTCGTGTGCCCGGGGGAAATGCCGCGGACTCGACAGAGATCTTCCAGGAGGGCCTCCAACTACCGCTGATCAAACTGTTTGATCGCGGCGTCGAGAACGAGGCGATCATGGAGATCATCCGGCTGAACGTGAGGGTGCCTGACCTCGTGGCGGGAGACATACGCGCCCAGCTCGCGGCAGCGCACACAGGTGCTATCCGCTTTCTGGAGCTGATCGAACGATATGGCATGGAGACCCTGAGTCGCTACACAGAGGCGATCCTCGACTCAACCGAGGCATACGTCAGGAGCGAGATCAGCGCCATGCCTGACGGCGCTTACAACTTCACTGACTACCTCGACAGTGACGGCTTTGGCTCCGGGCCGCTCGCGATCGCCGCTTCATTGACCGTGGCAGGTGACGAGATCACCGTCGATTTCTCAGGCAGCGCGGCGCAGGTACCTTCGGCTCTGAACGCGACATTGTCGATCGTGAAGGCAGCGGTCTACACCGCACTTATGGCGGTAATGGATACCTCAACCGGCCTTGCGTGCAACGCCGGATTCATCCGGGCGATCCACGTCCGGGCACCCGTCGGATCGTTGCTCAACGGACGTCGGCCTGCAGCACGAGCGGCCCGTGGCGTCACTGCTTATCGCGTCGTCGACGCGGTACTTGGTGCGCTGCACCAGGTGGTGCCCGAGTGCGTTCCGGCCGGTGGAGACGGAGGCGTCACCGTCGTGACGTTTGGTGCGACCGACGAATCGGGTCGCTCGGCGGTCCTTGTAGACACACCCGTGGCGGGATGGGGTGGGCGACCCGACAAAGACGGGATCGACGGGATCAGCAGCCTCGCGGCGAACATGGCAAACACCCCCATCGAGGTCATGGAGGCGGACTTCCCGATTCGCATCGAGGAGTATGGCTTCGTCCCGGACACCGGTGGGGCAGGTAAGTACCGCGGCTGCGTATCGGTGGTAAGGCAGTATCGCTTTCTCGCGGACACGGGCATCCTCCAGATTCGTGCGGACCGACGGGAGCGCGTTCCTTACGGGCTGAACGGCGGCGACCCAGGCACGCCATCAGATGCCATTCTCAATCCCGGCCGAAACGAGGAGCAATTGCCGAGCAAGATCACCCGCACGATCAAACGCGACGACGTCGTCCGGATCGTGGTCGCCGGCGGAGGCGGTCACGGCAATCCCAGCGAGCGCTCCGGCGCGGCGATTCGGCGCGATCTGGAGTCGGGCTTGCTGACAGAGGAGCACGCACGCTCGGTCTACGGACCGGCCCTTGAGCAAGGAGAACTGACATGACGAGTGTCCACGAGGCCATCCGGTACGCGGGCCGGCCGATTGAGCTCAACGCCAAGGCCGGCGACCATGTCCTGATTGTCAGCGATCTCGAGACGCCGAAGGAGATCGTCGACGCATTAACGAGCGCAGCGATCGCCTTAGGCCACGAGGTCTCGTTGGCCATCTATGCGGCCGACCTCCAGTCGTCCAGCGAGCCGCCGCGCACGGTCAGCGACGCGATGGCCGCCTCCGACATCGCATTGCTGGCGACGCGACGCGGCCTAGCCCACACTGCCGCGACACTGAATGCGGCCAAGTCCGGTACGCGGTGCGTCTTCATGGAAGGCCTGACGCTAAACATGCTGTGCCATGGCGCAGCGACGGCAGACTACGACCGTGTTGGTCAATTGGGATCACGCATCGCGGCGAAGTGGAACGCTGGAAGCACCGTACGCGTCAGGTCGAGCCTGGGAGGCGACCTCGTCGCTGGCATTGCCGGCCGGCGGTCGTGGGAGATGGCTGGCCGCGTATTTCGTGGAGACTGGTTCGGCCTCAGCGGGTGTTGCGCGTTTCCTGACGGCGAGTGTGGGCTGGCCCCGCTCGAGGGCAGCGCAAACGGAACTGTCGTGTTCGACATGAGCACGCAATCCCTCGGCCCTCTCTCCGAGCCCATCGCACTCGAGGTGATCGATAGCCGGATCGTTGAGGTCAGGGGCGGCCGTCAAGCTGACCAGCTCCGAGCGGAACTGGAGACTGCTGGTGACGCGAACGCCTACTTCTGCCCGGCTGAGATCGCGATTGGGATCAACGATGCGGCCCAGGAGACCGGACTGCTGCGCGAGGATAAGAAGCTCCTCGGGACCTGTCACATCGCGTATGGTGCCAACAGCGACATCGGTGGGCACATCGAATCGGCACTCCACATCGATGGCCTGATTCGAAAGCCAACGATCGAGATCGACGGCGAGGCGATCGTGGTGGATGGCGTGATCGTGCCAGCGCTCGCTGGTTGACCTAATCCGTCAACCAGCTGTTCTGTAAGAGGTGCCCGAGCCGGCGCTGCTTTGTCATCAAGTAGCACCGATTCTCTTCGGTCGCGGCGACCAGCGTTGGCACACGCTCCGAGATCCGGATGCCTGCCTGCGTCAGCGCCTCACACTTGTCGGGGTTGTTCGTGATCAAGCGGACCGTTGACACACCGAGCTCATGGAGGATCGCGGATGCGACTCGGTAGTCCCTTCCGTCGTCCGGATGACCAAGGTGGCGGTTCGCATCTACGGTGTCTAAACCACCGTCCTGCAATGCGTAGGCGCGGAGCTTCTCGATCAGCCCAATCCCGCGCCCTTCATGACCACGCAAATAGACGAGGACTCCAGAACCTTCGCGGCTGATCTCTCGGATGGCGAGATCCAGCTGTTCGCCGCAGTCGCATCGCCGTGAGTGGAACACGTCCCCTGTAAGGCATTCCGAGTGGACTCGGACAAGGGGCTCACCGGAGAGATCCCCCAGAACCAGAGCGATGTGTTCGCGGCCCCCCGTGACTTCCTGGTAGCCGATCGCGCTGAATCCACCTTCGTTTAGTGGCAGCTTGACCGCGGCCGCACGGGTGACAAGTGAGCTGCGAGCAGCGAACTCAGCGATGTCGTCCGTAGTCACGAGCGGCAGGGCAAAATTGCTCGCGAGTTGAGCGAGACAGGGCCAACGCGCCATCGCCCCGTCCGCGTCTGCGATCTCGCAAATGACGGCCGCTTGATCCACGCCGGCCAACCGCATCAGTTCGACAGACGCTTCGGTGTGCCCTCGTCTCTGCGTAAGGCCGCCTGGGCGTGCCGCGAGTGGGAAGAGATGGCCGGGCATATTGAATGAGGCCGGTGTCGATCTGGGATCTGCAAGCGCCCTGGCCGTCGCGGCTCGATCAGCGGCCGAGATGCCTGTGGTTGTGGCACCCGAGGAGTCGACTCCCACGTGGAACGCGGTGCCGTGCGGGTCAGAGTTCCGCTGTGTCATCGGTGGAATCTGAAGCGCGTCGAGTCTGCCGCGAGCCATTGCCACGCAGATCAATCCGCGACCATGAGTCGCCATGAAGTTGATCGCTGCAGCGTCAGCGAGTCCCGCCGCCATGACGAAGTCGCCTTCGTTCTCGCGGTCAGGGTCGTCGGTCACGATGACCATCTGGCCAGCCGCGATTGCGTCGATCGCGTCAGGCACCGACCTGCGCAGCGGGGTAAAGGCCGAGAGCTCGGTTTGGCGGAGCGCGGTCATGGTTGAGTGCTCCAATTCCGTGCAAACGAGACGACCTGTTCTGCGACAAGGTCAAATCTGGCGGCAACTGCTGAATCCTGAACGCCGCCGTCGGCATAGAACAGCGGCTCGGTGGAGTTCAATGCGATCCCGAGCGGAGTCGGCCAGCCCCTGAGCGCATGCACCACGGTCCGCAACGACTGGAGTGCCGTCACCGCGCCCTGCCAACCTGTCGCGGAGATTATGCAGCCGACGGCGCGCCCCTCAAGATACGGGCGTGGTCCATCGCTGAGTTCCTCGAGATAGTCGAGGGCGTTCTTGACTAAGCCAGAGATTTCGCCGTGATATCCAGGGGAAGCGATCATGATCCCGTCAGCCTGGGCAACAGCCTCGAGCAGGTGCGCTGCGCGCGGGTCATCTGTCGGCTGATGTGGCGCGTAGAGCGGAAGTTCGAGGTCTGCCGCGGCCAGCGCGTAGGTCGATGCTCCGGCCTGTCTCGCGGCCGCCAAGCCGGCTAGTAGGGCGAGCTCGGTCGAGGAACCAGGGCGCGTCGTCCCACCGATGCCGAGGACACGGGGAGCGGTCTCGCCTCCAGCTGCGGACCAACCGTGCATGTAGGTTGCGTGATGTGCGGTCATCATCTTGGCCTTCTCGTAAAGGGCATCGACGCTTAGACCAGAGACTTTACAGAGTGTCTAGCCACCCGTCAAGTCGGACTCACCACGGGAAGCAGGAGATGAGATGCATGATCGCGGTCGTGGTAGATGGTGTTTCGCGCCACCACGCAATCCGATAACGCTTCCTGAGCGATCACTCCACCCGTATTCGTATTGCGGTCAAAGCGTGGAAAATTGCTGCTCGAGACCTCAAGGCGAATGCGATGGCCGGCCTTGAACCGATTCGCGGTCGCCCAAAGGTCGATCTCGATCTTGTAGATCTCGCCTGGACGCATCGGCGCCGGTTTGGCCAAGGAGTCGCGATAGCGAGCGCGCAGGATGCCGTCAGTGAGAATCATCGCAGTGCCGTCGGGATGAACGTCGACCAGCTTGGCAGTGAAGTCGGTGTCCCGAGCTGAGGAGGACGCGTAGAGGGTCGCGTTGACCGGCCCGATCACGTCCAGGTCGTGCTCGAGTGGGGCAGTGGTGAAACACAGCACATCGGGGCGGCGCTCCATCGAGCGCTGGTCGCGCGGTCCCGCGTTGACGGCCATGCGTAGGCCGGGCAGGAATGTTTGCCCGCCAATTGTGGGGACTGGATTGGCCGGGTCGTAGCAGAATTCATCCGGAATCTCCGCGCCTGGGAGTGCTGTACTGAGTGCGCCCGATCGCGCATCGTCGACTCTGCTGCCGCTCAAGTAGTAGGGCAAGTACCGCGTACTGCTGATCGGCCAGCTGTGTTCCTCGCGCCAAACGTTTGCACCCATCACGAAGAGCTTGACCGGCCGAGCGTCTGCGAGATCGGGGACGCCGCGAATGTGGTGGTCGAAGAACCGGATCTGTTCTTGGATCAGCGGAAGCATCGCGGCATCGCCGTTCATGCCGAACATGAGCTCGGGAAACTCCCCGCCCAAAACACCATGTGCCCACGGGCCGATGATCAGGCGTGGCGAGCGGTTCGCTTGAGTGCGACCTCGCGCCTTGACGCCGACATAGTTAGCAAGCGTCCCGCCCAGAAAGCAGTCGTACCAGCCGCCGATGTTGAGCGTCGGAACGGCGATCTCGCGATAGTCCTGCTCTGGTGCGGTCCGGTTCCAGTAGACATCGCGCTCGGGGTGCTCGAGCCAGTCGCGGTAGTAGCCGGCGGTCGAGGGCAGTTGCACATCGACCAGGGGCATCGTCTCGTAGGTCTGTTGTGAGCGATCGATCGCGTCGATCATCGCGGCAATCTCCGCGCCCACCTGAGATCCGGCGAGCTTGCGCTTCTGTAGGTCGCTCAGTGCCAGGAACCGCATCGTCCAGTAGAGCGCAAACCCGAGCTGGAACGCGCCTCCGCGGTACGCCCATCCGTCGTAATAGCCAGTAGACGTGAAGCTCGGTGCGATCGCGCGCAGGCCTGGTGGATTCGCGCTCGCCGCCATCCATTGGGTTGCTCCGTGATAGGACGCCCCAACCATCCCGACATTGCCGTCGCACCAGCTCTGCTGAATGACCCAGGCCAAGGTGTCCTCGCCGTCGCGACGCTCATCGCTGAACGGTCTGAACTCTCCTTCCGAGCCGAACCTGCCGCGTGTGTCTTGGATGACTACGGCGTACTGAGCATCGGCGAACGCGTTGATGTCGTCGACAGACATCGCCTGGCGCTTGCCGTAGGGCAGGCGGTGAAGGATGACGGGGAATTGCTCGGCGGGCTGCGGCAGGTAGACGTCCGTCGCGAGTCGCACGCCGTCGCGCATCGGCACCTCGAGATCGCGACACACTCTCAACCGCTGTCCCCTGCCGCGCTAGTCGGTGTCGGGCCGGTCATCTCACCACTCTCGCCCAGATAGCACGAGCATCACTGACATCACGGGCGATTTGAAATCGAAGAGCTTCTGTCGTCTCGAAATGCGCTTCTTCGCGCAGGAAGGCAAGCAGTTCAACCGCGAGCTCGCGCCCGTACAAATCCTCGTCGAAATCAAGGATATGGGCCTCGAGCAGTGGCCCGAGGTCCTTGCCGAACGTCGGGCGCACCCCAATGCTGACCGCCGCCGGCCGTTCCAAGACCTGCGCGGCATAGATCCCGAACGGAACTCGCAGGGCCTCGGGGGACACCGCGATGTTGGCCGTTGGGAAACCGAGAGTCCGACCGATCTTTGCGCCGTGGATCACCCGGCCGACGATCACCAAGGGAGGCTCCCACAATGCTCGCTGAATACGCGGGTGCTCAGGGCCTTGATGATCGTGTTGTCGCAAGTCTTCTGAGTTCGGCCGGTTAGAGGCGATTTCGAGACCACTATACACCTCGTCTAGTGAGTGTTACGGTATGCCCCGCGAGTTGACAGTCTGGCCCTCCGATGAATAGGCTCTAACGACTATGAGCACGAAGTCCAAGTATCCGATCGCCCTGCGTTGCCTGAGCGCGAAGACGGTTCAGTTGAAGGCGGAGGCGGACGCGTGAGCGACAGCCTGCCAAGGATTGGTGTTGTTGGGCTAGGCGCAATGGGGTCCAAAATCGCGGTGCGTCTCGCGAGCGCCGGCTATTCAGTCACTGGCTATGACCCCAACGCGGACGCAGCCCTCCTCGTTGCCGCCAAGGGATGTGACGTGGCCGACTCGCCGCGGACAGTCGCCGATGTCACGGAGATCGTGATCACCAGCCTTCCAACACCGGACGCGCTTCGCGAAGCCGTCGTAGGGGAGACGGGTGTGGTCCGCGGAAATGCGGTGACGGGCCTCATAGATCTCTCGACGGTTGGGCCCCCAACCGCTGCCGAAGTGGCGGCAACTCTCGAAACAGCTGGGATCTGGTGTGTCGATGCCCCAGTAAGCGGCGCCCCGGCCGGAGCCGAGGCCGGCACGCTCACCGTCATGGCCTCCGGTAGCGCGGAAGCAGTCGAAGCCGCGCGCCACGTGCTCGAGCAAATCGCGCGAACGATCCACGTGGTGGGAGATCAGCCCGGCATGGGGCAGGTCGTGAAGGTGATCAACAACCTGATGTCTGCCGCGGCGATCACGATCACCGCGGAGGGAGTTCTACTCGGAGTCAAGGCAGGCTTAGATCCGCGCACCCTACTAGAGGTCGTCGGCCAGAGCAGCGGATCTAACACAGCCGTAGTCGATAAGTTCCCGCGCCAAGTGCTGACACGGCGCTTTGATCACGGCTTCCGGTTGGAGCTGATGGCCAAGGATGTCGGCCTCTGCATGGACGAGGCAAAGCGGCAGGACATGCCGATGTTGGTCGGAGCCGTCGTCGACCAGCTCTGGCGGCTAGGAGTGGCTAGGTCAGAGCCAGGAGATGATTGCACCACCATCGTGCACATGTTCGAAGACTGGGCCGACACGACCATTGTGGAGACCAGCGAGTGAACGCCACCCCCGTCTTCGAAGTGCTCGCAGCGCGTTATGCCGAGCGCGAGACGACCAGATCGCGGATCTATTACGCCTGGCCCACATACGACGAGCCCGACGGGCCTGTATTGATGAGTTACTACTTCTGGCTTCTGCGGTCGGCCGACGGCCCGCCGATCCTCGTCGATACGGGGTTTGATCCAGCACTTGCTGCCAGCAAAAACCGGCCGTGCACGATCACACCCGCGGACCTGATCGGACGCCTCGGCGTCAACTGCGAGGAGGTGGAGGACGTCATCGTCACTCACCTCCACTACGACCACATCGGGAACCTCGATCTTTTCCCAAACGCCCGTTACACGGTAGCTGAGCGGGAACTTGCGTTTTGGCGGGGGCCGCTTGCTCAACGGATGCAGTTTGAGGAGCATGGCGACCCACAAGGGGTTGAGTTCCTCCTTCGAGCAAGGGCTGCTGGACGCGTCCGACTGGTTGATCGCTCACGAGAAGTTGTTCCCGGGGTGACCGTCGAGCGAGTCGGGGGACACTCGCCGGGCCAGTTGATCGTTTCGATCGCCACCGCGACAGGCGAGCTCCTCCTTGCCTCCGACGCCGTTCACTACTACGAGGAGCTGGAGCTGGACCGGCCGTTTGCGGTCATCGCTGACCTCGCGGACGCATACCGGGCTTTCGATGTGATCAACAAGGCGCGCGCCGCCGGTGCGGTGTTCGTGCCGGCGCACGATCCACTGGTCATGGACCGCCATCCAAGCGTTGATGGCGCGCTCGCAGAAATGGTCGTTCGGCTGGGATGACGATGCCAGAACAAACAGGGAGCAACGTATGACTGTAATGACCCAGCTGTCGATCGAGGCGCTTGTCGGCGGCACGGTCGAGCAGGTGCTGCCGCTGTACGTCGGCGGGCAATGGCAGAGCGCTGCGGACGGAGCCGCCTATCCCTCGTTCGAACCAGCGCGTGGGCGCCCCTGGGTGGAGGTGGCCGAGGCAGGACCTGACGACGTCGACGCCGCAGTCAGTGCCGGGCGTCGCGCGTTGGAGGGAACGTGGGGCAAGTCGTCGGCTGCGGACCGGGCGCGCCTGCTGCAGCGCATGGCAGCGCGAATCGATGCGAACCGGGAGATCCTCGCCAACATCGAGTCCCGCGATAACGGCAAGGCACTGCGCGAGACGCGCGCGGAGATGGACATGATCGTGCGCTACTTCGAGTATTTCGCCGGCGTATGCCAGAACGTTTGCGGCCAGACATTTCCATCGGTCGGCCCGTTTCACGTTTACACGCGTCGCGAGCCAGTGGGCGTCGTCGGAGCGATCATCCCCTGGAACTCACCGTTGACCATGTTCGCGTGGAAGGTCTGCCCAGCACTCGCAGGCGGCAACGTTGTCATCGTAAAACCAGCGGACGAAACCCCTGTCTCGGCGCTTGCACTCATGAGCCTATTAGAGGAAGTCGAGATCCCTGAGGGCGTCATCAGCGTCCTGCCGGGCATCGGCCTCCGTGCAGGTGAGGCCCTCGTCCAACACCCGGGCGTAGACAAGATCGCGTTCACCGGATCGACCGCCACGGGACGCCACATCGCCGCTCAGGCCGCGAACACCCTGAAGCTGACCACGTTCGAGTTGGGGGGAAAATCTCCGAACATTGTGTTCGCGGACGCCGACCTCGATGTCGCGGTTCACCGGACGGCGTTTGGGATTTTCTCGGCTGGCGGCCAGTCCTGCATGGCAGCCTCGCGCACGCTCGTCCAGCGCGAGATCCATGACGAATTCGTGGCCGCGCTTGCTGAAACCGCCAGCAGGATCAGGGTTGGAGATCCGCATGCGCCGGCGACACAGGTCGGCGCGCAGAGTTCGCAGAACCAGCTGACCAAGATTGAGCAGTATGTAGGGATCGCCAATGACGAGGGTGCGTCTGTGGCCGCCGGAGGCAAGCGAGATGCTGCCGCTGGTGACGGATGGTTCTTCAGGCCAACGGTCCTTGACGGCGTCACCAACCAGATGCGCGTGGCTCGCGAGGAGATCTTCGGGCCTGTGACTGCGGTCATCGAGTTCGAGGATGAGGCTGACGCGATCAAGATCGGCAACGACTCACCCTATGGCCTTGCGGCGGCGGTGTGGACACGTGATGTCAAGCGAGCTCACCGGGTTGCGCACGCCCTTCAGGCCGGCACCGTGTGGATAAACAACTACCGCGTCTGGAACTGGCTTACGCCGTTCGGCGGCTACAAGCAATCAGGTTACGGTCGTGAGAACGGAATCCAAGTTATGGACCATTACACCCAAACCAAGTCCGTGTGGGTTGACCTGCAGGAAGACCCGCCGAACTGGTGGGGCGACGACGGAGATAAGTGATGACGAGTAGTGAGATTGGAGATGCCGCGCCTCACTCAGCAGAGCGGGAGTTTGGGCCCCCGGCACATGAGGTAATCGCCACGCTCGATGAAGGCTTCTACAAGGAGGTTCAGCGGTTTGTGGGTCATCCGTGGCGTGAGGGCCCTCTCGCACCACAGATCAAGGAACTTGTGCTGATGGCGATTGACGCGGCAGCGACACACCGAAACGGCGAAGGTGCCGCTCTGCACGCGCGGCGCGCGATTGCGGCCGGAGCAACTCGGGAGGAAGTGCTTGAGGTGCTTGCGCTTACGAGCACGATCGGGATTCACTCCTGCAACTGCGGCGTGCCCGTGCTTTTGGAGGAACTTGCGGCGGCCGGGCAGCCGCTTGACACGTCTGCGCCGCTGACGGTCCGGCAGGAGGAGGTCAAGGTTGCGTTCACTGAAGCGCGGGGCTACTGGAATGAGTTTTGGGATGGCCTGCTCCGCCTTGACGTCGAGTTCTTCGCGGCCTACAGCTCGTTTTCTGCGTACCCATGGCGCCATGGCACCCTGGAGCCAAAGATACGCGAACTCATCTACACGGCGTTTGACACGTCGGCGACTCACATGTATGAGCCCGGTCTTCGGCAGCACATCAGGAATGCACTCGCGCTTGGAGCAACAGGCGCAGAGATCGCGGAGGTAATAGAGCTTGCGAGCGGGATTGGCCTCGAGGCGTATGCCCTCGCCGCCGCTGGACTGGCCGACGAATGCGCACTGCCGGCGGGAGCCTGAACATGCCCAGACCTATCGGACTAATCGGCGTTGGCAATATCGGAGGTAGAGTGGGCCGGCGGCTGGTCGCCGCCGGCGAACGCGTGATCGCATACGACGTCGATCCGGCGCGTGCAACCGACTCGGGTCTGGACGGCCGCGGATCGATTCAGGAAGTCACTGCAGAGACCGATGTCGTTCTGCTATCGCTCCCCGACTCGACGGTCATCGAGCGCGTAGTGCATGGACCCGACGGCCTCGCCACCTCGTGCCGTGCCGGACAGACGATCGTTGACCTCAGTACAGCGTCGCCCAAATCCACCGTGGCAATACACGAGGTATTCGCACAGAAGGGTGTTGAGTTCCTCGACGCCGGGGTGTCGGGTGGCGCCAAGGCGGCTGAAGCCGGTCGTCTCACGCTGATGGTAGGCGGGGGCGCTGACGCCCTTGAGCATGTCCGCGCCCTGCTCGAAAAGTTCAGCGAGAGCATTTTTCACATGGGCGCGCCAGGAGCCGGGCACATCGCAAAGCTTCTCAACAACTATTTGAACGGAACCAGCTTGGCGACGACGGCTGAGGTAATGGTCGCCGCCCGGAAATCTGGGCTGAACCCAGAGCTTTTGCTGGAGGTCATCAACAAAAGTTCGGGCCTCAGCTTCGCGAGCGTCAACCGGTTCCCGAACATCGTCAAGGGCGATTACATGGAGGGCGGGCTCACAGGTCGCCTCATGGCCAAGGATCTGCGGCTATATCTCGAGTACATCGAGCAAGTGGGGGTTCCGAGCCTCCCTGGGCCAGCAGTCTTCGCCACCTTTGAAATCACAAACGGGCTCGGCTACGCCGACATGATCTCCAACTATGTAGTTGACGGACTCGGGGACCTGGCAGGCGGAGTCCGAATCCAGGCGGAGTCTGTGAATGATGGTGAGCCGCGATGATCGTCAGCAGACGACGTGACGACGCTGCGCCCTCGGAAATACGGGCGGAGACCTTCACCGGTGGAGCGTGGGCGGATCCGCGCCTTCGGGCCGGGCAGGACGGGGTGACCGTCAACGACGTGTTCTTCCCGCCGACCGCCCGAACGGATTGGCATCGACACGAACGAGGCCAGCTGCTCCTGGTAGCGCACGGCTTGGGTCTGGCGCAAGTCGACGGCGAATCACCGCACTGGATAGGCCCGGGCGACATTGTGTACTTCCCCGCCGGTGAGAAGCACTGGCACGGCGCCGGGCCGGCGACCTATCTGCTCCACACTGCGATATCGCTCGGAACAACCGAGTGGCAAGAGGAGGTAACAACCGAGCAGTACGACGACGCAATACGTGCGAGTGGTCCGCCGGCAGGATGAACGAATCGCTGCCGGGATCCGACTACGTCCTCCATCCGGAGATCGCCGAGATGGTCAGGCAGAGCCGGACTGCTCAAATGTCAGGACCGGGCACCCACGACGCCGCCGAATTGCGGCGTCGCAAGGCGGAGCGAATGGCGAAGCTCGGCCCCATATCCGACGTGGCGGCAATCCGGGACGTGCGAATTCAGAACGGCGAGACTGCAGTATCCGCGCGTATCTACGTCCCGCACAGGTTCGTGGATGGTGTGATCGTCTACTACCACGGTGGTGGCTGGGTAACGGGCACGCTCGACGACTACAACGTGTTGTGCCAAAGTCTGGCAGACGCAAGTGGCGCGATGGTCATGAGCGTCGATTACCGTCTCGCTCCTGAGCATCCTTTCCCGGCGGCGCTCGAGGACGCTATGGCGGCGCTTCGGTGGACCGCGAGGCATATCGGCAAGAGCAGGCCGCTCGTCATCCTTGGCGACAGCGCAGGAGGCAACCTCGCTGCGGCAGCGGCAGGAACCATCAGCCGCAGCGAGCTTCAGATCGCACTGCAGGTCCTAGTTTGCCCAGTTCTCGATCACGACTTCGACACTGGGTCATATAAGGAATTCGGCGAGGGATTCGTTCTGAGTCGCAGTGACATGGAGTGGTACTGGGATCAATACATCCCGGACCAGTCGCTGCGGAACGATCCCCTCGCATCGCCGCTGCGAGCGACGGACCTCACCGGTCTGTCACCGTCGCTGCTCGTGCTCGCTGGCTGCGACCCGCTGCGAGACGAGGGACTTCGATATGCGGCAAGGCTGGACCAGGCCGGAGTGCCGGTTCAGGTAACTGTGTTCAGCGACGTCGTCCATGGATTCTTCCCCCTGGCCCCGCGCCTTGAGCGTGCAAATGATGCTGTTCGTCTAATCGGCGCTGCCGTGCGCGAGGCGTGCACGTTGGGGATCTCCAGTAGCAAGAACGGCGATTTTGCCGGTTAGGCCCGTGTTTGGGCGGATGCAGAGGGTTGACCATGATTGCCTAACTGACTATCGTACGAGAGGTTGGTCAGACGGTATGCTGGTCTGACAATCATGAGAGGGACTGTGATTGAGGGTCGTCGGGTGGTTTCTGTTCGATGTGGACGCCTATAAAGATGGGAATGCCGACTAACACGAGAGAGGCGCTCAACGTCTCTCACGTAGCCAAGGCGTTCGGCCCGACCCTTGCGCTGGTCGATGCGTCATTGGACGTGTGCGGCGGCGAGGTTCACGCGCTGCTGGGTGAGAACGGCTCCGGCAAGAGCACGCTGGTGAAGGTTCTGGCCGGCGTTCATTCATGTGACGCGGGATCGATCACATATCTCGGTCATCGTGCGGCAGCACCACGGACCCCGGCGCAGGCTCAGCAACGCGGCGTGGTTGCAGTGTTCCAAGAGGTGCTGGTCGCAGAGGCGCACTCAGTGCTAGATAACTGCTGGATAGGCGCCGACAGCCTGTACCGCGCATCGATCTCCCGCCGCGCAAAACGCGAGCGAGCCAGCGCGCTGCTTGAACGCCTGGTCGGTCGCGCCGTGCCTATGGATGCCCCAATAGACGACCTCTCATTGAGTGAGCGTCAAGCCTGCGCCATCGTGCGGGCGCTATTGCGGTCGCCCACTCTGCTACTGCTCGATGAGGCCACTTCAGCGCTCGACTTCGCTACACGAGATCGGCTCTTTGACCTCGTTCGCGAGCTGTGTTCGACGGGTACTGCGGTGATCTTCATCACGCACCGCCTCGATGAGATCGATGCGATCGCCGACCGTCTCACTGTGCTGCGCTCCGGCAGAACGGTGGAGACACTGGCAAAGGGCGAGTGGAACTCGGGCGAACTCGTGTCACTCATGACCGGTGCCGAGCGGCTCACGGCAGAAGCCACCAGTACACCGCGTCCAGTTCCCGACAGCTCACACCCGGTGCTCTCAGTCGAAGGCCTGCAACTACAGCCCGGGAGCCCCGAGATCAACATCAGCATCGCCGCCGGCGAGTTGGTGGGCGTCGCTGGGCTGGAAGGTCACGGGCAGGACGGCTTCCTTCATGCACTCCGCGGAGCCCCTCGGTACGAGGGCACGGTTATCCGGCACGAAGGCGACCAACGGGTCGAGCTCACGTCGACGGCCGGCGCTGCGCAGCATGGAGTCGCGTATGTGCCACGGGAGCGTAGGCAAGCGATCTTCCCCTGGATGTCCATCCGCGAGAACTTTGGGTTGCCAACGCTGAAGCGCGACAGCGGTCGCGGCTGGCTACGACCAAGCCGGACATCCGAGCGCCTACGCGACTACATCGACTTGCTTCACATCGCGCTAAATCGCGACGAAGACCAAATCACCGTTCTGAGTGGCGGCAACCAACAAAAGGTGGTGCTGGCCCGGTGGCTTGCCGCCGAGCCCGCAGTGCTCCTTCTGAACGATCCGACCCGTGGCATTGACATTTCTGCGAAGCGAGATCTGTACACGTTGCTGACACGGCTGGCCGGCGAAGGCTTGGCAATCGTGATGCTCTCTACGGAGCTCGATGAGCACGTGGAGCTGATGGACCGAGTGCTCGTCTTCCGGGACCAAACCCTGTCTGCTGAAATCCCGCGCGCCCGGCTGTCGCGGACTGGTCTCGTCGCTGCGTTCTTTGGAGAAGAACTCGACCCGGCCGAGGTGAAGCCATGAGCGTGATCTCACAGCGCGCAACACTACGGCCGTCGAGACTGCTGTCGCTTCAACGCAGGTACACCTTCGCGTTTGCGGCTGTGCTGTCAGTCGCAATGCTGATCGTCAACCTCGAAACGTCGCAGGGGGGCTTCGGCTGGACACAGCAGTTAGCGAATCTCGCCCCACTGGCGATAGCAGCGATGGCGAGTACTCCGTCGATCATCTCAGGTGGCGGTGGCATCGACCTCTCCGTGTCGCCAACGATGACACTCACGAGCGTCATCTTCGTCGCGTGGTTGGTCCCAGCTGGCCTCGGGGGTGCGATATCAGTGCCGATCATCCTCGGAATCGGGCTTGTCATTGGATTGCTGAACGGCTTTCTGATCATCAGTCTCCGCATTCCGCCTGTCGTTCTGACGCTAGCCTCGTACTTCGTCCTCATCGGCGTAAGCGCCAAGATCCTCGCGAGCCCGCAGTACCTGACTACCACCTGGGTCAGCAGCCTGGGCGGCGATGTCGGGCCTATCCCGGGCGCGCTGTTCACGATCGGCGCACCGCTCGCGATCTGGTTTCTAATTGGTCTCGTCCCGTATCGAACGGCGCTATACATCGTCGGCAGCAACGACGCGACCGCTTTCTCCTCTGGACTGAACGTCGCTCTGGTCCGCATGATCGCCTACGGGATCGGCGGCCTTTTCTCAGCAATCGGTGGATTCGCGCTGACCGCGATCACACTCTCCGCCGACCCGAGTCAGGCAACCACTTACACATTGGTCGCGGTCGCCTCAGTCGCCCTCGGCGGCACATCGTTGCTCGGCGGACGAGGCGGGATCGTTGGTCCCCTGCTGGGCGCCGCCACGATCTACCTCCTGCAGGATCTGCTCGTCACCCTGCAACTGAACACGACTTGGCTGCAGGTCGTCTACGGGGCCACGTTGGTGATCGCCGTAGTCCTTAGCGGTGTCGTGTCTCGCACGAGGACAAAACTATGAGCACGCTACCGTCGGCAGCCGAAGGCTCGCGCTCCGGACTGCTCGTGCGCGGGCGCCAGTTCCAGCGACGCTATCCATTGCTGCAGCTAATTGCGCTCGCGGTCGCATTCGCCTACGGAGTAGCGACGCTGCCCGGTCTCGGGTCGTGGGCCGGAATCAAGACCGTGCTAGTCGTGGCGTCGCTCATCAGCATCGTATCGGTTGGTCAGACCGTGGTCGTGCTGCTGGGCGGGTTCGACCTGTCGTTGCCGGGTTTCATGGTGGCGACGGCCTACATCATTGACAACCTCGGGCCGCAAGACCATCTCCCGTTCATCCTGGTGCTGGCGATCGCGCTCGTCGCATGCGGCGTTCTCGGCGGAGTATCGGGCTATGTGTGCCACCGGTTCGGCGTGCAGCCGCTGATCGTGACCCTCGGGATGGGGTCCGCGCTCGCAGGACTCGCTCAGGTGGCATCAGGAAACGCTCCGGTGGGACAAGCGCCGCAGTGGTCCGTGAACCTGACATCTGTCGGGAGCAAGACGTTCGGCTTCGACCTCCCACCGATGATCGTCGTTGGTGTGGGGGTAACGATCATTTTCGCCTACCTGTTTCATCGCACGATCACGGGCCGACGGCTGCTTGCGACCGGCGCTAACCAAGCAAGCGCTGAGTACTCGCTGATCAAGACACGTCGGGTTTGGGCGGCAGCGTTTGCCCTGAGTGGCGTGATGGCGGTGTTCGCAGGACTCATGGTGGCTGGGTTCGCCGGCAACTTGGACACCTCCACCGCAAACCCGTATCTCTTCCAGAGCTTGGTGGCGGTGATAGTCGGCGGCACGGTCTTCGGCGGTCCGGGCGATTACACGCGCACTGTCGTGGGGGCGTTGTTCCTCGCGGTGGTGAACACCGTCCTGGTGGGTCACGGCGCTGCTGCGCCGGATCAGGACATCCTTTACGGCGTCGTTCTCGTGATCGCGGTTGCCAGCTACGGACGCGAACGACGACTTAGGGATCGGATCTGATGTCGAGACTCGATGGCACCGTGGCGAGACTCGATGGCACCGTGGCGATGATCACCGGCGCCGAGTCAGGTATGGGAGCGGCAACGGCGACGCGCTTCGCGGCCGAGGGCGCCCGGCTCGTGCTCGTCGGGCTGCGCGCTGACGCGTTGAGGTGCATCGCCGAAGAACTCGGGGCAATCGCCGTACCGGGAGATGCCGCAGATCCGGAGTTCCTCGATGCTGCGGTGAGCCACGCCACCTCGCAGCTCGGGAGGATCAACGTGCTCACCACGTGCGCTGGCCAGGCCACCTTTGGCCCTGGGGACGCTCTCGCCGAAACCAGCGACCAGCGGTGGGAGGAGGGCATGCGAGCAAATCTTAGGACGGCGATGGTCTCCGCCCGCGCGGTGTTGCCCAGCCTGATCGATGGCGGTGGCAGCATTGTGATGGTCGCGTCGATCGGCGCGATCAGCTCGGGGCCGGAGTCAGCTGTCTACACAGCGGCGAAGACCGGGCTCCTGGGCCTGGTTCGTTCGATCGCCGTTGACTACGGTCGCTGCGGGGTCCGAGCGAATGCAGTGTGCCCGGGGCCGACGAGAAGCCCGATGTCAGACGGGATCGTCGGCGAATACGCCGCCGCTCGGGGCATCAGTCGCGACGAGGGCTACACAGAGCTCGGGGCGCACGTGCCACTTCCAGGTCCATGCGAGCCGCACGAGATCGCTTCGGCGTGCTTGTTCCTGGCATCGCAGGATTCGGCCGGCATCACCGGCGCCAGCCTTGCGGTCGATCACGGGCAATCCGCCCTGAGCCAGGCGGCGATCCCTTTCATGGTCAGGAGGGTCCAGCCACGGTAAGCAGCCGCAGAGCAGTGAAACACAGGCTGGTCTGACGCAACAACAAACACCGTTGTCACGGTGACAGAGGAGAGAGAATGAGGGTACCGAGAGCTATAAGCAGAATCTGGCGTGTGCGGGTGGCCGCGCTGGGATTAAGCGCACTTGTCTTGGCCGTTGGGACACAGGCCTGCGATGCGGGCGCGAAGACCACGAGGTCCGCGGCCACGAGCGCCGCAGCGAAACTCAGCTGCGGCCAGCTTGATCCAACACTGGCCCAGGATCCGTCGGGGATCCTCAAGACGCTACCCGCCGCGGCGCAAGCAGCCTACACCTACGACCCCTACCCGGTCACGGGCACGCCGTGGAGCACCTTCAAGGGTAAGAAACCGCCGTACAAGCTCGCATATGTCGGCGAGCCGTACTACGGCAGCGCCGGCTG
Source organism: Solirubrobacteraceae bacterium (assembly GCA_036268195.1). Lineage (GTDB taxonomy): Bacteria > Actinomycetota > Thermoleophilia > Solirubrobacterales > Solirubrobacteraceae > Palsa-465. Next base: position 188,544 of record DATAUP010000076.1, read on the forward strand.
GGTCAGCCACGTGGCGACTGAGTTCAAGACGCTCGCAGCCCAGTACAAGAAGGAAGGCCTAGTCAAGTCCTTCCAAGAGTTCACACCGCCGGATCCTGCTACCGCCACGCCGGCGCAGCAGATTGCGGCATTCCAACAGATGGTGCGTGAGGGCGTTCAGGGAGTCTTTCTCCTTCCGCTCAGCGCCGAGGCGATGAACGCGGAGGTGGACGCTGCAGGAAAGGCCGGGATCCCCGTGATCGGTGTTGACGCGATCTTCCCAGGATCTAAGTACGCGCTGTCGGTTTGGGGCAACAACCAGGAGCCGACCTATCCGGCCACACTCAAACTGATTCACGGCAGCGGCAACGTTCTCATCGTCCGAGGCATTCCAGGTGGGGTCGACGAGCAGCTCTGGTACAACGAGGCGATGGCGGCCGTCAAGGCTTGCCCGCACGTGAAGGTCGCCGGCACGGTTTACAGCCAGTGGGATGATGCGACCGCCAAGTCGAACATCCTCAGTTGGGTGGCGGCACACCCGGGCGTCAAGATCAGCGCCGTGCTGCAGATGGGCGGCGTGACCCAGGGAATCATGAGTGCTTTCCAGCAGCTCGGAGGGAAGATGCCGGCGGTCAACGCTGCGCCCTGCTCAGTCGGGCAGCTCTCGTATGAGTTGGCGCACGAGAGTTCTGGCTACAACATGGTGTCCACCTGCTTCAGCGGCTACCAGACGGCCTGGAGCAGCTGGGGGCTGATGATGCGTGTGCTCGGCGGCAAGGAGCCGAAGACGAGCTACATCCCGGTCTCGTTCAAGGACAAGCTGATCACAAACGCCAATCTAAAGTCGATCGCCACGGCCAACAAGCCGCTGAACGACTCAGATGAGCCGGCCGGCTCACTTAGCGGTTGGGCCTCAGATAGCTACATGAACATGTGGTTCAAGAAGCCGGGAACACCGGGACGGTGAAGTAACAACGTGGACTGGCGCGGCCGTTGTCGCGCCAGTCCACGCGCTGTGCGCGATGTAAATACACGAGAGAACAGGATGGGATAGATGCCCAAAGCAATATTGATGACGTTCACGGGCCTGAACGATCCGGCCAGGCAGGGCGAGTACGACAAGTGGTATGACGAAGTGCACATCCCTGAAGTCTTGGGCACACCGGGCTTCGTGTCCGCCCGGCGCTTCAGTGGCAGTGCCGTGAGGCGGCCCAGTGTCGTGGGAGAGCTACCGCAATACCTGACCATCTACGAACTCGACACCGAAGACCTCCAGGGGGCGTTTGATGCGCTCGATGCGCGTGTTAAAACGGGCGAGATCACTAAGCCGCCGGACGGTCTCTTGAAGCCGAATACGGAACATGAGCCGGGCATCTTTGAGGTCCAGTTCGAGATGGGGGGCGCTGCCTAGCGAACTCAGTGGCCGCTGCCGAGAATCGCGGCACGATTCTCGCGCCGGTTGATTACCGCTGCTGAAGATGCGCCCGCTCAGATCGGGCGGGCGCATCTTCTGCGCTTGAGTCGTCTGAATATTTAGGAGACCGCATGGCTACTGGACGTATGACGCGTGATGAGCATGTGCTTGAGCGGGAGCTTGCTGCGATGCTTGAGATTGAGCGTTTTGATCCGCCGGCTGGGTTTGTTAGGGATGCGAATTTGACGGATCCGGGGATTTATGAGTGGGCTGATCGTGATTGGCTGGGGTGGTGGGTGAGTCAGGCGGAGCGGTTGCATTGGTTTAGGAAGTGGGATCAGGTGTTGGATGATTCGAATCCGCCGTTTTATAAGTGGTTTGTGGGTGGGAAGCTCAATGTGTCGTATAACTGTTTGGATCGTCATGTCGAGGCTGGTATTGGTGATCGTGTTGCGTATCACTGGCATGGCGAGGAGGGTCAGCAGGTGGATCTCACGTATGCCGATCTGCTGGCGCGTGTGCAGAGGTTCGCGAATGCTTTGAAGGATTTGGGGATCGAGAAGGGTGATGTCGTCGGGATCTATATGGGGATGGTCCCTGAGGTCGTCGTTGCAATGCTTGCGTGTGCGCGTATCGGTGCTGTGCATAACGTCGTGTTCGGGGGTTTTTCGGCGGAGTCTGTGCGTGAGCGCTTGGAGTTCTCTGAGGCTAAGGCGCTGATTACCGTTGATGGTGCCGCGCGTAAGGGCAATGTCGCGGCGATCAAGCAGAACGTCGATGCTGTGGTGGGGGAGCTTCCGTACCTGAAGCACATCGTTGTTGTGCGCTCCAAGGGCACCGTTTGTGAGATGAAGGAAGGCCGTGACGTTTGGTATCACGAGATCGTCGAGAAGGCTGCTGCGATCTGTCCGGCTGAGCCGATGGATGCTGAGGATCCGTTGTTTATCCTTTATACGTCGGGATCGACCGCGAAGCCGAAGGGCATCCTGCACACGACTGGTGGTTATCTGACGGGTGCGTCGAGTACGCATCAGAATGTTTTCGATATCCACGCCGATAGCGATACTTATTGGTGTTGCGCGGATGTTGGTTGGGTCACCGGCCACACTTATATCGTCTATGGGCCGTTGGCTAACGCCACCACTGGAGTGATGTATGAGGGTGCGCCGGACTATCCGCATAAGGGCATTTGGTGGGAGCTTGTCGAGCGTTACAAGGCGACGATCTTCTACACCGCGCCGACCGCGATTCGCGCGTGCATCAAGTGGGGTGCCGAGCACGTCGACAGGTTCGATCTGCGTTCGCTGCGGTTGTTGGGCACGGTCGGTGAGCCGATCAACCCGAAGGCGTGGCTTTGGTATTACAAGGTCGTTGGTGGCGAGCGTTGCCCGATCGTCGATACGTGGTGGCAGACCGAGACCGGCTCGATCATGATCTCGCCGCTCCCGGGTATCGTCGCGACGAAGCCGGGCTCGGCCACGCGACCGATGCCGGGCATCCTCGCCGAGGTGGTCGATGAGCACGACGGCAAGCCGATCGGTGAGGGTCAGGGCCTGCTTGTACTCAAGCGCCCGTGGCCGTCGATGCTACGCACGCTGTACAAGGAGGACGATCGCTTCATCGAGACGTACTTCAAGCGTTTCGACAATGAGACCTACGTCGTTGGTGACGCCGCCCGCAAGGACAAGGACGGCTACTACTGGGTGATCGGCCGCATCGACGACGTCGTCAACGTTTCCGGGCACCGGCTCTCAACGGCTGAGGTCGAGTCTGCGATCGTGGCGTCCGAGGCGGTTGCCGAGGCGGCCGTGATCGGCCAGTCCGACGAGCTCACCGGGCAGGCGATAACCGCGTTCGTGACCCTCCAGGGGAACACCGAGGGCAGCGACGAAATCACCGAACAGATCCGTGCCGAGGTCGCCACCCGGATCGGCAAGTTCGCGCGACCCAAGCGAATCATCTGGGCCGACGATCTACCCAAAACACGCTCAGGCAAGATCATGCGGCGACTACTCCGCGACATCGCCGAAGGACGCGTGCTAGGCGACGTAACAACACTCCGCGACCCAACCGTGATGACCGTCCTCGAACAAAAGATCCAGGCCGAGCAAGCCGCCGAGGACTGAC
>DATAUP010000077.1:0-1547 GCA_036268195.1 Solirubrobacteraceae bacterium
GGTCGCACGGGTCGGCGGGGGCGGCAGCGCGCTTGACCCGGAGGTGGTGGGGCGGATGCTCGGCCGCCGTCACCGCGACCGCCCGCTTGACCGGCTCAGCCCGCGCGAGCGCGACGTGTTGGCCGCGATGGCGGAAGGCAAGTCCAACCACGGGATCGCCCAGGCGCTGCTGGTCAGCCAGGCAGCGGTCGAGAAGCACGTGACGAGCATCTTTCACAAGCTGGGGCTCGACCCCGCCCAGACCGAACACCGGCGGGTGCTCGCCGTGCTCACCTACCTACGCGACCCGCCGAACGGTTAGTTCGCCCTCGACCGGCAGCAACGCACACACGCGGGTGCCCCCACCCGCCGGGCTGTCGACGACGAGTCGTCCATGCAGCGCCGACACACGATCCTCCAGCCCGCCCAGTCCGGTGCCGTGATCCCCTTGGGCGCCACCGACACCGTCGTCGCTTACCTCGACGCGCAGGTGTCCCGCCTCGACGCGGGCCGTGACCCCGGCGCCCGCCGCACCAGCGTGCTTGAGCACGTTGGTGAGCGCCTCGCTGACGATAAAGTACGCAGTCGCCTCGACGCCGGCCGGTAGGCGGTGTACGGGCACGTCGACGCTCACCGGCAACGACACCCGCGACACGAGCGCCTCGACTCCCGCTCGCAGTCCGCCCCGAGTGAGTGCCGCGGGCAGGATCCCGTGGGCCAGCTCGCGTAACTCGGCGTTCGCCTGCTCGGCGTGCCGCAGCGCCTCGGCCACCAACTCCTCGGCGCTCGCGTCGGTCGTCGACAGCGCTCGGAGCGCCAGCTTGAGCATGATCACCGCCTGGACGAGGCGTTGCTGGGCCCCGTCGTGCAGATCGCGCTCGATCCGACGTCGGCTCTGATCAGCGGCAGCGACAATCCGCGCGCGCGACGCGGCCAGGGCGGCGCGGCCCTCGGCGTTGGCGATCGCAGTCGCCACCAGCTCCGTAAACGAACGCAGGCGCTCTTCGATGTCGCCTGGTAGCGACGGCTTCAACATCGAGCCGACGGCGATCAAGCCCCAGAGACGGCCCTCGACCCTGATCGGCGTCCCGACCGCTGACTGGATGCCCGCTTCCCGGCCGGCGGTGCCGAGCGGGCCGGAGGAGCGGTCGACATAGTTGTCGACTCGGGCAGGACGGCCGGTTTCGAAGACGATCGTCGCGAGGTTCTCTCCCCCCAAGCCCATCCTGGTGCCAGGGGAAAAGCGCCCGGTTGTGCTGCCCGCGGCGGCGAGCACGGTGAACGTATCGTCGGCCTCGTAGCGCTCCAGGTGCGCGAAATCGACTGGAAGCAGCCGCTCAACCTCCTCGGTCACCGCCGCGAACACGTGCTCTGGTGGGACACCCCGTGCCACGAGCGTCGCGACGCGCCGCAGCGCCGCCTGTTCGTCAGCCAGCCTGGCGAGCCCGGCGCGGCTCTCGGCAGTCGCGATCGCCGTCGCCACCAGTTCTGTGAACGACGCCAGCCGCGCCTCAGTGTCCGCCGGTAGCGGCTGGTCGAGAGTCGAGCCGGCGGCGATCAAGCCCCAG
>DATAUP010000078.1:0-2440 GCA_036268195.1 Solirubrobacteraceae bacterium
GTCATCGGTTGGGGATCGAGTCTCGCGGCCGCTGCCGGGCCTCGCGCTGCCGCGCCGGCAGCCCTGCTCTACACCAGCCATCTCGGCAATGCCGCGCTCCATCTCTCCTGGGCGGCACGCCACCAGCGATATGACCCGGGAGCGGTCACGGCGGTACTGACCCTGGCACCGACCGCGGTGACGGGTCTGCGAGCGCTGATCGCCGATGAGAACGCGTCGCGCGTTGCCGTGGGGGCGGGGATCGCGTGCGGCGCTGGGCTATCAGCGCTCCTGCCCCCGCTGCTGAGACGGCGCTCGCGATCAAGCTGAGACCTGGCATCGGCGCTTCACACGCCAGAGCAGCACGCGGCCTGAGTTGCTCGGCAACCCATGGGCTCCTGCTCACGGGACGGCAGGACGCTCCATTCGCCGATCGACGCCGCGGAGGCCGACGGTATGAACTGAAGCTGCTCGTTCTTGGTGGCTGCGCAGTCTGCGAACCGCGTAGGCCGGGCGCATGGAGGGCGATCAGCGGCCGGGCGAGGCGAGTGGCCTGGACCGCGGTGCAGTGGTCGAGTACCGGACCTTCCCGGTCGCCTGCAGCGCGTAGATTGCAGCTATGAAAGAGCTGCGAGGAGCCGCGGCCGCTCGCGTGCCGGCGTCGCTGGCGCAGTGCCTTGCTCTGGTCGAGGCGGTCGACGCATATCCGGTCTGGTATCCGGAGGTCGTCCGCAGCGTCGACGTGCTCGAGCGTGACGCGCGTGGCCTGCCCAGCAGGGCACAGACCAAGTTGCACCTGTCGGCCGGGCCGGTGACGAAGGACTTCGATCTGCTGATGGCCGTCACGGTCAAGCCACCGGGCACCGTCAAGCTCGCCAAAGTCGGCGGAACCGCGAAGTTCGACGTCATCTGGCGCCTGACCGAAGGGGAGAACACGCGTATCGAGCTCGAACTCGACGCGAGTCTCGACGTCCCTCGCTTCCTTCCGCTCGGCGACGTTGGGAAGTCGGTGGCGCAAGGCTTCGTGTCGGCTGCGAGCGCGGAGCTGGCACGCCGTGCACTCGGTTAGCTTTTCAGACCGCACGGTGGGTGCTGTCTGGTCAGCGCCTTATCGCCGTGTCGACGAGCGTCATGGCGGCGGCGGAGCCCGCGCGGCCTGGAGCCGCGTTGTTGTCCAGCTGCGCGCCGACCATCGCGCCGTCGTAGAGCAGGACCAGCTGAGCGGCGAGGGCGTCGGAGTCCACGGCTCCGGCCTCGCGCGCTAGGTCGGTGAACAGGGCGCGCACCCAGGCGCGATGGTCATCGCGGATCATCTCGACGACCTGGCTGGACGCTGCCTCGGCGCTGGCGTTGATGAACGGACAGCCGCGGTAGCCCGGCGTCGCGAACCACTCGGTCAGAAGTTCGTAGATGCCGAGGATCCGGTCGCGGGCGTTGTTCCACCTGACCGGTAGGACCTCGGCGACGAGCGCCTGCCAGCCGGCGCTGCGGCCTTGCAGGTAGGCGCGAATCAGCTCGTCCTTGGAGCCGTAGGTGCTGTAGAGCGACGCGCGGGCAACGTCGGACCGCTTCAGGATTTGGTCCACGCCGACCGTGGCGATGCCCTCCTCGTAGAACAGCTCGTCGGCGGCCGCGAGCAGCCGCTCTCGGGGGGCCGGGTTGTCGCTCGCGGAGGTCGGCACGTCCTTGAGGATACCAACGGACCGACCGTTCTATCCACGCGCTATGTTCTTCGGACCGACCGTTCTATCTGTAAGGGGTTGATCATGGATTTCACTAACAAGACCGCGCTGGTCACCGGCGCCACCTCGGGCATCGGCCGAGCGATCGCGCTCGAGCTCGCCCGCGATGGCGCGTCGGTGATCGTCTCGGGCCGCGACCCCTCCCGCGGAGCGGAGACCGTGGCTGCGATCGAGGCCGAGGGCGGCAGCGCCCGGTTCATCGCCGCCGACCTTGGTGACCTTGAGTCGGTCGCGGACCTTGCCGAGGACGCCGCGGACGCCGACGTGCTCGTCAACAACGCGGGAACGTTCGCGTTCCTGCCGACTCCCGACCAGGACGTGGCGTCGTTTGAGGCGACATTCGACACCAACGTCCGCGGACCGTTCTTCCTCACTGCTGCGCTCGCGCCCAAGATGGCAGCCCGCGGCGGAGGCAGCATCGTGAACATCACGACGATGGCCGCCGAGTTCGGGATGGCCGGTGCCGGCGTCTACGGCGCGTCCAAGGCCGCGATCGTCGCGCTCACCCGTACCTGGGCGGCCGAGTTCGCCGCCGGCAACGTCCGCGTCAACGCCGTGTCCCCCGGGCCCACCACGACCGAGGGAACGACCGAGGTCATGGGCCCCGACGCGATCGCACAGGTCGGGGCAACCGTCCCCCTCAACCGGCCCGCGACCGTCGAGGAGATCGCCCGCGTCGTCGCGTTCGCCGCCTCTCCTCGCGCCAGTTACGTCACCGG
>DATAUP010000079.1:0-1711 GCA_036268195.1 Solirubrobacteraceae bacterium
CTGGGGCTTGATCGCCGCCGGCTCGACTCTCGACCAGCCGCTACCGGCGGACACTGAGGCGCGGCTGGCGTCGTTCACAGAACTGGTGGCGACGGCGATCGCGACTGCCGAGAGCCGCGCCGGGCTCGCCAGGCTGGCTGAGGAACAGGCGGCGCTGCGGCGCGTCGCGACGCTCGTGGCACGCGGTGTCTTACCAGAGCAGGTGTTCGCGGCGGTGACCGAGGAGGTTGAGCGGCTGCTTCCAGTCGATTTCGCGCACCTGGAGCGCTACGAGGCCGACGATAGCTTCACCGTGCTCGCCGCCGCGGGCAGCACAACCGGGCGCTTTTCCCCTGGCACCAGGATGGGCTTGGGGGGAAAGAACCTCGCCACGATCGTCTTCGAAACCGGCCGCCCGGCCCGAGTCGACAACTATGCCGACCGCTCCTCCGGCCCGCTCGGCACCGCCGGCCGGGAAGCGGGCATCCAGTCAGCGGTCGGGACGCCGATCAGGGTCGAGGGCCGTCTCTGGGGCTTGATCGCCGTCGGCTCGACGGTGAAGCCGTCGCTGCCAGGCGACATCGAAGAGCGCCTGCGTTCGTTTACGGAGCTGGTGGCGACGGCGATCGCCAACGCCGAGGGCCGCGCCGCCCTGGCCGCGTCGCGCGCGCGGATTGTCGCTGCCGCTGATGAGAGCCGACGTCGGATCGAGCGCGATCTGCACGACGGGGCCCAGCAACGTCTCGTCCAGGCGGTGATCATGCTGAAGCTGGCACTCCGAGCGCTGTCAAACACTGATGCCAACGCCGAGGAGCTGGTGGCCGAAGCGCTGCTGCACGCCGAGCAGGCGAACGCCGAGTTGCGCGAGTTGGCCCACGGGATTCTGCCCGCGGCGCTCACTCGGGGCGGACTGCGAGCGGGAGTCGAGGCACTCGTGTCCCGGGTGTCCGTGCCGGTGACCGTCGACGTGCCTGGACACCGCCTACCGGCCGGCGTCGAGGCGACTGCGTACTTTGTCGTCAGCGAGGCGCTCACCAACGTGCTCAAGCACGCTGGTGCGGCGGGCGCCGGGGTCACGGCCCGCGTCGAGGACGGACACCTGCGAGTCGAGGTGAACGACGACGGTGTCGGTGGCGCCCGAGGCGGTCATGGCACCGGACTGGGCGGGCTGGAGGATCGTGTGTCGGCGCTGGATGGACGACTCGTCGTTGAGAGTCCGGCGGGTGGGGGCACCCGCGTGTGCGCGCTGCTGCCGGTGTAGGACGAGGCCTAACCGCTCGGGTCACGTAGGTACGTGAGCACCGCGAGCACCCTCCGGTGTTCGGTCTGGGCCGGATCGAGCCCCAGCTTGTGAAAGATGCTCGTCACGTGCTTCTCGACCGCTGCCTGGCTGACCAGCAGCGCCCGGGCGATCCCATGGTTGGACTTGCCTTCCGCCATCGCGGCCAAGACGTCGCGCTCGCGCGGGCTGAGCCGGTCAAGCGGCCGGTCGCGGTGACGGCGGCCGAGCATCCGCCCCACCACCTCTGGGTCAAGCGCGCTGCCGCCCCCGCCGACCCGTGCGACCGCGTCGATGAAGGTCTCGACATCGCCCACGCGCTCTTTGAGCAGATAGCCGACCCCGTCGGCGCGCTCGCCGATCAGGTCCAGCGCGTAGCGCTCCTCGTAGTACTGCGAAAGCACCAGCACTCCGGTCTCCGGTCGCTGCCGCCGTAGCTCGATGGCCGCGACC
>DATAUP010000080.1:0-25676 GCA_036268195.1 Solirubrobacteraceae bacterium
GCGCTCGCTCGCTCGCGCTCATCCGGTGTCAGGCGCACGTTGCGGCTGGACATCGCCAGGCCGTCCGGCTCGCGCACAGTCGGGCGAACCTCGATCTGCACCGGCAGGTTGAGGTCGCGCACGAGCTGGCGGATCACCAGGGTCTGCTGGGCATCCTTCTGCCCGAAGTAGGCGGCATCCGGGGCCACGATGGTGAACAGCTTCGTGACGATGGTCGCCACCCCATCGAAGTGGCTGCGGCCGCGCGTCGCTCCCTCGAGCACATCCGTCAGGCCGCCGACGCTGATAGTCGTCGCGAAGCCAGCCGGGTACATCTCCTCGGCTGGCGGCGCGAACAGGAAGTCGACCTGCTCTTCGGCGGCTAGCAGCGCGTCACGGCCCTCGTCACGCGGGTACGCCGATAGGTCCGCGTCCTCGTTGAACTGCGCCGGGTTGACGAATAGCGAAACGACGACCTCGTCGCAATCGAAGCGCGCTTGGCGCATCAGCGATAGATGACCTTCGTGGAACGCGCCCATCGTCGGCACGAGCCCGATCCGGCGGCCCTGGCGTCGTGGCTCCGCCAGCGCGGCATGCAGCTGAGTGATCGTGCGCAGTGTCCTCATGCGTGCTCGAGTTCCCACGTAGAGGCCAGCGCACGCGTCGCCTGTGTCAGCGCGTCGAACAGTGGCAACAGATCGGGCGTGCGCTCGGCGAGCGCCTCGCGCTGGCGTGCAACCGTCGCCTCATCGCCGCGGGCAACCGGCCCCGTCAGCGCGCGCTCGCCACCCAGCGACGCCCAGTTCTCGACCGTGGCCCGGACCAGCGGTACGAGCATCCGACGATCGAGTCCGGCGGTCGCTCCCAGCCGCTCGGCGGCGGCCTCGAGCGTCACCAGGAAGTTGGAGGCGATCGACGCGGAGGCGTGGTACGCAGCCCGGTCGTCAGGCTCGATGCGCAGGACTCGCATCCGCAGCGCATGTGCCAGAGACTCGGCCATTCCGAGCGCTCGTGCGCTCGTCCCGTCGATCGCGGCAGTCACGCCGTCAAAGTCGGCTCCCGCGGCCGTCACGGTCATCAGCGGGTGCAGGGAGAACCCCTCGTGCGGGGCCAGCGGCTCGAGGCCGGTCGCGCCGGAGCAGTGCCCGACCAGCAGGCCAGGCGGGATCACAGCTGCCGCCAGACCGATCTCTGCGTCCCGGACGCATAGGAGCACAGCTGCGCAGCCGTCGCAGTCGGCGCCACGGCCCAGCGGGCCGACGAGCTCGAACGCCTTCGCCGCGGTGAGCGCCTGCGCGAAAGCCGTACCGAGGCGGCCAGAGCCGACTATTGCAAGCCGCGTCCGAGCTCGGTTGAGGGAAGTTGGTGGCATCTCTCCTGGTCCATCCCTTGTGACAAAGGTGACGGCCTCTCTAAATGGTACCCCGCATCGGTGTCTGGTTAGCATCGCTCCCATGAAAACCGCGAGCGAGCGCCGCGAGTTGCTGAAGGCCGTCTACGAGGAGGCGCGCGGCTGCATCTCGTGCCCGCTGCACGAGACTCGTACAAACGTCGTATTCGGGGCCGGCAATGCCGACGCCGAGCTGATGTTCGTCGGTGAAGCGCCGGGCGCCAACGAGGATCTGCAAGGTCTGCCGTTCGTCGGACAGGCCGGGAAGCTGCTCGAGAAGCTGCTCGGCGAGATCGGGATGGAGCGCGCTGACGTCTTCATCGCGAACACGCTCAAATGCCGGCCTCCAGGGAACCGTGATCCGCACCCGCACGAGCTCGACGCCTGCCAGCACTATCTGTACAGCCAGCTCGACCTGATCCAGCCGACGATGGTTTGCACGCTCGGCAACTTCGCGACCAAGCTGCTGCGCGGCGAGCCTACCGGCATCTCCAAGATCCACGGACAGGCGGAGGTACGAACAATCGGGCCACGGGCTGTGCGGCTCTACCCGCTGTATCACCCGGCGGCGGCGCTCTATACGCCGTCGACGCTGGAGATGTTGCGCGCCGACTTCCTGCGGATCCCAGAGATTCTGGCGCTCGGACCCCCGGAGCAGCCGGCCGTGGAGCCTCAGCTGCCCGAGCCCGACGGTGAACCGGCCACGAAGTCGATCCCTCCGTTCTCAGAGCCCGCCCTGCCGGCCGAGCCAGAGCACGGCGTGGACCCGGAGCCACCGAGCGAGCAGCTCGGGCTTTTCTAGCTCGACGCGACCGGAGACAAGACCTGCCGGTGCGAGAGCGCGATCAGATAGGCGACCGCGGCACCGAGCAGCTGTACGAGCAGGACGACGGTGGCGAACGATGCCGGGTGCTTCGGGGCCTGCAGTAGTAGCACGGGCTCGACCGCAGCCACCAGCGCGAGCGCCGGTAGGAACCAGGTCCGTTTGAGCGCCAGCATGTACTGCACCGCCAGATAGGTGCATGCGAGCACCGTGAATGCGGCGCCGAGTGGAAGCAGCGAGTCTGAGGCGATCGCCTTGTTCTTGCCGAACACGGCCGCCAGCAGCGGGTGCGCCGCGACCGCGAAGATCAACATGCACGGCACGGCGCAGACCACCACGATGCCCAGCGACTTCAGCAGCACTGGCCGCGTGTCCTTGCCCTCGGACCGCAGGCGTGAGGTCTCTGGCACGAGGTAGAAGCTCGCGCCCATCGCCACCCAGATCAGGACCTTGCCGGCAACCGCGGCGACCGCGTAAGAGCTCGCCACGTTGTCCGGGAACTGATGCTTGGCGGTTATCAGGTCCACATTCTGCAGCAGCTGGATGATCCCCAAGGCGGCGATCGGCACTGCCGCCAGCCAAATGTGGCGGCTGAAGCTGAGCGCTCCGCCGGCTGCGCTCCGCAGGCGCCAGCGTTGATAGCCGGGGCCCGCCAGACGCGCATAGATGACCCCCACGCAGTAGGCGCACATCAAGAGGTACGAGATCAGCGATCCGAGGTAGGCACCGGCGATGCCGAAGCCGATCTTGGCGAGGACCGCGCCGGAGACCAGCCGCGCTGCCTGCTCGCCGATCAGACTGATGCCGACGGTCCGGTAATCACCGATGCCCTGCAGCGCGCCGCGCAAGGTACATAGCCCGAGGTATAGGCAGCCGGCGGGGATTCCGGCCGCCGCCGCCCAACCCTGGTGGGGAACACCGACGGCGTCCGCGATCGGCTTGCGGATCAGGATCGAAACGACCGTCGCCAACACGGTGAAGGCCGCCAATGCGCGTGCCCAGCGCTCGAGTGTTGCGAGCAGTTCCTCACCGGTGCCGAGGTGACCGAGAACGCCCTCGCGGGCGGTCGCCACCTGCACCGCCTGGCCCACGACCGTGAGGATCGTCAGATAGCTGATCAGCGCAGCAAGCGCGCCGTAGTCGCTCAGCAGTCGCGCGAACACAACCGAGGAGATCAGCGCCAGCCCGTTGTTGACGATCATCGCTCCCGCGAGCCCCACAGCCTTGCTCGTGTCGGAGCTCCGCAGGCGCTGCAATAGCGGCGAAATCCTCTGTCGCATTAGCGTCTGCACGGTAGCGGAGCTACCTACGAGCAAGAAAATACGTGCATACAGCGGACTAATCGACGGAGGCGAACTGAAATCCAGTGTTCAACTACATTGTCGAGGCCTGTGAAGTCGTTTAGGTTTGCCGCCGCCATAGCCTGTATAGGGGTCTCGATGTCCATGCCCGCAGGGGCACTGGCGAGCGGGCCGACGTCCACGTCGTCGTCGCCGATCAGTCCGACGGCGCCGTCGCGGCTGTCGACAACCACTTCGACAACTCCGGCTGCGACAGCCACTACTACCCCAGCTACAACTTCGACGGCCCGGTCCGGAACCCTGCCGAACACGGGCCTCGATCTGCTGCCCGAGACGATGCTCGGCGTCGCGCTCGTCGGCGTTGGTGTTGGGCTGCGCGTGGTCCGCTCCCGCCCCTGAACCTCCATAGACTCGGCCGCGTGGCGACCGAGCGGGCACAGCACGAAACCAACTCCGCAACCGAGACGGAGGCGCTCGGTGCCGAGCTGGCGTGGAGGCTCGCGCCGGGAGACGTCGTCCTGATCGAGGGCGAACTCGGGGCGGGCAAGACCACGTTCGTGCGGGGCGCTGCCCGTGCGCTCGGCGTCACGCAGCCGGTGACGAGCCCGACGTACACGATCGGCCAGCGCTATCCGGCCACCGGCCGGATCACGTTCGTCTCCCACGTCGACCTGTACAGGCTCGCATCGCTGCGGGACGAGGATCCGGACCTGCTGGCTGACTACATCGGCGCCGACACGATCACCTTCGTCGAATGGCCCGAGGCAGGCGAGCAGGAGATCGCCGACCTTGGCCGTATCGCGCAACGCGTGAAACTGAGCCATGACGGTGGCGCCCGGCGGATCATCGAGTTCTCATGAGAGTGCTCGCATTCGATACGGCGACGGCGCTGACGGCAGTGGCGTTGCGCGACATCGAGACTGACGCCAACGTGTGTCTACGGGCGACGCTCGATGTCGCCGCGGTCGACGATCCGCCCGCGGGTGGGCGCCCTGGGCACGCGCAGAAGCTACTGGCGCTGATCCACGACCTGCTCGACCGCGGCGAAGCCGGTTGGGACATGATCGACCGGATCGCCGTCGGCGTTGGGCCGGGGACCTTCACAGGTCTGCGGATCGGGATCGCCACGGCCCAGGCGCTCGCGGCCGCGACCGACACGCCGCTCGTCGGCGTCTCGACCCTCAGATCGCTGGCGCTCGCCGCGCATGATCGCCAATCGGCCTCGGCGACGCTGGCCGTGATCGACGCCCGCCGCGGTGAGGCTTTTGTCGCCGGTTGGTCTGCAGGGTCGGATCCGCTCATCGTCGAACCTGCCTTGAATCCGTGCGTGTTGACCCCGGAGCAGCTCGCGCGCGTTGCCGCCGACAGCAGTCCGGACACGCTCGCGGTGGGCGACGGGGCCGTAAAATTCCGGGACATCCTGGAACGCGCAGGATTCGATGTGCCGGTCGCGGAATCGCCGCTGCACCGGACTTCAGCCCGTGTTCACTGCCGCCTGGCGGTGATGGGGGAGCCATCTGAAGACGGCACCGTCGAGCCACAGTACCTGCGGCTACCAGATGCCGAGATCTCATCCAAGTCATGACCGACACCGTCACGATCCGGGCGCTCACCTACAGCGACCTTCCGCAGGTGCTCGCGGTCGAGCGCCGTGCGTTCACAAGCCCGTGGTCACTCTCGATGTTCGTGCTGGAGCTCTCGAAACCGTCCGGCATCTGCCTGGCCGCCATTCAGGGCGGCGAGATCGTCGGCTACGTGATCTGCGCCCGCTACGACGAGGCCTACCACGTGATGACCCTCGCAACAGCGCCGGAGCATCGGCGCGAGGGCATTGCCAGCGCCCTGCTCGACGCCGTGATCGAACGGGCTGGTGCCGATGCGAACTACACGCTCGAGGCGCGTGTCTCGAATCTCGGCGCGATCGCCCTCTACGAGCGCTACGGCTTCCGTGGCGTCGGCACCCGCCCTCGCTATTACGCCGACAACGGCGAGGACGCGATCATCATGTGGCGTGCGCTGGGCACCCCTTGGGAACCCAGATGATCCTCGCGATCGAGACCAGCTGCGACGACACCTGCGCCGCCCTGGTCACCGTCGATGGCGAGATACGCGCGAACGTCATCTCCTCGCAGGGGGTGCACGACCGCTTTGGCGGGGTCGTCCCGGAGATCGCATCGCGCCACCATCTGACCCTGCTACCACCTGTGATCGAGGAGGCCCTGCGCACGGCCGGTGCGACGCTCGACGATGTCGAGCTGGTTGCCGCCACTCGCGGCCCCGGCCTCGTTGCGGCGCTGCTCGTCGGCTTCTGCGCGGCCAAGGGCCTGGCAGCCGCCCGCGAGCTGCCGTTCGCTCCCGTCGACCATCTCCACGGTCACCTCGCCGCCAGCTTTCTGCAGCCCACCGAATTCGAGCCGCCGTTCCTGGCGCTGATCGCCAGCGGCGGCCACACGCTGCTGGCAGATGTGCGCGACCAGGGCCCCGAGCTACGCCTGCTGGGCCAGACCCTCGACGATGCCGCCGGCGAGGCCTTCGACAAGGGTGCGCGTCTGCTCGGTCTCGGCTACCCCGGCGGCGCCGCGCTCGAGCGCCTGGCCGGCGAGGGCGACCCAGAGGCCTTCGACTTCCCAACCGCCCAGCGCATGGCGGGCCTCGACTTCTCGTTCGCAGGACTCAAGACCGCGTTGCTCTACAAGGTCCGTGACCTCGGCGAGCAGGAGGCTGAGCGACGCCGCGCCGACCTGGCCGCCTCCTACCAGCGCGCGATCGTCGAATCGCTGCTGATCCGTGTCAGGCGCGCGCTGAAAGCCTCCGGTGCGACGCGCCTCGCGGTCGGCGGCGGTGTCGCCGCCAACGGTCCGTTGCGTGATGCGCTGGCGGGGCTCGGGGTCGAGATCGACATCCCGCCCGGGGCGCTCTGCACCGACAACGCTGCGATGATCGCCAGTGCTGCCCGCTACTCGCCGGTGCTTCGTTTTCCCGACTATCTCGAGCTCGACGTCTACGCGACCGGCGAGCGGAGGCTGGCCGCGTGACGGAGGAAACGCTCGCTGCCGGGGGTGGTCCAGCTGGACCACCCCCCGGACTGACAGTCGTCGTCTACGGCCGCCCCGGCTGCCATCTCTGCGAGGAGGCGCTGGTGGTGATCGAGCGCGTGCGGAAGCGTGTGCCGTTCGCGCTCGAACAGCGCGACATCGAGGCCGACGACGAGCTGTTCAAGCGCTACCTCGAGCGGATCCCGGTTGTCGAGATCGACCGCGGCGAGGTGTTTGAGCTGTTCGTCGACGAAACCGAGTTCGAACAGGCGCTTGCGAAAGTGAAGCGCTGACCCGACCCACAGTAGAGTGGACGCCGCAATGACCAGCGACGAACAGCAACTGGAGCACGCCGGCGAGAAGGTGGGGCTTGGGGTGGCGGCCCGTCTCTCGCGCTACCTGCTGGTGCTCACGCAGGCGCGCAAGATGGGCAAGGAGACGATCAGCTCGCAGGAGCTGGCGGACTACACGCACGTCAACTCGACCCAGATCCGCCGCGACCTGTCCGGGTTCGGGAAGTTCGGCAAGCGCGGCGTCGGCTACAACGTCGACGCGCTGATCGGCGAGATCCGGCGCATTCTGCGCACCTCTGGTCAGCACAACATCGCGCTGTTTGGAGTCGGCAACCTCGGCACCGCGATCGCCACCTCGGACGTCTTCGCCGACCACGGCTTCCGCGTGGTTGCACTGTTCGATACCGATCCGCGGAAGGTCGGCACCAAGATCGGCAACATGACCGTCCGTGACTACAACGAGATGCGCGACGTGGTCGACTCCGAGGAGGTCGTCGTGGCGGTCCTTGCGGTGCCGTCGAGTGTGGCGCAGGCCGTTGCCGACGACCTCGTCGATGCCGGCGTGAAGGTGATCTTCAATTACTCGGAAGCGCTGCTGCAGACGCCGCCGGAGGTGACGGTCCACACGTCCAGCCCGGCCGTCGACCTGCTGTACGCGCTCTACTTCTATCTGGCTTGAGCGAGATCGATCTGGTCAGCGGCCGCGGCCGCTTTGAAGAGGCGACGGACTTCTCGGTCGGTCTCGAGGAGGAGTTCGCGATCCTCGATCCGACCCACCTCGGGATGGTCGCGCGGTTCGAGGAGCTGCGGGACGCTGCGGAGTCCGATCCGCTTCTCGGCGAGTCGATCGCCGGCGAGCTGATCTCGTCCGAGATCGAGATCCGGTCTGGGCGCGGCGAGAGTCACGCCGCCGCGCTGCGGCTGCAGCGCGAGGTGCGGCGTCGCTTATTCGCGACCGCTGCGGCTCACAACCTGCTGCTCGGTGCGACCGGCACACACCCATGGGCCGATTACCGCGAGCAGCGGATCATCGATACCGACCACTACCACCGTGTGGAGGAAGGGCTGAAGTACGTCGCGTGGCGCAACAACACGTTCTCCACGCACGTCCATGTCGGCGTGCTCGGCCCCGACCGTGCGGTCCAGGTCTGCGACAGGCTGCGCCCAGTGCTGCCGCTGCTGCTCGCGATCTCAGCCAACTCGCCGTTTCTGGAGGGACGCGACGCCGGACTGCACAGCATGCGCTCGCAGATCTTCACCAAGAGCTTCCCACGCTGTGGCGTGCCGGACGCGTTCGGGACCTGGGCCAGCTTCGCCGAGTACATCGACTTCCTCGTGCGCACCGGCTCGATCGTCGAATACACGCAGGTGTGGTGGTCGATACGGCCCCATCTCGCGTTCGGGACCGTCGAGGTCCGGATCTGCGATGCGCAGCCGACGGCTGCTGAGGCGGACGCGCTCTCGGCGCTGATCGTCGCGTGTGTGGCGCAAGCTGCGCGCGACATCGATGAGGGCCGGCCGCACACCGATCTGCCGCCGCGGATGATCGAGGAGAACATGTGGCGCGCGATTCGCTACGGGCTCGACGGTGAGTTGCTCGACCTCGGCTCGGGCGACGCGTATCCGGCGCGTGCCGCGATCGATCGCCTGCTCGCCTGGACCGGGCCGGTCCGTAGCGAGCTCGGGCTGACCGTCGAGCTACCGGCCGCCAATGGCGCACAGCGCCAGCGGGCGCTGCTGGCCCAGGGTGCGACACTGACCGAGGCGTACGCCACGACCGTCGAGGCGACGCAGGCAACCTACGCTGGAAACGCGAACAGCACCGTGGAGGTGAACTGATGGCCGGCGACATCCCGGATGCAGAGCAGCTCACAGAGGAGCAGCTGCGGGCCGCTTATGAGCAGGAGATCAAGCGTGTGCGTGTCGAGCACGTACTGCTCGAGAACGTCGTGACGATGGTGAACCTCGGCATGCGTCGCACCGGCCTGATGCCGGGGACCGAGGATGAGCGCGACCTCCCGCAGGTACAGCTCGCGATCGAGTCGGTCCGCGCGCTGCTGCCGCAGATCGAGCAGATCGCGCCGCAGCAGGTGACGCCGATCCGCGATGCGCTGTCACAGCTGCAGATGGCGTTCGTGCAGGCCAGCGAGGGCGAGCCACCACAGGGCGGCGGCCCCTCCGGCGCTGCCGAGGGAGCCTCTGGCTCCGGTGGCGCCGAACCGCAGGAGCCGTCTACGCCGAACCCCGGAGACCCCGGGCCGGCACAGCGCAGCGGTCGTCTCTGGATCCCGGGTCAGCCCCAATGACCCTACAGCCGGCGTCTCGCTGACTCTCGGTACAGTGCAGCCATGCTCATCCTGATCGTCGGATGCGGCCGTGTTGGCTCAGCGGTCGCAAAGCGGGCACTCGATGCGGGGCACGAGGTTTCGGTGATGGATCGCGACCCGCTCTCGCACGAGCGGCTCGACCGTGACCTGACCTCCACCTGGGAGGACACCGGTGGCCGCTTCACGGTTGGCACGGCGCTTGAGATCGACGGGCTGATCGAGGCGGGGATCGAGGAGGCGGATGTGTTCATGGCCGCCACCAGCGGCGATAACACGAATCTTGTGATCTCGCAGATCGCACAGCGCCGCTTCAACGTGCCGCGCGTGGTCGTCCGGGTGGCCGATCCGGCGCGCGCCTCGTGGTACGCCGAGCAGGGACTTCAGACCATCTGTCCGACGCAGGTGGCGATTGACCAGGCTGAACAGGTACTGCTGTCGGCGCAGTAGGCGCGCGGCTGTAGGAGCGTAAAACGTCTATGTACGTCATCATCGCCGGGGCCGGAAAGGTCGGTTGGAACCTCGCCCGCGAGCTGATCGCGAAGGATCGCGAGGTCACGCTGATCGAGTCCAACCACGACCGCTTCCGTGTCGTCGAGGAGGAGCTAGAGCACGCCGTCCAGTACGGCGACGCGAGTGAGCTGTGGGTACTCGAACGCGCCGGAATCCAGCGCGCCGACCTTGTCATCGCCGTGACCGGGGACGATGAGGACAACATCCTCATCTGTCAGGTGGCGAAGGAGAAGTACGGTGTGCAGCGGATCGTCGCGCGCGTCAACAACCCCCGCAACCTGCCCCACTTCAAGATGCTCGGCATCCAGCCGGCCGTGTCGGCGACCGACCTGATCCTGCGGCTGATCGAGCACGAGGTGCCGGAGTACGGCCTCGTGCAGCTGCTCGCCCTGGAGGAGGAGCACCTCGAGATCATCGAGCTCGAGGTTGCCCACGGCTCAGAGTCGGCCGGCAAGCAGGTACAGGAGATCTCGCTGCCCGACGGCTCGCTGATCATCTCGGTGCTCCGTTCAGGCCGCGGCTTCGTGCCCAAGGCCGACTCCGTGATCGAGCCCGGGGATCAGGTGCTACTGATCCTCGACCCGGGACTCGAGAGCGAGATCACGGCCCGCTTCGCCACGGACAGCGAGAACGCGGCCTGACCCAGGGCCGGTGGGCACCCGGCGGTGATCCGTCCGGACGTTGCCTGCGTATACGTACCAGGTCAAATGGTCCCGGCGTGGCCCGGGCGACTACGTCGCGGTGCGCATGTTCAGCCAGGGACGCAATCTCAAGCAGCTAGCCGACGAGGAGCTCATGGAGCTCGTTCGTCGTGGGCAGGCCCAGGCCTTTGAGATGATCTTCGAGCGCCATGGCGGTCCCGCCTACTCACTCGCGTACAGGATGTGCGGATCACGCACACGTTCGGAGGACATCGTCCAGGACGCGTTCCTGTCGCTCTGGCGCAGCGGTGCAAGGTACGACCGCACGCGCGGGAGCGTGCGGTCGTGGATCCTCGGTGTCGTGCACAACCGCGCGGTCGACGCGTTCCGGCGGGATCCGGCGAAGGAAGCCCGCAACGTCGATGCCGACAGCCTGGCGGAGCGGCTGCCGGCGCGTGAGCGGACCGAGGTCGAGGTTGAGCGCCGCGATGACGCTGACCACGTACGCACCGCAATGCACGACCTGCCGGACGACCAGCGCCAGGTGATCGAACTGTCGTACTTTGGCGGGTTCACGCACCACGAGATCGCCGAGATGCTCTCCTTGCCGCCGGGTACCGTGAAGGGTCGTATGCGGCTGGGGCTCAGCAAGTTGCGGCTCTCTCTCGGTGCAGAGGGGTACCTAACATGAGTGGGGAAGAGTTCATGTCGGGAACTCACGATTGCGGCGGTGACGCCGCCGCCTATGTGTTGGGTGCGCTTGAGCCGCACGAGGCCGAGGCGTTCGCTGCGCACCTCGCGGAGTGCGCCGTCTGCCGGGACGACGTGGAGGCCCTCGGCGGCGTCGTGCAGGCCCTGCCGATGGCGGCCGTTCAGTACCGGGCACCGCGGAGCCTGCGGCGCCGCGTCCTGCGCCAGGTCCGGGGCGAGCCGCGGCTGGTCACCGGACCGCGTACTGAGCGGTGGCGACCCGCGCTGGCGAGCCGTCTCGGGTTGACCTCGGCGCTCGCGGCCTGCGCGGTCGCTGCTGCGGCGGTGGTTACACGTCTTGAGCTGAGCTCAGGCGGCGCCGGGACGGTGGTCCAGGCACATGTCTCCGGGGTCGGTGGCAGTGCGCAGCTTCGAGTCACCGACGGTCATGCCGAGCTGGTCGTGCGGCACCTGACGCCGCCTGCGCACGGACACGTCTACGAGGTCTGGCTGCAGTCCGGCAGCTCGGCGCCCGTGCCGGCCAGCGTCCTCTTCGGCGTGAGCTCCGCAGGCGATGCGGACGTCGGCCTGCCGACGAACCTGCACGGTGTCGGTTCCGTGCTGGTCACATCTGAGCCGCTCGGTGGCACAAAGACTCCGACGAGCACACCGGTGATCACGGCCCGAGTCGACTGATCAGCGGCGGTTCAGCTGAGTACGTCACGCAGGGCCGGCTCGAGCTCCGGATGGCGGAACGTGAAGCCAAGCTCCTGGAGTCGCCGCGGCACAGCGCGCTGACCGGTTGTGATGATCTCCGACATCTGGCCGTAGAGCAGCTTGAGCGCGAGCGCTGGCACCGGCAGGACAGCCGGGCGGTGCAGCACCTGGCCGAGCGCGTGCGAGAGCTCGGTGTCGTCCACCGGATTGGGCGCCGTCACGTTCACTGGCCCAGACACCGCCTGTTCGTCCAGGCAGAACAACAGCGCCGCGACCACGTCATCGATGTGAATCCACGGGACGTACTGATGGCCGCCGGCCACCGGGCCGCCGACGCCGGCCCGGAAGAAGGGGAGCATCTTTGCCAGGGCGCCGCCGGACGGAGCGAGGACAACGCCGGTACGTGTCGTAACCACGCGCATGACTGGCTCAGCTGCCAGCGCCTGACCTTCCCAATCCTTGACGACGCCGGCCAGAAAGTCCGTGCCTGCTGGGGCCTGCTCGTCGAGTTCGCGGTCGTCGGAAGGGCCGTAATAGCCCGTGGCCGACTGCGATACGAGCACGCGCGGGCGGCACGCAGCAGCGACCAGCCCCAGCCCCTCGACCAGCTTGCACGTCGAGGCCACCCGCGAGTCCCGGATCCTGCGCTTGGCTGCGTCGGTCCAGCGTTGCGCGACGGGCTCGCCGAGCAGATGGACCACGCCCGACGCGTTCTCAAGCGCCCCCACCGGCGGCGGCTCCGACAACTGGTTGCGCCAGGCATGCGTCTCGACCCCGCGCGGAAGCACGCTGTCCGCGCGGTCTGGATCACGCGATAGCCCGACGGGGACGTCACCACGCGCGAGCAGCGCCTCACAGACGGCGGTCCCGATCGTTCCTGTGGCGCCGGTTACAACAACGCGTGCCATCGCATCACCGTACCGCTAGATACATCTGATCCTGGTCCGGAGCGTTCAGATCGCCGGCGCGCCGCCGTCCCGCGGGGGCACCGCCGCCGGGCTCGATCCAGGACCGCTGGCTATACTCGCCGAGGCCAATTGCGGGATGGAGTAATCGGCAACTCGCCAGGTTCTGGCCCTGGAATTCAAGGTTCGAGTCCTTGTCCCGCAGTAACCGCGAGCCCCGTTACGGCGGGGCTTTCGCGTTCTCGGAGCTATCTGATTGGCGACTGCAGCTCGAGGTCTTTTCCAGGTCAGGAGAACTTACGCGCAGCGGGCACAATCGCCTAAAGCGGCCCGCGCCCTCTTCCGCAGGCGGTACGCGCCTGTTTCACCGCCGGCGACTGGAAGTTGAGGCCGGGCGGGAGGACGGAATAGACGCCGCCTGCGTCGATCACGGGCGCATTGCTCGGCGGGGTTGAGAGGATCGAGTCGGGAAAGTTCGGGACGCCGTGGGTGCGCATGCATTTGGCGAAATGGAGCATCGCAAGCTGGCGGCTCCTGGAGGGCTTCGGCGGCGACGGGTTGCCGCCGGGCTGCGACTTGTCGCATGTCGTCGACGCTGACTGGAATGCGGGAGACTTCGACTCGCCTGGGGCGCCGGGGCCGCCATGCTGGCCGGGATCGGGGAAGCTCGGCACGCCGTGAGCGCGCATGCACGCCGCGAATTGGATGGCAGGGTGTCGCTGCCTCCAGCCCCGCTGCCAGGGCTCTTAGAGGATCCGCAGCCCGTGGCGACCAGCGCGCAGGCGACCGCGACCGCGGGATGATCAGATATCGCACGGTGGCCGAACCTAGTGGTCGGCCCGTAACGCGAGGGTTACCGGAACGGTTCGTCTCCGCGCCGTGGGGCTCCTCTGATCGCACTGGCGGCGCTGGGCGGGCATCTTCTCGATAGCCCGCCCAGCAAGTACTTCCCCCTCGCCCGACGGGTGTCCCTACCCGACGATGAAGCCTGTGGCCTTGACCGCTGTCAGCACCTTGGCTGCCGTGTAGGGCGTGTCGAACGACCCGCTGGGAGAGATCCCGCCTCCGGTGCCGTTGATCAGGCCGATGGCGCCCGCGTGGCGTGCTTCGATCGTCATGATCGAAGCTGCCGCGCCGAGATAGGCCGGAGTCTTGATGTTGCCTGCCTGACCCAGGTAGGCGTGGACGCCGGTGTTCTCCAGAACCTGGGCGGTCGCGGCGAACATCTTCTCGTTCGTCGGGATGCCCTTGAAGTCGAACTTCGGCTGCTTGACGGCCTTCGAGCCCAGCGCCTTCTTGAGGAAGGCGACGTGCGCCCGCTCGTCGCGGGTGACAACGCTCAGGAACGTCTTCAGCTGCGGCGACGTGATCTTTCCACCGGCCGTCGCGGCGTTGTAGAACGCGCGCTCGAGATACTCGAGCGTGAGCGCGTAGTTGAGGATCCCGACGTCACCTGCGCCGAACGAGCTCGGTGGTCGGCCCGCCGCCATGGCGGCCGGCGCCAGCGCTCCGAGGATCGCACCGCCACTAAGTACTGCACCACCCGCGATCCCTGCCTTCCGCAGGAATGCGAGCCGCGTGTGTGAGCTTACGTTCTCAGCCGCCTCGCGAATCGCGCCGTCGGAGTCAACTTCGTCAACATTGATGCGGTACATGGAACAGAACCTTTCGTGATCGCTGCCGAGGGTTGGCGACACTGTGTGTCACCGCCGGTAACGGGGTTACAGGTAATTCGGTGACCAGCCGAAGCTGGATCACTCGCTGTCACTCGACGTGCTCCGGCACGGTGGTCCGGCGTAGCGCCGACCGGTGATCACGACGCTCCAGGAGTACCGCGGCGGCGACACTGAACTCAAAGAGCAGGTAGAGCGGGACCGTTTCCATCGGCATCGTGGTAGCGCGCGCTGACGTGTTGCAGTGACTTGCGGGCGACGGTCTGCTGGCCTTCCGCTACGAGCACCCCAACCACCGCGTGCAACTGGACCGCTATGTCGCGCGCGCCCCTCTGCACCGTGTAGGTGGAGCCCAGGGGCCGTGCCCCTCGCGCGTCCGCTTCTGGGACTGGTGCGCCAGCGGCAGATTCATCAGCCGAAGCAACCGGTGATTCTGCGAGAAGCACAGCCCAAAGGCGACGCGATCACCGCGACGGTCGCGATCAGCCGCGTGCGCACCGCGTCGGTGGTCGACGAACGTCAACTGCTCGTCGTGGCCAATGACCTTGACGGCTGCCTTGTACTGCATGGTGAGCTCTCTGCCGCCGGCTTTGCGCGATCAGACAGTGGGCGTAGCGTGAGACGAATCAGCCGGCGTCGCGCGAGCCGGATCAGTCGGTGTCGCGTGAGCCGAAGCGGTGTCGGCGTCAGTGTCGCTCATGGCGGCGACGGTGGGGAGCTCTGTGATCTGCTCGCCGCTGACAGCCTCCTTGAAACCGCGCAGTCCCGTGCCCAGCGAGCGACCCATCTCGGGCAGCCGCTTGGCGCCGAATACGAGCAGCACGATCATCAGCAGCAGAGCCAGATGAATTGGATTTTCGAGTCCCATTGTCAGTCCCCGATCAGTTGGTTGGCACAGGTGATACGTGCCAGAGCCAAGATCGGATCACTGCGGAAACGCAACTCCGCTGGCTGTCAGCCCGGATCGGTGAACTCGGGCTCCTGCTTAGTCATCCCGGCGGTTACGGCCGCTAGCTGGTTCGGGGTGCCGATCAGCTCGCCCTGGAGCTTGGCTTCGAGCGCGAGCGTCTCCCCGGGCGTGCCGGTCCAGGCTTCGTCGAACAGGCGCTTCGCGCGACGGATAGCGTCTGGCGACTTTGATGCGATCTCGCGCGCGAGTGCGAGCGCCGCTGCGAGTGGGTCGTCGTTGACGCGGGTCACGACTCCGAGCCGGTCGGCCTCCTCACCGCTGAACACGCGCGCCGTATAGGTGAGCTCCTTGGCCACGTCGATGCCGACCAGGCGCGTCAGCGTGCGCGTGATCGACATGTCGGGAATGAGCCCCCAACGCCCCTCCATCACCGATAGCCGTGCGTCTGGCGCGGCAATCCGGATGTCGGCACCGAGCGCGATCTGCAGACCGCCACCGAAGCAGTTGCCATGGATTGCGGCGATCACCGGAACCGGCACCTGGATCCATCCGTAGCCGGCACGCTGGAAGTAGTTGGGAGGCGCCTCGTCGAGGATGGCCGTTAAAGCATCCAGTCCACCAGCCGCAGCCACGGCCGGGAAGTCGAGCCCGGAGCAGAAGCTCTTGCCGGCGCCGTGCAGGACGACGGCGCGTACACCCGGCTCGGTCCGCAGCCGCTCGGCGGTGGCGGTGATCGCGTCGAGCATCGGAAGATCGAGCGCGTTGTGCTTGTCCGGTCGGGTCAGCGTGACGTTCGCGACGTGATCATCAACCTCGATCGCAACCCGCTCGTCGCTCATGCGAACTCCAGTGCGTCGCCTACATGCACGCTGCCGCCGCGCAGGACCCGCCCGTAGACCCCGAACGGAAGTGGCTCGGTCGACTCGATCTCCCGTCGGTACTCGCGCAACAGATCGAGCGTCGGCAGCGTCACGACGCCCGTCTCCGGATCGCGACTGGTGACGAGACAGCGGCCCACGTGTCCGTCAAAGCGCAGCAACGACTCGCCGACCTGGAGGGGCTGCCCGATCCAGGCGTCCTCGGCATTCGGCTCAACGCCGTCGATCTCGATGAGCATGCGGAAGCGGCGCACGTCAACGGAGTCCGTCCGTGCATGTTCGGCGAGCCCGCGCAGCGAGCCGCGCGAGACGAGGCTGACCGGGCCCTTTGCGCCACGATCCACCGCCGAGCCGGTCGCCAGTAAGCGCAGGCTACGGCCGGCGTAGTCGGACAGCGCCTGCGACCACGCTCCCTGCACCTCACGTCCAACAACCGTGTGCGAGAAGAACTTCGTGGGCATGGGTTCGGCGAGCACCACCTCGCCGTCGACGATCGTGCCGTCGGGGAACTCGACCACGAGCCGTTCACCATCGATGCTTGCGATTACCGCCTGCAGCTCACCGAGCTGCTTGCCGTTCAGCATCCGCGCGTTCTCATCGACCACGAAGAACTTGCGGTCGCCGGCGGCTCCGCGCTCGTCCAGCTCGATGCGCTCGACGCTACGCAGCCGGGTTCCCTTGATGGTCGCCACGTGCAGGGCGCTGACTATCGCGTTCATACCCTGGACATTGCAGCACGGGCAGGCGCGGATAGCGCGGAAACCGGTCGGGCTCTGCGCGCGAGCGCCTGCACAGCGAGAAGACGGAGCCGCGGGTGTTCCGCACGACCTGCTGGTGGAGGCAGGTGCCGCAGAGGGAGGCCGGCGCGGTGCCGGCGCTCACTGTGGCGGCAACGGGCTGAGCACCAGCAGGTTGCCACCCTCCTGCTGCGACTCGACCTGCGAGGAGAAAAGCCCGTTGGCCGTCACCTGGTCGACCAGGGCAGCCTCGTCCGTCTTACTCCAGAGCGGCAGCGCGGACACTTCGGGCGGATAGGTCTGCAGCGTCTTGCTGAGCGGCGTGTCCAGCCACGGCTGCAGCTCCTTGCGGACGAACAGAACCGACACGGTCACTTTGGTGCCCGCGGCAGAGCTGCTCGAGCTGCTCGAGGCCGCGGTTGTCTTGCCCGGCGGCAGCACCGCGAGCACGTTCTCAGCGCTACTGACGTACTTGAACGTGTAGAGCGCGAGTTCGAGCGCCTCGCGCCGCAGCAGCAGCATCCGGCTTGTGGAAGCTTTGCCGGCCAGCTCGCAGTTCTTTGGGCCCAGCCCGCAGATGTTGTAGGCAACCGTCTTGCCGTTCAGCAGCGAGAGCGACTGGCTCTTGCTCGATGGATTGGTGTTGACAACGACCGTCAGTCCGCTGCCGGTCGTGGTTCCGGCCGCCGTGGCCTCAGATACCGAGATCGGCGTGATCGCGTCGAGCTGCTGCGAGCCGCTGATCCGGTAGTAGGGCGCGATGTGATCCGCGATCTCCGTCACACCATTGCTACCGCCGGTCGACGGCGCCCAGCTCGACCAGTGACCGGCTGCCGCTGTCGTGACGTTGCGATTGCTTCCGTGGGCGGCGAGGATCGCGACCGCGATGCCGACCGCCCCCAAGCCGATGCCGCACAGCATCGCCAGAGCGACGCGGAACTTCTGGGCGTGGGGGACGGGAAACCGGCGAAGCTTCTCCGACCCGGCACCCACAGGCAGCGACGCGGACAGCGTCGGACCCGACCCGGGGTCGTGAGTGGCGTTTGCGCGCGTGGCCGGATCGTCGGCCGGCTCGTGGCGCTCAGGTTGCTCGCTCATACCGTCGGCCAGGTGGTGTCGTCGGTGAGATCGATATTGGGGCGCACGAGGCCGACGCTGTTGAGCAGATCGACGACCTCATCGCCATGCATCTCCCTGCGCGAGACGAGCTCATCGGCGATCCGCTCGATCGCCTCCTTGTTGGTGGCCATCAGCGCATAAGCCGTCACGTAGGCCTGGCCCAGCAGCACCGCGACAGCGTTGCGCTTGCCGGGACTCGAGAGCACGCTGCCGACCGGATCGCTGACGAACGCGGAGCCGCCGGAGGCGCGGTTCATGATCTGGTTGCCGATCTCTTCGAGACGCTCGCTGACGAGGAACTTTGCGTCGGGCTGCTCGCCCGGCTTCAGGCGCCTCGGCGGCTTGAGCGCGATCGGCATCTGTTCCGGGCCCATACCCCACATACCGACCATCGCGCTCGCTGTGGCGGTGGCGCTGTAGAGGTCGCCGCTCACGCCCTGCGAGTTCTCGCCGTAGAAGACGTGCTCGGCGGCCATAGCCCCCAGGGTCATCACCAGGCTGCCCATGACACGGCCACGGAAGTGGCTGAAGCGCTCGTCCTTCTCCATCGACTGGTAGTGCCCCAGCGAACCGCCGCGCTTGCGGATCGACAGGCGGGTGGAAAGCACGTCCTTCTCGAGGTAGATATGGCCTGCGGCCGCGTGGCCCGCCTCGTGGATCGCGACAGCGCGCGTCTCCTCCTCGACGTACTCGATGTTCTGGGCGGTGCCGGACTCAACGGTGGTCATCGCCTCGACGATGTCGCGCCAGGCGAACATCTGGCGGCCCTCGGCGTGCGCGATCGTCAGCGCCATCGAGCAGCACTGCTCGATCATCGACGGGGAATAGCCGGCGGTGATCCGCGCGAGCTCGTCGCGGCGGTGCGCGGTGTCCAGATCCGGCTCGTGGTCGACCTTCGCCATGTACAGATCGAAGATGTCCTTGCGGTCGTCTTTGGTCGGAGTGCGGAACCAGATGTGGCGGCCCATGCGGCCGGCCCGCGTAAGCGCAGGGTCGAGCGCCTCGATCGGCACGTTGCAGGCGCCGATGAAGTAGATCTCCTCCTTGCGAGGCTTCGGCGTCGCGAGCCGGAGCTTGACGTTGCCGATCCGTCGTGGGACCACGAAAAGCGCGTCGAGGAACGTGTTGAAGCGGTTGACCGTGAACTTGCGGAACACCGGCGGCTCGCCCATGCCGTCCATGACCACGAGCAGCTGGTTCAGCGCCTGGCCCTGGCCGCCCATCATTCCACCCATCCCGCCGGGGAAGACCGCGTTCACGCGGCTGGCGACACGGTGCATCAGCCCGCTGCCGCCCGGGAACGTATCTGCCGCCGCGCGCGCGGCGAACAGCTGGTCGCGCCACTGCTGTGTCTCGATCACGACGTCGCCCGTCGGAGTGATCGAGCCGTTGGGGCCGAAGAACAGGAAGTCATGGATCGAGTTCGGCATCGTGCCCGCAGGCTCGGTCGTCGCGCTGGTGCCGAGTGCCTGGCGGCGCAGGCCGACGGCATCGATCTCGTCGATGAAGACGATGCACTGGCCGCCCCACTTCCGTGCGAGCTTCCGCGCGCGGTGCGCCAAGAGCTGAACGACCAGCGCGTCCATGCCCATGAACATCTGCGCGAAGCCGGACCCCGGGATCGTCACGAACGGGCAGTTGAAATTGGTCGCGATCGCCTTCGAGATCATCGTCTTGCCGGTGCCCGGCGCGCCGAGGAACAGCAGACCGCGCTCGCGTTTGCCGCCCGCCTTCTCGAACTCCTCGCCGGACTGCCAGAGCGTGATCACGCGGGTGATCTCCTGCTTGGCCTCAGCCTGGCCGCGAACGTCGTCGATCTTCACGCCCCAGCTGGCGTCGCCCGGCTCGTAGCTGCGGATCCCGCGCGCGGCCATGAACAGGAGCGGACCGAACAGGATGAAGACGTTGATGAACAACAGCAGCGGCAGCTGCACGAACACGAGCGCGAGCTGCGGCAGCGTGTCCGCCGGGAAGATCGTCCGGAGGCCGCTGAACGGGTGGAGGAACCCCGCATGGATGCCGGAGAAGGCGAACAGTGCCTGGCAGAGGCCGAGCAGAATGAGGATCCCGATGATCCAGTAGGGCAGCTTGCGGTACTTGGATCGCCAGTACCAGTAGCGCCGCCGCGCGACGATGTCCTCCTCCTTCAGCTCCTGTCCGGCGCCGAGCAGGCTCGGCCACGGGATGAAGCGGCGGACGACCACCTCGACGAGCCCTCGGAACAGCAGCACCGCCAGCGCCGTGAGCAGGATCGAGGCGATCAGGCTCAGGTGATTCGAGTCATAGAGGACCAGGAAGAACGCCGGCGCAGTCAGCAGCGCGACGAGCGTCGCGGCGCGCGTGAGGCGCCGCCACTCATAGGAGAGCGCCGAACCGTGCTCGTTGATCGGACCCCGCAGCGTCGTGGTCTGCTCCGCGTAAGCCATGGCTCGATACGAGGGTACAGGGCGCTGGGCTCCGGTCCAGCGCCGTCCTGACGTTCTTACGAACCTCTGCGCAAGACGCTCAGCCCGGTGTCGAGCTGCAGCAGCTCGTCGAGCATCGCGTTGGCCGCTGTGCGGACATCTTCGTCCTCGACGAAGACACCGTCCTTGAGCTTCGAGTGGACCCAAGCGATGTTCACGAGGTTCTGTGGGACGAACATCATCAGGATGCTGGCGACCGCCTTGAACGACTGCACGGAGCGCGTGCCCCCTGCAATACCGCCGTACGAGACGAAGCCCAGCCCCTTGTAACGCCACTCATGGTTGAGGTAGTCGACCGCGTTCTTGAGCGATGCGGGAAAGGAGTGGTTGTACTCGGGTGTCACGAAGACGAACGCGTCGGCGGCGTCGACGAGCGCGCTCCAGGCCTTCGTGTGGTCCTTGGTGTAGTTGCGGAAGCGGGGATGGTTGGGCTCGTCCATAAGCGGCAGGTTGAGCTCCGCGAGGTCGACTTCCTCGACCTCGAACCCGCCGTGCTCGCGGGCGACATTCGTGAACCAGTCGCCGATCGGCCGGCCGGCGCGTCCGGGACGCGTGCTGGCGATGACGACTAGAAGTTTTGGCTTTGACATCCGCGCGGCAGTGTAAACGGACGGCTGATCGTGTCCGCAGCGGCGGGGTCCGTTAGCTTCTTCGACGTGACTGCGTGGACGTGGCTGGCGGTGGCTGTCGTGGGCGGGATCGGCGCGGTCGCGCGGTTCCTCGTCGATGGCTGGGTCGGGTCACGCTTCGACGGTGAGCTTCCGCTCGGTACCTTCGCGATCAACGTCAGCGGCGCGTTTCTGCTCGGGCTGCTCGACGGACTTGCGCTGAGTGGCAACGCGATGCTGGTGGCCGGTACCGCGGCGATCGGTGCCTACACGACGTTCTCGACCTGGATGTTCGAGACGCAGAGGCTGAGCGAGGACGGCGAGTTCGCCGTCGCAGCGCTGAACATCGGCGCGAGCATCGTTGCCGGATTCGCGGCTGTGGTGGTAGGACACCTAGTTGGCAGGCACCTGTGACCGACGAGCTGCTGAAGCTGACCACCTATTTCGGTGAGCGCGACCGCACCGACGGAGAGCTGCTGGCTGACGAGCTGTTCGCGCTCTACGGTGAGCAGGGCCTACAGATCAGCGCGATGCTCCGCGGGATCGAGGGCTTTGGCCACCACCACAGCACCCACACCGACTTGTTGCTGAGCCTCTCAGAGGATCTGCCGGTCATGTCTGTGGCGGTCGACACCCCGGAGCGGATCGAGGCGATGCTGCCGCAGGTTCTGGACGTGAAGCGGCGTGGGCTTGTGACGCTGGAGCGGGCCCGCTTGCTTGCGGGCCGGCTCCAGCCTGGTCCGGAGACGGGCCTACGCTTGCCCGAGGACCTGCGCGACCAGGCGAAGCTGACCGTGTTCCTCGGACGCCGCGAGCGCGCGAGCGGACGCCCGGCGTTCATGACCGCCTGCGATCTACTGCAGAGGGAGGGTGTCGCCGGTGCCACCGTTCTGCTCGGCGTCGATGGCACGCGCGATGGCCGCCGCGTGCGCGCGCGGCTGCTCGCGCGCAACGCCGACGCGCCGGTGCTGGTGGTCGCAGTTGGGAGGGGAGAGGCGATCGCAAACGCGGCATTCGCGCTGTCCGACCGCCTGGCGCAACCGCTGATGACGCTCGAGCGGGTGCAGGTCTGCAGGCGGGACGGGCAGTGGCTTGCGGACCCCGAGCCGGTCCCGCCGGTGCTCGATCACGAACTGCTCTGGTGTCAGAAGCTGACCGTGCACTCGCGTGACGACGATTGCGTGAACGGCCATCCGCTGCACCGCACGCTCGTGCGCCGTCTACGTCGCGAGCGCGTTGCCGGCGCCACCAGCGTGCGCGGCGTGTGGGGCTTCCAGAACGACGAGCCGCCACAGGGAGACAGGTTCTGGCAAACGCGCCGCCGCACCCCGGTGATGACGATCGTCGTCGACACGCACGAGCGGATCGCCGAGGTCTACGGCGTGGTCGAGGAGGTCACGGCGCAGCGTGGCCTCGTCACCGTCGAGGCTGTCCCGGTGCGGGTGCTGCCAGGCGTCTAGTGTCGTGCCCCCGATGCCGTAGCCGGCCGGCTCAGGTGTGGTTCTTGTTCTTGTTGCTGTTTTTGTTCTTGTTCCGCGACGGCGGTGCGAAGAACTGCTCGACGGCGCTGGCGATGCCGCTCGCAATCGCATGCTGGCCTTCGCTGCCGTTGGCGATCGAGCCCTCAAACGGATCTGTGATGAACAGCGGCTCGATCAGAGTGCCCGGCATCTGGCTGGGTGTGTCGAAGAAGCCGCGTTTGGCCGGCCCGAGCAGCAACAGGTGACCGTAAGCGTCGGCCGCCTCGTTGATCGACGAGCCGAGCTGGTCGTCGACTTGGACCCCCCCATCCGGGATCGACCAGCCATGACTGTTCATCGCTGCCAGTACGTCGTCCTGGACGAGCGTCGCCAAGCGCAGGTTCGCAGCCGCGAAGGGGCGGGCTGCGTCGTAGCCGGTGACGGAGCCGGCGTTATTCGTTGCGCCCGCGTCGAAGTAGATTCCGATCAGGGCGTTGGCGCCGGCCTCGTTGGCGCACACATCCCGCGCCGCGACGTCATCATGGACGCCCTGCGCTGTCAGCAGCGAGCCGTCGACATCGGCGGGAGTCAGCCGCGCGACCGAGCTGTTGGTGGTGCGCGAGACGACGACGCGGAAGCCCTGCTTGCGCAGCAGCGCCATCGCATCGAGCTCAACCGGCAACGTCTCATCGGCTTCGTAGATCGTCTTCCCGCTTCGGGTCTGGCCGACTGAGCCAGGATCGAGCCCACCGTGGCCGGCATCCAGGAACACCGTCCGATGCCGGTTGCCGACGGTTGGCGGGTAGGCGATGCAGGCCGTCTTCGCGAAGCGGGCAGGGTTGACCGCGGTCGGGCCTACCGTCACCGGCTTCGTATTCGGCGGCGCGCGATGGTCCGAGATGACGCCCGCGCCGACGGCGATGATGGCGGCCACCAACAGCCCGCTGCGCAGGGAGATTCGTCGGCTGCGTCGGGTGGGGGTCGTCATCAGGGCCTGATGTGGCCCGATCGAGTGCGAACTCGGGCCAGCCCTACAACCATGGCTGTGCGACCTAAGCGCAGTCTTTCGGTCCTACGAGAAAAGCGTTAGGAGCTATGCGCGGCGGGCGCGCCCTTCAAAAGTGACTAATGTCAATCGACTTACTTGACCTGTTGATGAAACGATGCTTAGCTTTTCCGTCACCGGGCAGTTACGGGATGCATCGGACGTGAGCGTCACCACAGTGGCTGCACGACTGAGCTCGCGGCCGGTCGTCTGGGGGGATTCTCTCCTCTCGCCCCAGGCGGCCGGTCTTTCCCGTCAGGCGGCTGAATGCAGCTGCGGCGTGATCAGGTGGGCTTCCAGCAGCGCGCTCATGCGCTCGCCGCTCAGCGGCTTCGCGAACAGGTAGCCCTGCCCCCGCTCGCAGCCGGCGTTGCGCAGCTCCGAGAGCTGCTCGTGCGTCTCGACGCCCTCGGCGACGGCGATCAGGTTGAGCGAGTGGGTCAGCGCCACGATCCCGCTCAGCAAACCACGCTCGCTCGGTTCGCCGAGCTGCGTGACGAAGCGCCGATCGAGCTTGAGCACATCGATCGGCAGCCGTGACAGGTATCCGAGCGAGGAGAAGCCCGAGCCGAAGTCGTCGAGCGCAACGCCCACGCCGAGCCTGCGGATTGCCTGCAGGCGGTCACTGACGGAGCGGAAGTCCTCGATGAAGACGTTCTCGGTGATCTCGAGGACGAGCGACTCGGGTTCGATCCCTGTCCCAGATACGACCTCGCCGACTTCGTCGACGAAGTCGGGCTCGAGCAACTGACGCGGAGAGATGTTTACGGACAGCGTCAGGTGGCCGTGATCGGCGTGGTCGCGGCGCCAGCGGGCGCCGCGTTCGCATGCGTTGCGCAGGACCCACGAACCCAGCGGCACGATCATCCCGGTCTGCTCGCAGAGCGGGATGAACTGGTTGGGGCCGACCAGGCCCCGGGCGGGGTGCCGCCAGCGCACCAGCGCTTCCGCGCCGACGATCCGCAGGCTGTCAAGCTCGATCAAGGGCTGGAAGAACAGCTCGAACTGGTCGTGTTCGAGCGCGACCTCGAGCTGCGAGCGCAGCTGCAGGCGCTTGCTCGCGTTCGCGTGCATGTCGGCTTCGTACATGGCATAACCGCCCTTGCGGTCGCGCTTGGCCACGTACATCGCGAGGTCGGCATTGCGCAGCAGGTTCTCGGGCGAGGAATGGCCGTCCGCGAGCGCGATGCCGATGCTTGCGCCAAGCGTCATCCGCTCGCCGGCCAGCAGCATCGGGCTGTTCAGTGACGCCACGATCCGCTCGGCGAGCTCGAGCACAGCATCCGGCTCAGACGCGTCCTCCACCAGTACGCCGAACTCGTCGCCACCGAAGCGCGCCACCGTTACGGGCAGCTCTTCGAACTGCCGCAGACGCTGAGCGACCGCGACCAGCGCGACGTCGCCGGTCTCGTGCCCGAGCACGTCGTTGATCGGCTTGAAGTCGTCGAGGTCAACGAACAGGACTCCGAACATTCCCTTCGCGCCGCCGCCGGCGCGCTTGTGAGTCGCGCGAAGCCGCTCGAGGAAGAGGCGCCGGTTCGCGAGACCGGTGAGCGGGTCGTGCAGGCCCAGGTAGGCGTGCGTGTGTGCAACCTCCGCGAACAGGTCCGCGACCACGATCGTGCCGAAACCACCGTCCTCGTATCCGATCACGATGTCGTGGTAGCGGCTGTCGATTGGACGAGCCTGGACCTCGCGCGCTGCGTCGATCGGCGCCATCGACGCCCGCAGGATCAGCGTGTCGGGGCGCGGCAGGCTGCTGATCCGATGCCGCGCGTATAGCGAACGGCCATGTCCCAGCGGCCCCACCAGCTGTGCGAAGAACCAGTCGCGGCTGATGCAGACAGCATCGTCATCGTCGTCGCCGCTCACGACCATCGCGCTCAGGGCCGGGTCGTCCAGAAACATGCGCTCGACCTCGAATACGGATACCTCCGGCGAGATCGTCATGTGACCGCAGGGAAGCTCGCCGATCGCATCGACAGGTGGACGCGAGGCATCGACGCCCGCCGTGCTTCTCAAAAGACTCACGAACGGTGCATCGTCATCTGGTGCCCGGCGCTTGACCTCCACGCTCCTTTGGTCACAGGTTCGTCACATTTCAGATGGCCTGCAACGGCGCTTGCGGCGGATCGAGGCGCTGGTGTCGTGAGTCGCTGAGACGGTTACC
>DATAUP010000081.1:0-21682 GCA_036268195.1 Solirubrobacteraceae bacterium
AGCCGACAGCCACCTCCCAATCCCCGAGCGGGATGAACAGCGCCACGTGGCACATCCGGTAGGGGTGCGCGCGCCCGAGACGCTCGAGCGGCTCGTTCCAGCGCCCTTCAGATCCGGTTGCGTTCACGCCGCGGTGCCAGAGCTCGGCAGCCGATGGCCGTTCGACCCGCAACCCGATGCCGAAGCCGGTGTGGTCGTGGGCGTGGAGGGTGCCCTCGGCATCCTCCGTGAGCTCGCGGTCGACGGCAAGCGCCTCTCCCAGCGCCCGCAGATCGTCGGCGGCCTCGACACCCCAGATCATCTCGCGGATCGTCGACCCCGGCTCGAGCGCCGGCGGCAGCCCGGGGTCGCTCAGCGGACGCAGGTGCAGCCGCTGGCCGACCTGCGTCGTGAACATCGCACCGGCATGTACGGGCTCCACCTGCTCGAGGCCGAAGTCACTAAAAAACCTGGTGCACTCCTCGACGTCCTCGACGCCGTAGTGCAGCTCCTCTATGCGGCGAATGCCCATTCAAGCCTCCCTTGAGAGGGAGGCTACCTCACGTTTTGGGCCCTTCTGGCGCGCCCGGCGAAACGTTACGTTGCGGCTTTTGCATCGGCTACGGCGGCTATCACCGGGGCTGCGCTGCCGTTGCCGTTGGCGCTCTCGAGCGTGACCGGCCCATCGATCGGAAAGCGCTTGAACCACTCTGCGATGTAGTCCAGGAACACCCTGAATTTCTTGACTGATTGCAGCCCCGGGGGGTACACGACGTACAGCGGCCTCGACGGCACCACGTACTCCGGCAGCACCACCACAAGCCGCCCGCGCCGGACGTCGTCAAAGATCGGACGCAGCGGCAGCAACGCGATCCCGAGCCCCTCCATCACTGCCTTGTTGAGCACCAGGAACGTATTTGAGCTGAAGCCCCCGGGCGGAACCTTGTAGTACTGGGTGCGGCCGCCGTGCTCGAAATGCCAGACCGGATCTTCGGTGTGCACCAGGCAGTGGTGCTCGGCCAGGTCCAGCGGCTCGCTGGGGGCCCGCCGGCGGCGCAGGTACACAGGCGAGGCGCAAAGGACGAACGGCAGCGTCGCCACCCGCCGCACCTTCACCGATGAATCACGCAGCTGCTTGGTGTGGAAGGCCAAGTCGTAACCCTGATCGACGAAGCCGTAGGTGCGATCGGCCATGCCGCCCACGTCAAAGCGAACACGGATCTGCGGATGGTCGCGGGCAAAGGCCGCGATCGCGTCCGCAAGGTCGAGGCTGCCGATCCATTTCGGCGAGATCACCGAAAGCGCCCCTTCAGCACGGTCGTGTTCGCCGCGGATGGCGGCATCCTCGTTGTCGATCTCTTCGAGCAGCCGCTGCGAAAACTCGAAGTAACGGCGGCCCTGCTCCGTGAGGCTGACGGCGCGAGCGGTGCGGTTCACCAGCCGCACCCCGAGCTGCCGCTCGAGTTCGGAGATGTGGCGCGAGATCAACGAGCCGGAGACTCCCAGCGAGCGTGCGGCCGCGCTGAAGCTCTCCGCGCGTGCTGCGGCAACGAAACTCTTCATGACGGTTATGCGATCCATGCGTCAGGCGTGCTGAGCCCCGGTGGGTAGCCCAGATCGGGGCTCAGCATCAAAGGTACGCCGTACGGCGAACTCCGTCCGAAGAGTTTTCTCAGGCGCTCCCTACCGGCGCGACGCGCGCGTAGCCGCGGATGTCTGGGTAAGGCGGCTCGCGGTCCGGCTGCAAATCCACCTGGAACGCATTGAGACAGAGGGCCAGCATCGAGTAGTTGCCAAGCGTGCCGATGATGTCGACGCAACCCTGTGAGCCGAACAGCTCGTGCGCCTCGGCGAACGTCTCGTCGCTGACGAAGTGCTCAGTCAGCAGCTCGGTGCAGAACCTGTACACGACATCCTGGTCGCGCTCGTCGCCGAAGTCCGGGCGCTCCTTGCGCGCGATCTGCTCGAGCGCCTCACGGCCGACGCCGGCCTCGACGCAGCGATCGATGTGAGCATTCCACGAATACTGTGCGTCGAAGTTGCGCGCGGAGATCAGCAGGATCAGCTCACGCAGGCTGAGATCCAGGCTCGACTCGAAGCGGACGAAGGCGCCAAGCGCCTCGACCTTGTCGCAGAGCTCGGGGCTGTGCAGCCAGCACAGGAACGGTCCCCGGGTACCGCCCCGCTTGCCGGAGATACGATCCGACAGTTCCTGCTGGCGCGGAGTCATGTCCTCCGGAGTGAGTATCGGCAGTCGCACAGGGGTCCTCCCTAACGTTTCAGAAAGCGCACCCGACGATACCCCGGCGAAGCGTGCCGGAAGTGCAAGTTAAGCTTGCGCAGCTGACCCCGGGCGGCATTGCGATACTCGCCTGCGATGACAGCGATCCTGAAATTCAATGACATCCCGCGCATCAGCCGCGGTAGTGGGATCTGGACCGTGCCACTGGCGACAGCTCCCTCGACCGGGGACACCAACGAGTTCGTCACCGGCGTCAGTTCGTATCCGGTTGGTGAGGGCGCCCCATTTCACACTCACAACTGCGACGAGCAGGTCGTCGTTCTGTCCGGCAGCGGCGAGGTCGAGGTGGACGGTGCCGTTACGGCGCTCGAACAGTGGGATGGCGCCTACATCGAGGCCGACAAGATCCATTGCTACCGCAACACCAGTGACACCGAGCCGATGGTGATCCTCTGGGTCTACGGCTCCAAGGTCGTGACGCGTACGTTCGCGGACACCGGCGAGACGGTCGAGCACCTCTCGCCCGCCGACCTCATGGGCGAAGCCGACAGTTAGGCGCTGAATGGACCTGGTCAGGGTCGCAGAGCGGACCGAGCTGCTTCGCGGCGAGCGCAAGGTGATCGAGCACGGCGAGCACGAGGTCCTCGTGCTCGCCCTCAACGATTGCATCTACGCGATCGGCAACATCTGCACACACGACGAGGTCTGGCTCGATGACGGCGCCCTGCACCCAGAGTCCTGTGAGATCGAGTGCCCGATGCACGAGGGCCGCTTCGACCTGCGCACCGGCGCCGCGACGCGCGAGCCTGCGGAGGTGCCGGTCCCCAGCTACGTCGTCCGGGTTAAGGGCGACGAGGTCTTCATCGAGATCCCCTGACGGGCTTAGGCCTCAGCCGGCGTAGAACTCGACGTCCTCAAAGCTGGCCAGCGGCAACGCCGGTCGGGGGTGTCACGTGGGGGGAGAAATGCCGCCCTGGGCGGCATTTCTCCCCCCACGTCAGTCGCGCAGCTGATCGACGACGTACTCGGCGATCGCGAGCGATGAGGTGGCGGCTGGTGACGGTGCGTTGCGCACCAGGACGAGGCCGCCGACATTGGTGATGCGGAAGTCATCGACCAGCGAGCCGTCGGGGTCCAGCGCCTGGGCACGGACGCCTGCGGGCGCCGGCTCTACGTCGGCCGTGGTGAGCGCCGGGATGAAGTCGCGTGCCCGCGCGACGAAGGCGCGCTTGGAGAGCGAGCCCCACATCTCCTGCGCCCCCATCCGCCAGTGCTTGCGGGCGAGGCGCCGGAAGCCCTGGGACCTGAGCACGTCGAGCAGGTCGGGCGCTGAAAAGTCGGCGCGCCTATACCCCTCACGCTTGAAGGCCAACACGGCGTTGGGCCCGATGTCTACGCCGCCGTCGACGCGACGGGTGAAGTGCACGCCGAGGAACGGGTAGGCCGGGTCGGGCACCGGATAGATCAGGCCCTTGACGAGCTCCCGACGCTCGGGCACGAGCTTGTAGTACTCACCGCGGAACGGCACGATCCAGGGCTCGCGACCCTCGCCGGCCATCTGCGCGAGCCGGTCCGAGTAGAGCCCCCCACACACGACCAGGCGGTCGAAGGCGAGCTCCTCGCCGGCGGTGCTGCGGACGCGGATCTCGCCGCCCAGCCGATCGATCGCCGCTACCTCGTAACCGAGTCGCAGGCTGCCACCGGCGGCCCTCGCGTCGTCGGCGTACGCGCGCGCTACCGCCGGGAAGTCGACGATCGCCGTGGCGGGCGAGTGCAAGGCCGCGACGCCGCGCACGTTCGGCTCGATCTCGACCATCTCCGAGGAACCGAGGCGCTTCAGGCCCAGTACGCCATTGGCGACCCCGCGCCGCTCGATCTCATCGAGCCTGGCGATCTCGTCGGCGTCGCGGGCGACGATCAGCTTGCCGCACTCGTCGTACGGGATGCCTCGCTCTTCGCAATACGGCTTGAGCAGTTCGATGCCACGGCGGCAGAGCTTCGCCTTCAGCGATCCCGGCGTGTAGTAGACGCCGGCGTGCGCGACACCGCTGTTGTGACCGGTCTGGTGAACACCAACCTGGTTCTCCTTGTCGAGCACGGTGAGCTCGATGCCGGACTCGACCGCGCCCAACCGTCGTGCGACTGCAAGGCCGACGATCCCTGCACCGATCACACCAACGCGCGTCGCAGCCATCGACTCTGCCTGCGGTCCGGTTATCCGGTTACGCGGACCGAACCGCGATCGACTTCACGCGCGTGTAGAACCGCAGCGCCTCGAGTCCCTGCTCCTTGAAGGGAGAGCCCGAGTCCTGGAAGCCGCCGAACGGATGGTGCACGTCCCAGCCTGACGTCGGCAGGTTGACTGAGACCTGGCCGGTGTCGACGTACTCCTCGAAGTAGGCGGCTGCGCCGATGTCCTTGGTGAACACAGCTGCGGACAGTCCGTAGACGGAATCGTTGACGAGTTCAACCGCCTCCCCGACGCCGTCGCAGCCGATCACGGCGATAGCGGGGCCGAAGACCTCGTCGCGCCAGATCGACATCTCGCGTGTGACGCCGGCGATCACGGTCGGCTCGACGTAGCAGCCATTAGCGAGCTCAGGCGCCGCGGGCACGCCGCCCCCGGTGAGGATCTCGGCACCCTCGTTACGGGCGCGCTCGAGATGCTCGATCACCTCGGCCTGATGGCCGCGGCTCACAACCGGGCCGATGTTGGTTTCGGGATCGAGGCCTGGTCCGAGCTTCGCGCGCCGTGCGCCCTCGACGAGCTTCGGCAGCAGCTCCGACACGACGGCACGGTCGACGATCACACGGCTGGTCGCCGTGCAGCGCTGGCCCGCCTGGCCGAACGAGGCCGCGACGATCGTTTCCGCTGCCAGATCGAGGTCGGCATCGGCAAGCACGACGCTCGCGTTCTTGCCCCCCATCTCTGTCTGCAGGCGGATGTTGCGCCCGGCCAGTTCGCGGTGGAGCTGCATGCCGACCGAGGTGCTGCCGGTGAACGTCACCGCAGCAAGGCGATCGTCCCCCAGCAGCGCCGACGAGATCCGCGAGGCGCGGCCGGTGACGGTTCCCAGCACGCCGGCCGGCAGGCCGGCATCGTTCAGAGCCTCGGCAAGCCGCAGCGACACAACCGGTGTCTCGGTTGCCGGCTTCAGGATCACGGCGTTGCCGGCGAATAGGGCCGGCGCGAGCTTGCGTGCCGGGGTCAGCAGCGGATCGTTCCACGGCGTGATCGCGACCACGATCCCGATGGGCTCGTTGCGGACCGCGACATTCACGTTCGGCCGGCCATCGGCCAGCTCGACCCCGATCGGCAGGCGCGCCAAGGAGGCGTAGTAGTCGAAGAAGTCGGCAGCCTTGGTGACCTCGACTGTAGCCTCGGCCAGCGTCTTCCCCATCTCCGAGACGAGCTCGGGCGCGATCGCAGCCGTGCGTTCGCGCAGCAACTTCGCGGCGCCCGAGAGCACCCGGGCGCGCTCGAGCGGCCGCGTGTGGCGCCAGACCTTCGCGCCGCGCTCTGCGGCGTCGTAAACGGCGGCGATATCGTCGGCGCTCATCGCCGGGATGACGGCGACCGTGCTCTCCACGTTGCTGGGGTCGGTGACGGCGATCTCGCCGTCGCGGCCGGTGGTCGCCCACACCCCGTCGAGCAGATTCCCAATCGTTGCTGAAGACATACCGGCGATTCTCACATCGGCCGCGTGAATCAGGCTGCACGCAATGTTTGCGCCGAGGACACAAACGGACCGCGGTTCCCGTGGCAGGATTGCAATCAGTCAATCAGTTAGTCCAAGACGGAGAGGGCAACGGCTACCAAGTGTTCATCGTCGATTCACAGGTCCACATATGGAAAGAGGAAACGCCCGATCGCCCTTGGGTTCCGGGCGCGCGTGAGCGGATCCGCCTGAATGGCCACCGCGAGGAGGCCTTCCTCTATGAGGAGTGCCTGGAGCTGATGGACGACGCCGGTGTCGACCGCGTCATCATCGTCCCGCCCTCATGGGAGGGCGATCGCATCGACTACTCGCTCGAGGCAGCCGGGGCCCATCCCGACCGCTTCGGGATCATGGCGCGCGTTCCGCAGAACAAGCCCGCCGAGGGCAAGGCGCTGATGCGCGAGTTCGCGACGATCGACGCGATCAAGGGCATTCGCCTCACTTTCCACCGGCCGATCGACCGTAACTGGATGATCGATGGCACATGCGACTGGATCTGGCCGTACGCCGAGGAGCTCGGCATCAAGATCATGGTCCACGCCCCGATCTGGAAGGCTGAGCTCGGCAAGATCGCCGATCAGCATCCGGGCCTCAACATCATCATCGACCATATGGGCATCATGGCCCGCTGCGTCGATGACGCGATCGGCTACTGGGTCCAGGAGACCGCCGATCTTCACGTTCACCCGAACATCTCGGTCAAGGTCTCGGCGCTACCGGGTTACTCCACGGCGCCATTCCCGAACGAAAACATCTTCCCTTACGTCCGGGAGATGATCGAGAAGATGGGTCCGGAGCGCTGCCACTGGGGCACC
This sequence comes from Solirubrobacteraceae bacterium, assembly GCA_036268195.1. GTDB lineage: Bacteria > Actinomycetota > Thermoleophilia > Solirubrobacterales > Solirubrobacteraceae > Palsa-465. Next base: position 6,756 of record DATAUP010000081.1, read on the forward strand.
GACATCACCCGTCTGCTCGGACATGGGCTCACCTGGAAGGACACGATCGAGCAGTTCACCGCGCACATGGGGCTCACCGAGCAGCAGCTCGACGAGGTCATGGGCAAGAGCCTATGCCGGGTGCTCGACTGGCCCGTTCCGGCCTCGGTTAATGCCTGACCCACAAGTGGCCCCGTCCACGGAAGTTGACGGCGGCGAAGCGCTACTTGAAGCGCTTCGCGCACTCGAGATCGAACATGTCTTCTCCTCGCCGGGGTCCGAATGGGCTCCGGTATGGGAGGCGTTCGCGCGTCAGCGCCGTGATGGCGCTGCCGGGCCCACGTACCACGACCTGACGCACGAGACGCTCGCCGTCGGAATGGCGACCGGCTACTGGCTGGCGAGCAAGCGGCTGGCGGCCGTGTTGCTGCACACGGTGCCCGGGCTCCTGCAGGGTGCGAACGCCGTCCACGGCGCGCTGCTCGCCGGGGCGCCGATGCTGGTCGCCTCCTCTGAGTCGGTTACCTACGGCGAGGGCGACGGTCCCGACCCTGGTTCACAGTGGTATCGCAACCTCTCCTTCGTCGGCGGACCTCACGTCGTCGCCGCACCATTCACCAAGTGGTCGGGCCACGTCCCGGACGTCTCGACCCTGTACGAAACGGTCCTGCGCGCATCCGAGCTGGCGCAGCGCACCCCGACCGGCCCCGTGTACCTGAACGTCGCGCTGGAGGCCCTTCTGGCGCCGTGGCAGCCGCCCAAGGTACGCAAGAAAGTCGCGCCCAGCGGGGCGCGACTGAGCCCGTCCTCCGAGATCGAGGCGGTCGCCGCCAAGCTCGCCGGCGCCGAGAACCCGGTGATCCTGACCGAGTCGGCCGGGCGTGACGCTGAGGCGTTCCGGGCGCTGGTCGAGCTCGCCGAACTGCTGGCGATCCCGGTGATCGAGCCGCAGTCGGCGATCTGCGCGAACTTCCCCAAGGACAACCCGCTGTACCTCGGCAACGACGTGGCGCAGGCTGCCGGCTCCGACATGGTGCTGCTGGTCAACTGCCGCTCGCCGTGGTACCCGCCGAGCAACGACCTCGCTCCCGACGCTGAGGTCGTGGTGATCGACGAGGTGCCGCAGCGTCCGCACATCGTCTACCAGGTGCTGCACGCCGACGTGTACCTGGAGGGCGATGTCGCCGCAACGCTGGCGGGCCTCGCCGAGGCGGTGCGCCGCAAGCTCGACACAAGCGTCGTCGCCGAGCGGCAGCTGCGCTGGGGCGAGGTCCACGACAAGCTGGCCGCCGAGATCGAGGCCGAAGAGGCAGAGGCTGAGGCCAACACCGAGAAGATCACGCCGCCGCTGCTGGTCAAGGTGATGCGCGAGGAGCTCGGCTCTGAGTCGACTTTCGTCGACGAGACGATCACGCACAGCCGCCTGATCCAGCGCCATCTGCGCTGGAACGAACCCGACAAGTGGTTCTACGTGCAGGGCGGCCTCGGTCAGGGCACTGGCGTGGCGCTGGGCGTAAAGCTCGCCCGCCGCGACAAGCCGGTGGTGCTGACGATCGGGGACGGGTCGTTCCTCTACAACCCCGTCATGCAGGCGCTGATGGCGTCCAGGGACATGGACCTGCCGCTGCTGATCGTCGTCTTCAACAACCGGCAGTACCTGTCGATGAAGTTCAACCATCTGCGCTTCTACCCGGAGGGCGTCGCCGTCGCGGGCAACGACTTCGACGGTGTAGACCTGTCGACGCAGCCGCCGCTCTCAGAGTTCGGGGCGCCGTTCGGAATGCTTGGGTGGGAGGTCTCCGACCCGGCCCAGCTGCGCGATGTGATCGTCGCAGCGAAGGCAGCCGTCGCCGGCGGCACGACCGCGATCGTCAACGTGACGCTCGGGCGCTGACGCGCGCGTCCGACGCACTCAGATACCGAAGGAGCCCGGACGTGCCACCACAGAGAGTTCGCGTACCCGCTGCCGATCTGCGCAAGCTCGCGACGCAGATGCTCGTCGCCGCGGGCCTGAGCGCGGAAAACGCCGAGATCGTCGCCGGCGCGTTCGTCTGGGCGAACCTGCGCGGCGTCGACTCGCACGGCGTCTCGCGCCTGCCGCGCTACCTGGAGCTGTTCGAGAAGGGCGAGGCCAACGTGCAGCCGTCGATCGAGATCAAGCGGGTCCGCGAAGCTGCGCTGCTGATCGACGCCGACCGTGCGCCCGGACCGCTGGCGCTGACGGTCGCAATGCGTGAGGCTATGTCGGTCGCGCGGCAGACTGGGGTCGCCTGGGCGACCGTGCGCGGCACCGTGCACACGGGCGCGATCGGTTACTACACGAGCATGGCCGCGGCCGAGGGCTTTGCCGGGATAGGCATCGTCGCCGGCGTGCCGAACATGGCCTACGAGGGCGCCCGCGGCGCCGGCGTTGCGACGTCGCCGCTTGCGATCGCCCTGCCAGCCTCGAAGCACCCCGATTTCGTGCTGGACATGGCGACAGCGACGATCGCTTTGGGAAAGATCGCGCAGTACAAGGCGCGCGGGGAGTTGCTGCCCGAGGGTGTCGCCGTCACAGCCGACGGCTCGGCGACCGTCGATCCTGCCGAGGCAAAGATCCCGCTGCCGGTCGGCGGCGCCAAGGGCTCGGGCATGTCATTGGCGTTCGAGCTGCTGGCGAGCGGGTTGGCGGGGAACCCGATCGTCTCTGAGTTTCATGGCGGTAAGAAGGGCCACCGCCAGAACGCGACGCTGATCGCCGTCGACATCTCCGCGTTCCTGCCGATTGAGGAGTTCACGAAGATCGTCGACGACACAATCGACGCCGTGACTGGGCTGCCGCCCGCCGGCGACTCGCCGGTGCTGGTGCCGGGCGCGCGTGGCGCGGCAGAGTTCGAGGCGCGGTCACGCGACGGCGTGCCGCTCCCGCCCAAGATCTGGGCGGACATCGTCGAGGCCGCGGAGCGCTTCTCGATTCCGCTGCCCGAGCTGGTCGCGGCGGGCTGAGCGGCTCCAGTCCTCCAGCGACCGACCCGGTCCGGTCCTCCAGCCACCGGCTCCGGTCCGGTCCTCCAGCGACCGGCTCCGGTCCGGTCCTCCAGCGACCGGCTCCGGTCCGGTCCTCCAGCCACCGGCTCCGGTCCGGTCCTCCAGCGACGAGCGCCCGCGGTTTGCGTTATGCCTGCGGCGTTATAACGCAAAATCGCGATTTGGAAGGCCGCTCCGGCTGCGTTGGCGGCCGCTGCCGACGCCGCGGAGACCTGTCCAAACTGACAATCCGGCCCACCTGTTCGCCGATTTGGCCGGAACTGTGCGATTTTCATGTCGATGCTGACAATGCGCTGCGGCCGCTCGCGGATTGTCAGGATCGACATGCTCTGAGGGGCGGGCGCGGACGCGCGCGCCTCTCTACACTCCGCCGAACGCTCGGGGATAGCTGAGCTCTCCGGAGAGGTGGCCGAGTGGCTGAAGGCACTCGCCTGCTAAGCGAGTAAGGGGAGAAATCTCTTTCGCGGGTTCGAATCCCGCCCTCTCCGCTTCCGGCCCTCAATCAGGCGCCGCTCAGGCCAAGCCGGGCCAACGGAGCGGCGGCAACTCGCGCTCCTGCAGGTCGATGCCGACCTGGATCGCGTCGGCCTCGCGGCCGCGGCGGGCGATGAGCTGGATGCCGGTCGGTAGGCCGGTCTTCGGTCCTAGCCCCGAAGGGAGCGCTATGCCGGGATGGCCGGTGACGTTCCAGCCGAGGGTCATGTCGGCAAGCGGGTTGTAGTCGGTGTAGTCGTAGCCGTCACGGCGCGGGTAGGCGACGACACGCGCCGCAGGCTCGAGGATCAGGCCCACCCCGTTGGCATCGAACCAGGTCTCCCAGGCCGCGGCCAACTCGGCACGGCGCAGCTGGATACAGGCGTACTCACTCGCTGGCATCGCGTCGCGAGCGTGGCTCAGCAGCTCGCGCACGTACGGTCGGTAGGCCTCTTCGCGATCTGCCAGGGACTGGTGGTAGGACCACATCTCGACGAGCACCGCGGCGAACTCCCGTGAGCCGAGGTCGAAGGCCTTGACGGGCGCCGGCAGCTCCACGAGCCTCGCGCCGAGGGCCTGCACGGCGTCCTGAGCACGGGCGTATCCGGCCTCGACGTCGGCATCCAATTCAAAGGCGGCGAAGCGGTCAGTGATGGCGATCGTGCAGCCGGCGAGGGGCTGGGACCCGGGGCGCGCGGACAGTGGCAATGGCCCGAGCAGTCCGGCTGGGACTGCGTGTGCGACGGTCGCCGCCGAACCGCCCGCCATCGCCGCCAGCACGGCGCTGCAGTCGGCGACGCTGCGCGCGAGCGGCCCCAGCGTGTCGAACGTCGGAGCCAGCGGGATGATCCCGTCCAGGGGGATCCGGCCAGTCGTCGGCTTGATCCCGCTGACGCCGCAGATCGCCGCGGGCGCGCGGATCGAGCCGGCCGTGTCGGTGCCGGTCGCAACCGGCACCATGCGAGCAGCCACCGCTGCGCCGGAGCCGCCGCTCGAGCCGCTCGGCGTGTACTCGAGCCGCCAGGGGTTGCCGACCTGGTCGCTGGTACCGCCGGAGGCGAACTCGTGCGTGTGCAGATGCCCGACCAGGACCATTCCGGCGGCGTGCAGGCGGGCCCAAGCGGTGCAGTCTGCGTCGGCGATGTTGCCCTCCAGGACAGCGCTCGACGCAGTCACCGGCAGTCCCTTCACGGCGTAGAGGTCCTTGAGGCCGATCGGCACGCCGCACAAAAGTGGTGCCTCGTCGCCCTCTGCGGCAAGCCGCCGGTCAGCCTCGCGTGCCTGCTGCTCGGCGACCTCCGGATAGAGCCGCACCCACGCGTTGATCGCGTCCGATGCGCCGTAGGGCGTCGGCGACCCGCCGTTGACCGCCTGGATCTGCGCCTCGATCGCGTGCAGCAACTCGACCGCGGACAGGCGGCGACTGTGCAGCAGTCCCGCCGCCTCCAGCACACCGAGCTCCGAGAGGTCGGTCGGGATGTCTTGTTTCGATAGGTCGCTCAAGCCCGTTCGGCATCCTGCACCAGCAGTGCGATCTGGACGCGGTTGTCGAGCTGCAGTTTGGCGATCATCGCCGAGACGTGACTCTTGATCGTCGCGACGCTGAGGTGCAGCTCCGCTGCGATCGCGGCGTTCGACTTCCCCTGGCGATCGCAGCGGCGATCTCACGTCACGAGGCGTCGGCATCCGCAGGTCCATCAGGACGACGTCGGCCCGGTGGAGGTCCAGAGCGCCGAGCACCTCGCTGCCGTCGGCGGCCTCGCCCACGACTTCGATCCCCGGCGCGCCGCCGAGCATCGTCGTCAGACCCACGCGCACGAGCGCATCGTCGTCGACGATCACCACACGGATTGCGCCGGCGCCGTCGGCTCCTGCGCCGTTCACGCGACCTCGTCCTCGTCCCCGTCCGCCTCCGGATCGCTCCAGCGCAGGGTCGCGCTCGACCTGAAGCCGCCGTCGGGCAACGCCTCGCTGATCAGTTGGCCGCCCGCGAGCGTCACACGCTCGGCCAGGCCGACGAGGCCGGTGCCAGAACCGACGTGTCCGCCGACGGCGCGGCGGCGTTCATTCGTGGGCGCCAGATCGTCACCGTCACGAGCCTGCCCGACGCGCGGCCGGTTCACCACGTCGACCGTGACTCCAGCGAGGTGGTCACCGTCGATCGTGATCGCAACGACCTGACCCGGAGCATGCTTACGCGCGTTGGTGAGTCCCTCCTGGACGAGCCTGTCTCACAGCTTTGGCGCGTTGGCTGGACAGCACAAACACCCTCGGCCCGTTGACCCAGCGCGGCGACATCGACTGAGGCGCGCGCATGACACGATCGACGCGTGACGAAGGTGATCGGCGCGGTGTTGCGCGAGCATGGAGGCGAGTTCGGGCTCGAAGAGCTCGAACTCGCCAAGCCAGACAGGGACGAGGTCCTGGTCAGGGTGATCGCGACCGGCTTCTGCCACACCGATGAAAAGGTGCGTCAGGGTGCGAGGAATGTGCCGACGCCGGTCGTGCTCGGACACGAGGGCGCAGGGATCGTGGAGGCCACAGGCGATGACGTGACGGGCCTCCAACCCAGCGACCACGTCGTCCTCACCTTCGCCTACTGCGGCGAATGCGCCAACTGCACCGGGGGCCATCCGGCCTACTGCGAGCAGATGGACGCCCTCAACTTCGGGGCCCGCGGCCACGCGCTGACCGCCGGTGACGGGCCTGTGCACAGCGCCTTCTTCGGGCAGTCGAGCTTCGCGAGCCACGCTATCGTCAACGCACGCTCGGCGGTGAGAGTCGAGCAGGATGTTCCGCTCGAACTCCTCGGGCCGCTCGGATGCTCGATCCAGACGGGCACCGGCACGGTCCTGAACGTCCTGCGGCCGACCGTGGACAGCACGCTCGCCGTCTGGGGGGCCGGCGCGGTCGGTCTCAGCGCGGTGATCGCGGCGGCCTGGACCGGCTGCGGCACGGTCGTCGCGATCGACATCAATCCTGAGCGACTCGAGCTCGCACGCGAGCTCGGCGCGACGCATACGCTTGAAGCCGCGCCCGGCCTCAGCGCACTTCACCAGCTCCATGCGGTCCTCCCCGACGGCGTCTCGCACGCGTTCGACACAACCGGCCATCCCGACGTGCTTCATGACGCCGTCGCCGGCCTCGCCCCAAGGGGCACGGCAGCGTTCGTCGGCGGCGCCCGCGTCGGCGACGAGGTTTCGCTCGAGATCAATCCGCTGCTCGCGGGCCGCTCGCTGCAGGGGGTGGTTCAGGGCGATTCGGTGCCACAGGAGTTCATCCGGCTGCTCGTCGACCGCGTTCGCGGTGGCGAGCTCCCACTCGAGAAGCTGATCCGCCGCTATCCGCTGGCTGAGATCAACGTTGCCGCCGCCGACGCCGCCGCCGGGCGCGCAATCAAGCCCGTGCTGACGATGGGCAACAACTAAGACCTCTATATTCGGCCTCGGCTTGCGCTTCGGCATCTTCGACCACATCGACGACTCGGGCCTGCCCCGCGCGGAGCAGCTGGAGCAGCGGCTGCAGCTGATCGAGCAGTACGACCGCGACGGCTTCTACGCCTACCACGTCGCTGAGCACCACGGCACCCCGCTTGGGATCGTCGGCTCGCCGAACCTGTTCCTGGCGGCAGTGGCTCAGCGGACGAGCCGGCTGCACTTCGGCTCGCTGGTCAACGTGCTGCCCCTGTATCACCCGATCCGCCTCGTCGAGGAGTGGTGCCTGCTCGACCACCTGAGCGGCGGCCGGATCGAGCCGGGCATCGGCCGTGGCGCTTCCGCGATCGAGGCGTCGTTCTTCGGGATCGACGGCGAGTCGACGCCCGACCGTTTCACGGAGGCCTTCGAGCTGATCATGCAGGCCTTCAGCGAAGGCACCGTCACACACGACGGCACTTACTTCAGGGTCGGCGAGATGCCGATGACCGCACGCCCGCTGCGGCGCCCGCATCCGCCGTTCTGGTTCGGCGCGTCGCGCCCGGACCGCGCCGCCTGGTGCGCGGAGCGTTCAATCAACGTGATGTCGCTGGTCGGTGCGGAGCGCACGCGGGCCACGACGGATCAGTTCCGCCAGCGCTGGCAGGAGCTCGGTCGCGCCGATGCCGACCTACCCCACTGCGGCGTAAACCGCCACTTCGTGCTCGCCGACACTGAGGTCGAGGCGCTGCGCGTTGCCGAACGCGCCTTCACCCGCTTCCGCGAGTCCTTCGATCACCTCTGGAACATGCGTGGGCTGCCGGTACCGCCGGTCTACACGGCCACCACTTACAAGGAGTGGCATGAGCAGGGAGGCGCCTTCGCCGGCACCCCCGAGGGCGCCCGCCAGTACATCGCCGAGCAGATCGAGACCGCCGGCATCAACTACATGACGGCGGACGTCGCCTTCGGCGGCATCACCTTCGAGGAGGCCTCTCGCACCGCGTCGCTGTTCGCGACCGAGGTGATGCCCGCGTTCACCGGCAACCCGGACGGAGTAACCCGCTGATCCACGAGGTCCGCACGACCGCTGACCTCGAGTACGTGGAGGTCGAGGGCACGCAACTCTTCCTCGACCTGCACCGGCCGGCCGTCGACGCGCCAGTGCCATGCGTCGTCTACTTTCACGGCGGTGGTTGGGCGCGCGGCTCGCGCAAGGACAATGTCGACGCGCGACTGCTGCCGGTCGCCGCGCACGGTGTCGCGATCGCCAGCGTCAGCTACCGGTTGGTGGACGTCGCCGTCCACCCGGCGCAGCTGTATGACGGTAGGGCCGCGGTTCGCTGGCTGCGAGCACACGGCGCCGAGCACGGTCTGCTGACTGACCGGATCGGGGCCTGGGGCGTCTCTGCCGGGGGCTGGCTCGCGCTGATGCTCGGGCTCACCGGCCCCGAGCCCGAGAGCGCCGTCCAAGCCGCTGCGGCCTGGTTCCCGACTACGGATCTGACAACCGTCGCCGCCGAGCGCGACGCCGCCAATCTGCCACGGCCGGCATTCCTCCAGGGACGCCAGGTGCCGGCGATGGAGGCGGCGCTGCTCGGCGTCACGGCGGTGACCGATGACCCCGACACCGCCTGGGCCGCGAGTCCGCTGGCTCACGCGGCGCACGCCCACGGCCCCGTGCTGCTCATTCACGGCGATGAGGACGGCCTCGTCAACGCGCAACAGAGCTACGCCCTGCACGACGCGCTGACCGAGGCGGGTCACGACTCACAGATGATGCTGCTGGTGGGCGCGAACCACGAGGATCCAGCCTTCCACAAGCCCGCCGTGCTTGGGGCTACGGCGGGCTTCTTCAGCGCGCAGCTGTAACTGCGGGATCGTCGCCTCCACGCGAGCCCGAGGAGCGGCGCGATCGCGACAACCGTCCCGGCGTACACGAGGAAGTGGCTCGCACCAGCCCGGTATACCACCCCCTATCTGCTTCGCGATGAGAATGATCTCATTCTCATTTGCGTTTGGGCAAAGGGGGCCCAGGTCCGGGGCGTGCGAAAACCTCCGGGGGCGATTTGCCGATTTAGCTAATCTAAATGTGGGACCAGCCCAGTCAGCGCGGAGGTGGTACGCGTTGTTGCAGCAAGCTCCTGAAGATCTTTCGACCACGGGCGTGGGGGTCGCGTCAGTGATCAAGCCTGTCCTCGAGCGGGTCGCCGATGGCGCCTTCCGCGAGCTACCGGTCACCCTGGCCTTCTGGGACGGGAGCTCGTTGCCCGCGCCCGCCGGCGAGAGCGACGCCACGCTGCGATTCCGCAGCCCGCAGGCGTTCAACTACATGCTGAGCGCACCTGGCGAGCTCGGGCTGAGCCGCGCTTGGGTGGCGGGCGAGCTCGACGTCGACGGCGACATCGAATTGGTGCTCGGCTGGCGGGCGCGCTTCCAGGACGCGAGGCTGACCGCAGCCGACAAGCTGCGCATGGCGGCGACCGCGGTCCGGGTCGCCGGCGGCGCGGCACTGCGGCGACCGCCGCGCCTCGACGCCGAGGCACACCAGCGCGGGCACATGCACTCGCTCGTTCGAGACCGCGTCGCGATCAGCCACCACTACGACGTATCCAACGCCTTCTACCGCCAGGTACTGGGGCCGACGATGGTGTACTCGTGCGCGTACTTCGACTCGCCCGATGACACACTCGAAGAGGCACAGGAGCGCAAGCTCGAGCTGATCTGCCGCAAGCTCGCGCTCAAGCCGGGTGACCGGCTGCTTGACATCGGCTGTGGTTGGGGCAGCCTCATCATGCAAGCCGCCGCACACCACGGCGTAACAGCGTTGGGCGTGACGCTGTCTGAGGCGCAAGCCCAGCTGGCGCGAGAGCGCGTCCGCGAAGCCGGCCTCGAGGATCGCTGCGAAGTCCGCGTCTGCGATTACCGCGAGCTACGCGAGGGGAAGTTCGACGCTGTCGCGAGCGTCGGCATGTACGAGCACGTCGGCCGCGGCCAGCTCGGTACCTACGTACGTACGGTCAAGCAGCTGCTGAAGCCAGGGGGCGCGTTCCTCAACCACGGGATCACGCAACTCACCCCGATCGCACCCCACCGCCGCACGTTCGTCAACCGCTTCGTCTTCCCAGACGGCGAACTGCACCCCCTCACGGACGTGCTCAACGAGATGCATGCCGCCGGGCTCGAGATCCGTGACGTCGAGTCGCTGCGCGAGCACTACACGCTGACGCTGCGGCTCTGGGTCCAGAACCTCGAGGCCGGCTACGAGCAGGCGGTGGGCGAGGTCGGCGAGGCGCGGACGCGCGTCTGGCGCCTTTACATGAGTGGCTCGGCGGCGGCCTTCGCTGCAGGCGCGATATCCGTCTTCCAAACGCTCGCGATCAACGATGGTGGCGAGCATCGGCTGCCGCTCAACCGCGCGCGAGGCGGTGTGGTACGGTAGCGCGCTAAAGCGGTTTAGTAGAGGAAAGCCAATGCCCGTACTCAGCCTTCAGGAAGGCATCGACCGTGCCGGTTCCGCAGTCAACCTCCTGTGGAAGCCCGGCGCACCACCGTGGAATCCGCCCGTGCTACCGCCGGAGTTCGTGGGCTGGCGCGTCGAGCAGACCGCGGCGTTCGAGACCGTGGCGCTGTCTGATCTCTCTCACCACATGTGCGACCTGTTCATCGAGGGTCCCGATGCGACGCGGCTGCTGTCTGACTACAGCGCCAACAACTACGAGAACTTCTCTATCGGCCAGGCCAAGCAGTTCGTACCGGTCACCGCGCATGGACACATCGTCCAGGACGGGATCCTGATGCGCGACGCCGAGGAGCGGTACACGCTGACCGGGCCGCCCGCCTCGCAGTCGTGGATCCTCTTCCACGGCGAGCGCGGCGGCTACGACGTCTCGTTCAAGGACGACCCCGATTCGGAGTTCCGCCCGGGCGATCCCGTGCTGTTCCGCTTCCAGGTACAGGGACCGAATGCGCTCGCGCTGGTCGAGAAGTTGTTCGACGGGCCGATGCCCGAGACGAAGTTCTTCCACACCGCCCCGGTGACGCTCGGCGGCCGCAGCTTCCGGGCGCTGCGGCACGGGATGGCCGGCCAGGCCGGGTACGAGTTCATCGGCGATCACGCCGATGCGGAGTTCGTCAGGGACGCACTGCTGAAGGCGGGCGAGGATTTCGGGCTCGTGCAGGTCGGAGCGATGGCGTACGCGACCAACGGGGTCGAGAGCGGCTGGATCCCGACGCCGACCCCGGGCATCTACAGCGACCCATCGCTGCGCGAGTACCGCGAGTGGCTCAAGGTCTTCTCGTTCGAGGGTCAGAAGCCGCTGCACGGCAGCGCCTTCTCGCCAGAGATCGAGGACTACTACGTGTCGCCCTGGGAGCTCGGGTACGGGCGCTCGATCAGCTTCAACCACGACTTCCTGGGGCGCGATGCGCTGCAGGCCGCCAAGGACAACGTGCCGCGCACAAAGGTCACGCTCGAACTCGATCGCGATGACGTGCGCGAGGTGCTCGGCGCCGACCTCGACTATCTGCTGACCTATGGTCGCTACGGGATCGAAGCCGGCGGCGAGCAGATCGGCATCACGTTCTACACGGCGCACATCGACCGTCTCGACAGGGTCCTGGCGCTGTCGCTCGTCGACAACGCGCACGCCGCGCCGGGGACCCGGGTCGAGCTTGTCTACGGTGAGCACCCCGGCGCCGGTATGGAGCCGGACGCCGACCTCGGCTTCGCGCGCCTACGCGCGACCGTGCAATCCTCGCCCTACAACGAGTACGCCCGCACGAAGTACCGGGCCGAGGCGCTGGCCTAGCTCTCCGCCGCGGGTGGCCCGTCCAAGTCGGGCCCCTGAGATGACCGCTCCAAATCAGCGCCGTCCGAGTCGGGTCCGAGTACCGCGTCGATCGCTGCGGCGATCTTCTCGTCCTCGGGCCCAACCGTCGAGCCCCAATGGCCGATCAGCCGGCCGTCGGCATCGACCAGATACTTGGTGAAGTTCCACCTGGGCGGTGCCGAGTTCGGTTGGCTGATGAGGTCGCGCCAGAGCGAGTCGGGCTGCTCGCGCACCGATGTGCGCTCGGTGAGCGGAAACTGGACGCCGTAGTTCTTCTGGCAGAAGGCGCCGATCTCGTCCGCTTGCTCGAACTCCTGATCGGCGAAGTCCCCCGAAGGTGATCCGAGGATGTTCAGGCCGCGATCGTGATACCGGTCATAGAGAGTCTGAAGGCCCTCGTACTGCGGCGTGAAGCCGCACTTGCTGGCCGTGTTGACGAACAGCGTCGGCCGCCCGCGCCAGTTGCTGAGGTCGAGCTCGCTGCCGTCGAGCAGCGTCACCTTGTGCTGGTAGAGATCGGTCGGCTGTTCGAGCTTCGGCTGCCTGCGGAGATACATCTTCAGCGTCGAGAGCTTGCTCATGGGTCAATGACTACCACGCACTCGTTAGCATCGCCAGTCTCAAGCGTCTGCTCGCGAGCCCGGAGGGGTGGCAGAGCGGTTGAATGCACTGGTCTTGAAAACCAGCGTGGGTTTGCGCCCACCGCGGGTTCGAATCCCGCCCCCTCCGTCGATTTGCGCCGTTCCAGCGGCAGATCTGCCGCACCGTGCGCCTCTCGCTGAAGCGCCCGCATAGCGGCACCTATTCCTCGATCTCCATTAGCGCAACTCCGCGGTTGTTACAGCGCGAGCTTCAACACCGGCGCCAGATCCCCGCGCTCCGCGACGGTGACACCGTTGCAGAGGCCCAGCCAGCCGGCACACAGTTCGAGCTCAGCGACGAGCTCGCGCGCGACGTGCGCGGTGTCGACACCGTCCTCAGCGAATGCGCCCTGCACGCGCAGCACGCCCGCCTGGCGGTCCGACTTCAGGTCGACGCGCGCGACCAGCCGCTCGTCGAGCAGGAACGGCAGCACGTAGTAACCGTGGATGCGCTTGTGCTCCGGCGTGTAGATCTCGATCCGGTAGCGGAAGCCGAAGAGCCGCTCGGTCCGCGGCCGGAAGAAGACCAACGAATCGAACGGCGAGAGCAGCGCCCGAGCAGGCAGTGAGCGCGGCCGGCGTGCCTGGTGCCAGAGATAGGCCGGCGCGGCCCAGCCGGCCACCTCAACGGGAATCAGCTCGCCTGAAGCGACGAGCTCTGCGACGCGCGGGACGAGGTCGCTCTGGCCGATCCGCCAGTAGTCGGCGAGGTCGGCGACAGTCACCACCCCGAGTGCCCCGGCGGCGATCCGGGTCAGCTCGCGGTGGGCATCCGCGCGGCTGGGCGACGGCTCGGCCAGCACCGTCGCCGGCAGGATCCGCTCGATCAGGTCGTAGTGGCGCTCGAAGTTGATCCGGCGCGAGGCCCCAATGGCTCCCGTGAAGAAGAGTGCCTCAAGCGCGACCTTGCCCTGGTGCCAGTTCCACATCTCTCCGGGGGTCGGACTCTCGCGGACATGCCCCGTGTCGCGGGCACGAACCGGCCCCTGCTCGCGCACCAGCTCGAGCGTGTCGGCGATCAGCTGCTGTTGCTCGTTCAGGACGCGCCGCATGCCCGACCAGATGCGATCACGCTCGTCCATACGCCAGCGAAACAGCGGGTGGTTCTCGACCGGAATCAGCGACGCCTCGTGCGCCCAGTACTCGACCAGCCGGCGATCCGTGCGGCCGGTGCCGTGTGCGGCGATCCGATCTAGCAGCGCTCGATCGTACGGGCCGAGCCGAGAGAACAGCGGCATGTAGTGCGCGCGGCAGAAGACATTCACCGAGTCGAGCTGCAGCAGCCCGAGGTGTCGGACCATCTTCGTGATCGCGGCCAGGCCCGGTTCCCGGCCAGCGGGCCGGGGGCCGGAGGTGAAGCCCTGGGCGGCCAGCGCGATCCGCCGGGCGGCATTCAGGCTCAGCTTTGCAACGGCATTCCGGTCGGATCGGTCGACGAGCACGAGACCCATGCTGTCAGGCTTGCAATCAGGGCCCCCTGGGCCATAGGCTTGCGCGCATGGTTTCTATTGCACGCGAGCTGCCGGAGCAGCAGCCCGACACCGTCCACGCCGGTCCTCCACCCGCGATCCCGGACTTTCAGATCGTGCCGCGCGTTGGGCTGGGCCTCGGCGGAGTCGTCTTGGTCGCGCTGGTCGTCGTGGTGGCGACCAACGGACTGTGGCCGCTGGTCTTCATGCACGTCGTGTTCGGCTCGGCGTGGACGATCGTCGACCTGTTCGTCGGGCTGGTGATCGGCCCGATCCTCGGCAGCCTCTCGATTCCAGCGCGGATCGAGTTCACGGTGAAGTTCATGCCGAAGATGGTCGTGCTGATGCCCGCGGTCGTGACCGCGACGCTCGTTGCCGGCTGGCAGCTCGCGACCAAGCTCGGCACCAACCTGACCTCCTATCCGAACCACGGCTGGGTGGTGGCGAGCATGATCGTTGTCGGGATCATGGCGATCATCGCGCTCGGTCTGCTCGAACCCGCCAACATTGCGGTGCTGATCGAGCTGAAGAAACCGCGCCCGAACCCGCAGGTGATTGAGCGCCTGATGAAGCGCTTCGTGTACTCGGCCGGGGTCCTCGGCGTGCTGCAGGTCGCGACGTTCGTGATCATGACCAAGCTGGGATCGGGCTGAGGCTCACGATGGACGACAGCAAATACCCACCCGTTACCCAGATCGGGATGGCCTCGCTGGCGCTGATCGTGGCCGCCGGCATCTATCTCTCTGCACACCTGCCACGGCACGTGCCGCTCGCTCCGGCCGTGATCCTGCTCGCGCTCTCGGCCGCGCTGATGGCGTTCAACCTCGCATCGCTGACCCGCGTCAAGGGCTTCGCATGGGAGCGTTTCGTCAACGTCGGGCGCTGGGCACTGCTCGCCTACTGCGTGACCGCCGGTCTGATCGAGTTCGTGTTCGTTCGCAACCACGTGCGCGGGGGCACGCTTGTCGTACTGACGCTGTCACTGATCGTGTACGCGGTCCACGTGCCGACGCTGATCGGCTTCACGGTCGCGCGGTATTACGTGCCGGACACGTCGGCACCGGCGTCCTAGACAAAAGCTGGCTCATCGAC
>DATAUP010000082.1:0-1794 GCA_036268195.1 Solirubrobacteraceae bacterium
CCACGGGAGCAGCCGGTGGTACGGGACGCCGTCCACCGTGACGGTCTCGCGCCCGTCGATGGCGCCGGCGGTGACGGGGAAGCCGATCCGGGTGCTGACGTGCGGGTCCATGCCCGCGAGGCGCTGGGCGAGCGCGATCTCCTGTGTCCTGATCGTGTACCCGGCGCTCGTCGTCGGCAACGCGTCGGTGACGACGTGAAGGACCTTGGTGGCGCTGCGCGGCGCGGGGTTCTTCGCTGCGGTCAGGGCCGGGCGAGCAGGCGGGCCGAGCTTGAGGCTGCCTGGCTCAAGCACTTTGAGTTCGGCGAGCAGGGACTTGCGGAGACGGGCGGCGCGCCAGCCGCCCGCGCCTTCGAGCTCCCTGACCGCGTCGGTGAGACGTCCCTCGCGGTAGGCGAGCCGGGCGGCGAGCCTGGGACGGGCACCGTCGTGCTCAGACAACCGCGCGAGGGCGGAGCGCGCCACAGTGGGCTGGTCCACGGCGAGGCTGAACGCGGCAAGCCGGGCCGGCGACGCTTCAAGCGCGGTCAGCGCGCCACGGCGGTCCCCCGCGCCCCACAGCGCGGCGGCCCTGCCGTACGGCCCGGCGAGCCCGACCAGGCCGCGCAGCGGTGCGGGCAGCGCCCGCCAGGCGAGCGTCACCGCGCGCACCGGGTCGTCGGTTACGTGTCGCAGCATCACGGATGCGGCGAGCACAACCGCTCGCGGAGTCGGCGTTACAGTCACGCGGGCAGATATTACCGGCGATTGGCGGCTGGATACGGCGGGACGGGACCGTAGTCTCAAGCCCTTGACGCGCTCCCCGTCCAGAAGGGCGGGGATTCAGCCCGTGCCGGCTCATGCGGCACCTCTGCGGCTTCCCGCTTCGCAGGCCTGTGCCAGCGTTGCCGCCGGTCTTATTGAATGCAGCCTCCCGCGCCGCGAGCACGTCGTTGAACACCACCCGCGCGCAACCGAAAGCCCTGGCGAGCGCGACGCGCTGGCAAGGCATCGGATACAGCCGGTAGGAATGACGAAGTTGCATGAAACAAGCCCAGCAAGTCAGGACTCACCGGAACCCCGTTCGAGAGTGGACCGGACGCGGCAGCCATGGGAACGTTCTATCGATTCCCGAGGAACCCTGAATCACGACGCGCCAGTAGATACGATAAATTCTGTTCGGCTGGCTAGCATTCCAGTGGTCGCCACACCCGAGGGTCTCGTTAGGGCTGCACCCATAACAGCCCATGCCATTGTCCTCAGGGACGGCAGTAGCTTGAGATACGCACGGACCTAACCCGGCGAGAGACCGGGAAACGAGTGCCGCTCCTCTAGGAGATGGCTGCACAGCCTCGGCCGACTCAAAGATCAAGGCGATAAGGACACCGAAGGCGGATGAGCGCGACGATCACGCATGTACTCGGGGCGAGGCCGAACTTCGTCAAGGCCGCGCCGGTGATCCGGGCGCTCGCCGCGCTCGGCCACGCGCAGCGCGTCGTGCACACCGGGCAGCACTATGACGAGCGGATGTCCGACGTGTTCTTCGTCCAGCTCGGGCTGCCCAAGCCCGACGTCAACCTGGGGGTGGGCTCGGGGACGCAGGCCACCCAGACGGCGGACGTGCTTGTCGGCATGGAACGTGAGTTCCTCGAGAACTCTCCGTCGCTCGTGGTGCTGTACGGGGACGTCAACTCCACGATCGGCGCCGGGCTGGCCGGCGCGAAGCTCGGCGTGCCGCTGGCGCACGTCGAGGCCGGGCTGCGCTCGTTCGACAACACGATGCCGGAGGAGATCAACCGGCGGCTGACCGACCAG
>DATAUP010000083.1:0-2646 GCA_036268195.1 Solirubrobacteraceae bacterium
GAACGGAGAGCAAGCGCCTCATCGAGCGAGGACGGACAGCGGTAGTCAAACAGCGGGGGTTTCATCTCGATCAGGTCAGGTGGCCGACCGAGAACACACTAGGCCGTTCGTCAAACGAACGAGCAAGCCCGCTCCTGGCCGCTAGCCCATCCAACATGGCATCCGAACGAGTACTTGCGCCCGGGGGCGTCAAAGGTGGGATCGGTCAGCAGACGCCAACCACCGATCTCGATCAGGACCGTCGGCCCACCGACATGGGTGGCCCGGACGCCCCTCATGGGATCCCGCTCATCGCGGCGACGGTTGGCGGTCCACCGCGTGGTCCAGGGCCCAGGCCAGCGCATAGTCGGCTACCTCTTCCCAACCTTCCTTAGCGGGCTGCAGGTGTGGGCCCGGGAACTCCTTGAGCTCGGTGACCGTGTCGGACTTGTAATGCTTGGCGTTTGAGCGTTGTATCGCCGGTGGCATCAGGTGGTCTTCGCTACCTGAGATGAACAGCAGCGGCGGGCGGTCGTCGTTGTGGTAGTCGACCCACGTGTCCTGCATGCCGGGGGTGAAGTTGGCCGTCACGCTATCCCAGAAGATTCGGCCTGACGCTGGGACGTGGTAGCGCTCGTACAGCTCGCGTGACCGCTGCTCTGGGAAACCATTCGTGAACGCGTAGTGCCACTGCTCGTGTGTAAATCCCACGGCCTTGTGATGGTTGGCTGGGTTCTTGAGCACAGGGAACGCCGATTTCGCCTGCGCGAGAGGGACCACCCTGACCCCCTCGGTGGGAGCAGAGTTGATCGCCACGCCAACAGCGCCGAACCCACGGTCGAGCAGTATTTGGGTGAACGCACCGCCGGCCGAATGACCGATCAGGACCGGAGCGAGGTCAAGCTCACCGATCGCGCTCTCGAAGCGGTCGATGATCGCCGGCACGCGTAGATCCTCGATCGGCGTGGGGTCGGCGTTCAGCGCCTCGACCTCGACCTCGACCTCGACCTCGACCTCGAAGCCCGGGTAGGCAGGGGCCAGCACAGATAACCCTGAGACTCATAGCGAGCGATCCAGTGCTCCCAGCTCCGCGGAGTCACCCAGAATCCATGCACCAACACGATGGCTCTGTCGTCGGGACTGCTCATTCGCGCCTCGCTAGATGGTGAACCACCGAGGGTCCCGGACCGAGCGCTTGCCCGCAATGGGGTCACGCCCCCATCGCGACCAGGCACGCCAGCGAGCAAGACCCGTTCTGCCATCAGCCACGTCAGACACGACTGCCGGCTCCCAGAGACGTCTGGACGCGAACGTGGCGGCATCGCCAACACGCCCGTTATCGACCGCTCGTAATGTGCCTGGCAGTGGCTACCTGCTCAGTACACGCGCGACGTGCTGGCGGCCGCGGTGAAGCCGAGTCGTGATCGTCGCCTCGCGGGTGCGCAGCGATTTCCCGGCCTCGCGGTAGGACAGGCCGAGCACGTCGATCGCGATCAGAGCGTCCCGGTAGCGGGGCGGCGCGCTCGCGATCGCCTCCATGATTTCGCGTGCGCTGAAACTGCCGTCGTCGTCGGTGACCGCATCATCCTCGAACAGCTCGCATGTCACCGCGCGCGCCGATGCGGCGCGGTAGCGGCTCGCGTATGTGTTTCGAAGCGCTCGCATGAGGTAGCCGATCTCGTTCTGATTGCGGATCCACCGCGGCCGCTGGAGAACCTGGGCGAACGTCTCCTGCACGAGATCCTCGGCGTCGTGTCGTGATCCGCACAGCGCCCACGCTGCCCGATAAAGCGGGTCGATGTATCCCGACAGGCGGTTGGGGTCGAGCGCCCCTGGAGCATCGGTCCGTTCGAAGGCGCTAGACGACATCGGCCATCTCCGGGTGGACGACGATCGCTTCGACGATGTGCTCGACCGGGAGTCCGGCGAGATGTGCACAGCGACGCACCCTCTCAACCGAGGCGGCCTCGAACACGAGCAGGCACGTCTCATCCTCCGGTACGAAGATCACGAGCGAAAGCCGGACCGCCGCCCCCTCGCGCTGGACCTGCTTGGCGCATGTGCGTGCGCGCTCCGCGCGGTCGAGCACGGCGTCGCGGTCTGACCGGGAGGCATACAGCTCAAGCATGAATTCACCCATGCGTTGAACCTACGCCGCCAGGGGTCAACGCGAAATCACGGAAACCCTCAAACTTTGGGCGCTACCCAGCGGCGGGAAGCCGACCTGCGAGCTGCCCGCGCGACCGCACGCCGAGCTTCGCGTAGGCGTGCGAGAGGTGCACCTCGACCGTGTGCACGGTGACATACAGCGTCTGGGATATCTCCTTGTTGGACAGGCCGGCGGCCGCCAGCTCGACGATGCGCGTCTCGCTCGGCGTCAGCTCGCCGCTCGGGGCCGGCCGGCGCGCGCCGACGCGCGCCAGCTCGGAGCGCGCCTGCTCGGCCCAGCCGTCGGACCGCATCTCCTCGAACGCCGCCACGGCTGCTTGCAGCGATTCGCGCGCCGCTCCCCATTTCTTGAATCGCCGCTGCGCGCGGCCCAGGGTGAGCAGCGAGCGCGCTCGATCGAAGCGCAGACTGAGCCGTCCGTACTCGGCTGCCGCTTGCGTCAGCGCCGCGACCGCATCCTCGTCGTAGGCATCGGAGGCCAGGCGGATGGTCGCGGCA
>DATAUP010000084.1:0-107575 GCA_036268195.1 Solirubrobacteraceae bacterium
TCGCGAGACTGGGGCTGCCCGTCGGCGCGCTGTATGCGTCGACAAAGGGCGCAATCGAGACGCTGACGCGTGCTTGGGCGGCGGAATTCGGGTCACCGTCGGTGCGCGTCAACGCGGTCTCGCCAGGGGTCGTGCGCGCCCAAACCGAGAACGACCCAGCCGCCGCGATGATGCGAGGTACCCCATACGGGGCGTTTGGCAGCCCGGATGCGATCGCGAATGCGGCGATCTTCCTCGCCTCCGATGAGGCCACGTTCGTCAACGGCACAGTCATCGACGTCGATGGCGGTCGAACCGGTGTGGCCGTGATCTCAAGCTGACGCGACGGAGGTCAGACTTCGCGAATGTCTACCTCACCAGTTGAGTGCTCTCCGCCCAGAGGCTTACAGGCCTAGCCGCCGCACACCGGCCTCGTCGAAGCCAAGGGCGTGTCCTACCTCGTGGCGTACGGTCTCGGTGATCTTGGCTCTGAGGAGCGCTGGATCCCTTCCGTAGTCGCGCAGGAGGGTGTCTCGGTAGATGACTATCTGACTGAGCGACGCACGCCGGCCCATACCGAAGAACAACCACCGGTATCCGTCATCCCGACCGGATCCGGGGACGTACATTCCGTAGGCGTGCTCCTTCTGGCCGTCGTCGGAGACGGTGATCACAACGTCCTGAAGCTTCTGCTGGACCTCGTCGGGGAGACCGTCGATCGCTGAACGAACGGCCGTCTCGAACTCCTCTTCGGACCGGATTGGGCTGCTATCCGCAGCGGGTGGCTGTGAAGCAGGCTCTTTCTGTCCCTGGGCCGCGAACCGATCGACGGTGTCCTCTAGCGCTTCAAAAGACCGCGAGTCCAGGTGATCAACGCTGTCGTCGCCGTCGCCGTCGCCGTCGCCGTCGTCCGGCGAACCATCATCGTTGAACCACATGCCCAAGGTTTTCATTTGCTTGGCTCAATCGGCGGTTTGCCCGGACCCATGCCGTACTGGATATGTCACGCAGGCTACTACCAAGGCGCAGGCCGGCTAACTGGAGCTCGGGTCGCGGTGGTCTCCGCGCTGCCGGAACGCAACACCCGTTGCACGTGCGCCAGATCGTCCGGCTGTCGCGCAACCTTTCGCTGACCATGATGTTCTATAAAACCGTGATCCCCCGTTGCGCCCGCCCGGTTCAGCTGCCTCGAACGGCGGTGCTCGCGACCCTTGCCGTTCTTGCCGGGGCGCTCGCCGCGCCCGGCGCGGCGCTCGCGGCGAGCAAGGTCGTGAGCTACCACGGCGTCCATGTGACGGTGCCATCCAACTGGCCGGTCTTCCATCTCGACGCCGACTCGACCGTGTGCGTGCGCTTCAACCGTCACGCCGTCTACCTGGGGCGTCCGGGCGCCCATCAGGTCTGCCCGGTTCAGGCTGCCGGCCGCACGGAGGCGATCCTGATTTCGCCTCAGGGCGCCAGCCCGAGCGCCGGCACCGCCACCGTCGACTCGCTGGCGCCAGTGAGCGTGCTTGGCGCCGGGCCGGTCGATGGCTCGATGGCCCGCCAGGTCGATACGACTCACCACGTCGTGATCACAGCCACCTGGGGGAACGACCCGGCGGCGATCCGCACGGCGCTCGGCCTCCGCTCGCTGCGGAGCGCGATGCTCGCCACCAACGGTCACCGGCCCGCTGCGTCTCGCCTCACTCGCAAGCCGAAGGCATTCGCCAAAGAGACCTCATCGCTGACACCTGCCACGCCCGGTGAGGTTGACAACGGGCTCGGGTTCGATACGTGCAACACCCCGCCGGAGAGCACGATGACCGCGTGGTCGACCTCGTCGCCGTACAACGCCGTCGGCGTCTACATCGGTGGCACGAATGCAGCTTGCCCCTGGGGCAACCTCAACCAGTCATGGGTCAGCGCAGAATCCGCTGCCGGCTGGCATCTGGTTCCGATCTATGTCGGATTGCAGGCACCGGGCAACGCCTGCGGCTGCGCGGCGATGTCAGCGACAGAGTCGGCCGGCCAGTACACGACGGCCGCGTCCCAGGGCACCGCGGCGGCGCAGGATGCTGTCGCCCAGGCGCAGGCGCTAGGGATCGGGGCTGGCAACCCGCTCTACTTCGACATGGAGAACTACGCGCGCAAGGCGGCTGTGACGGGTCCGGCGCTCGCGTTCCTGCAGGCGTGGACGCTCCAGCTCCACGCAAGTGGCTACCTATCGGGCGTCTATGCCAGCGGATCCTCAGGCATCACCGATCTTGTCGATGCGGTCGGAACGGGCTACGTTGAGCCGGATGATCTCTGGATTGCCGACTGGAGCACGAGCAGCTCCTACGTCCCGTCGAACGCCGAGGATCCCTATGCGCCAAGCACGGACTGGGCGAATAATCAGCGCCTGATCCAGTACTACGGCGGCCACAACCTGACCTACGGAGGGGTCAAGCTCAGCGTCGACAGCGACTACCTGGACGGAGCGACCGCTGCATTCGGCACCGGTGCCCCGTTCGCCTCTGACATCGCGGCTGCGCCCTCGATCACGGTGCGCCCCCAGGCAGACGGCTCGGTCCACCTGACCCCGGGGTGGGCCGGCGAGTCAGGCATCAGCGAGTTTCAGATCCTCGCCGGCGCTTCGCCCACCGCGATGACGGCGATCCAGAGCGTCTCATCCAATCGGTCGGGCGCGGTCGCTGTCCGCGCTGTGTATCCGTATTTCGCTGTCGCGGCGCTCAATTCCAGCGGTCAGGTAGTCGCCAGCTCCACGGCTGTCACGACACCGGCCAGCGTCGCGATCTTCGGCAACAGCGCGTTCGTCGGCGCCAGCGGGCCGGTCGGCGTTCCGGTCGCCTGTCTGAACGCCTCCCCATGCGAGGTTCAGGCCACAATCTACGAGGGGAGCAAGCGCCTTTCCCACACCGCGACCGAGACGATCTCGAAGCATGGCGGCGTAGTTCTGTTCCCGTTGAGCGCGCAGGTCCGTCGCCTAGTCACAACAGCTGTAGGCCGCCGTCTGCCGGTGACCGTTGCCGTGACCAGCAGTACCGGCCAGAAGGCAACACGCTCGCTCAACCTCGTCCCTTACAAGGCGTCGGGCAAGGCGCCGGCGCGCAAAACCTGGGCGAGCCCGACTCTGCAGATTCTCGCGAAGACGAACTTCGTCTCCAACGGCTGGGCCGGGGGGATCCTGGCGGTTTGCAAGGCGAGCACGTCGTGCACAGTCACGACACGCGTCACCCTGGCGGGGGCCGCCCTCGCCCAGCCGCGAACGCAGACGCTCGGTGCCGGCGAGGTCGGCTACCTCACGTTCGCGCTCAACAACAAGGGCCATAAGCTGCTCCAGGCAAGTAAGGGCAACCAACTCGGTGCACGCGTCACGGTTACGACGGCGGCGGCTCCTGGAGCTGTCGGCGTCATCTCCAGCTCTAGTACGGCGACGGCGCTCGTGGCGCTCGACAGCTACAGGTAGCGATAGCGCATTCACGCGTTGCTCACGGCAGAATGTCGGCGGCGTGGACTACATCGCAAGCATCGAGCGGGGCCGGGTCGACCGTGACTGGATCTGGCACATGCTGTCGCAGCAGGCGTACTGGCACCGCTGGCGTTCGCGCGCCGAGATAGAGACTCAGTTGGACGGCGCCTGGCGAGTCGTCGGCGTATACGCCGCCGGCGATGGCGCCCAGGTTGGATACGCCCGCGCGATGTCGGACGGCGTCGGCGAGGCCTACCTGGCGGACGTGATCGTCGATCCGGCGCACCGGGGGAGCGGGATCGGCAAGCTGCTGGTCAGGACCATGATCGAGGATGGTCCGGGCAACCAGTTTCGCTGGACGCTCTTCACCAAGGACGCGCATGGTCTCTATTCGCAGTTCGGCTTTGCGGCTCCGGACGCGACGGCAATGGTCAGGCCGTCTGGTCGCGCAGCGACCTGAGGGGGCATTCGTCCTCGTCGGTTGACGATCGTTGTTAGCGCTCACCAAGCGGGGTACGTGGGCTCTCGTAACCCACGCTTGCAACCGCGGCCGGGGCAAGCCACATCCCAGAGAAGGGAGACTCGATGCTTCACGTCTCCACGGCGATCCGGCGGCGGCTCGTGCTGCCGATCGGGTTCGCGGGAATCGCGGCAGTATCGCTCACGTTCGGCAGCGCAGCGCTTGCGGCCGCACCGCATGCGCGCGCGGCACACCATCGGCGCACCGGCTCGCATCGCGCGGTGCATGCACATCGCGCGCGTCCCCACAGGCATTCACGCGCCGGCGTGACCAGCGCCGGCTGGGGGAGCGTAGGCGGGCAGCAGGTGAACCTCTACACGCTCACCAACGGCAACGGGATGAAGGTCAACATCTCCAACTACGGTGGCGTCGTCCAGTCGATCTGGGTACCGACCAAGTCGGGCAAGCTGATCGACGTCTCGCTCGGCTTCCCGAAGCTGTCCGACTACGTCGACGACTTCACTCAAGGCGCGACCAGCACGGCATGGCCGGAGGCCGGCGGCTCGGGCGACACGTACTTCGGCGGCATCATCGGCCGCTATGCCAACCGGATCGCCAACGCATCGTTCACCCTCAACGGCACCACCTACAAGCTCGACGCCAACAACGGCCCGAACACGCTGCACGGTGGCTACTTGGGCTGGAACACGAAGGTCTGGACTGCGAGCACGTCGACCAAGCCGCCCGGTACGAGCCTCACGCTGACCGCCGACTTCCCGGCCGGCGAAGGCTGCCTGCCGTCGCTCAGCCCGGGCTGCACGGGCTTCCCGGCGGCGGTATCGGCCAAGGTGACCTACACGCTGACTGCCCGGAACCAGCTGCAGATCTCCTACGCCGCAACCAACCAGTCCTCGACCGACCCGACAGTGGTCAACCTCACCAACCACACGTACTTCAACCTTGGCGGTGAGGCGAGCGGCAGCGTCTACAACCAGCTGCTGGCGCTCAACAGCGACGCGTACACGCCCACGAATGTGAACCAGATCCCGGAGGCGCCGTATTTCGTGCCGGTCGGTGGCACCGCGTATGACTTCCGGACCATGCATCCGATCGGCGAGTACCTGACCGACGCGAACCTGCCCGATGGGACCTCGGGGCCGCTGACGCAGCTCCAAATCGCCCACGGTTACGACAACAACTGGGTTCTCAACGGCCAGGGCTCTTACCGCCTGGCCGCGGTCGCGCAGGACGCGAGCAACGGCGTGACGATGTGGACGTACACCGATCAGCCCGGAGTGCAGCTGTACACGGGCAACTTCCTAGTCGGTGACCTCGCCGGCACCAGCGGCCACATCTACCGGCAGGGCGCCGGCTTTACGCTCGAGACCCAGCACTACCCGGACTCGCCGAACCACATCGGCCAGGCCGGTTGGCCGTCCGTCGTGCTGAATCCGGGCGCGACCTTCACGACCAAGACCGCATACCAGTTCGGCACCGAGCCGGCTGGCTTCGCGTCGCGGATCCGCTTCCACTGATCCGCGGCTGGGGGGCGCGGCGTCGGGCCTGCTCGCGAGCGGCTCGGCGCGCGCCCTCGGTCAGGTTGCCGGGGTATAGGCTTCCGGACACTGACTGCGCAGGACGAAAAAGTGCCGAAGCCAGGAGGAACGGATGATCACGTTTGGGGTGTTCACGTTCGGAGACGCGCTGCTCACGGTGCTCGAGCTCGCGTTGTTGTTCATGTGGATCTGGGTCGCGGTCGGCGTGGTCCTCGACATCTTCCGCAGCCACGACCTTTCCGGCTTGGCGAAGGCCGCCTGGGTCCTGTTGATCGTGATCTTCCCGCTGATCGGTGTGCTGCTGTACCTGCTCTTCCGCGGGCAGGGCATGCACGACCGCTCGCTGCGCGCCGCCAGCGCCCAGCAGCAGGCGGTGAATCAGTACATCCGCACTGCCGCCAGGACCCCTGCTGAGGATCTCGCAAACCTGGACGACCTGCGGAACCGCGGGGTGCTCACCGATGAGGAGTTCGAGCGCGCCAAGGCCAAGGTCCTCGACTGAGGCTCGGGAATGGGAGGCGGCCAGCGGGCCGCCTCCCAACCAACCGGGCTGACGTCGATTTAGTGCGCCTGCTCGCCGCCTGGGACGGCCAGCACCTGCGTCTCGGTGAAGCCGAGCACGCCCTCGCGGCCGAGCTCGCGGCCGATCCCGCTCTGGTTGAAGCCGCCGAACATGGCGCGCTCGTCGACCGCGGTCGCGTTGTGGTTGTTGAAGAAGACATGGCCGGCACGCAGGCGCCTGCCGACCTTCATGGCGTGTTCGTTATCGCTTGACCAGACGGACGCGCATAGGCCTGCCCACGTGTCGTTGGCGAGCCGCACGGCCTCTTCCTCGGTGTCGTAGGCAATGATCGGCAGGGCCGGTCCGAACTGCTCCTCGTTCACGATCCGCTCGTCGGCGGACGGGTCGAGTACGAGCGCGGGCTTCATGTAGTTGCCCTCGCTCGGATCGGCGTCGACGAACTCGCCGCCGTCGATGACCTCAGTGCCCTTGGCACGCGACTCGGCCAGCAGCTCCTCGACGTAGTCACGTTGGCGCTTCATGTTGAGCGGACCCATCGTCACGTCGGGGTTGAGGCCAGCCCCGATCTTCTGGCCCTCGATGAAGGCGCGGAGACCGTCGATGGCCTGGTCGTAGAGTCTGTTCGGCACGTACAGGCGCTTGATCGCCATGCACACCTGACCGGTGGTCATGAACGTCGCCATGCCGATCTTTGCGATCGTGCCCTCATCGAGAACGGCGTCTTCGAGGATCACGGCCGGGTCGTTGCCGCCCAGCTCGAGTGTCACGTTGGTGACGTTCTTGGAGGCCATCTCCATGATCCGCTTCCCGCCCGCCGTCGAGCCCGTGAAGGCGACGTGCTTGATGCGCGGGTCTCCGATGACGACTGACCCGAGCACCGCGTCCTGACCGGTCACGACGTTCAGTACGCCGGGCGGCAGCTTCTGCGCGACGTGGCGCAGAGTCAGCACAGACGAGAGCGGCGCAGTGGGCGGCGGCTTCGCGATCACCGTATTTCCTGCCATCAGCGCGTGCGGCAGGCTCGCTGCCAGGATCGCCAGCGGCCAGTTGAACGGATAGATGATCGTGACGACGCCTTGCGGCAGGTGCTGGATCGTTGTGTTGTACGGCGGACCGGCGATCGTCTCGACGGCGTCGAGCTCGCGTGCGTACTTGGCGGCCTCGTGGAAGCGCCCCGCGAATACCATCAGGTCGATCTCCGCCTCGAAGCGGATCTTGCCGTTCTCGCGTGAGAGCACCCCCGCGCGCTCGGGCAGGTCATTCGGCAGCGTCTCCAATGCCGCCAGGCAGATGTCGATGCGCTCAGCGGCGGTAAGCGCTGCCCACGCGGGCCATGCGCGCTCGGCGGCGGCAACGGCGTCGAGGGCGTCCTGCGTCGTCGCCGCGGCCGCGTAGCCGACCACCGAACCGTCATGCGGGTCGTAGACGGCGAAGCTCTCAGCCGTGGAGCGGTCTTCGCCATTGATCACAAGCGGTGTGGTTACCGCCTCGCTAATGGCCATGTTGGCCTCACCCTTTCCTCAGTTGGGACCGTGCTCGCACATCCTCGGGGATGTGCGAACGCTTGTCCAGCTTCGTAGCTAGTACTTAGAAACTTTAGTACTTGCGGGATCTGTTGGTGATGCCACGGGCTCCAGCAGCACCGGGTCGGTCTGCAGCGCCGTGCGGGCGCTGAACGGCGCGTGCCGGTCGCGGCCGCCGTGCTTGGCGGCGTACATCGCCAGGTCGGCGCCGACCATCGCTCCGTCCTCGGACAGCCGATCCATGTCGTCGAAGCAGAAGATTCCGACGCTGGCCGTCACGGCCGCGTCTCCGTACTGCTCGATCTCGCGGACTGACTGCACGAGTGCGGCGGCCACCACCTCGGCCTGCTCAGACGTCACCTCGGGCAACAACACCGCAAACTCGTCGCCGCCGATCCTGCCGATCACGTCGCCCGCGCGGAGGCGTGCACCGAGTCCGCTGCCGACCGCGCGCAGCAGTTCGTCGCCGCCGACGTGGCCGTGGGCGTCGTTGTAGCCCTTGAAGTTGTCGAGGTCGAGCATCAGCAGTGCGCCCTTGGCGCCGTAGCGCGCCAGACGACTCACGTGGCGCCGCAGCTCGCGCCCAAACCCACGCCGGTTGAGCAGTCCGGTCAGCGGATCGTGATCCGCCAGGTGCCGCAGGCGCTGTTCGCGCAGGTGGTAGTCAGTGAGATCGTTGGCCTGGGCCACGAAGTACAGCGGCGCGCCCTGCCCGTCGCGGACCAGTCTGACCGCTACGAGCGCCCAGATAACCTTGTTGTTCGCGCCGATCAGCCGCTTCTCGCGGGTGTAGTTGTCGCGCCCGCCGCAGAGCATCGCCTGCGCCTGCTCAGCGTCGGTTGCACGTTCGTCGGGATGATTGAACTCGGAGAAGTGCCTGCCGACGAGGAGCTCGCGCGGCTGGCCGAGCATCTGGCAGAGCGCGTCGTTGACCTCGGTGTAGCGCTGCTCGACGTCGCAGATCCATGCCGGCAGGAGCGCGTGCTCGAACGCACCGCGGAAGCGGTCATTGGGTGGATCTTCAGGATCCTCGTTTTGCGCAGGCGTACTCGGCAGCATCGGGTGGGAACCTCGGAGCGTCGACTGCACTACTAACGTGCCGGCGCCCCAGAAAACTGATGGTAGTCACGTAGCCTGAGAATTTGGGCGGCTGGATCACTCAGATCTACCCAAAACGGGGCTTTTTTCTTCGGCCCCCTCAGAGTTCGTCTGGTCCGAGCGGCAGCGGCGCCGCGGGCTTCAGCTCCTCGAGCCGCAGCAGGGTTGTCACCCTGATCGCGCCACCACGCGTGGAGAGCCGCATGATCACGCGCTGAAGTTCCGCGACCTCACGCGCGACCACCACCAGAATCGCGTCGATCTCGCCGCTGACCCAATCGGCGGCGATGACCTCGGGCATTCCCCGAACCGCCGCCGTGAACTTCCGGTGGCCCGCTTCGTCGTGACGCTGGATCGTCGCCAGCAGATAGACGTGCAGCGGGAATCCGGCGGTCGCGGCATCGATCTGAGCGACGACCCCGCGCACGATCCCCGATGACTTCAGCCGCCGCACCCGGTGCAGCGTGGCCGCGGGGGAGAGCCCGACCAGCCGGGCGAGCTCGACGTTTGAGCGGTCGGCGTCGATCTGCAGCTGCCTGAGCAGCTCCAGATCAATTAAATCAAGCGAAACAGGCATCTCACAAAATATTGCATCGCAGAAATGACTCACTGTCAAACCCGCAGCCGTAAGCGAGCGTTTCCGACGCATTATTGATTGGCAATGAAGAACCGCAGATTGGCAATGAAGAACAGCACCGCCTTACTCGCGCTGATAACCGCCGGCTCCCTCTGGGGAGTCACGGTCGCGCTGTCGAAGCTCTCGCTGGGCTGGCTCGATCCGAGCTGGCTCTCGGCGATGCGGTTTCTTGTGGCTGCGCCGATCCTCGCTGTCATAGGCCGCCGCGGCCTGCGCGACGCGCTGACGCCATCCGTGTTTGTATCGGGCGCGCTCGGCTTCGGTGTCGTGATCCTGCTGCAGAACGCCGGCATCAACCACACCAGCGTCAGCCACGCCGCGATCATCGTCGGCGCGTTGCCCGTCATCGTCGCGCTGGTGACAGCCGGCGTCGGCAACGGCAGTGCTTCACCACTTGCCTGGCTCGGCTACGGCATCGCGCTGGCCGGGATCATGCTCGTCGCGAAGGGCGGTGGCGGTGGCGCGACCATCTCCGGCGACACGCTCGTGTTCGCCTCGGTCGTGATCTCGGGCCTGTTCATCGCCATGCAGCCGCGGGTGCTGAGAGGCCGCGACGCGGCGGCGGTGACTGCCGTGCAGTTCGCCGCAGGCGCGGCCGTCTCGCTCCCGGTGGCGCTGATCAGCGGCGGCCTTCCGCACGCCCCGACGGCGTCCGGGCCTGTGCTCGCGTTCGTGGCGCTGGCGCTCGTCGGCACGATCCTGCCGTTCTGGCTGTTCGCCTACGGTCAGGCGCGGGTCCCGGCCCAGATGGCCGGTGCATTCGTGAACTTCGAGCCCCTGGTCGGCGCGCTCGTCGGCTGGGTCGCCTTCTCCGATCCGGTCGGGCCGTGGCAGATCTTCGGTGCCGTCGCCGTGGTCTCGGGCATCCTCGTCAGCTTGCTGCCGCTCGATCTCAACATCTCGTGGCCGCGGCACCAACGCACAGTCGAGGCCGCTCAACAGTCGTAGCTGACTGCACGCTGGTAGATTCAGTGGCCCCGTGGTGGGCGTAGCTCAGTTGGTAGAGCTCCTGGTTGTGGTCCAGGCGGTCGCCGGTTCGAATCCGGTCGCTCACCTTTTGGATGCGCGCTTATGTCTGGCGCGTTCCGAGGTCCGCGGAAGCGGCTCTCTTTCAGACTGCGACCGCGTGTGGATGCGGGCGCTCAGTTCCACAAGAAGCTGTAGTGCTTCGCCTCCGCGTCGGTCATCGGCGACATGAAGAGCACGTAGAACTTGTCCGCCTCCGGATGTGCGCGGACGTACGCGTTGTTGGTCGACACGGTCAGGTAGCAGTTGTTGACGAACATGGCGAAGGGGTTCACGTACTTCGTCGATGTCCAGAACTCGCCGCTGTCGCCGTACTCCGGCACGTTCCGCAGGCCATATTCCAGGCCGGCCTCGTGAGAGAGGTATGCCTTCACCGTCATGTTGCCGCGCGCAGAGGTCAGCGACGCGAACTCGTCTGCGGTCGGAGTCGCCAGCGGTCCAGGTATCTGTCGTTACCCGCGCGTGGCAGCGGACCGAACGAGGAGCGCAACCAGGAGACGTCGCGGACGGCGATGGCGCAGGCTGTGTGTCATGTGAAGGCTCCGTCGTTCGTGGCCGGGATCAGGCCAGTGGTCGCCAGGATCTATTGGCGCTCCAGGTTTCCCACCTGAAACCTTCCGATCAGAACGGACATTAGGCCCGGATCCCATCGCTGCTCGGGTCGCCTTCCGCGAGTCAGCGCTCGCGCCTACCGATGCCCTGGCGCATGCAGTTCGCCGCAGGCGCTGAGTGGGACTACGATCCCACCGTGTTCTCCGGCTCAACGCACCCCCTCATTCGTAGGCTCTGGATCTCCTTTGGCCTTACGGTGATCGGCGTGATCGCCCTAGCGGTGCTGCGCGAGTGGTTACTGGTGGTCCTGGCGATCGTGTTGCTCGCGTTCAACGTGCGAACAATCCGGTCGACTAGTCGCAAGCTCGCTGCTCTGGAACAGCGCAAGCGCGACTGATCTGCACGACGAGCTAACCCCGCCTGCCGCCCGCAGGCGCTTGGTTCTACATTCTGGTTCTAACCCTATGAGCGCCGCATACGTATATGAAGCTGTGAGGACGCCGTTCGGCCGCTACGGCGGCGCGCTCTCAGGCGTACGCCCCGACGATCTCGCCGCTGAGGTCTTCAGGGCGCTGCTCGCGCGCGTGCCAGAGTTCGACCCGGCGCAGATCGAGGACGTCATCTACGGCACCGCCAATGGCTCCGGCGAGGACAACCGCGACGTGGCGCGGATGGCGGTGCTGCTCGCAGGCTGGCCTACCTCGGTTCCGGGCGCGACCGTCAACCGCCTGTGCGGCTCCAGCCTCGAGGCTGCGATCCAGGGTGCGCGTGCGATTGAGACCGGCGACGCCGCGATCATCGTGATCGGCGGCGGCGAGGCGATGAGCCGCTCGCCCTGGATTCTGCAGAAGCCCTCACGCGCCTTCCCTGCCGGGAACGAGACGCTCTACTCCTCAGCCCTCGGCTGGCGCATGATCAACCCGAAGATGCCCGCGCAGTGGACGGTCTCGCTGGGCGAGAGCACCGAGAAATTGGTCGCGATGAACGGGATCACCCGCGAGCAGCAGGATGAATTCGCGCTGCGCAGCCACCAGTTGGCGGCCAAGGCCTACGCCGAGGAGGCGCTCAAGGAGGTCGTGCCCGTGCCGGACATCGAGCTCACACAGGACGAGAGCATCCGCGCCGACAGCTCGATCGAGAAGCTTGCCAAGCTGAAGCCGGCGTTTCTCGAGGGCGGCACCGTGACGGCCGGCAACTCCTCGCCTCTGAACGACGGCGCCGCGGCGGTATTGCTCGCCGACGCGGCCAGCGCGGCCCCGCTGGGCCGCGCTCCTCTGGCACGGATCGTCTCGCGCGCCGCCCACGGGGTCGACCCGGACGTGTTCGGCATTGGGCCGGTCGAGGCGGCCAACGCGGCGCTCCGACGTGCCGGGCTGTCCTGGGATGACATCGACGTCGTCGAACTCAACGAGGCCTTCGCAGGGCAGTCACTGGCGTGCCTCAAGGGCTGGCCCGAGCTCGATCCCGAGAAGGTCAACCAACGTGGCGGAGCGATTGCGATCGGGCACCCGCTCGGCGCCTCGGGCGCGCGGGTACTGGGCCGTGTCGCGCACGAGCTGCATAACCGTCGCGGCGGGTACGGTCTGGCCGCGATCTGCATCGGCGTCGGCCAGGGTCTGGCCGTCGTGCTCGAAGGCTGCTGAACGCGAGGCTAGTGGCCCCAGCCGCTGCGGTAGCTACTGGGCCAGTCCGACGTGAATCCGTTCCAGCCGCTCTCCTGGTTCGAGCTGCTCTGGGTGCTCGGTGTGGTCAGCGTGCCGGGGGTGGTCTGGGTGCTCGGGGTGGTCTGCGTGCTCGGGGTGGTCTGCGTGGCTGGGGTCGCCTGGGCGCTGAAGCTGGTGGTGGTGGTCTGATCCCCCCAACCGCGGCTCCCCGAACCACCGTGGCCTGAGCCGCTCTGGTTGCTCCAGCCATAGCCCTGCGGCTGGCCGTACCCACCCGAGGTCGTCGACGTTGAAGTCGGCGTTGTAGAGGCCGAGGTCGTCGATGTAGAGGTCGTCGATGTAGAGGTCGTCGAACTCGATGTCGTGGTGCCCGACGAACCATCGCTGTGCACGACGCTGGTGACCGGGTTGCCGCTGTAGGTGCCGCCGCCCGAGTGTGAGCCCGAACTCGAGGATCCGGACCCTGCGTTGCTCCCGCCGCCGGTCTGGCCCTGGGACGCCGTCTGGCTGCCACTGGTGCCTGTGGACTGAGTACCGCCGCCCGGGTTGGCGGTGGTGGACACCGGGGCGAGGGTTGCCGGGGCGGTAGTCGTGGGCGTCTGGGCGGCAGTGGTAGTGGCAGCGGCAGTGACTGGGCTTGTCGCAGGCGGGTTAGTGGCCGCAGCGGTCGTGTGCGTCGTCAGCGGCGGCAGCTTGACCTTCGTCACCGTGGTCGCGCGGTGGGCGGCGTGCTTCGGGCGGTGGGCGACCGCCTTGACGGCGCGGTGGCGCTTGGAGACGGCCGCCGGCTTCGTCGTGACCGCCGGCGTGACGGCGGTCGCCGGCGTCGTCGACCGGTGGACCGTGAGCACGACCGTGTGCTTCGGAGCCGGCTTCGCGACGACCGTGTGCTTATGCGCGGGCGCGGTCTTGGAAATAGGAAGGATCGGAGGAAGGCCGAGCCTGTGGACGGGCGTGATGAAGACCATGCCGCCGATCGCGCCGACTGCGCAGGCAGATGCTGCACAGGTCGTGGCGGCCTGAGTCAGGCCATAGCCGATCAGCGTGCCCTTGGCGGCCGTCAGCATGCCGGTGGAGAGACCGCCGGTGGCGACTCCACCTGCCGGCAGCGGCAGCGCCGCGCGCAGCGCCTTGGCGTCGTCGCGCAGTGCTGCGCGGTAGGACCGGCATGACGCGCAGGTCCGGAGGTGACGGCGGACCGTCTTGTCGTAACGGCGGCCGTCCGGCTCGGCGGCGATTGTCGTACGAGCCGCCGCGCAGGGCATCTCGGTCGCCTCGCGATAGGTCCGCAGGCCGACGCGGGCGCGCGCGATCAGTCCCTTGACTGCCTCCTCGTCGGTCTCCAAGAAGTCGGCGATCTCGGCGTAACTGTGCCCGCCGAGCTCGCGCATCAGCAGCGCCATCCGCTGCCCCTCCGGCAACTCGCGGATCCCGTCGAGCACGACAGCTAGCTCGGCTTGTCCGGCCGTCGCCTGGCGCGCGGGAATCTCTGGGATCTCGCCATCGAGCGTCAACAGGCGGTGACGCCGGCGCCGGGTGGTATCGATCGAGGCGTTGCGGGCGACCCGGATCAGCCACGGCCGCAGCTCGGCCGGCGGCTTCGTGCGCAGTGCCACGGCCAGGGCGGAGAAGGTCTCCTGGGTCGCGTCCTCCGCGTCCTGCGTAGTACCGAGCACGCCCATCGAGACCGCGAGCACCACCTGCCGGTGGCGCTCGTAGAGAACGTCGAATGCCGCCTCGTCACCGGCGGCAAATCGCTCAGCGAGGGCGGCATCCGACCGCATTCGAAGTAGACGTCGGGGAACGGCAAGCGGCGGCTTGACGCCTGGTGCGACTACTGCACGTTGTGTCTCGCCCCCGCTTACCGCGCTCATCTAAACCTCAGTCTCCTACTTCTGGTGCTCGTTGTGTTTCTTATGGTGACGACCCAGCTTCGCCTTCTCCTGACGAAGCGACTTCAGCGCCTTGCGCTCAGCCCGCTTGGTCGATGAGCTGGTGCTGCTCGTCGACGAGCCGGGGGACAACGATGCCGGGAAGTCGACCAAGACCTGCAGCGGATCGGACTCGATTGTGCTGGCGCTCTGACCGCTCGGGCCCAGGAGGCCGCCCGCCACTACATCACCGGGCGCGACGCTAGAGAGCGAGCTGCCCGAATTGCCGAGAACGATCGTCGACGAACCCACAGTGAATGTATCGGTCCCTGAGAACAAAGCTGAAGGGATCGAGTTCGAGACGTTGACGGTCACGGAGCTGGACGTGGTGCTTGCAACCGTGCCGACGAACCCGTAGAGCACGTTCGGCGTGGGTGCCGCCGCGTAGGCCGCCACCGATACAGCCGGCGTGGCCGTGACCGTTGACAGCGG
This sequence comes from Solirubrobacteraceae bacterium, assembly GCA_036268195.1. Taxonomy (GTDB): domain Bacteria; phylum Actinomycetota; class Thermoleophilia; order Solirubrobacterales; family Solirubrobacteraceae; genus Palsa-465. The sequence goes on from DATAUP010000084.1 coordinate 14,836, forward strand.
CTCATTCGGCGTGCCGTCGAAGATCGCGGTGAACTTGTCACCGGCGACAAGATTGCTGACCGACGACGTCTGGCCGTTGACCGTGACCTTGGTCGAGCCGTCCGTCGTGATCGCTGTGTTCGGCGTGCCCTGACTTGCAGGCGTCGAACCCGGCAGGCAGTTGGACCTGCGGACGTGAGCGCCACGGGCGTGGGCGGTTGTAGGCGTGAAGCCGTAGCCACCGCCGATGCCACCGCCGTAGCTGTAACCGTCGCCCGAGCCGTGCACGTAGGCGCCACCGCCACCACCCCAGCCGCCTCCGGCCGGAAGTGGATGGAACTTCGGCGGCGTGACCACATAGGCCGTCGACGTGAACGTGTCAGAGCCCGATGCCGGCGCCGTCGTTACCACGCCCTTCACCTCCACCTCTGGAGTAGGTGCGGCATAGGCATATACGACGGACGGCGTGTCGGTCTCGAGCGTGGATAGCGGGGTTGACGACGACACGCCCTTGTAGACGGCGTAGAAGTCGTCGCCGGCCGTGATCCCGGACTGTCCGTAGGTGATCACCTTGGTGCTCGACCCTGTGAGAATCGTCGCGACAGTTGTCGCCGGGGCGGTACCGGAGTTGCCGGGGCCGGGCGTGACGACGTAGGCGTTGGCCGTGAACGATCCGGAGCCAAGCCCCGTGACGCTGCCGGCCACAACGGCGTTTCCGCCCCAGTAGCCGTGGTGCCAATTGGCCGCGGACCGGCCATGGGAATGCGCGCTCGCCGTCGCGATTGGCAGCGCACAAGCAAGTGCGAGCGCTGGAAGGAGCGCGAGGATAGATCGCTTGAGACGTACTCCGTTACGCATTCTGAACCTGCCTCTCTCGTAGCTGAGATGTCGGGCTGCGCCCGGCCGTTCGCAGCATCACCAACTACACGCGCAGACATGCGCAGGGTACGTGAGCAATGTCGCCTCGCGGACATCTGTACGAAAAAGGGTCTGTTCCGTCAGAACCTGGGTAGCTGGGACAAAAGTCCCTGGTACCGCTCGGATGACAGCATAAACCCGCTGTCCAGCTCTCGCTCGCGGCTAGAACGAACGTCCACGCAGACGACGCCCTGCAAGCCACCACAGCCCGGCCAAGACGTCGATCATGCCCGCGAGCAGGAACGAGCCCGGACCCGTGACCAGCCGTGCGGCGAGCCGGGCCGGGCGGCCGGATCGAGCTATCGTCCTACGCCACATGTCAGCAACAGTTACCACCACCGTCACCGACCTGCCCGAATCGCGCGTACGGGTCGAGGCCGAGGTCGCTCCCCAAGAGGTTGAGCGCCGCATGCAACAAACTGCCCGCAAGCTCGGCAGCCAGCTCAAGATTCCAGGCTTCCGCAAGGGCAAGGTTCCGCTCCCGGTAGTGATTCGCCGTCTCGGTCGCGAGTACGTGCTCGACGAGGCGCTGCGCGCGGCGCTCGGCTCCTGGTACGTCGACGCGATCGACGTGTCCGGCATCGCACCTGTCGGCGAGCCGGACATCAACGTCGGTGATCTTCCAGACGCGGGCTCGCCGCTCGCGTTCTCGATTGAGATCGGCGTGCGTCCGCTCGCAAAGCTCGGCGCCTACAAGGGCATCGAGGTCGAACGCCGCGAGCCCGCGGCGGATGAGGAAGCGATAGACGCCGAGATCGAGCGCCTGCGCGACCGCCTTGCAACGCTCGAGACCGTCGACCGGCCCGCTGAGCTCGGCGACCAGATCGTCATGGATTACCTCGGCAGGCTCGACGGCGAGCCGTTCGAGGGCGGGGAGGGGCGCGACCAGGTACTGGAGCTCGGCTCGGGCCGTCTGATTCCCGGCTTCGAGGAGCAGCTCGTCGGCGCCGGCGCCGGTGACGAGCGCCTGGTCGAGGTCAACTTCCCCGAGGACTATGGAGCCGAGAACCTCGCCGGCAAGCCCGCGACGTTCGAAGTGACCGTCAGTGAGGTCAAGACCAAGCAGCTGCCCGAGCTCGACGATGAGTTCGCCTCGGACGCGGCCGGCTTCGACACGCTGGCGGAGCTCCGCGAGGACATCACGACGCGGCTGAACGAGTACGAGCAGCACACGATCGAGCACGAGTTCGAGCGCGATGTGCTGGACGCCGTCGCCGCCGAAGCAACGATCGAGGTCCCGCATCAGCTCGTCCACGCCCGTGCGCACGAGATGGTCGAGGAGACGATCGCGTCGCTGGCCCGTCAGGGCATCTCCAAGGAGATGTATCTGCAGATCTCCGGCCAGGACGAGGAGCAGATGGCTCACGAGGCGGAGGAAGAGGCCGAGAAGACTCTGCGGCGCGAAGCAGTAATCGCCGCGGTTGTCGAGGCCGAGAAGATCGAGCCGACCGAGGCCCACGTACTCGAGGCGCTCGAGCCCACGGCCGAACGCAGCAAGACGACGACGGAGAAGCTGCTTCAGGAACTCGAGTCGAGCGGCCGCCTCGGGCGGCTCCGCGCTGAGCTGGCGAACCGTCAGGCGGCGCACTGGCTGGTCGAGCATGCCAAGCCTGTGGCGCCGAAGGGCGGAGACGACGAGCCGGCGGCCAAGAAGAACGCCGCCGCCAAGAAGCCCGCGGCGGACAAGACGGCGGCCAAGAAGCCTGCAAGCAAGAAACCGGCCGCCAAGAAGCCTGCCAAACCTGTCGAGTGACATGCTCGGGAAGCCTCCCGAGCGCGAAATTGCGATTGCTAGAGTCGGCAGGAATCCGCCCCTGGAAGCGAAAGAAGCGACAAGCATGAGCCCACTGGTACCTATGGTCGTTGAGCAGACTTCACGCGGAGAGCGTGCCTTCGACATCTACTCCCGTCTTCTCAACGAGCGCATCGTCTTTCTGGGGACGCCGGTGGACGATCAGATTGCGAACCTGATCGTGGCTCAGCTTCTGCATCTCGAGTCAGAGGACCCGGACAAAGACATCTCGCTGTACATCAACTCGCCGGGCGGCTCGGTGTACGCGGGGCTCGCGATCTACGACACGATGCAATTCATCAAGCCCGACGTGCAGACGATCTGCGTCGGCATCGCGATGTCGATGGGCGCGCTGCTGCTCGCGGGCGGTGCAGCCGGCAAGCGCATGGCGCTGCCCAACGCGAAGATCCTCATTCACCAAGTTTCAGCCGGATTCCAGGGTCAGGCCACCGACATTGAGATCCACGCGCGCGAGATCATTGACCTCCGTCACCGGCTCGATGAGATCATCGCCCAACATACGGGTAAGCCCGTGGACGAGGTTGCAAAGGACACCGAGCGGGACTACTTCATGAGCTCCGAGGAGGCGAAGGACTACGGGATCATCGACCGGGTGATTTCCCAGCACTAGCGTGATGCCCACTTGGCCTGGAGCCAAGAGGGGGTTAGCCTTGTGTCTGGGCTTCGCCGGTCCAAGTTGGCCGTAGAACCTTTCAGAGAGGGAATCGATGGCACGTCCGACCGACTCCAACGAGCAACTGCTCTGCAGCTTCTGCGGTAAGTCGCAGCGCCAGGTCAAGAAACTGATCGCCGGGCCTGGCGTCTACATCTGCGACGAATGCATCGATCTCTGCAACGAGATCATCGACGAGGAGCTCACGGCTCCGCCTAACTTCGACCTCCAGAATCTCCCGAAGCCGCGGGAGATCTACGAGGTGCTCAACGACTACGTCGTCGGCCAGGAGCAGGCCAAGCGCACGCTGTCGGTGGCCGTCTACAACCACTACAAGCGCGTGCAGATGATGCAGTCCGACGATCAGGACATCGAGCTGCAGAAGTCGAACATCCTGTTGCTCGGGCCGACTGGTTGCGGTAAGACGCTGCTCGCGCAGACGCTCGCAAAGATCCTCAATGTCCCGTTTGCGATCGCCGACGCGACCGCGCTGACCGAGGCCGGCTACGTCGGTGAGGACGTCGAGAACATCCTCCTCAAGCTGATCCAGGCAGCCGACTACGACGTCAAGAAGGCAGAGACCGGGATCATCTACATCGACGAGGTCGACAAGATCGCGCGCAAGGCCGACAACCCCTCGATCACACGCGATGTCAGCGGTGAGGGCGTCCAGCAGGCGCTGCTGAAGATACTCGAGGGCACGACTGCCTCGGTCCCCCCGCAGGGTGGGCGCAAGCATCCGCACCAGGAGTTCCTGTCGATCGACACGACCAACGTCCTGTTCATCTGCGGTGGCGCCTTCGCCAACCTGGACCGCGTCATCGAGCGTCGCATCGGCCATCAGGGAATCGGCTTCGGCGCCACGATCCAGTCCAAGGAGCAGCGTGACCTCGGCGAGATGTTCGAGCACTGTCTGCCTGAGGATCTGATCCAGTACGGCTTGATCCCCGAATTCATCGGGCGCCTGCCCGTGATGTCGGCGATCCATCAACTGTCGCGGGTTGAGCTGATGCAGATCCTGACGGAGCCGCGCAACGCACTCGTCAAGCAGTTCCAGCGTTTCTTCCAGTTCGACGGGATCGAACTGGTGTTCGCCGACGAGGCTCTGCACTCGATCGCCGACAAGGCGCTCGAGCGTGAGACCGGCGCCCGCGGCCTGCGCTCGATCATCGAGGAGGTTCTGCTCGAGGTCCAGTTCGAGCTGCCCTCCAGGCGTGACGTTCGCAAGTGCGTGGTCACGCGCGAGACGATCGACAAGGGCACCGCTCCGACCCTTGTGACCGTCGCCGTGGACGACGACCACGAGGGCGAAGAAGCCGCCTGAAGCGCCACGGCGCGCGAGGCGCGTCGCTCTTACACTCGAAGTCGATGAGTGCTCTCGAAGAGAAGACCCGCTACGACCCATCCGAGGTCGAGCCGCGGATCACCAAGCGGTGGATCGAGTCGGGGCTGACGCACCCCGCACCGGAGGGGGATGCCTCCGAGAACTACTCGATTGCGATCCCGCCACCGAACGTCACCGGCGTGCTCCACATGGGACACGCGCTCAACAACGCGATCCAGGACACGCTGATCCGGCGTGCCCGCCAGCAGGGTAAGCGTGCCAAATGGATCCTCGGCACCGACCACGCCGGCATCGCCACCCAGACTCAGGTCGAGCGCGAGCTCGCGTCGCTGGGCAGCAGCCGCGAAGAGCTCGGACGCGAGCAGTTTGTCGGCCGAGTGTGGGCGTGGCGCGAGCGTTACGGCGGCGAGATCATCGAGCAAATCAAGCGGCTCGGCTCGACGGCCGACTTCGAGGACGAGCGCTTCACGCTCGATCCGGCCTATGCGGAGGCGGTCGCCAAGGTCTTCGTCGACCTCTACAAGAAGCGTTACATCTACCGGGACCGCTACCTCGTCAACTGGGACCCGGGCAGCGGCTCGGCGATCTCCGACCTCGAGGTCGAGGATCGCGAGGTCACGGACACGCTGTACTACGTCGACTACCCACTCGCTTCGGGCAGCGGCTCGATCACGGTCGCGACGGTGCGCCCGGAGACGATGCTCGCCGACGTGGCGATCGCCGTGAACCCCGACGACGAGCGCTACAAGCGCCTGATCGGCGAGACCGCCGTCCTCCCGATCGTCGGCCGCAAGCTGAAGATCATCGCCGATGACTACGTCAAGACGGAGTTCGGCACCGGTGCCCTGAAGATCACGCCGGGCCACGACCCCAATGACTTCGAGATCGGCCACCGCCACGGTCTCCCACACCCGAGCGTGATCGGCGAGGACGGCCGGATGGAGGGCGACGACGTGCCGGAGCGCTTCCTCGGCCTCACCACGGCGGAGGCACAGGTGGCGATCGCCGCCGAGCTCGACGACCTCGGTCTGATCCAACGTCGCGAGGAGTACACGCATACGGTCCCGTTCAGCCAGCGCTCGGGCAGTCGCATCGAGCCGCTGATCTCGTTGCAGTGGTTCATGCGCATGGACGAGCTCGCCAAGCCGGCGATCGAGGTCGTCAAGCGCGGCGAGATCCGCTTCCACCCTGAGGGCCAGGGCAAGGTTTATCTCGATTGGATGGAGAACATTCGGCCCTGGTGCATCTCCCGCCAGCTGTGGTGGGGCCATCAGATCCCGGTCTGGTATCGCCGCGGCGAGACCTACGTCGGCACGACCGCGCCAGAGGGTGACGGCTGGGTGCGCGACCCCGACGTCCTGGACACCTGGTTCTCCAGCGCGCTGTGGCCGTTCGCAACGCTCGGCTGGCCCGAGCAGACGCCGGAGCTGAAGGCGTTCTACCCGACTGACGCGATGGTCACGAGCCGTGACATCATCTTCCTCTGGGTCGCCCGAATGGTGATGATGGGGATCGAGTTCACCGGCCAGATCCCGTTCACCGACGTCTACGTGCACTCGATCATCCAGGCTCCGGACGGTCGCCGGATGTCGAAGTCGCTCGGCACCGGGATCGACCCACGCGATCTGATCGACGGTGGCCCGCGCCCACCCGTCTTCGCAAAGGATGGCGAGGACCCGGGCGAGTTCCCGGCCTACGGCGCCGATGCTGTGCGCTGGGGCCTCCTCGCGATGTCCTCCGGTCAGGACGTGCGCTTCAACGAGGAGAAGGTCTCGCAGGCGCAGCAACTCACCAACAAGCTCTGGAACGCCTCGCGGCTGATCCTGCTGCGCGTCGACCCCGATACCCGCCCCCACGTCAGGCCGACCCAGGCGGAGGACTACTGGATCCTGTCGCGCCTCGAGCGAGCCCGCGGCACCGTGGCCGAGGCGATCGACACCTTCGAGTTCAGCCATGCTGCCCTCGCCCTGTATGACTTCGTCTACGGCGAGCTCTGCGACTGGTACCTGGAGCTGGTCAAGCCGCGTCTCTACGACGGCGATCCCGACACGGCCGCGACGCTGCTGCACGTGCTGATCGAGACGGTCACGCTCGCGCATCCGCTGGTCCCGTTCGTGACCGAGGAGATCTACGGACACATCCCCGGCTCGTCAGGTCTGCTCGCTGCCCGCGTCGCCGCTGCTTCCGCGGGCAGTGTCGACGCGCGCGCCGAGGCCGATCTCGAACGAGCCATCCAGGCGATCCAGGCGATCCGTACCTGGCGGGACGCCGCCGACGTGAAGCCGTCGGCGATCCTGCCGGCCCATCTGAGCGCCGACGGCTACGGCGACACAGTCGCGCACCTTGCGCGGCTTGGACGCCTGGAACTCAGCGTCAATGGTGCCACCTCTGGAGCAGATCCGGCGGCGACCACGATCGCGATCCCAGGCGGCGTGGTCGAGATCCTCCCCTCACTCGACGTCGATCTCGAGGCCGCGGCTCAGAAGCGGGTGGCCAAGCGCGCCGAGCTGGAGCAGGAGATCAAGCGCGCTCAGGGCAAACTGTCCAACGCCGGCTTTGTCGCGAAGGCCCCGCCCGCCGTGGTCGACGCGGAGCGAGCGAAGCTGGAGGCGCTGCAGGCAGAGTTGGAGGCGCTGTGAGGCCGGAGGAAGCAGAAGCACGGCTGCTCGCGCTCGAGCTGTTCGGGATGCGGTTCGGATTGGACCGCGTGCGCCGGTTGATGACCGCGCTCGGGCACCCCGAGCGCAAATTCAAGTCGATTCACGTCGTCGGGACCAACGGCAAGTCGTCGACGACACGGATGATCGCGGCGATCCTCGCTCGACACGGCCACCATGTCGGTGCGTACCTGTCGCCGCACCTGGTCGGCTTTCACGAGCGCATCCGCATCGACGACCACGACATCTCCCCGCAACAGATGGCTGACGCGATCGAGCGCGCGCTGCATGCGGCCGAGCAGGTCAACCGTTCGGGCGGGGACGATGACCTGGTGACCCAGTTCGAGCTGCTGACCGCCGCCGCATACTCGGAGCTGGCCGCGCAGGCGGTCGAGGTCGCGGTGATCGAGGCCGGTCTCGGCGGCCACTATGACGCCACCAATGTGATCCCATCGAGCGTGCAGGTGCTGACCAGCGTCGGGCTCGAGCACACGCGTTGGCTGGGGCCGACGATCACCGCGATCGCGCGCGAGAAGCTCGACGTGGTGCGGCCTGGCGGAACGCTCGTCGTCGAAGCCGAGATGCATCCGGACGCGCTCGCGGTCGCACAGGAGATCTCAGCAGCGCGCGGCGCCCGTCTCGTGCAGGCCGAGGCTGATCCGCACGCTGAGGTCGGAGCGCTCGGAATGTTCCAGCGGCGCAACTTCGCGCTCGCTCGCGCGGCAGCCGAGGCATTTCTCGGTCAGCTCGACGAGGCCGCCGTGGAGGCGGCTGCGGCGGACATTCGCGTGCCCGGGCGGCTGCAGATCGTTGACGAGCATCCGCTGACGCTGTTGGACGGCGCCCACAACCCGGACGGGATCGCGGCGCTGACGGAGTCGCTGCCGGAGATCATCGCCTCGGCCCGCCGCGGCGAGGGCCGCGTCGTGGCTGTGCTTTCGATCCTCGACGACAAGGATGCCGTCGCGATGCTGCGCTCGCTGGCGCCGCTCTGTGATGCTCTGATGCTGACCTCCAGTCACAACCCGCGTGTCTTGCCGCCGCCGACGCTCAGCTCACTGCTCGACCAGCTCGCCCCCGAGGTGACGATCGACTCAGAGATCGTGCGCAAGCCGCACGCTGCGCTCCGGCGAGCGCGTGAGCTGGCGGGCCGCGACGGGGTCGTGATCGCGACGGGCTCGCTGTACCTGATCGCCGACCTCGTGCACGACGAGGCCACGGCCGCCACACGTCGCTCATCGATGCTGTGAACGACGAGCGCGAGAACCACCCCAGCTTCCTGAAGATGATGGGCTTGGTCGCTTTCAGCGTGGCGATCACGATCCTCATCTTCTTCGGGATCGGCTATCTGCTCGGGCGCGTCTTCCTCTGAAAACCTGGCTGCACGTTTAGTCAGATCCCCAATCGGGGACGAAGAATCAGCGCCAGAAAACATGCGGCGTCGTTTCCCTCTGGGTCTACACTCGGCCTTTCAATGATCCCTTTTGCGGGCACATTCGGAATTCACAACCACACCGCGAGCCTGATCGTCGACTTGGCGATCGTCGTCCTCGGCGTGATCTGGCTCGCCCTGGTCTACTGGACCTTCGCCGATGCGCGTCGCCGGATTGCTGACGGGATGCTGGTCGCATGCGCGACCGTCGCGTCGTTCTTCCCGTTCATCGGAACGGTCGTTTACATGATCGTGCGCCCGCCCGAGTACCTCGAAGACGTGCACGAGCGTGATCTCGAGATCCAGGCTGCCGAGGCGCGGATCGCGCAGATCGGATTCCACACCTGCCCGTACTGCGACTACGAGGTCGAGCGTGAGTTCCTGCGCTGCCCGAACTGCCTACGCAAGCTCAGGGACCCGTGTACGAACTGTGGCAAGCCGCTCGCCTCTGACTGGAAGATCTGCCCCTACTGCGAGACCGACCGCGGCTTGGACCCGACGCTCGGCCAACGCCGGCGCCGAACGCGGCGGGACCCGCAGCAGACGATGGTCGCACCGCCTCCGTCAGACCTCATCTGAGGCTTGACGTCTAACCTGCGCGCGGGCATTCGCCCTCGCCACCGAATCTAAGAAGGAGTCGCGCCCCATGGCTGAGCGCACGCTGATCCTCGTCAAACCCGATGCCTTTGCTCGCAACCTCACCGGCGAGATCATCGCCCGCTTCGAGCGCAAGGGCCTGACGCTCGCCGCGCTCAAGCTCGAGACGCTGACTGCGGAGACCGCCGAGCGTCATTACGCCGAGCACAACGGCAAGCCGTTCTTCGGCGAGCTCGTCGAGTTCATCACGTCCGGCCCGCTGGTCGCGATGGTGCTCGAGGGCGAGTCCGCCGTCGAAGCCGCTCGCCAGGTGATCGGCGCCACCAACCCGCTGCAGTCGGCAACCGGCTCGATTCGCGGTGACTACGCCACTTCGATCGGCGCCAACATGGTCCACGGCTCCGACTCAGCCGAGTCGGCCGCGCGCGAGGTCGGGATCTTCTTCCCCGGGCTCTGAACGCGGGGCAGTACGTGATCCTCGCCTCCGGTTCGCCCCAGCGCCGCGCGATCCTCGAACAGCTCGGGGCCGCATTCGAGGTCGTCGTCCCCGACGTGGACGAGCTGACCGCGGGGCCGCCAGAGGAGCTCGTGCTGGAGAACGCCTTCCGCAAAGCGTCCGCCGTCGCCACCGGATTGGTTCCCCCCGTCCGCCCCCACCAGTCCGGTGGCGACGCTGGGGCGGCCGTCCTCGGCGTCGACACGATCGTCGCGCTCGGTCCCAAGGTCTACGGCAAGCCGGCTGACCGCGAGGACGCGGCAGCGACGCTGCGCGCGCTGGGCGGCCGCAGCCACCGCGTGCTGAGCGGTGTGTGCGTGATCGAGGACGGGCGCGCACGCACAGCGACAGCCGTAACGACCGTCAACTTCCGCCCGCTCGGCGAGCATGTGCTCGCCTGGTATCTGGCAACCGACGAGTGGCGGGGAAGGGCCGGCGGCTATGCGATTCAGGGGCGCGGCGCTGCACTTGTCGGCTCGATCGACGGCGATTACCTCAACGTAGTCGGCTTGCCGGTTGCTACCCTGCTCGATCTACTGCCGTCTCTGCTCTTTCCAGCGCTTTCTTTGCAATGAAAGGCTGAAAACCGGCGAGCGTCAGGTACACTCGCCGAGACGGATGGGAACTGGCATACGGGTTCGGTTAGACCGCGCTCGCCGCCCGTCTGAACCCCCCTATCTTCCTGTCCTTAATGGGTTTCTTCACCTACCTAACGGGTTTTGGTGGCCGTGACATGGCCGTCGACCTTGGCACGGCCAACACGCTCGTGTATGTGCGTGGCCGCGGCATTGTGCTTTCCGAGCCCAGCGTGGTCGCAGTCGACTCACGCACCGGCGAGGTGCACGCCGTCGGCATCGAGGCCAAGCGCATGCTCGGCCGCACGCCCGGCACGATCTCGGCGATCCGGCCGCTGAAGGACGGCGTCATCGCCGACTTCGAAGTGACCGAGGAGATGCTCCGCCACTTCATCCAGAAGGTGCACCAGAACCGTTGGGCGCATCCGCGCGTCGTGGTCTGTGTGCCGTCCGGCGTCACCGGCGTCGAGAAGCGCGCGGTCGAGGAGGCATGCCTCTCAGCCGGCGCGCGCCAGGCCTACCTGATCGAGGAGCCAATGGCGGCCGCGATCGGCGCTGGGCTGCCCGTAGGCGAGCCGACCGGCTCGATGGTCGTCGACATCGGCGGCGGCACCAGCGAGGTCGCCGTGATCTCGCTCGGCGGGATCGTCGTGTCGCAGTCGATCCGCGTCGGCGGCGACGAGCTTGACGAGGCGATCATCAACTACGTCAAGCGTGAGTACAAGCTTCTGATCGGCCAGCAGACCGCTGAGGAGGTCAAGCTGGAGATCGGGTCTGCGTTCCCGATGCCTGACGAGGTTCAGGCCGAGATTCGGGGCCGGGACATGGTCTCCGGGCTTCCCAAGACGGTCGTACTGACCAGTGAGGAAATCCGGGGCGCGTTGGAAGAGCCTGTGTCTCAAATCATCGATGCCGTCAAGGAGACGCTCGATCGGACGCCGCCGGAGCTGGCGTCCGACATCATGGACCGCGGGATCATGCTGGCCGGGGGCGGCTCGTTGCTGCAGGGGCTCGAGGAGCGCATGCGGCACGAGACCCAGATGCCCGCACACCTCGCCGAGTCGCCACTCACCTGTGTGGCGGTCGGCTCTGGCCGGTCCCTCGAGGAGTTCGAGGCGATCCACCGGTCGAGCAAGAACTCACGCAATCGCCGCCGGCGTTACTAGGAACGACGGTGATCGAATGGTGAGCTTCGGATCAAGCGAGACCAGGAGTTGTCCCACCCTCTCCGCGATGCGTACGGACGTACGTGAGCGACCGAGGACGCAGTATCGCGCCGATTCGCCGCTCACCATGGCCTTGGAGATGTCCAGTTGCACGACAAGCAAATACGGCGGCGACGCGCGGTGCTCGCGCTGCTCGTCGTCATTTCCCTGATCCTCCTCACGGATTACTTCGGCGAGTCGTCCAGCAGCCCCCTGCACTCGGTGCAGCGGGGGATTGTGGAAGTGCTGTCTCCGGTTCAGGACGGTGCCAGCACGGTGCTCTCACCGGTGCGCGACGTGGCCGGCTATTTCTCGTCGACGTTCAAGGCCAAGTCGCAGGTCGCGCAGCTCCGCAAGGAGAACGACCAGCTGCGCAATGACGTCTCGCAGCTCGCGTACGAGGGGAACCAGAACCGCTACTACGCCAAACTGCTCAAGCTGGACAACGACTACAACCTCAAGTCCTACGGGCTCGAGACCGCAAGCGTGACCGGCAAGAACCCGGTGCTCTGGTACCAGACGGTCACCGTCGACAAGGGCTCGGACGCCGGCGTCAGAGCGGAAGATCCCGTCGTCGGGCCTGGCGGCCTCGTGGGGGACGTCAAGACCGTTGGGTCGAGCTACTCGGTGATCTCGCTGCTTACGTCGCCGAACTTCTCGGTAACCGCCGAGATCGAGAACGACGCCGGCGCGTCGAACAGCACCGGCAATTCGGGTCTGCTCCAGCCCGCTGTGGGCAACCCCAGCACGTTGCTGCTCAACTATTTGCCCTCCGACGCGCAGGTGTCGCCCAACGACATAGTCGTTACGAGCGGCTTTCAGGACTCCAAGCAGAAATCGGTCCGCTCGCTCTATCCGGCCGGCATCCCGATCGGGACGGTCTCCAGCGAGAATCCGCAGAGCAGCGTGCTGATCAACCAGCAGGTCAATGTGACGCCGACAGTCGACCTCCAGCATCTGAGCGTGGTACAGATCCTCACCGACCCCAACCACGGTTGACGGCCGGCCACCGTTAGAGCGCATCGATGAACAAGGACTCCGCCCTCAACCTGACAGTGAGGATCGCGCTCGTCGCGTTCTTCGCGGTCGTGATTCAGGACGCGGCGGTCTCCCAGATCTCGATCTTCGGAGTCAGCGCCGACGTGACGCCGCTGGTCGTGATGTCGATCGGCCTGCTGGCCGGTTCGCTGCCAGGCGCGATCGCCGGCTTCGCGATCGGGCTGTTCGTCGACCTTGTGATGTTCCAGACGGTCGGTGTCACATCGCTTTTGTTCATCACCGTGGGCTACTGGTCGGGGCGTCTGCGCGAGCTGCGCGATCCGTCGCATGGGCTGATTCCGCTCGGCCTCGGCGCGATCGCGACCGGCTTCACGGGGATCGGTCTGGCGGTTATCCAGTTTCTGCTCGGTGTCGATGCGCCCGTCAGCCTCCTGCTGATCCAGCAGATCGTCCTGCAGGTGCTGGTCAACAGCCTGATCGCCCTGCCGGTATATGAGATCGTGAGACGCCTGCTCTACCGGGCGCTTCCATCCGATCCTCAGCGTCGCCGGCGTCGCGCGTACACGACCGCGCTCAGCCCGCTGCAGCGTCCGTCTGAGCGGCTGGGCGGAGCCACGAGGGCGAGGGCGCGATGATTGGCCCGCTCGACGAGCGGACCCCGCCGATGACGCCGCAGCTCGCGCTGCGCGTCGCGGTCATCGGTGGCTTCGCACTCGTGCTGTTCGCCGTGATCTTCTTCCGTCTCTGGTTCCTGCAGGTGCTGTCAGGCAGCCAGTACGTCGCGCAGGCACAGGGCAACATCGTGCGTGACATCCCGGTGACCGCGGCGCGCGGGGAAATCGTCGACAGCAGCGGCACCCCACTCGTCGAATCCCAGCTGGTGCCGGCGATCCAGATCTCTCCGGAGTCGCTGCCAACGCCGGTGTCACTGGCACGGAACGACTTCCTTACCCAGCCCGCCGCGGATTACGTGCTCTACGAGAAGCTAGCGAAGTTGCTGGGAATGTCGACCAAGCCGACCAGCTGCAAGTTCGAGATCTACTACGCCAACCACAAGATCGTGAAGTACTCCGATCGACTCGCCCCGATCCCGTGCCTGGTGGCGAAGGGCGTCTCGGCCTCGCAGTACGCGAACATCACGATCAAGTCGAATGTCTCTCCGGACATCCAGGACTACATTGCCGAACGCCAGGTTCAGTTCCCGGGGGTCCTCTCGCAGGAGGTCTCGATCCGTAAGTACCCGCTCGGGGATGCCGGGGCACAGGTGTTCGGTCAGCTGCAGCAGATCAGCTCGACCGAGTTGGGCACGAAGCACTTCAACGGCATCGAGCAGGGCAACATCGTCGGACAGTCGGGCCTCGAGTACGAGTACAACGGAGTCCTCCAGGGCGTCAATGGCGAGGAACGCGTCAAGGTCAACTCGGCGAACCAGTTCGAGGGTTACGGCAAGGAGAAGAAGCCGCAGCAGGGAGACACCCTGAAGCTGTCGATCAATGCCCGGCTCGAGCAGGCCGGGCAGCGCGCGCTCGCCGAGTCGATTGCGAAGAACGACGGCACTGGCGGGGCGTTCGTGGCCATCGATCCGCAGAACGGCCAGATCTACGCGCAGGGCTCGGCGCCGACCTACAACCCCAGCTCCGTCTCACCCACGCTCTCCAACAAAGAGTTGCGCTTCCTCAGCAATCCGAACAACAACGAACCGCTGATCAACCGCGCTGTGGACAGCCCCCTGCCGGACGGCTCGACCTTCAAGGTGATTACGGCCACGGCGGCGCTCGAGAGCGGCAACTGGAGTCTCAGCGACACCTATGACGATGATGCGAAGTTCTGTTTCACAGGGGGGCTCTGCCTGCAGAACTCCGGTGGGGCGCATTACGGTGTGCTCAATCTGCAGCAGGCGTTTGAGGTCTCTGACGACGAGTTCTTCTACAACCTCGGGCAGAAGATGAACGGCAATCCGGCGGACTATCCAAACCCAAAGGATTGGCCGCTGCAGTCATGGGCCAGCAAGTTCGGGCTTGGCCACACGACGGGCGTCGACCTTCCGGCCGAGGCGAATGGGGAGATCGGTTCGCCCAAGTTGCAGCAGGCGTTGTGGAAGGAAGAGATCGAATGTCAAAACGCGACCGGCCCATATGCGTACACCAATGCCGCCGGACTGGTCAGCTCGAAGAAGCTTCCGGGCTACCACCGCAGCCATAAGGTCCCAACTGTGATGGGTGACGAGGGCGAGGCGGTTCTATCGGGCGGCTGTGCCATCGCAAGTTCGAAGTACTGGAGCGAGGGTGACAACGTCGAGACCGGTGTTGGGCAGTACGACGACCAGGTGACCCCGATGCAGCTCGCCGTCGTCTACGCGGCGATCGAGAACGGCGGCACGATCGTTACGCCGCGGATCGGCCAGGAGATCGAGTCTCCCAGCGGGACGCTCGTGCAGAAGATCGATGCGGCACCGAAGCGCAAGCTCCCCGTCGATCCTTCGTACCTCGCGGCAATTCAGCAGGGTCTGCGTTTGGCGGCCTCCGGTTCGGGTGGAACGTCCACCGACGTCATGGGTGACTTCCCTGAGCCCGTATATGGCAAGACCGGGACCGCTGAGCTCGGCGACAGCGCCTCAAGTCCCGAGGATGCGTGGTATGCCTGTTACGTCCCCGCCAGCGCGACCAGCAAGCCGATCGTCGTCGTGGTGAACGTGGACAAGGGTGGGTTCGGTGACGTCGCGGCCGCGCCGGTCGCGCGCCAGATCCTCTCCCAGTGGTTCCTAGGTAAGCCTGGCCCGTTTGTCGAGGGATCTAGCGCCGGGGACCAGACATGAGCGCCACTCCGATTCAGAGCACGGATGAGATGCCGCGGACCAGGAGCGTCAGTGCGCTGCTCAGCTTCGACCCGCTGCTATTGCTCGCGGCGATCGGCCTGAGCGTCTTTTCGATCGTGACGATTCACGGTGCCGGCTACGGCAGCCTCGCGGAGCGCCAGGGGCTGTACGCCGGCATCGGCCTGGTCGCGGCAATCCTGATCACACGCTTCGACTACACGGTCCTGCGTGAGTTCCGCTACGTCTTTTACGGGCTCGCGATCGTGCTGAATCTCGCGGTCTTCGCGTTCTCCGGTACGAAGGTTGCCGCCCAAACCGGCGCGACCCGCTGGATCCCGCTGCCCTTCTTCCAGTTCCAGCCGTCGGAGTTCGGCAAGCTGCTGCTGATCGTGTCGCTTGCGGCGTTCGCCGTGAATCGCTCGCGGAGGTTGAGCGAGAGGCGCACACTCGCCCGGGTGATGCTGCTGGCGCTGGTCCCCGCGATGATCGTGATCAAGCAGCCGGACCTCGGTACTGGGCTGATCTACGTGATCGCGGCCGCTGCGATTCTGTTCTTCATGGGCGTCGGCTGGAAGCACATGACGGCGCTGCTGGCGCTGTTCGCGATTGCGATCGCGCTGGTGCTTGCGGTGGCGCCGGCGGTCGGCGTCAACGTCCTCCAGGGCTACCAGAAGCAGCGGCTGACGACGTTCATCAACCCGCCCACGACGTGCACGCCGGAGGACACAACGTGTTACCAGCTGCATCAGTCCCTGATCGCGATCGGGTCCGGTGAGAAGACCGGACGCGGCGCCGCAGGCGCGACGCAGACGCGCTTCAACTTCATCCCGGAGGCGCAGGACGACTTCATCTTCGCGGTGATCGGCGAGACCTACGGGTTCGCCGGGGCCGCCGTCGTGCTATCGCTATACGCGCTCTTGATATGGCGCACGCTGCGCATTCTGACGATGTCCAAGAACCTCTTCGGAACACTGATCGCGGGGGGCATCCTGGCGATGCTGATGTTCCAGATCTTCCTCAACATCGGCATGACCATCGGGGTCATGCCGGTGACCGGCGTGCCACTACCGCTGCTCTCTTACGGCGGCTCGTCGGTACTCGTGACTTTCCTGGCCCTCGGCCTGCTGCAGTCGATTCACATCCAGGCACGGATGTCGTCGGCCGGCAAGGCGCGGGTCCTAATCGTTTGACGGCGACCGGATTGGCATCCGCTGAGCCGCCGCCGCCCCACTTAGCCTGAGCGCTCAGAGCCTCGGGCGGACAATTCAAAAAGGACTACAAATTGAAGAAGCAAGTGTTGGTAAGCGTCGACCGCGGGGAGACCCGCGTTGCGCTGCTCGAGGGAAGCGGCGAGCCCGCGTCCCGCAAGCCAGCCGCCACCACCGCCGCCTCCCGCCGCCGTAAGCGTCCGGTCAACCCGGCAGCCGGTTACGACGTCGCCGAGCTCTACCTCGAACGCCGCGGCGCCCGTTCGATCGTCGGCAATATCTACAAGGGCCGCGTTGACAATGTGCTCGCGGGGCTCGAGGCCGCTTTCGTGGACATCGGCCTGGAAAAGAACGGCTTCCTACACGTCGACGAGATCGTGCTGCCCGGCGTCGAGGCGCCGCGCCGCGGGCGCGGCTCCGGCGGACGCGAGGGTGGCCAGATCACGGATCTGCTCAAGCCCGGGCAGGAGATCGTCGTGCAGGTCGTCAAGGACCCGCTCAAGACCAAGGGCGCACGGCTTTCTATGGACCTCACAATCGCCGGCCGCTACATGGTCTACGCCCCGTACGGTGAGGGCATCGGCGTCTCCCGCCGGCTCGACGAGCGTGAGCGCGACCGTCTGCGCAAGGAGGCGGCCAAGCTCGACCTCAAGGGCGCGGGCGCGATCATCCGCACCGCCGCGCAGGGCGCCAAGCGCGCCGACCTCGAACGCGAGCTCCAGTACTTGTTCAAGCTCAACGACGTTCTGCAGAAACGCGTCGAGACGACCGAGGCGCCGGACCTCGTCTTCCAGGAGGCGGACCTATCTGTGCGGGTCGTGCGCGACATCTACTCGGGTGAGTTCGAGCGCGCGATCGTCGACGACGAGAAGGCGCACCACCGGCTCGTCTCGTTCTTCTCGCGGACCGCGCCGGAGCTGGTCGAGCACGTCGAGCTCTGGACGGAGGACCAGCCGTTGTTCGAGGCCTACGGCGTCGACAAGGTGCTCGACTCGACGCTCTCGCGCCGTGTGGATCTCCCGAGCGGCGGTTACCTGGTGATCGACTACGCCGAGGCGCTGACGGTCATCGACGTCAACTCCGGCAGCTTCACCGGGCGCGGCAAGAGCGCGCGGCTCGAGGACACAATCACCAAGACCAACCTCGAGGCCGCTGACGAGGTCGTCAAGCAGTTGCGGCTACGCGACATCGGCGGGATCATCGTCATCGACTTCATCGACATGGCCCGTGCGCGCAACCGCGATGCAGTGTTGAAGACGTTGCGCAAGGCGCTGGACGAGGACCGCACGAAGACATTCGTGGTCGAGATCTCGCCGCTCGGGCTGGTGGAGATGACCCGCCAGAACGTGACTGAGGGCGTACGGGAGATCATGACCCGTCCGTGCCCGACCTGCCACGGCGAGGGCGTTATCAAGTCCGAGGAGACGATCGCGATCGAGTTCGAGCGCCGCATGCGCGAGCTCGCCACCCACGTCGAGGCCGAGGCGCTGCTGATCCAGATGAACCCGCGCGTCAGCCAGGAGTTCACCGGCCACGACGCACGTGTGCTGCGGGCGATCGAGGCCGACACCGGCAAGTGGTTCCACTTCGAGGGCTCCGAGGGTCTGCCGCTCGAGCACTTCGCGGTGCTGATGGAGGCTGACCGCGAGCAGGTGCTCGAGCGGGCACTACCGTTCCGCGAGGGCGAGGAGGTCTATCTCGAGATCATCGAGCCGCACATGTACAGCGCCGGCGACGCGGTCGCCAAGGTCGACGGCTACATCATCGCGGTCAAGGGTGGCGACAACGCCGTCGGTCAGAAGCGGCTCGTGCGGATCGACGAGGTTGGTCGTACGCAGGCGATTGCCGTGCTGATCGATCAGCCGCCCGTCAAGGAGGAGGAACCGGCCGCGCCCGCGGCCCCGGCCAAGCCGGCCGCGCGCAAGCCGCGCGCGGCCGCCGGCACCGGCACACGGACACGTGCGCGGAAGGCCGCTGCGCCCACCGAGTCGACCGAGCCGGCCGAGCAGGCTGCAGCTGAGCCTGCAGCCGAGACCGACGCGGAGCCCGCTGCTAAGGTCAGCGACGAAGGGACCGGCGGCGAGACGGCTGGAAACGACGCGGATGGCGTAGAATCCACTGTCCGGCGCCGTGGCCGGCGCGGAGGGCGGAGACGTCCGACGGCTAGCGCCGGCGCGACCGCAACGGCCGAAGAATCTTCCTCAGAGTGATCATGTACGCAATCGTCAAGACAGGCGGCAAGCAATACCGCGTCCAGGAGGGCCAGAACCTGCTCATTGAGCGGCTGCCCGTCCAGGACGGCGAGAGCGTGTCGCTGACCCCGCTGCTCTACGTCAACGGCGACCAAGTCGTTGACGGAGAGGACCTCGCCAAGGTGCAGGTCGCGGCGACGGTCCTCGGCCACGAACGTGGCCCCAAGCTCCGCATCGTCAAGTTCAAGCCGAAGCGCGGCTACAAGCGCCGCAATGGCCACCGTCAGGAACTGACGCGCATCGAGATCAAGAACATCAAGCTTGCTGGGGCGTCGCGCTCCAGCAAGGCCAAGGCTGCCGGGGAGGCGACTGAAGATGGCGCATAAGAAGGGCCTCGGCTCATCCCGCAACGGCCGTGACTCGAACCCCCAGTTTCTCGGCGTCAAGATCTTCGCCGGCCAGACCGTGAGCGGCGGGGAGATCATCGTGCGCCAGCGCGGAACCGTCTTCAAGCCCGGCGTCGGGGTCGGCATCGGGAAGGACGACACGATCTTCGCCAAGTCGCCGGGAGTCGTGCAGTTCCACCGCGGCCGTCGCGGACGCGTGATCAGCGTCGAATCGCCCGACGCGGCTTAGCCTTCAGCGCGGGCTGCTCCCGGTTTCTTTCGCTCCTGCAGCGAGCAGCCCCGCGCCACCAAATCGCACTCGCACCTGGGGATTTGTGCTGTTCGGGCGGCTGCATCGCTCCGCGCGCACAAATCGCCGGGCAGCGTGGAGGTTTGGGGCTCCGGGCGGGTTACTCGGGCGCTCAGGCTGTGAGCAGGCCCTCAGGCGGTGAGCACGGCGGTGCACTGTGGGCACCGACGGGCCGCGATCGGGATGTCCATCGTGCACTCCGGGCACTCCTTGACATCCGGATCGTCCTTGGCGCGGCGGCTGTCCCAGAAGTTGTAAGGCTTCACCACGAAGAAGAAGACCGCGAAGCCGGTTGTGATGAAGGTGATCGCCTCGTTGATGAAGTCGCCGTACAGGAAGTGGCTCGAGTTGATCGTGAACGAGAGCGACTCGAAGTTCGGCTTACCAAAGATCAGGGCAATGATCGGCGTGATCAGATCGGCGATGAACGCCTTGACCAATGCGGCGAAGACGGTACCGAAGACGAAGGCGACGGCCAGCGTGACAAGGTTGCCCTTCAACAGGAAATTCTTGAAGTCCTGCAGAACAGACTTCATGCCCGTCACCTCCACGTTGGGTTGCGGATCGATGACAGCCTAAGAGTCGTCGCGGCGGATCTACCCTTCTTAAAAGGCACTGACTATGAAAGACCAAGCGCGAATCCACGTACTGGCCGGCGGCGGCGGCGACGGTTGCATGAGTTTTCGCCGCGAAGCCCACGTGCCCAAGGGCGGTCCCGACGGCGGTGACGGCGGGCGCGGCGGCGATGTCGTGCTCGTCTGCGACGACTCCTACCGCGACCTCGAGCACTTCCGCCGGAGCTCGCACTTCAGCGCCAAGCGCGGCGTGCACGGTCAGGGCTCACAGCGCCACGGCGCCGACGGTGTAACGCTCGAGATTCCGGTCCCGCCGGGCACGGAGATCCTCGTCGAGGCCGACGGTACCCAGCACGACCTGGTCCGGCCCGGGCAGCGGGCGGTCGTCGCCAAGGGTGGCTCGGGTGGACGCGGAAACCGCCATTTCTCGAGCTCGACACGCCAGAGCCCGCGGTTCGCCGAGCGTGGTCTCGTGGGTGATGAGGGTTGGCTCATGTTGCAGCTCAAGCTGCTCGCTGACGCCGGACTCGTCGGGTTGCCGAACGCCGGCAAGTCGTCCCTGATCTCGCGGCTGACGCGCGCGACCCCGAAGGTCGCGGACTACCCGTTCACGACGCTCGAGCCGGCGCTCGGGACACTGCACGAGGATGATCGCCAGCTTGTCATCGCGGACATCCCTGGGCTGATCGAGGGGGCTGCCGACGGAGTCGGCCTCGGCCACGATTTCCTCGCGCACGTCGAGCGCACGCGGCTGCTCGTCCACGTGCTCGACCTCGCGCCGCTTGACGGCTCCGATCCGCTCGCCAACTTCCAGGCCGTCGAGCGCGAGCTCAAGCTCTATCAGGCCCGCCTCGCGGTGCTGCCGAGGATTGTGGCGCTCTCCAAGACCGACCTGGTCACGCCCGAGGAGGGGGAGCGCGCTCGCAGCGAGTGGCAGCAGCGGATGGAGGAGGACGTGCCGGTGATCCTCACCTCGTCGGTCACGCGCCAGGGGCTCGATGAACTGGCCACCGAGCTGCTGCGGCGGATCCCCGTGCTGAGCGCCGATGACGTCGTTGCTGGAATTCGGTCCCGCCCGCCCAGCAACAGAGAAGACATACCTCTGGATGATCTGCCTGAGCACCGCACCTTCCGCCCGGCGCGCTCGCGCGGCTTCCGCGTCACGCAGAATGACGAGGGCGCGTTCGTGGTCGAGGGCGACGGGGTCGATAAGCTCGTCGCACGCTACGACCTCGACAACGAAGATGCGCTGGCGCACCTCGAACGCCGCCTGCGTGGCCTCGGTGTGATCCGCGCGCTCGAGGCCGCCGGGTTCGAGCCGGGTAACGACGTCGAGATAGCGGGCGTCGTGTTCGAGCTCGACCCGAGCTGAGCATTAGTCTGCAGCGTCGATGAGCTCGGTTGTGATCAAGCTCGGGTCGAGCGTCGTCGCCGACGACGACGGCACGATCCGCACAGAGGTGTTGAATCGGATCTGCGACGACGTGGCGGCGCTCTACGCGGCCGGCCATGAGCCGGTCATCGTCACCAGTGGCGCGATTGCCCGCGGTTTGGGAGTCATGAAGATCTCGCCTGGGCAGCGTCCGCGGGCGATCGACGAGCTCCAGGCGGCCAGCGCGATCGGGCAGGGCAAGCTCTACCGGGTCTACGACGAGCTGCTGCAGTTGCGCGGGGTTCCCACCGCGCAGGTGCTGCTGACCTTCTTCGACATGAGCGCGCGCACCCACTATCTGAATGTGCGTCAGACCCTCGCCAAGCTGCTCGAATGGCGGGTGGTTCCGGTGATCAACGAGAACGACACCACGACCACCGACGAGATCTCGTTCGGGGACAACGACTTCCTCGCTGCCCAGGTCGCGATCCTGATAGGTGCTGAGCAGCTGCTGCTGCTGACCAACACCGACGGTGTGTTCACCGCCGACCCGCGCACGGACCCCGGCGCGCAGCTCGTGCGACGGATCGAGGCGATCGAGGAGCTCGAGGCACTGCAGATCACTCAAGCCGCATCTGTCCTCGGTTCGGGCGGGATGCGCTCGAAGGTCGTCGCCGCCGAGATGGCGACCGCTGCCGGGATCCCGACTGTGATCGCCAACGGGCAGATCGATGGCACGATCAGCGCGGTGCTGAGCGGCGCGGGGGTCGGCACGACCTTCCTCGCTCGCTCGGACCGGGTCTCGAGTTTCAAGCTGTGGCTGAGGTACGCGAAGCCTGCACGCGGACGTGTCGCCGTCGACGCCGGCGCGGCGCGCGCGCTGCGCGAAGGCGGGACGAGCCTGCTGCCCGTCGGGGTTGTCGACGTCAACGGCAGCTTCGAGGTCGGCGATGCGATCGAGGTCACATGTGGCGACGAGCAGGTCGGTAAGGGCATCAGCAACTACTCCGCGGAGGAGCTGCGACGGGTGCGCGGGATGAAATCCGCCGAGGTGCGGGAGCTGCTGCCGCGGGCTAGCGATGAGGCAGTTCATCGCGATTACTTCGTGCTCGCGTAGTCTTAACCGGAAATGGCAACCGCCGTCGCATCAGCATCAGTCGCCGAGATCTGCGCTTCCGCGAAGCGAGCCTCACGCACGCTCGCGACGCTGGGAGCGGGCGTGAAGAACGCCGCGCTCGAGGCGATCGCCGACGCGCTGATCGCGCGTACCCAGGAGATCCTGGAGGCCAACGCCCGTGACCTCGAGGCCGGACGCGAGGCAGGGCTCAGCACCGCCCTGCTCGACCGGCTCGCGCTGGACCCCGCTCGGATCCGTGCGATGGCGGAGGGCACCAGCAAGATCGTGGCGCTACCGGATCCGGTCGGCGAGGTCATCGATGGCTTCCGGCTGCCAAACGGGCTCGACGTCCGCAAGGTGCGTGTGCCGCTGGGAGTTGTGGCGGTCGTCTACGAGGCACGGCCCAACGTGACGATCGACGCGGCAGCGTTGTGCCTCAAGTCGGGTAACGCGGTGGTGCTCCGCGGCTCGCGCTCCGCGGCCCACTCGAACGCCGTGCTGTCGGGAATCGCCGCCGGGGCGGCGGTGGCGGCGGGCCTGCCCGACGGCGCGCTGGGACTTGTAGCGGGCGGCGGCCGTGAGGAGCTGGCCGAGCTCGCCACGCAGACCGGGGTGGTCGACCTGATCATCCCGCGCGGCGGCGAGGGGTTGAAGGCTGCGCTCAAGGGCATCGCAACCGTTCCGGTGATCTTCGCGGCATCCGGCAACTGTCACGTGTACGTCGACCACAGCGCCGACCTGGGCGTTGCCCAGGAGATCGTGATCAACGCCAAGGTCCAACGGCCGGGCGTCTGCAACGCGGCCGAGACACTGCTCGTGCATGCGGACATTGCCGACCGTTTCCTGCCGAAGGTGCTCCACGAGCTGCACGACGTGGGCGTCACCTTGCACGGAGACCGCCGCGCGCGCGAGGCGGTGAGTGACCTGCCGATCCGGCACGCCACCGACGAGGACTGGGATACCGAGTATCTCGCCCTTGAGATGACGGTCGGCGTGGTGGACTCGATCGACGCCGCGATCGAGCACATCGACCGGCACGGCAGCGGCCACTCGGAGGCGATCGTGACCGCCGACACGAACGCCGCCCGCGCGTTCGAGCTCGGGGTTGACGCTGCCTGCGTCTACGTCAACGCGTCGACGCGCTTCACTGACGGCGGTGAGTTTGGCATGGGGGCTGAGATCGGCAATTCCACCCAGAAGCTTCACGTGCGTGGTCCGATCGGCCTGCGCGAGTTGTGCACGTTCAAGTACCTTGTCGAAGGCAGCGGCCACGTCCGCGCCTGAGACTGAGACGCAACCACCCCTGGTTCTCTGAGCGGCTTGCGCATCGGCATCCTCGGCGGGACCTTCAATCCGCCCCATATCGGCCACTTGATCTGCGGTCAAGAGGCCTACCTGCAGCTCGGGCTGGACCGTGTCGTTCTGATGCCGGCTGGGCAGCCGCCCCACAAGCCGCTCGACGACGACCCCGGATCGCAGCACCGGCTCGAGCTCTGCCGGCGCGCAGCGGCGGGCGATTCGCGCTTTGAGGTGTCCGACCTGGAGGTGCTGCGCGAGGGCCCGTCTTACACGGTCGATACGCTTGCGTCACTGCATTCACGGACGCCAGATAGTGAGCTGTTTCTGATCGTCGGTGGCGACGTCGCGGCAGGGCTGCCCAAGTGGCGCGAGCCGGACCGCGTTCTGTCACTGGCTACACTCGCTGTGGCGCGGCGCCGCGGGACGACGCGGAAGTCGGTTGACGAGGCGCTCACAGGTATCCGTGGCGGAGAGCGAGCCGAGTTCTTCGAGATGCCGACGATTGGTATCTCTTCGACCGAGCTCCGCCGGCGAGTGCAGTTACAGGAGCCGATCACCTACCTCGTCCCGGAAGCGGTGGCGAGCTATATCGACGAACACCGTCTATACGGAGGTCGCACACCATCATGAAGTCACCCGAAGAGATCGCGCTGGCCGTCGCCGAGCTCGCGTCCGACCGCAAGGCGGTCGATATCGTCCAGCTGGATCTACGGGGACTCACGTCCGTGGCTGACTACTTCCTCATATGCACGGGCCGCAGCGATCGTCAGGTGAAGGCGATCCATGACGGCATCCATCTGGGGATGAAGAACGATCACGGCACCTTGCCGGTACGCGTCGACGGGGTCACGCAGGCGCAGTGGGTGCTGATGGACTACGGCGACGTGATCGTGCACATCTTCACGCCGGAGATGCGTGACTTCTACCGGCTCGAGCAGCTCTGGGGCGAGGCGCCGGTGCAGACGTTCGAGTTCGCGGCGGTCTAGTCAGCGCCAGGCGGCGCCGATCCGCCGCTAAAGCACGGAGAGCAGCTTTGGAGCTACCTGCTTCTTGCGGCTCATAACGCCGGGAAGCGCCAGCTTGCTGCCGTCCTTGGGTTCGACGCCGAACGCCCGTGCCACGGCGCCGATGTCGCCGTCGACGAGCAGGTCGGTGGCCTTGTCGAGCACGTCGGTGACCATCAGCGCGTAGAGCTCGACGCCCTGCTTTGAGCGCTCGCGCCGCATAGCCTCGAGCAGCTCCGGCTCGCGATCGAGCAGGCCCTTGCCGACGACCTCGACCTGCGCGATCAGGAACGGCGTGCCGTTGCCGGACTGGTAGCCCTTCGCGTCGCGCTTGACGAGATCCTCCGCGCTCACCTTTGAGACGTCGGAGGTCTCCTCGAACATGCGGCGCCCGTAGTCGCGCGCGTCGAGCTCGAGCACGCGCTCGAGGTACTCGACCACCGCGTAGTCACGATCGGTGGTCGTCGGCGAGTTGAGGATCACGGTGTCCGACAGCACGGCGGACAGCAGCAACATCGCCGTCGGCCGGCTCGGCTCCATGCCGCTACGGCGGAACCGTTCCAGCACGAGCGTTGCCGTCGATCCGACGGGGTCGAACGTGGCCGTCACCGGGACCCGCGTCTCAATTGAGCCGATGTGGTGGTGGTCGAGGATCTCGACGATTTCGGCCTGATCGATGCCGAGGACGGCCTGTGCCTGCTCGGCGTGGTCGACGAGGATCACGCGGCGGCGGATGGGGGAGACCAGGTCCGAGCGGGTCAGTAGCCCAATCGGTCGCTGGCGATCATCGACGACGATCGCTGCACCGTGGTGAGAGTCCTTGATCTGCTCGGACACCTCGCCGATCAGCTCGTCGGTGGTGGCGATGATTTGATCCTGCTCCATCAGCTCCCGGCACGGTGCCGCGAGCGTGATCATGCGGGCCGTGACATAGGTGTCGAGCGGTGAGGTGATGACCGCGGTGCCCTTCTGGCGGGCCAATTCGAGCACCTCCTCATCCGGTCGCGCCCCGCTCGAGATCACCAGCAGCGCGATGTCGTGCTGGAGCACGTGCTTCTGGGCCTTGAGGCGATCGCCGATCACGACGATGTCGCTCTCGTCGATCCCTGTCTCGGTGTCGATCGAGGATGCGTGCACCCAGATGCGCCCGGTCAGCTCCTGGTCTTCGCCTGTCAGCAGTTCGCCGTCGAGGACGTCTACGACGGCGTGCAGGTAGGTCGCCTCGCGCAGCGAGGAGCTGGCACGCGACTCACGCACATACCGGCGTGCAAGCGAGCGGGTGGTGATGATGCCGATCAGCACGCCTTCGTCGTCGATGACCGGGACAAGGTCGTAGTCGGTGTGGTCGATCGCCAGTCCGGCCTCCCGGATCGGATCGCTCGCGTTCATGCAAGGGAACTCGGTCTGCATGAGGTCACCCGCGCGCAGCCGGACGTGAGGAAGGAACTCAGGCTCGGGCACGCCGGCTTGCTCCAGGACCCAGCGAGTTTGCGGGTTGAGCTCGCCCAGCCTGACCGGGACGTACTCTGTGCTCGGGTCCAGGCGCGACTTCAGCTCCGCGTAGCCGATCGCCGAGCTGATCGAATCGGTGTCCGGGTTGCGGTGCCCGGAGATGTACACGGGTGGCACACGCGAATTATCACTGGATTGTCACGAATGAGGCGTGTCGTCGGCTCGCGCGCGATATGAGACTGGCGCGGCACGGCCCGGGGACTGGCGCGGCACGGCCGAGCGCGGTAGCGTGCCGCGCGAGACAGCCGCGATCACCGCGGACGCACCTTGCAGAGAACGGAGCAGCGCATGCCCACGGCACCTCAGATCCTGCCCACCCAGATTCCGGAAGGCACCTGCACGGGGATCAGGTACCGCCTCGAAGGTGAGCTCGTGCCGGTGCTGCATATGGCGCTGGACGGCAGCATGCCCGTCTACTTCGAGCACCACGTGCTGCTGTGGAAGTACCCGAACCTGCAGATCGGCCTGCACCCACTACGCAAAGGTCTGGTGCGGCGTGCCTTCGCCGGCATGCCGCTGCTGATGCTGCAGGTCGAGTCCGGGGGCGAGGTCGCGTTTAGTCGCGACGCGCCGGGCCACATCGCCGCGCTGCACATGCACGCGGGCGAGGGGATCCAGGTTCGCGAGCATCAGTTCCTCGCGGCCACCCAGAACGTCGAGTACGACTACAGTCGCATGAAGGGCTTCTCGAACATGCTCTACGGCGGCGGCTTCTTCATCGACCAGTTCATGTGCACAGGCGGCGAGGGCGTCGTTTGGGTGCACGGCTACGGCAACGTCTTCGAGAAGACCCTCGAGCCCGGTGAGTCGATCGACATCGAGCCCGGCGGCTGGCTGTACTACGACCACTCCGTTCAGATGAGCCAGGAGGTGTACGGCTTCAAGTCGGGCTTCCTCGGTGGCGGCGGCAGCCTTGTCTTCAACCGCTTCACGGGCCCCGGGCGCATTGGCCTCCAGAGCGCCTACTACCACCCGCCCGGTGCTGAGACCGGTGCCGGCGGCGGTCAGGGCGGGACGATGGCGGCTGGCGGCGGCGCCGGCATGATCGGTGGGCTGCTCGGCGGCCTGCTCGACAACTGAGTCGCTCGGGCGATCGCTGCGCCATGCCGTATCCGACAGGGCATCTTCAGGAGCATCCACTGCCGCCGGGGATCCTCGGTGCGCTGACCCTTACCGGCTACCAACTGCTGGTCGACATCGCCGGAGTCGGTGCCGGGCGGCTGGGCCCGCAGATCTTTCTGCTGGTCGCGCCAGAGGAGGACGGCACGGCAACGGACACGATGACGCACATCGCCCTGCACCAGGGCCGGCTCGGTAGCGAGAGCGAGGCGCTTGCCTATCAACAACTGGCCGCCCAGCTCGGCTATCTGCGGCTGTCGGGATACCGGCTGTCGCTCGAGCGTGCCGGCCTGCGCACGAAGATCGGGCTGGTGAACCCGGCAACCGGCGCCATCACGCTGCAGATCCCGGACAAGCATCCTGGGCGGCTGTTCGGCGGCGGCGCGAACGTGACCTCGCTGCTGGTAGCCGCACGGGCGCTGCCACCGGCCGGGTCACCGCCGGATCTGCAGAACCCTGAGCTGCTGCGTCAGACCTTCCTGGCGCTGGCGCTCCGTGATGACTCCACGACCGGCGCCGAGGCGGCCGAGCTGGCCGACCGGGCGCTCACGATCGCGCAGGGCGATGCGAGGCTGGATCCGGCGGCGGCGCTGGAGGCGGCGAAGCAGCAGTAGCAACGGCGGTCGAATCGAGCTTCATCCCGATCCTCGCCACAACCACGCCCGGCTTGTTGCTGAGCGCGTTGCTCAATACCAGATCCATGTGGTTGTGGAGGATGCTGAAGCGCAGCTTCTCCGGGATCACGACCGGAATCAGGACGACTAGCTCCTCGCTGCGCATCTCGTAGAGATGGTCTATGTAGCTGACGATCGGTTCGACGACCGATGCGTACTCGGTGCGCAGGATGTGCAGCGGTACGCCCGGGTGCCACTGCTTCCACTGCTGCTGGAGCTCCTTGATCCGCGGCTCGACTTCCTCGGAGTACTCGAGCACGACGTGGATGGCGACGACGTCCTCTGACAGCGAGAGCGCCTCGCCGATCGCGTAACTGGTCAGCGATGACACCGTGACCACCGGGACGACTACGAGAGAGTGCCTACTGGCGGGCGGCGGCGGCGGGATCTTGCCGATTCCGAGCGCATCGCTGATCCGCTGGTAGTAGCGGTGGATCCGCGTGAAGAGACAGATGAACAGGGGCACGGCGATAACCACGACCCATGCGCCGTTGGCGAACTTCGTCAACAGGAAGATCAGCGTGGCTGTCGCGGTCACGATCGCCCCGAGCCCGTTGATGCCCGCCTTATACCTCCAGTGTCGTGGACGCTTGCGGCGCCAGTGCAGGACCAGGCCGGTCTGCGCAAGCGTGAAGCCGGTGAACACCCCGATGGCGTACATCGGGATCAGTGCGTTGGTGTTGCCGTCCACGGCGACGATCAATGCCCCGGAGATGATCGCCAACACCCAGATGCCGTTGGAGAACACCTGCCGGTCGCCGCGCAGCGAGAACAGATGGGGCAGATAGTTGTCCCTCGCTAGGAGGCTCGCGAGCACCGGCAACCCGCCGAAGGAGGTGTTGGCAGCCAGCGCCAGCACGACCGTGATGTTCAACGAAACGATGTAGTAGGCCCAGGTTCGCCCGACCGAGAGCCCCATGATCTGGCTGAGCACGGTCTGGTCTGAGCGGGGTCCGACGTGCCAGCGGTGAGCCAGAATGGCCAGACCGAGCAGCATCAGTGTGAGGATCACACCGAGCAGTACCTCGGTCCGCTTCGCTCGCTTGACACGCGGTTGCTTGAACAGCGGCACGCCGTTGGCAATCGCCTCCACCCCGGTCAGCGCGCTGCAACCAGCCGAGAAGGCCTTGAGGATCAGGACGATCCCTACTGCCTCGAGCGAATGCTTCGGCAGCAGCGAGTGGCCGGGCATCTTGGTGTGGAGGCCGAATGGGTGGATCAGGCCGACGGCGATGATCGCCAGCAGGCCAACGATGAACAGCAGCGTGGGCAGCAGGAACGCCCTGGCCGTCTCGCCGAGCCCACGCAGGTTCATCATGGTCACGATCGCGAGGATCCCGAGGCAGATCGGGACGGTCGCTGGCTGCAGCCCCGGGAATGCCGAGACAAGGGCGCCGACGCCGGCCGCGATCGACACAGCGACAGTGAGCGTGTAGTCGACGATCAGCGCCCCCGCCGCCAGGAGGCTCGCGCCGGCCCCGAGGTTGGCGCGCGATACGGCGTAGGCGCCACCGCCGCCGGGGTAGGCATCGATCACCTGCCGGTAGGAGAAGACCAGGATCCCCAGCAGCAGGACGATGGCCACCGTCACCGGCAGCACCAGGTGCAGGGCGCTCGCTCCCGCTGCCCCAAGCACAACGATGATCGCCTCCGGCCCGTAGGCGACCGATGTCAACGCGTCGAGTGACAGCGCCGACAGCCCTTCGACCGGCGTGATCTGCTCCTTGGATGCACGCCGGAAGGAAAGCGGCGGTCCGGTCAGGAACCGCGCCACGCGGCTCTGGGTCCCGGGTGGGGCGGGCTCGTCGCTCACGCGGGCTGAATCTACTCGCTGAGCTCCGCGTCGATGCAGGAGATCGGGACCCCTCCAGCGCAGCTACGAACGTTCCGGGCGCACGGAGTCCTCGGCGAGTGCCCGCTCCATATCGTCCGCCAGCGCGGGATCGCGGTATGGACCGGGTGAACGAAGCGCCGAGATCACCTGCTGCTGGGTGACCGCGTCCTTGTCCTGGCTCATCTTGATCTTGCAGACGAAGCGTGTGATCGGCAGCCGGATGCCGACCGTCCCTTTGGCGACGGGTCGCCCCCACCCGGTGTCCAGCAGCATCGGCGCCTCGACCTGGCGCTCGAAGTGCTCGACCAGCTTCGCCAGCACCGCCAGGTTCTCTTCCTCACCGAGGATCTGAGGCACGCCGTAGCAGTGCGCCGCGCTGAAATTCCAGGTGGGAGCCCGGGTCGCGCCTTGCGCGTACCAGCTAGGCGAGATGTAGCCGTGATGGCCCTGGACGATCAGCAGGATCTCGCTGCTGCCGAGGCCGTGGATGCTCTCATCCGGCCGGCCGACGTGCGTTAGGACCGCCAACTCGTCCGCGTCCTCGTCGATCAGGATCGGATAGTGGGAGGCGACGAGCTCGCCGTCGTTCTCGCTCACGAGGATGCCCCACGGGTTCTCACGTATGAGCCTGCGGACGACCTCGGGATCCGAATTCGCGTGGTGTGGGTTGTGCCGCAAAGTCCGGTCATTCTCGCAATGGCCCGAACGGGTTGGAGCCGACGATGACTGGTGTCGGCTCCGGTACGGACGAAGAAGTGGAGCTGAGGGGGCTCGAACCCCTGGCCTCCGCCATGCCATGGCGGCGCTCTCCCAGCTGAGCTACAGCCCCAGCGAACTCGTAATCCTTTGCAAGGTTAATACATGCGCGCTGATTGTTGCGAGGAGGCGTGAGCGGGAGACAGATCCGCTGCCGATTCGCTAAGCGCTCGCGACGCCACGACTACGCCCGGTTCGTCCCCCGCGGAATGAACTCGGGCACGTCCAGATCGTCGCCATCGTCCTCGGGGCGTGGCCGCAGCCGCCCAAGCGCCGGCCGTGTGCTGGAGGATGACTGCAGCGCTTTGAGCTGAGAGCGGGCAGGGTCGACCTTGTCGATCTGGGAAAGGAAGGTTGAGTGGACGGCCTGGATGTCGCGCAGCAGGCGCTCGGCGTTGGAGCGCAGCGAATCGCCGAGCTGGCGCACGTTGTCGGCGAGCTCGGCGCCGTCCGAGCGGACATCGCCTGATACCTCGCGCGCTTCGCGTATCAGCTCGCGCGCCTTGTCGTCCGCATCCGAGCGCGTCTTCAGCGCCGCATCGGTGGCGTCTCGGATCGTCTCGTCGGCGTTCTCCTGGGCACGCGCGACGATCGCGAGCGCCTCGCCGGTCGCCTTGGTCTTGGTCTCCTCGGCCTCCATGCGAATGCGGTCAGCCTCGGCCTGGGCGCGTGCGACGGTGTCGCGTGCGGTGCGGGTGGCCTCATCGTGAGCGTTGCGCACGATTTCGCCCGCCTCGTCCTCGGCCGCCTTCACGCGATTTTCAGCCGCGCGGTCGGCCTCGGCAATGCGGGCTCGCAGGCGCTCCTCCGCGTCGACGCGAAGCTGGTCAGCGGTCTGCTCGGCGGCTGCGAGGATCGCCGCGACCTGGTCCGAAACTGACCTCCCTCCGTCTGACATGCGCGGATGGTAGGCGAGAAGCCGTGAAACGGCGCAATACGCAGACCGGCGACGGGTGCCGGCAGCCGAGTCTCTAACCTCCGCTCAGCATGTCTGAACGTCGGTATGAACCCCGTGAGATCGAGGCCAAGTGGCAGGCCGTATGGGCCGATGAGCGCACCTGGGAGGTCCCCAACGGCACCACGCAAGAGGCTGGTTACCGCGGTGCCCACCGGTCTGGGCACATTCGGCCGGATAAGTCATACGTGCTGGAGATGCTCCCCTACCCGAGCGGGGAGCCGCATATCGGCCACCTGAAGAACTACACGATCGGTGACGCGATCGCACATTTTCGGCGACGCACGGGCCATCGCGTACTGCACCCGATGGGTTACGACTCGTTCGGGCTGCCGGCCGAGAACAACGCGATCAAGACGGGGGTGCATCCGCGGGTCGCTACCGAGCAGTCGATCGCCGCCTTCCAGAGGGCGTTCCGCTCCTGGGGGATATCGATCGACTGGTCGCGCGAGCTCGCCTCGCATGAGCCCGAGTACTACCGCTGGACGCAGTGGATCTTCCTCCAGCTCTACCACCGCGGACTCGCCTATCGCAAGGAGTCGGCGGTCAACTGGTGCCCACACGACCAGACCGTGCTCGCCAACGAGCAGGTGATCAACGGCCGCTGCGAGCGCTGCGGCCACACCGTCGAGCTGCGCCAGCTCGAGCAGTGGTTCTTCCGCATCACGGATTACGCCGACCGCCTGCTCGACGACCTCGACACGATCGACTGGCCCGAGCACGTCAAGACGATGCAGCGCAACTGGATCGGTCGCAGCGTCGGCGCCGAGGTCAACTTCCGCTGCCAGGAGCTGGGTATCGACTATCCGGTCTTCACGACCCGTCCGGACACCCTGTTCGGGGCGACCTTCTTCGTGATGGCGCCCGAGCACCCTGACGTGTTCAAGCTCGCCGCCGGCACGCCGAACGAGCACGCGGTCCATGAGTACGTCAACCACGCGCTGAGCGAGTCCCCCGAGGACCGCGGATCCGCGGAGAAGACCAAGACCGGCGTCTTCCTCGGGCGCACCGTCACCAACCCGGTGACCGGTGAGGAGATCCCGATGTA
Organism: Solirubrobacteraceae bacterium; assembly: GCA_036268195.1. GTDB lineage: Bacteria > Actinomycetota > Thermoleophilia > Solirubrobacterales > Solirubrobacteraceae > Palsa-465. Next base: position 47,680 of record DATAUP010000084.1, read on the forward strand.
CGTCGCCGACTACGTGCTGATGGAGTACGGCACCGGCGCGATCATGGCCGTCCCCGCCCACGATGAGCGCGACTTCGCCTTCGCCACGGCCTACGACCTCTCGATCCGCCAGGTGGTCGCGCCGAAGGACGGCTCGCCGATCCCCACCGACGAGGCCTACGTAACTAAGGCCGACGACGCCATCCTGGTCAACTCAGGTGAGTTCGATGGCCTCACTCCGAAGGAGGGCCTCGAGCGGATCGTCGCCTGGCTGGACCGCGAGGGAATCGGTCACGCCTCGGTGAACTTCCGCCTGCGCGACTGGCTGGTCTCGCGCCAGCGTTATTGGGGCTGCCCGATCCCGATCGTGTACTGCGAGGAGCACGGCATGGTTCCGGTGCCCGAGGACCAGCTGCCGGTCAGGCTGCCCGAGGTTGCCGACTACCAGCCGAAGGGGCGCTCGCCGCTGGCGACCGCCGAGGATTGGGTCAACACGACCTGCCCGATCTGTGGCGGTCACGCCCGCCGCGAGACCGACACGATGGACACGTTCGTCGACTCGAGCTGGTACTTCCTGCGTTACTGCGATGCCCGCAACGACAACGCCGCCTGGGACCCGGCGGTCCTGCGCGAGTGGATGAGCGTCGACCAGTACATCGGCGGCGTCGAGCACGCGATCCTGCATCTGCTCTACGCCCGCTTCTTCGTCAAGGCGCTCGCCGACATGGAGCTGCTGGACGTTCAGGAGCCGTTCATGGCGCTGTTCACCCAGGGCATGATCCTGGGTCCGGACGGCCAGAAGATGTCGAAGTCGCGCGGGAACGTGATCCCGCCGACGCCGCTGATCGACCGGTTCGGCGCCGACAGCGTGCGTACCTACATCCTCAACATGGGCCCGCCCGATCAGGACGCCGCTTGGAACGACAACGCGTTGTCCGGCGCGCATCGGCTGCTCTCGCGCCTGTGGACGCTGGGCGAGGAGTTGGCCCTCGTCGGGGGTGATCCGCTGATCACCCCCGACGCTGAAGCAGTGCAGCAGCCGGTCGACCCGACCGGTGACGGGCTGACGCTCGTACGCAAGGCCAACTGGGCGATCGACCGCGTCACCTCTGAGTTCGTCGGCCGCTTCGGCTTTCACAACTCGATCGCGGCCGTGACGGAGCTGGTCAACGAGCTGTATCGCCACCCAGACGCTGATATCGAGGCGCGTCGGTTCGCGGTGGCTACCGCCGCTTCGCTGATCTTCCCGTTCGCGCCGCACCTCGGCGCCGAGGTCTTCGAGCTGCTGACGGGACGCCGCGTCTGGCAGGAGCCGTGGCCGGCTCCCGACGCGGCAATGCTCGTCGCTGAGACCTTCGAGCTGGTCTGCCAAGTGAACGGGAAGGTGCGCGCGCGTGTGGTCGCTCCGAGCGGCGCCGAGCGCGATGAGCTCGAGAAGCTGGCGCTGGCAGCACCCGGCGTCAAGCAGCACGTCAACGGGCACGATGTCGTCAAGGTCGTGGTCGTGCCTGAGAAGCTCGTGAACGTTGTCGTCAGGTAATAGGTCTGGCTTATGCACGCGTCCGAGGTGCCGTACATAGCGGTGGTCGGGGCGTCGCAGGCGCTTGATGTCGACATGGCTGACGCTGAGGCCGTCGGCCGCCTGCTCGGCGCGGCGGGCGCCGTTGTGGTCTGCGGCGGCCGCGGTGGCGTGATGGCGGCGGCCTCGCGGGGGGCTGCCATCGCGGGCGGCACCGTGATCGGGATGCTCCCGGGCAACGATCGCTCGGACGCGAATGAGTGGGTCACGGTCGCGGTTCCGACCGGGCTTGGCGAGCTTCGCAACGGACTGATCGTGCGCACCGCCGACGCGATGGTCGCGGTCGGCGGTGCCTACGGGACCCTGTCCGAGGTCGCTCTGGGTCTGCAGGCCGGGCTGAGGGTGTACGGCCTCCACACGTGGGACATCGGCGGGATCGAAGCGGTCGCCTCGCCGGAAGAGGCGGTCGAGAAGGCGCTGGCGGCCGCACGTGCCTGACCCGCGTGGCCGGCCGCTCACGCGGCTCGCTGCGCTCATGCTCGTGATCCTGTGCATCGGTCTCGGGCTGGCTGCCTGCGGGGGTGGCTCGTCGACCAGCGCGACCACGGGTGGAACGCTCGAGTCGACTCACACGGTCTCGACGCCGGCGCCGGCCGAGCCTGAAGCAGAGTCGCCGGTCGCGGGTGTCGAGGTGGTCGCCTCGACGCTTCAGCTCGATCTGGAGCAACTGGGGTACCGGCCTGGCTCTGTGACGGGAACGTTCACCGACGCGACGCAGCAAGCGCTCAAGCGCTTCCAGGCTGATTCGCACGTCGCCATGGCCGACTACGGCGCACTCGGTCCCGGTACCGCCGACGCGCTCGCGGCCCGTCTACATGGCGCGAACAATGTCGTCCTGGCCCTGCAATCGGCGCTGACCGATGTCGACCTCTTCCACGCGACCATCAACGGCAGATACGACGCCGCGACTATCGCGGCCGTCAGCGCCCTTCAGACTCGGGCGCGGATTGCGGTCGACGGGTTCTACGGCCCGCAGACCGGTGCGGCGCTGGTACGCCTCTTCGGGCACGCCGACCCCGAGCCCGTAGAGGAGGAGAGCGCCGAGCCGGGCAGCCCCACGACAACCACCACGACGACCACGGCGACGGACCACCGGCTGGATTTGCTGACGCTGGGGAGCACCGGCGAGTCGGTGAAACGGCTTCAGCAGCGGCTGACCACACTCGGCTACCGGCCAGGCGCCGCCGACAGCAGCTTCGGTGCGGCCACCGCGTCGGCGGTACTCGCCTTTCAGAAGCGCGAGGGCCTCGAGCGTGATTCCGTGGTTGGTCCGTCGGTTGAGTCCGCACTCGCCGCCGCGAAGGCCGCCGGCCCACGGAACGGTCCGGTTCCCCGGATCGACATCGATATCGCCCGGCAACTGCTGTTCGTCGTACTGAAGACGGGGTCCGTGATAACGCTGAACTCGTCCACCGGAAACGGCGAGCGCTACAGCGTTCCAGGCGGCGGGACTGACGTGGCCTACACGCCGGTCGGCGACTTCAACGTGATCCGTAAGGTCCCGGGTGACGAGCAGGCGCCGCTCGGCACGTTGCGTAACCCGCTCTACTTCTACCGGGGCTGGGCGATCCACGGCGCCTCCAACGTCCCGGCCTATCCGGCGAGCCACGGCTGCGCGCGGATCAGCAACGCCGATGCCGATTGGCTGTTCCCGCGGATCCCGCTGGGCACCCCCGTCATCGTCTACGACACATCCGGCAGGAGCCCGAGCGTCAGCGACGCACCGGCGAGCGCGGCGCCGGGTTACTGACGTCCGGCGCGGGGCTGTCGACGCTTTCCACTTATATGGCGGAGAACGTCAACAGCCCTCGCCGCGCTCGGCTCGCGGAGGCTGTCGACGTCAGTCGGCGATAGGTCGACAAACGTCGACAGCATCGGGCCGGCTCGGCCGCGTGCTGACCTAGACTCGGCCAGATGCCGCCCTCCTTCAAGCCTGCCTACCTGATCCACGGCGATGACCACGGCCGCATCGCCGAGCGTCGTGCGCGCCTGCGCGACCTCGCCGAGAAACAGAGCGGCGCGAATGGCTTCGAGCTGTTCGAGGGTGACCAAGCCACCCCGGACAACGTCGCCGCCGCGCTCAACGCCATGACCTTCGCGATCGGCCGCCGCTTCGTGATCGTCGACGGCGCCGAGCGCTGGAAGGACAAGGAGATGGATGCACTCGAGGCGGCACTCGCCGGCATCGCGTGCGACACGACCGTGACCTTCTTCGCGCGCGAGGATGGGCGCCTGAAGGCACCCAAGCGGCTGCATGAAGCGGTCAAGAAGAGTGGCGGCGACATCTCCACGGAGCAGGCGGTAAAGCCGTGGGAGCTGCCGAAGTGGGCGGTCGCTCAGGCCAAACAGCTGGGGCTCGATCTGACGCCTGAGGCAGCGCGAATGCTGGTCGGTCACGTCGGCGAGCGCCAGCAGCGGCTGCTGCGTGAGCTCGAGAAGCTGGCGCTCGAGTTCGAACCGAACGCCCACATCGACGCCGATACCGTGCTTGAGTCGACGGCCGGCTCAGCGGAGCGCAAAGCCTGGGCGCTGGCGGACGCGCTGCTATCGGGCAGCACCGAGACCGCGACCCGGACACTGCTGCAGATGCGTGCCCAGGGAGAGCGAGTGCCGGGGCTGATCTACTGGATGAGCTCGCGTGTGCGCCAGGCCCACCAGGTTGCGCGGGCGCTCGACCGCGGTGAGTCACAGGCGCAGGTCAAGTCTTCCTTGCGGATGCCGCCGTCGGCGGCAGACAAGCTGATCGCCGATGCGCGCCGGATCGGCGCCGAGCGGCTCGAGCGCGCGACATGTCTGATCGCCGACCTCGAGCTCGCTTCACGCGGGGGCGGGCAGGGCGGTGCCTCCGAAGATACCGAGGCACTCCTGACAATCTCCGCGATCGCGACGACCGGATGAGCGGTGCCTGGCAGTGTCGCCGGTCGCTCGCGTACGTCCGTACGCGTCGCTCCCTGCTTCCTTGCCAGGCTTGCTTCCCGGCCGTCGTTGCGAGGGACTACTCAGCCGGTGCGCCGCGACGAACGCGGGCCGCGCGGCTCTTCTTGCGGGCGCCGTTGTTCTTGTGCAGCGAGCCGCGCTTGACGGCCTTGTCGATCGTCTGCACAAGCGCGCGGTGCTCGGTGTCGGCGGCGGCATCGTCGCCCTCGGCGACGGCGGACTCAAGCCGGCGGAAATAGGTCTTGATGCGCGAGGTGTAGCGGCGGTTCTCGTCGCGCTCGCGGAGCGCACGTTCGATGCGCTTCTTCTGTGAATGAATGTTGGCCATTAGCGGGGCCGTACTATAGCGGCCCTTGACGGCCACCGATGACAGCCAGCGTCGCCGACTCTCGGTAAACACGGCGATCTTCGCGGGGGCCACGGCGCTGTCGCGGGTCGTCGGACTGGGCCGCGAGATCATTGCCGCCTCGCTGTTCGGGACCAGCCCGGCTGCGTCGGCGTTCACGATCGCCTCGCAGATTCCGAACCTGATGAGCAACCTGTTCGCACAGGCAGCTCTGTCCGCCGCGTTCGTGCCGGTCTTCACGGAGCTCCTGCAGGAGGGACGCAAGAAGGAAGCCTTCCGTCTCGCCTCGACCCTGTTCTGGATCGTCTTCATCGTCCTGGGGACGATCACTGTCTTCGGCGTTCTGCTCGCCGGAGTGATCCTGCCGCTGTTCGGCGGAGCGGATTTCGACGGGCATGCGGCCGCGGTGCTCACCCAGATCATGTTTCCGGTCGTGCTCGTTCTCGGGCTGACCGGTGTGATCACGGGGATCCTCCAGTCATACGACGAGTTCTCGCTACCGGCGATCGCTCCGGTTCTGTGGAACGGAGTGATCATCGCGGTGATGGTCACGCTGAAGGGGAGCTTCAGCCACGGCCACGGGATCTACGCGTATGCGGTCGCATGGCTGATCGCGACCGTCGTCCAGTTCGTCTTCATCGCCTCGGCGCTGCGACGGATCGACTACCGCCTCGAACTTCGCATCGACTGGCGGGACCCGCGCGTTCGTCAGGTCTTCGCCCTGATGCTGCCGGTCACGCTCGGTCTCGGGATCATCAACCTCGATGCGCTGATCAACTCGGCCATGGGAGCGCTGGTCCACACTCCGCAGCCGGGGGCTGGGCCGCGTGCGATCCAGCTCGCGTTCCTGATCTACATGCTGCCGCAGGGCGTCTTCAGCGTCGCGGTCTCGACGGTGCTGTTCCCGACCCTGAGTCGCCAGGCTTCGCGGCGGGCTCCGGCCGAGATGCGCAACACGCTCGGCACTGGCATGCGCCAGATCAACCTGCTGCTGATCCCCTCAGCCATCGGGATGCTGGCGCTCGCGCGTCCGATCACGCGCCTCGTCTTCATGCACGGCAAGTTCAACCTGGTCTCGCTCGATCTCACCTCCGAGGCGCTCTTCTGGTTCGCGTTCAGCCTGCCGTTCGCAGGGCTCAATCTGCTCATGACCCGTACGTTCTTCGCGCTGCAGCGACCCTGGATCCCGACCAAGCTGGCCGCGATCAACATGACGGTCGACATCATCGTCAGCGTGGCGCTGTACAAGCCGCTGGGCATCGCCGGGCTCGTGATCGGCACGGCGAGCGCCAACATCGTGATGACCTACCTGCAGCTGCGGCGTCTGCGGATTGGGTTCAACGGTCACCTCGACCTGGAACAGACGAGGATGATCACCGCCCGGATCGTTGTCGTCTCGGTCGCGACCGGGTTCATCGCACGAATCCTCTGGGAGCTGCTCGACAAGCTGGCGGGAGTCTCGATACCGGGCCAGATCGTCTCGGTCGGGGGCGCCGTGGTCATCGCCGGCGGCTTCTATGCCTGGGCGATCAGCCGCATGCGCGTTCCTGAGTGGCAGCAGATCGAGAGCATGGTCAGGAGCCGGCTGCGTCGCTAGCACGACCGCTCGTTGAACGTCTAGCCTCTTCGCCGTGCTGACACTCGCTGTGCTCGCCGGACCGTGGCCGCGCGTCGGCGTCATCGCCGTTGCTGCGCTCGCCGCCGCCACCATGCTCACCCGCAGTGACGAGCGTCGTGCCTGGTCGATGCTCGGCGCGCTCCTGCTCGCCCCGGTACTGCTGCTCGACGACGTTTGGCATTCGGCCCAGCTGCAGTTCATTCACCACCATCCGGCGGAGGTCGCCGTCGGGGGCGCCCTGATCCTCGTGGTGCTGGCCGCCGCGGCATACCTGGTCCACCGGATCCCCTGGTTGGTGGCGCCGCTCACCGCGCTCACCGTGCCGTTCCGGATTCCGATCACCTCCGGTGGCACCACCAACAACTTGCTGGTGCCTCTCTACTTCGTGATCGCGGCCTCGGCGCTTGCCTGGCTGGTGCCGATCCTGTGGGCGACGCGGGCCGATGCCCCGCGACGAGAGCCGGCACCCGAGCGGCGTCCCGAACCGTTGCTGTTCGAGAAGCTGCTCGGCGCCTTCGTCGTGCTCTACGCGTTGCAGTCGCTGTACTCCCCGTCGGAGGGCTTCGGCAAGGCGGTCCAGAACGAGGTCTTCTACTACGTCCCGTTTGCCATGCTGCTGGCGCGCCTGCGCGACCTGCGCTGGACTCGCGAGCTGCTGATCCGCTGCCTGCTGGTGACCATCGCCCTCGCGATCGTGTTCTCCTTGATCGGCTTCGTCGAGGAAGCGACCAAGCACCTGCTGCTGCCCTCCAAGCTCGTCGCCGAGAACCAGCTGCATGAGTACTTCACGGTCGACTCGGTCTTCTTCGACCCGAACATCTTCGGGCGCTATCTGGCGCTGGTGATGATCCTCGCGACCGTCGTGCTGCTCTACGACCGTCGCACGCGCGTGCAACTCGCGTCGCTCGCGACGCTGGCGATCCTCTGGGGCTGCCTGCTGTTCACGCTCTCGCGCTCGAGCCTGGTCGCGCTCGCCCTCGGCCTCGCGGTGTTGGCGGCGTTTCGCTGGAAGACGCGCCCGGTGCTGTACCTGGCCGCCGCTGTCATCGTCGCCGGCGCGATCGTTCTGGCTGTCAGTCCCGGCAGGTTTGGCCTCAACCAGGGCATCAACGGCGCCTCGAGCGGGCGCGGCAACCTGATCACCAACGGCATCAAGCTGTTCGGCGACCGCCCGGCCTACGGCTTCGGCTCGGGCTCGTTCTCGACCGAGTACACCAGCCACTTCCGGAAGGCGGCCGCGTCCGTCTCGGACTCACATAACATCCCGGTGACAGTCGCAGCTGAGCAGGGGACCATCGGCGAGCTCGTATACCTCGCGCTTGTGATCTCCGCGATCATCGCGCTGTTTAGCGGTGCCCGCGGCGATCCGTTCCGGGTCGGGATCGCGGCTGCGTTCCTGGCACTGCTGCTGCACACGATGCTCTACGCGGACTTCCTCGAGGACCCGATCACGTGGACGCTGTTGGCGATCGGAGGCACGCTGGCGGTCTCGGCGCGCGCGGCGGCCGTCCCGGAGACCCGTAGGCCGCACCTCCGGGCCGTCGCCTAGTGCCATGAGTCGAATTTTGGAGTCAGGGCACTAGGCATGCCGCGACTGCTGTTCATCAAGAGCCGCCGGGCCAGCTTCATCGAACTCGACGAGCGCCTGCTCGCCGAGCGCTTCGATGTCCACGAGATCTACCAGCCCGGTCGCTTCACGGACCCTCGCACAGTCGTGCGCGAGCTGCTGGCGGCCGACGTGGTCGTCGGCTGGTGGGCGTCATGGCACACGTTTCTGCCGACCACGCTCGCCTGGCTGCTGCGGAAGCCGTCGCTGTTGATCGTCGGCGGCTTCGACACTGCCGCCGACCCGGAGTACGGCTACGGCTTTCAGCTCGGCGGCCCGCGCGCCTGGCTGAGCCGCTTCACGATGCGTCGCGCCCGCATCCTGATGACCAACTCCGAGTATTCGCGCCAGGAGATCTGGCGCAACATCGGGATCCCGCCGCACCAGGTCAGGGTCGTCTACCACGGTGTCCCGGAGCTTGCCTCAGGCGGGGAGAAGCGCCCGCTGGCGCTGACCGTCGGCATCGTCGACCGGACCAACCTCGATCGGAAGGGGTTGCGGGCGTTCGTCGAGGCCGCTGCGCTGGTGCCCGAGGTTGAGTTCATCGTCGTCGGCAGGATCGACGCCGACGCAGGCGCCGAGCTCGAGCGCCGCGCCGCCGACAACGTCCGCCTCACCGGCTGGGTCGAGGACGAGGAGCTGGCAGCGCTCCTCGACCATGCCGCGGTCTACGTGCAGGCGTCCAAGCATGAGGGCTTCGGCGTCTCTGTCGCGGAGGCGATGCTGGCGCGGTGTGTCCCGGTGGCGACGCGGGCTGGGGCGCTGCCTGAGGTGGTTGGCGACACCGGTGTGCTGCTCGACGACGCTCAACCCGCGACCGTCGCGCTGGGCGTGCGCGAGGCGCTCCATCTCGACAAGGGGGAGGCCGCTCGCCGTCGCGTACTCACCGAGTTCTCGGTCGAGCAACGTCGAGCAGGACTCTTTGCGTTACTCGACGAATTGGTCTAGGGGTTTCTTCAACCGGCCTGGGCGTGACCTGACTCCAGAGTGCGTCCGCCCTGCCGATCACACTGATTGGCGCGCTGCCGTGCCCCGGTCATTTGAGGCTTGGAACAAGGTCATGGAAGACATAACTGAGCCTGCTCGGCGAGTGGTGGTTGCCAGTGAGCTCGTGCGCGCGATCTGGGCCCGCGAGCGGAATCTCGGTGCTGTCGAGTGTGCGTTGGTCAGTGCCCTGCGCGAGTTCGACACGTACACGGCCGACCACTGCGATGAGACGGTCGAGCTGGCGACGCTCGTAGCGGTGCGGCTCGGCGCCGACCGCGAGACGGTCGAGCTCGTCGAGCGTGTCGCGCGGCTGCACGACATCGGCAAGCTCGGCGTCCCGATCAAGGTGCTGCTCAAGCCGGGACCGCTCGATGCGCGCGAGACGGAGCTGATGCGCGCGCACACCGAGATCGGCGAGCGCATCCTCAGCGCAGTGCCGGCGCTGGCGGAGATCGCCCGTGCGGTTCGCCATGAGCACGAGCGCTGGGATGGCAGCGGCTACCCGGATGGGATCGCAGGCGAGGCGATCCCGTTCGCCAGCCGGATCGTGTTCGCATGCGACGCCTGGCATGCGATGACATCGCGCCGCCCGTACCGGCTGCCGTTGCCGTACGCGGAAGCGCTCTGGGAGCTCGAATCGGGCGCCGGCAACCAGTTCGACCCGGGTGTCGCCGCCGCGCTTCTAGGCCTGCTCGCGACCGACGACGAGCGCGCGGCGTAAATACCGCCACGCCTCCTAATCTTCAAGGGCCTTGACCGACCAGGCCCATATCCGGAACTTCTCGATCATCGCCCACATCGACCATGGCAAGTCGACGCTGGCCGATCGCATCCTCGAGCTCACCCACACCGTCGACCCACGTGCGATGCGCGCGCAGCTGCTCGACTCGATGGAGCTCGAGCGTGAGCGTGGGATCACGATCAAGGCGCAGGCGGTGCGTGTCTTCTACACCTCGGGCCTGGACGGCGAGACCTACCAGCTGCATCTGATCGACACTCCGGGACACGTCGACTTCACGTACGAGGTGTCGCGCTCCCTCGCCGCTTGCGAGGGAGCTCTGCTTGTGGTCGACGCCAGCCAGGGTGTGGAGGCTCAGACCGTTGCCAACACATATCTGGCGGTCGAGGCCGGGCTCGAGCTGATCCCGTGCATGAACAAGGTCGATCTTCCAGGCGCCGAGCCAGAGCGCGTCGCCGAGGAGATCTCGGACCTGATCGGCGAGTCCCCCGAGACGGTGCGCCGGATCAGCGCCAAGACGGGCGAGGGCGTGACCGACGTGCTCGACGAACTGATCGCGCGCGTGCCGCCGCCGAGCGGCGACCCGGATGCGCCGCCGCGGGCGCTGATCTTCGACTCCGAGTTCGACCAGTACCGCGGGGTGGTCGCCTATATCCGCGTCGTCGACGGCACCTTCACCAAGGGCGAGGCAATCCGCGCGATGCAGGCCGGAACCTACGCCGAGATCGATGACATCGGCTTCTTCAGCCCACAGATGATCTCCGTCAAGCAGCTAGGACCGGGCGAGGTGGGGTACGTGATCACCGGGCTCAAGGAGGTCACTGCGCTGCGCGTCGGCGACACGTTGACCAGCGCTCGCAAGCCGGCGACGGAGGCGTTGCCGGGATACCGCGAGGTCAAGCCGATGGTCTTCTGCGGTCTGTTCCCGATTGACTCCGACGACTATCCCGACCTGCGGGACGCGCTCGAGAAGCTGACGCTCAACGACGCTGCGCTCGCCTGGGAGCCGGAGACCTCGGACGCGCTCGGCTTCGGCTTCCGCTGCGGCTTCCTCGGGCTGCTGCACATGGACATCGTGCGCGAGCGGCTCCAGCGCGAATACGACCTCGACCTGATGATGACGATGCCGAGCGTCGAGTACGAGATCACGCTCACCGACGGCACCGTGGTACCGATCCACAGCCCCGCGGACATGCCGGAGCCGAGCAAGGTCAGCGAGATCCGCGAGCCATACATCCGCGCCTCGATCCTGACGCCGAAGGAGTACGTCGGCATGATCATGGAGCTCTGCCAGGAGCGGCGCGGCGACCACGTCGGTATGCATTACCTCTCGGCTGAGCGCGTCCAGCTGACCTATGACCTACCGCTGGCGGAGATCGTGCTCGACTTCTTCGACCAGCTCAAGTCGCGCACGCGCGGCTACGCCTCGTTCGATTACGAGATCACCGGCTTGCGCGAGTCCGACCTCGTCAAGCTCGACATCCTGCTCGGCGGCGATCAGGTCGACGCGCTCGCGATGCTCGTGCATCGCAGCAAGGCAGAAGCCTTTGGTCGCACGATGGCGGAGAAGCTCAAGGAGAAGATCCCTCGTCAGCAGTACGACGTCCCGATCCAGGCAGCGATCGGGGCCCGCGTGATCGCCCGCGAGACCGTCAAGGCCTACCGCAAGGACGTGGTCGCCAAGTGCTACGGCGGCGACATCAGCCGCAAGCGCAAGCTGCTCGAGCAGCAGAAGAAGGGCAAGAAGCGCATGAAGCAGGTCGGGCGCGTCGAGGTGCCGCAGGAGGCGTTCCTGGCTGTGCTCGAGCTCGGCGACTCACGCTAGAGCGCCTCGTGCTGGGGGAGAAATCCACTCTGGGGGCGGATTTCTGCCCAGCACGCTGACGGCGCTAGAGCGTGTAGGCCACGCAGCGGTTGCGGCCGGCCGACTTGGCCGCATACAGCGCCAGATCGGCGCGCTCGACCAGCTGGTCGGGAGTGCCTGCCTGGGTGCTGTCGCAGACGCCGACGGAGATGCTGATCGGGAGGCCGTCCTCGAGCATGAGCTCGGCGACGGCCTCCCGTGCACGCTCTGCCGCCACGCGCGCGAGCTCGCAATCGCTCTCGGGCAGCAGCACCGCGAACTCGTCGCCGCCGAGCCTCGCCACGAGTGCATCTGCCCGCATGACGGATGCAATCCGCCGCGCGGCGGCGCTGAGCAGCGAATCGCCGGCCCGATGTCCCCAGGTGTCGTTGACGGCCTTGAAGTTGTCGATGTCGATCATCGCCACTGCAATCACGTGCCCGTAGCGTCGGCTGCGGATCATCTCGTCTGCCAGGCGCTCATGGAACGTGCGGTGGTTGGCGAGCCCGGTGAGCGGATCGGTCGCGGCGCGGTTGATCAGCGCCTCGCGAGCCTCTGCGTTGGCCAGCGCGATTCCGAGCACGCGGGCGAACCGCTGCATCGACGCTTCGTCAGAAGTCTCCGCCGCGTCGGGCTTCAGCGTCAAGCCGGCTGGGTGCGGGACGCCGCCGACAATGTTGATCTGACCCCAGCGCACGCCGTGCAGTTCGATCTCAGCGCTGGTGTCGCGGTCGCCGCCCTCATCTCCGGATTGCCACTTCGCGACCTGCGTCAGCCGTCCGATCCCGTCGTCGCGCTGGATCGTGACGGCGCGGGCCTCGGCTAGGTCGCAGATTTCGCGGACGAGCAGCGCGAACAGGTCGGCGAGTGGGGTCTCACGTGCAACCGCGGTCGCAAAGTCGCTCAGCACCGTCTGCTCGGCGACCAGCGCTCTGGCGCCGCGCTCGTTGATCCGCAGCTGCGCCTCGACGCGCTCGCGTTCGCTCAGCACCGCGGCGAGCACGAGCGTCGTGATCGCCGCCACCAGCAGGAACTCCTGCGCGAGCAGGAGGCGGTTGACAAGCGGCACCCCACTGAGCTCGCTGCCGTGTGCGACGAGCGCGACGCCCGCGCCGGCGACGATCGCATTCGCGACTGTGGCCCCGCGCTGGCCGAACCGCAGTGCCCCCCAAGCGAGAACCGGCAGTGCCACCAGCGCCGCCTCGGGCGCGTGCCCGCCGGCGACCCAGGCGAGTGGCACGAGCGCCGCTACGAACGCGACCAGCTCGAGTGCGTGGCGGCCGATTGGCCGGAATCCCTCGCTCGCGAACGCGAAGATCAGCGGCGTGGCGATGATGATCCCCGTCGCATCACCGAGCCACCACGTGTGCCACGTCAACCAGACCGAGCTCCAGGGCGCGTGCTCGCCGATCAGCAGCGAGAAGGTGCCGACGCTTGCTCCGACGAGGCTCGGGATCAGAGCTCCCGGGATAAGCAGGATGAAGATGTCCCGGAGCCGGTCGAGCTGCGGACGGAAGCCGAGCCGTACGAGGACCGCGCGCCCGGCCAGCGCTTCGAGCGCGTCACCAACGCCGAACGCGAGCGAGGTTCCGGCGCCGGAGCCATGCAGTGTGTTGGCGACGAACTCGCCGAGCACCAACGCAGGCCAGAGATTGCGTCCGCCGAGGAATAGGATCGCGAGTGACAGGCCGGCCGGAACCCAGACAGTTGAGACGGCGCCGTTGACCAGCGTTAGCGCAAAGCCGATCTGGGCCGCACCTACGTAGATCGCGGCACAGCCGACGACGGTGATCGCCCAACGGACGCGCTGGTCCCTCACTGTTCGATTATCGACTACTAAGCGGCGAATTTGAGCGCGCCGGGGGTGGCGCGCTGGCCACCCCCGGGAGATGCGCGGGTCTCAGCTGGGCTGCGGCACGATCCGGATGTAGGGCTTCGGCTCTTCCCACTCGCCGAAGATCTCCTTCGCCTGCTCGTTGTTGACCGAGCCGGCGATGATCACCTTGTCGCCCTGCTGCCACTGGGCGGGCGTTGCGACCTTGTGATTGGCCGTGAGCTGCAACGAGTCGATGACGCGCAGCACCTCGTCGAAGTTGCGGCCAGTCGTCATCGGGTAGACGAGGATCAGCTTGATCTTCTTGTCCGGACCGATCACGAACACGTTGCGGACCGTCTGGTTGTCGGCCGCCGTGCGTGCGCCGGAATCGCCTTCCGTGCTCGCCGCCAGCATCCCGTAGAGCTTCGCGACGTTGAAGTCCGAGTCCGAGATGATCGGGTAGTTCGGGGCGTAGCCCTGGGTCTCCTCGATGTCGGCGGCCCAGCCCTCGTTCTTGTCGACCGCGTCAACCGAGAGGCCGATCACCTTGACGCCGCGGCGCGCGAACTCAGGCTCGATCCGAGCCATGTATCCGAGCTCGGTCGTGCAGACCGGCGTGAAGCTCTTCGGATGGGAGAACAGAACAGCCCACGAGTCGCCAATCCAATCGTGGAAGCTGATCCTTCCTTCGGTGGTGTCGGCCTCGAAGTCCGGGGCGGTATCCCCCAGTGAAAGTGACATGGCTCTCCTTTGTTAAGTGGCTCTGTGAAGTTTAGTCGTGTCCAAGTCAGCGGCCGCGCACAGCTTTGCACGTGCACTCGCACCTGTGCCAGACTCCCGCGCCGTGCCCGTGCCAGTCGAAAAGATCGGCAAGCGCTATGCGCCCGTGACCTACGCCGTCGGGCGCGAGAAGGTGCGGGAGTACGCCTACGCCGTCGGGGAGACCAACCCGCTGTACCTGGATGTCGAGACGGCGCGCGCGGCCGGCTACGCCGATGTGCTCGCGCCGCCGATGTTCGTGGTCGTCTACGCCAGCGTCCCGTTCACGACAGCCATGTTCGACCCCGAGCTCGAGATCGACTTTGCGCGGCTCGTGCACGGCGGCCAGGAGTTCCGTTGGGAAGAGGCGGTCGTGGCCGGCGATGAGGTCACGACGACGGTGACCGTCAAGAATATGGCCGAGCGAGCCGGCCTCAGGTTCGACACGTTCGAGTCGGTTTCCGTGAATCAGCTCGGCGAGACGACCTGCGTGGGAACGTGGTCGACGATCATTCGCGGCGAGGAGTGATTGCGATGCCAATGGACGAGGGCGATCAGATCGAGCTGAAGGTCACGCCGGACCGCTATGTGACCGTCCGCTATGCCGGTGCCTCGGGCGATTTCAATCCGATCCACATCGACGAGGAGTTCGCGCTCGCCGTGGGCCTGCCGGGGCGCATCCTCCACGGTCTCTGGACGATGGCCCAGGTCGCGCGCGCTGCCATCGAGGCAGCCGACGATGACCCCACGGCGCTGCGTGCCCTGAGCGCGCAGTTCCGGGGCATGGGCAGGATCGGCGACGAGATCGTCGTCAGCGGTCAGATCAAACTGGTGGCCGACGGCGTCGCCACGGCCAAGCTCGAGGCAACTCAGGGGGACACTCGGCTGATCCGAAACGCGGTCGCCGAGCTGCGCGCCGGTTGACCCGAACGCCCGCGCTCACCGGTGGCACTGGCCGCGCTCCTAGAATCCAAGTGATGCTCACCGAGCGCCAGGAACAGGTTTTGCGGCGGGTCGTCGAGGAATACCTCGCGGCCGGCGCTCCCGTGGGCTCGAAGGTGCTGGCGGGGGGCTTCGAGTGGGGTCCTTCGACGATCCGGCACGAGCTCGCGAGCCTCGAGGATCTTGGCCTGCTCCAGCATCCGCACACGTCCGCCGGCCGCGTCCCCACCGAGTCCGGTTACCGGTACTTCGTCGATTGGCTGCTGCCCGCAGAGGTGGAAGCGCCGCCGCTTGCGCTCTCCCTCGTGCGGCACGAGGTAGACGAGGCGATGCGGGTCACGACCGAGACGCTCTCACAGGTCACGAACCTGCTGGCGATCGTCACGGCGCCGCCGCTGGGCACTGCGACGATTCGCCACATCGAGGTTCTGATGCTGCAGCCGCAGGTGCTGATGGTGGTGGTGATCACTTCCACGGGCGGAGTCAACAAGCGCATGTTCACCTTCGACCGCTCCGTCGACTCCGGTCTTGCGGACTGGGCGGCCAGTTACCTGAACGAACGGCTGATCGGCACCGGACTCGGTGCCCGGCGCCTGACGCAGCGACTGCTCGACCCTTCCCTGTCGCGCGCCGAGAGCGGGTTCCTGGCCGCGCTGCTGCCCGTCTTCACCGATCTCTCCGAGGCGGCCGAGGATTCCGTCTACATCGACGGCACGTCGCGGCTGCTGGCGCTCGATCGCACTGGCGATGTGATCGAGCTGAACACGCTGATGGACATGCTCGAGCGTCGCGTCACGATGCTCGGGCTGTTGCGCGCCGCGCTCGGCGGGCAGGATGTGAGCGTGCGGATCGGAACGGAGAACGACCAGCCGGCACTGCAATCGCTCGCGTTGGTGGCTGCCGCATACGGCCTGCCCCAGCGAAACCTCGGGACCGTTTCGGTGATCGGCCCGCTGCGCATGGACTACCCGCGCGTGATCAGCGTCGTGCGCGACGCCGCCGCGCAGCTGTCGAGGTTCGTGGCCGAGGTCTACGACGAACGATGAGCGCATCGACGCCGAAGCGCGACTACTACGAGGTTCTTGGCGTCGCGCGGGACGCCGGCGAACCCGAGATCAAGAAGGCGTTCCGCAGGCTCGCGCGTGAGCTGCATCCGGACGTCAACAAGGATGACCCGAGCGCCGAGGAGCGGTTCAAGGAGGCCGCCGAGGCCTACGAGGTGCTGTCCGACTCCGACCGGCGCGCCACCTACGACCGCTACGGCCACGAGGGCCTGCGCAGCGGCGGCTACTCGCCCAACTTCGAGGGCTTCGGCTCGATGTCTGACCTGTTCGAGGCGCTGTTCGGCGGCGGCGGTTTCGGCGGAGCGTTCGGCAGCGCCTTCACCGGCGGCGGGCCGCTCGGCCCGGTCCAGGGCGGCGACATCCAGGCTGCCGTCGAGGTCACGCTCGAGGAGGCCGCTCACGGCGCACCGGTCGAACTGAGCTTCGACGCAGTCGTCATCTGTGAGAACTGCCACGGCAACGGCGCCGAGCCGGGCACCCCGATCGAGACCTGCCCCAAGTGCCATGGTGCCGGCCAGCTGCGAACGGTCACGCGCACGCTGATCGGTCAGGTGATGAGTTCCACCACCTGCGACCAATGCGGCGGTGAGGGCAAGGTTCCGGCTCAGCCCTGCCACGTCTGCCGCGGGCGCGGACGCCGGCCAGAGCACCAGACGGTCTCGGTCGACGTCCCCGCGGGCATCGCCGACGGCCAGCGGATCCGCGTCAGCGGCCGCGGTCATGCGGGCGAGCGCGGTGGGCCGCCCGGCGATCTCTATGTGCTCATCCGTGTCAGGGAGGATTCACGGTTCGTACGCGACGGTGACGACCTGATCACCGCGGTCGACATCTCGGCCCCGCTGGCGGCACTCGGAGCCACCGTCGAGGTGCCGACGATCGACGGTCCCGACGACCTCGAGATTCCCGCCGGCACCCAGCCGCACGAGACGATCCTGCTGCGCGGGCGTGGCATGCCGTCGCTGCGTGGGCGCCGCCACGGCGACCTGCGCGTGGTCGTCAACGTCATGGTCCCGCGGAACCTCTCGCCGGCGCAGCGCGAGCAGTTGGAGCGCTTCGCCGAAACGCTCACGGACGAGAATCTCCACTCCTCCGACGAGGGCGTTTTCGCGAAGCTGCGTCGCGCCTTCCACCTCTAGGCGAAAGGGGTACCGGTGCTGCGGCTGGCGGTGCGCGTGCGCCGTGCGGAGGCGGAGCTCGTGCTGGCGGAGCTGCTCGAGCTGGCGCCGAGCGGGGTGGAGGAGGTCGACGTCGACGCCCAGACCGTCGAGTACGCGGTCTATGGTCCGACCGGCGAGTTGCCCGAACTCCCGGATCTGCGGGCCGCTGCCGGCGGCGCGCTGGTTGATGTGAGGACCACCGAGATCGCTGATGACTGGGCCGAGCGCTGGCGCGAGTTCCATCGCCCGCTCGTGCTCGGCACGCGCCTGAGCGTGCGTCCGCCGTGGGAACCCCCGCAGGGCACCGAGCTCGATCTGGTGATCGACCCAGGTCGCGCGTTTGGGACCGGCGCGCACGCAACCACGCGGCTGTGTCTAGAGCTGCTGCTCGAGGTTCCAACACCCGGCGGCGGGGCTGGTGGCCAGCGGGCCGCCAGCCCCGGAGAAACGCCCGGCATGATCGACCTCGGGTGCGGCTCCGGTGTCCTCGCGATCGCCGCCGCCAAGCTTGGCTGGCCGTCCGTTCTGGCGCTCGACTACGACCCGCTGTGCACCGACGCCACACGTGAGAATGCCGCCGTCAACGGCGTCGAGCTGTCCGGGATCGAGCGCTTCGACCTGCGCGAGCAGGCGTTGCCTCACGCTCCGCTGGTGCTGGCCAACCTACTCGCGCCGCTGTTGCTGTTCTGGTGCGGGCGGATGGACTCCGATCCGACTGCTCGACCTGAGCTCGTGATCGCCAGCGGCCTGCTTGCGACCGAGGCCGACACGGTCTCCGAGGCGTTCTCACAGAGAGGCTACGCGGAGTCCCGACGGCTCGAGCGTGGTGAGTGGGCAGCGCTCTTGCTGGATCTCCGGCCGCACGGGTAGGCTGCAAAGCATCAGCCAGCACATCGTCATAGCCGGCGGCGGATTCGGCGGGTACTACGCGGCGAAGAAGCTCGAGCGACTTGCCCCCGCGGGCGCCCGAATCACGCTGATCAACGACGTGAACTTCCTGATGTATGCGCCGTTGCTGCCGGGCGCGGCGGCGGGCACTCTGGACCCGCGCCACATCGTCGTGCCGTTACGTGAGCACCTCAAGCGCACCTCGCTGCGCGTCGGCTACGTGACCGGCGGTGACCCTAAGCGGGACGCGCTGCAGGTCGAGATGATCTCTGGCAAGACCAAGGAGTACCGCTACGACCACCTGGTGGTCGCGCTTGGCTCGGTCGTACGCGTGATCCCGATCCGGGGACTCGTCGAGCACGCGATCGGTTTCAAGACGATCGCCGACGCGACCGCGCTGCGCAACCGGATCGTGCGTCATTTCGAGCTCGCCGAGAGCCTGGATGACAAGGACGTGCGCGCCGAGTACCTGAGCTTCGTGTTCGTCGGCGGCGGCTATGCGGGGCTCGAGGGGATCGCAGAGCTCCAGGGGTTCGCGCGCGACGCCATCAAGCGCTATCCGCGCTGCCGTGAGACCGGCACCCGCTTCACGTTGATCGACGCCGCGCCGCGGGTGATGCCCGAGATCCAGAAGCAGCTCGCCGACTGGACGGTCGAGCTGCTGTCCAAGCGGGGCATCGAGTTCCGGCTGTCGACGACGGTCTCCGAGGTACGACCTGACAGCGTCGTGCTCTCGGACGGGGAGATCGTGAAGACCCGCACGGTCGTGTGGACCGCGGGCGTGCGAGCAAGCCCGGTTGCGACTCGCCTGGGCCTGCCGCTGGAGCACGGTCGCATCGTCTGTGACGAGTACATGCGTGTGAAGGGCTACGACAACATCTGGGCGCTCGGTGACATCGCCGCTGTGCCTGACCCGGCGCAGCCGGGCAAGCCGTGCCCGCCGACCGCGCAGCATGCGATCCGTCAGGGCAAGCTGCTTGGCAAGAACATCGCTCGGGTCACGCGCGGACAAACGCCGCATCCGTTCACGTTCAAGACGCTCGGCGCGTTCGCCGATCTCGGTCGCCACCGCGCGGTCGCGAACCTGATGGGGCTCCGGGTCAAGGGCTTGCCTGCCTGGGCGATCTGCCGCTTGTACCACCTCGCGTGGCTGCCCGGACTCGACCGCAAGTCGCGCCTGCTCGCGGACTGGTCGGTGGAGATTCTGTTCCCGCGCGACCTCGCCGAGATGGGCCAGCTGGGTCACCCGCCCCCACTCGAGCTGCCGCCGGTTCCGACCGAGACCGAGCCGTCGCACGTCGGCGAGCTGCCGCCGTCTGGCTAACCCGCCGGCGCCGAATTCTGTCCAGAAGGCCGATGAAGCTCGGCGGCCCTGCGGGCATCCTTCCAACATGAGTTGCGAACTGGGTAGCCGCGAAGGAGGTGAAACCTAAAGGTTGTTGAACCCGCTCGCGATCGGCTTCTCCCTCGGTGGCCAACTTCTGGAGATCGTCGCCCCTCGGCCAAAGCTTCGTACTGGCGTTTCGCAAGAGTTCTCTCTCCTCTCTCAGCGCGCCGGTACGAGGACCCCCCCAAGGGACATCGACCAGAGGTTCGTGGGTTTGTCGATCGCGAGCGGTGATCCGTCGCGCGGGCTGTGACCGCCCGCGCGTGCCGATCCCGCTCACGGTTTTTAGTCGGCCGGGGTGTCGGTCGGTGCGGCGCGCAACGGGTTCTGCGCGACCGCACGACCGACGCGCAGCGCGTCACGAGGCGCGCCTGAGCTGGGGTGCTGCAGCGTGGGTCGGGTCCGCGTACCGCGGGCCCGGCTCACGCTCTTGCACGTTCGCTCGACCCTCGCGCCGAGCGCGTTTCATAACGTCGCCGGGGCGTCGTATCCTTCATTTCCAGTTGAGCGTTCTCGAACAGGTGCGCGCTGACGTGGTTCGCGCGATGAAGGCAGGCGACCGGGATGTCGCCGGGGCCTTGCGGCTGCTCGTTTCCGAGCTGCAGAAGGACGTCAAAGAGGGCGACGGCGATGAGCTCGCCGTCCTGCGGCGCGAGCGCAAGCGCCGGCTCGAGGCGGCCAGTCAGTTCGCGGACGCCAACCGACCCGATCTTGCCCAGAAGGAGCAGGCAGAGGCCGTGATGATCGCGCGCTATCTGCCGCCGGATATGAGCGATGAGCAGCTCGACGAAATCGTCGCCGGGGCGATCGCCCAGACCGGCGCCACCAGCCCGAGGGACATGGGTTCGGTGATGAAGGTGGTAATGGATCAGGCCGGAGGCCTGGTAGATGGCAAGCGGGCGTCAGGGGCGGTGCGAGCTGCCTTGGGCGCGGTGACCTCGTAGAGGAGTCGGATTGCGGACCCAGATCGAACTGGACAATGCCGCTGCCGCCGAGCTGGCGGGGAGCGGTGACAGGATCCTGAAGACGCTGACGGAACACATCGACTGCAACGTGTTCCTGCGTGGCAACCTGCTCACGCTCGACGGCGAGCCGGAGGCCGTGAACTCGGCCGCGGTGGTCGTGCGTGAATTGACCGACCTGGTCGAGCAGGGGCATGAGCTCGCGCCGGGCACGATCGAGGCGGTCTCGAGCGCGCTGGATCAGCACGAGGACCCCGGAGCGATTCTCGAGGACGTGATCTGGCGCAGCCGTGCGCTCAAGGTCGCGCCAAAGACGGTGCACCAGAAGCGGTACGTCGACTCGATCCGCGACAACACGATCACGTTCGGCATCGGACCGGCCGGCACCGGCAAGACGTTCCTGGCCGTTGCGCTCGCTGCCGCTGCGCTTCACCGCCGCGAATGCAGCCGGATCATCCTCACGCGTCCGGCGGTCGAGGCTGGTGAACGCCTGGGCTTCCTGCCAGGCGACCTGATGGCGAAGGTCGACCCGTACCTGCGGCCACTGTTCGACGCGCTGCATGACATGCTCGAGGCTGAGAAGTTCAGCCAGCACCTGGAGCGTGGCGTGATCGAGGTCGCGCCGCTGGCGTTCATGCGCGGCCGCACGCTGAATGACAGCTTCATCATCCTCGACGAGGCGCAGAACACGACGCCGGAGCAGATGAAGATGTTCCTCACGCGCCTGGGCTTCAACTCCAAGGTTGTGGTCACCGGCGACATCACACAGGTGGACCTGCCGCGGGATCAGGCCTCAGGCCTCAGCGCCGTGGCCGAGATCCTCGAAGGCGTCGAGGACATCGGCTTCGTGCGCTTCGGCGAGGAGGATGTCGTCCGTCACAAGCTGGTGCGCCGGATCGTCGCCGCCTACAACGATCACGCGCAGCGGATGGCGCCGGAGCTGCGTCCCGCCAAGCGCGCTTAGTCCGGTGTCCTCGAGTGGCCTCGACATTGAGGTGCTGGGGATAGAGCTGCTGGTGCCGGATGCTCCGACGGCGCTGGAGGTGCGAGAGTTGTGCATGCTGGCACTGGCCTCGGCTGGTATCGATGAGGGGCACATGGCAGTCGAGTTCGTCGATGCCGAACGTATCCATGTGCTCAACCGTGACTACCGCAATATCGACAGCCCGACCGACGTGCTCTCGTTCGGCGTCGACGAGGATGGTGATTCCGCCGGGCCCCGTGAGCTTGGCGACATTGTCATCTGTCCTGAGCACACAAGCGACCTGAGGGAGGCAGTCGTGCATGGAACTCTGCACCTGACCGGGATGGACCATGAGGTCGACGATGGCGAGATGCTTGCGCTGCAGTCCGAGCTGATGCGCTGGATCCGATGAGCGCCGCAAACCATCTCGCCTCGGGCTCAGAGCCGCGCACCCGCTCCGGCTTCATCGCGCTCGCCGGGCGTCCAAACGTGGGCAAGTCGACGCTCACTAACGCACTGGTTGGCAGCAAGGTCGCGATCGTCTCAGACAAGCCCCAGACCACACGGCGTGCGATCCGTGCCGTCGCCAACGGTGAGGATTGGCAGCTGGTGCTGATTGACCTGCCCGGCGTGCAGCGGCCGCGCGACGCGCTCACCGAGCGTATGCAGCACCGCGTCGAGGCCGAGCTCGACGATGCCGACGGTTGCCTGATGGTCCTCAACGCCGAGCAGGGCATCGGCCCAGGCGACCGTTTCATCGCGAACCTGCTGAAGGGCTCGAAGGTCCCGATCGTGATCGCCGTCAACAAGGTCGACCGCTCCGACCGTGCCAAGACGCTCGAGGTTCTACGGGCGGCTGACGAGCTCGGCGTCGCGGAGTCGATCTTCCCGATCTCGGCACGCCGCGGCACCGGCATGGATGAACTGCTCGATCATCTCGTCTCGCTGTTGCCGAGCGGGCCGTTCTACTTCGATCCCCGGCAGCGCTCCGATCAGTCCGAGGCGGTGGTGCTCGCGGAGCTTGTGCGCGAGCAGATCCTGATCCGCACCCGCGAGGAGGTTCCGCACGCGGTCGAGGTCGAGATCGAGAATGTCGAGGCAAACGACGACCGGTTCCGCGTCGACGCTGTGATCCTGGTGGAGACCGAGTCGCAGAAGGGAATCCTGATCGGCTCCGGTGGGCGTATGATCAAGGCGATCGGTATGGGAGCGCGGCGCGCGATAGAACGGGAGCTCGGCGGTCATGTGCACCTTGCATTGCAGGTGCGCGTCCGCCGTCACTGGCGGGCCGACGACAGAGTCCTGGACAGGCTCGGGATCGAATAGATCCATAGACTCAGGGGCCATGGATGCCTCTGAGGTGAAATTCGATGTAAACGGGCTTGTGCCGTGCATCGTTCAGGACTGGAACAGCGGCGAGGTGCTGACGCTCGCGTACATGGACGCGGATGCGCTCGCGCTCACCCAGGAGACGGGGGAGACGCACTTCTTCAGCCGCTCGCGACAGGAGCTGTGGCACAAGGGCGAGACCTCTGGGAACGTCCAGCGCCTGAAGGCGTTGCGCTACGACTGCGACGCTGACACGCTGCTGGCGCTGGTCGAGCCGGCGGGGCCGGCCTGCCACACAGGTGAGCGCACCTGCTTCTACCGCGGTGACTCTGGCGTGCAGGCGCCGTATGAGGTGCTGCCGGACCTCGAGCGCACGATCGCGGCGCGCAAAGCTGAAGCCCCCGATGGTTCTTACACCGCGGCGCTGCTGGCCGACCCGGGCCACATCGGCGTGAAGGTGCAGGAGGAAGCCGAGGAGGTCGCCCGCGCAGCGCGCGAGGAGACTGACGAGCGCGTCGCAAACGAAGCCGCCGACGTCCTGTACCACCTTTCGGTGCTGCTCGCGAGCAGATCGCTGACACTGGCCGATGCCGGACGGGTGTTGGATGGCCGTCGCCGAGGCTGAGACCCTCCAGGTCACCGAAACCTGGATCGAGGACACCGAGACGCCGGTCTCGGCGTTCCTGAAGCTGCGCGCGGCAGGCGCGGGCGAGCCCTGCTTCCTGCTCGAGTCGGCCGACTACGGACGGGTCGGACGCTACTCGTTTATCGGCTATCGGCCGCGCAAGGTACTGCGCTGGTCGCTCGGCGATCCCGGCGACCCGTATGAGCTGGCGGCCGCTGAGCTCGAGCGGGCGCGCGTCGCGCCCAACCCCGATCTGCCGCCGTTTGCAGGCGGCGCCGTTGGGATGTTCGCGTACGACCTGGTGCGCACCGTCGAGCCACTCGGCGACCCGAACCCCGACACGATCGGGCTGCCCGACCTGGCATTGATGCTGACCGACACGGTCGTCGCCTTCGACCACCTCAAGCGCACGGTCACGGTCGTCGCGAACGTGTACTCCGGGGATGCGCCCGACATCGCACACGAGAAGATCGCCGAGGTGCGGCGCATCCTCGCCGGCCCGCTCCCGCCGGCCCGCCCCGATTCCTCCGCGGAGCGCATCGCTCCCGAGTTCAAGTCGAACATGAGCCGTGAGCAGTTCGAGGCGACTGTCGCGCGGATCATCGACTACGTCTATGCGGGCGATGCCTTCCAGGTGGTGCCGTCACAGCGCTGGTCAGCAGCGGTCCCGATCAGCGCGTTCAGCATCTATCGCGGCCTGCGGGCTGTGAATCCCAGCCCCTACATGTACTTCCTCGACTTCGGTGACTTCGAGATCGCCGGCTGCAGCCCCGAACCGCTCGTCACCGTCAGCGGCCGCAAGGTCTCCACTCGTCCGATCGCTGGCACGCGCCCGCGCGGATCAACCGCGGAGGAGGACGCGAGCATCGCTGAGGGGTTGCTCGCCGACCCTAAGGAGTGCGCCGAGCACGTGATGCTGGTCGATCTCGGCCGCAACGACCTCGGGCGCGTCTCCGAGTACGGGAGCGTGAAGGTCGAGGACTTCATGGTCGTCGAGAACTACAGCCATGTGATGCACATCGTCTCCAACGTCAGCGGCACCTTGCGCCCCGGTATGAGCTCGCTGCAGGCGCTGCGCTCGGTCCTGCCTGCGGGCACGCTCTCGGGTGCGCCGAAGGTTCGCGCGATGCAGATCATCGACGAGCTCGAGCCGGTGAAGCGCGGCGGCTACGGCGGCGCGATCGGCTATGTCTCCTACGGCGGCGATATGGACGTGTGCATCCATATCCGCACCGTCGTGGTCAAGGACGGGGTCGCCCACATCCAGGCCGGCGGTGGCACCGTTGCCGACGCGAAGCCTGCCTACGAGTACGACGAATCGGTCGCCAAGTCGAAGGCCGTGCTTGCTGCGATCGCGACCGCGATCTCTCAGACCGACTGGGAGTGATCAGCTTGCGACGCGCGATCCTGACGACCGCTCTCGGCCTGGCGATGCTGGCCCCTGCTGCCGCCCAGGCGGCCACGGTCACAGCGTCCGCGGGCGGGGTCACGGCAACTTTGAGCTACCCGCTCCAGATCCTCCAGTTCGAGAGCGCGCGGTTCGTCGACGTCACCACGGTTCGTACCGTCTTGCAGTCGCAGACCGACGATGGCCACCTGACCTCGAGCTTCGTCGCCCAGCCTGAGAGCTTCCTCGCCAACCGCCGTGAGACCTGATCCCGTGCGCGTCCTCGTCATCGACAACTACGACAGCTTCACCTACAACCTCGTCCAGTACCTGGGTGAGCTGGCGACGCCTGCTCACGACATCGAGGTTGTCCGCAACGACCATTCGCGCGTCGAGGATCTGTTGGTCCGCGGCTACGACCGCGTGATCGTCTCGCCGGGTCCGTGCACGCCGAACGAGGCGGGTATCAGCCTCGAGGCGGTCAAGCGCTTCCCGCTGGCCGGCATCCCGACCCTCGGGGTCTGCCTCGGCCACCAGGCGATGGTCCAGGCGTGGGGCGGCACCGTCATCCGCCACGAGCCGGTGCATGGCAAGACCTCGACGATCGAGCACGACGGCCGCACCATCTTCGCGGGCTTGCCCCAGAACCTCGAGGTCGGCCGCTACCACTCGCTCGTGGCCGGCCACACGCTCCCCGACGTGCTCGAGGTGAGCGCCACCGGCGGCGGTGTGATCATGGGCGTCCGTCACCGTGAGCTGCCGGCTGAGGGGGTCCAGTTCCACCCAGAGTCAGTCCTCACCGAGCACGGCAAGGACATGCTCCTGAGCTTCATGGAAGGCACGCGTTGAGCGAGTTGCTGACCCGCGCGATCGACCATCTGGCCGATCGCCGCGACCTCAGCGAAGGGGACGCCGCCGAGGCGCTCGCCGAGATCATGGCCGGTGAGGCCACCGACATCGAGATCGCCGGCTTCCTGATCGCGCTGCGCGTCAAGGGCGAGACGGTCGAGGAGCTCGCCGGGCTGGCCCGCACGATGCGGGCCTTCGCCGCATTCGTGCCGACGGCCGGCGAGGACCTGCTCGACACCGCCGGCACCGGTGGTGGCCGCACGACCTTCAACGTCTCGACTACGGCAGCGCTGATCGCCGCCGGTGCAGGCTGCATGGTTGCCAAGCACGGCAGCCGCTCCTCCACGGGCCTGTCCGGCTCGGCTGACGTACTCGAGGCACTGGGCGCGCGCATCGACCTCGACGCTGCCGGGGTAGCCCGCTGCATCGAGCAGATCGGCTTCGGCTTCATGTTCGCGCCCTACCACCATCCGGCTACCGGCCGGGTCGTGCAGGTCCGCAAGGAGCTCAAGGTGCGCACGACTTTCAACTTCCTAGGGCCGCTCACCAACCCCGCTGGCGCCAGCCGGCAGCTGCTGGGTGTGTCTGACGCGGCGACGCTGCCGAAAATGGCCGGCGCGTTGGCGCTGCTCGGCACCAGGCATGCGCTGCTCGTCTGCAGCGAGGACAGCCTCGACGAGCTCAGCATCTCCGCGGCGACGCGCGTGATCGAGGTGCAGGAGGGCGAGCTTGAGGAGTACGTGGTGATCCCTGAGGACTTCGATCTGCCCCGCTACCCGCCCGACGCCGTACCCGGCGGCGATCCGCAGGAGAACGCCCAGATCGCACGTGCGATCTTCGCCGGCGAGCCCGGGGCCGCACGTGACCTCGCGGTCCTGAATGCGGGTGCCGCGATCTACGCCGGCGGCCGCGCGGAGTCGCTGGCGGGCGGCGTACTGCTCGCGCAGGAGGCGATCGACTCCGGCGCGGCGGCCGCGAAGGTGGAGGCGTTCATCGACCTCACCAACGAGCTCGCTCCGCAGGAGTTACCGGCATGAACGTGCTGATGGACATCGTCGCCGACACGCGCACCAGGGTGGCGCGCCGGGCCGATGCCGTGCCACTGTCGGCGCTCTTGGAGGCCGGCGAGCAGCGGCTCGCCGGGCCGGACGCAATCCGCGACTTCCGCGGCGCCCTGGCAGCGCCCGGCATCTCGCTGATTGCCGAGCACAAGCGCAGCTCGCCCTCGGCAGGCGTGATCCGGGCCGACCTCGAACTGCCCGACGTCGTCTCCGCCTACGAGCGTGCCGGCGCCGCGGCGCTGTCGGTGCTGACCGAGCAGAGTCGCTTCGGCGGGGCGCTGAGCGACGTGGCGCTCGCGCGCGCGTCCGCCAGCCTGCCGATCCTGCGCAAGGACTTCATCGTCGAGGAGTACCAGGTGCACGAGTCTCTCGCGGCAGGCGCCGACGCGATACTGCTGATCGTCGCGGCGCTCGACACGGGCACCTTGATCCGGCTGCATTCGCTGGCGACGCAGCTCGGACTGGCGACCCTGCTCGAGGTTCACGACGGGCTCGAGCTCGATGCAACCCATGAAATCGGCGCCGATATCGTCGGCATCAACAACCGCGACCTGGCCACGCTGGCCGTCGACGTCGAGCGCACCTACGAACTGCTCCCGAGCGTCCCGGACGGCGCCCTAGTCGTCGCCGAGTCCGGCTTCCGTGAGCACGCCGAGCTCGAGCGGCTCGCCGCCGCGGGCGTCGACGCCGTGCTGATCGGCGAGGCGCTGATGCGCTCCCCCGACATCGAGGTCGCAACCCGCGACCTCCTAGGATCGAGCGGATGAAGGCACCGAAGATCAAATTCTGCGGCATCACCCGCGAACAGGACGCCGAGCTGGCTGTCTCGCTCGACGCTTGGGCGGTCGGGATGATCATGTGGCCGCACTCTCCGCGCGCGGTCCCGCTGGACCGCGCTGCCGGCCTGGCCGCTCTGCTCAAGCGACGCGCCGAGATCGTCGGCGTGTTCGTGAACCCCACTCTGGACGAGATCACGGCGACGGCCGACGCTGTCGGGCTGACGATGCTGCAGCTGCATGGCGAGGAGGGACCTGCCTTCTGCACCGAGGTGGCCCGTCGCACGGGCTGCAAGGTGATCAAGGCGGCGCGCGTACAGAGTCTCGCCGACATCCAGGCGCTCGCCGCCTACCACACGGACTTTCACCTGTACGACAGCTACAAGGCCGGCGTGCCCGGCGGTACCGGCGAGACGTTCGCCTGGGAGCTCGCCGCTGGGCGCGGTCGGGTTGCGCCCCCGCGCCGCAAGGGTCAGCAGGTGCCTCTGATCCTCAGCGGTGGCCTGACGCCGGCGAACGTGGCAGACGCGATTGCGGCGATCAGGCCTTACGCGGTCGATGTCGCCAGCGGCGTCGAGTCCGCGCCCGGCTACAAGGACGGCGACAAGATGCGCGCGTTCGCCGAGGCGGTCGCGGCCACGGCCACGGCAGAACCGGCCGAGCCAGAAGAGGCCGAGCGGGAAGCGGTCGGGCACGAGGGCGAGCGGTCCAACCCTTCCTCCCGAAACGAAAATGAGAATGAGAATCAGAATCATTCTCATACCGGTTCGGAGGGAGTGGGGCAGGGGGCCCGCGCCGCATGAGCAGCGCGGTTGAACATCGCTTCGGGCCCTACGGCGGCCAGTATGTGCCGGAGACGCTGATGCCGGCGCTGACCGAGCTCGAGCAGGCCTGGCTCGAAGCGCGCAGCGATGCAAGCTTCCAGGCCCGGCTGCAGGGGTTGCTCAAGGACTATGTCGGCCGTCCGTCGCCGCTGTATCTGGCCGAACGGATCAGCGCCGAGGTCGGCCACCCGGTCTACCTCAAGCGCGAGGATCTCAACCACACCGGCGCGCACAAGATCAACAACGCCCTCGGGCAGGCGCTGCTGGCCAAGCGCATGGGCAAGACGCGGATCATCGCTGAGACGGGCGCTGGACAGCACGGCGTCGCGAGCGCCACCGCCTGTGCGCTGCTCGACCTCGAGTGCATCGTCTACATGGGCACCGAGGACATTCGCCGCCAGCTTCCCAACGTGCAGCGAATGGAGCTGCTCGGCGCCACCGTGGTCGGTGTCGACGCCGGTGCGCGCACCCTCAAGGAGGCGGTGTCGGCCGCGATCCGCGACTGGGTTTCGAACGTCGGCGACACCCACTACATCATCGGCTCTTGCGTCGGGCCGGCGCCTTACCCGGCGCTCGTGCGCGACCTGCAGCGCGTGATCGGCGACGAGGCGCGTGCGCAGGTGCTGGAGCAGACCGGACGGCTGCCCGAGCGCGTGATCGCCTGCGTCGGCGGCGGCTCCAATGCGATCGGCATGTTCGCCGCCTTCGTCGGTGACGGCGACGTGAAGCTGATCGGCGTCGAGGCGGCGGGTGACGGCATCGATACCGGCCGTCACGGCGCGCCGCTGACCGTCGGCGGCCCGGCCGGTGTGCTCCACGGCTCGTTCTCGGCGATCATGCAGGACGAGGACGGGCAGATCCTCGAGGCCCATTCGATCTCGGCCGGGCTCGACTATCCCGGCAGCGGTCCCGAGCATGCCTGGCTGCGGGACCAGGGCCGCGCCAGCTATCTGGCGATCAGCGACGAGCAGGCACTGCAGGCGTTCGGGCGCGTCGCCCGGCTCGAGGGCATCATCCCGGCGCTCGAGAGCTCCCACGCCCTCGCGTGGACGCTCGCCAACCCCGACAGCGAGCTGGATGTTGTGTGTCTGTCCGGCCGTGGTGACAAGGACCTGGTGGAGGCGCTCGACAAGCTCGGGTTCGTCTCAACGCACGGGGCTGTGGCAGGATCGGGATCGGGCAGCTGACCGTGAGCGGCATCGAACGGATCGCTGAGGCGTTCGAGTCGGCGCGCGCCAGCGAACGCCGCGCCGCGCTGATGCCGTACCTGATGGCGGCCTTCCCGGACCTCGATCGCTCGCGCGAGATCGCACGCGCCTATGTCGATGGCGGCGCCGATCTGATCGAGCTCGGTGTGCCGTTCTCAGACCCGCTCGCCGATGGGCCGGTGATCCACGCCGCCGGCGTTGCCGCGCTGGCCACAGGCGTCCATGTCGTCGATGCCCTGAGCGTCGCGCGCGAGGTCTCGGACGACGTGCCGGTCGTGGTCATGTGTTACGCGAACCTTGTGCTGGCGCGCGGGCTCGAACGCTTCGCCGACCTCCTGGTCTCAGTCGGTGCCAGCGGACTGATCGTCCCCGACCTGCCGCTCGAGGAGGCACCGGCGACGCTCGCGACACTCGACGCACGCGGCCTGGCGCTGGTGCCGCTCGTCGCGCCGACCACCCCCGACGAGCGCCTCGCTCAGATCGGGGCCCGCGCCCGCGGCTTTCTGTACACGGTCTCGGTCACAGGTACCACCGGTGAGCGTGCAGCCAACGACGGCGGCTTGGCCGGCGTGCTCGCGCGTGCCCGCGCCAACACCGACGTGCCGGTCGCGGTCGGCTTCGGGATCGGCACGCCCGAGCAGGCGTCCGCGGCGGCGGGCGCCGGCGCCGCTGGCGTGATTGTGGGCAGCCGCCTGGTGCGCGCCGCCGGCGAGTCCCAGGTTCCGGCCGACTCGGTGCGGTCGCTCGTGTCTGACTTCGCCGCGGCGCTGGCGTCGTAGAGCCTGTCTCGAGAGACGTTCTGGTCACGCTCCCGGCGTCTCGCCACTTGGATAGGATTGCGCCGATGGCACTCGTAATCACCGGAACCTTTGGCCTGTGCGTCTGGATCGTGCTCTGGGCGCTCAACGTGTCGGGGTTTGACGCACTCCTGATCGGGATCGTGCTGGTTCTGATCGTCACGGCCCTCCGTAACGTCTATCCCCGCCTGATAAGCCGGAAAGACCAGTAGTGCTTTCCCGCCACCGGGCGCTCGTTACCGCGGGCGCCGCGTGCCTCGCTGCGCTTGCCGTCGCGGGCTGCAGCCAGAGCGGCTCCTCTAAGAGCAGTGCGGTCACGATCTCAGGAAACTCGCTGACGATCTACATCAGCGACCCCTCGAGCCTCAGCAGCGACGCTGCGGCCCAGGACGTCGTCGACGCCGAGCGCCTGGCGTTCAGCACGCAGGGCAGTGAGGTCAAGGGTTTCAAGCTGTCGCTCTACGCGCTGCACGCGGAGCCTTCCGACAACGCGCGCGCAGCGATCATCAACAAGAACACCATTGCGTACCTCGGTGAGATCCAGCCCGGCGTGTCAGACCAGACGGTCGGGATCACCAACGCGCTGGACGTGCTCCAGGTCAGCCCGACCGATAACGCACTCGAGCTGAGCCAGGGCACGCCTGCTGTCTCGGACGCGCCCAAGACCTTCTTCGAGTCGTGGGGCACCTACGCCCGCACCTTTGCACGCGTGGTGCCGAGCGCCGCCGACGAAGCCAAGGCGCAGGTCGCGGAGATGAAGTCGGTTGGCGTCAGCAACCTCTATATCGCCAATGACGACAGCGATTACGGCAGGGCGATCGCCGATGCCGTCCGCGCCGATGCGCATGCCGCAGGGATCACACTCGCATCGTCGGTGAGCGGCGCCGGAGGCGATTTCTACGGCGCTGAGTCACCGTCGGCCGCCGCCAAGTTCTTCAACCATGTCGCCACCGCCGCGCCGGCCGCGAAGCTGTTCGGCCCCTCCTCGCTCAACAGCTCCGCCTTCACGTCGGCGATCTCAGCTTCGGTTCACAACCTCTACGTGTCGATCCCGGGCTTCCTGCCCAAGGATCTGCCGGCGGAGGGCAAGGCGTTCGACACGGCATTCAAGGCCGCATACGGGCACACGCCGAACGTCGAGGCGATCTTCGGCTACGAGGCGATGTCGGCGGTCCTGCGCGTGCTCGAGCGTGAGGGCACGAGCGCCAACAACCGCACCTCCGTCGTCAACGGCTTCCTGAGCCAGAAGAAGGTGCCGTCCGTGCTCGGCACCTACTCGATCGACAGCGGCGGCAACACGAACCTCGACGCATTCGTGTTCGCGCGGATGAGTGGTGGCAAGCTGGTGCCGTTCAAGGCGGCTCCGATCACCCAGGGGTAAATGTGGGGTCCGGGCGGGTCACGGCCTTGGCAGCCGTGCTCGCGCTTGCGCTTGCGCTTGCCGGCTGTGGTAGTGCCGGCGTGGCCGCTGCTCCCGCCGGTAACCACATCCACGGAAACCGGCTGACCGTCTACGTCGGCACGCCGCTGACGGGCGCCTCGGCGGTCAGTGGGGCTGCGGTCGTCAACGGCGCGACACTGGCGCTCGACCAGATCCACGCACGCATCGGCCGCTACCGGATCGCGCTTCGTACGCTCGACGACGTTCCTCCGGGAGGGCTCGAATGGAGTCCCGCCGCGGCCACGCTCGCCGCGCAGACGGCCGCCGCGGATCCGACCACGATCGCCTACATCGGCGATTTCAACTCCGGCGCCAGTGCCGTCTCGATCCCCATCCTCAACCGTCTCGCGATCGCGCAGGTGAGTCCTTACAGCGGCGCCGTCGGTTTGACATCGAATGGGCTCGGCTCCTCGCCCGGTGAGCCGCAGGCCTACTACCCGACGTCGCTGCGGACGTTCGCGCGTGTTGTCCCAAGCGACTACGTCCAAGCGCAGGCTCAGGTTGCGCTGCAACAGCAACTCGGCTGCAAGGCGACGTATGTGCTGAGCGATGACGAATACGACGGCGAGGCCGCCAGCGAGGCATTCGTGCAGGTGGCGAAGCAGCGCAACCTTCAGGTTGTCGCCACGCAGTCCTACGTCACGTCCGCGTCGAGCTACATGTCGATCGGGCAGACGATCGCCGGCAGCGGCGCCGACTGCGTGCTGATCGCGGCGATCACAGGCAGCAACGCTGTCAAGCTCGTCACGCAGGTCGCCGCCGAGAACCCGAGCCTACGTCTATTCGCGACCTCCGGCCTGGCTGAGAGCAGCTTCACGGATCCGGCCCGGGGCGGCGTTCCCCGCAGCCTCGACCCTCGCCTGCTGATCACGGCGCCGACAGGTGGGGCGGGCACCGGCAATCGGCTTACGCGGACGTTCAGAGCTGAGTACCAACGCAGCTACGGCACGCCCGAGCCCGCCGCGATCGATGGCTATGAGGCGATGCGGGTCGTCCTCGCCGCGATCACGCGGGCGACCGCTCACGGTCACCGCGACGCCGAGCGCGTCCGCGTCGTGCAGGCACTGTTCGCCACCGGCGAACACGCGAGCCCGCTGGGTCGCTATCGCATCACCCGGGACGGGGACACTAGTCTCGACCGCTATGACATTTATCGGGTCGTTGAGGGTGCGCGGCAGTATTGGAAGACGGTGAAGGGATGAGGCGAGCCCATCTGCTGCGCGGGATCGGGATCACGGTGTTGTGCGCCGCGGCGTTGGCAGCGTGCGGATCGAACCGCTCCGCAACGACGACCAAGGGGGCGAAGTCACCGCCGCGCGACACTCACACGGTCGACATCTACTCGAGCCTGCCACTCGACGGCCCTCAGAAAGCCGAGTCCGAGGCGATTATGAGTGGGATCAGGTATTGGCTGTCGCTGGGCAACTCGCACGTCGCCTCGTACACGATCAGGTACATACCGCGCAATGATGCGAGCCAACGGACCGGCAGCTGGAGCGCGCAGCGGACGGTGACTATCGCCCGTCAGGCCGCCCAGGACCCGCATGCGATCGCATACATCGGCGACCTCGACTCCGGGGCGACTGAGCTATCTCTCCCGATCCTCAACCAGGCCGGCATGGTGCAGATCACCCCTGGAAGCGGTTATCCCGGCCTGACCAACAGCGTGCCTCCGGTCACACAGAGCGGTGAGCCGGCGCGGTTCTACCCCAACCGGAATTCTCATACATTGCTGCGCCTGATCCCAAGCGATTTGGTTGAGGCCTCCGCTGCGTTGGACAAGCTCAAGTCGACCCAGTGCGTTCACGTCGCAGCGGTCGCCTTCGGCGGAGGAGCTGGCGCGAAGCCGCTTGTCACGGCGGTTGCCGAGACGGCCAAGCTCTACAACATGGTCTATGTCCCACCCCCGAAAGGTGGCGTCCCTGGCACCAACACAAAGCTCTACTCGGCTTATGTGAGCGCAATGCGCAGCCTCGGCGTAGGCTGCTTTGTGCTGACAGGTCGTGTGACGCCTGCAGCGATCGCCCTCACAAAAGCCATCCACGAGGAGCTGCCTGCCGGGTACATCGTCGGCACTACTGGGTTCTGCAATCGCGGCTGGCTCGGGTCCGGCGCCAATGCGATCCCCGAACCTGTTGAACACTTCCTTTACTGCGCGTCACCCGTGCTGCCACTCGCCAAGTACCCCGGCTCCAAGCCGCTCGTCGCCCACCTCGAGAAGCTGTACGGCAAGCATCTGCCGCTGTCCGCGTGGTATGCCGTTTACGGCTATCAAGCGGCGGAGATGGTCGGCGACGCGATACCTGGCCTCGACGGGACTGAGGACAACCGCAAGTGGGTCTTACAGGGGCTGATCGGTGGCGGCCCCCGCTCCTCGTCGTTGATCGGCCCCTTCTCGTTCGACGCGAACGGCAATCTGCTGTCGCACAAGTACGGCATGTACACGCTCAAGAACGGCCGGCTTACTTACAGCACGACGCTGGATCCGCTGCTCACCTTCCAGTAGCCCAGTTTCTGGGCGTCTGCCAGCCGCTTTCTGGGGCCTGAGGCTTGCTGCGCCGCGTGGCTTCTATTTATGTCGCGTTAAGTCGCTGGTATCCGGGCAAACCTTATCCACAGGGCCAAAGCATGTGGTTAGGCTCGGGGTTTAAATCTGCCAGGAATTTACTGGCGCGTTACAACTTCAAAGGGGATTCATGCGTCGCATCAGTAGGGCCGCAACCGTCAGGATGGCGGTAGCGGCCGTAGCAGTCGTCGCCGTCTCTGTAGGCGGCGTCGCCAGTTCCTCGGCCAAAACGGCCAGGGCTGCGGCAGGAAGCGCAGCAGTCGACTTCTACTCGAGCCTGCCGCTCTCGGGTTCGACTGTCGCTCAGACGGGCCCGGCGGTGAACGGCATCAAGCTGGCGCTCAAGCAGGCCGGGTACAAGGCCGGTCACTACACGATCAAGTACAAGTCGCTGAACGACGCCACCGCGGCGGCCGGTCAGTGGACGGCGGAGGCGACCAGCGCCGACGCGCGCCAGGCCGCGAACGATCCCAAGGCCGTCTACTACATGGGTGAGTTCAACTCGGGTGCGTCCGAGGTCTCGATGCCGATCCTCAATGATGCGGGCATCGCGCAGGACAGTCCTGCGAACACCTACGTCGGCCTGACAGCCTCGCTGAATGGTGTTACCGCGCCGGGTGAACCGCAGAAGTATTTCCCGAGCGGGAAGCGTACGTTCACGCGCATCGTGCCGCTCGACACGATCCAGGGTGCCGCTGACCTCGACGCCCTGAAGGGGGCCGGCTGCAAGAAGCTCGCCATCTTCGACGATACCCAGGCGTATGGCGCCGGCCTTGCGGCGGTGCTGAAGGACACAGCCAAGATGTACGGGATCAGCGTCGTCGACATCGCCAGTGATGCGAACGTGGAGTCGGATTACACGTCGGTCGCGCAGAAGTTCGCATCGGCTGGCGCGCAGTGCGTCGAGCTGAGCGCCACGACCGCGAGCGTCGGTGGTACCGCGTTCGTGTCGGCCGTCCATTCGGCGCTGCCGAAGGCGACGATCCTCGGACCTGACGGCATGTGCGCGTCAGCCTGGGTCACGACGACCCCGGTGCTGTGCACGGTCGCGACGCTGGATATGAAGGCGTATCCGGGCGGCAAGAGCTTCCTGGCCGCCTACAAGAAGGCATACGGCACATCCAGCCCGGACCCGTACTCGATCTACGGATACGCATCCGCGGAGCTCGGCCTCCACGCGCTCGCACAGGTGAAGGCCGGCCTGAGCGGCAAGGCGCTGAAGGCCGCGATGGTGAAGGCGCTGTTCAGCACCAAGAACCTCAGTTCGGTTCTCGGAAAGTTCAGCATCAACTCCGCCGGTGACACCACGCTCACGTCGTACGGGCTCTACAAGCTCACGCCGACGAAGGGCGGCAAGAGCGACAACCAGACGTTCTACAAGACACTGCATCCGACCGCGTACCTCAAGGCGTCCTAGCCGCCTGAGCCATCTGTAACGTCGGTGGGGCGGGCCTCTTGACGGTCCGCCCCGCCCGTTCCAAATAACCCTTTCGTTGTCAGCGATCCCAACAGTTCAGACGGTCCGGAGCCGCACGGCCGGGCCGCTGAAGTTCCTCCGTGACCGCGTCGGTTCGTGGGGTCTGATCCTCGCGCTGCTGGCGCTGCCGATCTACTACACGCTCCACGACCTGATCTCGGGTTACCAGGTCGGCCTCGCCGCCAACGGGCACCCGATCGTCCATCACGACCTCTCGCTGATCGGCTTCAACCTGGTCGAGGGCCTGTCCAACGGCTCGATCTGGGCGCTCATCGCGATCGGCTACACGCTCGTGTACGGCATCATCGAGTTGATCAACTTCGCCCATGGCGACGTTTTCATGATCGGCTCATTCACGGGCGCAACCCTGTGGGCGGCACTGGGACTCACCCTTGCGACCGGTCCGCTGGGGGTCATCTTCGGTCTGCTCCTGACGCTGATCATTACGATGCTCGTCACCGGTTCGCTGAACGTGCTCATCGAGCGCGTCGCCTACAAACCGCTGCGCAACGCGCCCAAGCTTGCTCCGCTGATCACGGCGATCGGCTTCTCGTTCGTGCTCGAGAACGTCGGGTTGCTCTGGCAGGGAGGCAACCCGGTGTCCGTCGCAGACCTCGTGCACTCCGGGAGCACGCTCTTCAACATCTCCGGCGTTGCCGTGCACCGCCGCGACGTGCTTGCGATCGGCATGATGATCCCGTTGGTGATGGCGCTGAACTGGTTCGTGGGCCGCACCGCGGCCGGCCGCGCCATGCGCGCAACCGCTCAGGACCCTGAGGCCGCCCGTCTGATGGGGATCAACGTGAACAACACCATCTCGCTGACCTTCATGCTCGGCGGGATGCTCGCCGGCGCCGCGGGCATCATCTATGCGCTCTACGACGCGAACATCTGGTACTTCCAGGGATTCCGCGCAGGCCTGATCGCCTTCACCGCTGCCGTGATGGGTGGTATCGGCAACATCCGCGGGGCCGTGCTCGGCGGACTCATCATCGGCGTCGTTCAGCAGCTGGCTGACTACCGCCTTGGCACACAGTGGACCGAGGCCGTGATCTTCATCTACCTGATCCTCGTGATGGTGCTGCGGCCCCGCGGCCTGCTCGGCGAGGAGACGAGGGAGGCGGGATGAACGAGCTGAAGGCACAGCTTCAGGAGTGGCGCGAGGCCCTCGCTCAGCGCACGCCCACGGCGCCCCGGTGGGTCGGTGGCCGCTGGTCACGTCCGGGGATGTTGCTGGGCCTGGCGTTCCTGATCGTGTTCCCGTTGATGTTTTCGCAGTCAAGCGGCTTCCTGCAGGCCACGATCATCGCTCTGGCCTACGTCGTGATGGCGCTGGGCCTGAATGTTGTGATCGGCTTCGCGGGGCTGCTCGATCTCGGCTACGTCGCGTTCTATGCGTTTGGCGCCTACGCGGTCGGCTGGTTCGCCTCGAGCTTCTTCTTCGCGGAGCACGTCAACGTGCTCTCCTCGGCTACGCACGGCGCCATTGGCATCCACCTGAACTTCATTCTGGTCCTGGTGTGCGCGGTGATCGTCACCTCGATCGCTGGGATGATCATCGGCCTGCCGACCCTGCGACTGCGCGGGGACTACATCGCGATCGTCACGCTCGCCTTCGGCGAGATCATCGGCACGTTGGTCGTC
This sequence comes from Solirubrobacteraceae bacterium, assembly GCA_036268195.1. Taxonomy (GTDB): domain Bacteria; phylum Actinomycetota; class Thermoleophilia; order Solirubrobacterales; family Solirubrobacteraceae; genus Palsa-465. The sequence continues at coordinate 85,237 of DATAUP010000084.1, forward strand.
AACGGTTCGTCGATCCACCTCTGGAGCGGCCAGACGCTGACCGCCGGCAACCTCGGAATCTCCGCGCTGGACATGCCGTACTTCCCCGGGATCGGAACGTTCGGCCTGCTCAGCCTGAGACCGTGGTACTGGCTGATACTGGCGATCGCGATATTCGTCCTGTTCGTCGTCTACCGCCTGCGTGATTCGCGGCTCGGGCGCGCCTGGATCGCTCTGCGTGAAGACGAGGTCGCGGCGGTGTCGATGGGCATCCCGCTGGTGAAGACCAAGCTGATGGCCTACGCGATCGGCGCGGCATTCGGTGGGATGTCCGGCGTCTTCCTCGCCGACTTCGACCAGACAGTCAACGCATCTCAGTTCCAGTTTTCGTTCTCGATCTTCGTGGTTTCGATGGTGATCCTCGGAGGCCTGGGCTCGATCCCTGGGGCGGTGCTCGGGGCGCTGGTGATCTCCTACATCAACTACTACTTGATCCCGGACGTGCTGAACACGCTCCCGCACACCTTCGGCCTCAACTTCGATCTCACAGACCTGAGCATCGGGATCTACGGCTTCCTGCTGGTGATCGTGATGGTCCTGCGCCCACAGGGTCTGTGGCCGGAGAGGCGCCGGAAACGCGAGTTGGCCGGCCACGTGGCGCCCGAGATGACGGAGCTGGCGGAGCCGACTGCCGGCGGAGTGACCGCCGGTTGACCGCCACCGATATACCCGCGCCGCCAACTGTGCCCGCGATCATGAGCGTCCAGCACGCAGTCAAGGTGTTCGGCGGTCTGACCGCTGTCGGCGGCGTGTCGCTGGACATCCCGGAGCGCTCGATCGTCTCCGTGATCGGACCGAACGGAGCCGGCAAGACAACGCTGTTCAACATGCTCACCGGTCTCTACAAGCCGACGGCGGGCCAGATCATTCTCGACGGCCGCGATGTGACTCGCTCGCGGCCCGACAAGATCACGAGTCTCGGGGTCGCCCGGACCTTCCAGAACATCCGGCTGTTCGGCGCGATGAGCGCCGTCGAGAACGTGATGATCGGTAGGCACGCTCGCATGACCGCTGGGCTGCTGGGGATGATCCTGCGGCTGCCGCGCGTTCGCCGCGAAGAGCGCGCGACCGAGGCGCGCGCGCGTGAGTTGCTCGACTACGTAGGGATCTCCAAGGCGGCGGCCGATCGCTACGCGGTCGAGCTCTCCTATGGCGACCAACGCCGCGTCGAGATAGCCCGGGCGCTCGCATCAGATCCAAAGCTGCTGCTACTTGACGAGCCGACGGCGGGAATGAACCCGCAGGAGTCCGAGGCGCTCAAGGGCTTCATGCAGCAGCTCCGCACCGACCTCGGTCTGACCATCTTGCTGATCGAGCACGACATGAAGGTCGTCATGGGCGTCTCCGAGCGGATCACGGTCATGGACCACGGCATGAAGATCGCCGAGGGTGAACCCGCGGAAGTGCGTGCGAACCCGCTGGTGATCGAGGCCTACCTCGGGAAGCAGGGCTGAGGGTCACGATGGCACTGCTAGAGGTCAGCGATATCCACGCGCATTACGGCGGGATCGAGGCTCTGAAGGGCGTCTCTCTCACGGTCGAGCAGGGTGAGGTCGTCACCTTGATCGGCTCCAACGGCGCCGGCAAGTCGACGACCCTGCGCGCGATCACCGGGCTCACGCCGGCCAGCAGCGGCAGCGTCGTGATCGACGGCGAGGACATCACCCGCGTTCCAGCGCATGAGATCGTCGAGCGCGGCATCGCGCTCGCGCCGGAGGGGCGCCACTGCTTCTCGCGGATGACCGTGCGGGAGAACCTAGATTTAGGCGCCCACCGGCGGCGGCGCGATCCGAACCTGGGGGAGGACCTCGAGCGCGTGTTTGAGCTGTTCCCGCGCCTGAAGGAGCGGGAGAAGCAGAAGGCGGGGACGATGTCAGGCGGCGAGCAGCAGATGCTCGCCATAGGCCGTGCGCTGATGGCAAACCCGAAGGTGCTGCTGCTCGACGAGCCGTCGATGGGCATCGCACCGATTCTCGTACAGCGGATCTACGAGACGATCACCGAGATCAACAAGAGCGGCACGACGATCTTGCTGGTCGAACAGAACGCCAACTACGCGCTGGACGTCTCTCAGCGCGGGTACGTACTCGAGACCGGCAAGGTGGTTTTGGAGGGCGTGTCCGGCGATCTGCGGACCGATCCGGAAGTGCAACGCGCATACCTGGGAGCGTGACGAATGGCGATCTTCGCGTTCATCGGAATCAAGGGTCTGTACCTGCTGTTCGCCTGGCTGTTGTCAGCCGCGATCGGCGGCTGGGTCGCGGAGCGCAAGGGCTACGGTGAGCGTGTCGGCCTCGCCTTCGGTCTGCTGCTGACCGTGCTCGGCTTGCTGTGTGTGCTGCTGCTCCCCGGTCGCCCCGGCTCGGCTTGGAAGACCCAAGGGCCACTGCCGAAGCGCACTCGTCACTAATCCGGCCTGGGCCCCCACAGACCGGGCCGGAAGGTAGCCTCAGACGAGGATGGCCGCGACCGCTACCGCCACTGATGAGCTGCTCCTGATCGACGGCAACAGCCTCGCCTATCGCGCGTTCTTCGCGCTGCCCGAGTCGATCGCCACCTCGACCGGGATCCCGACCAACGCGATCTTCGGGCTCGCCTCGATGCTCGTCAAGATCCTGACCGAGTACGGCCAGCGGCCGACGATCGTCGTCTGGGACGGCGGCTACACCGGCCGCAAGGAGCTATATCCCGAGTACAAGGCGCAACGCTCGACGCGGCCGGACCTGCTCAAGGAGCAGTGGCCCCACTTCGAGCCGCTGATCGAGGCCTTCGGCTACCGCAACCTCCGCGTCGACGGCTACGAGGCCGACGATGTGATCGCCTCGATTGCAACGCTCGCCAAGTACGGTGGCGAGGACGGAAGGGCGATTCCGGTGATGGTCCTGACCGGCGATCGCGACGCCTTCCAGCTGGTCGACGACACCACCCGGATCATGGCTCCTGGCCGTGGCATCACCGACACCAAGGTCTATGACACGCAGGGCGTGATCGACCGGTACGGGATTCCGCCCGAGCTCGTCCCGGACTTCATCGGCCTGAAGGGCGACACGAGCGACAACATCCCCGGCGTGCCGGGGATCGGCGACAAGACCGCAGCCGAACTGCTGCAGCGCTTCGGCTCCATGGAGAAGGTGCTTGCCTCGATCGACGAGATCTCCGGCGCCAAGCGCAAGGAGAACCTCACCGAGCACGCCGATGCCGCCCGGCTCTCCAAGCAGCTCGCGACCGCCAAGCGCGATATCCCGCTCGCGCTCGACTTGGACGAGCTGGTCGCCCAGCAGCCTGACCGCTCGCGGCTGCGCGACACGTTCCGCCTGTTCGAGCTGCGCGACCCCCTGCGTCGGCTCGAAGAGGCGCTCGGATCGGCCGAGGCAGCCGCGCCCGCACCGGAATCCACGGCTGCTGCTGCCGCTGCTGCAGCAGCCGTGCCGCAGCGCGCAGTTACCGTTGCCGGGCTCAATCAGCTGCCGCCGGACCTGGAGCTCGGCCTCGCGGTGCGCCCGCCGGACGCACCCGAGGGTGCGCTGTTCGGCGAAGATCAACTGTGGCGCTTCGGCGTGCTCGTGGGAGAGCTGGTGGAGGTGCTGACGGGCGCCTGCGACGGTCCCGCCGAGGTCGTCGCCGGGCTCGGTGCCCGGCCGGTGATCGCGCACGACGCCAAGTCGCTCGGGTTAGTCCCGCAGACGCTCGTCCACGACACCGAGATCGGTGCCTACCTGCTCGAGCCGGCGCGCCGTGCCTACCCGTTCCGCGAGCTCACCGAGGAGCGTGGATTCGGCGCGGCGGTCGACGACCCGGCAGGAGCCGATGCGATCCTGCTGCGGCAACTCGCCGACTGGCAGCGCGAGGAGTTGCGCGGCCGCGGCCTCACGGATCTGATGAACGAGGTCGAACTGCCGCTGGTCCGGATCCTGCGCGATATGGAGCTTGCCGGGCTGAAAGTCGACACCGAGCGACTCGCCGTGATCTCGGCCAAGGTGAAGCTCGAGGCCGACGCGCTCGAGCAGGAGATCTTCACGCTCGCGGGGGAAGAGTTCATGCTGGGCTCGCCGCGCCAGCTCGAGGAGATTCTGTTTGGCAAGCTCGGCCTCTCCCGCAAGCGCCGCGGCAAGACCGGCTACAGCACTGACGCGCGCGTGCTGCAGGCGATCAGGGACGAGCACGCGATCATTCCCAAGATTGAGCGCTGGCGCGAGCTGACCAAGCTCGCGCAGACCTATCTCGATGCGCTGCCGCAGCTGATCGCCGCAGACGGCCGCATCCACACGACCTTCAACCAGACAGCGGCGGCGACCGGACGCCTGTCGTCCAACAGCCCGAACCTGCAGAACATCCCGATCCGCACGGTGCTCGGGCGCGAGATCCGCGCCTGCTTCATCGCCGAGCCGGGCAACCTGCTGGTGAGTGCCGATTACTCCCAGGTCGAGCTGCGCCTACTCGCGCAGATCGCCGGCGAAGACGTGCTCAAGGAGATTTTCATACGCGGCGAGGACGTCCACACAGCCACCGCGATGCGTGTCTTCCAGGTGACCGCGGATCAGATCGATCCGGCCATGCGCTCGAAGTCGAAGATGATCAACTACGGGATCGTCTACGGGCTCTCCGCCTACGGGATGGCCGACCGCCTGCAGATCCCGCAATCCGAGGCCGACGAATTCATCCAGCGCTACCTCGAGGGCTTCCCGGCGGTGAAGCGCTTCATCGACGAGACGATCGAGCAGGGGACCGAGCACGGCTACGTCTCGACCCTGTTCGGCCGGCGGCGGCAGGTGCCCGAGCTGCGGTCACGCCGCTGGGAGATGCGCAAGCAGGGGGAGCGCTTCGCCGTGAACATGGTGATCCAGGGCACAGCCGCCGACATCATGAAGGTCGCGATGGTGCGCGCCCACAATGCGCTGACGGTGGAGGGGCTGAGCACACGCCTGGTGCTGCAGATCCACGACGAGCTGCTGTTCGAGGGTCCGGCTGAGGAGGCCGAGCAGGTGCGGGCGCTCGCGATTCGCGAGATGGAGGGCGCCTACTCGATGGATCCGCCGTTGGCCGTCGAGGCGGGCGTCGGCATCGACTGGCTGTCAGCCAAGTGACCGGTGGGCGCTGCGTCGAGCAGCGCCCAGAACTCCTCACCCGGGAGCGGACGTGCGAGCGCGTAGCCCTGCAGGCGCTCACAGCCCAGGCGGCACAGCTCCTGCCACGTGCGTTCGTCCTCGACGCCCTCGGCGACGACCTGCAGGTCGAGCCGATGCGCCAACTCGACGATCGCATAGACGATGGCTGCGTCGGTCGCCTCGTTGCACATGTTTGTGACGAACGAGCGATCGATCTTCACGAAGTCGATCGGCAGCTCACGCAGGTGTGTCAGCGATGAGTAGCCGGTCCCGAAGTCGTCCAGGGCCACCTCGACGCCGAGGGTTCTCAGCCTGCGCAGCACCGGGCCGATCCGCTCCGGGTTGGCGACGATCGAGCTTTCGGTCACCTCGATCTTGAGCACGTCGGCATCGAGGCCGTGCGACTCGAGAGCTCCCCAGATCTCGTCCGGAAAGCTCTCGTCGAGTAGGTCGGCGACGGTGACGTTGACACAGACGTACAGCTGGTGCCCCGCCGCCCGCCACTCGCGCGCCTGCGCGAGTGCGAGGCTGATCACGCGCCTCGTCAGCGGGCGTGAGAGGCCGGCCAGCTCGGCCGCTTCGAGGAACTCGCTCGGCATGCGCACCGTGCCGTCCGGCCGGCGCCAGCGGACCAGGGCCTCGGCGCCGAAGATGCGACGCGTATCGGCGTCGGCGATCGGCTGGAACGCCGCCTCGATCTCACCGTGGTCGAGCGCGTCCGCAAGCGCGCCGCTGAGCTCGAGTCGCTCGCGCGTGTAGTCATCGCGATCGGGCGAGTAGTGCTCGAAGCCGCGTCGCGAGCGCTTCGCGTCGTACATCGCGACATCGGCGCACTTGAGCAGCGTCTCTGGGCTGTCGGCATCCTGTGGGAACGAGGCGATGCCGACACTGGCGGTCAGTCGCAGCACCAACCCGTGGACGTGGAACGGCTTCTTGAACGAGTCGAGCACGTTCTCGGCTGTGGCCTCGGCGGCCGCGCCGTCGGCGTTCTGCTCGAGCAGGACCGCGAACTCGTCACCACCGAGCCGGGCGACGGTCGAGCCCGCGCTCACGGCGCCCGTGAGCCGCGGCCCGATCACTCGCAGCAGCTCGTCGCCGGCGTCGTGGCCAAGGGTGTCGTTGAGCTGCTTGAAGTTGTCGAGGTCGAGCATCAGCGTCGTGAGCGACCCGCCGTTCCGCTCGACGGCCGCGACCTCCTGCCGCAGCTTCGCCAGGAACATGCGCCGGTTGGGGAGCTCCGTCAGCTCGTCGGTCAACGCCGCGCGGCGGATGTGGCCGAGCGCGAGCATGTCCCGCATCGCCAAAGACATCCGCATGATTGCGCCGACGAGTGAGGTCATCGTCAGCAGGAAGGCGGCCAGGCTCACCCTCGAGAAGTGATCGAACACGAGAATTGTCGGTGAGATCACCGTGAATGCGAGCGGCACGATCACCGTCGACCAGTGCTGTCCGTCCACAGCGGACGGGTCGCGCTCCGGTTGCCAGACGGCTGCCGACGCGAACGTGAACGCCAACAGATAGGTGAGCATGTCGGCGCTGTCAGCGGTCCTGGCGCCGTGGGCGATCTCGATCGTCCACGCGAAGTCACCGGCGAGCAGAAGCGCCATCGACGCGATCAGCAGAACCCACTTGCGATCGGTGCGCCAACCGCGCATGCCGACGACCGCGACCGACAGGACGAGGATGACGGTGTCGGCAACCGGGTACTGAAGGTCGTTCGCAACCGCGGCGTGGGCGCCTCGCGCGGCGTGCTCGATCGGCGGAATGATGAAGGCGGTCGCGATCGCGGCCGTGCCGGTCACGGCGATCAGCGTGTCCAGCCAGATCTTCGTCGACGCTCCCCGCTGCGCGCTACGGCCCCCGGCGCCGATGATTGCGCAGCCGGCGAAGATGTAAAACGCTTTCCAGAGGTAGTCGGAGATCGACGGGTAGGGCGGGTGCTGCAGGTGCTCGAGCCATGCACCCCAGAGCACGAACGCGAGCGCGTAGCAGCCGACGCCGATCGCCGCAGACGTCCAGATCGCGCGGTGCTCACGCTCGACGCACGCGCGTATACCGACGTTCACGAGGCAGACTAGGCCCGCGGCGGCGACGACATAGCCGCGCAAGGCCGACCCCCAGCCGCTTCCGCCGACCCCGAAGACGACGTGCAGGACGTCGGCGAGGATCATCGCTGCGAGCAGGGCAAACCCAGTGTGCACCAGCCACCGTGTCCGGTGCCCGAGCAAGGCAGTGCCGGGTACCAGCTTGGAAGGTCTGAGAGCGGTGGATCGAGTTCGCTGCGCCGGGCGGCCGGCGAGGGCAGTGGCGTAAGGTTCCATCGCGATTAACAGGATCGGCACGGAACCGAATGCCCTGAAAGCACCTGATTCTGGTGTTAGGGCCTCAGCGAGACGCGAACGACGGGTGTGCGATCCCCAGGTAGTGGTTGAACGACCAGTCGATGAAGCGTCGCTCGCCGATCGCGAGCAGACCGGGTCCGAGGACGCGTGGCGGCACCCGGGGGATCAGCCGCTGCACGCGCAGCATCCACTCGAACTTCGAGCGGTGGATGGCGCTGAAGGCGCCGTATCGGGCCAACGCCGCCGCCTTGGTTTGGCGGCCGGAGATCACGTCCGCGAGCTCGCGGCCGCAGGCGATGCCAAAGTAGAGCGCGGTGCGGATGCCCTCGGCGGTCAGCGGCAGGCAATGGCCGGCAGAGTCGCCGGTGAAGAAGATGCCGCCCTCCGTCGCCTCGCGGATCCGGTGCGGGATCCAGTTGCCTTGGAAACGGACCGGGTCGCGGTCGAGATCCTCGGCGAGCTGGACCGTCGTGTCCTTGACGTGGAAGCGGGGGTCGAAAGAGCCGACACCGACCCGGACCTCGCCGTCGGCGGGGAAGCTCCAGCCGTACCCCGCGGGCACGTAACGGCGATCAATCCAGATCTCGAGGTCGTCGCCGGAGCCATGCGGGTGGACCTCGAGGCCTCGCGAGAGGTATGCCTCCGGAGGCTGGATCGGCTCGCCGCCGCCCAGCAGGCGGCGCCAGCCGAGCGCGTCGACGATCAGCGGCGCGCGGATCTCGCCGCGGTCTGTGTGGATCGTCTCGCCGCTGCGGCCGTCGACCTTTGCGGTCTCGAACTCGAAGTCGCCCTGCCCGGCGAGCAGGCCGCACAGGGTGCGGTAGTCGAACGTCGAGAAAGTCCAGGGCAGCTGATAGCGAGCGGTCGCGTGGGGCGTGTGGATCACCAGCTCCCCGAATGTCTGCTGATGCGCGCCCATCAGGTCGAGCGCCTCGAGCCACAACGTCGGGATGCCGCAGGCGGAGGTCTGGCGCTCACCGATCTCGTAGCGGTCGACAACCATGACCTTCGCGCCGGTCTGCGCGAGCTCGCGCGCGACCGCGAGGCCGGCGAAGCTTCCGCCACAGATCAGGACGTCGCAGTCGCGGTCTAGCGGGGTACGCTCGGCGCCGCGCTTGGTGGCTCTGGTGGGCATGGCGGCTGCCGAGTGTAGGTGGGTACAGCGGTGTCCGCCGGTCGCTCGGCGCGGCCTGCCTCCTAATGCGCTATGCGGCTACCATGATGGGTCCACATGTCAACGCTTATCGCTCCCAACCCAACCGAACATTCGGACGCCAAGGTCGTCGAAGGTTCCAACGGCCTGCTGCTCGAGATCGACGGCAAGATCGTCCCCAACTACGACGCAACGATTCACCCATTTTCTGAGGGAGACGTGGTCACCGGCCATGTCGTCCGCATCGACAACGACGAAGTGCTTGTCGACATCGGCTACAAGTCTGAAGGCGTCATCCCCGCCAACGAGCTCTCGATCCGCAAGTCCGTGGATCCCAGCGACGAGGTTTCGCTCGGCGAAGAGGTCGATGCACTGGTCCTCACGAAGGAGGATCAGGACGGCCGTCTGATCCTCTCCAAGAAGCGCGCTCGTTTCGAGAAGGCGTGGCGCCGCATCGAGGCCGCCGCCCAGTCCGGCGAGCCGGTCGAGGGTTCCGTCATCGAGGTGGTCAAGGGCGGCCTGATCATCGACCTCGGTGTGCGCGGCTTCCTGCCCGCGTCGCTGGTCGACATCCGCCGCGTCCCGAATCTCGACGAGTACATGGGCACCCAGATCGAGTGCAAGGTCATCGAGCTCAACCGTTCGCGCAACAACGTCGTGCTGTCGCGCCGTGCCGTGCTCGAAGAGCAGCGCAAGGAGGACCGCGAGCGGATCCTCGACCGCCTGCAGCCGGGCCAGGTCGTGGAGGGCGTGATCTCGAACATCGTCGACTTCGGCGCGTTCGTCGACCTCGACGGGATTGATGGCCTCATCCACATCTCAGAGCTGTCGTGGTCGCATGTCAACCACCCGTCGGAGATCCTCAACATCGGCGACACCGTCTCGGTGAAGGTGCTCGATATCGACCGCAACCGCCAGCGCATCTCGCTGGGTCTCAAGCAGACCCAGGAGGATCCGTGGCAGCGCGTCGTCGACACCTACAACATCGGCGACGAGCTCGAGGGCACCGTCACCAAGGTCGTCACCTTCGGTGCATTCGTGGAGATCCTCGACGGTGTCGAGGGCCTCGTGCACATCTCCGAGCTGGCTCAGCATCACGTCGAGAACCCGCGCGAGATCATCCAGCCGGGCGACCCGGTCCGTGTCAAGATCCTCGAGATCGATTCGGAGCGCCGCCGCCTGTCGCTGTCGATCAAGCGGGTCGAGGGGCAGGTCCTGCCTGTCCGTCCGATCGTTGCTCCGACCGAGACCGAAATCGAGGACGTTCCAGAGTTGGGGCTGTCCGAGGAGATCTTCGCCGACGAGCCGGCCGCGCCAGCTGAGGCTGAGGCCGATGATGCGCCCGTCGCTGCTGAGGTCGAGACCGCTGAGGTTGAGGCTGATGAGCCAGCCGCTGAGGTCGAGACCGCTGAGGTTGAGGCTGATGAGCCGGCCGCTGAGGTTGAGGCCGCTGAGGTCGAGACCGCTGAGGTTGAGACCGCTGAGGTTGAGGCTGATGAGCCGGCCGCCGAGGCTGACGCCGAGGCTGATGAGCCGGCCGCCGAGGCTGATGAGCCGGCCGCCGAGGCTGACGCCTCCGCTGAAGCTGAGGCCTAGCCACCAAGCCTTATGAAGGGCGGTACGGTGTTAGCCGTGCCGCCCTTCGTTGCTTTAACCGGGGGGATCGGGGCGGGTAAGTCCACGGCGCTTGCAGCGCTTGAGCGGCTCGGAGCTGCGGTGACCTCCAGCGACGCGATCGTGCACGAGCTGTATGGGACGGATGCTGTCCGCGACGCCGTCGTCGCTCGGTTCGGTCCCGAGGTCGCACCGGACGGCGTGATCGACCGGGGCGGGCTGGCGGATCGGGTCTTCGCCACCGATGCCGATCGCGCGTGGCTCGAACAGTTGCTGTGGCCGCTCGTGCGCGAACGGGTTGCCGACTGGCGTCACCGCGCGAGCCGCTCCGACCAGCCCGCACGGGTGTTCGTAGTGGAGGTTCCGTTGCTGTTCGAGGCGGGAAGTGAGGAGATGTACGACGCTACGATCGCGGTGATTGCCGATGAGCAGGTGCGTGAGGCGCGCGCGCAGTCGCGTGGACATCGTGCGGTCGCCGAGCGCGACGCCCGACAACTCAGCCAGCAGGAAAAGGCCGCACGTTCCACGTTTGTCGTGGTCAATGACGGCGACGTGCGGGAACTCGAAGACAACCTGTCGTCGATCCTTGCGATGCTGGGCGTGTGAGTGCGGCGGGTGGGTGAGATGGCAGCGACGCAGAGACCGGTGAGCTACTCAGCCCACCAGTACCCGACACAGCGCAGCGGTCGGCGTCGGCGGCGACGTCGGATCACGGCACTGCTGACGCTCGTACTGGTCATCATCTGCGCCGTCGTGGTCGTCCCACTCGTGCGCCGGGCGATCGAGCACTTCCAGCTGCCGTTGCAATACGCCACAATCATCCGCCAGCAGGCCGCGCAGAAGCATCTCGATCCCGCGCTGATCGCCGCCGTCATCTACGCCGAGACCCGCTTCCGGCCGCGCACCTCGCCGACGGGCGCCAAGGGTCTGATGCAGATCGAACCGGCCACCGCGAAGTTCCTCGCCCACCGCTCTGGCGGCTACCTCTTCAGCACATCCGACCTCGGTACGCCGAAGGTGAACATCTCCTACGGCAGTTACTACCTGCGCTACCTGATGAACGAGTACCGCGGCAGCAAGGTGCTGGCGCTCGCCGCCTATAACGGTGGCGAGACCAACGTCAACGGTTGGCTGGCATCGGCCCGCGCCGCGCACCGTCAGTTCACGATCGGCGACATTCCGATCCAGCAGACCCGCGCGTACGTGAACGAGGTGCTCAGGAAGCAGCGCGCGTACCGATCGAAGTATGCGCGCCAGCTCGGCTACACCTGAGGCCGCACCGCGCCCTCGGGCATGGAGCATGCTCCGTATCGTGCTCGCCATGACGAAACCCTTGCATCCCGGCGTGGACACTCCTGATGGCCGTGGCCGCACCGGCCTTGACCGAGTAGGTCGCGACCTGGGTCGCAATCCGGACGTCGTCGTCCGCGATGTCGAGATCACCTCCGACGGCTGGCACGTGCTGCGGCGCACGACCTACGACTACCGCCGCCGCGATGGGAGCTGGGAGCGGCAACAGCGCGAGACCTACGACCGCGGCAACGGGGCCACGATCCTGCTCTATGACCGCGGGCAGGGCACCGTCCTCCTGACCCGGCAGTTCAGGTTTCCGGTCTACGTCAACGACCATCCGGACGGCCTACTGATCGAGGCCGCGGCTGGGCTGCTCGACGAGGACGACCCCGAGACCGCGATCCGTCGCGAGGCCGCTGAGGAGCTCGGCGTCAAGGTCGGGGAGTTGGAGCACCTCTTTGACTCCTACATGAGCCCGGGATCGGTTACGGAGCGGGTCCACTTCTACGCCGCTCCGTACACGCCGGCAGACCGCACCCACGCCGGCGGAGGGCTGGTAGAGGACGGCGAGGACATCGAGGTCCTCGAGCTGCAGTTCGACGCGGCGCTGGAGATGGCCGCCGACGGCCGCATCATGGACGGCAAGACGATCATGCTCCTGTACTGGGCAGCCCTGCACGGCCCATTCGCGTCCAGCTGACCGCCCCTTGGGGCAAAGCCCTGCACGGGCCTCGTTTGCGTCCGGCTGACCGCCCCTTGGGGCAAAGCCCTTCACGGGCCTCGTTTGCGTCCGGCTGATGGCCCCCGGCGCAGTCCTGCACGGGCTCGTCGCGTCCAGCTGACCGCCCCGAGCCCCCAAAGCCCGCGCAGGATCCGCGTTTCGGGGAAAACTACCTGCTTAATCTGACAATCCTCGCCCCGCTTCGGTGATGTGGCCGAAAACAGGCGATTTTCATGTCGATCCTGACAATGTGCCGAACTGACGGTGAGGATTGTCAGATTGAACAGGTTCCAACTACGCGCGGCGCGCTGGTCGCATAGGCCGACCGTGCCCGCGTAGGCCGACCGTGCCGGCATAGGCCGGCGGTGTCGGCACAGGCCGCCCGTGTCGGCATAGGCCGCCCGTGTCGGCATAGGCCGCCCCAGCGCGACACCGCCCCCAGACCCCGGTTTTGCGTTATAACGCCGACGGCATAACGCAAAATCGGCTTTCGGCTATGGCACACCGAACGCTCCGTCGCGGGGCCGGCACCGTGCAGCCGGCCCACTCGGCCACGCCGGCAGTTCGCAACCGGCCCCGCCCGGTTGGGCCGGCACTGCCCGGTTGGCCGGCACTGCGCGGCCGGCGCACCTGAGCACACGTTCGACAATGCGGTCAGGAGCTGACCGCCTCACCGCTACGATCGATAAAGGGAAGCCAATTGCCCGGATTCGACCTAGACACCACCTTCAGCCCCACCGCCGACCAGCCGGCTGCGATCGCGAGCCTGGCCGAGGGTCTGCGCGCCGGCCAGCGGGCGATGACGCTGCTCGGCGCCACCGGCACGGGCAAGACGATGACGATGGCGGCGACGATCGCCGAGGTCAACCGTCCGGCGCTGGTGATCGCTCACAACAAGACGCTGGCCGCCCAGCTGTGTAACGAGTTCCGCACCTTCTTCCCGCGTAACTCGGTCGAGTACTTCGTCTCCTACTACGACTACTACCAGCCCGAGGCGTACGTGCCCAGCAGGGACCTCTACATCGAGAAGGACTCGGCGATCAATCAGGAGATCGACCGCCTGCGCCACGCCGCCACCGCGTCGCTGTTCGCCCGCCGTGACGTCCTGATCGTGGCCTCGGTCTCCAGCATCTACGGACTCGGTTCGCCGGAGGTCTACGACGAGAACCTGCAGACCCTGACCAAGGGCGCGATGATCGACCGTGACCGCCTGCTGCGCAAGCTCGTGGGCATCCAGTACACCCGTAACGACACCGCCCTCGCGCGTGGCAACTTCCGCGTGCGCGGCGAGACGCTCGAGATCTGGCCCGCGTACGCCGAGACCGCATACCGGATCAGCATGTTCGGCGACGAGGTCGAGCACCTGCAGCACTTCGACCCGGTGACGGGCGAGCTGATCGAAGACGACATCGAGCACGTCGCGATCTGGCCGGCTTCGCACTACAACGTGCGCGAGGGCCAGATCGAGGACGCCGTCGCCCAGATCGGCAAGGAACTCGAGGAGCGCACCGCCGAACTCGACGCCGAAGGCAAGCTGCTCGAGTCCCACCGTCTGCGCCAGCGCACCCAGTACGACATGGAGATGCTGCGCGAGATGGGCTTCTGCAGCGGGATCGAGAACTACAGCCGCATCCTCGACGGCCGCAAGCCCGGCGAGCGCCCGTACTGCCTGCTCGACTACTTCCCCGATGACTTCGTCTGCTTCATCGACGAGTCGCACCAGACGGTGCCTCAGATCGGTGGCATGTCAGAGGGCGATCGCAGCCGCAAGCAGACGCTCGTCGACTATGGATTCCGGTTGCCGAGCGCGCTCGACAACCGCCCGCAGACGTTCCAGGAGTTCCTCTCGGTCACGCCCCAGATGGTGTTTGTCTCCGCCACCCCGGGCGAATACGAGCGCACGCACTCGGATCGGATCGTCGAGCAGATCGTGCGCCCGACCGGGATTGTCGACCCGGACATCGAGGTGCGCGAGACCAAGAATCAGATCGACGATCTGATGAACGAGATCAGGACCCGGGTCGAGCGCGATGAGCGCACGCTGGTCACGACCCTCACCAAGAAGATGTCGGAGGACCTGACCGACTACCTGCTTGAGATGGGCTTCAAGGTCCGCTACCTGCACTCCGAGGTCGACACGCTCGAGCGGATTCAGATCATCCGCGAGCTACGGCTCGGCGAGTTCGACGTTCTCGTCGGCGTCAACCTGTTGCGCGAGGGACTCGACCTGCCGGAGGTGTCACTGGTCGCGATCCTCGATGCCGACAAGGAGGGCTTCCTGCGCGGCGCCACGTCGCTGATCCAGACGATCGGCCGCGCGGCCCGCAACGTCGAGGGCAGAGTGCTGATGTACGCCGACAAGGAGAGTGCCGCGATGCGCGCCGCGATCGAAGAGACAGATCGCCGGCGCGAGATTCAGGTTGCCTACAACCTCGAGCATGGCATCACTCCAGAGACGATCACCAAGGGCATCTCCGACATCGCTGAGTTCCTTCAGTCCCAGTCGAAGGTTCCGAAGTCGCGCCGCCGCCGCCGCGAGGCGGCCGGCACGATGGCGCCCGCCGAGATCGAGCGCAAGCTGATCGAGCTCGAGGAGGAGATGCTCGCCGCCGCCGAGGATCTTCGCTTCGAGTATGCGGCCAGGCTGCGCGACGAGATCCGCGACCTCAAGCGCGAGCTCGACGTCGCGGTCGCCACCGGCCGCGGGTAGGCACTCCGGACGCTGTCCCGCTCGACAGCGTCCGGGCTAATCTGCGGGTGGTTCGGAGGTAGGACCCCGTTGAGTAGGAAATCTCCGGTGTGGTGGTACTTCCAGTCGACCGGGTCGTGGCTGGCGTGGGTGCGGGCGTTACGCCAGTGACGTGAGAAGTCGTAGCGTTCGTCTACAGCGCTCGCGCCGGTCAGCGAGAAGAGGTCGCTGGCCACTGTGACCGCGACCTCGCTGGCGAATGCCTTAGTCTGCACGACCGAAATCGAGGCGCGCGCGGCGTCTTGCTCGGTCGCGGGGCGGCGACCCACCTCTTCCTGGACTTCTGCCGCTCCGCGCTGCCGCGCTGCCGCGTCCGCGCTGCCGCGCTCGCCCAGCGCGCTACCGATGCGACCCCCGCCAAGGCGTCGCCGACCAAACGCGTCCGCTGAGGCTCGGTGCCGTCGGCGGCAGAACGTCCACCATCAGGAAGTGGCCCTGCGGCATCTGTGCGATCGCTGGATCGACTGTCGCGATCTCCCGGATCACTACGGTCAGTCTTGACGGGCTCTTCCTCCGAGTGGGAAGCATGCCCTCGCTCGAGGGTTCGCTAGGCTCCCCGCCATGGCGCTGGACAGGCAGAGCATCGAGAAGCGCGATTTTCCGATCGGGCGCCGCGGCTACGACCCTGAAGCGGTCGATGCGCACCTCTCCGAGATCGCCAGCCAGGTCGAGGAGTTGCGGCTCACCGCGCGCCGCCACACCGAGTCGCTCGCGTCCTCCGCCAGCGAACAGGTACGGGCCATCATCGAGGCAGCCGAGGCCAGCGCAACCGAGATCCTGCGCCAGGCCGAGACCGAGGCGCGTGAGATCCGAGCCGAGGCGGCCCAGGAGGCGCAGACGCAGCGCAGCGACGCGACCACCCAGGCGCGTGACTACGTCGGCGGCGTCTCCGAGGCGACCGCGGTGATGCTGCAGCGTCTGAACGCAATGGAGTCCGAACTGTCTTCGCTGATCGACGGCCTGCGCACCGGCTCCAACCGTCTGAACGCCGACCTGCAGCTGCTCGAAGGGAACTTCGAGGGGGTGCGCGACGCCGTCGGACCGCGTGCTCGCTTCGAGAGTGAAACCGGGGGCGAGCCTCTGCTTGCGAACGAGCCCCAGCCTGCCATCGCGGCTTTGCTGACCGGCGATGGCGTCGAGGCGGCCCTGACCGACGCCACGGTGGTCGAGATCTCAGAGGAGACGATCACCGAGGACATCGAGGGTGCGCGTCTGGTCGCACTCAACATGGCGCTCAACGGCACGCCGCGCGACGAGACTGACCGTTACCTGTCCGAGAACTTCGAGCTCGAGGACAGGCAACTGCTGTTGGACGAGGTCTACTCGTCCGTCGCGGACTGATCCTGACCGCAGACCCGGACCGAACGTCTGTTCGGTTCAATAGACTGGTCTACGTGGATCAGCTGATCGTCTCCGGTGCACGGGAGCACAACCTCAAGGACATCACCGTCGCGATCCCGCGGAACTCGCTGACGGTCATCACCGGGCTGTCCGGCTCCGGGAAGTCATCGCTGGCGTTCGACACGATCTACGCCGAAGGGCAGCGCCGCTACGTGGAATCGCTGTCGGCTTACGCGCGTCAGTTCCTGGGGCAGATGGACAAGCCCGACGTCGACTCGATTGAGGGGCTGTCCCCGGCGATCTCGATCGATCAGAAGACGACTTCGCGCAACCCGCGTTCGACGGTCGGCACCGTCACAGAGATCTACGACTATCTGCGTCTGCTGTGGGCGCGGATCGGCAAGCCGCACTGCCACATCTGCGGCCGCCCGATCACCGGTCAGTCGGCCGAGCAGATCATCGACCAGGTCATGGAGCTGCCCGAGGGGGCGCGCTTCATGGTGATGGCGCCCATCGTCCGCGGCCGCAAGGGGGAGTACGGCAAGCAGCTTGATGAGCTCCGGGCAGAGGGTTTCACGCGAGCCAAGATCGACGGCGAGCTGCGCCGGCTCGATGAGGAGATCGCGCTCGACAAGAAGTTCAAGCACGACATCTCGATCGTCGTCGACCGTCTCGTGATGAAGGAGGACCTGCGCAAGCGCCTCGCGGACTCGATCGAGACGGCTGTGACGCTTGCCGGCGGTCTGGTCGAGATCGAGTTGGTGGATGGGATCCCACCCGGCACCCCGGCCGGCCATGTCCAGCTCTACAGCGAGAAGTTCGCCTGCCCCGTGCATGGGCCGAGCCTGGTCGAGCTCGAACCCCGCATCTTCAGTTTCAACTCGCCGCACGGAGCCTGCCCGCGCTGCACCGGGCTTGGATCGCAGATGGAGATCGATCCGGACCTGGTCGTGCCCGATCCGGCCGTCTCGATCGGCGAGGGCGCGATCGCGCCATGGGCCGCGAGCGCCTCGGATTACTACGAGCAGTTGATGCAGGCGATCTCCGAGCGCTACGGCGTCGACATGGACGTGCCTTGGGCAGAGCTACCCGAGGAGCAGCGCGACTTTTTCATGTACGGCACCAACGGCGATCGCTTCCAGGTGGCCTACCGCAACCGCTTCGGGCGCCGGCGCAACTACACCACCGCCTTCGAGGGCATCGTCAAGGGCCTTGAGCGCCGCTACCGGGAGACCGAATCCGAGTTCGTCAAGGAGAAGATCGAGGAGTACATGACGCTGCGACCGTGCCCGGAGTGCAAGGGCGCACGGTTGCGGCCCGAGTCGCGGGCGGTTTTGGTAGCGGGGTTGCCGATTCACGAGTACACGGCCTTTTCCGCGCGCAAGGCGCTCAGCTGGGTTCACGAGCTGGAGCTTTCGGAGCACGACAGGCGCATCGCCCACCTGATTCTGCGCGAGATCGACGAGCGGCTCAGCTTCCTGGAGAACGTCGGTGTCGGCTACCTCAGCATGGAGCGAGCGGCCGCGACGCTGTCAGGCGGGGAGGCGCAGCGGATCCGCCTGGCGACTCAGATCGGATCGTCACTGGTCGGCGTCCTCTACATACTCGATGAGCCCTCGATCGGTCTGCACCAGCGCGACAACCACAAGCTGATCACGACGCTCGAGCGCCTGCGAGATCTCGGCAACACGGTTCTGGTCGTGGAGCACGACGAGGACACGATGCGCGCCTCCGACCATCTGCTCGACATCGGTCCAGGTGCCGGTGAGTACGGCGGGCACGTCGTCGCGCAGGGCACGGCAGACGAGGTCGCCGCCGTACCGGAGTCACTGACCGGACAGTTCCTGGCCGGTACTCGGACGATCGAGGTGCCGAAGAAGCGGCGCAAGCCGTCCGGCTACATCGAGATCAAGGGCGCCTCCGAGAACAACCTCAAGGACATCAACGTCAAGGTTCCGCTCGGGGTGATGTGCAGCGTCACCGGAGTCTCCGGCTCGGGGAAGTCGACGCTCGTCAACGAGGTTCTGTACAAGGCGGCATCCAACCGGCTGAGCAAGACGCGTGTGCGCGCCGGTGCGCACACCAACATCAGCGGCCTGGAACAGCTCGACAAGATCATCGCGGTCGAACAGTCTCCGATTGGGCGCACGCCGCGCTCGAATCCGGCGACCTACATCGGCCTGTTCGACCAGATCCGTGACCTGTTCGCGAAGACGCCCGAGGCGCGCGCCCGCGGCTACAAGCCGGGTCGTTTCTCGTTCAACGTCAAGGGCGGGCGCTGCGAGGTCTGCCGCGGAGACGGCCAGATCAAGATCGAGATGCACTTCCTCCCGGATGTCTACGTGCCGTGCGAGCAGTGCCACGGCAAGCGCTACAACCGGGAGACACTCGAGGTCCGTTTCAAGGGCAAGACGATCGCGGACGTGCTCGAGATGCCGATCGACGAGGCACTCGAGTTCTTCGCGCACATCCCCAAGATCAGGCGGCGGGTGCAGGCGCTGCACGACGTCGGCCTCGGCTACATGCGGCTGGGGCAGCCGGCAACGACGCTCTCCGGGGGCGAGGCCCAGCGCGTCAAGCTCGCTGCCGAGCTCAGCAAGATCGCGACTGGCCGCACGATCTACATCCTCGACGAGCCGACGACCGGACTGCACTTCGCGGACATTCAACGGCTGCTCGAAGTGCTCGACCGCCTCGTCGAAGCCGGCAACTCGATCGTCGTGATCGAGCACAACCTCGACGTGATCAAGGTCTCGGATTATCTGATCGATCTCGGCCCCGAGGGCGGCGACGAGGGCGGGAAGCTGATCGCGAGCGGCACGCCGGAGCAGATCGCAGCGGTTCCCGCGTCCTACACAGGGCAATTCCTGAAGCCGCTGCTGGGCAAGACCGCCAAGCCCGCCGCACCGAAGCGACGACGCAAGCAGCCGGTAGAGGCCTGATACTGACCCCGTGGGGTCCGGCACTGACGGCGCGGAGCGCGCCGAACTGATCGCTGCAGCACACCTGTGGCTGCAGAAGTGGCGGTGGTACGAGCGCTCCTCGATGCCGTGGAACCGGGCGCGGATCCACTACGAGCTCGCGCGGCGCCAGGCATTCGCGCGCTGGCCCCTGCACGGCGAGGTGCTGGACGCCCTGCGCGAGGGGCGCCTCGAGCTCGGCCCGCAGGTCCTGTTCGAGCCGCACGTCTGGATTACGATGCCCGCGCCGGCTCGGGTCCGCATCGGCGGTGGATCGTTCTTCAACGTCGGTGTGATGGTCGCCGCGCTGGAGCTAGTCGAGATCGGCGAGCACTGCATGTTCGCCAACGGCTGCGTGATCACCGACTCCAGCCACCGCTATGACGACCCGAACCGCCCGGTGCCCTGGCAGGGCTTCAGCAGCAAGGGGCCAACGCGGATTGGTGACAATGTCTGGTGCGGCGCCCACGTCGTCATCACCAGCGGCGTCACGATCGGCGAACGCTCGGTGATCGGCGCCAACTCGGTCGTGACGACCGACATCCCGGCGTTCTCGATTGCCGCCGGCGCACCGGCGCGGGTGCTGCGCACAATCAACTACGAGTAGGGCTCAGCTTCGAAGCGAGCCTGGTAGTGCGCTCGGCTTCGAAGCTACGTGATGCGGGTGTATGGACGTCGGTCCCTCGCACGAAGTGCCCCGGGTCGTAAGTCCGTAGATCCGCGTCACGAGTTCTTGATGACGATCCCCTCGAGGATGTGCGCGACGTGCTCGGCGGCGTCGATAGCCGCCTCGAGCCGCTCGAAGAGGTCCTTCCAGCGGATCACGACCATCGGATCGATGCCGCCGTCGAAGAGCGATGCGATCGCCTCCCGGGTGATGCGGTCACCCTCGTTCTCCAAGCGGTTGATCTCGACGGTGTGCCCCGAGATGTCGTTGAAGCCGCGCAACCGCGGGATCGCCTCTGCGATCTGCCGCGCGGCCTGGTTGATCACCTCGGCCAGCTTGATCGCCTGATCCATCGGCGCCTCGATCTTGTAGAGGCCGAGGTAATCGGCGACCTCCTCGATGTAGTCGACGATGTCGTCGAGCGCCGAGGTCAGCGCGAGGATGTCCTCGCGGTCGATCGGGGTGACGAACGTGTGGTTGAGGCGGTCGAGGATCTCGTGGGTGATGCGGTCACCTTCGTGCTCGCAGTCGCGAATGTCCTGGGCCAAGTCGCGGTGGTCCGGATAGTCCGCAAGCAGCCGCTCCAGTAGTTCCGCGGAGCGCATGATGTTATGGCCGGCCTCTTCGAACAGTTCGAAGTAGACCCGGTCACGTGGTGCGAAAACCTGTGTGATCCGCGGCACATGCCGCATGCTATTGGGTTGTCGGTCGCGCCGCGACCGCTGGTATCAGCCGCGTGACTTCTCGTCGCTCAGAGCGGAAAGTTCCGCGTGGAACTCCGCGAGCTCCTCGGCGTCGATCGTGTAGCAGTGCTCGGACGCCGGATACCTGTGCCCGCGGACGTCCGCCGCGTACGCGGCAACGCCCGCGTTCATCTCCATCTGCAGGTCGGCGTAGCGGCGCACGAAACGGGCGCCACGGCCCTCGCGGATGCCGAGCAGGTCGTGGAACACCAGCACCTGTCCGTCGGTCGCAGGGCCGGCGCCGATGCCGATCACCGGCACGTCGATCAGTGGCATCAGCTCCTCGGTGACCGCCGCAGGTACCGCCTCGAGGACGATGGCGAAGCATCCGGCATCCTGCAGCGCCAGCATCTCCTCGACGATACGTGCGGCGCTTCCGGCGCTGCGGCCCTGGGCGCGATAGCCGCCAAGGGCGGTTGAGGTCTGTGGCGTCAGGCCGACGTGGCCCATCACCGGGATGCCAGCTTGAATGATCGCCCGCGCCCGCGCGACCGAGGTCGCGTTGCCGCGCTCCAGCTTGATCGCGTCGGCGCCTGCCTCCTTGACGAACCGCATCGCGGTGCGGACGGCCTGCTCGTCGGACTCCTCGTACGAGCCGAACGGCAGATCCGCGATCAGGAAGGGGGTACGCAGCCCTCGGCGCACCGCGCGCGTGAGCATCACCATCTCATCGGTGCTGACCTCGACGGTCGACGGGTAGCCGAGCACGGTCATCGCGCCCGAGTCGCCGACTAGCACGATGTCGACACCGGCCGCCTCGGCGGCACGGGCACTGGGGAAGTCGTAGGCCGTGACCATCACGAGCGCCTCACGCAGGCGGTGGCGCTCGTTCAGGATCGAGAGCGTCACCGGCAGGCGCGACGCGTCATCCATTACGGCGATCTGTGAGGGATGTGAGGACATTGCTGCCTCCTTTACGCGACGGCCGCGGTCAAGAGCGTCGCGGGCGCATTGTCGACGGCAAGGACGTGGTTCGAGATGTCGACGTGCACGACACGCGGCTCGTAGACGTCGAGTTCCGCCTCGGCGTAGGTTCCGTAAGAGAGGACGATGATCGTGTCACCCCGATGGACCAGGCGTGCAGCGGCACCGTTGACCTGCAGGGCGCCCGAGCCGCGCGCGCCGGCGATCGTGTAGGTCTCGAAGCGAGCGCCGTTGTCGACATCGACAACCGCGACCTGCTCGAACTCGCGGATGTCGGCTGCCTCGAGCAGATCGGCGTCGACTGTGATCGAACCGACGTAGTGCAGGTCGGAACCGGTGACGGTTCCTCTGTGGATCTTGGACTTGAGCATCGTGCGCTGCATTTCAATCACTCCTCGTGTTGCTTCCCGCCGCCGCCGACGGTCGAGAGCTCGTGGGATCGGGGGAGAGCGGCTGGTTGTCGATCAGGCGTGTGCTGCCGACCCGCGCGGCGACGAGCACCAGTGCAGGCCCGTCGATCGTGGTCATCGGCAGCAACGTGTTCGGGCTGACTATCTGCAAGTACTCGGTCTGCACAGGCGCGGCATCGAGCTCGGAGCGGGCGGCCGCGAGGGCAGTGCGCACGTCGGTCTCGCCGGCCGCGACCAGCGCCGACACGACGGACAGCGACCGGCTCAGTGCGCTCGCT
>DATAUP010000085.1:0-1898 GCA_036268195.1 Solirubrobacteraceae bacterium
GGCAAGCCGCTCACGCGCGTACCGGGCAGCAAACCCGTCCTGATCGCTCTGCGCGGCCAGCAATGAGCGGAACTCCGCCAGCCCCACCTCGCCCAGCGCGGCGCGGTAGCGCACTGGATCGGCCTCGAAGAAATCCTGATCGCTGAACCGAAACCGGATCATCCACCGCGCGAGCTTCACCGGATCGGCAACGCCGGCATCGCACGCGCGGGCGTGCAGCTCCAATAGATCCCGCGCGAGATCGCCGACCATCCCCGACGAGTCGTCCGCCTTGGTCTGGATCACCTTCACCACATGCGCGATTCCACGCTCCAGCAGTTCGACCAGCTCCCGGGAGGGGCCGGCACCGACGGCCGCTTCGAGCTCGATCACCACCGGTCGGGCCGCTCGCGCCCACTCCACGCTCTCCCGGTAGCCAAGGAAGCGCCGCGTGCGCAACCCGCGATCGACCTCGGCACGCAGCACCCGCAGATCACCGCTCGACCGCGCCGCCGTCAACCGCACGCGCCGCTCGACATCCTCGTGCCACTCAGCCGCCCATGCCAACACTTCGCGCAGCTGCTCCGCGGACAACTGCTCAACGACGAGATCGAGACCGACCTCCGTCTCAGCCCGGGCCTTACGCGCCATCGGGATGATGCACCCATCGAGAGCGGCGGGGGCCTCGTTGACCAAGCCGTGAACGTCGTGAGATCACGATCGCAACTGTGTCAAATGCCCAGCTGAACTTCCGACCGGCGCGGCCCCTGCAATCCTTGGTCGATTCAATTGCCGCGGCTTGGCTGCATGCCGAGAAGGTCTCGTGCTTCTTCGCGGGCGGCGGATTCGAACGCGGGTGCCATCTGCGCGGTCGCCGCGCTGGACAGACCGCGCTGCAGCGCGGTCTTCTCCCATTGGTCGGTGGCAGAGGTGAGCCGCGCGAGCGTGCTCGCCACCGCGTCGGTGTCCAGACGGAATAGTTCGGCGTTGTCGAGCAGCGGCGCGAGGGTGCCGGTGTCGTCGGTGGCGAAGGTGGTTGCGAACGCCTCGCGCTGCGGGTTGGGATTGATGTCGAACGCGGGTGAGAGCCGCCAGCCTGCGGAGCCGCGCAGGAAGCCGTGATTGCGCAGGTGGTCATCGGTGTTGGAGATGAGCCGGCCGTACGCGGCCCGGGTCCACAGTTCGCGCAGGTCCTCGGTCGCGCGGTCGCTGTCGGCTTCTATCTGCTGGCCGATGTCGAGGTAGTCGAAGGTCTGCCCGTCGCCGGCGGACAGCAGCGTCATCGCGCTGATGTACCCGATGCGCTCTCCGTCGGCTCGTCGGTCGAAGCGTCGCAGGATGATGACTGGCTTGCCGTCCACCCGTTCGAGCTGATGATCGGCGGTGGTGACGCCGGCCTGGCGAGCGAGCTCCAACGCGACGTACTCCCAGCGGATGATGTCCCAGTCGTCGTTCTTGGGGCTGGGGAACTTCGCGATCGCTGGCCGGCCGTCAGTGCCGATGACATGCGCTTTGGGGCGAGCGCCGCCGAGCGACGAGCCGCCCCGCAGCAGCAGCCGGAGCTGCTGGCTGGTCGGGTCGTCGCGTTCGAGCGCCTCCGAAGCGTTCAGCAGTGTGCCGAGCTGCAGCAGCGCCGGGACGCCAGTGTCCTCGGTCGCCAGGAACGCTTCGCCGTCAGCCCGGCGGTAACGCAGCGCGCCCTGGCGCAGATCGTCGCGCACGCCGAGCAGGTAGTCGGCTTCCGAGAACGAGCGAGCCGTGCGCCGCTCCTCACGAGCCGAGGCCGCCTCTGTCCGGTCAATGAGCTTTCGGCCCCAACGGTCAGGCGCGGTGTCCGAGAACGCGCCGAACAGGCTGCGGCCGACCGGCGTCTGAAACTGGCCGGTCTGCAGCGGCAGGTCAGGGTCGAGCTCGTACGC
>DATAUP010000086.1:0-4119 GCA_036268195.1 Solirubrobacteraceae bacterium
TCCGCACGAACTCACGTCCGGTGGCACGGGCGATCGAC
The DNA here is from genome assembly GCA_036268195.1 of Solirubrobacteraceae bacterium. Classification (GTDB taxonomy): domain Bacteria; phylum Actinomycetota; class Thermoleophilia; order Solirubrobacterales; family Solirubrobacteraceae; genus Palsa-465. Next base: position 39 of record DATAUP010000086.1, read on the forward strand.
TCGCCGATCGAGGTCTTGCCGGTCCCGGGCGGTCCGATCAGGGTGAGGATCGCGCCGGAGCGCTTGTCCTCGGTGATCCCGCGATCGACGCGCAGCTTCTTGACCGCGATGTACTCCACGATCCGGTCCTTGACGTCATCCAGGCCGGCGTGATCGGCGTCGAGAACCTCGCGCGCCGCCACCGGGTCCAGGTGCTCCTCCGAGCGCTTGCTCCACGGCAGGGAGATCATCCAGTCCAGGTAGGTGCGGATCATGCTCGCCTCACCCGACTGCTCGCCCATCCGCTCCAGCCGGCCGAGCTCCTTCTCGGCTTGCTCGCGCGCGTGCTCGGGCATGCCGGACTCCTCGATCTTGGTGCGGTACTCGTCGACGATCGAGGCGTCGTCCTCGTCGAGCTCCTTGCGGATCGATTCCATCTGCTTGCGCAGGAAGTACTCGCGCTGCTGCTTCTCGGCGCCCTCCTGCACGTCCTCGCGAATGCGCTTGCGGACCTGCAGCTCGGCGAGACTCTCGCGCTGCAGGCTGACGGCGAGCGCGAGCCGGTCGGGCACGTCGATGGTGCGCAGCAGCTCGACCTTCTGCTCGTATGAGAGGTTGGGCGAGTAGCCGGCGGAGTCGGCGAGCGCGCCGGGCTCGGCGATGGCGCGCAGGAAGGCGGCGATGCGTCCGTCATCGCCGCGCAGCTCGAGGATCTCCTCGACGACGGCGCGGTACTCGCGCTCGAGCTCGCGGGTGCGTTTGTCGACGGGCACCTCGTCGGGACGCTCCTCGACCTCGACGCGCAGCTCGCCGTTGGGGCCGGTCTGGGCGGCGCCGATCAGGGCGCGGTGCTCGCCGGAGATGGCAACGGCGCGACCGCCGCCGGGGAGGCGAATCTGCTCGGTCACCTCGGCGATGGTGCCGACCTCGAGAAACTCGTTCTCGTGGCGGGGCACGAGCACGACACGCTCATCCTCGCCGACGTCGACGGTCAGCGTGATGCCCATGTTGGGGAAGACGACGGTGTCATCGAGGGGGATCAGCCGCAGCAATTGCTTCGGCTGAGAGGGCTGCGTCTGGGGAGTGTCTGCAGATGAGGTCATCAGTTATTGCTCCATATGAGCTTACGAAAGTTTAGTTAGTATAGCGCGTGATGGTTGCACGCACAAGTACTTCAGGCTGATGTCGAAAATGGCTTGATAGAGCCAAAAAACGAGAATGGGATGTAGAAAGTAGCGCCCGCATGCGGGCGCTAGAGGCTCTAGAGGCTCTAGCGAAACTCATCCGGCCAACACCGGCCGGGCTTAGCGGGACTGCGTTCATCGGCGGTACCCCGCTTTCGGGCGTCGGCTACCCATGAGTCTGCGTGCGTGCGCTACTCGACGTGCAAGAGAACCGACGCAGAGCGCACAGGTTGGCGGACGGAGGCTGATGTACTGCCAACCCGCCGAGGCGTGAGGCGCTAGTTCCGCGACCTGCCTTTGCTCGGCGCTCTTGTGTCCAACTGAAGTTGACGCGACCGACTCTTGCGTGCCTTTCGTTTCGCCTTGTCCGGCGGCTCCGGGAACACTTTGAACCCTTCGGAAAGCCTCTGCTTGGTACTGAACAGGCCCATCAAATCAGGCGCGCGCTCAGGGTTAATTTCGTCGCGCTCGGCCGCGTCGACTAGCTCGCCGACTCGAAGCACGTCGGACACCTTGACGAGAACGACCTCCGGTCCATCCTCCATCCGTGTGCGAGCCGCCTCCTCAACGGCCCCACGGCCGAAGCTGAATGCCACTAGGTAGCCCTTATGGCTCTTGTTGCGCGAGATCGCAGTCTCGAATTCGTCCACGACTTTTCGCCCAACACGCTCCGACTGCTTGACCTGGATCGGCAGCCCCTCGAAGAAAGACAGACCGTCGATGCCCATATCGCCCGACTTACGCGGCGAGGGGGAGCCGAGCACCCGTTGAACGATCCACGCTTGAAACTCGAACGGATCGAGGCCCTTGAGATCCTGCATGGTGACCGGCAGCCCGTGGACGCTCACGTCCTCTGCGCCCATCGCTTCCATTCGCCGCCTCATAACGCTGACCGCCGTCGGACTCTTGTCGATGCCGATCCACTTGCGATCTAGCCGGTCCGCAACTGCAATTGTCGTCCCGCAACCGCAGAAGGGGTCAAGCACGATGTCTTCGGGATTGCTGCTGGCCCTGATGATCCGCTCAAGCAGCGCCTCCGGCTTCTGCGTCGGATAGCCAACGCGCTCCGTGGCTCGCGCATTGAGCGCATCGAGATCCGTCCAAACGTCCTGCAACGGCACGCCGGGCATCTCGTCTAGATACCGCTTGTATTCGGGCATGCCGCCGACCTTCGCTGGCCAAACTATCCGCCCCTCCTCGTCAAGCTTGTCCAGCTCATCGGGTGGGACCATCCAGTGTCGCCCTTTGGCGCTCACGTTGAGGCCGCGCCAAGGCAAACCTGTCGCGCCGTACCTAATCCCCGATCCGGTTAGATCGCTCTTGCGGTAACGCCGTCCCGTCGTGGCGTCTACGAAGCGATATTTCGACTCGACATAGGCTGGGTCGTACTCCTGGTAGAGCTGATTCCAGGTGTACGTCTCGCCCTTGGCAACGAACAGGATCGTGTCGTGGACGGGGCCATATCGACTGGCGCTTGAGTGTGCGCTTGTTCGCTTCCAGATGATCTCGTTGCGAAACTGGCCAAGTCCGAAAACGCTGTCGAGCATCACCTTCAGGTAGTGGACCGCATGCCAGTCGCAGTGGAAGTAGAGCGAGCCCGTGGGCTTCAGAACGCGGTGCATCTCCCGGACGCGTACGAGCATGAAGTCGAGATACTCCGACATGCCACCGTCCCATTTGTCCTCGAATTCGCGGTACTCGCGGCCCCATACCGTCTGCTGATGCCGGTTGCTGAAGAACGGCGGATCGAGGTAGATCAGGTCAACGCACTCGCTCGGGATCGCTTGCAAGCTCTCCAGGTTGTCGGCGCACTCGATGACGCTGGTTTCTAGATAGCCCACCGGGTTCACAGGAGCCCCCTTCGTCCATTAATCGGAACTCCCTTTGCTGTGAAGGGGCCCTTGCAGTCGGCTATGTGCTCGCCAAAGGCGAGTCTTAGGGCTGTTTTAACGAGTCGCCGTGCGGCGGCGCGGGATCGTCCTCGACCGGCTCGGCCTCCGGATCGACCTTCAGCAGTTGAAACAGACGGTTGAGCAGCCGAACGGGGCATTAGACTCGCGGCAACAACCGGGCCTCCATGGCAGCGCTGATGTCAGCGGCGCGAGGCACTACACAAATTTTGGGTGGGAGAGGAGTTAGTGGCTCCCCTCCCACCGCATGCGGCGGTGGCGGAATTAGGCAGACGCGCCCGGCTGTTACCCGGGTGGTCATTCGACCGTGCGAGTTCGATCCTCGCCCGCCGCACTTTGAGCACATGGGGAACCCACCTGCTCACCTTCGGTATACCCGATACCAGTCCGTCGCGTGCGTCGCGGGCGGAGGTTTTCGGGACCCTTTTTCAGCCGTCAGACAGCGCTTTTCCGTCCGGTCCGACTGGTAGTTTTCGGCATCAGCAAGCCAAAAGTGACCCCCGCGACGCGCCAACGTCCGGGGGTCCGGACCAAGGAGATTGCGCCTCCATGGACGTGCCAAACGTAGCACGGCGATCCGTCGCCGCTGACCTCTTGTCCATCCTCGAATCGGCGGAGGTTTCCCGCCTCGCAGACGAGCTTCAGGCGACCCGCTGGACAGGTCGCCCCGGCTACCCGATCCGGGCGATGATCGGCATGGCTCTCGCCAAGTCGCTCTACGCCCTGCCGACCTGGACGCGCACGGTCGCACTCGTCGCAGAGCACCCGGCGCTCGCTGCCGTGATCGCACCGGACGGCGACGTGCCCTCTGTCTACGCCGTCTATCGATTCACGACCAAGCTGCGCGACCACGCGCATCTGCTTGAGGGCTGCATCGCTCGGGTGCTGAAAGAGCTGAAGCGGCGCAACCCGGTGCTCGGGTGGGACGTGGCTATCGACGCCTCGGACATGCCCGCGTACGCCAAAGGCCAAGGCAAGCTTGAACCGGGCGAGGCCTCCGACCCCGAT
>DATAUP010000087.1:0-2426 GCA_036268195.1 Solirubrobacteraceae bacterium
CCGGTGGTGTTCGTCGAGAACAAGTCGCTCTACTTCCGCCGTGAGAACGTCCCGGAGTCGCCCCAACCGCTCCCGCTCGGTCGCGCGCACGTCGTGCGTCGCGGCCGCGACGTGACGATCGTCGCCCTGTCGCGACTCGTCGGCGAGGCGATGATCGCGGCGGACCGGCTGGCGAGCGACGGAATCGAGGCTGAGGTCATCGACCCGCGCACGCTAGTGCCGCTCGACATCGAGACGATCGCCGCGTCGGTACGCCGGACCGGACGTGCCGTGGTAGCCCACGAGGCGGTGCGCACCGGCGGATTGGGCGCTGAGCTCGCGGCCGAGCTTCAGGCGGCGGCCTTCGACTACCTCGACGCCCCGATCCAGCGCGTCGGGGCGCCATTCATGCCGGTACCGCTGAGCCCGCCGCTGGAGGACGGCTATCGCCCGCAGAGCGACGATGTCTACGCCGCGGCGCGCCATGCGGTCCAGTGGGCCGACGTCGAGGAGCCCGTCCCGGTCAGCGAGTCAGGGACGGGTCAGACCGAATGACCGCCCGCGGCTCAGGCGGGCTCGGGGGCGGTCGCCGCGTCTGTCGCCACGTCGGTCACAGGCTCGGACTCGGCCTCGTCGGTGAGCCTGATCAGCGCTGCCCCGGGCACGCGGTCAAGGACCTCGCGGTGCTCGACGACGATCTCGAGGTTGGCCAGGGCGAGGCGGGCGTGCTCGCGCGCGAGGCTCTCCGCCCGGGCGCCCTGACGGCGCTCGATGGCATCGATCAGCCCACTGTGGTGGCGATGGGCGATGACGAGGATGTCGCGGGAGGCCGGGAGCTCGGCCTGGGCGAAGACGAGCGCGCTGGGCCCGGCGAACGGAAGCGACGTGATCCCCTGCAGCGAGCGCACCAGCAGGGCGCTACGGGCCATCTTGAGCATGCGCCCGTGAAAGGACTCGTTGAGGCTCAGATAGCGCTCGAAGGACTCGTAGTCAGAGCGGTGCACGAGCGTCCCGATCGTCTCATTGGTGGCGCGCAGCGCGGCCAGGTCGCGCGCCGTCGCGCCGCGCTCGGCGGCGAAGCGCGCTGCGGTGCCCTCCAGCACCCCGCGCAGCTCGATGGCGTCGCGGACGTCGCCCTGGGTGAACTCGCGCACGACGTAGCCGCCTCCGGGCAGGCCGCGCAGCAGTCCCTCGTGCTCGAGCTCGGCCAGCGCCAGGCGCAGCGGCGTGCGGCTCACGCCCAACAGCTCGACCAGCGGCAGCTCGGACATGCGCTCACCCGGCGAGAAGCCCCCGTTGAAGATCCGCTCGCGCAGGCGGAGCACCGCCTTCGTGATTTGGGTTCGGTGAGCTGGCCTGGCCAATTCGATCGCCGTGCCCGGCAGGGCCTGTTGAAACGGGCGGAGACGCCCGGCAGACCGTCTGAGGCGGGGGCAGTCTAATGCGGGAGAGTCGTTGCATGCAAGAAAGGCCAAAAACCCGGTCAAAAGACGAGCATTGCGCGACTGTTAGCCGCTTCTTGCATGCAGGCGGGTCCACAATTAGTATGCGCGCAGCCTCGAGAGGATCTCGAGGCCGGCGAGACACCCTGAGGAGAGGAGAGCCGTGAGGAGTTATCACCTCATGCCACGGATGCGGATCGGACTCGCATTGGTGGCTGCCGTCGCGCTGCTCGCGTTGGCGGGATGTGGCAGCAGTTCCAACAGTTCGAGCAGCTCCGCCGGTGGCGGAACGACATCGAGCGCAGCGACATCGAGCGCTGCGAGCACCGGAACCGGCACGAGTGCCGGCGGAAGCACCGGCACGAGCGCCAGCGGCGGTACCACCGCCGCGGTTTCTTCGTGCGGGCCCAAGCCGGGGGTCAAGGCCACCGGCACGCCGATCAACATCGGCACCATCGACACCCATCAGCCGGGTACGGACTTCACCGACGGCCCGAACACGATCCAGGCGTACTTCAACTGCGTCAACGACAACGGCGGCGTCAGCGGACATCCGTTGAAGCTGTTCGTTGAGCTTGACCAGACGCAGCCCGCCCAGATCACGGCCGCCGCTCACAAGCTGATCCAGTCAGATCATGTTGTGGCGATCGACGGTGTGTTCGACCTGCTGGAGTGCACCCTGGATCAGTCCTACTGGAAGCAGCTCGGCATCTACGAGATGGACGCCGGGATCGCTCCCGAGTGCTGGTCGACCCCCAACAGCGCCGCGGTCAACATGGGACCGCGCTACAGCTCCGACGGGGCGGTCCAGTACGCGCTCGACGTCGTCGGCGCCAAGAAGATCGTGTTCGTGCAGTCCAACGTCCCGGGCACCGGCTACATCGCCGCCGGCCCGGCCGCGATCGCGAAGTCCAAGGGCGTGCCGATCACGTCGCTGACCGAGAACGTGCCGATCAACGACGCCAACTCGGTCGCCCTCAACCTGGTCAACTCGGCCGGCTCCGA
>DATAUP010000088.1:0-9126 GCA_036268195.1 Solirubrobacteraceae bacterium
ACCGCAACCGCGCGATCCTGATCCGCTGGTCAAAGAAGGATGAGAACCATCTCGCCCTCCTCCAACTCGCCAGCGGCATGATCGCCCTCAAGCGCGCACACGCCGTGCGAGCGGCCGCCGCCCTACAGGGATAGGCCCTAAGCTGTCAGCTCCTCGCGAAATCCAGGAACACCGCCGAAGGATCCGCGAGGTCGATCTTCGCCTTCAGCGTTCCACCCGCCTGTGCCTTGGCGAGATACAGCTGGGGTACCGGCTGGCTCACCGTCAGCGGATACGGCGCTCCGCCCTCGACAACCAGATGCAGGTCGAGCTCGACGACCGGCTCGAAGTTGATCATCTGCGTCGTCTGGCGCGCGTCGATGATCGTCGCCGAGGCGTCGGTGCCGGTCGCCGCGAGGTTCATCATGCGTGTCTGCTGAGCCAGCATCTCCCGCGCCGCAGACATCTTCGACTGGGCGTTGGCCAGTTTCTCGCTGCGCTGGGCGTGCCGCCCCTTGCCCATCGGTTCGCCTCCGGCCTTGTAGAGGTCGTTCATGTTCTTGAAGAGACCCATTTCTCAGCCGCCCATGTAGAGCTGGTTAAAGCGCTGGCCGATCGCGCGGTTGGCTTTGATGCGTTCGTTCCAGCCTGCCACCGCTGCCTCCTAGCTCTCGGCCGAGACACCCTTGGACGCGGCCACCAGGCTCGCCTTCGACTGGTCGTATCCATACTCGGAGAGGCCCTTGGAGATCTCGACGTACTTCTCCAGCGACACTCCGGCGATCGGCTCGAGGTCAGAACCGTCAATCGGACCGACGGGCGGCATCACGCCGGCTCCGGGCATGGTCATGCCCGCACCGGCGGTCGCCCCCGCCTGGCTTGCGGCCCGAAGCTCCGCTGCCTGCGCGAGCATCTGGTCCTTTTGGGCGAGCATTTCCGCTCCGGCCTTCGCCGCTTCGCTGCCCTGCTTGACGTCTTTTATGAGGCCGATCCCAACCGATTTCTTGAGCATGTCTTTCCCGAGTCCCATCAGGCTCCTCTCGTCGTGTGCCTGGCCCGGGAACCCAGGCCCTGTCCGCACATAGGGGCCGGCCAGCATCTCCGGCCACGAGGGGCTTTGCATCCATGAGCCTCATTGATCTTTGCTGGGCCGAGGGCGTCAGGGGTCGACGCGGACGGCCCAAACCGACGGGGCGCGAACGGCGACCGCGCCCGCGGAACCCGTCGATCCGATCAGCCCTACGAGGCGGGCGGCTGGTCGATCCGCACCAGATTGCCGGACGGATCACGCACGGCGCAGTCCCGTGTACCCCACGGCTGGTCGGTCGGCTCCTGCACGATCTCGGCGCCCGAGGCACGCAGCTTCTCGAAGGTGGAGTCGAGATCGTCGGTGTGGAAATGGACGCCGTTCAGGGCACCCTTGGCAAGCAGGGCGGCAAGCGCGTCGCGGTCCGCGGGGCTGCCGTTCAGGTAGTTCGTGAGGACGATGGCCACGCCGGGCTGAGCGGCGGCTCCGACGGTGATCCAGCGGAAGTCTCCGCGGGCGACGTCGTTGCGGAGTTCGAGGTCGAGGGTGTCTCGGTAGAAGGCCAGCGCGAGGTCTGGGTCATGCACCAGGACGAAGCATTGAGAGAGTGTGAGGTTCATGTGGCCCACACTAGGGAGCCGGCGCTCCGAGCGTTTCTCCGATCCTGCTCGGCTTGCGGCTCGGGCGGGTGAGATCCTTGACGACGCAGCCCGACACGCCCGCGAGCGCGCTGTGGTCACGCGCCCGGTAGGCCGTCGGTGTCGCGCCCACCAGCCCGGTGAAGCGTGCGCTGAACGAGCCGAGTGACGAACAGCCGACCGCCATGCAAACCTCAGTGACCGACAGATCGCCGCGGCGCAGCAGCGCCTTCGCCCACTCAATTCGACGCGTCATCAGGTAGGCGTGTGGCGTCTCCCCGTACGTCGTGCGGAATTTCCGCGAGAAGTGGGCGGTCGACATCAACGCGGCGAGCGCGGCGACGTCGAGCGGGCGCGCGTACTCGCGGTCCATCAGATCGCGGGCGCGGCGCAGGTGCACGAGGTTGGCGAGCTCCTCCGGCGTCATCGATGCGAGCGTAGCGGTGCTCCGGCACTCACGGTTGGCCATGAGCAGACCCGGCCGACCCTCAGCCGATCCGCTACGCCAGCTCGACATGACGCGTAACCCCCGCCCGACCGATGGGCGATGTTGTACTCGAGCGATTTCAGTGCCACAACCGATGCGATCGATGCGGCGGTCGGGCTTCAACGAAACACGACCAGCCAACCCGAAAGAAACGGCTTGAGTTGCTCGCCGGGGGAGCGGTCCGAACACGATGTCCCGACAACTCATGATTCTTGCCGCCGACACCCAACTCTACGCTGTCGACACCCCGGGCGGCACGCCTCCCCTGCTGTTCCTCAGCGGCGGCTTCGGCACCGTACGGAACTGGGACCGCATCATCCGACGCCTCGCCCAGAAGTACCGCGCGGTGCGATTCGACGCGCGGGCGCGCGGGAAGTCGGGGACCTCGGCCGACTACTCCGTAAAGGCGGCGGTCGATGACATCGGACGCGTCATCGACGCGATCGATCTCGAAACGTCCGATCCTCGTCGGGTGGTCCTACGGGGCCACGATCGCGGTGCGCTACGCCGCTCAGCACCCCCAGCAGGTGGGCGGACTGGTACTGATCGACGGGGCGTATCCGATCGCGATGTTCGACGAGGCCGGTGAGCAGAAGGTCCCGAAGCAGTTCCACCGACTGGGGTGGATCATGCGCATCCTGACGGCGCTTGGCCGTTCGGCTCGGATGTCTCCCGCGGAGTCTGCGGATGTCGTGATCGAGATGGACGCCGTCAATGGCGAACTCGGGCCCAGCTTCGCGGCACTTGCGTGCCCGACCGTGTTCGTGGTCGGCACCGGAGCCCACTCGGGCGCCACCGAGGAGGAGATGCGCACGGTGCGTGCCGCCGTCGCCGACGCCGAGCAATGAGCGCGTGTCTGTCTTCGCGACGACGCCCCCCCCAAGCACACACAGATACTCAGCAAGGCGCCCGGCACCGTGGTCGCCGCGATCAAGGACGTCATCCGACGGTCACGCTGACCGCGCTCGATCGCAACAAGCCCGAAACACGAATAAAGGCGCCCGTCGAGCGCCTTCGGTACGAAGAGCAACCTCGATCCGACTGCGGCCAAGGTCGCCGATGGGACATAGCGGGGGCGGGATTGATACCGGATCCTGCGACCGTAAATGGCCTGAGAACAGCGGCCCTGGCCCATAGAGTCGAGGAGCGGTGCCTGCTCGGAGCCGTGACCTCCTAGAAAGGTGCTCTAAACGAGGGCTACGGGACCGCCGTCGCGCGCTCCGATCACGAGTGTCCCATCGATTCGGCGTCACGCCCGTTAAGGCCCCGCCAGCATCCCCGCTGCCTCGAGCACCTTCATCGTGACCAGCACCGGGTTGTCTCTGTACCCGCGCGGGACGGCCGTCTGCCTGACGACTCCGACCACATCGGTGAGCCCATAAACGCCGATTGGTCCCACTCCGACACGTTGCCGAGTTGCCCATCTTCGGACCCGCTCCTCGTGCGCGCCCGTCGAGAACTTGCCGACGTAGAGCCGTAGCTCGACTTAGCCGGTGCGGTAGCCGTAACGCTTCGCCGCCGCCTTAATCACCGGGTCCCGAACCTCCCGCCGGTTCAGCAGCGAGTAGCGCCTCCGTGCTTTTTCGTCCCCGGTCTCCCCCGTCACGTGCTCGGCCACGACGCCGCGCGAGCCCAGGTATGACTTCACCGTGGCAAGCACCAGCCTGTCGGCCCGGGCACCCACGAGGTCAACCTCATAGCCGTGCGTCTGAATCTCGACGTGACCCGTTCGGCGAGTCTGGAGCCGCACCGGGAACTTGATCGCCTCGGACACGACCAGATCTTCGGCCTCCAGCGCGAGTGCCACGAACGACTCGAACGCCTCCACACGCTAAGGCTAGACGCGCGATCGGGCGAGAGGCTACATGCCGGGGTGCCTCTGAACGGCACGCCGCCGCGAGCTCGAGCCGGCGGCGTCGCGGGCCGTCGGAACGCTCTCTCTCATGCTCGCTAGGTGCGCACAACGATTTGGTGCGCAGCTGCTTGCGCGCGCCGCCTATCGTCCACGACCGATCCGGGGTGCCGACGGCAGGGGTCGGGAGCGTAGTCGCAGTCTCGTCCATCCGAGAGCATCGGGCACTGTCTAACGCCGGATGTGCCTCCCCTCAGAATCTCCGATCGAGTGCGTGATGCCGAGAGCTAGCTCATACGCATGCCCGATCGAACTCGCGATCTGGCCGGGGGCTTGGTGGCACTGACGGGCTTCCCGGCCCGAGCCTCGAGGATGGCTCGTCTGAGTGATCCTCGGGTCCCACCGACAGCGCGGCGCGCGATCGCTCGATCACGTGACGCCCTTGCTCGGGCGTGAACCCTTCGATAAAGCACTGAGTGATGTGCTCAACGCGCGCGAACTCGCCGATGTCGCTGCGCAGGCCGTCCAGTGGCCGATCCCGGCCGAGCCCAGCGTTGCGGGACCTCAGGAAACTCGTGATGGTGCCCTTACCGTATTGGGCCTCGATCAGCATTGCGATGATCGATCGGAGATCCTCGATCGCACAAATGGCGGACGCCGGGATCTCGGCATCTCGCTGCTGTCCGCGCCAGCGCCTGATCGTGTAGCCGGATCGCTGCACGAGCGCTCCAAGCTCATTTAGGTCGAGAGCCGTCGCGTCGATGATCGCGCCCAAGATGATCTCGGGCTCTCTGCCGATTTCGAGCAGCGTCTCTCGTGCCAACGCTTCTCTGGTGGCGACTTTGTCGGATGTACTCATAGGGCCACGCTCCGATGGTCGCTCCGACGGATGGGCCTGGAACGCGTACCGCGGCGTCCATCCTGTGGGCTTCGCCAGATGGCCTGGGACCGTGCTGGCGCTTTCAAGTCCATGCTCATCTTTTGCACCTCCATTTGAGTGACTATTTGCTAAGGTTATCGCGTTCGATGAGGAAGAGTCCCAGATTTCCAGATAAGTTTCCATCTCGTCCTAAAACCTGGATAATCTGCGGGAGTTATAGCAGGTCACACTGAGAGGGGTCAAAATGAGTTCATGCGGGGTAGCAGAACGTGCCCCAAATCGGGGTCCACGTACGATTCGTCAGTGGGCTGGAGGGGGTTGAGATGTCCCACCCGGTTAGCATCACTCCGAACGGCAGAGCGCTTACCGTCGTGACATGCTCGAAGAAGATCCTTCTGCGGGGGCTTCGCGTCGAGTCGCGGCATTGGTCTGAACGCTTGCCGACGGTGGCGGGGTGGGTTGTCGCCGTTTACGCCGAGAGCGAGATTGCCCTGTGGCTTTACTCCGCGCTTTCCGGGATGCTCGGGGCTCCGGATACCGGCGGCTTGCTGCGCAATATCGCCCGAACCGACGACTCAAGCGTCCTCTACGCGGCTCAGTGGTCCTCTGGTTTGAGAGTCGGGCTTGCAGATCAGGACCCGGCGCTGGAGGGCGGTCTCAGCGCCCTAATGCGTAATGAGCAACTCTGGCGACAGGGAACGATCCCCATGCCTGCTGCGGTCGCCGCGATTCAGGAAATCGCGGCGACCTGCCCCGACGTGGATGCCATCTTGTTGCCCGCCAGCCCGAAAGAGTCGAACTCCATGCGAGTCGCTCTCGCACGGGTGCTGCTCGTACGCCCCGGGGCAATGGCCCGTCTCAACGACCCGCGCCCGCTCGCGTTGCCCCGACGCCTCGTGCTGCTCCCCGCGATCGCCCTTCACCGCGCACCCGATCGGACCGCCTCGCTCGAGGATCCGCCTGGCAAGACGCTGTGGGTTGCTCCGCGTATCGCTTACTTCCTGATACGCCGACGAATCGCGCAGGCCAAGGATTGGCTGCGAAGGGTGTTCATCGAGAAGCCGAGATCCTCGATCGTCAGCGTCGGCGAGTTTCTCTCAGACCGCCCAGACGGGTCGGCGATCGAACTGCTCCGAGCATTCGCGGACCTCGCGCACTCGCTCCTGGAGGGTTGGGCGCTGCTGCTGATCGCCGTCGCGATGCTCATCGGCGCGCTCTCAAAGGTCGGGCTGCTTTAGAGGCGTCAGCACTTTGCAGCATTTTGCGCAGCGCTCCGAGGATTTCCCGAGCCTCGGGGCGCAGCATGTTCGGGGCCTGATAAATCAGCACGAACTCGCGAGTCAGCGCCAGATCGTTCACACGTAGTCGTTTGAATCCTTTCGACTCCGCCTCGCGGCCCTCGTCCGTGCTCAGCACGATCTCCGGAACCAGCGCAGGTACTCCCGCGGCAAGCGCCTCCTGAAGTGCTAGCTCAGCGGTGGCGGCCTCCTCGAGCGGCGGGGCAAGTTCGAGACCCACGGCTTCCATCGCCGCGTCTACTACCTCCCGAGCGTTGGCGCTCACGTCGAGCGCGATAAGCGGAGTGCTACTGAGATTCTCCGCCACCACGTGCTGGTGCGCCGACCACGCGTGGTCCGGAGGCACGAGCACGACGATCTCATCCGTGCCCACGCTCTCCGCGTCGTACGGGCCCTCGGTCAGACCGGTGCCGCACGCGCCCAGCGTAATGCCGATCTCGAAAAGGCCCTCGCGAACTACCGTCTGAACGCGCGAGGAGTTCGCGAGCAAGAACTCGGCCGCAGGCTGGCCAGCGACGTGTTGAACGAGCGGCATCTCGCTCTTCGTACGCGCCCAGGTCCAGACAGTTGGCGACATCGCGATCCCGACGGGATGGCTCGTCTGCGCGACGCGCTGTAGGTGACGGTGTGCACGGTGAAAGCTCTGATCGAGATCTTCGAGCAGTCGCTTCGCCTCCTCTTGGATGCGCTTACCGGCGTCCGTGTACTTGACGCCGGCCCCCGTGACATCGCAGCCCAACAACTTGTTGAACTGTTTGAGGTGCGTGGAAATCGACGACTTCGACGGGAGGCCACTTCGGCCCTCGGCGTCAGCTAGCGAGCGCGCGCCCTCGACGCCGACGAAGGCCGTTAGCCCCGCGATGAAATGGTGGTGTTCGTCCATCTGTTGGCATCCTATTTCTTGGCCGATCTGTCCGCGTTTCTGGCTAACTCTCCGCTTCCCGCAGTCGGAACGTGCGGGTCGTATCGTCGCCCTCGGGGCGGGAGGATCGGCAATGTGGTCGCCTGCGTCGGCGCCGTCGACCTGTGTCAGTGACGCTCGGCGGTGCGACTCGCGAGTTTGGAACAGCTGGTTGCACTTGCGAAGGCCCGCATGGACTTCCGACTGCGCGTGAGCGAGCCCACTTACTGACTCACGGCGACGAGAACGCTTCCTCGGCGCTGCTGTCCCGTAAACGCCCTCCAAATGACCTTTCTAAGAGGGGGAGCCCTAGGCTGAGATAGCGGGGGCGGGATTGATACGCAAACCCGCGACAGTAGAGCCACGGGGGACGCGCGCGCCGATCGCCTACAGAATCGAGGAGTCGCGCTTGCTGGGCCAAGCGCTCGCCTGACGTAGAAAGGTGTAGCCGAAGCCCGTGGCGGGACCATCGGCCGGCCCTGGAGGACGGCGAGCCTTTCAGTAGGCAGGTGCTTGCGGCAAGCGGGTCAGCTCTCGGCTCGGTCGAGAAGCGCCCGAAGGTGCGCCGGATCTGTGCGACCTTCGGTGTAGCCCACCACCCGCCCGGCCGGATCGACCACAAACGTGACAGGGAGCGGCGACTGACCGCCGAGGAACGCCCGATAGAACGCGCGGCCCGCAGGTTCCGACGGGTTCGCAGACAGGATCGGCACAGAGAGGCGATCCCGCCGCACCATTCTTCGCGTTGCTGCGAGCGAACTCTCTGCCGAGACGAGCACGACAGTGCCGGTGTTCTTCGCGCGCAGTTCTCGATTGATCTTGGCCAGCTCAGGCTCCTGCCGGATGCACGGTTCGCACCACGGCGCCCAGAAGGAGATCAAGACGACTTGCCCATGAAACCGCGACAAGGAGACCTTCGTCGGGCCTTCCAACGACCGAACGGCTGTCGTCGGAACTGATGGCTGCGTGCCGTGGCGGATCGCGCTGCGAACACTCGGCCAAGCGCCGACCGCGACCGCGACGCCGGACCCGACGAGTGCCGCAGCGACGAGGGCTAGCGTGACGCGCCGAGCAGTTCTCTTACGGCCATTCCTGCCTTGCTGCTCGCGGCGGATAGCGTCCAACAACGCGCCTTCGACTTGGGGCATGGTCGTCACGACGGAGCTCCTCCCTGTGAGAAATGTTGTCTGAGTTGGCGCAGTCCTCGACTCACGCGCTTGCGGGCGACCTGCTCCGTCACGTTGAGATGCCTCGCAAGCTCCTCGTAGCCGAGATCCTCCACCACTCTCGCGCGCACAGCATCGCGCTGTCCTTCGGGCAGATCGTCAAGAAACGCGAGTAGCCCTGAGCTGTCGATGCTCGTGATCGCCGCGAGCGCATCGTCATCTATCGGCACGGTGCTCATGGCCAATCGTCGGCGGGCCGACGCCTCCGTCCGCTCGTTTCGGAGGCTGCGAAGCAGCTTGTTTCGGGCGATTCCCAATAGCCACGCGGCCGCCGGCTCGGGACCAGGACGAAATCGCGGAGCCGCGATGTAGGCGGCAGCGAAAACCTCCGCCGTTAGGTCCGCAGCCAGGTCGGGACGACCCGTCTGGCGCACAAGCCATCCCACCCCCACGAGGCGCTCGTGACGGCGGTAGAAGACAGCAAATGGCTCCTCGCCCGAGCGAGACCTGCGCAGCAGTTCGTAGTCGCTAGCACCGTCCAGATTCGGCATTCACGGCGATACTTCCACGAGCCACCAGTTTTGTGACCTGGGAGAGCCCACGACTCCCAAGTGCTAGCCACGCGTTGACGCACGACCACCTCGCAGGTGCAGCTACCGGGCGGGATTGATACCCAATCCTGCGACCGTAGAGGAGCCGAGAACAACGGCGATCGTCCACAGAATCGAGGAGTCGTGCCGCTCGGAGAGTCGCTGTCCTCTTAGAAGCTGTCTCATAACCCCCGTAGCCTGTGCGAGCGGTGGCGCGGACGTGGCTGCAGATCAGAGTGGACCTGCTTGGCGGGCGTGGAGAGGTGTGCGATCCGTCGCCCGGGCGAGTCTTCCTGGTCGGCCCGTCG
>DATAUP010000089.1:0-6985 GCA_036268195.1 Solirubrobacteraceae bacterium
CCCCCGGCGTCCGCTTCGCCTACGTGCAGGATCCTGAAGGAAACCTACTTGAGCTCATCCAGTCCTGATCCCCTGAGCGAACAGCCGTCATTGGGTTGCCACGACAGCAGCAGCGGCACCGAGACCTGCATCGGTGACCGCCTGCGCATCTTGGACGCCGGGAGGCCGGGCCCCCTTTGCGCGGATTGCGGTACCTGGCTGAGTGATTGTCACGGGTGGCGACCACCTCGCGAGTGCGTACGTTGAACGCAGCGGTGCGATTTTCCAGAGATGTCTGGCGCCAGCAGACGGTAAGCCTCGTTGGGACACCGCGCTCGGAGCAAAGTGCGACGCCCATCCTATGAAGGTGAGTGCTCCACTCCTACCATTAGGGAGCTAGCTGGTACCTGAAGCCCGTAGGCGATCTTTGCGATCACCTTGACTCCCGGATCGCGTCGCTGCGTCTCGATCCGGGCGATGTCGGTCATATGCAAGCCGGCGAGTTCGGCGAGCTGTTCTTGAGTAAGTTCGCGCTCGGTGCGAATTCGTCTGACGTTCGCGGCAAATGCCTCCAGCGGCTCCATGCCGAGAGGCTGCTATCTGGGTGCAGGGTTAGTCTATGGCTTATTAGCCATATTGCTGCCCGCGCTAGACCCGATAACCGGTGACCGATACCTCGGAAGAGCTTGATCCAGCGACGAACCCGCTAGGGCGCGGAGAGCTTCTCCTGGGTCGCTTTCTGTTGTCGCTAATGAGCGGCAGCCGCCTGGCCAAACCGGGAGAGCCGATCGAAGTCGACTGGGGTTATGTAACCGGCGAGGTCGACGCACCGCGTACCTATGACCGCACGCGACGTACGGAAGTTCGAGAGGGGGACAATGGACCCGGACCACTACGCTGACGCCTTCGACCGCGCGCGGGCCAGCCAATCGCCCGTCCTTAGGAAGCTCGGCCATCCCATCGAGCTGCGAGGCGAGCAGAGCGAGAGACCGCCCGAGCCGCTCGGGGATGATGACTCGCAGAACGATCGACCCGTGGACGAGCAAGGCGAGATGGATTCGCCCTAGGTCAGCGAACTTCGCGACGGTAGGTGCTCACGAACTTCTCGGCGACGTGCTCTCCCCAGGCGATATCAGTGACCTGCCGATCGCCCAAGCCCAAGTCCACGGGCGGCCGCGCGGGCCTCAGATCAAACAGGCTACTGGGCGTCTCACTCTGTGAGTCACCAGACGGGTCGCTGAGCTCTTCGTCGACTTCGGCGCGACTGATTGCGGGAGCCGAAGCATTGAGCATCCGCTGGCGGGCGAGGCCCAGAGCCGTCCGGACACCGGCCGTGCACCGCCTCGCGCTGGTCGCGACACGTCCCATCCTGAAAGCGTACGCGCCCACCGACGGGTGATGGGTTAGAGGACGTGGGCGACGTCGTCGCGTCCGTGGCCGGCGCGGATGTACCCGGCAAGGACGCGCTGGTCCTTGTGGCGGGTGGTGTCGGCGATCTGGGTGGGGTGGTGTCCGTCGCGTGCGGCCTGGGTCGCATACCCCGACCGCAGCGAGTGCCCGGCGAACTCGGAAGGATCAAGGCCAGCGGCGCGAGCGCGGCGCTTGATGATCAGCGCCACCGACTGAGCCGTGAGGGCGGAGCTGATCGCTCCGGTGCGGGTGACCCTGCGGAACACCGGGCCCTCGGTAACGCCGGAGCCGCGGAGCCATGCGCGCAGCGCCCTAACGGGGCACGGGTTCGGGGATTGTGCGTAGACGAGCAGCAGTTCGGTGCCCCGGCCTTGCTGGTCTGTCTTTGATTTCGCGATCCGGATGGTCATACCGTCCGGTGAACGGGAGAGGTCCTCAACCCGGATCGCGACCAGCTCGGAGCGCCGCAAGCCTAGGGCGAACCCGACGAGAACCAGTGCTCGGTCCCGTAACCCGGAGGTGTGGCCAGTGTCGATGCGATCGACCATCTCCAGGATCGGGTCGCGCATCAGTGCGGTCTTCTTGCGCGCGGCAGCGCCGTGCACGCGGGCGATGCCCTCGAGCACCGTGAGAAACGCCGGGTCGGAGGTTGGTGGTAGGTGGCCGGCTTGGCGGTGTGCGCGAGCGATCGCGGCGGCGTGCCGGCGGATCGTCGAGACGGCGCGGCCGCGCTTGGCCAGCGAGGTGACATAAAACGTGACCACGGAAACCGGGGCGGGGAGGGGACTCAGGCCGTAGCGCTCACACCAGGCCTCAAACTGCCGCCAGTCGCTCGCATAAGCGCGTGATGTGTTCTCGGCCTGGGCATGCGCCGCGTAATCCCGTGCGGCGTCGATCAGTTCGACGAGCTCTGCGGCGAGGTGTGAGGGAAGCTCGGCCGGGATCCCGTCCGGTCGCTGCTCGATCGCGAGCATCAGCTCGCCGTCGACAGTCTCAACCGGATCGCTTTCTGCATTCATTCAGGTCAGTTTTCTGCACCTCCGACAGACTGTCAAGTAGCGATAACAGCAAGTATCGCTAGTTTCAGAATCGGTCATCAAGACGTTTCGTTGATGGGCTTGACTGGCTGCGCGGTGGGCAACCGCGTCAAGAGCGCCACACCGACGCGGTTAGCATCCATCTCGTGGAGCCTGTAGACAAGAAATATCTACTGGAAGCCTTCGAGAGGGCCAAGGCCCATCAGGGGCGCGCGCTCGCCGCCCTCGGGCATCCCGTCTCCAAACCGCCGCCGGCCTCGATGCCGGCGGGCACGACTACACCGGCCGAATCCAGCGACTCGACCTCGATCACTCCGGCTGCCAGAGAGGCGAACTGACGCCGGCGCCTCGCCCAGTTGGCAGGTGCCCCCGGGCGACCGTGGGCACCTTCTCCGGGTGAGTGCTGAGACATCGGTCCGGACAGGGGCTTTCTTCTCCGACCGACCGTGGGCATCTTCTCCGGAGAGGGGGGAGTTTTCGCTCATGTTCCGCCGGACGGCGACCTAATGTGGTGCGATCATGCGTGCCGCAACCGCACCAAATCGAGAGCCTGCGCCGATCGCGCTTCGTCGTCTTTTCGAGGATCACAAAGCGACTCTGAGAGGGGTTGCGGCACGGACTCGCGAGATCGATGAGACTGGGAAGGGAATCAACTACACCTATATCTCAGGGCTAATGAGCGGCCGTGAGAAACCCAGTCCGCGAGCACTGGAGCTACTCGCAGCTGCGTTTGACCTGGACCCCGAGTTCTTCATCGAATACCGCATGGGCAAGCTCCGCGGTGAGCTCGATCCAAGGATCGTTGGTTTCGATGCCGCGGTTGCGCGCTTCGTGGCGCTGACTGGCGAGACCTCGAAGGTCTGAGGCAACCTCGGGAGCAGATTGCCAACTCAAAGTTGGCGCGCTTTTGACGGGTGTGAGCGAAAGAAAACTCCTCGTATCTTGAAGGAAATCCCTGCTCGGGTCGGAAGAACCACCGGCAAGTGGCTGTTGAGGTCGCTGCTTAACACACCAGCAATTCCGGCCGGGGAGACAGAGATGCGAGATGACGTGGTTCAGCGACGTCGAGCAGTGGTCGCGCGGTTGGTGCGCCTTCGCGATGAGAGCGCGCTTGATACGGCTGCTGTGACGGTGGCCGCGGTCAGCCTCGGGGTGCATGTTCGGACTGTGTGGCGCTGGATTGAGACCGGCGGCTATGCCCCCGGCCAGCGCCAGCCGTGGCACATGACCGCTCCGGCACGTGAAGCGTATTTCGACGCTCAAGGAAACGCGACGGCGGCATGGAGGCGCCTGCGGGAGGCGGGCGTCGCGGTGCCATCGCGTTCGGTGTTCTGTCGCGCCGTCTTGGCAGACCTATCGCCTGGGGAACGCGCGTACGCCCGCCATGGTGAGAACGGCCGCCGGCGCTACGAGCTGTACCTGCGGCATGAGCCAAAAGCTCGCAACGAGGTCTGGGAGATGGACCACGCCCAGCTCGACATCGAAGTCCTGCCGGTTCGTGGAACGCGTCTGATCAAACCCTGGCTGACCGTGATCGTTGATGGGTACTCGCGCGTGGTGATGGGTTGGGCGCTCTCGATCCGCCCGACTACCGCGGAGGTCCTGGCGGCGCTGCGGGAAGCGATCGTCCTGGACGAGCAGCGTGGACCGTGGGGCGGGGTGCCTCAGCTCGTCCGATTTGATGGTGGTAAAGAGTTTCTCGCTGAGGCGATTACCCGGGCGGCCGGTGAGGTGGGGTTTGCCGCGACCCCGACGGCGCCGTATTCGCCGCACCAGAAGGGCAAGGTGGAGCGGCTGCACCAGACCATCGGTAAGGGCCTCATCGCCACGCTTCCGCACTACACCGCTGGTCCGAGGCGTCGCGACGGAAAGTTATATGCACAGCCAGATCCGCTGTCGATCACGCAACTGCAGACAGCGCTGCTGGACTTCATCGACGCTTACAACCGCACTCACAAGCACGCGTCGCTCGGGATGACCCCAGCAGAGAAGTGGGCTACATCGTCAGCGCCGCTTGAACTGGTCGAGCGCAAGCAGCTTTGGTGGATGCTGATGGCCGACCAGACCAGGAAGGTGCTCAAGGATGGGATCCACTTCGGCGGCCAGATCTTCATCGGTCCGAAGCTCGCCCGCTGCGTGGGGAGGACCGTCGAGGTTCGCTACATGCCTCACGACCTGCGGTCGATCGAGATCTCCATCGAACCGGACGGCTGGCTGTGCACGGCATACCCACAGGATCAGCTAAGCCGCGAGGATGCTGAGGCGGTCATCGCAGCCCGCCAGGAGGCCGCGCGAGAGATGGGCCGCCGCAAGGCGGCCGCGAGCCGCAAAGCCAGGGCGCGAACCGCACCGTTGACTGGTATCACGGCCGTCAGCGATATCACGGTGATCACCCGTCGCGACAAGCGGCCGACCCGTCGCGGCCTTACAGACGCTGCCTCAAACCAGCTACTGGAGATGCTCGGCCTCGCCGACGAGCTCAACAAGCCTGCGCCGCCGCAGGGCCTTAGCGAGGCCGAGCGATGACCGCACACTTCCTTGGACTGAAGGGCGCCGCAACCCTGCAGACGCGCCACCTGCTGCTGACACGCAAGGCGATCGACGATGTGATCGAGGCCGAAGCAATGGGCGCGATCGTCGGGCCCGCGGGACTCGGGAAGACCTTCGCGGTATCCGAGGCGCTCAAGCGCCACACAATCCCGATCGTCCGGCTCACCTTCGAGAGCAGGCCGACAATGCGGCTGGTTGCCGACCGTCTGCTCAACAAGCTGACCGGCAAGACCCCGAGCCGCGTGACGCGATTCCTGATGACCGACGAGCTGCTCTCGACGCTGTCAAAGCGCCGGCGCCTGGTCGTCATCGGGGAGGCTCAGAACCTCAACAGAGACTGCTTTGAATACCTCCGACACCTGCACGATGACCCTGACACTCGTTTCGGGCTGCTGTTCGATGGAGGCGACGGTTGCTGGGACGTGATCTCCCGCGAACCGATGCTCAGGTCGCGGATCTACCGCCCGGTGAACTTTGCGCCCCTGAGCGAGGAAGACATCCTCACGTTGATCCCGACCTACCACCAGATCTACAAGCACGCTGACCCGGAGCTGCTGCTCGAGATCAACGACCGGGTCGCCAATGGCCGCATGCGGTCCTGGGCCGCATTCACAAAGACAGCCGACGAGTTCTGCCAAGCCCGCAACGCGGACGAGGTCTCGCCGGCGATCGCCCAAAGCGCAATTGCACACCTTGCCGCCGCCGATTAGCGCCTCCGTTGAGGTTGTCTTCGATCCCGCCGACGATCTGCACGTCGTGCGGCAGCTCCGCGGCCGCTACTCGACCGGCGGCGCCCGGGTTGTCGCGATGCCACCAAACACAAGGACCACGCGGACTGTCATCTGGACGATCCTGCACAGCCTCGGCAAGTGCAAGGCATCGCCGTGGCTGCTCAGCAACCTTGCCTGGATAGACGTTGCCCGATGGCTGTACGCGCACGGCGTCCACACGCTCGTGGTGCTCTGCTGCCAGCACGTGTCGCCCGAGACCCTGTACGAGCTCGAGACCACGATCACCGGGTTCGACGTGTCGCTCATCCTCGCGTACGGCCGCGACTGCCCGGACCGACAGCGCACGACTATCGCGACACTGATGGAAAGACCACAGCCGCCTGCGTTTGAGCCTCCCGACCGCGACCCGTGGCCAGAGGTACCGCGGTCGCATCCGCTGCGATTCCGCCACGACTGCGAGCAGACACTCGATGCGGATGAGTTCTCGCGCGTTGAACAGCTCCTCGCTGACACACACGCGGCCACAGCGAACTGGCTGGCAGCACCCTTACATAGGGCTTCCGACACGCTCGCGACGGCAGCCGCCGTGCTTGGGCACGCGCAGGATCCAAACCAGCGCTACATCCGACACTGCGGAATCGAAATCGCGGTCGCCAGCGACGGTCTCACAGTGCCCAAGCCCACCACGCTCCAAATGCCAGCCGCACAGGATGACTTAGCGATCGATGCGGCACTAACTGAGATCGAACCGGAGCATGCAGCATTCCTGCTTGTCGAAGCGTTGACCGGCCTGCAGCAAAGCCTCATCAGGCTGATGGGAGGCGACCAGATCCAGAACGGCCAACTCCTCGGAGTACCGCTGCCGGCAAAGGCATGGCCAGTGCAGCACGCCCTTGCCAGCGGAGCGCGCCTCCGGCCACCGCCCGGTTATGACTACGGCACGCCGGCAGGCTCAAAGCGGCTGGCGAATTCAGAGCCGCCGCCAAGCACCGAATTCCAGCACGTCCTCGCGCGCCTGTTGAGCATGCGACGGCAAAGAGAACCCGGCGAAGACCTCCAGCAGGAAACGCTCGACAGACTCGACGACCTCGCAAGCCTCGGGATCGTCGACCAACACGACGGCGTGTACCGACTAAGCCGCGTCGCCGCATACAGCAGTTTCCTGCCAGGACACGAACGCCCGAGCCGGTTTACAACACTCGACGTTCCAGTGGCATCACGCGAGACGAACTAGTGGCATCGCGCGAGATTTCCAGTGGCATCCCACGAGATTTGACA
>DATAUP010000090.1:0-43136 GCA_036268195.1 Solirubrobacteraceae bacterium
GGCGCCCCGCCCGCCCCCGGGGTCCTGCGTCCCCCAGTCTTGCTCCTGCTCAGCGCTAGCTCTGCGTGGCCAGCGCCTCGAAGTTCTCGTACAGCCGGGGCTCGCCGAGGTCGGTGCGGGCCCTCATCGCTGCCGGCCCGACGCGCTTCCAGAGCCCCTCGACCCAGAGCCAGTCGTGCACTAGCTCGCTGCTCAGCAGGTCGTGCTTGACGAGCGTGCCGATCGTCTCGAAGGTGCCGAGCGCGATCCGCACCGGCTCGTCCTCGGGACCGGCGGTTTGCGGGTCGAAGTCGTCAACGAACAGCTTCGGCATCTGCTCGTTGAAGCCGGACATCGCCATCCATTGGGCGATCTGGATCAGCAGCGTCGCATCCTCGCGAGTGGGTGCAGCCATGGCAATCCTTTCTGGACGGATGTGCGGCGCCGGCCCCGCGATCGCGGGACCGGCGCGGCAACACCCTAGTGCGCCGGCGCCTGCGCGAGGTGATTCTTCTCGGGCTCGGCGGCGAGGAGCTCGCCGTCCTCGATGATCTGCTGGACCGACCCGACCGTCGCGTGCGGCGAAAGCACCAGCCAGGCGGACAGCGCGACGCCGGCGGCGAGCGCGAAGACGCCGATCAGGAACGCCAGGTGGTAGCCCTCCGTCAGCGCCCGGGCGGTTGAGAGGCCGGCGGCGTGCAGCGAGCCGGATCGGGTGCTGGCGAGGGTCGCCAGGACGGAGAGGCCGATCGCTCCGCCGACCTGCTGGCTCGTGTTGACGAGACCCGAGACCAGCCCGGAGTCCTCCGGGGTCGCTGTCGACATCGCGAGCGTCATCACCGACGGGAACGCCAGACCGGCGCCGATTCCCATCGCGAGCGTCGCCGGCAGCAGCTGTGCGGCGTAGGTCGCGTGGGGCCCCGCCAGACGGAACAGGACGATGCCCAGGCCCACGAGCGCCATGCTGGGCACGAGCGTCGCGCGTGCTCCGATCCGCTCAATCAGGCGCGCGGAGACGCCGAGTGACATCACCGCGATGCCCAGCGCCAGAGGCAGGAACGCGAGCCCGATCTCGATCGGGTCGTAGTGGAGGACGTGCTCCATGTAGAGCGCGCCGAGGAAGAACACGCCGAACATGCCCGCGACGAGCGACATCTGGATCAGGTTGGCCGCGGTCACGTCGCGCGAGCGGAACACGCGCAACGGCATCAACGGGTTGGCTGCCGTCGCCTGGCGCGCGATGAAGCCGGCCATCAGCGCGACCGCCGCGCCACCGAAGCCGAGCGTATGGGCGGAGCCCCAGCCGTCGGTCGCCGCCTCGACGATGGCGTACACCGCGAGCATCAGCGAGCTGACGAGCAGCAATGCCCCCAGGAGGTCGGCGCCGGCGCCGAAGCCGAGACCACGATCGTTCGGCAGCAGGCGCAAGGAAAGAATCAGCGTCACCACGCCGATCGGCAGGTTCACGAAGAAGATCCAGTGCCAGTCGAGCGCCTGCGTGAGGACACCACCGGCGAGCAGTCCGATCGCACCGCCGGCTGACGCCACGAACGCGTACACGCCGATGGCCCGGGCGCGCTCCATCGGCGCCGGGAACATCGTCACGATCATCCCGAGGATCACGGCTGAGGTCATCGCGCCGCCGACACCCTGGATGAAGCGGGCGCCGATCAGCATCGCCTGGCTGTCAGATATGCCGCAGACCAGGGAGGCGAGCGTGAACAGCACGAGGCCGGCGAGGAAGATCCGCCTGCGTCCGATCAGATCCCCAAGGCGCCCGACCAGCAGCAGCAGACCACCAAAGGCAATCAGGTACGCGTTGATCACCCAGGCGAGGCCGGACTGCGAAAAGTGCAGGTCGTCCTGGATCGACGGCAGCGCCACGTTCACGATGGTCTGGTCGAGGATGATCATCAGGAAGCCCAGGCAGAGCACGACGAGCGCTATCCAGCGGCTCTTGTCACCTGTCTGGGGAGACTGCGTCGGTGTTGAACTGACTGCGGACATCGGTCTTGTGTGCTCCTTTGTTCCCGTGTGAGAACATACCGTAACAGATCATCTTGTCCGAGATGATCTCGGGCGAGACGTCAGACTGCGCGCTCAGTCAACGGCTGCGCGCTCAGGTTGCTGCGCGCTCGCGCACACGCGAGACGGCGGGGTGCCGTGCTCAGGAGGAGTAGCGCGTCAGCTCAGACACGGAGCGCGGCCGTGCAACCGTCGGCCGCCTCACGCGCCTCGACGCAGCCGGGGCAGGCAAGGCGCTCGAGCGCCTGCAGGAAGACGGCGCGCTCGTCGGCCGGCAACCTTGACAGCACGCGGTCGTTGGCCTCGGCAAAGGCCTTGTCGGCCTTGCGCAGGACCTTGCGGCCCTCCGCAGTGACAGCGACGATGCGGGCGCGGCGATCACTCGGCAGCGCCCGTCGCTCCGCCAGACCGTCACGCTCGAGCTCGTCGAGCGTGACCATCATCGTCGTCTTGTCGAGCCCGACGATCCGCGCCAGCTGCGTCTGGGTGTGCTCGGCACAGAGCGCGGTCGCGAGCACCTGGTGCTTACGCGGCGTGAGCCCGGTTGCGGTCAGCGCCGCGTCGAACTCCGCCTTCTGCAGCTGGTTCGCGCGCGACAACAGCCAGCACAGGTCCGATGCCAGAAACTCAGGTGGGGCGGTCGGCTCGGTGGCAATGGTGACGCTCACTGCACCAAGCGTACCAACAGATAGGACAGCTATGAGATAGTCCCGGCCGGGACTATCTCTGAACTGGCTGCTTACGCAGCCGCAGCGGACTCGTCGGTGCCGGCCTCGGCTACAGCCTCGGTGCCCGGCGTCCCAGTCGTGGCGGCCTCGTCGGCTTCGGGAGGCTTCGCGCCCTCCTTCGCCCACGGTTCGTCGAACTCGACGCGCCAGCGTCCCTCGTCGGTCTGCATCAGCGCCAGTCGCGAGCGGAAGCTCTTGCCGGCACGGCTCTTGAAGCCGGTCACGGGCCGGTCAGTGCGGCCGGTCTTGATCAGCTCGCGCGCGATCGCCGTGGGCAGGTTCTTGCCGGCTTTGGACTTCCAGATCACGAAGCCGCAACCCGGGTCCTCGCGCGACCAACACGAGTAGCCCTTGCGGTTCTCTACGATGTCCTGCCGGCAGACCGGGCATGGTCCCAGGTTGGCGCGCGGAATCCGCACGTCCTTTAGCGTGGTGTCGAGCTGATGCACGGTCTGTTCAGCGAACTTGGCGATATCGGCCATGAACGCCTTGCGCGTGTCCTGGCCGGTCTCGATGTTTGACAGGCGGTGCTCCCACTCGCCAGTCAGGCTCGGCGATGTCAGCGCATGTTCACCGAGCAGCCGAATCACGTTCATGCCCTTTTCGGTGACGACCAGGGCCCGGCCGTCGCGCTCGATGTAGCCGACCTGGAGTAGCCGCTCGATGATCGCGGCGCGTGTCGCGGGCGTGCCGATCCCGGAGTCCTTCATCGCCTCACGCAGCTCCTCGTCGTCCACGAGCTTGCCGGCGGTCTCCATGGCGTCGAGCAGCGACCCGTCCGAGTAACGCCGCGGCGGCTTGGTCTCCTTCGCGTCGGACGCGACCCGTTGCACCTTCGCCTCCTCGCCCTGCTCGAGCTTCGGGAGTTGCTGGTCCGTGCCCTCGTCGTCATCGTCCTGCGCCGAACCGCTGACGGCGTCCGGGGAGACACCCTCGCCGTAGACACCGCGCCAACCCGGCACGAGCAGCACCTTGCCGCGCGTGCGGAACACGTGCGTGGCGACCGTCGTCTCGATCCGGGTGTTCTCGAACACCGCCTCCGGATGGAACACGGCCAGGAACCGGCGCACGACCAGGTCGTAGATGCGGCGGTCGTCATCGACCATCTTGTCGACCGGGTGGTGCTCGGCCAGCGTCGGGATGATCGCGTGATGGTCCGTGACCTTCTCGTTGTTGACGACCCGGCCGAGCGGCAGCACGTCGAGCCCGGTCACATACTTTGCCGCGGTCGCGTACTCCTTCTGTCCGCCGACGAGCGTCGCGATCGGCTTGATCTCCGGAACCATGTCGCTGGTGATGTAGCGGCTGTTGGTTCGCGGGTACGTGAGCGCCTTGTGCTCCTCGTACAGCCGCTGGGCAGCGGCCAAGGTGCGCCGCGCCGTGAATCCGAACCGCGACGAAGCGTCGCGCTGAAGTGAGGTGAGGTCGTAAAGCAGCGGCGCGCGGTCCCTGCTCTCGCGCTTCTCGACCTTGGTGATCGTGCCGGCGTTGCCCTCGCAGGCAGCGACGATCGCGGCTGCTTCGTCGGCAGTGGCGATCCGTGGGTTGGCGCCCGCGTGGAAGCGGCCATCGTAGGCTCGCCGCGGGTTTGAATCCCGCCCACCATCACCAGCAACCAGCGCCAGGAAGCGCGCGTCGACGACCCAGTACGGCTCCGGCTTAAAGTCGCGAATCTCCTGCTCGCGCCGCGCCAGGATCGCCAGTGTCGGCGTCTGCACACGACCAAGCGAGACCGCTCCATCGAACGACGAACGCAGCCGGATCGTGGCGGCGCGAGTCGCGTTCATGCCGACGAGCCAGTCCGCCTCCGAGCGCGAGCGCGCAGCCTCCTCGAGCGTGTGGAACTCCTCGGAGGGATGCAGCGTCGCGAACGCCTCCTTGATCGCAGCGTTCGTCATCGAGTTCAGCCACAGCCGCCTGACAGGCAGCTTGCTGCCGGCCTTCTCGTAGAGGTAGGCGAAGATCAGCTCGCCCTCGCGCCCGGCGTCGCAAGCGTTGATCACCTCCTCGATGTCGTCGCGGTCGAGCTCGCGCGTAACCGCGGTCATCTGCTTCTTGGAGCGCTCATCCCGGACCACGAGCTTGAACTTCGTGGGCACGATCGGCAGATCCGGCATCCGCCACTTCGCGTATTTCTCGTCGTACTCGTCCGGGTCGGCGAGCTGTACGAGGTGGCCGACCGCCCAGGTGATGATGTGGTCAGGACCCTCGAGCACGCCCTCGCCCTTTGTGAAAGGTCCGGGCAGCACCTTGCTCAGGTCGCGCCCGACAGACGGCTTCTCGGCTATTACCAGGGTCTTGCTCATGGGGTCAGGAGCGTAGCGTCATGTCAAGGCGATACGGGGGGCCGCTAGTCCGCGCAACTCTGGGTGCTGACCGTCCCGCGCTGCGCTCGGGCCTTCACCAGCTCCTGGCCGACGACGCTGTTGGGGACCGCAAATCCGCCTGGCTTTCCCGCCGGGGGGTTGGTGATCTCGGCGAACACCGTGCCGATCACCTGGCCCGCCGCGTCGACGATGGGGCCGCCCGAGTTGCCAGGCCGCACCAGTCCTCGCAGCGAGCTGATGTCACGGAACGTGGGGTTGCCGTAAGCGTTGCTCGTGGCGGTCGTCTGCGTCTGCCCGAGCCGCCCCGGCTCAGCCACGAACGCGCCGTTCAGCGGGTAGCCGAGGATCGCCGCTGACTCCCCTGACGCTGGCTTCGGGGCCAGCGTCAGAGCCGGCTCGCGCAGGCCCGGCACGCTCAGGACGGCGATGTCGTTGTGTGGGTCGAACAGGACCGCATCAGCGGGCAGCCCAGGCCCGACGCCGCCCGGCTCGACGGTCGTGCGACGTTCGCCGGCGACGACGTGCGCATTGGTCACGACCAGCCCCGGAGCGGCCACCCAGCCGCTGCCCTCGACGCCAAAGCCGCATGCCTGACCGATGATCCGGACGACAGACGGCTTCGCGTCCGTGACGCCACGCTCGCCCAGAATCGCCACGTCTGGAGCCGGCACGTCGGCCGCGCGGCCGTTGACGCTCGGCAGCGGGTCGATGCGCGCGAGCGCGTTGAGGACCGGGCCCGATGGCGGCAGCACGCTGTCGAGACGCCTCAGGATCGCGGAGCGCCGGATGCTTTGGCGCGCGCTCGGCGGCAGACTGAATTCGTTGGCTGCCTGCAGCAGGACGGCGCCGACGATCCAGGCCATGCCAAGTCCGATGCAGCCGGTCAGGACCGCGCCCAGGAGTCGATCGACGATCCGCAGGCCCGGCAGCCACATGAAGCGCCGGACCCGGCGCGCGACGCCCTCGAAGACCGCGCCGAGCAGGCTGCCGACGATCAGCGCGCCCCCGAGCCCGAACAGCGGCGCGTACGGCGACCTGGCGCCTCGGGACAAGAGCAACGGCCCGATCCGTGTGCCCAGGAAGGCACCCGCGATGAAGCCCACCAGTGCCATCGCTCCGACGATGAAGCCGCGAGCGTAGCCCTGGAGGGCCATCAGCAACACAAGCACGAGGATCATGCCGTCCACGACCGTCATGTGATGCGTGAGGTTAGGGACTCCCCCGGCTTGCCCGGTCGGGGGGTTCTCGAAGCTCTGTGACCCGGCCGTTACCGCGTTTCTTTACCTTTAGGCGCATAAGCGCTCAGGGGCATCCACGGACACGGCGCTCCCGCTGGAGACGCGTGGTCACCCGTACCGTGCCGCTGGTCGTGGTCGTGGGGGGAGTCGTCGCCTTCGGGATCTACGAGGCGGGCACCTCGGGTCGCGACGAGCGCGCGATCGTGCGCCGCTATGTCGCCGCTTGGGCGGACGGCCACTACCAGACGATGTGGGACGCACTCAGTGAGCCGTCGCAGACGCGGGTCAGCGAGACAGAGTTCGCGGCGGAGCTGCAAGGCGCCGGCGCGACCGCGACCGTCAGCTCGCTGCGTCCATTGCGATTGCTCTCGATCCACGGCGGCGAGGCGCGAGTGAGCTTCGTGGTCCATACACACGTGTTCGGCCGCCTGCACGAGGTGTTGCAGATGCCGCTGACCGGCAGCGGTGGCGGCACCACGGTGGTGTTCAACACCTCACTGCTGTTCCCCGGCCTGCAACCGAACGAGCTGCTGTCGCGCAAGACGCTGATAGGCCGGCGCGGGTCGCTGCTGGCGGCGGACGGGCAACCACTGGCGCAGGGCTCGTCGCTGGCCACGCCGATTCCGCAGGTCGCCGGCGCGATCGTAGGCACACTCGGAGTGATCCCCGCAGACCAGGCGACGACCTATGCGGAGGATGGCTACCCGCTGAACGCGAAGGTCGGGGTCGACGGTCTCGAGGAGATCTTCCAGCGCAAGCTGACCGGCAAGTTGGGCGGCGAGCTGCTGGCCGGCGACCGCGTGCTGGCGACGGCCACGCCCGGACACGGCGCAACGGTGCGTACGACAATCGATCCGTCGCTTGAGCAGGACGCGATCGACGCGCTCGGCGGCAATTACGGCGGGATCACGGTGATGAATCCGAGAACGGGCGCGATCGAGGCCGCGGCCGGGATCGCGTTCACGGCGCTGCAGCCGCCGGGCTCGACGTTCAAGATCGTCACCGCGACGGGCGCGCTCGCCGCGGGCATCTCAACGCCGTCGACGGATTACCCGTACGAGTCCAGCGTCGAGCTCGACGGCTTCAAGATGCAGAACGCGGGCGGGGAGGTCTGCGGCGGCACGCTCACCAACGCGTTCGCGGAGTCCTGCGACACCACCTTCGCTCCGCTGGGGGCGCAGCTCGGAGCTACGCGGTTGGTCTCCATGGCCGAGCGATTCGGGTTCGACAAGCCGACGGGGATCGCGAGCGCGCTCGAAAGCACGATCCCGTCGTCCGAGGAGATCGGCGGGTCCTTGTCGGTGGGCGCCTCGGCAATCGGTCAAGGTCTCGTGCAGGCGAGCACGCTCGAGATGGCGGACGTCGCGGCGGCGATCGCCGACAGCGGCCGCCGCCCGGCGCCGACCATGGTGTACGGCCAGCGGCCGCGCTTCGTGCGGGTGACCACCCCGAAGATCGCAGGCGAGGTCCAGGGGATGATGGAGGCAGTCGTCTCCTACGGTACAGGCACCCCGGCACAGATCCCAGGCATCACAGTCGCGGGCAAGACCGGCACCGCCGAGCTGAAGAACACAGCAGGTAAGAAGAACGACGCCAAGGACACCGATGCCTGGTTCGTCGGCTACGCGCCGGTCGGCGACCCGAAGGTCGTCGTCTGCGCGCTGTTCCCGAACCAGGGGTACGGCGCCGACACGGCAGCGCCGGCTGTCAAGGCGGTGATCGAGGCGGCGCTGGGGGTCAGCTGAGCCGGCGTCCGGCGGTCACCGGCCCGGCCCGAGCGCGGACACACGTCTTTCTTTCCGCCCCTACTTTCGAATAGCGAAGCTATGGCGGGAAGAACGGCGCCGATCACCGTCCGGGAAGAACCCGGCTGGACCAAAGAACCCGGATCGACCTACAGGTCCAGCGAGACCCGGGAGGGCTTGGTGCTGCCCGGCGCGTACACCAAGAGCGTCAGCGGGCGGTTCGAGTAGACGTTCTGGTCCAGCTTGAACAGGATCAGGCCGCCGCCGGCGGAGGCGTTGCTGGCGGTGCTGTCCGCCATCGGCTCGATCCCGTCCGGGGCCAGCGTCTGCGCCGTCCAGGCATACGGGTTGACGCTCGCATTGAGCGGCGTCGGCGAGAAGACCTGGCCGTCCGAGTCGAGCAGCTTGAACGTGTCGGTCGTCGTCACGTACCGGTTCGTCTGGTTCTTAGCCCAGAGGAATATCGCGTACCAGAACTGCTGCGACTTCAGGTCCTGAGCGCCAGCGACGCCGGCGAGGTATTGAACGTCGACGGGGTCATACGGATTGAGCTGCCGTGAGATCTGGACCTGGTAGCTGATCGGGCCGGCCCAGAAGTACGGCTCGCCACCCGCTGAGAGCTCGTCCTGCGAGACGCCGGTCTGGTCCGTGCGGTGCTCCACCGAGCAACCGCTCAGGCCCACCGCGAGCGCCGCGACCACCAACAGGCTTGACAGGCGAAGAGCTTTCTTGCTGCGGACGAATTTCACGGACGCGAGTTTATAGAGCGAGCAGGTCATCCGGCGGCAACAGAGGGCCGTTTGCCGCGCATCCGGTCTTCCTCGAGGACCGCACGCAGGCGCTTCATCGCCTTCTTGGCCTTGCGCTTGGCCCAGCCGCGCCCGCCGAGGATCTCAGGAATCACGTCGGACGGCACGTGGGCGTCGGTCTCGTACGTGTACTCGATCCGCGAGCTGCCACCGCCATGGCCCTCGAAGATCTCGTAGGTGCCGATCATCTTGATGCGGTTGAACTTTCCGCCCCGGCCACGCTCGACGATCTTGAACGGCGGCTGCAACTCAGCGAGCGTCATGTCGCCCCAGGCGAAGCGGTTGAGCGGGGCCTTGACACGGAAGCGAGCGCCCGCTCCCTCGCCGTAGCTGTTGACGCGGGTCAGATGCCAGTCCACCAGATAGTGGTCCGTGAACTCTGCGTGGTTGGCGATGTCCGCCAGGTACTCGAACACCTGCTCGCGAGGCAGCCCGATATTGACTGAGACGGTGAACGGATCCACAGCGTCCCGCAGTCTATTTGTCCCGCCGCACGAACGTCTTCACCTCACCCGAGCACTGGGTCGGCGGCTGGAACCGCCCCTCCCGGAGCGCTACGCAGCGCGCTTGGTGGGGCGGCGATCGAGGATCCGGATCGAGTGTCCGTGGGCGGCGGTGTGAACCGTGTGGGAGTCGGCCGGGCGGCGCCGCTCACGGTCGCGACACAGCGAGCAACGCACTGCGCCGTCCTCGTAGTCGTAGACGCGCTCGCCGATGAGCATCGCGCGCTGGCAGCCGTCGCAGTGCTCGACCGTACCGGCGAGATCACCCAAGCTGCGGCGCAACAGGGCGAGTTCGAGCTCGGGCATGTCGCCGATCGGGGTTTGCATGAAACCTGGTTCGCGCGGGAAGTGTGACTTCCTGCATAAATGAGTTCATGCATAAGCACTGCAACTGCCGGTTTTATGGCGAAGAACAGTCGAAGAACCGTGCTTTACCCCTAGGACCAAATTGACCTGCGGACTATCATGCTTGAAGGTGCCCGGACGGGCACCGCAGGTGTCTTCCCCCGCCCCGAGGAGATGACATGGAGGCCTGGACGACAGATCAGACGGCCAAGGTCGGGCTACCCCCAGAACAGGGTGTGCGGCCCGAGTCAGCCGATCAGGATTGGATTGCGGAACTGCGCGAAGGGATCGATATCCCGGGCCAGTACCTCGCATACCGCGGCAGCGACAGCAATGTCGTCGCATTTAGCTTGGACAGAGAGTGGACCCGAATCGGCCGCAGCCTTGCTGCGGACATCCGCTTCGACGACCCCACGGTCTCACGCCGGCACGCGCTGATTGTGCGCCAGCCAAACGGCCTGCGCGTGGTCGACGACCGCAGCCTCAACGGCGTGTTCGTCAACGGCGAGCGAGTCGAATGGAGCGCGCTGGCCGACGGGGATGAGATCGTGATCGGCCGGCACCACTTGCACTTCTGCGATATTCCGGCCGTCGCCGGGATGGTGGCGACGTCAGCCGCCGAGTCGCACCCGGCCTGACCGTCCGGCCACTCGGCATGAGCGTCCGGCGCCGACCATGACGGCGCCGGACCAAGCGCCGCAAGCGCAATCCCACCCCACCCCGCGATGCGTACGGACACGCGTGAGCCGGTCGGGACGGCCCTTGGCGCCGGCCCGCCGCCGGCACATATAGTCGCCGCCGATGGCGATCACTATCACCGTCCTCTCGCAGAAGGGCGGCACCGGCAAGACCACGACCGTGCGCACGCTGACGGATGTGTTCCGCCGCGTCGGGCTGAACGTGCTGGCCGTCGATCTCGATCCACAGGGCAACCTCTCCGATTACCTCGACGTCGACCCTGACGCGACGCCGACGATCGCCGAGGTGCTGTCCGGCGCCGCCGAAATCAGGGACGCGGACCACGGCGGGATCGTCCCCGCCAACCTCGGGCTGGCGGAGGCTGAGCTGATGCTCGGCGGCAAGATGGGGCGTGAGCTGACGCTCAGGAAGGCGCTGCGAGAGATCAGGGACGACTACGACCTGGTGCTGATCGACTGCCCGCCCGCACTCGGCCTGCTCACCGTCAACGCGCTCGTCGCGTCCGAGTATGCGCTGCTCTCGGCCGAAGCGCAGTACTTCGCCCTTCA
Organism: Solirubrobacteraceae bacterium; assembly: GCA_036268195.1. Taxonomy (GTDB): domain Bacteria; phylum Actinomycetota; class Thermoleophilia; order Solirubrobacterales; family Solirubrobacteraceae; genus Palsa-465. Next base: position 10,947 of record DATAUP010000090.1, read on the forward strand.
GGGGGTCGAGCAGGCACTGGAGGTCATCGAACTCGCACGCGAAAACCTTAACCCCGATCTCGAGCTGCTGGCGATCGTCCTGAACATCGTGGACATGCGAACGCGCCACTCACGCGAGGCGTTTGACTCGCTGCGCCAGCACTTCGGCGACAAGTTGGTGAACGCCACCATCCGCCAGTCGATTGCATATGCCGAGTCGGCCGAGCGGGCGCTTTCGATTCTGGACTATCGTCCGGATCTGGCGGCTGACTACCTCGACGTCGCCGACGAGCTGCTGAGGCGCCTCGGCCTCAAAGACGCGCGCAAACAGCTCAAGGCGCTCAGGTAACGCTCAGGCAACGAGGACCTGCGCGCCGACCGGCTCGAAGGGCACGCGCAGCACCTCGGCCCAACCGTCGGCGTCCTCGGCAAGGAGCGAGGCGATGTGGGCGGCATCGGCCGTCCGAACCCAGACCAGCACGGTCGGGCCGGCGCCCGAGATCGTCGCGCCGAGTGCGCCGATCTCGGGCGCGCGCGCCACCAGCTCCATCGATCGCGGATAGAGGTGCGCCCGGTAGGGCTGATGCAACCGGTCACCGAGGCCGGCCGCCACGAGTTCGAAGTCGCCGGTAACCAGGCCGAGCACCAGTTTCGAGACCGACGCCACATTGCGCACAGCGTCCCCGAGCGGCACCTGAGCCGGCAGCGCCTCGCGGGCCTGCGCCGTGCGCACCGCGCGCCCCGGTACCACCATCACCGCCTCCAAGCCCGCGGGCGGGTCGATGCGGTCGGCCGAAGCGCCGTCACAAATCACGATCCCGCCCTGCAGCGAGGCGGCGACGTTGTCCGGGTGGCCCTCGATCTCCGTCGCGAGCGCGAGCAGGTCGGCGTCCGCGCCGGACAGCTGCCTGGCGGCCAGCAGCCCGGCCACGATCCCCGCGGCGCTCGAGCCGAAGCCCCCGCTCAGCGGGATCAGGGAGCTGACACGGAATTCGAAATTATCGGCTGGGTGGATGCGCTCGAACGCACGCACGATCAGGTTCTCGCGGTCGCGCCGCAGGGTCAGGTCGGTCCTGACCGCGAAGCGGCCCGTCTCCACAACCTCGAGCTCGAGATGGCGTCCCAGCGCCGCGGCGAGCACGTCGAAGCCGGGACCGAGGTTCGCAGTCGACCCCGGAACCCGGACGCGAACCGCGCTCACCGCAGGATCGCGCGCTCGATCGCGCTGAGCTCGGGCTCGCACAGGATCACGCCGCCGACCTGAGAGAGCGCGGTGTCATCGTCCTTGAGCCCGTGGCCGGTGAGCACGCACGCGATCCGTTCAGCGCCGCCGGCGCCGTGAACGAGCAGCCCGGCGACCGAGGCCGACGAGGCCGGCTCGCAGAACACTCCCTCCTCGCGCGCCAGGAAGCGGTAGGCATCGAGGATCTGCTCGTCGGTGACGGCGTTGACGGCACCACCAGAGGACGTCATCGCCTCCATCGCCTGCTCCCAGCGTGCCGGGTTGCCGATGCGGATCGCACTGGCGACCGTCTCGGGATACTCGACCGGGCGGCCGAGGACAAGCGGCGCGGCGCCTGCCGCTTGGAAGCCGAACATCCGCGGCCGCAGCTCGATCTCGCGGAACCCGCGCCAATAGGCAGTGATGTTGCCGGCGTTGCCGACGGGCATGCAGAGCGCGTCGAGCTGATCGTCCAGCGCCTCGGCGATCTCGAAGGCGGCTGTCTTCTGACCTTCGACGCGGAACTCGTTGACCGAGTTGACGAGCGCGATCGGATGTTGCTCGGCGACCGTGCGCACGAGTTGCAGCGCGCGATCGAAGTTTCCCTGGATCGCGATCACCTGCGCGCCGTGCATCAGCACCTGAGCGAGCTTGCCCATCGCGATCTTGCCTTCAGGCACGATCACCACGCCACGGATCCCAGCCCGGGCCGCATAGGCGGCAAGCGACGCAGCGGTGTTCCCGGTTGAGGCGCAGATCACGGCCTCGGCACCCTCGCGGACGGCGGCCGAAACAGCACAGGTCATGCCGCGATCCTTGAAGCTCCCCGTCGGGTTCGCCCCCTCGATCTTCAGCCAGACGTCGGCGCGGACGAGCTCGGACAGGCGCGGCGCATGCACCAGCGGGGTCGAGCCCTCGTCGAGAGTCACGATCGGATCGCCCTCCACGAACGGGAGCCGGTCCATGTAGCGCTCGATCAGCCCGGGCATCCGAGCTCCTCCCGCATCAGTACTCCTCCTCAATCACGCGGATCGAGCGTGGCGGTTTGCGCAACGCCTCCAGCTTGGAGATCTCCCCCATCGCAGCGAAGAAGCGTGACTCGAGCACCGGGTGGGTGACCATCACCAGACGCGCCTGCTCGTTGAAGCCCTTCTGCACGACCGACTTGACCGAGACCTCATGCGTGGCCAGGATCTGGGCGACCAGCGCCAGCACGCCAGGCTCGTCGGCAACCTCTAGGTGGAGATAGAAGCCGGACGCGACATCGGCGACGATCGGCAGCACGACCATCTCCTCCGGAGCGCTCGCGGGTGGGATCATCGCGCTGACGACGTCGCCCAACACCGCCGTCGCGGTCTGCGGGCCGCCGGCCCCGGGGCCGGACATCGTGATCTCAGTGATCGCCTGCGATTCGACGGTGACTGCGTTGAATGGGCCGCCGATCGAAGCGAGCGGATGGCCCGGATACAGGAACGCCGGGTGCACGCGCACCGACAGGGCCTCGCCGATGCGCTCGGCGGTGCCGATCAGCTTCAGGCCGAGCCCGAGCTCACGCGCGTACTCCATGTCGTCGGGCGTGATCTGACGGATGCCCTCGTAGCGGACCTGGTCGAGCCGCACCGGAGCGCCGAACGCGAGCCGGGCGAGGATCGCCATCTTGGCGGCGGCGTCGCGGCCATCGACGTCGTCGGAAGGATCGGATTCCGCATAGCCAAGGCGCTGGGCCTCAGCCAGGGCGGCTTCGAATGTGATGCCCAGGCGCGCCATCTCACTGAGGATGTAGTTGGTGGTGCCGTTGACGATGCCGTGCACACGATCGATTCGGGCGCCGGCGAGCGACTCCTGCAGCACGCGCACGACCGGCACCACGCCCGCGACGGCGCCCTCGAAGCGCAGCTGCACTCCGGCCTCACCGGCTGTCGCGAACAGCTCGTCGCCGTGCTGGGAGAGCAACTGCTTGTTAGCGGTGACGACGTGCTTGCCGGCCCGCATCGCCGCCAGCACGTACTCCCGCGCAGGCTCGATCCCGCCGATCAGCTCGACGATCAGGTCGGAGCCGTCGAGGATCTGCTCGAACGCTCCGCTGGAGCGCGAGAGCACGCCAGCGAGCTCGGGCCGCAGCCCCGTGATCCGCTGGATCCGGTCGGCGTGCTCGACGACAAGCTCGGCGAAGGCGCCGCCGACAGTGCCGCGCCCCAGGACGCCAATCCGGAAGACCCCGGAGCTGGCGAGCGGGCGGCTGGCCGGAGGATCATTCGACATCGCGGCTCATCAGATCCTCGTAGGTCTCACGACGGACGACCACACGGGCGTTGCCGTCCTTGCAGAAGATCACTGGCGGGCGGGGTACGCCGTTGTAGTTGTTGGCCATCGCGTAACCGTAGGCACCGGTCGCGGCGGTCACCACCACGTCCCCCGGGATCGGGTTGGCGAGCGCGATGTCACGGACTATCACGTCGCCGGACTCGCAGTGCTTGCCGGCCAGGTGGCAGATCTCGCCGTCGCGCTCGAACATGCGGTTCGCGATTGCAGCGTCGTACCTGGACCCGTAGAGCATCGGTCTCAGGTTGTCCGACATGCCCCCGTCGACCGCGACCCAGGTCGAAACGTTGCGCTTCACGGTCTGGACCGTATAGAGCGTCACAGTCGAGTTGGCGACGAGCGAGCGACCCGGTTCGATCAGCAGGCGCTTGCCGGGACCGAAGGCGGCCTGGGCAGTGTTGGTGAGCGTCGTGACGTAGTCGGCAATCGACGGCGGTTCCTGCGCCTCCAGGTAGGCGACGCCGAGGCCGCCACCGAGGTTGTAGGTGTCGAAGTCACCGAGCGTGGAGAGCGCCGCGACCGCACGGACGAACGGCTCGAGGTCGAGCAGCTGCGAGCCGATGTGGCAGTGCAGGCCGACGAGGCGCAGATGCGGAGAATCCGCGATCCGCTCGATCGCGGCCGGAGCGTCAGCCAGACCGAAGCCGAATTTGGAATCGGCCTGGCCGGTGGAGATCGCAGCGTGGGTGTTGCCCGAGACATCCGGCGTGATCCGGATCAGGATGTCCTGGACGGCGCCGCGCGCCGCGACCACCAACTCGAGCCGCTCGACATCGTCGAGCGAGTCGAGCACGATGTGTCCGACGCCCGCTTCGAGCGCGTACTCGAGCTCGGCCACGGACTTGGCGTTGCCGTGCAGGTAGATGCGCTCGGGATCGAAGCCGCCGCGCAGCGCCAGCGCCAGCTCCCCGCCTGAGGCCACGTCGCAGGCCAGTCCCTCCTCCGCCAGGACCCGGTAGACGGCGGTGCAGGGGAAGGCCTTGGATGCGAACAGCACGTCGCTGTCAGGGTTGCGCGCAGCGAGTCCGCGCCTGTAGGCGCGCGCCCGGGCGCGGAGGTCATCCTCGGCGACGACGAAGGCCGGCGTGCCGAACTCGGAAGCCAGATCGACCGCGTCGCAACCGCCGATCTCCAGATGGCCGCGGTTGTTGATGCGGCTGCCGATCGGATAGACGTGGGACAGCGGATATGAATCAATAGCGCCCAAGGGCGCCCGATCATGCCACGTCTGGCGCGGCGGACCTTCGCGTGGCTACGTCCTCGGTCGCCCACGTACTACTCCGTACGCCGCTCCCTTTAGTCCTTGCCACGCTCGGTCCGGCGCCGCCAGACCTAGGCCTGTGCGCGGCCGAACTGTGCCGCCAACGGCAACCCCAACAGCAGGCAGGCGGCAGCGGCGATCGCCAACGCGGTGTGTACGGTCGAGGCGGTCGGGCCGCCCGATAGCGCCGCACCCGCCAGCCCGGCCCCGAGCGCTGCGCCGAGCAGCCGAGCCTCCGATAGCACCGCGGACGTACGGCCGTGTGCCGCGTCCGGCGTCGCGTTGAGCGCCGCGCGTGAAACGGGCACGAACAGCATTCCGAGCCCGAGGCCGATCGGGATCAGCGCGAAGGCCGTCCCGATTCCGTGCAGCGAGACGCCCGGTATCGCGAGAATCGCCATCCCGACACCGGCGCCGAAGAAGCCGAGCAGGGTCGGCAGCCGCTCCCCGTGCTTGTCGACGAGGCCGCCGGCCAGCGGGGCGGCGGCCCCCACCAGCAGCGCGACCACGACCAGCACCGCACTCGCGCCGAGCGCCGAGTAGCCCACGGACTTCTGCAGGTACTGCTCGGCCAGGTAGAAGGTCCCGATCATGACGGCGAACGTCAGGCCCGCGACCCCCGCAGCCGCCACCACGGTCGCGTTGAGTACCCGGCCGCGCCCCTGTTCGCCGACCTCGTGCACAACCCTGGGGACGTGCACCACGACCGCCCAGGCGGCCACCAGCGCCAGCGGGACCAGCGCCCACCAGGCGGCGCGCCACCCGAACGCGACCGTGAGCACGCCACCGAGCAGTGGTCCGATCAGGTTCGCCATGCCGGCGCTCGCGCCCCAGATGCCAAGCGCGGTACCGCGCCGTTCGGGCGGGAAGCCACTGATCGCGCCCGCCAGCGCCGCCGGGCTGACGAGCCCAGCGCCGATACCCTGCAGCACCCGCGTGGCGCAGAGCAGGTCGAGGCTCGACGCGACTGCGCCGAGCGCCGCTCCTACGGCGAACACACCCAAGCCGAACAATGCCACCCAGCGCGCGCCGAGCCGATCGACCAGCCGGCCGCCGGGAAACAGCATCACCGCGTACGCGGCGAAGTAGGCGCTCAGAATCAGCGCCGTCGACGAGTTGGAGACATGCAGATCGCGGGCGACCGAAGGCAGTGCGACGGTGATCACGGTGCCGTCGAGCTGCAGGAGGGCCGCCGCGGCCGTGCAGGCGGCGAGCCGAGTCCACGCCTCGCGCGCGATCGGCTCCCGGCCGTCGTCCCCACGTGAGCGCGACCGTCGTCGGCGACGCGCGGAGCGCTCTGGAGCGGTGCTGGTCATCGCGTCCAGTATTGCGCGCACGCTGGTAGGTTGAGGCCGTGGTCACTCGAATCCTCGCTTCGGGCTCGTCGCGCTGCTCGCCACCGCGCGAGCGCTAGGCCCGCTCGCGATCGGCGAGCGCGATCTGCAGGTCTGGGTCGTCCCGCTGGACGACCCAGATAAGAAGCGACGCCGCGAACTGGCCCACTTCGCACGAGGACGGCTGCTCGGAGCCTATCTCGGGGTCACGCCGGCGACGCTCGAGTTCGAGCGCGGGGCAAACGACAAACCGCGGCTGCGCGACGAGCCGCTTCAGTTCAACCTTTCGCACTCAGAGCGGCTGGCGCTACTGGCTGTCACCAGCCGGCTGGCGGTTGGGGTCGATGTCCAAGCCCCCCATCCGACCGCATCGAAGCCATGGTTTGCGAAGCGGATCTGTACGCCCCGCGAGTACGAGCACTTCGTCAGGGACCCGCGGCCGGAGGAGTTGCTGCGGCTTTGGGCGCGCAAGGAGGCCGTGATCAAGGCACGCAGCGAGGGCTCATACGCAGCGGTCGGCGGGGTCGACGTCCTCGACGACGCGGTCGCCGGCGGCTGGCGCTGCCTGGACCTGACACTGATGCAGGCGCCGGGATACCGCGCCGCAGTCGCGGTCTGCGATCAGCCCGGCGTGACTGTGACGCTGCATGAGTTCGCCTGGAGCTAGGAGCTAGAGCGTCAGCGCGTAGCGCTGGAGCGTGATCGGCGCCCCCCAGTCGTCGCGCTCCTGGTTGTCCAGGAGCTCGAACCCGACATCGCGGTATAGGTGTGCTGCGGTCGTGAGTGCGCTGAAGGTTTCGAGCTCGAGTCGCTCGATCCCCTGCGCACGCGCCTCGGTCAGCAGCTCCTGCGATCCCGCTCTCGCACGAGGAACCTGTGTTCGTCACGGCGACCGATCATGCACTTGCCGCGAGACGTCAGGTGCGGGTACAGGACCGGGTCGATGAGGCCTTCACGCGCGCAGGCCTTGTGCCACGCATCGCGCTCGAGGTCAACGACCTGGCGCTGACTCGAAGTCTCGTCGCGCGCCGGGTCAGCGTCGCGATCATGGCGCGAACGTGCGCTGATCTGCCGGGGCCGCCGATCTCGGTACGACGGCTCGTGCCGGCGCTGCAGATGCCGGTGGCGCTTTGGTCGCGCAGCGGCAGGCCGCTGTCCGCCGCCGCCCGCGCCTTCGCCGAGTTCGCGCAGGCGGCAGCAAGTCGGAGCTTAGGTCTCAGGTTGCGGCTCAGGTTGCGGCTCGGCTGCCGGCTCGGCCGGCTCGCTGGTGCCGGCACCGAGCTCGCCCGGCGAAGCGGAGTCGAGCTCGCCCGCCGGAGCGCCGCCGCCGAGCTCGGCCTTGAGCTTGGCGAGATCGTCGTCGACGGCGCTGGTGCTCGAGAGTTCGCGCAGCTGCCGGTCGATGTCGTCCTCGCCGGAGCCGAGCGTTGTCAAGTCCTCGAACGTGCCGGCGGCCTCGAGCTCCTGCACGGCATTGGCGCGTGCCTTCATCTGCTCGGTCTTGTCCGTCGCGCGCTGCATCGCGAGGCCTACGTCAGCCATCGAGTCGCCGACGCCGGTCGCCGCCTCGGAGATGCGGACCTGCGCCTCAGCCGCCGAGTACTGGGCCTTGATGACTTCCTTCTTGGTACGGAACTGCTCGATCTTGGCGCGGAGGTTCTTCTCGGAGTCGGTCAGCTGCTCCTGCTGATGCTCAAGTTCGACGACCTGCTGGTCAAGAGTCTGCAGCTCGGTCTGAATCACGTTCTTGCGCTCGAGCGCGGTACGCGCGAGATCCTCGCGACTGGCGGCAAGCGCCTGACGCGCCTGCGTGTCGAGCTTCACGACCTGCTGCTGGAGGCCCTGCTCCTGCGCTTGCAGCCGTTTCTTGGCGGTGACGACGTCAGCGATGCCCTTCTTGACGTTTTGGAGCTGCTCGAGCTGCTTCTGGTAGCTGTAGTCCAGTGTTTCGGCTGGGTCCTCAGCCTTGTCGAGGAGCTTCGAGATCTTCGCTTTGACGACGGTAGACATGCGCCCGGAGAGTCCCGGCATCGCATCCTCCTTGGCAGGGGTGAGAACGTGTACCACTAGGGTATCGCCGCAGGCGGGCATGCATCCGGCGAGGACCGCCAACCGGCATGTACCAGCGAACGGCCAAGCTCTAACGTTGTCGGTGTGGAGGCCAAGGCACCATCCGAATCGACGACCGTACTCGCGCACTGGATGGGCATCGCGGATGCAAACTCGAGCCGCGATATTCACGGCGGCACGATCATGAAACTGGTCGACGAGGCCGCCGGGATCGCCTCCGTGCGGCACGCGCGGCGGCGCACTGTGACCGCCAGCATCGATCGCATGTCGTTCCTGGTGCCGATCAAGGTCGGCCAGCTTGTGAGTTTCACAGCCACCGTCAACGCCGCCTGGCACACCTCAATGGAGGTTGGCGTGCGCGTCGAGGCTGAGAGCCCGCGTACCGGCGAGATCCGCCACGCCAGCACCGCCTACCTGACAATGGTCGCGCTGGATGACGACGGCAGGCCGACGGCGGTACCGCCGCTGCAGCCGCAGAACTCGACCGAGGAGCGGCGCATGCGCGAAGCCGGACTACGGCGTTCCCACCGCCTCGCGGAGCGCGAGGCGATCGAGCACGGCCGCAAGGCATTCCTGGTCGACGACGCCTCCGCCCCGCTATCTGACTAACCTTCATCTCCGCGATGAGTCAGTCGGAGAATCCAGAGCTGCTCCGGGCCGACCACCAGGTCACGCTCGAGGACGTCCGCGCGCTGATGGGCGCCTCCACGCCCCACTTCGCGATGCAGCTGCGGACGCGGATCAGGGCCCTGATCAAGGGCCTCTCGGCAGATCATCCGGCACGCATCGAGGGCGAGCGTGAGATCGCCCGGCTCGACGAGATCGCCTACGACGGTGAGATTCGTGGCCATGAGCCCGAGGACGGGCTGACGCCGCTGGCGAGCGTCACGGCGAATGCCGCCACGCTCCATCCCGAAGAAGCCGCCGACTAGCACCGCTGCCAAGGCGGGCGAACAGCGGCGAGCCCGCCGTACCGGAGCACCCGTTGCACCGGCAGTTAGACAGCTGGTACAAACGGCGCGGCGCACTTCGGCCAAAGGCACATAGCGTGCCGCAGGTAGCGGCTTGAGAATGCCCAGTTCCCAGGCTGTCACGGAAAGGCGCGGCGGCCATTTTCTGTATCGGAGAGAGGTCACGCATGGAGAGTGCGTCGCTAGCGGAGCCGGGCGAAGTCACCGTAGAACGACCGAAGCTGAAGGCGAATGCCATCGGCTTCGTGTCGAACATCGTCATTGGGGTGGCGTCCGTGGCACCGGGCTACAGCCTTGCCGCGACGCTCGGCTTCATCGCCGCGGTCAGTGGGCTCGGGTTCCAAGCCCCCGCGGCCATCTGGGTTGCGTTCCTGCCGATGGCGGCGATCGCGCTCGCCTATTACTTCCTGAACAAGGCCGACCCCGACTGCGGCACCACGTTCTCCTGGATGACCAAGGCGATGGGCCCGTTGTGGGGCTGGCAGGGCGGTTGGGCGATCCTCGTCGCCGACGTCCTGGTGATGCCGAACCTGGCTCAGATCGCAGCGCAGTACACACTCAACCTCTTCGGCGACGGATCGCCGAGCAACACGGCCGTGACGATCATCGGGATCGGTTGGATCGTGCTGATGACGATCATCTGTTACATCGGGATCGAGCTCAACGCGCGCACCCAGCGGGTGCTGCTCGCGTTCGAGTTCTTCGTGCTGGTGATCTTCGCGGTGGTGACGCTGATCAAGGTCTACACCGGGCATCCGACGGGCTCGGTACATCCCAACATCTCCTGGTTCAGCCCGTTTGCGATCAAGGGCGGCCTGAGCGCGCTGAACGGCGGCCTGCTGCTCGCGATCTTCATCTACTGGGGCTGGGACTCAGGCGTGAGCGTCAACGAGGAAACCGAGGATTCGACCGAGGCGCCGGGCAAGGCGGCACTGATCTCGAACGTAGTGCTGGTTCTGATCTACCTGCTCGTCACCACGGCCGCGGCGGCGTATGGCGGGCTCGGGAACCTGGTCCACAACCAGGCCGACGTCTTCAGCCCGCTTGGACACAGCGTGTTCGGCGGTGGTCTCGACAAGATTCTCACGTTGGCGATCCTGTGCTCCGCGTCGGCCTCGACGCAGACGACGATCCTGCCGACGGCGCGCACGACGCTCTCGATGGGCCGCGCCGGAGCGATCCCCGAGAAGTTCGGTGAGGTCAATCCGCGCTTCCTCAGCCCCGGGTTCTCGACGATCTGGATGGGCACCGTCTCGACGATCCTGTTCGTCGTGCTGATGGCGACGAGCGTCAACCTGATCGCCGACGCCTTCACCGCGCTGGCGGTCACGATCGCCTTCTACTATGGCTTCAGCGGCTACGCCTGCGTGATCTATTACCGCAAGCAGATCTTCGAAACGGCGCGGAAGTTCGTGATGCTCTGCCTGATCCCGCTGTTGGGCGCGCTGTTCCTCACCTGGATCATCGTCAAGGCGGTGATCGTCTACTCCGCCGCTGACGGCGGCTACGCGAAGCCGATCTTAGGTATCGGCTCGCCGATCGCGATCGCGCTGCTGACAGTCGTGCTCGGACTGATCGGCATGGCGATCCAGCGGATCACGATGCCGGCGTTCTTCCGACGAAAGCGTGAGATAGCGCCGGCGGACATCCTCGCAGGCGATCCGATCGCGGTTGGGAGGCACGGATGAGTTCCGGCCTGGTTGTCGGCTACGACGGATCTGACTACGCGAAGGCCGCACTCGCGACCGCGGCGGAGATCGCCCACCTGCGCGGCGAGAAACTGATCATCGCTTTTGGCTACCAGCTGAACAAAGTGACCGGCGAGATCGGTGATTACCACCACGCCCTCGAGGAGCTTGCACAGTCCCGGCTCGAGGAGGCCGCAGGCTTGGTCGCCAACGCCGGCGTCGAAGTCGAAGCGGTGATCATGGAGGAGGCGCCGGCCAAGGCGCTCGTAGATCTCGCCGATACCAAGGACGCGCGCATGATCGTCGTCGGCACCCGGGGCGAGAACCCGCTGCACGGTGCGCTGATCGGCTCGACGCCCCACAAGCTCGTGCACATGTCGAAGCGGCCGGTGCTGGTGGTGCCGCTGCCGTAGGAAGAGGCAGCTCGCGAGAGGGGGGATCTTCTCGCGAGCTGCCTTTCCAAGGTGACGATTTGGGGGGGCGACCCACGCTCCGGCAGAGAGGCCAGCGCGTCGGGGGTGCCAAATTGGGGTTGGGCACCCCCGACGGAGGAACCGTCATTGCTGGCCACCCCTTATGCCCGGGGGGGTGGATACTCGTCACGCCGGAATATCCGACATGACTCTGTTCTCGGGGCAAGACGTTTCGTGGCATAGCCCCCTGCTCGGAAAGTGGACAAACGTATGAGGCTGCCGTCGGAGCGTGAAGCCTGGAAAGCTTGCCGGCGTGACTGAGACACTTGGGATCGCCGGCGCGGGGACGATCGCGACCGGGCTTGCGGCTCTGGCCACGACCGCGACCGACGTGATCCTGTGGGCGCGATCGAGCGAGTCCGCCGAGCGCGCTCGCGGGGCGCTGGCGAGGAGCTGCGAGAAGCTGGCCGAGCAGGGTGCGGACCTCACACGCGCCACGGTCGTCACCGATCTGACAGAGCTCGGACGCAGCACGTATCTGGTCGAGGCGATCGCGGAGGATCGTGCCAGCAAGGCGACGCTGCTGGCCGCGCTCGGCGATCTGGTGACCGAATCAGGCGACGACACGATCGTTGCGACCACCACCTCGTCGCTGTGTGTCGCCGATCTGGCCGAGGCCAGTGGTGTGCCGGAGCGTTTTGCCGGCCTGCACGTGTTCAACCCCGTGCCGCGAATGCAGCTTGTCGAAGTCGTCTTCCCGCCACGGGCCAGCGGCACGACCCGCGCACGCACATCCGCCCTCTGCGAGGCGCTCGGCAAGACGGCGATCGAAGTGCCGGACACGCCCGGCTTCATCGTCAACCGGCTGCTGTTCCCATATCTGTTCGACGCAGTCGCCTTCATGGCGGCCAATGCCCTCGAGGCCGAACAGGTCGACACCTGCATGACGCTCGGCGCCGGCTTGCCGATGGGGCCGCTGGCATTGCTGGACTTCGTAGGCCTCGATGTGGCCAAGGCGATCGGCGAGTCGATCGGGCTAGCGGTTCCTGCTGGAATCCGGGATCGGATCGCCGCGGGGGCGCTCGGGCGCAAGGTTGGTCGCGGTTTCTACATATATCCCTAACATGAATTTAATCTGGATTCAGGTCGCGGCGCCATCTTTCATAGCGCGACGTACCTCATAGCAGCACCTCCTCCCCAGAAGCGCGAAGCCGGCCCGCCAGTGATGGCGGGCCGGCTTCTGTTTAAGCGCCAGACCGCGATGGGCGGGAGCGAGCAGTCCAGCCAACGGCCAGCTGCCGGCAGTGCGGGTGCGCCGTTGCTGTGACTGCCCGTATTTACGGGGCTTTGCCCGGGCTCGGATCCGGCGCTTAAACGTTGAAGCCGGCCACTAGTGGCCGGCTTCATCTCTCTCCTCTCAACCACCGGAAAAGCTTCCGGGACGACCGTTCTAGGAACGGCGCCCACCGGTGTTGCGATACGGGTAATTGTAACTAATGCCTCGAAGGAGGCAATCCGCTGTCCAATCGTAAATTCGCCAGGCGGGAGTTTCGCGAGGCCTTGCGACAGTTTCGTCAGTGCTCGCGACGTTCGCGGATCCGCACCGCCTCGATGCGGTTCTGGCGCACCGACTCGACTCTGATCGAGTATCCGTTGGCCTGGATCGTGTCGCCACGCTTCGGCAGGCGGCCGAGCTCGGCGAACACAAAGCCGCCAATCGAGTTGTAGGCGTCGGTATCGACCGGGAGCTCAAGCCCGTAATCCTCCAGGTCCGTGACGGCCACGTGGCCGCGCACGAACCAGTCGCCGTTGGCCAGGCGCCGCACAGCGCCGCCGGCCGGATCGGTCTCGTCGGCGATCTCGCCCACGACCTCTTCGATGATGTCCTCGATCGTGACGATCCCGGCCGTGCGGCCGTACTCGTCGATCACGATCGCCATCTCCGTGCGCTCACGCTGCAGGTCGGCGAGCAGGTCGTCCAGCGGCTTTGTCTCCGGGACGATCGGCGGCTCCCGCACGAGGGCGGCGAAGCTTGACGCCTCGCCGCTCTCCATGAGCAGCTTCACGAGCTGGTTGACATGGACGATGCCTCGCACCTGGTCCTGGTTCTCCTCCTCCGTGACGACCAACCGCGAGTGCCCGGTGGCGACCGCGCGCCGCAGCGCGTCGCCGACTGACTCCGCGATGTCCACCGTCACGACGGCGGGGATCGGCGTCATCACCTGACGGGCTTCCTGCTCGTGCAGATGGAAGACCCCGGTCAGCATCTCCGCCTCGCCGGCGTCGATCTGGCCGCCGGTCTGGGAGTCGGCGATGATGCGCTTGATCTCGTCGGGTGTGCCGTGCTCGGGTTCGGCATCGGGATCGACGCCGAGCCGGCGCAGCATCCATTCAGACGACGCGTTGAGGGCGAAGATGAAGGGCTTGAAACTGATCATGAAGATCCGCATCGCCGGCGCGATCCGGCGCGCGAGTCCCTCCGCGTGCTGGATCGTGTAGAGCTTGGGCACGATCTCGCCGACGGTGCTCTGGAAGAACGTGATCAACACGTAGGCGACGACGACGCAGACCGCCACGGCGATGTCATGGCCGCTGCCATGCCCGAAGATCGGCTCGAGCACATGTGCGATCGCCGGCTCGCCCAGCGCACCGATACCGATCGACGCCATCGTGATGCCGACCTGGCAGGCGGAGATGTAGTCCCCGATCTCATCGAGCTGGCTCAGCGCGATGCGAGCGCCGCGCGAGCCATCTTCAGCGAGCGCCTCCAGGCGCCCGCGCCGCGAACGCACCAGCGCGTACTCCGCAACCACGAAGAACGCGTTCACGAGCACGAGCAGCGCCGTGAGGATGATCAGCAGCGCGTTCACTCCGGCCAGCTCTCAAGCAGCAGCCGCAGCGGACGCGCTCGCGACACGAGCGCTACCTGTGGCCTGGGACTTCGTCCTGGAGTCTCGTTCATCCGGTCGCGGCGCCTCGAGGCGGAACTAGACGCCAGCCTGCCGGAGCAGCTCGTCGAAGCGTGCGGCCATGTCGAAGTCGATCTCCGTCAGCCCACCGGCCGCGTGGTTGGTGAGGCTGAGCTTCACCTTGTTCCACCCATGCACGAGCATATCGGGATGGTGGTCATACGCCTCGGCGACCTCGGCGACCCGATTCACGAACTGGATCGCGGCGGTGAAGTCCTCGAACCTCAGGTCGCGGACGATCGCCCCGTCCTCAAGTGTCCATTGCAGCCCGAGTAGCCGGGCGGCGATCTCATCGCCTGTGAGTAGCGGCGGCGTTGTCATATCTTTGACCTCGTATGCGAATCGTAAGCCTCGTTCCATCTGCGACCGAAATGCTGTTCGCGCTCGGCCTCGGCGACGACATCGTCGCCGTCACCCACGAGTGCGACTACCCGCCGCTGGTAACCACGCTGCCCCGTGTCACACGCGACAAGCTTCCGCCCGGGCTGACGCCTGCCGAGATCGACGCCACGGTCAAAGAGCGCACGCTCAACGGCGAGTCGATCTACGACCTCGACACCGAACGCCTGGACGAGCTGCAGCCCGACCTGATCGTCACCCAGGCGCTGTGCCAGGTATGTGCGGTCTCTTTCGACGATGTGCGTGCGATCGCGGAGGCGATCGATAGCCAGCCGATGGTGATTGCGCTGGACCCGCGCACTGTCGGAGAGGTGCTCGGCGATGCCCGAACAATCGCACAAGTGACAGACACAAAGGACGCCGCCGTCGACCTGATCCGCGAGGCCTCCGCCCGAATCGACCGTGTCCGCCTCGCCGTGCGCGGTGTCCGGCGCCCGCGCGTAGCGGCCCTCGAATGGCTCGATCCGCCCTACGCAGCAGGGCACTGGACGCCGCAGCTGATCGATTACGCGGGAGGCGATGACGTGCTCGGGTTCCCCGGCGAGCACTCGCAGGAGCAGACCTGGGACATCATCGCGGCGTCCGAGCCGGACATCGTGATCGTGATGCCGTGCGGGTTTGACGCCGAGATCTCCCATCGCGAGGCGGAGATGCACCGTGACCAGCTCGTGGCCGTCGGCGCGGGCGAGGTTGTCGCGGTCGACGCCGCGTCGTACTTCTCACGCCCCGGTCCGCGGATCATCGACGGGCTCGAGCTGCTCGCTCACATCATCCACCCCGAGCTCGTGGACGTGCCGGCGGAGCTGGCCGCCCAGGCGCTCACCGTGGAGCTGCTCTAGCGCCGCGCGAAGATCCGCGGTCGCTAGAGGGTGGAGCCGTTTGGCAGCAGTCCGTGACCGCCGGCGACGGCGATGCCGCCGATCACGCTCACGACAGCGATCAGCACACAGCCGCCGATCACAACCGCACGGTTGTCGCGCTTCTCGCCGTACTCGGTGACGAGCCAGCCGCTGATCAAGCCTGCAACCACCCCACCGACGTGGCCGCCGATCGAGACGCCGGCAACCGTCAGCGTGTAGACCAGGTTGAACAGCAGTATCGGCAGCAGTCCTGACTGCCAAAGCGGGATGTGGCGCGCGTGGGCGACCATGATCAGCGCGGCGAACACACCGAAGATCGCGCCGGAGGCACCGAGCGTGGGCTCCATCGGCGTGAACAGCAATGCGCCGAAGGAGCCGGCCAGCAGCGCCGAGAAGTAGATCGCAGCGAAGTAGAGCTTGCCGATCGCGGGCTCGAGCGACCGGCCCACGAACCACAGCGACACCATGTTCAGGCCGACGTGGAAGATGCTGGCGTGCAGGAACCCGGAAGTGAACAGCCGCCAGTACTCGTGCTGACCGTGACTCATCAGGGGTCCGAACAGGACCCCGTGGATCCACGGCCACGGAGCTCGGCCACCGCCGGACAACGTGAGGCCGCCCGCGACCTCCCACAGGAACACGATCACGTTGATGACGATCAGGATCTGCGTAACCGACCAGGTCGACGGGTCCCTGAGCATCGGCTGCCGCGCGAATGTGGAGCTCGGGCCGCGTCCGCGCATCCGCCGCACCTGCGTGCGGTCGCCCGCGCACTCAGGGCAGCGCATTCCGACCGAGGTCGGCGTCATGCAGTCGGGACAGATCGGCCGCCCGCAGTTGGAGCACGAGACGCCGGTCTCGCGCGAGGGATGTCGGTAACAGACCGGCAATGTGAGACTTCTACCGATCCGGCAGGATCCGGCGGGCTTCCTCGGCGATGTCCTGAAGCGTGCGCTCGGCGTACTCGATCAGGGTGGAGCTCTGGCCGCGACGCGCCTGCTGCCGCGCGCGCACGCGAAGTGCCACCAACGCGGTGCCGGCGGTGACCGTCACGCCGGCCGCGACCAACGGGCGCACCCAGTTCCGCGGATCACGCATCGCCGCGCGCTCCCAGCTGTCCAGCTCCTCCTGGGCTGCTTCGGTCAGCGCCATCAGCGTCGACTCGAGCTGCTCAGCAAGCTGCAGCGGCGGCTCGACAGGGGTCAGCGCCTCACGCAACAGTGCTTCCACGTTCACGCTCATGGCTCGGAACCATTCCCTTCAGCGTGGCCGACGATCCCCTCGAGCTGCCGGATCGCGCGGTGCAGCAGAACCTTGGTTGCCCCGTCAGAGCGACCGAGGGCGCGAGCGATCTCGCGGTTGTCCATACCGAGCGCGAAGCGCATGATCAGCGCCTCGCGGCGGTCGTCCGGAAGCTTCTGGACGCCGTCGATGATGGCCTTCAGCTCCTCACGCCCCTCGACCAGCGATTCGGTGGTGTGCGCGGTCGAGATCATGCCCGCGTCCTCGATCGCGGATTGCGGCTTGCGCGATCGATCGCGATAGAAGTTGGCCGCGAGATTGTGCGCGATGCGGATGAGCCAGGGACGCAGGGGGCGGCCGTCGGACTCACGCAGCGCGCGCTCGAAGTGCCGGTAGGCCTGTAGGAACGTCTGCTCGGTGAGATCCTCAGCATCGTGATGGTTGCCGACCCGATAGAAGCTGTACGAGTACACGTCGCGGAGATGCGCGCGATAGAGCTCGCTGAAGCGTCTGTCGAGCTCCTCCTTGCTCGTCGGTTGTTCGGGTTCCACCGCATGCAGCCTACCTCGGAAGCGCCCATCTCAGGCCGCTCGCACCGCTTCGCGCACGGAGATCGGTTCGGGTTCGGAGGTGCCGCCAAGCCACGCCCACTGCAACTTGACACAGGCCCAGACGCGCTCGGTCACGGCTGCCGCAGCAGCCGGCGTCGTCACGTCGACGTGTGGGAACTGGAGCAGCCGTCCCGCGCGCACGCGCACCTTGTGCGGTCGCAGACGCCAGCCGCGGCGGATCGCCTCGGTGCCGATGATCGCCACCGGGATCACTGGTGCGCCGCTCTCGAGCGCGAGCCGGCCGACGCCGCGCCTCGGTGAACCGAGCGGACCGGGACGGGTGCGCGTGCCCTCCGGGAAGATGAGCACCAGCTCGCCCCGTGCCAGCAGCTGCTTGGCCGTCGCGATCGTGTCCTGGTCACCCCGGCCGCGGTCGACCGGAAACGCGCCCAGCGTGCCGACCAACCAGCTCAGGACCGGATGGATCTCGAACAGCTCGCGCTTGGCGACGTAGTACATCGGTCTCCGCGCCATGGTCCCGATGATGAACGGGTCGAAGAAGCTGCGGTGGTTGGCGGCGATGATCGCCGGTCCCTGCTGCGGGATGTGCTCACGCCCCAGCCGCGACATCCGCAGGTAGACGTGGAAGAACACCTGCAGCGGCGTCCTGATCAGCCAGTAGACGACGATGTTGACGCCCTTGGTGCGGGCGCGTACGTGGTGGGCTTCGTTCTCCATCTGAGATCCGTACCCACGGGCGAGCGGCGCGTTACAGGGGTACCCGCCGGCTGGGGGCCTTCACCGGACTCTTGGCCAGCGGGCCACTATCCCCGAGATCGGACTCTTGGCCAGCGGGCCACTGTCCCTGAGACCGGACTCTTGGCCAGCGGGCCACTAGGCCGTCAGCTGTCGAAGCCGAGGCCGGCGCGGTCGAGGGTGCGCAACCAAATGCCGCGATGTCCGGTGCGGTCAGCGGCTGCGATGCGGTTGCGGGTGAACTGGATGACGGCGCTGCGCAACGGTTCCGGCGGGAACGGAATCGGGCGGCGGCGGACGAGCTCGAGCGCGCTGGCCTCGGTCGCGCGGCCGTCGAGCAGGTCCAGGGCGGTGCGCGCGCCGAAGCGGCTCGCGCTCACGCCGAGGCCCGTGTAGCCGAGCGCGTAGACGGCGCGACCCCTCAGCGCCCGCCCGAAGAACACCGAAAAGCGACTGCAGGTGTCGATTGCGCCGCCCCAGCGGTGGGTGAAGCGCAACCCCTCGAGCTGGGGGAAGGTCGTGAAGAAGTTGCGTGACAGGCGGGCAAACGTGGTCGCGTCGTCGTCAAGGTCGGGACCGACCGGGCCGCCATAGCGGTAGACCGCGTCGTATCCGCCCCAGAGGATGCGGTTGTCGGCGCTCAGCCGGTAGTAGTGAAACTGGTAGCCGCTGTCCCCCAACCCCTGGCGCCGCTTCCAGCCGATCGAGTCGAGCTGTGCATCCGTGAGCGGCTCGGTCATCAGCGCGTAGTCATAGACGGGCGCGACATAGCGGCGCATCGCCGGCACCAGGGGGTCATAGGCGCTGGTGGCCAGCAGCACCTTGGCGGCGTGCACAGCACCCGCATCGGTGACGGCGTCGACGCCGTAGCTGCTCTTGCCCAACTTGCGCACGCGCGAGTGCTCGAAGATCTGCACGCCCGCCGCGAGCGCCGCCTGCCGCAGGCCGTCGGCGAGCTTGGCCGGATTGACCATCGACGCGCCGCTGCGCTGCCAGAGCCCGCCAAGGTAGAGCGGCGAGTGGATCTCCGCCTGGACGGCATCTCTGTCGAGGAGTTCGGCCCGCTGGCCGAACTCCTCAAGCAGGCGCGCACTCTCCTCGATGTACTGGAGGCCGTCTGGCGAGACGGCGACCTCGAGCTCCCCGGTCGGCTCGTACTCGGCGTCGATCGCGTAACGCCCTAGGTCGTTGCAGAGCTCGTCGAAGTTGGCCATCGCCAGCCGCTCGATCGTGCGGATCTCCTGCGGGAAGCGCACGCGGCCGTTATCGATGCCGTGTGTCAGCGAGTACTGCAGGAAGCCGCCGTTGCGCGAGCTGGCGCCGGCACCGCAGCGGATCCCCTCGAGTACGACGACGCTTCTGCCCGGCATCTGCTCCTTCGCGTAGAGCGCCGCCCACAGCCCCGTGTAGCCGCCGCCGACAACGCAGAGGTCGCAATGGATCACGTGCTCGAGGGGCATGTGCGGCTCGCGACGGGACAGCGTCTCTGGCCAGTACGGCCGTGGTTCAGCGTCGGCGAAGGCGTCGCGGTGGGCGCTCGTGGGCGGATCGGTAGGCCAGGGAGACGTCAAGAGAGACGCGATCCGAATGGGATCCAGGAGCTGGTGTAGAGGTGGCCTCGCGAACAGCCGACCGGCCGCTCAAACCTCTCGAACACGTTCCGATTGTGACGCAGGCAGCAGTCCTACGACCAGGACGGTGCCTTCGCGAAGTCGGTCTGGAACGCCTGGCTGACCCCATGGATGACGGTCGAGCCGCCATGCGCGTCCTGGATCAGTAGGCCGAGCTCGCGGTTCTCGTTGAGCGATTCCCATTCCGCGTTCTGTGAGCCGATCAGCAGCGACTCGCGACTGGTGCCCGGGTCGTCGAGTACGAACTTCTCGTGGATGTAGAGCGCCTTGGCGCTGTCCGGGAAGACGTGGAGCTGGCAGCCGGCCTTCGTGATTGCCGTGAACGCCTTCGTCCAGTCCGAGGAATTGGTCATCACGATCCGGCAGGTAACTCCGCGCCGGGCAGCGGCCGCGAGCGCCTGGTAGACGGGCGCATCACTCAACTCCTCGGACTCGAGCTCGATCGAGTGCCGGGCGGTGTCGATCTGCGCGACCATCGCCGTCTCTGCCGAGCCGGTGGCCGTGTTCGGCGACCACAACAAGCCCGGCGCCTGGACGGTCTGGGCGCCGGGCGTGCCGTGCGGTGCCGCGTTCCAGTCGTTGTCAAAAGTGCGCTCGATCGCCTGCACCTGGGCGGGATTGGTATCGATTATCTCGGCGTCACGCGTCGTGGCGTAGTACGCGGCCGTCAGGTTTGCGGTCGACACGTCCGACGTGTGCCCGTCGAAGGAGGTCGCCTTGATGTGGAACAGGTAGTGCGCGGGAGCCCATTTGACCTTCACGGCATGTGCACGCAGGTATGAGTACGCCGCGGCGTTGACCTCACCGCCTGAGTAATCGCGGTCGAGCAGCACGCGCACGTTCACACCGCGCTTGGCGGCCTTCGCGAGATCCTGCTCGGCAGTCCGGTCGCTGAGCTCGTACATCTCCATGTCGATCGAGTGCTTGGCGGAGGCGATCTGGGAGTAGAACCCGGTGAAGCCAGCGTTCGGGTACTGGACGAGCCGGTAGTAGACGGGGTCCTTCGCGCTACTCGCAGCGATCGCGGAGACCGTCGATATGAACCCCGCGAGGGCCAGCGCGCCGATTGCGAGCACGGCGCACATGGCTGTCTGCTTTGTGGTGGGGCGCATGATCATCAAGGGTGACTTAGGCAGGCTCGCGAAACGGTGCACAGGCTGGATTTCCGCTCACCCGAGAGTGGGTTGGCAGGACAGCCCGCGTCGGCGCCGCCGATGCGAGTCGCATCGCCGGCGTGCACCTCCTCCGCTTTCCAATGTCGACGTCCTCAGGCGTCGACCTGTACCTCAAGGATGAGTCTACGCGCCCGACTGGCTCATTCGAGCGCCGCGTGCAACGATCACGTTACGAAGGCGTGAGACTCAGCCGAGCCGCTCATCCCGCCACCCCGGGCAGCGAATGAAGCGTCAAGCCCGCTGTCGGACTCGAACCGACAACCGCCTCATTACAAGTGAGGTGCGCTACCAATTGCGCCAAGCGGGCGTGGCTGGGAGTTTGGCAGGTAGGAAGGCCGGTGCGGCCAGCCCGAGTTTCTAGGACTCGGGGTGCGGCGCGGGCTGCCGGACCGTCTGGCCGAGCGTGTGCTCAGCGGCTGCCCGGGCGAGCTCCGCATTCATCTCGGCGTCGGCTGCGGCCGCGGACTCCGCGAGCGTATCAGCGGTGTTACAGATCTCTGCCATGACGTCGACCGGCGCCTCATCTGCGATCGTCGCGGCCTTCAGACCTTGGCGCCGCGGGCGCCAGACGCGGAGGTACTCGGCGACCATGTATGACCCGAGCACAATTACCAGGGCACCCAGCTGCGCGACGATCGTCTCGACGTTGGGGAACAACGAGAACCACTGGCCGAGCCAACCGGGCCAGGTGCCGATCGAGGTGGTGCCGATCCAGCCGGCGAGCTGCATCTCGTTGACCTCTTCGCCGACCATCACGAGCAGGACCACGAGAAGCATCGCGCCGGTGATGATCAGCAGCCGCTTGTAGGGCAGCTTCTGGTGCAAAGAGAAGGTCATGACGCCGACCGCGCCGGTGAACAGCGCGCCGAGCGCGACGCCCTCGAGGACGACGCTCGAGCCGAACGTGACGCGCAGATTCTGAAGGAAGATCACGACCTCGAACCCCTCGCGATAGATCGAGGTGAAGCCGAGCAGCGCGAAGCCGAGCAGCGTCGCCCGCTTGCTGGTCTCGGGACCGCCGCTCAGAAGTCCCTTCCGACGTTTGTGATGGTGGGAGATCCAGCCGGTCCAGTAGACCTTGTGGAAGAACCAGTTCATCACCACCAACAGGACGATGATCGCCGGAATGCCCGTGGCAGCCTGCAGGCTGAGGCCGCTGCCACCCAGGAGGTTGATGATCCCGACGGCGGCGAACCAGGTGCCGACCGTGGCCAGCAGACCGACGAATCCGCCGGCTGCCACCGGCCGCTTGTAGAAGCTGTTGGCGCCACGGAAACTGGCGGTGATCGCGGCAAGCACGAGGATCGTCTCGAGTCCCTCGCGGAAGACCAGGATCGCGCTGTTGATCACAGCCGTCGTGCGGCTCATGCGCTCGGCGTTGGCCGGATCACTCGGATCGACCGTGCCGCCGCCCGAGTGCCAGCCGAGGACCACGGCCGTGACGGCAATCGCGAGGACGACCGCCACCCAAACGTAGAAGCTCCACTTCTGGCCGGTTCGCCGCCTGGCCGTCTGGGGTGTCGGGGTGGTCGTGGTCATGGTCGCGTTATTCCGATCTGCGCGGTCGGATTACCGTCGGGCGTGGACCGTAGCACACCTTAGGGCGCCCTAACGGGCCTGTCGCGCACACTACCAAAAACTTTAGGGCGCCCTAACAGACATCGCCGATTCGACCCTATGCGGTCGCATCGAAAAGGTCGTGTGAGGCTTGCCCTAGCCTGCTGCGTCTATGACCGACCCGATCCCCGCCACCGATCCCAATTCCACCGCTCCCCGCTTTGAGCTCCAGGGGCATTCGACCTACTCAGACGGAGAGCTGTCGCCGGCTGACACCGTCAAAGCGGCCAAGCAGGCCGGCGTCGAGCTTTTCGCGCTGACCGACCACGACAGCGTCGACGGCGTCGCGGAGGCTGCCGACACGGCCGCGCAGATCGGCTTGAGGCTCGTCCCCGGCGTTGAGATCTCGGTGATCGATCCGGTCGCCAGCGACCTGCACGTCTGCGCGTACCTGATCGATCCCACCGATGCCGCCTTGCGCGCGCAGCTCGCACGCTCGCGCGACGATCGCGAGCGTCGCGCAGGGCGAATGGTCGAGGCCCTGACTGAGAACGGCTGGGCGATCGATCACGAGCCACTCAACAGCCGCGCGGCCGCCGGCGCCACAATCGGGCGTCCGCATCTGGCGCAGGCGGTGGTCTCGCACCCCGGCAATGCCCAGCGCCTCGAGCGCGAGCAGCTCGAGGATGCGACCGCCTTCCTCGTGGCCTACCTGATCGAGGGCAAGCCCGCTTTCCGCGAGCGCGAGGCGCCTTCAGTCGATGAGGCCGTCGCGCTGATCCACGGGGCCGGCGGGATCGCCGTGTGGGCGCACCCGTTCTGGGATGTCGATGGCGATGCCGAGGTGATCGCGACGCTCGAGCGCTTCACCGGCGTGGGGCTGGACGGGGTTGAGGCCTTCTACGTCACGCACACGCGCGCGCAAACGGACCTCCTCGTGCGGCGGTGTGCGGAGCTGGAGCTGATCACGACCGGTTCATCGGATTTCCACGGCCCGCACCACCCACGCTTCAACCGGTTCCGCAGCTTCGATACCTACGGGCACCAACCGAACCTCGGGCCTCTCGCGCCGTGAGCCGGACAACTGTCGGTGCGAGACGTCTCGTCTCGTAGGTCGAGCCACGGCAGTTGACCGGCGAAGCTATGCGGCAATGGCCCGTGAGGCCAGATGCTGCCCGACCTTGCGCTTGACGCGCTGGAGCGCGTTGTCGACCGTCTTGCAGTCACAGCCAAGGCGCTGGCCGACCTCCTCGTAGGAGCGCCCGTCCAGATACAGGGACAGGACGCGCGACTCCAGATCGGAGAGCGATGTCGAGATGCAGGCCACGAGCGCGCGCAATTCCTCTGAGCTGATCACCTGATTGACCGGGTCGTGCACCGGTGATCCGGCGATCATCTCGTCGAGCGTCGGCTCGGAATCGCTACTGCTGCCGGCGGGCGTGCTCGAAAACGAGACGTACTGGTTCAGGGGGGAGTGCTTGTTGCGCGTGGCCGTCTTGACCGCCGTGATGATCTGGCGCGTGATGCAGAGCTCGGCGAAGTTGCGAAAGCTCGACTCACGGTCGGTGCGGTAATCGCGGATCGCCTTGTAAAGGCCGACTAGACCTTCCTGGATGAGGTCGTCGGAATCACCACCCGCGAGAAAGTACGAGGAGGCCTTGAGCCGGACGAAGCCGTAGTAACGGCGAACGAGGCGATCGTAGGCGTCCGGGCTACCCGTCTTGGCGAGGGCGATCAGATAACCGTCCTCGACCTGCAGTTGCCCCTTGGTACTGGAAGAAAGTCGTGCCACGGCGGATTTCCTTTGCTTCGCCGCCGGCTATCCGCCGACGACGGTTGGAATTGCGTGGCGCGTCACCTCCCCTGGCGCCGCAGCCTATTCAGTTGGTCCTGCAGGGCGGTGTCCTCCCCAGAACCGCGCCCCTACTACTGTCCTACAGCCTAGCCTCAAGCTCGAGTTGATGCTTAGTCTGAGCGCAGAGTCGCATAACCCCGCACCGGTGTCAAGCTCGCGAATCAGTCCCGAGCGGCGGCAGCCGCGTACAGCAGCACCGCCGCCGCGCTACTCACGCTCAGCGACTCGATCCGGCCGCGCAGCGGCAATGAGATCAGCGCGTCACAGGCCGAGGCGACACGTGGACGCAGGCCCCTCCCCTCGGAGCCCATCACGAGTACGACAGGCCCACTGAGATCGACCTGACGGTAGTCGAGCTTGGCTTCGCCGTCGGCGCCGTAGCACCAGTACCCGCGCATCTTCGCATCCGTCAGGAAGTCCGTGAGATTCCGCACCTGAGCGAGCGCCAGGTGCTCGACCGCGCCTGCCGATGCCTTGCAGACCGCGGGCGTCACCTCAGCCGCGCGGCGCTCTGGGAGCACGACTCCGGCGGCGCCGGCGCACTCGGCGGAGCGGCAGATTGCTCCCAGGTTCTGCGGGTCCTGAACCTGGTCCAGCGCGACGACCAGAGCCCGTTCGCGATCAAGCAAGGCATCCGCGCGTACGTATTCGTACTCAGAAACCTCGGCGCACACGCCCTGGTGTCCTTCCGACCCGGCGCGTCGCTCGATCTCGGCGGCGGGTTCGAGCGTGACACGGACGCCCGCCTGCTCGAGCCACGGTTCGCGCGCGGCGTGTTGCGTCGCCCAAACGCGGCTCACCGTCCGGGGCCCGCGGATCGCCTCATGCACAGCGTTGCGGCCGTAGATGATCATCAGACCGGCAGTAGCTCAGGCCCATCGGAGCCGTCGCGTACGTCCCAACCGAGCTTGCGCAGCTCGTCGCGGATGGCATCGGCGCGAGCCCAGTCGCGCTCGGTTCGAGCCTGCTCGCGCTCACGCAGCAGGGCCTGCGCCGCCGCGGGCGCGGTCACGCGGTCGACGTCGAGTAGGTTGTCGAGCGCCAGCACACGGAGCATTTCGCGCAGGTCAGCGTCGCCGACCGCAGTGTCCGAGCTGTTGGCCTCGCGCACCCAGTCGAAGGCCGCGGCCAGCGCACGGGGTGTGTTGAAGTCCTCGGCGAGCGCCTCGAAGAACTCCGTCCGCAACGGTGGCGACCAGTCCGGCGAAGCGCCCGGAACGAGCCGGCGCGCCAGCTCGCGAAAGCGCCTGACGCTTGCGGCCGCGGCCGTGAGGCGGTCGTCGTCGAACTCGATCGGCTGCCGGTAGTGGCCGGCGCAGAAGTACGCGATCAAAGCGTCACGACCGTATGCCTCAAGCGCCGCGTGCAGGAGGAACGTGTTCCCGATCGACTTCGACATCTTCTCCTGCGCGAGCCTCACCATGCCGTTGTGCACCCAGAGCCGGACCAGCGGCTCGCCGTGGGCCGCACAAGTCTGGGCGGCCTCGTTCTCGTGGTGCGGGAAGATCAGGTCGGAGCCGCCGCCGTGGATCTCGAAGTCGAGACCGAGCAGTTTCTCGGCCATCGCGGAGCATTCGATGTGCCAGCCGGGGCGGCCCCGTCCCCACGGCGCGTCCCAGGCTGTGTCCTCATCCGGCTTCTGCGCCTTCCAGAGCGCGAAATCGGCCGGATCTCGTTTGCGGTCGGCGCCCTCCTTGCCCTCGCCCTGATCGAGGTCGTCGAGGCGCCGGTGTGAGAGCTCGCCGTAGCCCGCGTAGCTGCGTACGGCGAAGTACACGTCGCCGTCGCTGGCATAGGCATAGCCGCGCTCGATCAGCAGCCCGATCAGTGCGACGATCTCCGCGATCGTCTCACTTGCACGCGGTTCGCAATCGGGTCGGCCGAGGCCGAGGCCGTCGGTGTCCGTCACATAGTGCGCGGTCATCTCGCGCGCGAGCGTCTCCGAGCCGACACCTACCGCCGTAGCGGCCGCGTAGATCTTGTCGTTGACGTCGGTGATGTTCGCTGCGAAGGTGACGTCGTAACCCTCGTGGACCAGGAAGCGCTTGAGCAACGAGAACACGACGAACGGCCGGGCGTTACCGATGTGTACGCGGCCATACACCGTCGGCCCACAGGCGTAGATCGCGACCTTGCCCGGTTCGCGTGGGCGCAGCGGAAGCACTTCGCCCGTGAGCGTGTCGTGAAGCTTGATCTCGCGCATGTCCTGGACGTTAGAGGCTAGGTGCCATGAACGGCCGCGGACGGCCCCGGCCGCGTGATCGTGGCAACGGCCAACGCCGCGGCGCCCTCCAGCCGGCCGACGAAGCCCATACCTTCGCCTCGCGTAGCCTTAACGTTAAGTTGAGGGTTAGACACGCCCAGCGCCTCCACCAGGCATGAATGGATCGCGTCCCGGTGCGGCAGCAGTTTCGGCTGCTCGAGCACGACCGTCGCATCCACGTGTTCGATCGTGCAGCCGTGCTCCGCAAGCAGTGTCACGGTCACTCGCAAGAGCTCGATCGAATCGGCGCCGCGATAGCGATCATCCGTGTCAGGGAAGTGCTGACCGATGTCACCAAGCGCCGCCGCTCCGAGCAGCGCGTCGATGATCGCGTGCGTGAGCACGTCGGCGTCAGAATGTCCAAGCAGCCCGTGCGTGTGTGGGATCTCGACGCCGCCGATCACCAGCGGCCGCCCCTCCACCAGCCGGTGGCAGTCATAGCCGAGCCCGGTGGCGATGCTCACCCGACGCTCCTCTCAGCCAAGAGCAGTTCGGCGAGACGCAGATCGAGCGGCGTCGTGATCTTGAAGTTCTCGTGCGAAGCGGGCAACACGGCGACGGTACCGCCTTGCCGCTCGATCAGCCATGCATCGTCGGTCGCGGCCGCGAGCAGTTCGGGCGGCGCAGCCAGCGCACGCTCGAGCGCGGCTCGGCGGAAGACCTGGGGGGTCTGGACGGCCCATAGCCGCGAGCGGTCGAGCGTCAACTCCACCGCGCGCCCCTCGATCCCGACCTGCTTGATCGTGTCGGTCACAGGCGCAGCGGCGATCACCGCGTCTGCACCGACCCGTTCCAATTCCTCAACTGCCTCGCTAAACAACCCCGGCGTCACCAGCGCGCGGGCGGCGTCGTGGACCACCACCACCTCGCCGGCCGGGGCCGCGGCGAGCGCGGCTCTCACAGACTCGGACCGCGTGGCACCACCGGCGACAGCGACTACCCCATGCGGCGCGGCATCAAGCCGGTCCGCGGGCAGCGCGACAACGATCGCGTCGACCGCCTCCACCTCGCGCAGCGCGATCAGAGTCCATTCGAGCATCGGGCGACCGGCAACACTGACGAGCGCCTTGGGTCCCCCAGACCCAAGGCGCTCGCCACGTCCCGCGGCCACGATCAGCGCGACCGCCATACGATTGGGAAGCCGCTACTCCGCCGCGATCGTGACCGGCTTGGAGTTGCCCGCTCCCTCGAGGATCACGCTGATCAGGTGAACGTCCACCTGATCCTCGTCCATATCCAGGGCGTACATCATCTCCGAGGAGAGCACCTTCTTCGCTCGTGTGTACATCTGCTTCTCGCCCGTCGAGAGCCCCTTCTGGTGCTCGCGAATCGCGAGATTGCGGACAACCTCGGCCAGTTCGTAGATGTCGCCGGTCTTGATCTTGTCGCGGTTGTACTTGAAGCGCCGGTTCCAGTTCTTCGGCATATCCGAGCACTCGTCCTGGAGCAGCGCCATAACCTTCTGCAGCGTCTCTTCGTCGACCACCCGGCGCAGACCCGCGACCGCCGCGTTCTCGGTCGGCACCATCACTGTCATGTCGTTGTGGAGGATCTTGATCGTGAGGTACTCACGGCTCTCCCCCAGCACGTCCTTCATCTCCTTCTTGAGCACCTGGCCGGCGCCATGGTGCGGGTAGACGACGTTGTCGCCCACCTCGAAGTCGATCAGGGGCAGCGCCTCGATGTCCTCGAGATCCTCGAGGGATTCCTCGTCTTCCAGTTGATCTTCGATCATGTCAGTGATGGTGTGCTCCCTTTCCTCGACCAGCAGGTGAGGTCCCGCGGACTGCGGACTCAGGTCTGCAGGTAGCGGTCAACCAGATTGATCTCCTGCAGTCGGCGAAGTCCCTCCCGGATGTCCTTCGCCCTGATTTCGCCGACCCCGTCGACGGTCTCCAGCTCACCATCGGTGGCGGCCAGCAGTTCTTCTAGCCCTCCGAACTCGTCGATGATCCGCTTCACGACCAGCTTCGGCAGCCGCGGGATGCGGCCCAGAATCCTGATGCCGCGCGGTGAGATCGGATAGTCGAGGGTGTTCAGCTTGCGGTCATAGCCGAGCAGCTCGGCGAGACGGCCAAAGTCGAGCAGATCCTGGTGAGGCAGCCGCACGAGCTGGTCGAACGCGATCGAGAACGCCTCGTCGGCATCCTCGAGCAGGTAGTCGTGGACCAACGCCGCCTTGTCGGCGGAGACTCCGACCATCGTCTCGTCGAGCTGCATCTCGATCAGGCGCCCCTCGGTGCCGAGCTCGACGATGTAACGCTCGATCTCGACGGCCATGCGTGTGACGAGCTCGGCCCGCTGCAGGACCGTGAGCACGTCGTGCAGCGTCGCGCCGCCCTCGAACTCGAGCGCGGTCAGGCGCGTCGAAACCTGGTCGAGTCGGCTGCGGTACTTGTCGAGTGTCGCCAGCGCCTGGTTCGCCTTTGCGAGCACCACGGGAATGTCGGCGAGGATGTACTTGACGCCGTCGACGTACAGCGAGACGACCTCGCGCCGCTCCGAGATGGCGACCACGGTCGCATCGGTCTGCTTGGAGACGCGCTCCGCGGTCCTGTGGCGCGTACCGGTCTCCAGCGTGTGGATCGTCGGATCCGGAGTCAGCTGGATGTTGGCGTGGGCGATCTTGGTCGCGTTCGAGCTCAGGACGATCGCGCCATCCATCTTCGCCAGCTCGTAGAGCAGCGCCGGCGAGTAGTCCAGATCGAGCTTGATTCCGCCGGAGAAGAGAAAGGCGAGGTCATCGGCGTCGCCGATGACTATCAAGCCGCCGGTGTGGGCATGCAGGATGTTGTCGAGGCCCTCCCGGAGCGCGGTTCCGGGCGCGACCATCTCGAGCGCCCTGACCATCCGGGACTCCTGACGAGTTTCGAGCTCATCTTTGAGCTCTTCCCCGGATCGCGAGGCCATAGGACAGCCGATTTTACGCGCTGTTGAGCCCTGCAGGCACGCTGAGCTTCGCGCTACTGCGCGAGCGCCACGCGATCGTGCACGACCAATGTCCGGACGGCATCTCGCAGCGTCCGGAACCGTCCCGGCTCGGCTACGGGCGCGAGCCCGAACTTCGCCGCTTCAGCAAGCCGCCGGTCCCCGTGTCCGACGGTCCGCAGCTCGCCGGTAAGCCCCAGCTCGCCGAAGCACGCCAGCGGCTGCCCCGGAGCGGACTGCAGCGGAACGCTCTTGGCTGCGCTGGCCACAGCCAGCGCCACGGCCAGGTCGGCTCCGGGCTCGTCGACCCGCACGCCGCCGACGACGTTGACGAACACATCGGCATTTCCGAGTCCGATCCCCGCATGGCGGCCAAGCACCGCCAGTACCAGCGCCAACCGGTTGCGGTCGATGCCGGCAACGACGCGGCGCGGTTGCTCCAGCTCCGACGGCGACACGAGCGCTTGCACCTCGACGAGCAGGGGCCGCGTGCCCTCCATCGCGCACAGCACGACGCTGCCGGCGGCGCGCGTCGCCTCGGCGACGAACCGCGCCGACGCGTCCAGTACCTCAACCAGCCCGTCGTCGCGCATCTCGAACACGCCCGCCTCGTTCGTCGAGCCAAAGCGGTTCTTGATCGCCCGCACCGTCCGGTAGGTGCGTTCACGCTCGCCGTCGAACTGCAGCACGCAGTCGACCAGGTGCTCGAGCACGCGCGGCCCGGCCAAGGCCCCGTCCTTGGTCACGTGCCCGACCAGCAGCACAGCGATCCGGTTCGCCTTC
Source organism: Solirubrobacteraceae bacterium (assembly GCA_036268195.1). GTDB lineage: Bacteria > Actinomycetota > Thermoleophilia > Solirubrobacterales > Solirubrobacteraceae > Palsa-465. Next base: position 41,176 of record DATAUP010000090.1, read on the forward strand.
GCCACCCGCATGATCTCGGTCGCGACCTCGCGCACCTGCGCGACAGAGCCGGCGGCGCTGGTCAGCTCACCACAGTGCAGCGTTTGCACGGAGTCGACCACGCACACCTCCGGCCGCTCGCGCTCGAGTGTCGCCAGCACGGTGCCCAGGTCGGTCTCCGCGATCACCGGGATCTCGAGCGGCGAACCGGCGCTCAGCCGCTCCGCACGCAGCCGGATCTGCGCCGGCGACTCCTCCGCGGACACGTACAGCGTCCGGCGTCCTGCGGCGACCAGATGCGCCAAGGCCATCGTCGTAAGCGTCGACTTGCCAACCCCCGGCGATCCGCCGATCAGCACCAGCGAGCCGGGGACCAGGCCGCCGCCAAGCACGTTGTCGAGCTCGCCGATGCCGGTGCTCAGCCGCGCGTGGTCGGCAGCCGCGATGCTGCCGAGCGTCACCGGTGTCGCACTGAGGGCGCTGGCTCGCTGGCCACCCGCCTTACTCGACGCCCCACTCGGCCGCGCGCGAAGCTCCTCGACCAGCGTGTTCCACTCGCCGCAACCCGAGCACTGGCCGGACCAGCGCGGCGACTCGTGACCGCAGGCGGAGCAGACGTGAACGGACCTGGGGCTTGCCATGGTCATGAGCCTACGGTTGCAGGCTGACGTAACCGGCCAGACGTGCCGATAAAGGCAAATATGGTCACGATCGCCGACCGCGGCCCCGCGCGCTCTACGCCCCTCAGCCGGATTCGGATCTGCATGCCGGTATGGGCGGCGGTCGTCTGCTCACGCCTGATCGTGCTGGCCGCCGGAGCTGCCGGCGCGCTGTCCAGTAACCGCACCGTGGGCTGGTGGTTCTTCGATCCGCACCGGCTCAGCTCGAGCCTCGGCTCGGTCGGCAACGTCCTGGCTTCGGCATCGGTGCGCTGGGATTCGATCCACTACCTGACCATCGCGGAGCAGGGCTATCGGAGCACCGAACAGCCGGCCTTCCTCCCCCTTTACCCACTGCTGATCCACGTCCTCGCATGGCTCGTCGGCTCGGATGTCATCGCCGCGGTGATGATCAGCGTCGTGTCGTTTGGCGTCGCGCTGTCACTGCTGCACCGGCTCGCGCGTGAGGAACTGGGCGAGCGCGCCGCCAACGCGACAGTGCTGTTGCTCGCCTTCGCGCCGCTCTCATTCTTCTTCACGGCCGTCTACACAGAGTCGTTGTCCCTGGTGCTGGTGGTTGGAACGTTCTATCTCGGGCGCGGGCAGCGGTTCGGGCTGGCCGGCTTGACTGCGGCAGGCGCAGCGCTGACGCATCCGGAGGGGGTTCTGCTCGTGGCGCCATTGGCGCTCATGTACTGGCGAAGCCGACCGCAGTTGTCCGGATCCCGCCGCCTGATCTCCTGGAGCGCCCTGCCGCTGGTACTCCCACCGATGGCGTTGGGAAGCTTCCTCGCCTACCTGCACACCCAGGGATATGGCTGGTTTGCGCCGATGAGCAACTCCAGCCTGCAGCTAGGAGGACGCTCGACGATGACCACGCCCGTAGTGCTGTGGAAGTCAATCGACGCCGGGTTGAGCGGGCTATTGCAGACACTCGATGGGACCAGGCCGATCGCGCCCAACCTCGCGGAGCCCTTCAGCACCGGTTTCCAGAACCTGGTCTACCTAGCCGTCCTGGTGATCAGTGTGCTGGCGCTCGTCGCAGTCTGGAGGCGGCTGCCGAAGGAGTATGCGATCTACGCGACGTTGGAGATCCTCCTCTGCACGTGGAGTGCTGTAGCAGGACGTCCTCTCGATGGCTTCGACCGCTATATGCTGGCGGTCTTCCCGCTGTGGATGGGCGCAGCCGCCTGGCTCTCGCAACGCCGCCTGATGCCCACCGCGCTCCAGCTGAGCACCGTGATGCTGATCTTCTACACCGTGGAGTTCAGCCGATGGGTGTTCATCGCCTAGCAGGCTGAGCGCCGGGGGGGGGGGGGGGGG
>DATAUP010000091.1:0-56439 GCA_036268195.1 Solirubrobacteraceae bacterium
CCCCCCCCCCCCACCCCTCCCCCTTTTTCCGAGGCTGTGCGGGGCTTTGGCGAAGCCAAATCGCGTCGCCAAGGCCTCTGGCTCTGTAACGCCGTAGCGGCGCCGCTAGCCAGGTGTAGGCTGGTCAGTGCTGCGTAAACCAGCATCGGCAACCGGGCCTAGAGAGATCGGCAGCCGGGCGTTAGAGGACGCCGCATCGGGAACCGTTCCACTTGGACTTCCGGTTGCACGGTCCGGTATGTTTGCGCTCACAACGCGTTTCCGAAGAACGCAATGAGGAGAGAGGAGTAGGCATGTCCGAACATGACGACACCCTCGGTGATGCGATCGAGCGTCTCGAGTGGAATGACGAGAAGTCCGGCGACGTCTCCAAGTTCGCCCAGATCAGCCGTCGTACCGCACTGACCGGTGGCGCTGCCGGTCTGGCCGCGGCGCTGCTGGAAGCTTGCGGCAGCTCGAACAACAGCGGCACCGGTACTGCCAAGGCATCGAGCGGCAGCAGCCCCGTGGCGTCGATCTTCGGCGTCAAGGGCGGTTACAAGTTCACGTTCGTCAATCACGTCACGACTAACACGTTCTTCACGCCGACGATCGCCGGCATCAAGGACGCTTGCAAGCTGCTCAACTGCTCGTACCAGTGGACCGGCTCGACCTCGAGCAACGTCGGGCAGATGGCAAGCGCGATCGACACGGCGGTTAGCGCCGGGGTCGACGGCATCGCCACCAGCCTGATCGCCACGTCGCTCGCGAAGCCCGTGGACGCAGCAACGAAAGCCGGGATCCCGGTCGTCTCCTACAACGCGGACGAGCCGAACACGACCCGACTCGCCTACATCGGTCAGGACCTCCTACTCAGTGGTCAGCAGATGGGCGAGAAGATCAAGTCGCTGATCCCGGGCGGCGGCAAGGTCATGGTCTTCATCGCCACCCCGGGATCGGCAAACCTGGCACCGCGTCTGACCGGGATCCAGCAGGTCTTGAAGGGCTCGAACATCCAGGTCTCGTCCCAGGCGTCCGGTGCGGCGGAGCCGCAGGAGGTAACGACGATCGAGGCGTTTGTCGGCAAGAACCTGACGTCGTACAAGGGCTACTTCGCCGTCGATGCCGGCAGTACGGCGGCCGTCGCCCTGGCTTTGAAGAAGTACAACCTCAAGGGCAAGGTCGTCGGTGGCGGCTTCGATCTGACGCCCGATACCGAGGCGCTCCTGTACAACGGCACGATTCAGTTCGCGATCGACCAGCAGCCCTATCTGCAGGGCTTCTTCCCGACCCTGGAGTTGTTCCTCTACAAGGCGACCCAGGGGCTGACCGGCGCAGCCGACATCGATACCGGCCTGAAGTTCCTCGATAAGACGACGATCAAGCCCTACGCGACCACCAAGAGCCGCTACGAAGGCACCGGTACCGCGATCGGCGTACAGAAGGCCTCGTAATATTGTTCGTGGCTTCTGCTACGAAATTGGCTAGATCGCTTTGACCTCGGATACACAGCAGAGCGTTGATGTACAGCCGGATGGCCCGTCCGGAGACGGACGGGCCAAGTCGGCCGCCTCGCTCAGTCTCGTAAAGCGCTTTCTGACGCTGCGCGAGGGCAGCATCATCGTCGTCACGCTGATCACGATTCTGTACTTCGCGGTCAGCGTGAGCAACCCGTTCAAGCTCTCCAACGGACAGAACCTGCTGCCGTACTTCGCGCCCTACGCGATCATGGCCGCGGGGCAGGTGTTCGTGATGACGCTCGGTGAGATCGACCTGTCGATCGGCAGCGTCTACCTGTTCATACCGTTCCTCTGGAGTTCGCTCACAACCGTGATGCCGACCGGGGTCGCCCTGGTGATCGCACTCGGAGCAGGGATCCTGATCGGTGCGATCAACGGCTTCTTCATCGCCTACATCGGGATCGCGTCGTTCGTCGTGACGCTGGGCATGCTGTTCTTCCTGGACGGTCTGACGCTCGTGATCTCGCATGCAACCCAGATCACAACGCCGGGCACGAGCTTGATCAGCACCAGCACATTCGATTCGATCTTCGGGGCCGGCACCTACTCGGAGTTGCTGTGGGCAGTGGGGATCGTGATCATCCTCCAGATCCTGCTCTCGCGAACCAAGTGGGGCATCTACACGGTGGCCGTCGGCGGCAACAAGCTCGGCGCGGCCGAGGCCGGCATCAAAGTCAGGCGCGTGGTCCTGCGCAATTTCATCCTCTGTGCGTTCTTCGCGGCGCTTGTCGGCGTGTTCGAGGCGATTCGCGTGGGAACCGCCAACCCAGATCCCGCAGGATCGGCCGAGATTCTCTTCCAGGCGATCTCTGCCGTGATCATCGGAGGCACGTTGATGACGGGCGGCGAGGGCACCGTGGTCGGCGCTCTGATCGGCGCGCTGTTCCTGGGAGTTCTCAACGAGGGCCTCGTCCTCAAGGGCGTCAGCTCCAACTACGAGGATCTGTACCTCGGGCTTGCGATCATCCTTGCGATGGTCATAAACGTCTATATCGCGCGCGTCAGAAGGGGATCGGGCCGTGGAAGCTGACCCAGTTACCGGGACCGTCGTCGGCCCGACCCAAGCTGACGACGACGTCCTGCGCGTCGAGCACATCGCGAAGCGGTTCGGCCCAACGGTCGCACTGCGCGACATCAACCTGCACCTGCGCAAGGGCGAGGTGCTGGCACTGCTCGGCGACAACGGCGCCGGTAAGTCGACCCTGATCAAGATCATCACCGGGTTTCAGGTTCCGGACTCCGGCTCGATGTGGCTGAAGGGCGAGTCTTACACCCCCAAGAGCGTCGAAGACGCGCGCAAGCACGGCGTCGACACGGTGTTCCAGGATCTCGCGTTGATCGACGAGCTCAGCGTCTACCAGAACATGTTCCTGCATCGCGAACTGACCAGCCGGCCGCTGCCGATCGTCAACAACCGCAGGATGCGCCAGCAGACGCGCGAGGCGCTCGATGAGATCGGAATCAACATCCCCACGATCGATGTGCCGGTCGCACGCCTGTCCGGTGGCCAGCGCCAGGCGATCGCGGTCGCGCGCACGGTGTCCGGCGATGCCGACGTAATCCTGCTCGACGAGCCGCTCGCTGCGATGGGGGCGAAGGAGGGCGCGATGATCCTCGAGATGATCAACCGCCTCAAGGAGAGTGGCGATGTCTCAGTGGTCATGATCGTCCACAACTACGCACACGTCTTCACCGTCTGCGACAGGGTCAGCCTGATCCAGGACGGCGTGATCACACTGGACAAACCGACCGCGGAGACCTCGGTTGACGAACTCAACGAGATCGTCGTCGAGGAGTACCGTCGCGCCCGCGAAGCCGCGACCGGCGGCGCCTGATTCAGGCTCGATGGGTTCTTGGACGCGTGGCTAGTGCTCGGCGCGCCACCAGAGTTCGTGTCCGCGATTGGAAGCGCTGAAGACCGCTGGCGACGACTGACCGAGTTGCTCGACATCGACTTCGAGGAGATCAGATGACCGCTTACGCAGAGCTGCGGACCGCCGTGCTCGAGGCGAACCTGGCACTGCCGGCTTATGGCCTGGTGGCGCTCACCTGGGGCAATGCCAGCGCGATCGACCGCGAACAGGGTGTCGTCGCGATCAAGCCCAGCGGTGTCCCCTATGACGCGCTCACCGCCGACGACATCGCCGTGCTCAACCTCGATGGCGAGATCGTCGAAGGTGACCACAGCCCGTCGACCGACGCGCCCACGCACCTGGAGCTATATCGCGCGTTCGAGCAGGTCGGCGGTGTCGTGCACACACACTCGACCTGGGCGACGGTCTGGGCGCAGGCGCAGCGTGAGATCCCGCTCTACGGAACCACGCACGCCGATCTGTGCGCAGAGCCGATCCCGGTCACGCGGGCGCTCACGCCAGAGGAGATCGAGGACGGCTACGAGCTCAATACCGGCGTGGCCCTGATCGACGCGATCGCCTCGGTCGGTCCGACTCGGCTGCCTTGCGCTCTGGTCCGGGGGCACGCACCGTTCATCTGGGGCCCGACGGCGGCGAAGGCCGTCGAAAACGCGGTGACGCTCGAACAGGTCGCGCGCATGGCCTTCCTGACTGTCACGCTCGAGCCATCGGCACCCCAGCTCGACCCCGCGGTTCGCCAGAAGCACTACGAGCGCAAGCACGGGCCACACGCGTACTACGGGCAATGATGGGCGGCGGGCGGTGATGAGCGCTATCGAACCGAAGATCGTGATCGCGGACGACGCGATCGAGCGCCTTGCGGCTGTTGCACCGGAGCGACCCCTCGTGGTGATGGATGCAAACACCCGTGAGGCGGCTGGCACGCGGGTGACGGAGCTGCTGGGCGACGCTCCCGTCTACGTCTTCGATCAGCGCCACGATCTGCACGCTGGGCCGGAGGAGGCCGCCCGCGTCGCGGCGCGGTTCACGCCCGGCTCCACTGCGGTCGCGGTCGGCTCCGGCGTGATCACCGACATCGTCCGCTACGCCTCTCACCAGGCCGACCGCGACTTCATCAGCGTTCCAACGGCTGCCTCGATGGACGGCTACAGCTCGAGTGTCGCGGCCATGCAGGTCGACGGCGTCAAGGTCACCTATCCGGCCCGCGCGCCGAAAGCGATCTACGCCGACCCGCGCGTTCTGGGCGCTGCCCCCAGGGTGCTCACCAGCGCCGGCATCGGAGACCTGCTCGGCAAAGCCACGGCCGGGGTCGATTGGCTCGCCGCGCACCTGCTGTACGGCGAGCGTTATGACCCCCAGATCGCTGCGGGCACGAGGCAGGCGATGATGCTTGCGGCCCACAACGTGCCGGCGCTGATGGCCGGGGAGCCGGCGGCCCAACGGGATCTCCTCGACGGCCTGATCCAATCCGGGATCAACATCGCCCGTGTCGGCAACTCGCGGCCGGCCAGTGGTCTGGAACATCACGCCTCGCACTTCTGGGACCTGCTGGCCGCGCACGGCAAGCACGAGCACGCGTCCCACGGCCTCCAGGTGGGCTACGCGACCGGCTTCGGGATGCGGATCCAGCGGTTCGCATACGGCGGTGGCGTGCCGCTGCTGAGCCCCCCGCAGCCGGCCGAGGATCCGCTCGGCCCCGCGGCCCGGGAGTGGCTCGGCGAGCCCACCGCGGACATCGTCGCGGCCGTACGGGCCAAGCAGGAGCAGACGTCGAGCCAGCCACCGACATGGCCGCCAGACCAGCACGCATGGCAGATGGTCTGCGAGGCACTGTCCGGTGCGATGGAGCCGTTCGCCGACGTGGAGTTGGCGCTCGATCAGGCCGGAATACCGACCGTAGCGGGCTTTCTCGACCTCACGGCAGAGACGCTCAACGCCACCTTCCACTACGCGACGCGCCTACGCGACCGCTACACCACGGTCGACTTCCTCGAGGGTCAGCGCAAGCTCGACGCAGCGCTCGCCGTCGCCCTGCCGTCCGCCTAGCGTCGGCCGGCGCTCGGCGCCCTACCAGCGATCATGGACGTGTGCGCGCAGCAGGTGGTCGTAGACCTCAGCCACACCCTGAAACTGATCCTCGCGCAGCGACGGCAGCGCCGCCGTCGCCGCGTTGCCGCGCACCTGGTCGGGGTTACGCGCGCCCGGGATGACGGTGCTGACGCCGGGCTGATCGATGATCCAGCGCAGCGCGAACTCGGCTAGCGTCACGCCTGGGTCTACTAGCCGCTTGAGCTCTTCCACGGCCTCGAGCCCGACTTCGTACGGGGCTCCGGAAAACGTCTCGCCGACGTCAAACGCCTCGCCATGGCGGTTGTAGTTGCGGTGATCGTCAGCGGCGAAGGTCGTGTTCCTGTCGTAACGGCCACTCAGCATGCCCGAGGCCAGCGGCACGCGGGCGATGATGCCCACCCCGGCCTCCGCGGCTGCAGGCAGGACCCGCTCGAGCGGCTTCAGGCGGAAGCAGTTGAGGATGATCTGGACCGTCGCCACGTGCGGACGCGCGATCGCCTCCAGCGCCTGCGCACAGGTCTCCACCGAGACACCGTAGGCGCGCATGCGTCCCGTCTCGACCATCCGGTCGAGCGCCTCGAACACCGCATCACTGTCGTAGACACCGTCGGGCGGACAGTGCAGCTGCACCAGGTCAATGTTGTCGACGCCGAGGTTGGCGCGAGAGCGGTCGTTCCAGGCCAGGAAGTTCTGTGAGGAATAGTTCTCGGTGAGCTGCTCGACGCGACGCCCCATCTTGGTCGCGACGAAGACCTCCGGATGGCGCTCGAGGAGCTCGCCGCTGAACTGCTCGCTGCGACCGTCGCCGTAGACATCCGCCGTGTCGAAGAATGTGATGCCGGCATCGATCGCCGCCTCGAGCGTTGCCTCGGCATCCCCAGGGTCGACCGAGCCCCAGTCGCCGCCGAGCTGCCAGGTGCCCAGCCCGACGACGCTGACACTGCGTCCGAGCCTGCCGATCGTGCGTTGCTCCATCGCCCGGATGATGGCACGCAGTCGCCGGGAGCTGCCCGTGCGCGGGCCGAGCACAGGTATTGTCGGCGCTGACGCTATGAGCGACAACGACCAAACGCTGCCGCGCCTGATCGAGATCGGGCGGGCGCTGGTTACAGAACTCGATCCTGAGACCGTGCTCCATCAGATCCTGCACGAAGCGCGCGAGATCACCGGGGCCAGCTACGCGGCACTGGGCGTCGTCAGCGAGGATCGCCACACACTCGAGCGCTTCCTGACCTCCGGCATCGACGAGCAGACCCAACGTGCGATCGGCAGCCTCCCGCGTGGCCGCGGCGTGCTTGGAACGCTGATCACGGATCCGCGTCCGTTGCGACTCGACAACGTCAGCGAACACCAGCAGAGCTACGGGCTCCCGGCCAACCACCCGCCGATGAAGACGTTCTTGGGGGTGCCGATCGTGATCCGCGGCGAATCTTGGGGCAACCTGTACCTGTGCGAGAAGGCCGGCGGCGAGAGCTTCACGCAAGCCGACGAGGATGCCGCGATGTTCCTGGCGCAATGGGCGGCGACGGCAATCGAGAACGCCCGGCTCTACGACAACAGTGAGCACCGGCGGGTCGAGGCCGAACACGCGGTGCTGGCGCTGCAGGCGGCTCAGGACATCGCCGACGCAATCGGCAGCGTGGCGGACCTGAGCCACGTGCTCGAGCTGATCGTCAAGCGCGGCCGCGCCCTGGTCGAAGCGCGGAGCGTGCTGATCCTGCTGCGCGAGGCTGGTGACCTCGTCGTGGCTGCCAGCGCCGGCCAGATCGTCGGTGAGCTCGGGCGCCGGATACCGATCAGCGGCAGCACCACAGGTCAGGTTCTGCTGCGCGGACAACCCGAGCGGATCGCCGACGTGTCAACGCACGTCGGGCTGGCCGCCTCGGAGATGGGCGTGCCCGACGCCCACTCCGCACTGATCGTGCCGATGTTCCATCGCTCGGTCGGAATTGGCGTACTCGCGGCGTTCGACCGTGGCGTCGACGGCGGCGAATCATTCCAGCTCGCCGACGAGCAGTTGCTGAGGACGTTCGCGGCCTCCGCCGCGAACGCGGTTGCGGTGAAGCGCAGCGTCGAGGCCGACCGGCTCCACGCGCAGATCACGGCTGCGGAGGCGGAACGCAGACGCTGGGCGCGCGAACTGCACGATCAGACACTGCAGTCGCTCGGAGCCGTGCGCGTACTGCTGTCCTCGGCGGCGCGGCGCGGCGATCCTGAGGAGCACGAGCGCGCGATCCGACAGGCGATTGAGGACCTCGAGCTCGAAACCAACAACCTGCGCGCCATCATCACCGACCTGCGCCCGTCGCTACTGGACGACCTGGGGCTCGTTCCCGCGCTCGACTCGCTGGTAGACCGCCATCGCGAATCCGGGCTCGCAATCGAGCGGGAGATCGAGCTGCCGGCGTCCACGGAGGGCGGCCCCGAGCTCGAGCCGGAGCTCGCCACGACGATCTACCGCCTCATCCAGGAGTCACTGACCAACGTCGTCAAACATTCGAGGGCAAAGCGCTGCCGAGTCGTCGTGAACGTCACTGGACACGAGGTCTTCGTCGAGGTGACGGACGACGGTGGCGGGTATGACACCTCGTTGCGGGCGCCTGGCTTCGGTCTGCCGGGTATGCGCGAGCGCGTCTACCTGGCCGGCGGCAGGTTGGAGCTCGAATCGGGCAACGGCGGCACGGTCGTCCGCGCGTATCTGCCGGTCGACGGATCGAACGTCGTCAGGCCCGGTCAGCGCGTGCGCGCGGACGGCTGAGCTCGGCGATCCGTACGTCCTGCCGCTGGTCGGCGGTCACGTGCAGTGCTTCACCGGTGCGCTCATTACTGTCAGAGTACGTGTGATGGCATCACTCGACGATGTCGATCTGTCCCTGAAACTCTCCAAGAAAGAGGGGCGGGAGCGGCTCGAGCAGGCGCAGAAAAGACTGCTCGCTCTGCGCCTCCAGTGTGGCGGTCTGATCGGCGACGGAAGCCTCGGTCCGCCACTGCTGATCCTGTTCGAGGGCTGGGACGCTGCCGGTAAGGGCGGCGCGATCAGGCGTCTCACCGCGCGGCTAGATCCGCGGCACTTCAAGGTTTCAGAGTTCGCCGCTCCGACCGATCGTGAGAAGCGCCATCACTTCCTGTGGCGGTTCTGGCCCCACGTACCAGGCTGGGGCGGGATGTCCGTGTTCGACCGGTCGTGGTATGGCCGCGTCCTGGTCGAGCGCGTCGAGGGCCTCGCCACCAAGGCAGAGTGGAAGCGGGCGTATCAGGACATCGTCGAGTTTGAGCGCAGCCTCTGCGCCGACGGCACGGTCCTCGTCAAGTTCTGGCTGGAGATCTCCGACGAGGAGCAGCTCAGGCGCTTCAATGCCCGCGCGAATGATCCGCTGAAGAAGTGGAAGCTGACGCGGGATGATTGGCGCAACCGTGAGAAGCGCGGCGCGTACGAGAAGGCGATCAAGAAGATGCTCAAGCGCACTGACCACAGGCTCGCGCCCTGGACGGTGGTCCCTGCCAACAGCAAGGCCTACGCGAGGGTCGCGGTGCTCGAAGCGGTGATCGACGCGCTCGAGCGCGGCATGCGCGCGGCGGGCCAGGATCCGCTAACCGCCGAAGCCGCTCTCTAACCCTGGCGCTGGCTAACGACCCAAGGTGCGGACGAACTCATCGCAGGCTTCAGGCAGCGACGCGATCGTGCTCCGCGTTCCCGAGAGACCGGCGCGCAGCTCCCTATCGCCGACCTCGACCGGCAGCAATGAGTCCTGCAGCTCGGAGATCATGTCGTCGGCAGCCTGGATCGCGTCGGCAGCCTGCTCGAGCGAGACGCGTGGTTCCGCCGGCGCCAGCGGCGGTGCCGTCGGGAAGTCACGGGTAGGCAGGCCGCTGCGCTGCGCGAATTCCAGGTGCGTGCGCTTCAGCTGACCGTAGCCAGTCTGCAGTGGCCGGAAGAGCCGGGCCTCCATGCGGTCACCGGCCTGCTCGTCAAGGTGCTCGTAAGCCTCGCCCAACGCCGCCATCGCGATGCTCAGCTGATCGACCGCGGCCGCGGCGTCATCCAGAATCTGCGTGCGGCCCTCTTCAGTCGTGTAGCCCATGACCCGCAGTGTGACCTATGCGCCAGCGGTTTGACGGTCACGTAGGGCAGCGCCCAGGATTCCGTTCACGAATCCGGGCGCATCGGCGCCACAGAACTCCTTCGCGGTCTCGACGGCTTCGTTGATCGCGCCCTCCGGCGGGATCGCGTGATCGCCGGGGAGCAGCTCGGGCCGGATCAGCTCGAGCAGTGCGACACGCAGGATCGAGCGTTCGAGCGGCGCGATCCGCCCCAGCGACCAGCCGGTCGCGTACCGGGTGATCAGCGCGTCGAGCTCCGGCTGATGCTCCTTGACTTCGGTCGCCAGCACCCGCGTGAACGCGTGCGCGTCGCGCGGGAACGTCTCATCCAGCGGCCGCTCCAGCAGGTCGCTCTGGTAGAGCGCCCAGATCGCAGCGCGCCGCTGGTCGGTCCGGCGCGCCATCAGGCGCGCGATACGTAATCGCCCGAACGCGTGTCGACGCGGACGCCGTCGCCGATGTTCACGAACAGCGGCACGAGGATCTGTGCTCCGGTCTCGAGCGTGGCCGGCTTCGTGCCGCCCCCGGAAGCGGTGTTGCCACGAAGGCCGGGCTCGGTCTCGGTCACTTTCAGGTCGACCGCGCTCGGCAGCTGTACGTCCGCCGGGTCATCGTCGATGTAGAGCACCTCGACCTCGTCCGACTCCTTCATCCAGCGCAGCGGATCGGCGAGCGTCGTCTCCGGAATCGTGAGCTGCTCGTAAGTCTCGGTGTCCATGAAGTGCGCATCGGTTCCGTCCTTGTAGAGGAACTGCATGTTTCGCACCTCGGTCCGCACGGGGCGGAACTTCTCACCGGCGCGGAACGTGCGATCGATCACGTTGCCGTCGCTGGAGCGGCGCAGCTTCGTGCGCACGAACGCCCCGCCCTTGCCGGGCTTGACGTGCTGGAATTCGACGATCTTGTAGATGGTCCCCTCGACCTCGATGTGGGACCCATTTCGGAACTCTGCTGTTGAGATCATGCGGCTGCCAGTGTAGTCGCCGTGACCGGTTCAATGGCGCCACTCGATCGGCTGGGAGTCGCCAGGCGACAGCCGATCCAGCAGCCCTCGAGCGACGGCGTCATTCGATGATCAGCAGCGGCTTCGGAACCGACGTCAGGATGCGGACGCCGTCCTCGGTGACGACGACCAGATCCTCGATCCGGATGCCGAACTTGCCGGGCAGATAGACACCGGGCTCGACCGTGACGACCGTGCCGGCCAGCAGCGTGTCGTCGGAGCGGAAGGAGAGCGTCGGCGCCTCGTGGATCTCGAGGCCGACGCCGTGGCCGAGGCCGTGGCCGTAGTGGCCCTCGTGCCCGGCGCCGTAGATGATGTCCCGGACCGTCTTGTCGATCTGCTTGCCGTTGCCGCCGGCGCTGACCTCATCGAGGCCGACCTGCTGGGCGCCGAGCACCAGCTCGTAGGCCTCACGAGCCTCCGGGCCGGGCTCACCGATGGCGACGGTGCGAGTGCAATCCGAGCAATAGCCGCCGGACTTCGCACCCCAGTCGATCACAACCAGCTGGCCCTTCTCGATCTTGACGTCACGCGGCGTCGCGTGCGGAAGCGCGCCGTGTGGGCCGGCGGCGATGATCGAGTCGAAGCTCGGTGACTCAGCCCCGCGCACGCGCATGTCGTGCTCGAGTGCGAGCGCCAGCTCACGCTCGGTGCGGCCCTCAAGCCCACCCTCGAGCAGCGCCTCAAACGCCGCGTCCGCGATTTTGGTGGCCGCCGCGATCAGTTCGATCTCCTGCTCGTCCTTGACCAGACGCATGTGTTCGACCAGGCCCTTCACGGCGACGAGCTCGGCGCGCTCCGGGAACAGCTCGCGGGTGCGCTCGAGCGCATCGACGGTCGTGCTCTCGGACTCGTAGCCGACCTTGAGGGCGCCATCGGACAGGTACTCGACCGCGTCGCTGATCAGATTCTGGGCCACGGTGACCCGCTTGAACTCCGGGTACACCTCCTGTTCGGCCTGCTCCGTGTAACGAAAGTCGGTCAGAAAGACCCGCGTGTTCGGGCCGATCAGGGCCGCGCCGTTGGAGCCCGTGTAACCGGTCAGGTACCGGACGTTGATCAGGTTCGTCACGAGCATCAGGTCGACGCCCGCCCCGTCCAGTGCGGCGGTCAAGCGCTCAGCGCGTGTGCTCATGCAGCCAGCTCCTTCTTCAGTAGGTCGAGTGCTTCCCGGTAGCCCTCCGGCCCCTTGCCGGAGACGGTCGCCAGGCAGACATCGCGGATCACTGACACCTGCCGCCACTGCTCGCGCTGGTCAACAGCGGAGAGGTGCACCTCCACGGCGGGTAGGCCAGTGAATTCGAGCGCGTCGTGGATCGCGTAGGCGTAGTGCGTCCAGGCGCCAGGGTTGAGGATGATCGCGTCTGACACCCCCGGGAGCGAGTGCAGGTGTTCGACGAAGTCCCCCTCGTGGTTGGACTGGAAGAACCGCACGCTCATACCGATCTCACTTGCCCAGGTATCGATCTCGCGCTCCAGCGCCGGCAGGTCGAGGCTGCCGTAGTGAGCCGGATCGCGGCGGCCCAGCTGGTCGAGGTTGACTCCATGCATGACCTCAACGCGACTCAGCACGCTCCTCATGCGTACAGCTCCTTGATCGCCGCGCGGAGCTCCGCGGGCGGCACGATCTGTCCGAACAGCGGCCGCCCAGGCGCCGGGCACAGGACGAACGGGACCGGCCCCTCGCCCACTCGCTTCTTGTCGCGCGCCGTCGCAAAGATGACGTGCTCGAGGTCGGCTTCATGGTCGAGCGTCACGGGCAGCCCGGCGTCGGCGAACAACTCCTCGACCTGATCGCGCAGGGCATCGGCCCCGGAGAGCCTCAGCTCGGCCAGCAGGCCGAGCGCGACCGCCTCGCCGTGCCGGTAGCGGGCGTAGCCGGTGGCTGTCTCGATCGCGTGGCCGACCGTGTGCCCAAGGTTGAGCAGCTGACGCACGCCGGTGTCATGTTCGTCCTCGGCGACGACCCGCAGCTTCACGAGCGCGCAGCGCGCAATCACGTCGGGATCGTTGGCGGCTGCGCCGCCGCTGACCTGCTCCCAGAGCACTCCGCCTGTGATCAGCGCGGTCTTGACGACCTCCGCGTAGCCGGCCGCGAGTTCCTCGGCCGGCAGCGTCTCCAGCGTTGCGGTGTCGGCGATCACCGCCGCGGGCTGGTGGAAAGCGCCGACGTAGTTCTTGGCCTCGGAAAGGTCGACGCCGGTCTTGCCTCCATAGGCGGAGTCGACCTGAGCAACGAGCGTCGTCGGCACCTGCACGACGCGCATGCCGCGCTGGTAGGTGGCGGCGCAGAAGCCGGCGATGTCACCAATCACGCCGCCACCGAGGGCGACCACGACATCGGTCCGGGTTACGCCCGCGCGGGCCATCTCAGTCCAGATGATCTCGGCGTGAGCGACGGTCTTCGACTGCTCACCGGGCATGATCCGGATGTTCGCGAGCGCCGAATCGAACAGCTCGCCGTAGTGGCGACCGGCGTTGTAATCGCTGACGACGACCTGACGGCCGCCGACGGTCTGCGGCCAGAAGCGATGCTCGGTCGCGAGCCCGTGCCCGACATAGACGGGATAGTCGCCGGACGGCGTCGTTGCCCAGATCACACGGCCGGCGTGGTGCGGCAGCCCCTCGGTCGCGGCGAGTACCTTGGCGACGGCGCTGGAGCGGCTGCCGGGAATGATTACGTCGGCGAGTTCCTCGTAGAGCGGCCGGCGCACCTCGTAAAGCTGCTCGAACCGCTGGGAATCGCGCGCCAGCGGGCGCGCGCCACCGCTCGCGCCGATTCGCTCCCAAGCGTGGTCGACCTCGATGTCGAGCCACACCACACGGGTGTTCGCCAGCGCCTCGCGGATCCGGGAGGAGAGGATCGCGCCGCCGCCGAGCGCGAGCGTGTGCAGCGCCGGATCGTCGAGCAACTCGAGCGTCACACGCTCCTCCAACTCACGAAAGGCGCCCTCCCCTTCGGTCTCGAAGATCTGCTGAACCGTGCGGCCCTCACGGGCCTCGATCACCGTGTCGACGTCGGCGCTGCCCGGTCCCAGAACGCGCGCGGCCGTCGACTTGCCGGCACCCATGAAGCCGATCAGGGCGACCTTTGGCGTGGCGGCGTCGCTCATCGCTGCCAGCCGATCCGCTCCTTGTAGGCGGCGACGGTGGCCTTGACGTCGTCGATGTGGTCGCCACCGAACTTCTGTCGGTAGGCATCGGCGAGCACGAACGCGACCATCGCCTCGCCGACCACGCCCGCGGCCGGAACGGTGCAGGAGTCTGTGCGCTCGCGCAGCGCCTGAGCCGGCTGGTGGGTCGCTATGTCGACTGACCGCAGCGGCTGCGTCAGCGTCGGCAGCGGCTTCATCGAGCCGCGCACCACCAGCGGATCACCGGTGGTCATGCCGCCCTCGATCCCGCCGGCGCGGTTGGTCTCGCGGTAGTAGCCGCTCTGCTCGTCGTAGAAGATCTCGTCGTGTGCCTGTGATCCGGGCAGCCCGGCGACTTCGTAGCCGTCGCCGATCGCGACCGCCTTCATCGCCTGGATCGAGAGGATCGCCATCGCCAAACGGCCGTCGAGGCGCTCCTCCCACGAGATGTGGGAGCCGAGGCCCGGCACCAGGCCGAATGCTCGCACCTCGAAGACGCCGCCGAGCGATTCGTTCTGCTTGCGCAGCGTGTTGATCTCGTTGACCATCGCCTTCGTCGCTTCCGGATCGAGGCAGCGCACCGGCGACTCGTCGACGTGCGCGAAGTCCGCCGGCGTCAGGCCGTCGCGCCGCGGGGCGGTGACCGAGGTGATCTGGAGTACGTGCGAGAAGATCTCGACGCCGACAGCACGCAGGAACTCCTTGGCGACGGCGCCGCCCGCGACGCGTGCCGCGGTCTCGCGCGCGCTTGCGCGCTCAAGGATGTCGCGCACGTCGGTGAGGCCGTACTTCTGGGTGCCGACGAGGTCCGCGTGGCCCGGGCGCGGCAGGTGCACCTCCGGGATCTCGGCCTCGACCGGCCAGGGGTTCATGCGCTCCTCCCAGTTGGTGAAGTCGCGGTTGTGAACCTGGAGCGCGATCGGGCCGCCGAGCGTGTGACCGTGGCGGACTCCGGCTGTGACGTCGGCGCGGTCACTCTCGATCTTCATGCGACCGCCGCGGCCATGGCCGAGCTGGCGGCGCGCGAGGTCGCGGTCGATCGCCTCGCGGTCAAGCTGCAGGCCTGCCGGCAGCCCTTCGACAATGCAGGTGAGTCCCGGGCCGTGCGACTCGCCGGCGGTGATCAGCTTTAAAGACATAGATCACTGAGATTACGTGGCGGAAAGCAACCATGGCCCCGCGAGCACGGCGACGACGCCGCCCAGGGCCAGAAACGGGCCGAGCGGGATCGCCGTCTTGCGACCTTCCGCGAGGCCGCGGCTGGCAAGCACGCCGAGGCTGAACACCGCGCTCGCGAGCAGGCCGACGATCAGCGCCACCAGCACGTACTTGCTCAGGTAGAGGCCGAGCACGAAGCCGAGCTTGGCGTCGCCCATGCCGAGGCCGCCCCGCGAGAGCAGCGCGAACAGCGTCAGGAACGCGCCGGCCGCGAGCCCGGCAACGATCTGGCCCGGCAGGCCCGAGAGGTGCAGCACAAGCCCAATCAGCAACGCCAGGAGCGCCGCCGGAAAGGTGACGCGGTTCTTGATGCGCCGCTCCTCGATGTCGCTGATCGTGATCCGGACGAGCACGACGATCAGCACGAACCCGAGCACCTTCTGCACATTCGAGTGGTGCACGAGCAGATCCGCGGACCACAGCGCGATCATCAGCACGGTGCCGGCGAGCCGCAGCGGCTCGTTGCGGCCGGTGCCGGCGCTGGCGTTGCGTTCGGCTGTCTGCTCGGCCACGGGTTCGGAGCGGGTCAGTCGGCGGCGGCGGTCTTGATTGCCTCGCCCGTCTGGGCGTCGCGTCCAGGATGGAACTTCCCGTCACCACCACACCAGGGGCAAGTGACCTCGTGCGGCGTGCCGCCCTTGCCCGAGATCACCTTCCCGGTCCCGCGGCAGGCCGTGCACTCGCTGCGGTCGTATTCGGACTTGTTCCCAGTGCTCACGGCGCCGAGCATAGCCCGACAGCGCCGCGCATCGCGTCGACGGGGGCTGGGATGCCGGTGAACAGCTCGAACGCGATCGCTCCCTGGGCGACTAGGAGCTCGAGTCCGTCGACGGTCGCTACGCCTGCGGCCCGAGCTGCGCGGGTGACCACGGCGCCGCCCTCTCGGTAGACGAGATCGGCGACCACTGCGAACGCACTGAGCCCGGCGGGCGGCAGCGGCAGCATCTCGACGCTGTCCTGCGCGTCCAGTCCCACCGACGTGCAGTTGACCAGCACGTCGGCCGCGGATATCTCAGTCACCGGCGTGCCACCCAGCTCGGAGCAGAGCGCGGCGGCGCGCTCCGGGGTGCGATTCCAAACCCGGACCTCTGCCGCCCGCGCGTCGAGCAGCGCCCACACCGCTGCGCGGGCGCTGCCGCCGGCGCCGAGAACCATCGCCGTTGCGCCGGCGAGATCGATCCGCCTCCTCAGCTCCGTGGTCAGCGCCGGAGCGTCCGTGTTGTCGGCACCGATCGAGCCGTCCTCATGAAAGAGCAGCGTGTTGGCCGCGCCGATCGCAGCAGCCCTGCCGGTACCACCGGACGCCAGCGCGAGCGCGGCGGACTTGTGCGGAATCGTCACGTTGGCGCCCTTGAAGCCCTGGTTTGGCAGAGCAGTGACCGTTTCTACGAACAGCTCTGGCGGCACGGGCAGCAGCTGATAGCGCCAGCTATCACCGAGTCCGACGGCCTTCAGGGCCGCGTTCTGGATAGCCGGGGAGCGGCTGTGCGCGACCGGCCAGCCCAGCACTCCAAGTCGGTTCAAGGCTTGCCGTCCTTGCAGAACTCCGCGCTGCCGTGATCCTTGGCTGCCTTCTCGACGGCGACGTTCCAGAGCGCCGACCAGTGCAGGAACTCGTCGTAGCTGGCTGTGAACCGCAACGCTCCGTTGCCGCACACCTTGTTGATGAAGTACACGAAGTCAGTCTTCGCCGGGTGGCCCGCCGCTTGAATGGCGGCAAGATCCGGGCTATCGATCGGCGTCGGCGGCAGGCCCGGATGGTTCGTCGTGTTCCATGGGGACTTCGATCGAAGGTCCTTCTCGGTCAGGTCGCCGTAGTTGCCGGTCGCGTAGGCGACGGTCGAGTCGAGTCCGAGGTCCATCCCGAGCCGCAGCCGGTTGTAGATCACCGACGCCGCCTTCGGCGCGTCCTTTGGAAGCATCGACTCGTCCGTGATCAGCGATGCGATCTTGAGGACGTCGTAGGGCGTCAGGTTCTTGGATTCGGCGTACGTGAAGTTGACCTTGGCGAAGTTCTGCTTGAACGCCGCCAGCTGGTCTGCGACCAGCGCCTTGATCTTCACAGGCTTATGCAGGTTGTAGGTGTCAGGCCACAGAAAGCCTTCGAGCGACGGGGTATCGGCGGGCGCTCCGTACTGCGTCGGATCCAGCAGCCGCGAGCGCACCGTGGCCTTGAGATAATTCCCAGATATCCCCGCCTCGTGGAGCACCTTCTGGGCCTGTCGACGCGAGTGGCCCGGAATGATCGTCACGTTCACCGTCGGCGCCACTCGCGGCACGACAGCCGGCCGCGTAGGCCCATTGAGCCCGTGGACCACCAGCACCACAACAACGACGATCGCCGCCGCCACGACCACCAGTGCAAGGCGACGCATCGCGTAGACCCTACGTGTGCCCATGCCGATCCAACCAGCTCGCCAGCAGATGCGCCGCCGCGCGTGAATCCTCGCTCGCGCGGGGTGGGCGGGACCCAATTTCAGCGTCGCGCTGCGCGAGCACGGTGGTGAAGCGCTCGTCGTAGAGCTCCACCGGTGTAGCGCCCAGCCGCTTCGCGAGCACCGCTGCGAACGTGCGTGCCTCGCGCGTCTGCAGCGAGTCACCGCCGGCGAGACTGAGTGGCAACCCCACGATCACGCGCTCGACCTCGAGCTCGCGGACGAGCGCGAGGATCCGACCCATGCCGCTGCGACCGGCAGGCTTGAGCACCGGGTCGAGTGGCGTCGCAAGTACGCCCGTCGGGTCACTGACGGCGACGCCACAGCGAGCGCTTCCATAGTCAAGCGCGAGCACGCGCACTGGTACTACCCGAGTGCCGCCTCGATCGCCTGCCGCGCCGTCCTGATCGCATCCGGCAGCTTCTCCACCTGGCGCCCGCCCGCGCGCGCCGCGGTGTCCTTGCCGCCACCGCCACCGCCAACCTCAGCCGCGGCCAGACGCACGATCTCACCGGCCCTGACGCCCCGCTCCACAAGTGTGGGCGCGACCGAGGCGACGATGTCGACCTTGTCGTCCGAGGCAGCGCCGAGCACGATCGCGGCGTCGCCGAGCTTGGCCCTCAGGCGATCCGCGAGGTCGAGCAGCTCCTGGCCGGAGACTCCGTCGACCACCGTCGCCACGAAGTGGGCGCCGTTCAGCGGAACGGCGCCCGCGACCAACGCGTCCACGTCAACGCCTCCGGTGGCGGCTCCGCCCTGCTTGATCGTCTTCTCGAGCTCCTTGACGCGGTCACGTAGCTCCGCGACCGCCACCGGCACACCCGTAGGTGTGACCCGCAGCGTCCTGGCGGCCTCACCAAGGGCCTGGCCGTGCTCGCGCACGGTCCCAACCGCGACGGGACCGGTCACAGCCTCGATCCGGCGCACATTGGACGCGCTCGACGTCTCGGCGTAGATCGCGAGCAGCGCTATCTCTGCCGTAGAGCGGACGTGCGTGCCGCCGCAGAGCTCACGCGAGAACGCCCCGTCACCGACCTCGACCATCCGCACGATGTCGCCGTACTTTTCGCCGAAAAGCGCCATTGCGCCGAGCGAGCGCGCCTCCTCCAGGCTGGTCGTCAACGCGCGTACGGGGTGGGCGCCGAGGATCCACTCGTTGACCTGGTTCTCGACGTCTGTGAGCTCCTGGGCGCTGAGCGCGGCGCCGTGGGTGAAGTCGAAGCGCAGCTTGTCCGGTCCGACGTAGGAGCCTGCCTGGTGCACGTGCGTACCAAGCCGCTGGCGCAGGGCCGCGTGCAACAGGTGCGTAGCGGTGTGGTTACAGGCGGTCGCGTGGCGGGCGGCGCGGTCGACGCGGGCGCGCACGCGCTCGCCGTCGCGCAGCGAGCCGAGCTCGGGCGCGACCGCAAGCACCTGGTCGTCGCCGAACCGCAGCACGTCCTCGACTCGGGCGACGCAGTCACCATCCTCACACTCGATGTAGCCGGCATCGGCAACCTGGCCGCCGCCGGTCGCGTAGAACGGGGATTCGAGCAACTTGACGAGCACGCGGCCGTCGCCGCCGTTCTGTTCGACTGCACCGACGGTTGTCTCCACGCTCGTCGCCTCATAGCCCTGGAACTCAGTCTTGAAGCCCGCCTCGCCGGCGAACATGGCCGCCTGCTCGCGCAGCCCGGTGTCTTTGGCGCGCGCACCGCTCGCGCGCGACTGGCGGCGCTGCTGGTCCATCAGTTGCTCGAAGCCCTGCTCGTCGACGCCGAGGCCGTGCTCGGTTACCAGCTCGAGCGTCAGGTCGATCGGGAAGCCGTGAGTGTCGTGGAGGCGGAACGCATCTTGGGCGGAGATGCCCTCGTCGCCGGCCTCCTTGGCCCGCTCGATCAGCTCGTCGAGCAGCTTCGAGCCCTCGTCGAGCGTATGCCCGAAGCTCTCCTCCTCCGAGTTCAGCCATTTCGACACAGAATCACCGTGCTGGATCAGCTGGCCGTACTCGTGGCCCATGATCTCGGTCACCACGGCCTGGTAGCGCTGCAGGAAGCCGGGGTCCAGCCCCAGCGTCTTGCGGCCCTGGAGGATCGCCCGCCGCATGATGCGGCGCAGCACGTAGCCGCGCTCCTCGTTGGAGGGGACGACACCGTCGGCAATCAGGAACGTCGCGGCGCGGCTGTGGTCGGCCAGGATCCGCAGCGCTCTATCGGTTTCGAAGCTCTCGCCGTAGCGGCGGCCGGAGAGCTCCTCGCCGAGCACGATCAACGGCGCGAACTGGTCGGTTTCGAACACCGTCTCCTTGCCCTGCAGGATCGCCGCCATGCGGTTGAGGCCGAGCCCGGTGTCGATGTTCTTGTTCGGAAGTGGCGCCAGGGTGTTCGGGGGGTTCTGATCGAGCTGCATGAACACCAGGTTCCAGAACTCGAGGAAACGCTCGTTCTCGCCGCCGGGAAGATCGTCTGGTGCGCCCCGATCGACGCCGAGGTCCAGGTAGAGCTCGGAGTCGGGACCGCAGGGACCGGTGGGCCCTGACTCCCAGAAGTTCTCCGAGCGGGGGCATTCGACAATGCGCTCGCGCGGCATGCCAACCTCGAGCCAGAGGTCGATCGCGTCCTGGTCAGGACCGATGCCGAGCTCGCCGTCGCCGCCGAAGACCGTGACCCAGATGTCGTCCTCATTGAGGCCGAACCCGTTCCGGGACAGATCCCAGGCGAACCGAATCGCCTCGCGCTTGAAGTAGTCGCCGAAGCTGAAGTTGCCGAGCATCTCGAACATCGTCAGGTGGCGTGCGGTCATGCCGACGTTCTCGATGTCGACCGTCCGGAAGGCCGGCTGACAGGTGGTGAGCCGCTTGCTCGGAGGCTGCTCCGTCCCCGCAAAGTAAGCCTTCAACGGGTGCATGCCGGCGACGATGAACAGCGCCGAGGTGTCGCTCGCGGGCGGGATCAGGGACGCGCCGCGCTGGGCGAGGTGGCCCCGCTCTTCGAAGAACTCCCTGAAGGTGTCCCGGATCTCGTCAGAGGTCATTGTCATCGCGGGGTGGAGTGTATGCGGCGCGCTCGCATACTCGTCGACTAATGGCGCTGGCTAGCCAGCCCCTCGGCTACTTTCCGGAGCATGCGCTCACGAACCGCCTCCATCCCACTCCTGCTCATCTTTTCACTGCTCATCGCACTCGCTGCGAGTGGCCCTGCCGTTGCTTATTCCGGGGATCCCTGCAGCGGGACGGCCGCGGACTGGGCGGCATGGAGTTCGCTTGCGCTGGACGACAGCACCACCAACATATTCGCGAGCAGCGTCGACATCTACCTCGACACCGACGTAACGCTCGGTCCCGATGGCAGTCTCGCGGTGGGTGCCGGCGGTAGCAGCGTCACCATCGATCTCTGCGGACACTCGCTCGACATCCCAGACCCCGACGAGAGCGACGCAGCGATCGAGGTTCCGTTAGGCGGATCACTGACCATCGAGGACACGTCGGCAGCCGGGAACGGATCACTGACCGCAGTGGGCGGCAACGGGAGCGACGCGGACGTGTTGGGAGGCGGCGCCGGAATCGGTGGCAACGGCGGATCGGCGTCAGTAACGGCCGGCGAAACTGCTGGAACCATCACGATCGCAGGCGGCACGGTCAGCGCGGCCGGCGGAAACGCCCTCGGCGGTGTCGGCAGCGGCGCCGGCATCGGCGGTGGTGGCGCCGTCTTTGGCGGAGGCGGCGGCGACGGTGGCACTGGAGGAGCCGGTCCGTCCGCTGGCGCGGGCGGTGGTCTGGGCAGCCCTGGGACTGGTGGCGCAGCTGGTGGTGAGGGTGGCGCTGGAGGCGTGATCGACCTCACCGGCGGAGGCGTGACGGCCACAGCCGGCGCCGCGGGCGTGGGTGGCGGCGCTGCCGCGATCGGCGGTGGTGGTGGCGCAAACGGCGGGGCCGGCGGCACCGGTGGAACGGGCGGGATCGGTGGCACCGGCACAACCGGCTCATCCGGGACCGACGGCGGCACGGGCGGCAATGGTGGCGTCGGCGGTGGTGGTGGTCTCGGCGGCGGCGGTGGCAACGGCGGCAACGGCGGCGCAGCCGGGCTGATCGAGGTCAGCGGCGGGCTCGTGACCGCAACCGGTGGTGACGGCGAGCATGGGTGGACGGCTGCCATCGGCGGCGGTAACGGTGGCCTCGCCGGCAGCGGCGGTATCGGTGGCGCGGGCGGCAGTGGTGCGGCCGGGGGTGTCGGCGGCGACGCAGGTTCGGCCGGACTGAATGGCAACGGTGGCGAGGGCGGCGAGGGCGGAGCCGCCGGCACAGGCGGCGCAGGCGGTACCGGAGGTCAGGGCGGCCCAGGGGGCGCGATCCACATCACCGGTGGGGTCGTGAGCGTAAGCGGCGAGAGTGAACCCGAGGTGAGGATCGATGGCCGGTTGGCCCCCGCAACGGGTGGAACCGGCGGCAATGGGGGCGTGCTGATCGGCGGTGGCGGCGCGGGCGGCGCGGGCGAGGGCGGGACCGGCGGCACTGGCGGAAGCGGCGGCGCCGGAGGCCTGATCGGTAACGGCGGTGCCGGCGGTGCCGGCGGCGCCGCGGGTCTCGGCGGCGCGGGCGGCTCTGGCGGAAACGGCGGCGCCGGCGGCACTGGCGGCCCCGGGTCGGGCCTGACCCAGGGCGGGGGAAGCTTGATCACGGGCAACGGCGGGGCCGGCGGCGGTGCGGCAGGCGCCGGCGCGACTGGCGGGGCAGGCGGGAGCGGCGGCTCCGGACTGCTGGACGGCTCCGGCGGCGCCGCTGGCGGTCCGGGCGCCGGCGGCGACGGCGGAGATGCTGGCGGGATCGAAGTTCAGCCTGGGCCTGCGTCAACGCTCGCCGGCGACGTCGCCGGGACGCTGACGGTCGACAGCGGTGGCACGCTTGATCTCGGCGCCGGCGAGACGCTGTCGCTGGATGGGACCGCGAGCAATGCTGGGACGATCGCGCTCTCCGGCACCCTTGCTGGGAGCGGCACACTCGCAAACACACCCGGATCGATTGAGGTTTCCGGCTCGTCATGGTCGCTGCCCGGCAATGGCTCCGGCCGCGGCGGCCTGACCGTCACCGGGAACGTCTACGAGCTCACGTTCTCGGTGCCGTCGGGGTCCGTCCCGAGCAGCGTGTGGGTCTACGCCGACGACATGGCTGACTCGGGCGAAACGCTGCCCTCCCCACCAGCGGCTCCGGCCGGCCAGGAGACCGCCGGACTCGGTTGGATGACTGGGAGCACGACACTTGCCGCTACCACGCAGCTGGGGCCGCTTGCGACGAGTGTCTCGGGCATCCGAACACTTGCGCTTGCGCCGTCCTATGAAGCGGCGCCAGTCACCACCGGCACGACGCCGACGACAACGACAACGCCGGTCACCACGACCGCTCCGCCCAAGGTCACTCCGCCGTCTCGGAAGCCGGTTCATCACAAGCCCGAGCCTGTGCGCCACACGCCGGTCGTGCACATCCGCGGCACGGTCGCCGGACAGACGTACTTCGGCGGATACCCGGCGCCGGTCTGCCGTGCGACGGTGAAGGATTCGTCGATCAAGCGCTGCACGATCCGGGAGCACAAGGCCAGCACCCACAACGGCATCACCAACGTACGGATCACTGCGACAGCTGTCAGCCGGACGGGGCTGAAGGCCAGCCGCACGATCAGGATTCGTACCGAGCAGTTCAAATTCGGCGGGAAAACCGCATCCAGCGGCACATACGTTCTGCGGCTGGGCGCCACTTACACGCTGCTGGTCGCGTCCAACGCCAAGCCTCTATACGTGGACGCCGCCGTCGCGCCGCAGTCGCCTGCGGGCGTGCACGACTGGTTCACCCCGGCCGGCAGTGCGCACCATTTCCGGCTGTGGAAGCTCGCCGTGAACCTGCCGACCGGCTTGGACGCCTTCCGCTACTGGAGCCTCGGCGTGAAGATCGACGGCCGGACGCAGATCCTCACGATCAGGACCTGATCACACTGGCGAGCGCCCGATGCCGCGAGGCAATGACGCAGCGAGCGTGGCGGACGTACGCGAGCGAGGACGCCGGCTCGCTGACTCCGGCGCCGCCAGTCAGCGCGTGATCGTGCCCCAGCCAACTATCAGCTCGCCGTCCATCAGACACGCGAGCTGCCCCGGGGCGGCGCCCGCGACCGGCTCGTCCAGCTCGAGCATGAGCTCGCGGTGGCGCCCGGCCGTCGGGGAGTCGCAGAGACGCGCCGCCAGCGGCTGCGAGCGGTAGCGGAGCTTCACGCGGTCAACCCTCGTCCCGGTGCGGTGCAGCCGCGCGCCGCGGATCCGCACCCGGTTCGTCAGCAGCTGCTCATTCGGCCCGACGACGACCCGGTTCGTCTCCGCGTCCTTGTCGATCACGTAGAGCGGCTCGCTCGCCGCGACCCCCACCCCACGTCGCTGGCCGACCGTGAACAGCTCATGGCCGCGGTGCTCGCCCAGCACCGTGCCCTCAGCGTCCACGATCTCCCCTGTGTGCGGCGCGATGCCGCCGTGGCGCTCGAGGAAGCGGCCCCGCGACGTGCCGGCCAGGAAGCACAGGTCCTGGGAATCGACCTTGCTCGCGACGGGCAGGCCCGCCTGCGCGGCGAGCGCGCGCACCTGCGGCTTCTCGTAGTCACCGAGCGGAAAGCGCATGCGCGTGAGCGAGGCCGGCGAGAGCGCCGCGAGCATGTAGGTCTGGTCCTTGGCCGGATCGGCCGCGACCTTCAGGAGGCCGCCCTCAACACGGGCGTAGTGGCCGGTGGCGAGCGTCGCGCAGCCGAGCCGGTCCGCGAACTCGAGCATCGCGTCGAGCCGCACGTGGCCGTTGCAGCCTATGCAGGGATTTGGGGTGTCGCCGGCGGCGTAGGCGGCTATGAACGGCTCGACGACGCCCGCGCGGAACTCCCGCCGCAGGTCGAGTGTGAAGTGCGGCAGGCCGAGTGAATGCGCGAGTGCGCGTGCCTGCGAGACCGCGCTGGAGGAGCAGCAGCTCTGTTCGGCGTCGTTCTCGGTGTCGGCCCAGAGTTCGAGGGTGACCGCGACGGCCTCGGCATCCTTGGCACACATCAGGGCCACCACGCTGCTGTCCACGCCGCCTGACATGGCCACAAGCGTTCGAGTCGGGCCACCGGGTGTGGGTGGATGGGAAGAATCAGCGGGACCGGGCACAGAGCCGCGCACCCGGACGGCTGCACCCAGCGCTCGCGCGAGCGCGTCGGCGGCGACAGCGGCGGCGTGGCGCTTCGCGAGGCTGAGTCCTCCGAGCTCCGCTGCGATCTCGTCCGGGCCGACACGGGCGGCGTCGAGCAGCGCCGCGCCACGCACGAGCGTCACCGCGGCGGATGCGGCGGCGTGCGACGCACCGCAGCCGTTGGCGCTGAAGCCGGCGTCGGTGACGTGGGTGCCGTCGGTCTGGATGCTGAAGGTGACCTCGTCGCAGCACTCACCGCCGCCGAAGGTCACCGTGAACGCGTCGGCGGGGTTGTGGCCCTCGCCCTGAGGCGAGGTGAGGTGATGCTCAAAGGCGAGCGTGTCCATGTCGCCTAAGCATATGTGGCGTTCCTTCGTCTCCACTCCCGCATACGGAAGTCCAGGCGGAAGGAAAGCGGATCAGCGGAGGCGGAGGCCCAGTTCGCGTAGCTGTATGTCGTCCACCGGAGCGGGCGCTCCGGTCAACGGATCGGCGCCGCTCGTCGCCTTCGGGAAGGCGATCACCTCGCGGATGTTGTCGCGGTCGGCGAGGATCGCGACGAGACGGTCGATGCCCATCGCAATGCCGCCGTGCGGCGGAGCGCCGTACTTCAAGGCGTCGAGCAGGAAGCCGAAGCGCTTGGTCGCCTCCTCCTCATCCAGGCCGATGATGTCGAGCACGCGCTGCTGCTCGTCCTGGCGGTGGATGCGGATCGAGCCGCCACCGATCTCGTTGCCGTCGAGCACAAGGTCGTAGGAGCGCGACAGGAGGCTCCCAGGATCGTCAAGGTCACCGATCGGTGCCGTGAACGGATGGTGCTCGGCTGTCCAGCGGCCGGTCTCCCTGTCCTGGGCGAACATCGGGAACTCGACGACCCAATGGAGGTCGTGCGGAGCGTTCTCCGGGACAAGCGAAAAGCGGTGTGCCAGCTCGAGCCGCAGCGCCCCGAGCACCTGACGTGCGGTCACGCGGGCGTCGGCGACGATGAACAGCACGTCGCCGGTATGTGCGACGAGCTCCTCCTTGATCGCACGCACCTCGTCATCGGAGAGGAACTTCGCGATCGGCGAGCGCAGCGTTCCGTCCTCTTGGACGAACGCCCACACCAGGCCCTTGGCGCCGTACTGCTTGGCGAATTCGGTCAGCGCGTCGAGCTCGGAGCGTGGGAGCTCGTGGGCGCCGGAGTTGAGGCCGAGGACCGCGCCCGAAGCACCAGCGAGGGCGCCTGAGAAAACCTGGAAGCCGCTGCCGCGAACGGCGTCTGAGAGGTCGTGGAGCTCGAGGCCGAAGCGGCGGTCGGGGCGGTCAGAGCCCCAGCGAGCCATCGCCTCGGCCCACGTGATGCGTGGCCACGGTGCCGCGGGCACCGCGAAGCCCTCGCTGGAGAACACGGCGGTGAAGACCGTCTCCAGCAACTCGATCACGTCGTCCTCGGCGACGAACGACATCTCGATGTCGAGCTGGGTGAACTCCGGCAGGCGGTCGGCGCGCGAGTCCTCGTCGCGGAAGCAACGAACGATCTGGTAGTAGCGCTCGAGGCCGCCGATCATCAGCAACTGCTTGAACAGCTGCGGGGACTGCGGCAGCGCGTAGAACTCGCCCGGGTCGGTGCGAGCCGGCACCAGGAAGTCACGGGCGCCCTCGGGCGTCGAGCGCGTCAGGAAGGGGGTCTCGATCTCGAGGAAGTCACGCTCGTCGAGCACGCTGCGCATCGTCTGGATCACGCGGTGACGCAGTTCGAGTGCGTCGCGCATCGGATTGCGGCGCAGGTCGAGCGGGCGGTAGCGCAGCCGCAGGTTCTCGTCGACGGGGCCGTCTTCGTCGACCTGAAACGGGGGCGTCTCGGCGTCCGCGAGGATCTCGATCTCCTTGACGTTGACCTCGATCTCGCCGGTGACCAGGCGCGGGTTGATGTTCTCGGGCTCGCGGGCAGCGACCGTTCCGGTGACCGTGATCACATCCTCGGAGCGCAGACCGTGCGCCGTCGCATGCGCCTCCGGTGCGGATTCCGGATGGAAGACGAGCTGAACGAGCCCCGAGCGATCGCGGAGGTCGATGAAGATCAGACCGCCGTGGTCACGGCGTCGGTGGACCCAGCCGGCGACCCGGGCGATGGTGCCGGTGCGCTCGGCGGTGAGCTCCGCGGCCCAGGCGTCGCGGAAGCCATTGGGACGGGGGGATTGCTTCATGCCAGGTGGCTCCCGCGCAGGATCGCGGCGATCACCGCGCGCGTTCCGAGTTCCTTCTGCTCGCCGCTGCCCATGTCCCTGAGGCTTGTCTGCTCGCCGTCGTTCACGATTGCAACGTACCGAGCATCGATTCGATCTGCGTGCTTGAGCGCGCCCTTGAGCGAGCGGCCGGTCAGCTCCAGCTGAGCTGCCAGGCCAGCCCGGCGCGCCTCACGCGCGAGCTCGAACGCCGCCAGATGTGCTGCGCGAAGCTCGCGGTCGGCGACCGTGACCAGAAGGTCGACGGCGTCGGGCGCGGTTGGCTGCTCCGGCGCCGCCAGCAGGATCCGCTCGACACCGGCGGCGAAGCCGATCCCGGGTGTCGGCTTTCCGCCGAGCTGCTCGATCAGGCGGTCGTAGCGGCCGCCGCCGCCGACGCCGGACTGGGCACCGAGCGAGTCGCTCGTGAACTCGAACAACGTGCGGGTGTAGTAGTCGAGCCCGCGTACCAGCGTCGGATCGAGCTCATACGGGATCTCGGAGACGTCGAGCAGTGCGCGGACCTGTGCGAAGTGCTCGGCGTCCTCGGGCGCGAGCCGGTCGAGCAGCTTCGGGGCCGACGCCATCACGCGCCGGGTCCCGGGATCGTTGGCGTCGAACGCGCGCATCGGGTTGACGTCGATGCGGCCGCGCACCTCGGCCGAGAGCTCCGATTCGTGCGCGCGCAGGTATGTGGCGAGCTCGTCGCGATACTCGACCCTGGTCTCTGGCGTCCCCAGGCTCGCGAGCCGCAGCCGCGTGCCCTTCACGCCCATCGCGTCGAGCAACTCCGCCAGCATCAGAATCAGCTCGGCGTCGGTCTCGGGCCTTGCGGAGCCGATCGCCTCCGCACCGATCTGCCAGAACTGCCGGTGGCGACCGCGCTGTGGCGCCTCGGCGCGGAAGAAGCTGGAGAGGTACCAGAGCTTCACCGGCTGGGGCAGCTTGTGCATGCCGTGCTCGATGTAGGCGCGGCACACGGGTGCTGTCCCCTCGGGACGCAGCGTGAGCGACCGGCCGCCGCCGTCGTCGAACGTGTACATCTCCTTCTGGACGATGTCTGTGGCCTCGCCGACACCGCGCGCGAACAGCTCGGTCGACTCGAACACCGGCGTCTCGATCCGCTGATAGCCCGCTGCACTGAAGATGCGCTCGGCCTGTGTCGCGAGCGCGCGGCGACGCTCCGTGTCCTGGGGCAGGACGTCATACGTCCCCTTCGGCGCCTGGATCATCGACGCGCCGCCTCCCCTGTGCGGCTGGTCACTGGTGCTGCGCGAGCTCGCGGAGGAACGGATTCGTCGCCTGCTCGTCGCCTAGCGTGGTCACACCCATGTGACCGGGGTAGACCTTGGTCTGAGGCGGGAACTCGCCGATCAGCGCCTCGATCGAGGCAAGCAGCGTCGGCCAGTCGCCGCCCGGAAGGTCGACCCGACCGACCGATCCCTGGAAGAGGACGTCACCTGACAGCAGCGCGCCCTCGCCCCGGACGGCATAGGTCACGTGTCCAGGGCTGTGGCCGGGCGTGAAGCGCACGTCGAAGGTCAGCCCGGCGAGCTCGAGCGTGTCGCCACCTGTGACGGTGTGGTCGGCCTCGTAGCTCTCGAACGGCCCGAAGCCAGGAGGCGTGTAAGCGTCCATGTTGGCGAGGATCTCGCGCTCGAGCTCGGGTACGTAGACCGGCGCGCCGGTCGCGTCATGCAGAGCCTTCACGGCTCCGACGTGATCGAAGTGGGTGTGTGTAATCAGGATCGCCGCGATCGTCTCGATCCCGAGCGCGTCCTTCGCCTGCAGCAGTCGCTCCGGCTCCTCGCCGGGATCGATGACCACGGCCGTGTCGGCGTCCGCGCGGCGCACGAAGTAGCAGTTCTCCTGCACCGGGCCGACCGTGAGCATGCGAACGTCGATCATCGCTTCGCGGACGTGACCTGCTTCTTGGCCATCCGCCGCCGCCAGAGAAACGTCTCGAGCCAGTAGCCCAGCAGGATGTAGAGCAGCATCGCGACCACCGCGTACATGACGGCGGCTTCTATGCGGTTGCCACCCTTGGAGTGGTTGGTGATCAGCAGGAAGATGAACATGAAGGCACCGGCCAGCAACGCCCGCTGCGATGAGCTCTTCCAGGTCGGCTTGCGGGTGAGCCGCGCCTCGCGGCGGCTCTCGCGGTCGGAACGCTTCTTCTCCTCGGCGCTCGGCGGCCGGCCGGTGCGGCCGCGTGTCTCGATCACGCCGGCGGCGTTGCCGCGGTGCTTGGTCTGACGCTTGCGCTTGGCCTGTGCCATTGGTCAGATGGAGATTAGTCGCTCTGCGCGTGGGTATTAGGCACGCGCCGCAGTGCATCCTCCAGGTAGCGACGGTTCGCGACCGGGAGATGTTCGGGGAAGCCCGCGAATGCGGCTCGCGGCGGCACGCCGACGACCTCCGCCCGGACCGGCGTCGCATGCCTGGCGATCGCTGCGACCAGCGTCGCGAGGTTCGTCTGGCGGAAGTCCTCGACGTTCGTTGAGACCTGCGCCACATCGTCACGGTGCGGCAACGTCAGGCCGATCGCCTTCACCGACGGCAGCCCCTCGGCTCCCCCGTCGCGGATCAGCGCCGCGATCTCCCTGGCAGTCTCAAGCGTCGCGGGTGGTGCCAGCTCGACGTTGAAGGCAATCAGCGGTGGGCGAGCGCTGACAAGCACCGCGCCTGCCCGGTCGTGCAGTCGCTTCGGGCCGAAGTCCGGTGCCAGCTCGCCGGCATCGATCCGCTGTTGCAGCGCCTGCGGACCGCCCCGTCGGATCTCGGCACGCGTCACCCGCCCCTCGGTCAGCAGCCCGTAGAGGAAGACGGGAATCCCGAGTTCGTTCCCGAGGCGATCGGCGAGCGTCAGCGCCTGCGCACAGGCGGCACCGCGCTCGGCTTCGTCCATGTAGACGATCGGCGCCACGTCGAGCAGCCCGATGCGCGGGTGCGAACCCTCGTGCGCAGTGACATCGAACAACTCGATCGCCTTGGCCGCACCGGCTGTGAGCGTATCCGCGAGGTTTGCGGAGGGCCTGCTGCCGACGTCGGCCAGCGTATAGACGGTCCGGTTGTGGTCCGGGTCGCTGTGGATGTCGAGCAGGCTTACACCGCCGGCGCTGGTCAGCGCCCGCGCCAACCCCGCGATCCGCGTCGGATCACGGCCTTCGGAGAAGTTCGGTATCGCCAGCATTGAGGGCCATTCCTGATGCCCTCACGCACGTCTGGCATCGGGCAATCGTCGCGAGCTTATAGACTCGCCAGACACTCCGGCCGGAGTAGCTCAGTCGGTTAGAGCAGCGGAATCATAATCCGCGTGTCGGGGGTTCGAGTCCCTCCTCCGGCATCAGCTGAAACAACCACGGTCATCGTGCAGAGGTAGAGTGCCGCCGCGTGTCAGAGCCAGTTCACGTCTTGGTCGTGCGAGCCGGCGGGCTGACCTGGGCGCTACCGATGAGCTCGGTCGAGCAGGCGTTCAATGTGCAGGACCACGAGGTTCGCCATGTCGGCGAGATACGTGTCGTGCGCTTCCGTGGCGAGGTGCTCGAGCTCGTCGAACTCGCCGGCAAGCTCGGCCTCGAGAGCGCGGACCCGCCCGCAGCCGTAGTCGTGTGGGGCTCAGGCCGCCGGTTTGCGGTGCTCGTCGACGAACTCTTAGATCAGATCAGCGCCGAGCAGGTGGAAATGCCTCGCCTCGCGACGGGCGAGTTCACCGACGGCGCTGTGTATCACGACGATCAGGTCGTTCCGATCCTCAACGTCGGCGCCCTCAGCGGCGCGTACGACACAGCCGGCGGTGAGACGCAGCACGAGTTCACCGAGATGCAGCAGAGCGCGCTTGGCGACACGCCGATCATGGGCGACCAAGGTTCGGTTCTGCTCGTGTTTCCCGGCGACACTGCCGAGCAGCTCTGCCAGATGCTCGGCACCACGATGGCGGATGAGATCGGCCTGACCGCGCTGCAGGAAGTCGGCAACATCCTCTCCACCTCCTACCTCAACGCGATCGTGGAGATGACGGGATTCGCGCTCGAGCCCGAACCGCCCAGGGTTGAGGTAGACCTGCTCGGCCAACTGATCGCACAGAGCGCCGCGAGCGGTGGCAATCCGCACGACCCGACGGTGCTGATGCGCTCCTACCTGACGATCGAAGACTCGACGGCGAAGTTCTCGTTCCTGTTCGCGCCCCGCATCAAGTCCGTCGAGCTGCTGCTGGAGCGTCTGGGTGTCGGCGTCTGACGGAAGCGTGATCCTGTGCGCGACCTGCGGTGTAGAGCATGTCGAGCCCACCGGTAGCTGCGTGATCTGCGCGGATGAGCGTCAGTGGGTGCCTGCCGGCGGACAGGCCTGGACGAGCCTGCGGGAGCTACGCGAGACCGGACACCGCGTACAGATCGAAGAGCTCGAGCCAGACCTGCTCGGCGTCAAAGTCGCGCCTGGCGTCGGGATCGGGCAACAGGCTCATCTGATCTCGACGCCGCAGGGCAGCGTGCTCTGGGACGTGCCGCCGTTCATCGACCGCCCGGCGGTCGATCGCATACGTGAACGCGGACCAGTGCTCGCGATCGTCGCGAGCCACCCTCACATGTTCGGCGTGCAGACTGCCTGGAGCCACGCCCTCGAACAGGCTCCGATCCTCGTCTGTGAGCCGCTGCTCGACTGGGTGCAGCGGCCGGACTCGGCGATCACGAGCTGGCGGGGGCGCCACGAGCTCGCACCGGGACTGGTCCTGCACCAGATCGGCGGCCATTTCAGTGGCTCGTCGGTCCTGCACTGGGCCGCCGGCGCCGAAGGGCAGGGAGTGCTCCTGACCTCCGACACGATCCACGGCAATCCGGACGGCACGACGGTCACCTTCATGCGCAGCTATCCGAACCGCCTACCGCTCTCGGCCACGGTCGTGCAGCGAATGGCCTCAGCCGTGGCGGATCTTGAGTTTGACCGGCTGTACGACAACTTCGGTCGCGGCCCGACGAGCGACGCAGCCGGCGCCGTACAGCGGTCGGCCGGCCGCTACGCCGCGTGGGTACGCGGCGATTACGACCATCTCACCTAATCGGGACGCGCGTCTGTCCGGGGTGGTCCAGCGAGACCAACCACCGGGAGTGATGCCTAACTCCAGCGCGCCTTCAGCCGCGGCAGCACATCGTCGGCGAACTGCGTCAGCGCACGCTCCTGGTCCTCGTCAGGGAAGTGGAAGACGAGGTCCTGGAAGCCGAGGTTGACGTAGAAGGCGATCTTGTCGATGACCTCGTCGGGATCGTTGGAGACGATGAAGCGGGTGTGAGCGCGGTCAACGGCCCGCTCTGCCAGCCGCTCCATCTCGATCGGGTCCTCGGTGCCGCCCT
This sequence comes from Solirubrobacteraceae bacterium, assembly GCA_036268195.1. Lineage (GTDB taxonomy): Bacteria > Actinomycetota > Thermoleophilia > Solirubrobacterales > Solirubrobacteraceae > Palsa-465. Next base: position 32,058 of record DATAUP010000091.1, read on the forward strand.
TCTCCTCAGCCGTCAGCGCCAGTGCCGCCCACGGCCTGCACGCCTCCTTGGCGTAGTCGACGTCGCGGTCGTAGGAGACCTTGATCTCGATGAACTTGTCGATCGTGTCGGCGTCGCGGCCCGCTCGCTCCGCGCCCTCGTGCAAGCCGTCGAGCAGCGTGTGGTAGAGCTCCTCCCCCTTGCCGCTGGTGACGATGAAGCCGTCGCCGATCTCGCCGACGAGCGCCGCCGCCTTGGGGCCACCCGCCGCGATGAAGATCGGGACCGGCTGCTCCGGCTTGTCGTAGATCGTCGCGTTCAGCGTGCGGTAGTACTTGCCATCGAAGGTGACGCGCTCCTCGGTCCAGAGCTGGCGCATCAGCGCCACGGCCTCCGCGAGCCGCTCAGAGCGCTCCTTGAATTTGGGCCACTCGATGCCGATCGAGGGGTTCTCGTTCATTGCCTCACCCGTGCCGATGCCGAGCACCACGCGGCCCGGGTTCAGGCTGGCGAGCGTCGCGAACATGTGGGCGATCACCGCCGGCTGGTAGCGCAACGTCGGCGTCAGCACGCTGGTGGCGAGCGTGACCCGCTCAGTGCGCTCGCCGAGGGCGGCCAGCCACACGATCGAGTTGGGTGCGTGGCCACCGTGGTGGCGCCAGGGCTGGAAGTGGTCCGAGACGGCGACGATGTCGAACCCGTGCCGCTCGGCGCTGACGGCGTAGTCGATCAGTTGACGGGGTGGGAACTGCTCGGCCGATGCTTTGTATCCGTAGCGGACAGTGTCGTGCTTGCTGGAGGTCATACGGACATCATCTCAGGCGCCAACTGCGCGGGCTGCACCACGACCCATTAGGCTGGTGCGCCGATGAAGCTAGGCCTGCATATCGGGTATTGGGGGCTCTGGGGCGGCGCCGACGAGCAGCTCGCCGCGGTACAGGCAGCCGAGGAGCTCGGCTACGACTCGGTCTGGACCGCCGAGGCGTACGGCTCAGACGCGGCGACCGTACTCGCCTGGCTCGCCGGGCAGACCTCGCGGATCAAGCTCGGCTCCGACATCTTCCAGATCCCCGGCCGCAGCCCGGCGATGACGGCGATGACCGCGGCGACGCTCGACCAGCTCTCGGGCGGGCGCATGATCCTCGGCCTCGGCACGTCCGGGCCGCAGGTTTCGGAGGGCTGGCACGGACAGCGGTTCGGCAAGCAGCTCCAGCGGACCCGCGAGTACTTCGATGTGGTCCGCATGGCGCTGCGTCGCGAGCGCGTCATCTATCAGGGCCAGACCCTCGAGTTGCCGCTGCCGGACGGCCCCGGAAAGCCCCTGAAGCTCACGATCGCGCCTGTTCAGGAGCAGATCCCGATCTACCTTGCGGCAATCGGCCCCCGCAACACGGCGCTCGCCGGTGAGATCGCCGACGGCTGGCTGCCGACCTTCTTCTCGCCTGAGCACGTCGGCATCTTCCGCGCGCGGCTCGATGAGGGCGCCGCGCGCGCCGGACGCAGCCTCGACGGGTTCGAGATCGCCGCTCAGGTCACCGTTCACATCAGCGACGACATCGAGGCCGCGCGCAACTTCATGCGCCCTGCACTGGCGCTCTACGTCGGCGGCATGGGCTCCCGCGAGCAGAACTTCTACAACGCGCTCGTCCGCGAATACGGGTTCGAGCAGGCCGCGGCCGACATCCAGGACCTTTACCTCGATGGCAAGCGCGCAGAGGCGATGGCCGCGATCCCGGACGCGCTGATCGACCTCGTGTCGCTGGTCGGGCCGCGCGAGCTGGTCGCCGAGCGACTCGCCGCGTACCGCGAAGCCGGGGTCGGCACGCTGCTTGCCTCGCCCGTCGGCTTCACCCGAGAGCAGCAGTTCGAGCAGATGCGCACACTCGCAGAGCTGGCGGCCTGAGCCCGCCTCGCCGGATCTTCCTCGGCGCCTTCGGCCAGCCCGGCCACGCGTTCCCGATGCTGGCGCTCGGCCGGCGGCTAGTGGCGCGCGGACACGAGGTCACCTTCGAGACCTGGGAGCGGTGGCGGGAGCACGTGCTCGGCGCGGGCATGGATTTCGTGCCGGCGCCCGAGTACCCGGTCTTCCCGACAGCCGAACGGCCGCTCAAGCCGTATCAGGCGGTGGTGCGCGCGACGGTTCCGACTCGCGAGGCGATCGCGGCGCGACGACCGGACGTGGTCGTGCACGACATCCTGACGCTCGCACCGGCTTTGGCGGCGGAGCTCGAGGGCGTGCTGACGGCGACGCTGATCCCCCACCTCTACCCGGTGACCGCGCCGGCGTTCCCGCCGTACTCGATCGGGGCGCGGCTTCCGCGCACGCATGTTGGGCGAGCGTTCTGGAGTGCGTTCGAGCGGCCGCTCGAGAAGGGTTTGCGACAGGGACGCGACGAGCTCAACGAGACACGGCGGCGGCTCGGGCTGCCGGCGGTCGAGCGGCTGCATGGTGGGCTCAGCTCGAGCCTCTGCTTGGTCGCCTCGTTCCCGCAGCTCGAATACCCGCGGGACTGGCCACCGGCTGTGCACGTCGTCGGGCCGATGCTGTGGGAGCCGCCCGCGCCGGCGGCGGTGCCGCCGCCAGGCGACGCCCGCCTGGTTGTGGTGGCGCCGTCGACGTCACATGATCCGGGCCAGCGCCTGCTGCGAGCCTCGCTCGAGGGACTGCGGGACGTGGACGTGCGAGTCCTCGCCGCGACCGACCGTCGCCCTGCCGCCGCGCCGATCCGCGCCGGACGCAACGCGCGCCTGGTCAACTGGATGTCATATCCCGACGCGATGCGCGACGCGGCGCTCGTAATCTGCCACGCAGGCTACGGCACAGTGGCGCGAGCGCTGGAGCGAGGAGTACCTGTGCTCGCAATCCCGCACAGCGGCGACATGGCGGAGAACGCTGCCCGTATCGACTGGGCCGGCGTGGGCGTGCGGCTGCCGTGGCGCCTGCTGTCGGCCACGACACTGCGACTGGCTGCCGAGCGGGCGCTCCGCGAGCATCAGGCCCTGACCGCTCGGGCCGGAGAGCTGGCGGCCTGGGCCGCAGTCAACGACGGGCCGACACGGGCGGCGGAGCTGGTCGAGCAGCTCGTTGGCTGAGCAGCACCGCTGCACCGGGGCTCCACTTACCTAGCTGGGGAGGTGGGATTCGAACCCACAACCTTGCGGTTAACAGCCGCCTGCTCCGCCGTTGAGCTACTCCCCAGTGTATTGGCCGCCAGCGGGCGGCTCCGGGGCATGCTAGCGCCCGACGCTCTTAATGTAGCGAGAGCGAAGTCACCCCGCCCTGGACCTCAGCGTGGCAATTCGAGCAGAGCAGAACGCACTTCTCGGCCTCTCTGCGGAGCGTTTCGATGCCCAGCGCAGCGCCACCCATCGCGAGGCTGAGTCGTTTTTTGTCAGGGTCCAGGTGGTGGAACTGGAGCGCGCCGTTGTAACGGCTGTAGCCGCAGATCATGCAAGCCCCACCGGCCTCGGCGACCAGTATTTCCTTGACGCGCCGGTGTCGACGAACCAGAGACTCGCTTCGGCAGCGTCGACACCTGAAGTAACCGTCGGTGCTCATGACGAATTCGGTCTCGCCATGCTTCCCGCAGGTTCTCAGCACGCTCGGAAGCTTCGGCGGCGGAGGTGAAGCTCTCGCGGCCGGGTCCTGCGGCCCGGCGGCCTTCAGTCCGTATCGGGCCAGCCACCGACGCACCGTGAGCACGCTCCGCTCGAGTTCGGCGGCGATCCGCTCGAGCGTCATCCCGGCCTCGACAAGGCTCTCGAGCTGCTCACGCGGGATCCCTCGCTCGCGCCGCCCCGCGTTCTCGTCCGCTCCCGAACCGTTGTCTGTCGACGTCCCCATACGAACACACGTTCGCACCACTGTCGGACAGAAGAGCACTGGCTAAGCCGGCCCCTCCAACCGTGTTACGACCGTCTTGATCGTCGCGATCACGTCCTGATGCTCGGCCGAGAGCTTGGCCAGGCCGCCGCCGCCGTGGTCGCGTAGGTACCTGATCTCACGTGATAGGCGTTCGCGCTCGAGCAGGAGCCGCCCGTGCTCGAGCTCGTCGGAACTGACCTGGCGGCCAGAGCGGCCGGCACGGGCGACGAGGTCATCCAGGACCACGATCAACTCCGGGTCGTCGCCGGGCGGATCCGGTAGCGGTCCCGGCAGATGCGTGCCCAGGAACCGGGCAGCTCGCCGCAACACGTCGTCCAGCAGCAAGGCATCCGGATCGACGCGCGACAACACGGCCGCGCCGAGGTCAGGGGACGCCACGCACATTGCCAGGAACGAGCGCTCGCCCTGTGGGCCGTTCGCCAGCACCGCCTGGGCCCGAGCCGGTGGCTGTGCATATTCCGTGGCTCCGGGACCGGAACGGCCGGCGATTGCAAGAGCGGGTTGTGCCTGCCCCAGCAACGTCACGAGCCGCCCTTCGGGCACCGCCAGCGCCCCGGCAGCCTTGCGCACCAGCTCGTCCCGCAGGACGCTCGCCGGCACGGGAGCGAGCACCGGACGCAGCTCGGCGATGGCCCGATCCTTGCCCTCGGCGCTGCCCAAGTCCGCCGCTTCGAGCACACGCCCGACCTGGAAGACGACGTAGGGCGCCGACGCGGCGATCCGCTCGCGCAGGGCATCGGCGCCCTGGCGCTCAATCAGCTCTCCGGGGTCTGCTCCCGGTGGCAGCGGCACGACACGCAGCTCCAGGCCGGAATCGGCACAGACCTTCGCCGCTCGCTCCATCGCACGCTGGCCGGCGTTGTCGGCGTCGAGGCAGAGCTCGAGCACTTTGACGACCCTCACGAGCTCGGCGACCTGCTCGTCGGTCAGCGAGGTGCCCATGATCCCGACCGCGTTGCGAACACCGGCCTGATGCAGCGCGAGCACGTCGGTGTATCCCTCGCAGAGGATCATTCGGCCATTCCTCGCCGCGACTCCGCGCGCCTCTGAGATCCCGTAGAGCACCTCGCGCTTGCGGTAGACCTCGCCCTCGGCGGTGTTCAGATATTTCGGTCCGTCGTCGGCACCGGTCGTGCGCGCGCCGAATCCACGGACGCGGCCGCGCGCGTCGGCGGTGGGAAACATGATGCGCCCGCGGAAGCGATCAACGAGCTCATCGGGCCGCGCCTTCTTACGCCGGCCGAGATCGGCGGCCAGGATCTCATCGAGGCTGTACCCGGTCTTGCGCGACGCGGCCACGACCCGATCCCACGAATGGGGCGCGTAGCCGACGCGGAATTCACGCAGGATCTCCTCCTCGAAGCCACGCCCGCGCAGGTACTCGCGCGCGTCCTGAGCCTCCTTCGCCTCCCAGAGGTACCGCTCGTAGAAGGTGGCTGTGCGATCGAGCAGCGTGTACAGCCGCTCCCGCTGCTGCCGGCGCGAGGCCGCCTCGGGAGACTCGTCCTCAGTCTCGAGCTTCACGCCGAAGCGATCTGCGAGCCCCTCGAGCGCACCGACGAAGTCGAGACCCTCGGTCAGCATCACGAAGTTGAACGGATCGCCCGACTCCGAGCAGCCGAAGCAGTGATAGTGCTTCTCATCCGGGCGCACGTGGAACGACGGCGTGCGCTCATCGTGGAACGGGCAGCAGCCGAAGTAGCTGTCATGGCCGCGGCGTGTGAGTTCGACCTTGCCGCTCACCAAGGCCAGCATGTCGACCGCGTCGCGTACCCGGTCGCGCGAGTCGGCGGTGTAGCGACTCACGGCGTGAACGCCGTCGGAACGGCGAGCGCTTCGAATACCGCAACCGCGAAGCGGTCGGTCATGCCCGCGATGTAGTCGGTCACGCGGCGCGACAGCGCGCCGTCCGGGATCGAGTCGGGAATCTGCTCCGGGTGATCGCAGAAGTGGTCAAACAGGGTTCGCACCGCGGCGCGGATCTTCTCACGCTCGTGCGTGACTTCGGGTCCGAGGTACACGCGCTCGAACATGAAGTCGCGCAGGTCCGACATCGCGCCGCCGATCTCCTCGCTCTGCATGATCGCGCCGGCGAGCGCCGACTGCTCGACGAGGTCGTGGACCAGCGTGTCGATGCGCTGCGAGCCCGTATCACCGAGTACCGCGATCGGCCCACTCGGCAGTTCGCCCGCGTCGAGCACACCGCCGCGAACGGCGTCGTCGATGTCATGGTTGATGTAGGCGACGCGATCGACGAAGCGGATGATGTGGCCCTCGAGCGTCGTCGGTGCAACCGCGCGCCATGAGTGCCCCGCAATCCCGTCACGTACCGGCGCGGTCAGGTTGAGCCCGCGACCGTCGCGCTCGAGCACCTCGACCACACGCAGCGAGTGCTCGTTGTGCCAGAACCTCTCACCGAAGCGCTCAGTCAGGCGCTCGTCCAGCGCCTCCTCTCCGATGTGGCCGAACGGCGGGTGGCCGAGGTCGTGTCCCAGCCCGATCGCCTCGACGAGATCCTCGTTGAGCGCGAGCGCCCGCGCCACGGTGCGCGATATCTGGGTGACCTCGAGCGTGTGGGTCAGTCGCGTGCGGTAGTGGTCCCCGAGCGGGAGCACGAAGACCTGCGTCTTGTGCTTGAGCCGCCGGAACGCCTTGCAGTGAACAATCCGGTCGCGGTCGCGCTGGAAGGGCGTCCGCAGCCCGCAATCGGGCTCATCAGACTCCCTGATGGCCGGGTACGAACGGGTTGCGAGCGGCGACAGATCGAAGTCCTCGCGGGCTCTGATCCGTTGGGCGAACGCCTCTGCGACGGCGCCAGCCGGGTGCTCATAGACCTTGTTCACATAACTATTTTGCCAGCATGCGAGGCGGATCACGCTGCGCGCGGCAACGGACGTAGCCGAACCTGCGCGTGGTGCTCGGCGGTCTCACGGATCGCCCGCTCGGCGAGCTGCAATGCGCGGGCCGAGGCCTGCGGGGCGCTAGCCAGCGGCTGCCCGAGTGCCCCCACCAGGAACTCGTAGGCCTCCTCCCCCAGCGGGAACGAGGCCGACTCGCAGGAGCTGCACACGACCCCGCCCGCAGCTGCCGAGAAACCGGTCAGGTGCTCGCGCTCCCCGCAGCTGGCACACGACCCGAGCTGCGGCACGATTCCCGCTGCGAGCAGCAGCTTCAGGCGGAACGCCAGCGCGTTCTCTGGTCGCGCCGCTGCTGGCCCGCTGGCCAGCAGCGTCAGCTCGTTCGCCAGCAACGCGAACACCTCCGGATGCGGCTCGTCGGTCTCGAACAGACGCGCGACCGCGTCGCACGCGCGCGCAGCAGCATCGAGCGCGCCAGCGCTCTCGCGCAGCCCGGCGCGGGCGTCGACCGTGTCGACGCCGGTCACGGTGTAGAGATCGCCGCGTCCCTCATGGAGCACGGCGTTGATCTGGAAAAAGGGCTCGAGCCGGGCACCGAACCTGCTCCGGGAGCGCCTGGCGCCCTTCGCGATCGCGCCGATGCGGCCGAAGCCGGGCGTGTACAGGTGCAGGATCCGGTCGGCCTCGCCATAGCGGATCGAGCGCAGCACGATTGCCTCTGTCTTCAGCGAACCGGGCAACCTAGCCCTCAGACCCGTTGGCTACACTTTTTGAAGTTATGAAGCCCGTCATCGTCTACACCACCGACTTCTGTTCCTACTGTCGCAGCGCCAAGGCGCTCCTCGAGAAGCGTGGAGTCGCCTACGAGGAAATCAATCTCGCACGCGACCCGGATGCCCGCAACAAGTTGCACGAGATCACGGGCATGTTCACCTTCCCTCAGATCCTGATCGACGGCCAGACGATCGGCGGCTTCGACCAGCTGCTGGCGGCAGATCGCGCCGGCCGCCTGCCCGAGCTGCTCGCGGCGTAGTTCCCGCGAGGCGAGGGTAAGCCCCTCCCCAATGCGGTACGCCAAACTCATGACCACGATCCTGATCTGTGTCGCGGCAAGTATCTTCGCTGCGGCAGTCGCGTCGGCAGCGCCGCGTGGTGTCCTGACCAAGGCCGAGTATCAGCAGCTGCTGGCGGCCGAGCAGCGTGTCAAGGCGCTGTCTTCGAAGGACGCTGAAGGCCTCAAGAAGGCCGATGCGATCTGCGCGCGCATCCAGAAGGTCAGCCAGCTGGTGAGCGCGGTGCGCAGCGACTGTCTGGATCTGGTCGCGTTCGGGAGTGAGGCCGTCAAGGCCGAGAATGCCGCGACGCACTGCGCGCTCGACCCACCGTCAGAGCAGGCGATCCTGCGCTGCCTGCTGCCGACGTTCCGCACTTACTACGCGGATGCCAGGGTCTTCTATCTGGCCGAACAGCAGGTCGCGAAGATCGCCGCCGCGCGCGGCTTCAGCAGCAGGTGCGTCGCGGTCATCGGCGACATGCCGAAGACGATCACAGCGGAAGCGCGCCTCGTCACTGATCTGAAAGAGATGGTCAACGCGCTGCGGACCGGCAATGTCAACGAGCTGCAGACAGTCTCAAACCGGATAGACAAGGACTCGAACGCGATCAACCCCAGATCGAGCTCGCTCTCGCTCTGCCCTCACCAGTGATGGCAATGACGTGGCGTCGCTTCAGATCGCAGTATCCCCTCCGATGACCCGGTTAATGCGCCGCCTAAGCCTCCTCACACTTCTCGGTGTTCTGCTCGCGATGAGCACGGGCGTCGCCGCCGCTGACTCCTCGCCGGCGGTTCTCACCAATGCCGAGTATCAGCAGCTCGTCCTGCTCCAGGGCCAGTACACGGCGAAATCGCTGAAGAGCCTGCCTGCGCTGGAGGCTGCGCAGGCGAAGTGCAACAAGGTGCGGCCGGTCAGCGCGCTGGTCGGAGCGGAGCGGGCCGACTGTCGAGACGGCTTTTCCTGGCTGATCGCCAGCGTCCGTATCGAGTCGAAACTGAAGGGCTGCGCGCGCGGGACGACCGTCAACCGCCGGCTCGCCTGCTTGCTGCCGTACTACCAGAAGCTGAGCGTCGCGGTTCGGGGGCTTTACCACGCCGACGCATATGTGAACCGCGTCGCAAGCGGCCGCCATTTCAACAGCACGTGTGTGCGGGCGCTGGGCGACTCGGCGAAGGCGATTGCAGCCGAGGGACGCATGGCAACGGACGCATCACGACTCGTGTCAGCGATCCGCACTAGGGATGCACTGTCCGTCCAGAAGTACGGTGGGCTCTACGACGCCGACACCGCGGACGCCGAGTCCGCCGGCTCGAAGACACCGCTGACGGTCTGTCCGCACCAGTAACTCAGCCCCACCCGCCCCGCCGCAGACCGCCGGCGGCACGATCAGGCCGCGCCCGGCCGCGCCCGCGGCTTCGGCTGGCACTTCTCGCACACGTAGGTCCCGCGCCCGCCGACGAAGAGCTTGCGGATCGTCGCACCGCAGGTCGGGCACGGCTCTCCCGCCCGTGTGTGTACGAGGAAGCGGTCCTGGAAGCTCCCGCGGGCGCCGTCGACGTGACGGAAGTCGTCGATCGACGCGCCCTTCGCGTCGATTCCCGCGGTAAGAGAGACCTCGATCGCGTCCTTCAGCGCGCGCCATTGCGCGAGTGTGAGCGAGCCGGCGGGGCGCAGCGGATGCACCCCAGCCCGGTGTAGCGCCTCGTCTGCGTAGATGTTGCCGATGCCGGCGATGCGCCGCTGGTCGAGCAGGAAGGACTTGATCGGCGCGGTCCGGCCGCGTGCCTGTGCGCGCAGATACTCGGCGGTGAACTCGGGAGTGAAGGGCTCGACGCCGAGTCTTGCCTTCAGGTACGCGTCGCGGGCTTCTATGGAGAGCATCAGATGCGCTGTGCCGAACCGACGCGGGTCCACGTAGGTGAGCACATGGCCGTCATCGAGTTCGAAGCGCGCGTGTGTGTACGGTGACTCCGGCTCGGCGTCGAGCAGCAACGACCCGGTCATTCGCAGATGCACGAGCAGGTGGCGGTCGCCATCCAGCTCCCAGATCAGGTACTTGCCGAGGCGTCCAAGCTTCTGCACCTGCGCACCCGTCAGCTCGGCCGCGATCAGCTCCGGCGGCGCCGGCTGCGTCCAGCGAAAGTCACGTAGGTCGACGGACGTCAGCGTGCGACCCTCGAGATGCGGGGCGAGCTGACGCCGGATCGTCTCTACCTCAGGAAGTTCGGGCATGTTCGCTAACCGATCATAGGAACGGCGTGCCCGGCAGCCCGGCGCTGTCGGCGCCGGTGAGCCACCTGAGCACACTCGCGCCAACGTCGGACATTGGACCGTCGTGGCGCCGCGGCTCGACTCCGTCCCAAACCGCGAGCAGTGGCACATGCTCGCGCGTGTGGTCGGTGTGGTTGGCCGTGAGATCGACTCCGTGATCAGCGGTGAGGACGAGCAGGTCGCCGGGCCGCAGAAGCTCGAGCCAGACCGCCACGTGCGCGTCGATCCGCTCGAGCGCACCGACGAACCCAGGCATGTCGTGGCGATGGCCATAGACCTGATCGGTCTCGATCAGGTTGGTGAACACGAGCCCGTGATCTAGCGTCCGCATCAGTTTGCCGGTCTGCTCCAGGGCGACAGCGTTGGTGGCCCCGGGGTGTTGCTCATCGACGCCGCGGCCGACGAACAGCTGCCCGGCTTTGCCGACACTGTGCACTGGCACGCCCGCCTCCTGGAGCTCGTCGAGGTAAGACATCGCAGGCGGCTCTGTCGCGAAGTCCTTGCGCGCGTCGGTCCGCTCGAAGTGGCCTGGCTCGCCTTTGAAGGGACGAGCGATGACGCGGCCAACGTTGTCCTCGGCGGGCAGCTCACGTCGCACGTAGCCACAGATCTCTTGAAGTAGCGCCGCCGATACCAGCCGCTCATGCGCCGCGATCTGCAGCACCGAGTCCTGGCTGGTGTAGACGATCAACGCTCCAGTTCGCAGGTGCTCGGCGCCGAAGTCGTCGATCGCCGCGATCCCGTTGTAGGGGCGGTTGCAGATCACGCCGCGTCCGGCCGCTGCAGTGATCAGGCCGATCACCTCGTCCGGGAAGCCCTCCGGATAAGTCGGCATCGGAGCCTCGGCGACGACCCCCATCAGCTCCCAGTGGCCGGCGGTCGAGTCCTTGCCTGGGCCGAGCGCGTGCAAACGCCCGTGAAGGGCCGGGCGATCGACCGCCGTGACGCCGGCGATCGGCTGGATGCAGCCAAGTCCGAGCGATTCAAGTGCCGGCAGCTGCAGCCCGCCAACCGCTCCGGCAAGGTGCACGAGCGTGTTGGTTCCGGCGTCTCCGTAATCGTCGGCATCCGGCAGCGCACCGATGCCGCAGGCGTCGAGGACTACGACGAACGCGCGTCTCACGCGGGTCTAGTCGCGCCCCCGAGGCACGATCTTGGCGCGCGGATGCGCGTCGAAGTACACCTCCCGCAGGCGCTCGGAGGACAGATGCGTATAGATCTGCGTGGTGCCGATGTCTGCATGGCCGAGCATCTCCTGCAGCGAACGTAGGTCGCAGCCGCCCGCGAGCAGGTGCGTGGCGAACGTGTGACGGAGCGTGTGCGGGCTCATCCGTGCGTCGAGTCCAGCTGCCCGCGCGTGACGCTGCACGATCTTGTAGAGGCCCTGGCGCGAGAGCGCCTGCCCCCTCAGGTTGACGAACACGTGCGGCTCGTCACGCAGCCCGACTAACGCCGGCCGCGCCTTGTCGAGGTAGACCTGCAGCGTCTCGAGCGCCTTTGACCCGACGGGCACGATCCGCTCCTTGGCGCCCTTGCCGTGGGCGATCAGCACCCCGGCCTCGATGTCGAGCTCGCTCAGCTTGAGCGTGATCCCCTCTGACGCCCGCAACCCGCACGCGTACATCGTCTCGAGTAGCGCTCGGTCGCGCAGCGCCCCGTTGCTCGTGCCCTTGGGCTGCTCCAACAGGAGGTTGACCTGGTCGCGGCTCAGCACCCTCGGCAGCCGAGCGCTCGAACGTGGTGGGCGCAGCTCTGCGGTGGGATCGGTGTCGAGCAGGCCCTCGCGGCGCAGATGTCGGTAGAAGGAGCGCAGGCAGGCAATCTTGCGCTGAAGCGTTGCTGCGGCGGCCGGACGGCGGCCATCGCGCCCCTCAGCCAGCTCGCTCACGAACTCCGTTAGCAGCCTGCCCTCGACGGCGAGCGGCGCGACGCCGCGCCTGCCCAGGAACTCACCGAACTGCTGAAGATCCGAGCGGTACGCCTCGAGCGTGTTGCGCGAAAGACCGCGCTCGAACTCGAGGTAGGCGAGAAAGTCGAGCGTCAGCTCGGTCAGGCGCTGGGCGGGATCGGCGGCGACCGTAGCCATAAGAGTTCAGTTCGCCTCTGCCCGCGCCAGTCCTCCGTGACGCCGCCGTGCGCGCCGCTGCTGCGCCCGGCGGAGACCTGGTTGGCGCGGCCACCTCAGCGCTGCCTGAGCCTCAGCGCTGCCTGAGCCTCAGCGCAGCCCGAGCCTTAGCGCAGCCCGAGCTCCCGCGCGAGCCAGAGCAGCCCGATGATCGTCTTGCCGTCCGCTGTGTCGGCGATGGCGCCCTCGATGTCAGACAGGGGCCAGGGGACGATCTCGATGTGCTCGTCCGCCTCCGGCTCAGGGCCACCGGGTGCATCCGAGAGATTGGTCGCCGCGAACACGGTGAGGTACTCGTCGCAGAAACCGGGGCTCGGAAAGAAACCGAACAGTTCGCGCCACTCCCCCGCCTCCTTGCCGATCTCCTCTACGAGCTCTCGCTTTGCGAGGTCGACCAGCGATTCGTCGATGCGATCGCGCTTCCCGGCCGGCAGCTCGAGCGAGCCGACCAGTCGCGCGGCCTCGCGCGGCTGGCGCACCAGCCAGACATGCTTGTCGTCGTACGGGATCACCGTCACGGCGCCCGGGTGCCAGACCTTGTCGAACGTGTTCTCGGTCCCGTCGTCATAGCGGTAGGTCTCACTACCCGTCTTGAGCAGCCGTCCCTCCCACTGGACCGTCTCTGTCACTACCTCGAATTCCGTCACGCCGCCTCCTGGATCGTTTGTTCGCTGCTACCCGATTGGTCAGCCTTGATCAGGAGGCAGCCTCTTCGATCAGCGCCAGCATCAGGTCGAGGTTGGCCTCGAGTGCGGTGAAGCTGACCCGCTCGGTGCGCTCATGGGCGCGTTCGGTCCCGTTGGCAATGTTCGTGCAGGGAAACCCGTTGGCACGGAAGGCGTTTGCGTCGGCGCCGCCCCCGCTGGTACGCAGACTTGGTTCGTAGCCGATCCTCTGGAGCGCCCGACCGGCGAGAGCGATCGAGGCCTCGCGAGGGCCGATTCGGTATCCGGTGAACAGCTGCTGCAGCTTGAGGTCGAGATCGCAACCGGCGGTATCGGCGGCGTCCTGAATAGCGTCGATCGCCTCGGTGACGTAACGGTCCACCTGCGCCTGCTCGACGGCCCGTACCTCGGCGCTCACGAGACAGCGGTCTGCCACGACGTTCGTGGCGGTGCCGCCCTGGATCGTGCCCACATTTGCGGTGGTCTCGGCGTCGTAGCGTCCCTGCGGCATGTGCGCGATCGCGTGCGCCCCTGCGACGATGGCGTTGACACCCAGCTCCGGCTGCAACCCTGCGTGAGCAGCTTTGCCACGGATCTCGGCGTCGATCCGCATCTGCGTCGGTGAGGCGGTGATGATCTCCCCGACCGGCGAGGCGTGGTCGAAGACGTAACCGAAGTCACTGCTGAGGCGACTCACGTCGAACTCGCGGGCGCCGTTGAGTCCGGTCTCCTCGGCGACGGTGAAAAGCAGTTCCACGCCCACTTCCGCCGGGGATGTCGGCCCCTTTGGCTGCGACGAGCACGGCGGCCGAGTGCGCGTGTCCCCATGAACCCTGAGCATCCGCGCCAGCTCGAGCAGCGCCGCGACCGCCGCCTTGTTGTCGGCACCGAGTATGCCGTCATTGGCGTTCTCCCAACCACCGTCGCGCTGCACCGGCTCGACCGGCGCCGTCAGCGGGACCGTGTCCATGTGCGCGCAGAGCATGATCGTGCGCGGACCGCGGCCCGGGATCCGGACCAGCAGGTTGCCGGCGTTCGATCCGATCGACGCGCCGACGTCGTCCTCTTCGACCTCGAGTCCGAGCACGCTCAGCTCACGCGTGATCCAGTCAGCCAGGCCGCGCTCGTCGCCGGTTGGGCTGGGAATACGGCAAAGGCTCTCGAAGGTGCTGTGCAGGCGCTGTCGCTCAGCCTCGCCGGCAGCGGGGGTCACGGGCGGCCTCGCGCCCGGCTAGCTGAGCCGAGTCGCGGTGACCTCGCCGTTCTGCGCCGGCGGCGCCACCAGTGGGCTGTGGCCGCGGTAGGCGTAGGCGGCGCCTACAAACTCTCTGAACAGCGGCGACGGCCGGTCCGGACGCGACTTGAACTCGGGGTGGAACTGTGACGCGACGTAGAACGGGTGGACATCGCGGGGCAGCTCGGTGATCTCGACCAGACGATCATCGGGCGTCGTGCCCGAGAACACGAGACCAGCGTTCTCCAGCTGCTTCTTCAGATGGTTGTTGACCTCATAGCGGTGGCGATGCCGCTCGTACACGACGCTCTCGGCATAGGCCTCGAGCGCGTGCGTCCCAGGGTGGATTTTCACCGGGTCGGCGCCGAGTCGCATGGTGCCGCCCATATCGGCGATCTCGCGCTGCTCGGGCAGCAGGTCGATGACAGGGTAAGGCGTCTCCGGATCCATCTCGGTGGAGTTGGCGCCGGGCATACCGGCCATGTGCCGGGCGAACTCGCTGACGGCGACGTGCATGCCGAGGCAGATGCCCAGGTATGGGATGCCGGACTCACGCGCGAGCTTCGCCGCGGCGATCTTGCCCTCGAACCCACGGCCACCGAAGCCACCCGGGATCAGGATCCCGTCGACGTCGCGCAGCAGCGCATCGACCTCTGGCTCGCCGACTGTCTCCGAGTCGACCCATTCGATCTTCACACGGCAGCCGTGATGGATGCCGCTGTGCCGCAGCGCCTCGGCCACAGAAAGGTATGCGTCCTCCAGCTGGACGTACTTGCCGACAAGGGCGACCCGCACCCCCTCGGTCAGCGAGGCAGCACGGTCGATGATCGCCTTCCAGCTGTCGAGGTCCGGCGGTGGCGAGTCCACCCCGAAGTGCTCCTTGAGGATGAAGTCGTCAACGCCCTGCTCGTGGAACGTGAGCGGGCAGCTGTAGACGTCGGGGACGTCGTAGGCCGAGACGATCGCGTTGACAGGGAGGCTGGCGAACAGCGCGATCTTCTTGCGAATCTCGGTCGAAAGCATCGACTCCGAGCGGCACATGACCATATCGGGGTTGATGCCGATGCGACGCAGCTCATTTACGGAGTGCTGGGTCGGCTTGGTCTTGAGCTCGCCCGCATGGCCGATGTACGGCACCAGCGTCAGGTGGATGAACATGCAGCGCCGGCGACCGACCTCGACCGGGAACTGGCGGATTGCCTCTAGGAAAGGCAGGGACTCGATGTCGCCCACCGTCCCCCCGATCTCGGTGATCACGAAGTCGACGTCCGAGGAATCCGCCATCACGCGGATCCGCTGCTTGATCTCGTCGGTGATGTGCGGCACCACCTGCACCGTCGCGCCGAGATAGTCGCCACGGCGCTCGCGCCGGATCACGGTGTTGTAGATGCCGCCCGCGGTCACGTTCGATGCGCGGCTCGAGTTGGCGTCCGTGAAGCGCTCGTAGTGCCCGAGATCCAGGTCGGTCTCTGCGCCGTCCTCGGTTACGAACACCTCGCCGTGCTGATACGGCGACATCGTGCCGGGGTCGACGTTGATGTAAGGGTCGAACTTCTGGATCTGGACCGATAGGCCCCGGGAACGCAACAGCCGCCCAATTGAGGCGGCTGCGATGCCCTTGCCGAGCGACGACACGACGCCCCCCGTAATGAAGATAAATCGCGTCTCAGCTTGGCTCATATCTCGATCCTTGCTCCCGTACTCACCGGTCTCCGAAGGTAGCGTTCGGGGCGGACGCACGCGGTTGGATCAGCGGCTGCGGCGCCCTTATTGAGAGTAGCGGCCGTCGTGCCCTTCTCTGCGATCTCAGCAGGACGGAATCCAGGGGTCCGGTGGACCTTTCAATCCAAATAGCGGGATACAGGCCTCGAGCCCACTGATCCGTACCGAGATTCGCTCGTGGTCGATCCAACGGTCGCGTGTCAGTCGCAGTTCCCGGTCCAGCCGTCGCCGTCCCCGAACCTCCATCCAGGACTCCCCCGCGTCGACGTAACCGAGCTTCCGCGACACGCGTGCCGAGGCATCGGCACCGTCGAGCACGGCTGAGGTCGCCGCCACGGCGCCAAGGCCGTGGAAGGCCAGCTCGAGGATCGCCGCGCGCATCTCGGTGCCGTAGCCACGACCATGGACACGCTGAGCGAGCCACGAGCCGCTCTTGACCTCGAGCTTCGTAGCGAAGTCACGTCCCATCAGCCCCTGCACGCCGATCAGCTCGTCGGCTGCCCAGACCCCGAGCTCGAGCGTCCAATCGTCCACACGCCACCCCTCCCGTAGGCCAAGGTGGTAAGCGACGAAGTCATCCACGAAAGTGGGCGATCCGATCCCGTCCGTCCACGGCACCACGAACGGCATCTCCTCCGGGTCGTGCACGCCGCCCTCCGCGATATGCGCGAGCTCCACGAGCTCATCCACACTCGGCCAGCGCAGCTCGAGCCGATCGGTGCGCAGACGCAGGCCATCAAGCGGCGACAGATCCACAATCCAACGATGTCAGAACCGACAATCCGGTCAAGACGATGACGATTTGCGGGGAACGGCGCGATTTTTGTGCCGTTCCCGACAGTACGCCGCTGAGCCGTTCCGACACCGCGCCGGTGAGCCGTTCCGACACCGCGCCGCTGAGCCGTTCCGACACTTCGCGCTAAGCCGTGTCCGAGACGCTGCGGAGGCCGTCACGGTTTGCCGGAAGCGAATCGACCTGTTGATTCTGACAAACCTGCAGTGCGCCCAGGAGCATCGGCCGAAATCGTACAATTTTCATGTCCATCCTGACAATCCTCGGAACCGGCTGACGGTTTGTCAGGATCGACAGGTCGACGGGCGCGCCCGCCCACAGCCGAAGCGGTTCAGCGACCAGAGTCGCGAGACGAGCCCGCCGGATCAAGCGAGGCGAGGATGCAAGGAGCGACGCGTACGGACGTACGCGAGCGACTGAAGACGGGAACCTCGCGCAGATCCGCCGCGGCCGCTACACGGCCTTCAGGAGCTCGCGTGCATGCCCCCGCGCAGCGCGATCGTCCTCGTCGGCGCCGAGCATCCGTACCAGCTCGCCGACGACCGCGTCCCCCTCAACGGCGCCAACGGTGGTGACGGCCGGCGAGCGGGAGCCGTCCTTGACGATGGTGAAGTGGCGGTTCGCCATCGCCGCGACCTGCGGCAGGTGCGTGATGCACAGGACCTGGCGACCCTCGGCGAGCTCGCGCAGATGCGCGCCCACGGCGCGCGCCGTATGCCCCCCGATCCCGGCGTCGATCTCGTCGAACACGAGCAGCGAGCCGTCGCCCGCGCCGCCCATCGGGCCGCGGCCGTCCGCCCCCCCACCGCGTCCGTGCGCAGCGCTGAGCAGCGCCAGCATCACGCGTGACAACTCGCCGCCGGAGGCGACCTCGCGCAGCGGACCGAACGGCAGCCCCTGGTTGGGCGCGATCAGGAATTCGACCGCGTCACGTCCCCGAGTCCCATATCCGCCGTCGCGCTCACGCAGCGCGACCTCGAAGCGAGCATCGGCCATAGCCAGCTCGGACAGACGGTCGAGTACGGCCTCGGCGAGCCGCGGCGCAGCCGCGGCTCGGGCCTCGCTGAGCTCCGATCCGATGCGCTCACGCTCCGCGCGTGCCGCCTCCAGCTCGGCGGACAGCGACTCGAACGTCACATCCGCACCCCCCAGCGCGTCCCGCCGCGCACGACAGACCTCGGCGTGCGCGATCACCTCGGCGATCCCGCCTCCGTGTTTGCGCGCCAGCCGCGTGAACGCCGCCAGTCGATCCTCGAGGAACTCCAGCCGCCCGGGCTCGGCCTCGAGACGATCCAGATAGCCATGCAGCTCCGCCGCGACATCCTCGGCCTCGTAGCGAAGGGCCGCAAGCCTCTCGGCCAGAGGTCCAAGCTCCGGATCGAAGGCCGCCGCAGACTCCAACTCGGAGGCCGCGCGCGTCATCAGCGCGCCCGCCCCGTCGCCGTCCTCGGGCGTCAGTGCCTCAACCCCGGCCGACGCACCCAGCCGCAGAGCCTCCTGGTGGCGCAAGCGGTCACGCTCGGCGACGAGCTCCGCCTCCTCCTCGACGCTGGGATCGACCTCCTCGATCTCGCGCAGTTCGAATCCGATCAGATCGAGCTCGCGTTCGCGCGCGCCGACAAGGCTCTCAATCTCCTCCATCCGGTCCTCGAGAGCGCGCACCTGCTCGTGCGCCACCACCATCTCGGCGCGTCGGTCCGCCTGCTGTTCGCCGCAGAAGGCGTCGAGCGCGTCGAGTTGGGCCGCCGTCAGCATCAGCTTCCGGTGCTCGTGTTGCCCGTAGAAGGAGAGCATGCGGCTGCCGAGCTCGCGCAGGTCGGCGACCGTCGCCGCACGCCCGCAAACGTAGGCCCGGGTTCGCCCGTCGGGCCAAACCCGACGGGCGAGCACCAGTTCCTCAGCGTCAGCGGGAATCCGCTCGTCGCCCCCGGCGGCCAGCCCAGGTGGCAACTCGAACACGCCCTCCACGTACGCCTCAGCCGCGCCGTCACGAACAATTCCGGCACGGGCCTTGCCTCCCAGCAAGAGGTCGAGCGCGTGGGCGAGCAGCGTCTTCCCAGCACCGGTTTCACCGGTGAGAACGTTGAGTCCCGGACCGAGTCGCAGCTCGGCACGTTCCATCAACAACAGGTTCTCGACGCGAAGCTCGTACAACACGAGAAAAGTTCTACGCCCACCCTCGGACGGAAAAATACGAACAGGCGTTCGTCCGCCCTTCTGGCCACCTAACCACTTCGTCCTCCCATAGGTTCGCCATTGCGAACTTTTGGGAGGACGAGAGCTCCGGCGGTGCTCAACGGCTCACGCCCTCTCTCAACTCCCTCCCAAAACTTCCGTATATGGAAGTAGAGGGAGAGCGAAGCGATCAGCGCAGCGTCGCCAACCGACCGAACTTCTGCTTCAGGCGCCGGTAGAAGTTGACGCCCTCGAGCTGCGCCAATAATCCCTGGTCGCCTACGAAGCGGGCCTCCAGGCGAGCGCCCGGTCCCAGCGCGACCACAGGGCGCCCGTCCAGAGCGACGTCGACCTCCTCGTCCGAGGACGAGTTCTCGATGGTCAGGGCGTCGCCAGGCGCGACCACCAAAGCGCGCGCCGTCAATGAATGCGGGGCGATGAACGAGACGACCATGCCCTCCACACCCCAAGCCATGACAGGGCCGCCGTTGGCGAGGTTGTAGCCGGTCGATCCGGCCGGAGTCGCCACGACCAGGCCGTCGCAGCGCACGCGGCCGATCTCATCGTCCCCGACCGAGTACGCGAGGTTGGCGACCCGCTGACCCTGCTGGCGTTGCACCGACACGTCGTTGATCGCTATCCAGGCGTCGCCGGCGGCGCGCACGGCGATCCCCGGGAGCGCCAGCACCTCGAACTCGCCGGCGAACGCGCGCTCGAACCCGAACCGTGCGTCCTCGCGATCGACGGTGGCCAAAAACCCAACTTCGCCGAAGTTCACACCGAACACCGGCACCCCTGTTCCCGCGTAAGCCCGGAGCGCGCTCAGCATCGTGCCGTCGCCGCCGAGCGCGAAGCAGATGTCCACGTCCTGCGGCGCCGTGGGCCCGAGCTCGAGTCCGTAGGCCGGCTGCAGCTTGTGCTTGTCAACCTCGGCCTGATCGAAAACCAGGCGCGCGCCGACCGAGCGAGCGACCTCGATCAGCGCCTCGATAGCCGGGCGCGTCTCCTCCGGCCGGCGGTGGGTGATCACCGCCGCGACCTTGGCGCTCAAGGTTCCACCGTCAGCGCCGCGGCCTCAATATCGGCCACCGCCACGCCCCGCGCCGGCTCACACAGCCAGACGAAGGTCTCCTGGTTGCCCTTCGGGCCCGGAAGACCCGAGCTCGCGTAGCCGGCAACGGCAGCGCCCAACCCGACCGCGAACGACCCAACAGAGACCAACGCCTCGCGCCGTACCGAAGCTTCCCGGACGACTCCGCCCTTGCCGATACGGCTCCGTCCGACCTCGAACTGCGGCTTGATCATCGCTAGGCAGTCGTAACGCGCGGCGGCGCACGCGAGCACCGCCGGAAGCACCTTGGTAAGCGAAATGAACGATACGTCGATCACGATCACTCCGGGAGGGTACGGGAGCTCAGCCGGTTCTAGTGCGCGTGCATTGCGCCTTTCAATCACGGTCACGCACGGATCCTCACGCAATTTCCAACTCAGCTCCCCGTACGCGACGTCCAGAGCGACCACGTGTGCGGCTCCCCGTTGCAACAGACAGTCCGTAAATCCGCCCGTCGACGCTCCGACATCCAGCGCCAACGCGCCACCCACATCGAGTCCGAACCCGTCAAGCGCGTTCGCGAGCTTCACGCCACCACGAGAGACGAACTCTGGCCCACGCGCGACCTCGACCTCGACCGTGGAAGCGACCATCTGCCCCGCCTTCGACGCTCGCTCGCGCCCCGGCAGCAACAGCACCTCCCCAGCGATCACGGACGCCGCCGCACGTGCGCGCGTCTCAAACAGGCCGCGCTCGACCAGCAGCACATCAAGCCGCACCTTGGCCATCGCTCGTCCAGGGGCCCGCGAGAGAGCTCAGGCGACTTTGGGACGGTCGGTGACGGCCGCCAGCACTCGCTCGGCGATCCGCTCAGCCGTGAATTCGACTTCCTCGTGCAGCAGCTTGGGCGCGCCGTGGGTCACAAACCGGTCAGGGAGCCCAACGCGCAGGATCCGTGCAGCGATGCCAGCGTCAGAGAGCGTCTCCCAGACCGCCGAGCCAAACCCGCCTGCCAGCACGCCCTCCTCGACTGTTACCAAGAGCTCGTGCTCGGCCGCTAGCTGGGCGGCCAGACCGGCGTCGATCGGCTTGGCGAAGCGAGCGTCGGCGACTGTCACGGCTACTCCGTGCTCAGCCAGCAGATCAGCGGCAGCAAGCGACTTCGCAACGCCGCTGCCGTACCCGAGGAGGGCGACTCGCGGGCTCCCGCTGGAGCCCGCTTCACGCAGGATCTCGCCCGTGCCGATCGGGATCGCGACCGGCTCAGCCGGCAGTGGCACGCCGATGGCCTCGCCGCGCGGGTAGCGCAGCGCGGTCGGGCCACCTTCGTACTTCAGCGCGGTGCGCAACATGTGGACCAACATCGCCTCGTCGCGCGGCGCCATCAGCACGATGTTCGGCAGACACCGCAGGTACGCGATGTCGAAGACGCCGTGGTGAGTCGGTCCGTCGTCCCCGACGAGTCCCGCTCGGTCCATCGCAAACACGACGTTGAGTTTCTGAAGGCAGACGTCGTGGATGATCTCGTCGTACGCCCGCTGCAGGAACGTCGAGTAGATCGCGACCACCGGGCGGGCTCCCTGCAACGCCAACCCCGAGGCCAGCAAAACTGCCTGCTGTTCGGCGATGCCGACGTCGAAGTAGCGATCCGGCAATTCGTTCTGCAACAGGTTCAGGCCGGTTCCAGAGTTCATCGCGGCCGTGATGCCGATCACGCGCTCATCACGACGAGCTTCGCGTACGAGCGCTTCGCCAAAGACCTTGGTGTACTGAGGCGGAGGGGCCGCTGCGCCAGCGGGCGCGGCGGCGGCAGGGGCCGGGGCGCCGTTCGCGATCGAATGGGGCTTCGCGGCATGCCACTTCTCCATGCCCTCGAGACCGCCGTCCTCAGCCGGCGCAAATCCCTTGCCCTTGATCGTCGAGCAGTGCACGACCACGGGCCGTTGCGCGGCTAGTGCCTCGCGGACCGCCCGGCGCACGGCGCGCACGTTGTGGCCGTCGATCACGCCCATGTATGCCCAGTCGAGCTCCTCCCACCAGAGCCCGGGCGCCCAGAACGCCTTGATCGACTCCTTGACGTGCGGGCCGAATCGCTCGAATGTGGCTCCGAGCGCCGGGATCTTCGTGAGGCCGCTCTCGACGTCCTCACGGGCGTGCCAGAGCTTGGGGTTCAGCCGGACACGGTTGAAGTACCTCGACAGGGCGCCAACGTTCGGCGCGATCGACATGCCGTTGTCGTTCAGCACGACCACAATCGGAGTGCCGAGGCCGCCAGCATGGGTGACCGCTTCGAACGCGACCCCACCGGTCATCGCACCGTCACCGATGACGGCGACGACGTTTCCGTCCTCGCCCTGCCCGCGGCGCATCGCCTCTTTGATGCCGACCGCATAGCCGATCGCCGTCGAGGCGTGGCCGGCGCCCATGATGTCGTGCTCGGACTCGAAGATGGAGCAGAAAGGCGCCAGGCCCTCGTACTTGCGGATCGTGTGCAGCTGGTCGCGGCGGCCCGTCAGGATTTTGTGCGGGTAGGCCTGGTGGCCGACGTCCCACAGGATCTTGTCCTTCGGCGAGTCGAGTACCGAATGCAGGGCGACGGCGATCTCAACCGAGCCGAGGTTCGCGCCGAAGTGGCCGCCGATCTCACCGACGGTGTCGATGATGTGCTCGCGCACTTCTTGCGCGACCTGCTGCAGCTCCTCGTCGCTGAGCCCGTGCAGATCCTGCGGCTTGTCGATATGTGAGAGGAGGTCTGACATTGGTTTCAGTGACTGCGAGTGGCGATGAAGTCTGTGATCTGCAGGAGCTGAGTTGGATCGTGTGGAGCGGCGCTCTCCAGTGCCGAGATCGCCTTACGGTGGGAGTCCTGCGCCAACCCCCGGGCGCCGTCAAGGCCAAACTCGGTCACGTAGGTGCGCTTGCCGAGTCGCTCATCGCTGCCGCTTGGCTTGCCGAGAGCCTCGTCCGACCCGGTCACATCGAGAATGTCGTCGACGATCTGGAAGAGCACACCCAACTCGCTGGCGAAGTTTTTGAAGTCCCCGATTGTCGCAGGTTCTTGGCGCCCGTCGATCAAGAGCACGCACTCCACGCTCGCACGGATCAAGCGACCGGTTTTCAGTTCATGAACGTGCCTCAGGCCCTCCGCCCCCGCGGGCGCGGAGGCGGCCACATCGAGGTACTGGCCGCCCACCATCCCCGTCACTCCGGTTGCGCGGGCAAGCTCAGCGGCGGCGGCCATCACATTTGCGGGCTCGCCGGATTGCAGTCGCAGCAGATGCGCGAATGCTTCGGCGTAAAGCCCGTCGCCGGCGAGGATCGCGACATCCTCACCAAACGCCACGTGACATGTCGGCTGGCCGCGGCGGAGATCATCGTCATCCATTGCGGGAAGGTCATCATGGATCAGCGAGTACGTGTGGATAAGTTCGAGCGCCGCTGCCAGGGGCAGGATTTCACTCGGCGCGGTGCCGATCGCCGATGCCGTTGCCAGCGCCAGGACCGGACGGATTCGCTTGCCACCGGCAAGCAGCGAGTAGCGCATCGCCTGCTCGAGACCTGCCGTGCCTGGATCGTCTGAGAAGTGCAGCTGCTCGAGGTAGGCATCCACCTGCAGGCGCAGGCCGTCGGGGTAGCTCACTGTGCTGCCGGTAGCGGCAGCTGCCCTGGTAGGTCGGGCAGAGGCTCGAGCGCCGCCCGTACGTGCGTGTCCACCTGGGACGCCGCTTCGCTGGCGAGCCTGGCGCAGTCTTCGATCAAAGCCAGCAGCTCAGAAGGCTGAACGGAACCGGATCGGAGATCCATAGCTGCCTCATGGAGGCGGGAACGCAACTCTTCAAGCACGTCGGTCACAACTCCAGCCTATCGGTCCAGGGCGTCGTTGACGAGTGCATCCGCGGCAGCGTTCTGCTCCCGGGGAACGGACTCGATACTCCAGCGCTCAAAATCCTTCAGCGCGGTCAGCGCTTGCGCGTGCAGTTGCTGCATGTCCGGGTGCTTGACCTTGTAGACGCCCGTCACCTGCCGCGCGATCAACTCCGAGTCGTTGATCACACGGACCTCGCGAGCACCATGTTCCGCCGCCAGTTCGAGCCCCCGCAGCAGCGCCTTGTACTCGGCGACGTTGTTGCTCGTCTCACCGATCTTGTCTGCGAATGTCGCCACTGGGTTGCCGTCGGGATCGGACACGACAATGCCGATCGCGGCCGGTCCGGGGTTGCCGCGCGCACCGCCATCGACGTGCAGCACAAGCTTGTGGTACTCGGCTGTCATCGCGGCGCCCGTCAGACCGTCAGATCAGGATCAATGCGCCGCTCTCGTCGGAGCCGGCGTTGCCGATCCGCTCGGGCGGGCTCAACTCGTCGAGTTCGTATCCCTGGCCGTCGAGACGCGTGTTGCCGCGGGACTCGGACAGGTCGACCTCGTAGCGATACCAGCACAGCTCCCACGAAACGACGATCCAGACCAGGCTCGCATGCGACGGGTCTGGCGTGAGGTTGACCACAGGCGCACCGAGCGAACGTGCGACGCCGGCAACGGTTCGCCGGTGCTGGCTCTCGTTGAAAACC
>DATAUP010000092.1:0-23516 GCA_036268195.1 Solirubrobacteraceae bacterium
TCCACATCGTCCGCGACAAGGTTCCGTTCCGCGAGCTCGGTCCGGACTGGCAACGCAAGCGTTACTCAGTCGAGCACCGCGCCCAGCGGCTCCAACGCCAACTCGAAGCGCTCGGCTACGCCGTCACCCTCGAACAAACCGGGACCGCAGAACAAGCCGCCTGACCTGATCCATCAAAGCCGGTCTTCCGCCGACGTGGCTGGCTCCCCAGGATTCGGTCCGACCGTTATGAGAGCTTCGATGACCCGAGAGAATGGGTCAGAGGAGCACGTTCATGTCGCGACGCAGGCATACGCCCTAGCAGGTCGTCCGGAAGCTGAGAGAGGCCGATCGGCTGCTCGGCGAGGGGATGGAGCTGCCGGAGGTCTGGAAGCAGCTGGAGGTTTCAGAGGCGACCTATCACCGTTGGCGCATCCAGTTCGGTGGCATGAAAGCCGACGACGTCAAGCGGTGCAAGGAGCTGGAGGCCGAGAATCAGAAGCTCAAGTGGATCGTCGCCGATCAGGTCCTCGAGGTCGCCGCCTTGAAGGAGATCGCGAAGGGAAAATTCTGAGTCCGCAGCGACGACGCCGAGCGGTCTTGATGCTCCAGGACCAGCTCGGCCTCTCGGAGCGGCGGGCTTGTCGGTATGTCGGACAGGCCCGGTCAACGCAGCGGCGTGAGCCGCTGGTCGTCCACGATGATGCCGCCCTGCGCGCCGAGCTCAAGGCGTTCTCGCGGAAGCGACCGCGCTGGGGGTATCGCCAGGCTCATCAGCATCTGCTCGAGCAGGGCTGGTCGATCAACCGCAAGCGCACCCAGGCGCAGCGATGCGCCCGGCCTACCCGGCGACCCATGAACGGGGGCCGGTCAGGCCCACAACGTCTTCGCGTCATGGGGGCCGGGTCGCCGGCGAGCTGGTTGACCCCGCCCAATCCGTTGGCGGAGCCCCGGCCCTGTCCGCCAGCTACCAGGACTTGGCGGACGCGCTTGGATCGGTCCGGGAGGTCGTTGGTCGTATCGTGAGCGCGTTCCGAGAAGAGGGCCTGGTCGAGCGGCGCGGCAGCAAGGTCGTGCTGCTCGATTCGGAGCGCCTGATGGAGATCAGCAGCGACGAGACAATGCTGGCTTGGTCCAACACCTCGTACCCAGACTTCCTCCGCTGCCTGGGCTAAGCTCGCGTCGGTACGCTGGCGCGCGGTCAGCCGGCGGCCCATGACTGTTGTCGCGTCCCCGGGCGACATCAGTCACTGCGATGAGTCAGATCAGAGGATACGGTCACCGTCGGTATCTGGGTCAAGTGAGGGAAACTAACAACCATGACGATTGCCGGAACGAGGTAATAGCCGCGATGCTAGCTGCGCTCCGACAGACGACGGAGTGCCACGTGCTCTCCGGTGTGTTCTCGATTCCGTTCTGCGCAATGACCTCGGCACCTACCAGGCATGAGCACTGTGAGATCGTGTCTTCAATTCAGGCCGAGGGATCCGCCTCCGGCCCTGAGCGCGCCGGACCAAGTCAACCGCTATCACGCAAAGCCGACCGTCCGAGCCTCATACACGGTGCCAGGGGGCGTTGGGACGGATGGCCCAGGCACGAGGAGACATAATGCCGCGACGTGTTCCAAGACTCTATGATCTAGCTCCCCTGCTCCGCTTCAAGCGCCCGGAGCTCAACCCGCGCAGGCGTCGGCTCGAGGCGGCTTTAACGATCGAGGACCTGCGGCGTATCGCCAGGCGGCGGACACCTAAGGCCGCGTTCGACTACGCAGATGGTGCAGCGGAGGGGGAGATATCGCTGGCGCGGGCGCGGGAAGCGTTCCAGAACATCGAGTTTCATCCGCAGATTCTGCGGGATGTCTCCACCGTGGACCTGAGCGTCGACGTGCTCGGTGCACGCTCCCGACTACCGTTCGGGATCGCGCCTACCGGGTTCACCCGGATGATGCACAGCGAAGGCGAGCTCGCCGGCGCGCAGGCTGCCGGCCACGCTGGAATCCCATTCTCGCTCTCGACGATGGGGACGACGTCGATCGAGTCTCTGGCCACCGCGACTCCGACCGCGCGCAGATGGTTCCAGCTCTACATGTGGAAGGACCGCGACCGCTCGATGGCCCTCGTCGATCGGGCGGCCAAGGCCGGATTCGACACGCTGCTGGTGACCGTCGATGTCCCGGTCGCGGGGGCACGGCTGCGTGATAAACGGAACGGCATGACGATACCGCCGACGCTGACATTAAGGACGGTGGTCGACGCGATTCCACGACGCGCGTGGTGGATCGACTTCCTTACCACGGAGCCTCTCGCGTTTGCCTCGCTCGACGGCTGGTCGGGAACGGTCGCCGAACTGATCGACACTATGTTCGACCCGACGGTCGGCTACGAGGACCTCGCCTGGATCAAGGAGCAGTGGCCAGGCAAGCTGGTCGTCAAGGGTATCCAGACGCTCGAGGACGCCAAGCGTGCGACCGAACTTGGGGTGGATGCCATTCTGCTCTCAAATCACGGGGGCCGGCAGCTGGATCGCGCACCGATCCCTTTTCATCTGCTGCCGCAGGTTGT
The DNA here is from genome assembly GCA_036268195.1 of Solirubrobacteraceae bacterium. Taxonomy (GTDB): domain Bacteria; phylum Actinomycetota; class Thermoleophilia; order Solirubrobacterales; family Solirubrobacteraceae; genus Palsa-465. The sequence goes on from DATAUP010000092.1 coordinate 2,541, forward strand.
GAGAGAGGTGGGTCGCCACACCGAGATCCACCTCGACACCGGCATCATGAACGGCGCCGACATCGTCGCCGCGGTGGCACTGGGAGCAACGTTTACGCTGATCGGTCGAGCTTACCTCTATGGCCTGATGGCCGGCGGGCGCGATGGGGTCGATCGCGCGATCGAGATCATCGCTGATCAGATCTCCCGGACGATGCGGTTGCTGGGCGTGGGCACCGTACAGGAGCTGGTGCCCGCCCACGTAACGCAACTCCGGCGGCTGGTACCGCTCGATCGGGTTGACCCAGACCCGGCACTCTAGCGTCCTGCCGCTCGCGACCGGCACGGAGGCTTGAGCGATCAGGAGTTGGGGAATAACAGCTCGGTCCGTCGGCGTTATCCGATAGCGAGAGATCGCGACCACGCTGCGCCGTAGGAGTGAAAACCTTGGGGACCGTTGGAGGGCGACCAGCGAGCGTGGAGTGAAGCTCTCGAAGCTGCGGCGGCGAGCTTAGGCCCGAGAGTGTTCTTATTGTCGCTGAGCTTTAAACTTGAGCCGTCCAAAACCGGCTCCAGGGAGTCGTCCAAGGTCAAGCGATTCGACTGATCGCGAATTCGCGGTTGCCTCGGCGCTCACTCGACGTCAATTCACCACTCGCCGCGCGCAGGAGCGCCTCGTAGATACGCTCACCCATCGTCTGGACCGTCTCCTGGCCGTCGAGGATTACGCCCGCGTTGAGGTCGATGTCGCCGTTGAGGCGGTCAAACATCGCCGTATTGCTTGAAATCTTGAGGCATGGAGCGATTGGCGAGCCCGTTGGCGTCCCACGCCCAGTGGTGAATGCCACGAGCTGACAGCCGCCAGCGACCATTCCCACCATCTGTTCAATGTCGTGGCCCGGTGTGTCCATGATGTGCAGCCCGTGGCCGTCGGGCTGCTCCGCGTAGCCGATCACGCCAGCCACCGGCGCGTTCCCGCCTTTCATCGCGGCGCCGAGTGATTTCTCCTCAATCGTGGTCAGACCGCCGGCCTGGTTTCCCGGCGTCGGTTGAGCTCCGCGGATGTCAATGCCTAACTTCTGGATGGCACGCTCAAATCCGAGGATAACCTCGTACACGCGGCGCGCCACTTCCGGCGAGACGGCTCGCTGAGCCAGGATGACCTCGGTGCCGATGAGTTCTGGCGTCTCGGCTAAAATCGAGGTGCCGCCCGCGTGCACAAGCCGGTCGCTAGCGACTCCGAGTGCAGGATTCGCGGTAATACCAGAAAGCGAGTCGGATCCGCCGCATTCGAGGCCGAGAACAAGATGCTCCGCATCCATCGGTATCCGTTCGAGCTGCCTGGCGCGCGCGCCCGCAGCAGCCGCGAGTCGGGTACCTGTGTCGATCGTCGACCCGATACCGCGGCAGGCCGCGAGCGAAATGAACTCCGCCTGCTGTCCGGCCGCGGTAGCGAACTCAGCCAACCAGGCGTCGTCCTTGGTCACCCCCACGATGAGCACCGCCGCGACGTTCGGGTTAGTTACGAAGCCAGCGAGGGTTAGGCGCAACCGCCGGCTATCGTCGCCCCCCGACTGATGACAGACTGCGACTGCGTCCGGGACGGCCTGTGCGATGCGTTCTGCCGCCAGGTTGGCGGCCGAGCGCACGGGCATGACGAGTACATGGTTGCGTACGCCCCAGCGGCCGTCCGGGCGCGGATATCCGGTCAGTGGCAGGGTCACAGCGTCCTCTCGGCCCGCCGGAGATAGAAGTCCCGGGCCCCGCGGAGTTCGGCGGCACACGCGCTGCCGTTGAAGACACGTAATACCTCTTGCCACACCGTCTCCGCAACATCAGTGCTGCGGTCTGTGCCGTCAACGTCAAAGTCGTCGCTGAGCGCCGCGAAGAGCTCTGAGTCGCCGGAAACCGAGACAACCGGGCAGATCGCGAAACCGCGCGGTCCCTCACCGGGACCGCACCATGCGACGATGATCTGGGCTCCTGCGGTCGCGAGGTCTGGATGCTGCTCGGCACCGGCCTGATCGTCGGCAACTATTACCCGCGCGCCCGCCCGCGCGGCGATCTCGCGCAGCGATTCCGCAAACGGGGCGGCGGAATCATCGAGGCCGATGATGAGCTGATCCGCGTCCCCATCCTCGCGCGACCCTTCGGCGACCTCTGCCCGGAGGGCGTGCAGCAGCGCCGTGCCGTTGGCCACGGTGTTCACCATGCCGCCGTCCGCCTGGATGCCTACATAGCGAACAAGTTGTCCGAGTTTACCGATACGGTCCGCGATTCTGGAGCCCTGTATCGTCTCGCAGCCGAGGCCCACCACAAGCACCCCGGCGACGTTCGGATTGGTTGCCATTCCGGTGAATACGGACGCGGTGTGTTCGACGTCGTCGCCGATCATCGCGCATCCGTGCTGATGCGTGACCGAGATGGCGTCGTCGCCAGCAATCATTTGAGCCGCCAATCCGGAGCAAACCACCGACGGGAGAACGAGAACATGGTTCCGCGCTCCGAGGGTCCCATTGCTGCGACGGTAGCCCTGAACCATAGCTCCTCTTGTATTACCTAGATCGCTTGCCAGGTAGACGCGCGCTGATCACGTTATGAACGTGGACGTGACTGCCAACAGGGATCACCGTGATTGCCGTACCGATGATTGCGCCGTACTTTACGATGCCCGCCCCCGCGTCGATCGTCCGGATCGCGAGTTTGTGGCCCAACGGGATATCTTCGCCGATCATCACCGTGAGTCCTGTCGCGAGCGTAACCTTCTCGCCAACACTGAGATGACGGACCGCGACAACGACGTTGTCGGCGTCGCCAAGTGATACCACCGCGGGCGTCTGGCTCATGCGTCAGTCGCTGGACCTAATTTGCCGACGGGTTGCCAGCGTCTCGCCAAGTTGACGGCAGCGTGAGGTATGAGGTCGCGGGGTCCCGCGCGGAACTCCCTACGGTACGTGTTGCCGCGCCGACGCTCACTGGGGGGAGCCTTCGGCGCGGAGACCTATACCTGTTCCTGTATTTCCGTCTTGGTGCGCCCGGTTTGTGCGTCAACTGGGGCATTACGCAGGACCGGTCCGGATCGGATTCTGGACGACGGAAGCTGGACTCAGCCGCTGGGATGGCCAGCTGGGTATGCTCGACCTTGCAATCATCGGCCGGCGGGAACACAAGGCGTGCGGTGCACGTTGCGGTGGTAGCTCGCACACCCGGCCGCGCCGCCCGGGTTGACGTAGGTGTCGGTGTTAGACCTGGGGTCCTAATGCATTGCATCAGAAAACGTCGACTCCGTGGGCAATCGCGCCTCGTAGCAAATACGCCGCCAAAATTTGTGCCGTGCCGATTACTGATCAGTGGGGCCGCGGTCAGTTGGTACACGCCCACGTTTTGACGCCGATGGAAGTGCCTCTGAGATTCCGGCCGACTGAGAGCGCCGTCCGCGCGCATCCCTAATCTACCCAAGGAGCGCCACGGGCGACCGCGTCGATACGAGGGTACGTGATCACTCAAACTCGTTCTCGTCCCAGAAACACAGAAGAGTCGCGCCTGTCATCGTGTCGTATTGCATCGCTGGCTCACCCGCGGGACGCGAGGCGTAACCCCAGGTTTCAAACCACTGTTGTCCAATAGTAAGTTCGCCGGCGAGCACGAATTCCTCAAGAGAGCCACGTGCGGATGGCCCAGTGCCGGCCCAACCGGCTGGGATCTCGATTAACACCGTGCCTCCGCCCGTTACTTTGTTTCGGGCAAGCCACTTATGTCGCGTGCCAGCCCAACCGCCAGGAGAAGACGGATTCCAACCGAGCGCGTTGACATCGAGACTCTCGACCCAGGTAATGGGCCAGGTCAGGTAATCGTCAGTTACAGGCCGGCAGTCGGCGTCTGGCTGAGCGGACGCGTCGCTGGTTTGCATGAGACCTGGAGCGGCGCCGATTCGTTGGAGCATTACCCGGAATGATGTCGGTGGTTGGCCAGCTGGGCCGTGCAGGATGCCCGGAGGTCGGTAAAGATACCAGCCGGCTGAGCGAGGCCGTCCTCCCAGGTGACCTTCTCCACACAAGACAAACCCCTCCTCGGCGCACGGGTGATAGACGATGTCTGGCTCAGTCCATCCCGGGAGAAATGCTGCGAGCCGGGTCACAACGGGGAGCTCCTGGTCCGGATATATAGTGCCTCCTGGCGCGATGTGCAGGTTCTTGACGATGACCGCCGACGAACTGCTAAACGCGTCCGATTCCCACGGGATCGCGTCTATGCGTGGAATCATGGTCAGGTGCCGGACAGACGGTGGCGATACCAGTGTTGCTTCCATCGAACTTAACCCTCCTGTAGGCAATGAGCTTCTACTCGCTGAGTTCACGTGATGGTCTGTCATGGACAGCACGCCATGCCTCGAGTGCATAGACAGAGTCGAGGGCTGCTGCGTTGCCACCCTCCTGCAGGAGGATTAGCTGCCCGGTGGTTTGGATGTGGTCGTGCATCGCAACCGCGGCGCCCGCGCCGTCCCGCTGCTCGAGGCACGTCAGGATCGTCGCGTGCTCGAGGAGAATGTCGCGGAGAGCACGACTGCGCCCAACTGTCGAGGCACCGCGAGTGAGAACTGCGTCGCGTAACTGATCGACGATTGCTGCCAAGCGAGAGTTACCCGATGCCTCAAGGATGTTCTTATGAAATAGCCGGTCATGGTGCATCAGAAGCGGCTCATCATCGTGCGACTCGGCGGCGTGCATGTCAGCAAGGTTCAGTCGGATCGCGTTGAGCCCGTCGGGCGAGAGCCGCGGTGTCGCACGATAGGTTGCAGGGACTTCCAAGCTCAGCCTGAGGACAAAAAGCTCCTCGAGCTCATGAGTGGACGCCTCGATGATCCGCACCCCGCGATTTCGCTCAAAGCGCACCATGCCTTGCCTTGCCAGAGAAAGCAACGCCTCTCGGACCGGCGTGCGGGACACGCCGAGTGCTTCCGCGAGGGCGCGCACCGAGTAGAGAGTGCCGGGCTCGAGTTGGCCTGTGCCGATAGCAGTCAAGATCATGTCGGCGATGCGGTTGGCGTAAGTTGGCTCCTGCTCGATCTTCGTTGACGCCCCGAGAGACAGCGAGTCTGGCTCTGGCGGCACTTTGCTCATCGCTCCACGTCCAAGCGACGCGAACTCTGCCGCCCCCAAGCGCTTCTGGCGTCGTCCAGCGCCCACGGCCTCCAGCGCGCCGTGCAAGATTGCGGCTTGACCCGTGGAAGCCGGCTCCGTGCCTCGATGGCCCGCATAGCAAGCTGGGGCACGCCCTGCATGGTCGGGCTGTCCCGTAACGGAATATGGCACCCGGCATCTCGTCCTGCCTTGACTCCGGCGGAGCCAAACCCAAGGGGGTGTTCAGCGACCACCGTCGCGTAGGAGTCAACTCCGGACTGATCGCCGCATCGGTTGTGCACGCGAGCGGGAAACGCCCGATGTGGCCGCCAAACCATGGCTTTGGAATAGAAGGACCCGCGGGTCATGGCCAACCTCGAGCGCCCGCGCGGCCCATCACACCTTCTTCCCAGGGTTCATCAGGTTCTTGGGGTCGAACGCGTACTTAATAGCCAAATGCGCCGCATAGACGGCTGGCTCGAGGTGGGAGACTAGGTACTTGCGTTTGAGCCAACCAATGCCATGTTCGCCTGTGATTGAGCCTCCAAGCCCACGGGTGACCGCAAACAGGTCAGCCAGGGCCAGCTCCGATCGGGCGACCATCGACGTGTCGTCAAGATCCACGAGAAAGTTCGCGTGGATGTTGCCATCGCCCGCGTGGCCCCAGGTGCAGGCTGCTAGGTGGTGGCGGGCTGAGATTTCCGAGACCTGGTTGATCGCAGCCGCGAGCATATCGAGCGGTACACAGATATCTGCGCTCACCTTCCCATTGTGATGCGCTGAGACCGTGCCGGAGACTCCGTCGCGCCACCGCCACAAGGCACTAATCCCGCTTTGCGCTTGCAAGGTAGTGACATGAGAAGCACCCTCCTCGTCGAGGGCTTGACGAACCTCAGGGACCATTCGTGCGACCTCCGCACTCGATCCGTCTAGTTCGGCGGCAACGAGGAATCCGGGTGAGTCGGGCATGGGTCCCGGGAAGGAGCCCTTGGTGATCCGCAGCGTGGGCTCGTCGAGATATTCCAGCGCTGCGACGGGCTCTCCTGTCCCGAGGACGCGATGGACGGCATGAAGGCCCGTTTCCACGCTGGGATAAAAGGCTAAGACCACAGCTGAGGACTCCGGTGCGGGAATAAGTCGCAACCAAGCGCCAGTGACGATTCCCAGGGTTCCTTCTGAGCCGATCACGAGCTTTTTGAGGTCGTAGGACGCGACGTCCTTCCGGTTCGGTCCCCCAAGGTTTACTAGATCGCCAGGAGGCAGGACAACCTCGAGGCCGGTCACCCAGGATCCGGTGGAGCCGTACTTGAAGGCATGTGGGCCGCCCGCGTTCGTCGCGATGTTTCCTCCGATCTGCGACTGGTCCGCAGCTCCTGGGTCAGGAGGGAACACGAGACCGTTCTCGCGCGCTACGCGACGCAGGGTGCGTGTAGAGAGCCCAGCATCCACGTGAATACGCCAGAGCAGAGGGTCAAAGGACCGGACCTGATTGAGGCGGTCCATCGATACGACCACCTCGCCATTCACCGCTACAGCGCCGCCGGCTAGGCCAGTACCGCCGCCGCGCGGGGTCATGGGGATGTCGTGGGCGTAGCACCAGGACACAACTGAGGCCACCTCTGCGGGCGAGCCAGGGCACACAACGGCGCGGGCCCGCTCCCCGCGAGCCCGAAGTCGACTCGCGTCGCTGGCGAACCGGCTGTTCGCGCCACCGAGCACGTAGTCGTAACCCACTATTGCGCGTAACCCATCAATCATCGGCGTGGCTGCGGACATTGGAACCCTCTTGACACGGTGTGTTGCGTGTAGCATACTACAGGCCACCCAGAATGCAACGTCCGCGAGACGCTGGCTCTCCAGGAGGGGAGAGGAACTCGGTCAGATCGGATCACGCTGGCCTCAGGCCAGTCAAAGGCTCGGGCGCGCGCGTTCGGGGCAGCCGTCAGCTGCGCGCTGTCGCAAAACATGCCGGCTCAAGTGCGGGCCGATTTCAGCCATCCGCTTGAGGCTCAAACGACTTATTTCCGCTTGGGAGGATTCAGTGGCATCGATAGGAAGCAGTGAGCGGTCCGGACGACTCGGAGTGCTCGGAGTGTTGGTTCTACTCGCGGTGGGAGTTATGATTGCTGGCTGCGGGAGTTCAAGCTCCGCCAGCAGCAGCTCGGCCTCGGGAGGCAAGAGTTCCGGCTCAGCCGGCGGCTCGTCAAGCAAGCCGATTACGGTGGCGATGGTGCCAAAACTGGTCGGCAACCTAGTGGTAGAGACCAACCATAAGTGCGCAGCAATGGTCGCCAAGAGCCAGAACATCAATCTGGACTTCACGGGCCCCGTCACAGCTGACGTCCAAGGTCAGATCAACATCTACAACAGCCTCATCGCTCGGCGAGTGAACGTAATTGCGACCTCGTCGGATAATCCGACCGAGGCGGCACCCACCCTCGAGCGGGCCATGAGAGCCGGAATCAAGGTCGTCACCTTTGACTCCGACGTATTGCCAGCGGCGCGAAACCTGTACATCGGTGATCCGAGCAATCAGGCTATTGCCGAAGCTCAGGTAAACGCATTGGTTCGTGGGTTGGGTTCGCAGAATCCAAAGGCTGATATTGCCATCCTGTCATCAACGCCGACCGCCACCATTCAGAACGTGTGGATCAGCCTGATGAAGGCATACATGAAATCACGGTATCCCGGGTTGCACATTGTCACCACGCAGTACGGGAACGGGGATATCTCCCAGTCGATGACGGCCGCCGAGAACATCCTGCACGCCTACCCAAACGTCAGAGGAATCCTTGCACCAGACTCACTCGCGCTGCCCGGGGCCGCGGAGGCGATCGATAACCTGGGCCTCAAGGGAAAAGTAGTCATAACAGGTCTGACCGATCCGTTGTCCATCAAAAAGTATATCCTCAACGGTACCGTACAGAATGCGTTCCTGTGGGACGAATGTCTCCAAGGCCAGGAAGTCATGTACATCGCCAGGCTGGCTGCTGACGGGAAACTCCCGGCCGGCCCGGGCAAAATCGACACACCCGCCGGGTCCTTCACAATTGACAAGGACCATGCGATCGTATGTTGCAAACCGCTCGCCTACAATAAGGCGAATGTAAAGAAATACAATTACTGAGATCTGAGATTGCGCGCGCTCGGGGACCCCGAGCGCGCGTCTAACTCCCGACACACGACAACAGCCGATGCCACACCTCAAACGAACCAACTGGGGCCGCTGGGGCACCGCGGATCAGCTGGGCAGCCTGAACTTCCTGACACAAGCTGAAGTACTCAGGGGTATCCGCTCAGCCCGTCAGGGCAAGGTGTTCACGCTCGGGGGCGAGTTTTGCCGGCCGGAGGGAGATCGTCTCGCCCCGGGCCGCGGCTCTAATCTCCACCTTATGACGTCTGATAAGAGCCACTTTGACTCCGGGCGCCGCGCGTCGCTGCCCAACGGCGGCGAGTTCGCAGACGACATGGTCATGATGTACACCCACGGGACCACGCACGTAGACGCACTCGGGCATTTTTGGCGCGGTGACAGGATCTACAACGACAAGCCGGCGTCCTCGACGATCGGCGGACTGCGAGTGAACAGCATCGTCCCCATCGGTGCCCGCGGCATCGTCGGTCGCGGCGTACTGCTCGACGTCGCTCGCTTCAAAGGCGTCTCTCACCTGTCGCAAGGGCAGGTGGTAACGCTAGCTGACCTCCTCGCGACGGCCGCGGCCCAGGGCGTCACGATCGAGCCGCACGATCTGCTGCTCGTCCGCACGGGGTGGCTGGGACACTTCGAGGAGGGCGAAAGCAATCGCGCCGACGAGGACGGGTTCTCGGAGCCTGGGCTCCAGTACGACGAAGATCTTGTGGACTGGTTCTTCGAGCGGGAGATTCCCTTGCTCGCCACCGATGGGTTCACAAACGAGTGCTGGATTGACCTAAACCATGAGAAGACAATGGAGCTTCACATCAGCCTTATGTCCGAGCTTGGCATCCTGTTTTCGGAACTCAATGTACTCGATGAACTTGCGGCAGACTGCGCCAGCGATGGACAGTTTGACTTCCTATACGCTGCCAGTCCGCTGATGATCTACGAAGCTACGGCGGGGCCATTAAACCCCGTTGCAATTAAGTAGCTCTCAAAGCGACCGAGAGGAGAAGATAGCGGTGACGCACCAAAGCTCTGATGACACGGAGGCGATCCTCCCGCTCGAGGGGGTTCGCGTAGTAGACCTTTCCCGGATCCTGTCCGGACCACTCTGCGGGATGCTGCTCGGGGATATGGGGGCAGACGTCATTAAGGTCGAGCGCCCCGGCGGCGAGGACACCAGGCGAGTGGCGCCGTTCTATGAGGGCGAGAGCGTGCACACAATGACCTACAATCGCAACAAGCGCGCGATGACGCTTGACACTCGCGCCCCCGCGGCCGAGGCCATTCTCGTGGCACTCGTGAAATGGGCCGATGTGATGATTGAGAACTACCGGCCCGGAACAATGCGAGCGATGGGCTTTTCACATGAGCGGTTGCGGGAGTTGAACCCGCGGCTGGTTGTCACCTCTCTCTCGGGCTTTGGACAGACCGGTCCGTTGAAGGGGCGGGCCGGGTTCGACTGTATAGCGCAAGCCGTGTCCGGTCTGATGTCCCGAAATGGACCCGTCGACGCCGGGCCCCAGGTAGCCGGACTGTTCGTCGCCGACCACCTTGCAGGAGTCTACGGTGCCCTCGGCACTGTAATGGCGCTCTATCAGCGGGAGCGCACCGGTGAAGGTCAGGTGGTAGACGTGGCGTTGTTGGATGCGCTGTTCGCCTCGCTTGGGCCTGCCTTGACCCAGTACCTCATGCTCGGCGAGCTCGCCCCAAAGACCGGCAACCGGGACCCGTTCTCTGCGCCGGCATCGGTTTTCGTCACCAAGGACGACCGCGAGGTCTATATCCACGCAGCCACGGCTCCGCTATTCGCGCGCCTGTGCGACGTTATGCAAAGGCAAGAGCTGCTCTCGGACCCGCGATTCATCGACGAGGCCGCACGCATGGCCAATGTAGACGACATCGAAGATGTGGTTGGTGGTTGGGTCGCGACGCGTACCGCCAGCGCGGTCGAGGCCGAATGCGACGGGGCCGGTATCCCGTGCGCGATCGTGGCTGACTTTTCCGAAGTCGCGTCCAACCCCCAGCTTGACGAGCGGCGCATGATCACGCAGGTCGAGCATCCCGAATTGGGCTCTCTGACACTTCCGGGAATCGTCCTCAAGCTTTCGGACGTGCCAGATGTAATCCGCCGCCCGCCCCCTCGAGTTGGCGAGCATAACCACGAGGTTTACACGACCGTCCTGGGGATGTCAGACGCCGAGCTCGCAAGTCTAAGCGCCGCAGGAGTGATATGAGGTCTGATTCTGCACGGCATACCGGAATGAAATGAGGCAGCAAGGTGCTCGGATACTCGGATGAGAAGAAGGAAGGTCTGTACGAGCTTGTAGAGGTGCCCGAGGAGTTCGGTCCCGTCGAGCGCCTCGTCGATGACTACAAGATCAAGGCGTTCGCCTTTAGTCAAGATGACTACAACGAGTGGTACTTCACTGACAACACGCCGTTCCAGAGGCGTATAGCGCCCGCCGGGGTATTGGCAAATGATCTGATGGCCATCTTCTTGACTAAGTACCATTCCGTGGTGGGGTTGCACACGGAGGAGGAGCTGCGGTTTCACACGCCTGTGTTTGCTGGGGAGCGCGTCACCCTGACCGGCCGATATGTTGATAAGTACATTAAGCGCGGCATGGGTCATGTTGTGCTTGACACGATGGCGCACGGTGAGGACGGGCGGTTAGTCATGCAGCATCACGGAACCGAAGTCATGCGCGTCGCCGCCGGCGCTGTTGTCGGGCGGCAGAGCGCGGAGGCAGTACCAAAGCGGGTGACGGGCGAGTTCGACAAGGATCGGGAGCCGGCTACCGCTGCGCGATTGGATCTACATCCCGGTACGCCCACGGAGACCCTAACGAAGGTCACCCATCAGGATCAGATGTCGGTGTTTTCGTTGGCCGGGCAGTATGTGAGAAACGTTCACAACGACCTCGACATCGCCCGGCGTGCAGGATTGGAAAAGACGCTCATGCAGGGCCAGCAGCAGGTGTGCTACGCGATAGAACTAATGACGAGGTTCTTCGGCGCAGCGTGGTTTACGTCCGGACGGCTTCGGGTAAAGTTCATCGCCCCCGTCTATGTCGATGAGATCATCGAGGTGCAGGGGGTAGTAACGGGAGCTAGCAGTGACGATGAGGGCGAGAGGTTGGACCTCGAGGTTTGGATCAGGAACGGCGCTGGCGCGCTCAGCACCGTGGGGTGGGCCTCGGCCCGGCCGGGTGGATGATACGAATGGGACATTTACCCGAGAGCGAGCTGCCACGCCAAGATGGGCCCTCGCCGGCTCGGGGCGGTCTAGCGGCAGGGGGTCCGGGACGGGAAATGTTCCGGGCCTGCAGGGTCACCAAGAGGTTTGAGGGCACCGTAGCCCTAGAGGAAGTCTCGCTGAGTTTTGAGCCCGGTGAAGTACACGCACTCGTCGGCGAGAATGGAGCCGGCAAATCGACCCTGTTGAAGGTCCTGTCCGGCTCCTATGAGCCGGATGCCGGTCACGTCGAGATGAACGGTGCTGAGGTCCGGTTTAGCTCACCTCGCGTGGCGTCGGCACTTGGCGTGTATCGCGTCCCTCAGGAGCCCGCATTGATGGCAGAGCTGTCTGTGGCCGAGAATGTCTTCATGGGGATACTCCCCCGCCGGCGGTTTGGTGCGGTCGTGGATTGGGGAGCCGCGAGGGAGAAAACCCGCGACCTACTGAGCGGGCTTGGGCTCGAGGTCGATCCACGCACCCCCGCCTACCGCCTCAGCATAGCCGAGCAGCAGCTCGTCGAGTGTGCGCGTGGGCTGATACGCGACTGCCGAGTAATGTTGTTCGACGAACCGACGTCACCGCTGACTCAGCACGAGGTGAAACGTTTGTTCGAGGTAATCGACACGCTACGGACTAAGGGTTATACGCTTGTGTTCGTGAGCCATAGGCTCGGCGAGGTCTTCGCGCTAGCCGATAGGGTGACTGTCCTCAGGGATGGGCGTCTGGTAGCGACTCGCGGGCGCGACGAGTGCGATCGTCCCCAACTGCTTGAGGACATGATTGGCAAGTCACTCGACGAAGGCGAGCTTCGACCTCGAGGGTTAGCGCAAAGCAAGCAGGGTGGGAAACCTCGATGCGAGGTGGCCGGCCTGTCGTCGTCACCAAGGTTTGAGGACGTCACATTTTCGGTGGGCGGCGGCGAAATCCTGGGCATGGCGGGTCTTGTCGGCAGCGGGCGAACCGAGATCGCGGAAACGGTGTTCGGCCTGCGCCCGACTTCGGCCGGTAGCGTGCACATCGACGGACGATTGTTACGGCCGTCCTCACCACAAGCGGCGATCGCCACCGGCGTTGTGTACGTTCCGGAGGACCGGGCCAAGAACGGCATTTTTGGCCCGATGAGCGTGACAGCTAACGTCACCGCGGTTACCCTGGCCCGGCTCCGGGCGCGCCTTACGCGCCTGCTAGATGTGCGGGGTGAAGAGCGGGTGGCAGAGCGCGTTCGTCAGACACTCAGTATTCGCGCGAAGGATCTTTCGCTCCCGATCGAGACGCTTTCAGGGGGCAATCAGCAGAAGGTCGTGCTGGGAAGATGGCTAGAGCTTCGCCCGCGCGTCGCGATCTTCGATGAGCCGACTCGTGGCATCGATGCACGGTCGAAGCTCGACGTCTACGAATTGCTTCGGACCCTGGCCCAAGACGGCGTGGCCGTACTGGTTATCTCCTCTGAGGTCGAGGAACTAGCTCTCATCGCGGATCGCGTCCTGGCGGTCTATGAGGGAAAGATCGCGGCCGAAGTCACCGGCCCGAGCCTTACGGCTGAGGCCATCGGGCGCCTAATCGTGGACCCGAGTGCCGCGGTGTCAGTATGACGGCCGCACGCCTCCGCATGGGCCAGCGCTCGCCAGGCCGACGCGGCGCGGCGCGTGAACTAGCTCTGGGCTCGATCATCGTCGTCATTTGTCTGGGTATGGCAGCATACCGAAGTGAATTTCTGTCGACCAGCAACATCGAGTTCATGTTGGTCGATTCGGTTGTGCTCGGGCTCGTTGCACTCGGTGAGATGTTCGTCTTGCTCGTTCGGGGCATCGACCTATCAGTTGCCCCGATTGTTGGTCTGAGCGCGCTCGTTACCGGCATGCTCGCCAATAGCGGAGGCCTGTCCCTGGTGGAGGCAATCTTCCTAGCGATCGCGCTTGGAGCGGTCCTTGGTTGCGGTAACGCTCTGCTGGTCGGCCTGCTTCGCCTACCACCGATCATCGCGACCTTAGGAACGCTCTTCGTCTACAGCGGATTGATGTTCGTGTACACGAATGGGAAGGAGGTCAACAGTGTCCCGTCTAGCTATGTACGCTTCGCTAACAGCGAGGTTGTCAGCGGGGTACCGGCGCAAGCCCTTCTCCTTGTGGTTATCGCTGCGGCTGTTTGGGCCATCCTGAGCCACACGGTCCGCGGGCGCCAGCTGTACGCGGTTGGAAACCATCCCGAAGCCGCGCGACATGCGGGAATAACCGTCCTCCCGATCGTGGCGAGCGCATACATCATCTGCGGTGCGCTCTCCGGATTCGCGGGCTTAGTGCTTGTCTCTTACTCGTCGTATGCGAACTCGACCACAGGTACCGGGACGAACATCGAACTCGCCGCCATCGCTGCTGCGCTCGTTGGGGGAACCGCCCTGTCCGGCGGCCGTGGCGGGCCATTTGGCACGATCCTCGGCGCTTTCTTTTTGACCGTGATCCTGACGAGCGTCGTCTTTTTGCATGTCCCGGCCGTTTGGGAGCCGGCCGGGGAAGGAGCGCTCATCCTGCTCGCCGTCGGAATTGACCAGCGGCTGAACCGCGAGAGAGTCCCCCAGTCATGAGTTCTATCGCCCAACGTGATAGCAAGGCGGAGAGGCATCGAGCTAAGGCGATAGCTAAGAGGGCGGCGCGCTGGGAAGCTGCTTTGGGCGTCTTCCTTGCCGTCCTCATCGTGTATTTCGCGATCACCACGCAGGGATTCTTTCCGAGCTTCGGCGGATTTCTGTCACTGACGCAACTGTTTGTGCCTGCCGGAATCATCGCCCTTGGGCTCACCCCAGTCATGCTTATGGGAGGGATTGATCTGTCAGTCGGCACGACCGCTAGCCTCGCCGCGGTCGTGATGGCAACGGCGTGGCAGGATGGGTTGTCAATCTGGCTCGCTGTTGTTCTCGCCCTAGCAGTTAGCGCTCTCATCGGGGCTATCAACGCAACGCTTGTGACACGGGGGGGGATCCAGCCGTTCATTGCCACGCTCGGCACAAGTTTCATTTACGGCAGCATCGGCACGGCTGTGGCTGGCAACTCGCCACCCTATGGCTTTCCCGACGCGTTCACGATTGTCGGCCAAGGAGCGATAGGTGGCGTGATGCCGTACCAGCTGTTGATCTTTCTGGCAGTCGCTGCTGTCGTCGCCATCGTGATGGCCAGGACTGCTGGGGGCCGCCGTGTTCGGATGATCGGCTTCAGCCGTGGAGCCGCCAGATATGCAGGCGTGCGTACCTGGCGCGTCACATTCGGAGCCTACGTCGCGTGTGCTGTCCTTGCGGGACTGGCTGGCGTGTTACTTGGCTCCTACTACAGCGCTGTCCAACCGGATGTAGGCAACTCGCTTCTGCTCGCTGCCATCGCGATGGTCGTCCTCGGCGGTGTGGACGTCTTCGGGGGGGCCGGAAGTCTCCTGGGCGTCGGTATCGCAGTGATGATTGTCGGCCTTCTACAGCAAGGGTTGCTCATCCGTGGCTTGAGCGATCTTGAGTCCAGCATGGCTACTGGCATTCTGTTGATTATTGGGGTGACCGTGAGGGTTTGGTATGGCCCCTGGCGTGGCGCGATCATAGGACGGCTCTCCGGGCGTGTTCTCGCGTCCGACGGGGGCCCGTGGCGCGCCCCAAGCGGGATCCGGCGCCTCTGGAAGCGCATACGATCGCAGCAACCATGAGCACCAGGGAATGTCTGCTGGACGAAGGCGGGTCGAGTCAGCTGGACGCGATGGTTGAGAAGTGGCTGAGCAGGCTCGACATCCCGGGAATGACCGTGGGCGTCCGCCAGGGAGGCGTGACCTGGCTCCGTGGTTACGGAGCGGCTACCGCGGGCGGCACTGAAGCGATCGATGAAAGGACCGCGTTTCGGATTGGATCGATCACGAAAGTATTCACCGCCGCTGCTGTGATGAAGCTTGCCGGCCAAGGACTGTTCGCCCTGGATCAGCTGGTACGAGAGCTGATGCCTGATCTGCCGCTGCGGGAACGCGGGGTCGCCAACGAGATTACCGTGCGACACCTGCTGTCGCACCAAGCCGGCCTTGACTGCGACCTGGTGGCCGACTGGAGATCTTTCGGCGATGGCGCCGACGCGATCGCGGCCGCCGTTTCTGCACTGAGAGGTTTGAAGGTCTGGTTTCCGCCCGGATACGCCTGGGGGTATAGCAACAGCGGGTACCTCGTACTTGGACGGCTCATCGAACTGTGCACGGGCTTGAGCTATGACGCGGCGATCCGCTCGACCTTACTAGGGCCCTTGGCTTTAAACGATACGGGGTTTAGTAGCTCCGACCGGACCCCTTCGCAGACGGCCAGTGGGCACGTTGGCAGAGGCGGCAAGCAGGTCGCAGTGCCCTTCGGCCATCCGCGCGCACGCTGGGCGTCTGGTGGCCTGGTATCCACCGCCGAGGATTTGCTGCGCTTTGCGGCATCGCACTTCGCCGCATCCGATGGCCACCGCGCGTGCGAAGCCACGAAGGTCATGCGTCAGCCGCAATGCCGATCATCGTGGGGGAGTGATTGGGGTTGCGGCTGGGAGCTGCTGTTGGGGAGGGGAGTGACTGTGGCTAGTCATCGAGGTACTGTGAACGGATTCCAGTCGCAGCTTACGATCGTGCCCGAGCAGCGCTTCGCGGCCGTCGTGCTCAGCAATAGCGCTCGCGGAGCGGTGGCCATTCGCCCAATTGTCGAGTGGCTACTCGCTAAATACGCCTCCGCGGGAGCACCGAAGGTTGTACCAGCGGTCGTTTCCGAGAGCGAATTGCGGCGCTGCGTGGGTTCCTACCACGGCGTCGAGCTCGATGCGAATATAACCGTTGGGAAAGGAGACCTCGTTGTTGAGGCGCGCGCGCGGGAGGGGGCATACACTGCGTTCAGAGGCGTAACGGCGCAACGCGCGGTAGCCGTGGAGGGGGACGCCTTCCTGGTTACAACCGGTGATCTGGCTGGGACACGCTTCGATTTACTGATGGGACCAGATGAGGAGCCGGCCTTTCTACGGTTTGCGGGTCGGATTCTTCGTCGTCAACGCCCGTGACGCAGGGACGACGCCAACAGAGGGTGTCTGTGGATCGGGTTAGCGTGCCGATGGTCAGCGGTCACCAGCTTCACTTGCACTCCGTGGCGCGGGCGGTTCCCTCTTTTTACCCGCGATCCCGAGCCAAAAGGAGGCGCGCGGAGACTTGACAGAACGAGGCGACCAACACGGTGATCCGAGAAAGGTGGTGAGCGGCGCGCTCACTGAGGGCGTGGACCGAGCTCCGGCGACGGCCATGCTCAAAGCAACGGGACTCGAGGCCCCGGACCTCGCGTGTCCACTGAGCGGAGTGGCCACCACCTGGATCGAGACAACGCCATGCCCCCTTAGGTTAGTTACTTCCCCCGGATAAACGACGGGGGTTAGGCGGCGATTTGAAGGCCGCCGGGGGTGTGGTGAGCGCCGATGGAGACGGCGACGGCTTCGAGCAGGCTGGCGCCGATCAGGCGGGTGGATGGGGTGTTGAGGTCCAGGAGGGCGTAGGCGGCTTGGCGGCGGTCGAGGCGACGCTGGTCGCGGAGGGCGAGGATCGTGTCAGCGAGTCGGGCGCGTTGTTGTGGGGTGTCGATTTGTTGGGCGACTGCGGTGAGTGCGTCCCAGCCCGAGTCGGGGTCGTCGTCTTGGACGGATTGGCGCAGGCGTTGCAGGTCGGGTCCGATCAGGGTGGGTAGCGTGACTAGCAGCGAGTAGTCGATGCCGGGCAGATCGATCAGCGCTTCGGAGAGGATCTCGAGCGCGTCCTCGGAGAGGTCGGCGAGGTCGTCGATCGCTTCTCGGCACAGCGTGGCGACATGCGCGCGCGCGAGTTGCTCGGCGCCAGGACCACGTTGTTGTCCGCAGCAGCGTTTGGTCTTGCGGTGTGAGCCGCAGGGGCGGGGCTGGTTGCGTCCGGGGCCGGGCATGTCACGCCTCCTGGTTCGGGGTGGCGTGAGGTTCTCACCAGTTCCGGTCAGAACCGACTGTCCATCCGGCCTGTTTAAGAGGATGTGCCTGGTTTCAGGGTTCTGCGTCTAGCTCATTCCCGCATAGGGGCCGGCATGGAAGCGTTATGGAAGCCCCTGCGGCGCGGCGAGCAGCGCGCTGATCGGCTCTGTCGTTGCCGGCGGTCCCGCACCAGCCGTGTCAGAGCCCAGAGCTAGCGAGGGATCTTCCAAGGGTGCGAGTCTGACCCGCTCCGTGCACGCCTCCACGTCCGGTTTGGTGACGGGCTTGGATGCCGGTCGCCAAATCGGACGTACCGCGACCACAACCGTCGATCACGCCGCTGCCGTCCGTCGCGTTCCCCGCGCTGTCAGCCAGACGCCCGACTGTCTGGACGAGGCCCGCTGCCGCCGACTCACGGATGAAATCCTGACCGAGACTGGTGGGGTCGCATGAGCGCTTCCGGCGCACCGTCGGCGGTGACCACCGGCGGGGCGTTGCTCTGTGCGTGCAGGAAGGCCCTGACCGGGTCAGCTCCTAGCCCTCCTCGTCGCCGGATTCAGGGCGGACGCGATGGCGTGCAAAGTCGGCCGTTTGCGTACGCAGAGCCGACGTGTCGCGATCGAGTTGTCGCCGTTGCGAGATAGCTCGACTCGAAGCCCGGCACCCTAGCCGGCTGCGCGAAAGAGCTCGGTGCGGGGATCATCTATCCAGGGGCCGCCGACTTTCAGACTCTTCCCACCGTGCTCGCGAGCCACATCCCACGGGACGATCTAAGCTCCCTCGAGATGCAGCTCTTCGTCTAGGACGATCGCGAGCCAGGCTTCGAATCTCACGACCCAGTCGTCGAGCTTGAGCGCGAAGCGACCGCCTGATTTTCGATTCAGAGGACTTCGGAAGCGACAACGCACCTCAAGGTGCCGGCCGTTGCCAGTTACAAGACCTGTTTGGTGGTTGACCCGCCGCCCGTGGTAGCGAACCGGTACGTCGCGGAGCGGCTTCGCGATTTGCTTTCCGCCTAAGGTCTGGACCGCTACGTAGTGGGCGTAGTCATTGATGCCTGCGGCGGTCTCGTCCAAGAGGACTTCGCGCGCGATGAGCAGGTCTCTCGCTACGTACTCACCATCGCGGTAGAAGCGCAGCATCACCTCGCGGTCGTCGAGGTCGACGAGGGGCCGCATCTCGTCGCGGAACGCCTTTGGGGTTAGCTGCCGATAATGCGCGAAGGGCCGCTTCGGGTCCTGCGGTCCTCGCACCGAGCCTTCCCTTCCGCACAGCGCTGCCCGGCGTCGGTGCCGTGAAAACGATGAGACGACGATGCCGATGCCGACGGCTTGGGATCGTACCTAGCCCGCTCACAGGCGGATCGACAGACGCCCAGGTTACGTCGTCGGTCGGCGCCCAGGCTGCCAAGAACTTGGCAGATCTTGGGCACAAGACACCCTAACGTTGATGGGGTAAGCGCCGCTGACCTGCGAGGTACTCCTCACAGCCAACCGGGCCGGTGATCTATTGGCGTAATAGACAAGTCTTCATGTGTACAAGGAGTGGCCTGAATGGCAAGCGACATTGAAAGCAGGGGAGGGCTGCTGCGCTCTGCGCGCAGCGAAGGTCTGGAAGGGGCGCTTGCGACTGCGCGGCTCGAAGTGATTCCAACACGGACAGTCATCGAGCGAACCGATGAACTGCTTCCGGACGTGCCCATCACAGTCACCTGCTCGCCGACGTGGGGCATCGACCGAACGCTTGATGTAAGCGAACAGCTCGCTGCTCGCGGCTACCACGTGATTCCGCATATCTCAGCTCGACTGGTTGAAGACCTAGATCATCTAAAGCGGGTCGTAGGTCGGCTCGCCGCGAATGACCTGCGCGACGTGTTTGTCATCGGCGGCGACGCTCCCGCACCGCACGGCCCCTACGCCTCAGCGCTTGAACTCCTCGAAGCGTTAGCT
This sequence comes from Solirubrobacteraceae bacterium, assembly GCA_036268195.1. Taxonomy (GTDB): domain Bacteria; phylum Actinomycetota; class Thermoleophilia; order Solirubrobacterales; family Solirubrobacteraceae; genus Palsa-465. The sequence goes on from DATAUP010000092.1 coordinate 21,932, forward strand.
CAGGTACCGAACGGCCTGAGCAGCATTGGCGTCGCAGCGTATCCCGACGGTCACCCGCTGATCGCGAGCGGCGACCTTCAGTCTGCGCTCCTCGCCAAGTCACGTTGGGCAACGTATGCGGTGACCCAGATGTGTCTCGATGCCGATGCCATCGGCGCATGGCTTCTAGCGGTCCGGACCCACGGTCTGCGCATACCTGTCTACGTTGGGGTCCCTGGCGTCATTGAGCGACGCAAGCTCCTGGAGATCGCCGTTCGAATCGGCGTAGGGCAGTCGACGCGCTATCTCAAGAGCCACACGAGCCTGCTCACGCTGCTGTTCGCACGACGACCGTACCGCCCAGACGCACTACTGAGCGAGCTTGCACCGCTATTTAGCGAGCCTTCTCACGCGCTTGCCGGCCTCCATATCAACACCTTCAACCAGCTGGCGGTGACCTCGCAATGGCTTGCGTCCACGATGGCCCGCTGGGCGAAGTCCGCCCCCGCCGGCGCACAAAGTGCCGTCGCATCGACGGTGGCGACATCGCCGCGCTCGATCACCCGAACGGCTAAGCGGCCGGTCTAGCCTAGCGGCGGGCATCACGCGGCCAAGTAGTGTCTGTAATCCAACTCGCCCTGCTCTGCGCCGCGGTCCTGCTGATCGGCGCGTTGATGGGTGCAACCGGAATTGGGGGACTCCTGCTCCCCCCGACGTTGCTTGCGATTGCTGGCGTTGGCGTCCACTCAGCGGTTGCGACGAGCATGTGGAGCTTCGTGTTCCCCGGGGCTGGTGGCGCCGTCAGCTACGCCCGCCGGGGAAGCGTGAACTTCAGTAATGTCACGCGGCTTATCCTCGGGGTCGCTCCTGCCGCCCTCTGCGGCGCGGTGATCAACGGGGCCTTACCCGCCGCCGTGGTCGGTCTGATGCTGACCGTGCTGATGGCGTGCACGGGGGTCCATACGTTGGCGACCAGCGGCCGCCACCGACCAGTCGGCCGAACTGGGCCGCCTCCAATCGTGTTGATCGGGGTTGGCGCCGTGGTCGGATTCGGCTCAGCGCTGACCGGCAGCAGTGGGCCCGTGTTGTTGGTGCCCATCATGTTGCTGTTTGAAGTGCCTATGTTACAAGCGGTGGGCACCAGTCAGGTCGTTCAGGTCGTGGTCGCGTTGGTTGCTACGGGTGGTTATGCCTTCTATGGCGGTGTCAACTTTGCGCTTGGGACCGCCATCGGCGTGACCGCCACCGTAGGCGTCGTGGGGGGCGCGCACATCGCGCACCGACTGCCCGCGCTGCACCTACGGCGCTTGGCCGCCGCGGTCCTGATCTGTGCCGGCGTGTTCACGGCAGTGCACACGCTCGTCCGTTTGCATCCCGACCATAACCGCGCGAAGCCGTCCGCCTCCCGTGGCGCGTCGACAGCGGAGACCAGGAGAGGAGCACGCGAATGAAGTCAAGTCTTGCCATCGCACAGGAGGCGGTACTTGAGCCGATCGAGTCGATCGCGTCGGCGTCTGGCTTGGAACCCGATGAGATCGAGCCGTATGGGCGCCACAAGGCGAAGATCTCGCTGTCGGTGCTCGAGCGGCTCGCTGACCGTCCCGAC
>DATAUP010000093.1:0-92178 GCA_036268195.1 Solirubrobacteraceae bacterium
CGCCAGCGGCGGCCAAAGTTGCGCACGGCGAAAAAAATTCCGGCTTGCAATACTGGGATCACGCCACGGGGGCGTAGCTCAGTTGGTTAGAGCGCCGGCCTGTCACGCCGGAGGTCGCGGGTTCGAGTCCCGTCGCTCCCGTTCAAGAAGGTCATGGAAAGGCTCGGTCGCGCCCGAGCCCTCGCCATATTCCTCGTTCCGTGGAGCCCTCCGGCTCGTCCCGACCGCCGGCGGCGTCCTCGCCACCCGCGCGGACCACACCGTGCACGCCACGACGGTGAGTTCGATCACGTCGGTATCGATCAAGCCAGCGCTCATCAGCGTTTGCCTCGCAAACGATTCGCGCGCGCTGCAGCATGTGCGGGAAGCCGATGCGTTCGCGCTATCGGTACTCGCGTCCGATCAGGAGGACCTCGCCGATAGGTTCGCAGCGAATGACCGGCCGAGCGGGGCCGCGCAGTTTGCCGGTGTGCCGCACCAATCAGGCCCGTTCGGTCCAGTGCTCGAGAGCTCCGTTGCGTGGCTGGGCTGTCGCCTACGCGCTATCCACCCCTGCGGTGATCATCACATCGTGCTCGGCGAAGTCGATTCGGTCCACGCCCAGTCCGACAAGCATCCCCAGTCCGACAAGCATCCCCCGTCAGACAAGCTGGCACCTATCACCTGGGACATATGTCGTGAGGCCAGCCACCGTCGCTCCCGCTACTAAGCAGCTTTTGCTGCCGCGACCTGCCCAACGACGCGATCCGCACGATGGCGGATGCGACCGGGAAGTACCGGCACCAGCAGCCGTCGCACATATTCGGCGCCGATCCTGAGCGTCGCCGCCCGCACCGGATCCCGGCCGAGCTGATATTGGCGGCGGATATTGGTCGGCAGCAGGCCGACCGTGATGAAGTTGGCGACCTCCAGCAGCGGCCTTGCGAGCAATGGCACCGGCGGGTTGAGCACAACTTCAACTCCAAGCTCCCGCGCCTGCGGCGAGACATGGAGTACGTCGCCCTTGATCATGTCGTCCATGTAGATCTGCAGGTCGAGGCTCGTGTCCGGCATTTCGCTGTCACGCAGGCCAAAGAGTCGTCCGATCACGCGCATGTCCTGCCAGTAGGAGTCACGCTCGGATCGGCTCAGCGCCGCCACATAACGCTCATAGACGACCCAGGCCGAATCGGCCAGGGTCGCCAGAATCCATAGCAGCAGTTCGGGATCATCAGCTGCCCAAGGGGTGCCCGCCGGAAACTTGCCCACAGCCTCGGGAAGGGTCCCTCGTTTGGTCGCGTGGATCCGCCGAACAGCGGCGGTCACGCTGTCTGCCTCCGCGCGATCACCCCATATGACCGTGTCGAGCACGTCGGCCGTACGCCGGAGGCGGCTATACGGATCCTCGAGCGCGCCGGTCGACATGAAAAAGCCCGTGAAGGCGACCGGGTGAGCCGCCTGCATCAGCAGCGCGCGGGGCCCTGAAAGCGCGACGACCTGCTCACGGTGGACCCGTCGCAGGAGCGAGAAATCGTCGAAATATTGGTCGGCCACGGGAACTGATGATCGCAGGCACGGATTGCCGCCCGTACTGCTGGGCGGAACTAACCTCACGTGCGCGGAAGAATGTCGTAACGATCGACGTTTGGTCGTTGCCGATGAGTTCGTGGACCCCCGACCATCCCGGCGTCGGGGCGCCTCCGGAGCTCACCTCAGCGGAACTCGCGGCGATCACTGATCCCGCAGCGCTGCTGGAGCGAGCCTGGGCGCTCGAGCCGGCGCTGCGCCTGTCCGAGCGCAGTGATGTCCTGGACCAGTTCGGGCGGTTGCTCGAGTCCGGCTCCGAGCTCCCGGACGTTCCCGGTAGAGCGTGGCGCCTGGAGCTGGCCGCTGAGCGCGCGATCGACGCTGCGGCCAACGTGAGGCTGGAGCAGGCGATCGAGCTCGCCGACGAAGTTCTGCGTGAAGCATCGCCGTCCGATGCGGTCGCGATCGCGCGGGCGACGCTCGCGCGCGGTCGCGCGATCGTGTGGACCGGCACCGAGGAGGCCACCAGGCAGGGCGACCGTGTCCTGGTCGAGGCCGCAGAGCGCTTTGCGGCGCTCGGTCACCGCGAGTGGCAGGGCTTCACGGTGTTCTGGCGTGGCTACGCGGTCTGCTTCGAGAGCGGTGACCTGCCGCGCGCGGTCGAGCTCATCGGCGAGGCTCTCACGATCCTCGGCGACGACAGTCCGCGACGCTCCACCGTGCTCAACTTCTACGCTGACGCGCTCGTTGAGCTCGGCGACTTCGCCGCTGCAGAGGCGGCACTCGCAGAGTCCGACCTCGTCGCGGACCGCGACGAGGACCTGAAGTCGCGCGCATACACGGCGTGGACGCGGGCACACATCGCCGCTGCGCGCGGCGACGCATTCACGACGGAGCGCTTGCTTCGTGAAGTCGAGCGCGGTGGCGGCGACTGGTTCGAGACCCACATCGGCCTCGCCTTTCTCACGGATGCCGTCCAGGTGCTCGATCGGCTTGGACTCGACGTGCAGGCGCGCGAGTTTCTGGCCAAGGCCCGCGCCCGCGTCGAGGACGACGAATCGATCAGGCAGGCGCAGGCGATCGTGATGGCCAGGTCCGGGGACCCGTGGCAGGCGCTCGAGGCGCTCCAGGACCTGGTGCGTGGCGACTGGCTCGACAAGCGCTGGATCTGGCGGCACACGTTGCTGAGCGCCTGGGCAACGTTCCGCGCGGGCCGCGACGGCGCCGCCGAACTGGCCGCGCACGCATTCGAGCAGGCCGTTGGCTGCGGCGGGATCCGTGTCGCGCTGGCGGGCGAGCCCGAGCTCTCACGCGCGCTGGCGCCGCTAGCCGAGCTCGCCGGCTCGGCGGCGGCGCGCGAGCTGCTGCTCGACGGGGACACGTTCGTGGTCAGGCTGCTTGGAGCTCCGAGTGTGGTCGCTGCTGACGGGACCGAGGTCGAGCTACCGGCCGGCATGCCCGGCGAGCTCGTGCGGATGCTGGCGCTGCATCCGCACGGACTGCCCGTCGACGTGGTGCTCGAGAGCTTCTTTCCTGAGGCGCCGCTGGACGCAGCCAGGCAGCGCCTGCGCCAGGTGCTGACGCGGCTTCGCGCCGCTGCGGGTGAGCTCGTCGTCCGCGACGGTGAGCACCTGCACCTGGCACCGGCCTGGGTCGACACGCGCAGGTTCCTGGCGACGGCTGACCGCGTGCGCAGCATGCGCAGGCCCCGCTCGGTACAGGAGGCCTATGCGGCACTGGCGCTTTGGCGCGGCCCGCTGCTGCCCACCGACCTGTATGCGAGCTGGGCCGAGGAGGCCCGCCGTGAGCTCGAGTACCGCCACCTGGCACTGCTCGACCTGGTCGCAGCCGATGCTGCCGCCCGCGGCTCTCATCAGGAGGCGCTGACTGCGCTCGATGCCGCGATGACCGCCGATCCCTATGACTCGAGGCGCTACGCGAAGGTCAGCGAGCAGTTGTTCGCGCTCGGGCGTCGCGGCACCGCCGAATATCTGGCGCGCCGCGCGGGCGTTGAGCTCGGTGATGAGCGGCGGCTCGGCGAGGCCTCCGGCGGCTGATCCGATCCACGCAACCCCTATGCTCGCGCCATGCCCGAGCGCGCAGTCGCGATCATCGGCTACGGCGTGGCCGGCCGGGTCTTTCACGGACCGCTGATCGCGGCTACCGAGGGGTTGCGAGTAGCTGCGATCGTCACACGGGATCCCGAGCGCCGCCGCGAGGCCGCTCAAGACCACCCGGCGGCGGCCATCTACGACACGCCAGAGGACCTGTGGGAGGATGCCGGCAAGCTTGACGCCGTCGTCATCGCCGCGCCGAACGACGCGCACGCGCCACTGGCCAGTGCCGCGATCGACCTCGGGCTGGCCGTGGTCGTCGACAAGCCGCTCGCGCTCAACTCGGGCGAGGCGACGCAGCTCCTCGACCACGCGGAGCGGGCGGGCGCGCTGCTCACCGTCTTTCAGAACCGCCGCTGGGACTCTGACCAGCTGACGCTCGCCGCACTGCTGGCGGAGGGCAGTCTCGGAAACATCCTGCGTTACGAGTCCCGCTTCGAGCGCTGGCGCCCGGAGCCACAACAGGATGCCTGGCGCGAACGCAACACTCCCGAGCAAGGCGGCGGACTGCTGCTCGACCTCGGTAGCCACCTGGTCGATCAGGCGCTGCACCTGTTCGGCCCGGCGGAGTCGATCTACGCCGAGATCGACAACCGGCGGGGCCTGCCGGCTGACGACGATGACTTCCTGGTGCTCACGCACAGCTCCGGCGTGATCAGCCACCTGCATGCCTCGGCGCTGACCGCTGCTCCGGGGCCGCGCCTGCGTGTCCTCGGCACTGAGGCGGCGTTGCTGGTCCGCGACCTCGACTCACAGGAGGATCGCCTCCGCGCCGGCCAGCGACCCGACACGGTCGCTGACTGGGGTGTCGAGCCGGAGCACTCACGTCCCCGGCTGATCGCCGGCGAGCGCAGCGTGCCGCTGCGGGGGCAGCCTGGTGACTGGCCGCGCTTCTACGCCCTGTTCGCGGCGGCGATCGCAGGCGAGGGACCACCGCCGGTTGACCCACGCGACGCCGTGCAGACGCTGCGCGTGCTCGAGGCCGCACGCCGGAGCGCCGCCGAGCGTCAGATCATTCAGCTGCAAGCATCGGCATCTTGATCCCGCTCTCCTGCGCGACCTCGACCGCCCGCGCATAACCCGCGTCGGCGTGGCGCACGACGCCAAGGCCGGGATCGGCCGTGAGCACGCGGCGCAGGCGCTCGGCGGCCAGCTCGCTGCCGTCCGCGACGATCACCTGCCCTGCGTGGATCGACTTGCCCATGCCGACACCGCCGCCCTGATGCACGGATACCCAGCTGGCGCCGCATGCCGTGTTCAGCAAAGCGTTGAGGATCGGCCAGTCGGCGATCGCATCGGAGCCGTCGAGCATCGACTCGGTCTCGCGCATCGGCGAGGCAACCGAGCCGGCGTCGAGGTGGTCCCGCCCGATCACGATCGCGCCCTTGAGCTCGCCCGTGGCCACCATCTCGTTGAACCGCAGTCCCGCAAGGTGGCGCTCCCCGTAGCCGAGCCAGCAGATCCGGGACGGGAGTGCCTGAAAGTGGACGTTCTCGCCGGCGAGGCGGATCCACCGCGCTATGTGCTCCTGGTCGCCGAACAGCTCCAGGATCGCCGCGTCCGTCCGGTAGATGTCCTCGGGATCACCGGACAGCGCCACCCAACGGAACGGCCCTTTGCCCTCGCAGAACAGCGGGCGGATGTACGCGGGCACGAATCCCGGATATGAGAACGCGTCCGCGTCGCCATGCTCGGCCGCCAGCCCGCGCAGCGCATTGCCGTAGTCGAACGCCTCCGTGCCGGCTGCTGCCAGCGCCCGGATCGCCGCGACGTGCGCGAGCGAGCTCTCGCCAACGCGCTTCAGGTAGTCATCTGGATCGCTGGTCCGCAGCGCCTCGGCCTGCTCCATCGTCAGCCCCGCTGGGATGTAGCCGTTCAACGGATCGTGCGCGGAGGTCTGGTCGGTGACCACGTCGACCGCTACGCCGCGGCGCACGAGCTCGGGCAGCACCTCGGCTGCGTTGCCCAACAGGCCGATCGAGAGCGGTTGCCCCGACTTGGCTGCGTCGCCCAGCCGCCGCAGCGCGTCGTCGAGGTCGGCCGCGCGCCCGTCGAGGTAGCCGGTCGCGATCCGCCGCTCGATCCTCTGCAGGTCGGTCTCGATGCACAGTGCCGTGCCGCCGCACATCGTGATCGCCAGTGGCTGCGCGCCGCCCATGCCACCCAGCCCGGCGGTGACGACGAGCCGTCCGCGCAGGTCGCCGCCGAAGCGCTTGCGCCCCACCGCCGCGAACGTCTCATACGTCCCCTGGAGGATGCCCTGCGTACCGATGTAGATCCACGAGCCCGCGGTCATCTGGCCGTACATCATCAGCCCGGCCGCATCCAGGTCCCGGAACGTCTCCCAGTTCGCCCACTCGCCGACGAGGTTGCTGTTGGCGATCAGTACTCGCGGAGCCTGCTCGTGCGTCTCGAACACGGCAACCGGCTTGCCGGATTGCACCAGCAGCGTCTCGTTATCAGCCAGCCGCGTCAGCTCGCGCTTGATCGCCTCGAGGCTCTCCTGATTGCGTGCGGCCTTGCCGATGCCGCCGTAGACGATCAGCTCGGCCGGCTTCTCCGCCACGTCGGGATGCAGGTTGTTCTCGAGCATCATCAGCGCCGCCTCCTGCTGCCAGCCGCGGCAGCGCGGGGGCGCGCCGAGCCGCGTCGCTGAAGACGGTGTCCGGGAAGCGCTCATGGATAGATCGCTCGCAATTTGGCTGCTTCGGCGACGTGACTGATCGCGCTGGCGAGCGCCGCAGTACGGAGGTCTGTCTGTAACTGCTCGCAGGTCCCCGTTACGCGCGCGCATGCGTGGCGCATCTGTACTCGCAGACGTTCGCGGACCTCGGTCGCCTCCCAGTTGTACCTCTGGTGGTCCTGGACCCACTCGAAATAGCTGACGATGACTCCGCCCGCGTTGGCGAGCACGTCCGGGTAGACGACGATTCCCCGCTCCTCGAGGATCCGGTCGGCGGCCGGCGTCGTAGGCCCGTTGGCTCCCTCGACGATCAGGCCGCACTGCAGTGCGGCCGCATTCGCAGCGGTGATCTGCTCCTCGCGCGCGGCCGGGACCAGCACGTCGCACGGGAGCTCGAGCATCGCGGCGCCGTCGACCGGTTCGGCCTCCGGGAAACCTTCGAGGTACTGGTGGTCCTCCAGCCAGCGCGTCACCGCGGGAATATCGAGGCCGTGCCGGTTGAAGATCGCGCCCCGGATGTCGCTGACCGCCAGCACCTTCGCGCCGCGCGCGTGCAACTCACGCGCGACGACGGCGCCGACGTTGCCGAACCCCTGGACCACGAACCGCCGCTCTGCCAGCGACCGCCCCAGGTCCTCGAACGCGGACTCGATCGCGAACACGACACCGAGCCCGGTGGCGGTCTGACGACCAGCCGTTCCACCGAGCGCCACCGGCTTGCCGGTCACCACTGCCGGTACCGAGTAGCCCACCGACTGGGAGTACGTGTCGTAGAACCAGGCCATCTCACGCTCGCCGGTGCCCATGTCCGGTGCGGGGATGTCCACGTCGGGTCCGATCACCGGCAGCAGTTCCGCGGCGTAGCGCCGCGTGATCCGTTCGATCTCGCCGACCGACAGCGAATGGGGATCACAGCGGACTCCGCCCTTGGCGCCGCCGAAGGGCAGCCCCGCCAGCGCGCACTTCCAGGTCATCCACATCGCCAGCGCGGCGCACTCGCCGAACCCCAGGTCCGGGGCGAACCGCAGGCCGCCCTTGGTCGGGCCCATCGTCGCCGTGTGTTGGACCCGGTAGCCGGTGTAGTTGACGACGTCGCCGGAGTCCATCCGGACCGGGAAGTTCACAACCAGTGACCGCCGAGGCTCGAGCAGGCGGGTCCACGCCTCATCGTCGAGCGCGAGCACGTCGGCGGCGCGGGCGAACTGCCGGCAGGCCATCGCGTAGAGCGGCGAGTGCCACTCCTCGCCGACAGGAACATCGTCATCGCGGGTCTCGTCCGGCCGCGCCGCTGCTTGGCCGGACGCTGCAGCGTTCAGCGGCGGTCGCGAGGCCGTGCGCTCTGTCGTCACGGGATCGGCTCCGGCGAGACGGCGCCCGTCGCCGGTACACAGCGAAGGTTCTTGGTGATCGGTCCAACGTAAGGCGACGTGTTCATAACAGCACCTCCAGGCCGCAGTTCAGGATGTAGATCACCGCGATGTCAGCCGCGGGCCAGCGTGGGGCGTTGTCCATAGGGCGACCAGCCGCTCTGAGCCCGGGACCCGCCAGGAAACGTGGCTCGGCCGATCGCAGTGCAGAGCATCGCCGGGGCCGAGTTCGAACTCGCCATCGTCAACCGTGACCTGAAGCTGTCCCAGGTGCACGTAGACGAAGACATCGCCGTAGCCGAGCACGACCGGCGCCGCGCCGGCCTCGCCAGGGTCGGCCGACTGGCGGACGATCTCAAGCTGTGAACCGCCGGCCGCGAGGCCGCGATTCTCAAGGCCATCGGTGATGTTTCCACGGGCGAGCCGCTCCGTGCTGGAGCTGCGCAGGATCTCGGCCAGCGAGACGTCGAGCGCGTGGGCCAGGCGGGCAAGCACCGGGAGCGACGGCACGCTGGCGCCGTTCTCGATCGTCGAGAGGTATCCCGGAGACATGTCGACCGCTCGAGCGAGTTCAGTCAACGTCTTGCCGAGCTCCGACCGCCGCTCCCGGAGCCGGGGACCGAGGAGAGCGCCGAGCCCGTCAGCCTGTATATGCGGATCCGCGCTCAAACCACGCCTGGGGTCAGGAGCCAGAGTGCTTCCACCGGCTCTTCGGAGGTGACATGGGCTGAATGGGTCGGGTGCGAGGAGTAGTGGATCCAGTCCCCGGGACCAAGCTCGTAGGTCTCGCCCTCGATGGTCAGCTCCAGCGTTCCCGAGAGGACGAGGCTGAACTCCTCGCCGAGGTGCCGAAACGGCCGTTCGCTGCCCCCCTCGCCCGGAAGGTGGCGGGCGTAAAGTGCGGAGAACGCGCGGTCGGTCACTTGCCCGGCGAGAACCGCGTACACCTCGCCCGAACCCGGCTCCAGGCGGAATTCGTGACGATCCCGGGCGCGGATGAGTCGCGTGCCGTGCCGGCGCTCCTCGGGGAAGAAGTTGGCCACCTCGACCCCGAGTTCGGCCGCGATGAGCTGAAGGGCCGTGAGCGAGGGCACGGCGGCGCCCGTTTCGATCTGTGAAAGGTACCCGGTGGAGAAGCCGCAGTGGCCCGCCAGCTCCTGCAGCGTCAGTCCCTGGTCGCGCCGGAGCGTCTGAAGGCTTTGCCCAATGTGGCTGAGGTTGATTTCCATCGCGGCAGTGTCTAGCGGATCGCTCAAGCGGCGCTTGACATTTTGCTAATGCCTAAATAACTTTGCCAGGGCCAAACCTAACAAAAGGTGATCGGAAGATGGAAGTCATTTCTGCCGGGACGATGCCGTGGTAACGGTAGCGCCCGGCGCGGTGGAGGCAGACGAGCGGATCGGGCGACTTCGCGCGGCCGCAGCCGACGCGGGACTCGATGCCTTTCTCGCGACCAGCGATGAGTCGATCGCCTATCTCACCGGCTTCAGGCCGCTGCAGCTCGAGCGACTTTTCGCGCTTGTGGTCGGAGCGGCAAACTCCGCGGCGGTCGTCGTGCCCGCGCTGGATCTGGGACAGCTCGCAGGCGCGCCGGAGGCGCTGAAACGCATCTCATATGAGGCGAGCTCGGACGGCATTCCCGAGCTGGCGTCCGCCCTGAGCGACGCGCGCCGGATCGGAGTGGAGGAGGACCATCTCAGCTTCGCTCGCGCCGAGGCTCTGCGAGCGCGCGGCTTCGAACTGGTGCCCGCGGGCTGCGTCATTAACGCTCTGCGCTGGCGCAAGGACCGGACGGAGATCTCGAAGGTGAGAAATGCCTGTGAGCTCGTCGAGCGTGCCCTGGCGCAGACGTTCGAGACGCTCACACCGGGAGCGGTTGAACGCGAGGTCAACGGTCGCTTGGAGAGTTGGCTGCGCGAGCAGGGCGCGACGGCTACGCATCCGCTCATTCTCTTCGGCGACAGCGCAGCGAATCCTCACGCAGAGCCAGGGGATCGGTCGCTCCGGGCTGGTGACGTCGTGTGCGCCGACGTTTCCGCCTGCCTCGACGGCTACTGGGGTGATCTGACGCGGTGCGCCACGGCGGGACCCGCATCATCATGGGCGCGCGAGTCCTGGGGTGTGGTGGTGGAGGCCCACGCGGCGGCGGTGGCAGCGTGCCGCATCGGCGTCCCTGCGCGCGAGGTAGATGCCGCCCAGCGCCAGCTGGTGGAGTCGCGACCGGACCTTGGCCGGTGCCTCCACGGAGCCGGCCACGCGATCGGGCTGGCCGTCCACGAGCCGCCGTTCCTGGTCCCGCGGACCGAGACACCGCTCGAGCAGGGCATGATCTTCACGATCGAGCCCGGGATCTATCAGCCCGGCGTCGGAGGGCTGCGTCTTGAAGACGACATCCTCGTCGGCTCCGATGGCCCCCAGCTGCTCTCCTCGCCCTCCACACAGCTGATCGAACTCAGCGCGTGATCCGCAGCGTCCTATACCTGAAGCCGCGCGACGGCCGGGCCGACGACATCGTCGAGTTCTACCGCCGCTACGGCGTACTCGAGCGCGCCATGACACAGGATGGATGCCTGGGCACCGAGCTCCAGCTGCCGTCCGGGGGCGTGGGCGACGTCCTGGTCACCGCCCTGTGGCGTGACGTCGATGCCTACCAGGGTTGGCTTGACAACCCTGACAGGGCGCTCAACGCCGACGAGCTCGGCGAGCTCGTCGAGGGCTTTCACACCGGCATATCCGGGGAGACCTACGAGGTCGTGCTTGACGGCCGGGGCGGCGCACGATGACGCGCTTCCGGGTGGCCATGGACATCGGTGGCACGTTCACGGACGTCGTCGCCTATGACGAGGAGGCCGGAGGTTACGTGGCCGGCAAGTCCTCAACCACGCCCGCAGATCTCACTACCGGTGTGCTCGGTGCGCTGGCCACGGTGGACGCGCAGCCGGAGAACTGCAGCTTCGCGGTCCACGGCACGACGCAGGGCCTGAACGCCTTCCTGCAACGCAAGGGCGAGCGGGTCCTGCTGTTGGCCACGGCCGGCGCGAGCGACGTCTACCACATCGCCCGCGGCAACCGGACCCGGCTCTATGACATCCACTTCCGCAAGCCGGCGCCGCTCGTGCCACGCGAAGACATCGTCCCCATCGGTGGGCGATTGAACTACGCCGGTGAGGAGCTCGTCGAGCTCGATCGCGAGGCGGTGCGCGCGGCGGCCGCGCGCGTGCGCGCCGAGGGCTGCGGTGCGGTCGCGGTCGCGTTCCTGTTCGCGTATCTCAACCCCGACCACGAGCTCGAGGCCGAGGCGATCCTGCGGGAGGAGCTCGGCGAAGAGGTGACGATCTCCCTCTCGCACCGCATTGCGCGAGAGTGGCGGGAGTACGAGCGGACCTCGTCGGCCGTCCTCGACGCCTATACGTCGCCCGTCGTCCGTCGCTACCTCGAGCGGCTCGAGGCTGAGCTGAGCGACCGCGGGCTGCAGGTGCCACTGCACGTGATGCAGTCCAGTGGCGGCATCATCACCGCGCGCTCCGCTCGCCAAATCGCGGTGCAGACGCTGCTCTCGGGGCCGGTCGGAGGGACGATGGGCGGCGTCGCCCTCGCGCGCCGCCTGGGGCGCGCCAACCTCATCTGCGTAGACATGGGCGGGACGAGCTTCGACGTGTCTCTCGTAATCGACGGCCGTCCCGATGTGTCCAGCGAGGCATCGCTGGAGGGGCTGCCACTACTGATGAGCGTGGTCAACTTCCACACCATCGGCGCCGGCGGCGGATCGCTTGCCTACGCGGAGACCGGAGGCCTACGGGTAGGCCCCCAAAGCGCGGGGGCCGACCCCGGACCAGCTTGCTACGGGCGAGGAGGGACCCGGCCAACGGTTACCGACGCCAACCTCGTCCTCGGGCGGACCGATCCGACCTGGTTTGCCGGTGGCCAGATGTCGCTCGATGCCGATGCGGCACGGCGGGCCGTAGAGGGCCTCGGAGCGGAGCTCGACCTGGAGACCATCGAGCTGGCCGAGGGGATCTGCGACGTGATCAACGCCAAGATGGCTCAGGCCATCCGCACGCTCACGGTAGAGAAGGGAATCGAGCCGCGCGACTTCGCGCTCGTGGCCTTCGGCGGCGCGGGAGCGATGCACGCCGCCTTCCTGGCCGACGAGCTCGAGGTGGCCGAGGTCATCGTCCCCCGCTTCCCCGGGGCGTTTTCGGCCTGGGGCATGCTCGAGACCGAGATCCGCAAGGACTTCGCGCAGGCGTGGTTCTCGCCCCTCGCCGACGCCGATCACCGTCAGCTTGCTGCAGATCTCGCGGAGCGGGAGCGCGACGCCGACGCGTCACTCAGCGAGGAGGACGTGCCGTCCGGGCAAAGGCGCATCGAGCACGCGCTCGATATCCGTTATGTCGGGCAGGAGTACACGCTCACCATCCCGCTGCTGTCAGCGGCCGAGCCGAGCGAGCCCGACTTCGACGCGGCGCTGGCCGCGCGGTTCGACGCGGCACACGAGCGGCGCTTCGGCCATGCCAATCCGGGGGCGCCGATCGAGCTCGTGACCATGCGCGTGACCGCGTTTGGTGACCTCGGGCGCGCCCGCCCGCAGCCCTTCGAGGGCCAAACCGACGACGGCTATGCCTACGAGGAGCGCCCGGTTGTGTTCGGCCGCGCGCAGCGCAACGCTCGCGTGATCCGGCGCGACGCGCTCGCGGCAGGCGCGGTCGTGGACGGGCCGGCCGTGATCGTCGAGGAGACGGCCACGACCGTCCTCCCGCCACAGTGGCGGCTCCGGGTTGACACCTACGGAGAGCTGATCATGACCGCTCGCGGGGACCCGGCATAGAGATGGCGATCCGCACGCTTGATCCGGTGACCACAGAGATCGTCCGCAGCGCCTTCTCGGCGGCGGCGGACGAGATGAACGCGACGCTGATCCGTTCTGCGTACACGCCGATCATCTACGAGATGAAGGACTGCTCGGTGGCGCTGCTCGACGCTGAGCACCGCGTCCTGGGCCAGTCGGCGGGTCTACCGATCTTCCTGGGCAACCTCGAGATCTGCACGCGCATCACCGAGGAGATGTACGGGCGGGACGGTTGGCAGCCCGAGGACGTGTGGGTCATGAACGACTCCTACATGACCGGCACGCACCTCAACGACATGACCGCGTTCGGACCGATCTTCGTTGAGGGCGAGCTCGCCGGATTCGCCGCCTGCCGTGCCCACTGGCTTGACGTCGGGGCCAAGGACCCGGGCGGTCCCATGGATTCAACCGAGATCTACCAGGAGGGCATCCGGCTGGGGCCGCTCAAGGTCGTTGAGGGTGGACGGCAGCGACGCGACGTCACCGACCTGCTCGGCCGCAACAGTCGCTTCGGCTATCCCGCTCTCGGCGACCTCGGCGCGCAGATCGCCTGCGTGCGGACGGGACAGCGGCGGCTGGAGGCGATCGTGGACAAGTACGGCCGCGAGACACTCGAGGCCGCCCGCGATGAGATCTTTGCCCAGACCGAGCGGCTCGAGCGCGCGTCGGTGGCGGCCATCCCGGATGGTGTGTACCGCGCGGAAGGCTGCATCGACAACGACGGGACGAGCGACGAGCCGGTGTGGGTGCGCGTGGCGGTGCACGTCCGCGGCGAGGAGATGGCCATCGACGTCTCCGAGAGCGACGACGCCCGCCACGGCCCGATCAACTGCGGTGAGGCACAGGCGATATCCGCCTGTCGCGTCGCATACAAGCTGCTCATCAATCCCGACAACCCTCCCAACGGAGGCGCCTTCCGGCCGCTGTCGGTCAACGTGCGCCGGGGCTCGCTGCTTGGGGCCGAGGAGCCCTATCCCTGCCAGTGGTACTTCACTCCGCTCGGGCTGCTCATCGATCTGGTCGTGAAGGCGCTTGCCGACGTGTTACCCGAGCAGGCGGCCGGCGCCAGCTACGGCGACTCGATGATCATCGGCATCGCCGGCGTGGACCACCGTAACGGGCGCCCGTTCTTCGACCTCGAGCCGACCGTGGGTGGCTGGGGTGCTTGGCAGGGCAGCGACGGTGAAGACGGCCTCATCAACAACGTCAATGGCTCACTCAAGGACCTCCCGATCGAGGTGCTGGAGACGAAGTTCCCGATGCGCATGACCGAGTACGGCTTCCGCGCCGACACAGGTGGCGCCGGGCGCTGGCGCGGCGGCAACGGCGTCATCCGCGAGTACACGATCGACTGCGAGCAGGCTCAGCTGTTCCTCTGGTTCGAGCGCTCCAAGACACCCGCATGGGGTCTGTTCGCCGGGGGCGCCGCTACGCCCCCGGCGGTGGTGCTCAACCCGGGCGGCGACGGCGAGCAGCACATGCTCAAGGCCAGCCGGGTCCCGCTGCGGCGTGGCGACGTCATCCGCACGATGACAGGCGGCGGGGGCGGCTATGGGAGCCCTGGCGACCGCGATCCGGACTCGGTGC
Organism: Solirubrobacteraceae bacterium; assembly: GCA_036268195.1. Lineage (GTDB taxonomy): Bacteria > Actinomycetota > Thermoleophilia > Solirubrobacterales > Solirubrobacteraceae > Palsa-465. The sequence goes on from DATAUP010000093.1 coordinate 14,107, forward strand.
GGGCTGATGTCCGCAGCGGTCACGTCACCCCGGGCGTGGCCCGCGAGATCTACGGGCTTCACCAACTGGAAGAGGAGCGAGAGCAATGAACGCTACGAGGAGGACACCATGAGGAAGAAGTTCGGGCGGCGCTGGTCGTGGCCAGTTGTCGCCGTAATCGCATCACTTGGCCTGGGAGCCCTGGGCGCCGCGGCATCGAGCAGCGCGAAGGTAACGAGCCACGCCAAGGCATCGAGCAAGGCAACCAAGAAAAGACCGGCCGTGGCCTTCTTCGGCTTCGCGACCGATAACTCGTTCGCGCAGGCGACGTGGAAGGGGGTGAAGAAGGAGGCGAAGGCGTATCACGGGACGGCCACATTCCTGAACGGCGACTTCAGCTCCACCACCCAGGTCCAGCAGCTCCAGACAGAGATCGCGTCTGGCAAGTACAACGTCTTCGTCGTCCAGGCGAACGACGGCTCGGCCGTGGTGCCGGAGATCAAGAAGGCCATCGCCAAGGGCATTGTCGTGGCCGCTGAGTTCACGCAGGTTGGAAGCAGCTACGCGCAGATCACGCCGCAGGTGCCGGGTGAGATCTCGGTGGTCGAGAGTGCGGTCTCAAACGGCACCAACCTCGGCAAGCTCGCCATCAGCGCCTGCAAGGGCAAGTCCACCTGCAATGTGGTGTACCTACAGGGCGCCCCGACACTACCCCTCGACGTCGCACGAACGAAGGCTGTCCTGGCCGAGCTCAAGACCGACTCACATGTGAATCTGCTCGAAGACCCAACGGGCGGCTATCTCGCGTCGACGGGTGAAACGGTGACCGAGGACGTGCTCAGCGCTCACCCGAACGTCAACGTGATCATCGGTTCCTCGCAGGCCATCGAGGGCGCGACGGTTGAGCTCAAGAGCCGCGGTCTGCTTGGCAAGGTGAAGTTGATCGGCAACGGCGGCTCGACCCAGGCTGTCAACTTCGTCCGCGCTGGGACCTGGTATGCCACGTTCGGCATCCCGGAGGTGACTGACGGCGCGACCGCCACCAAGGACGGCATTGAGAAGCTCCAGGGCGGCAATCCGCCGACCTCGACCAACTCCGCCAACCTTGGTCCGGCCGGCGGCCTGTGGACAAAGTCCGTCGTCGTCAAGAATCACATCAAGGGCCAGTACAGCGACTGACCGACTGAGGACGCGTGCTCGAACTGCAGGACATCGAAAAGACCTACGGACCGGCACGCGTCCTCGACCGCGTGGATCTGGTGGCCCGTCCGGGCCAGATCCACGCGGTTCTCGGTGAGAACGGCGCCGGAAAGTCGACGCTCGTCAAAATCGCCGCCGGTCTGGTGCGGCCTGACGGGGGGCGGGTGATCGTCGGCGGCGAACCTCTGCGTAGCTCCACCCCGCGCGCCGCAAGGGAGGCCGGGGTGGCCATCGCGACTCAGGAACTCACCTGTGTGCCAGGCCGGACGGTCCTGGAGAACGTCTTCCTCGGCCACCCAGTTGCCACCGTGGGAAGCCTGCGCCGTTCCTCGGCCACCCGCCGCTTTGCCGAGGTGTGCGAGGAGTCCGGCTTCTCGCTCCCCAGCGACGCCCTGGTGTCGGACCTGTCGATTGCCGATCAGCAGATCCTCGAGGTTCTCCGCTGCCTGATCCGCAGGCCAAAGGTGCTGATCCTCGATGAGCCGACGTCTTCTCTCGATGAGGAGCGCGCCGAGAGGCTGCGGGCTCTGCTGCGCCGGCTGAGCGACACCGGCGCCACTGTCCTGTTCATTTCCCATTTCTTGAACGAGGTGCTCGAGGCAGCTGACTGGGTCACGGTCCTGCGCGACGGGAAGCTGGTCAGTTCAGGACCGACCGCGGCGGAGACGGAGTCGAGCCTCATAACCAAGATGGTGGGCCGGTCGCTCAGCATCCTGTACAGCGACAAACGCCGACCGGTCGCGGACGCCGAAACCGTGCTCGAAGCCGACGACGTGTGGTGGGGATCGGCCGTGCGGGGCGTGAGTCTCGAGGTTCGCAGGGGCGAGATCGTCGGCTTGGCCGGTCTCGTTGGCGCCGGGCGTACCGAGTTTGCCCGCTGCGTGGCCGGAGCGGCGAAACCGGACCGCGGCACGGTTCGGATCGCCGGCGGCCCACCGACGCGGCCACGCCATCCCCGCCAAGGCATCAGTGCCGGACTGGTGATGGTGCCGGAGGATCGCAAGGGCCAGGGGCTGGTCCTGGGGCGCACGGTCGCGGAGAACCTCGCTCTGCCCCGCCCCGAGACGGCCAACCGCATCGGCTTTGCCCTTCCAAGGCGCCTTGAGCGCGCGGCGCGCGAGTGGATACGGCGCGCTGACATCCGGCCACCGTCGCCGGACGCGCTGGTCGGCGAACTCTCCGGTGGCAATCAGCAGAAGGTTCTGCTGTCCAAGTGGCTGGCGTGCGAACCGCAGGTTCTCATCGCCGACGAGCCGACGCGCGGCGTCGACGTTGGCGCGAAGGTCGCCATCCACACGATGATCACTGAGGCGGCTGCCTCAGGCATCGGCGTACTGCTCATCTCCTCCGAGCTCGAGGAGTTGCTCGGACTGGCCCACCGCATCCTGGTCTTCCGTAAGGGCATGGTCGTGGATGAGGTTGAGGGAGCGCCAACCGAACGGGAACGAATCATGACGGCTGCCTTCGGCGCGGCGGAGGTGAGGGGCGATGAGTGACGTAGAGGCACCAGCTGAGCAGCCGCAGGAGCTCAAGCAGGGCAAGGGTCGGCGCGTGCCGGCCGCGCGGGATTTCGGAATTCTGCTGTTCCTCGTAGGCATCTTTGCCGCTCTGGCCATCTCCACCTCGTCGTTTCGCTCCAGCAGCAACCTGACCAACATCGTGAATCAGATGAGCATGCAGGGCATTGCTGCCTGCGGCGCCACTCTCACGATCGTCTCTGGCGGCTTTGACCTGTCGCAGGGGTCTGTGTACGCGTTCTGCGCCATCTTCGCGGTGCTGACCGTGCACACCTTCGGCGTCTTCGGCGCCTTTGTATTGGCGATCCTCGTGGGCCTCGCACTGGGTGCGATCAACGGCGCCATCATCGCCCTGGGCCGGGTCAACAGCTTCATCGCCACGCTCGCCACGAGCTACGTGTTCCTGGGCTTCGCAACCGTCATCACCGGGGGCAACGTGGCCACCACATCCGACGCCCATTTCATGTTGATGAACAACACCTACGGCCTCACCGTCGCGTCCTGGGTCTTCATCGTGATCGCCGTGCTGCTCGGCCTGCTGCTCGCCTACACCCGCTTCGGACGGGGCCTCTACGCCATCGGCGGGAATCCGGAGGCGGCTCGCCTGTCCGGCATCAACATCTCCTTCTATCGGATCGTGGTCTTCGCGCTGAGCGGGGCCTGCGCCGGAGCCGCGGGGGTCATCGCGGCATCTCAGGCGGGCTCAGCCGACTCGAGCATCGGCTCCACCCTTGCCCTCCTGGCGATCGCCTCCACCGTCGTCGGCGGGACCAGCATCCTCGGCGGCCAGGGAGCGATCTGGCGGGCTGTGGTCGGGGCGCTCATCCTCGAGCTGATCAACAATGGCTTCGTACTCCTCAACCTCAATCCTGTCTACGAGGACGTCGTCTTCGGGTTCCTCATCCTCCTCGCTGTCGGACTCGACCAGCTCCTGAGGCGTCGCCGCGCATGACCGATACGCAACGTGAGCAGCCGGCGCGCGGTGACGGGACGATCCGGGCCGCGACCGACGTCGGTGGAACCTTCACTGACCTGGTCTACTTCGTAACCGATCCCGCAACCGGCGAGCAGCAGGTCGTGACGGCCAAGGCGGACACCACGCCTCCTGACTTCGAGCGCGGTGTGCTGGAGGTCCTCGGGCGCAGCGGCATCGCGGTGGAGGAGATCGACTCGCTCGCGCATGGCACGACCGTCGTGATCAATGCGCTGGCTGAGCGTAAGGGCGTGCTGACCGGCCTGATCACGACTGAAGGGTTCCGGGACTCGCTCGAGATCGCCCGCGGCAACCGGCCTGACTTCTTCAACCTCCACTATGTCAAGCCCCCACCGTTCGTGCCCCGGTACCTGCGCCGTGAGGTGCGAGGCCGCCTGGCGCAGGACGGCAGCGAGCGCTGGCCACTGGAGCTGGAGGGCCTCGGGACCATCATCGAGGATTTCCGTCGTGAGGGAGTGCAGGCGATCGCCATCTGCCTGTTGCACTCCTACGCAAACCCCGCCCACGAGCGGGCGGTGCTCGAGCGCGTCCGCGAGCTCTGGCCCGAGGTGTCGGTCGTCGCCTCCCACCAGATCACGCGCGAGTGGCGCGAGTACGAGCGCACGAGCACGGCAGTGCTCTCCGCCTACGTCCAACCAATCGCCGAGCGCTATCTCACACGACTCTCGGACGGCGTGCGCGAGCGCGGCTTCTCCGGCCAGCTCTACATCGTGCAATCCAACTGCGGTGTCGACTCGGTCGACAAGACACGTGAGATCCCGATCACGATGGTCGAATCCGGCCCGGCGAGTGGCTTCTGGGGCGCTGCCGAGCTCGGCCGGCTGATCGGCGAGCCCAACGTCCTCGCGCTCGACATCGGGGGAACGACGGCGAAGTGCTCGCTCATCGACCGCGGCGAGGTCAAGATCATCTCGGACTACTGGATCGAGCGCAGCCGCCTGTCGGCGGGGTACCCGATCCTCGTTCCCGTCGTCGACCTCGTGGAGATCGGCCAGGGCGGCGGAAGCATCGCCTGGGTCGACGACTTCGGCAAGCTCCACGTCGGGCCGCAGTCGGCCGGCGCGGTACCGGGTCCGGCGGCCTATGGTCGCGGCGGAACCGCAGCGACGACGACGGATGCCAATCTCGCGCTCGGCCGGATCGACCCCGACTACTTCTGCGGTGGCGAGATCGAGGCAGACATGGAGGCGGTCCAGCGGTCGCTCGACCCCATCGCGGACCGGCTCGGACTCGACATTCCCGACGCCGCACGCGGCATCGTCCGCATCGCCAACAACAACATGGTCAACGCGCTCAAGCTCGTCTCGCTCAACCGCGGCTACGACCCGCGCGACTTCACCCTCGTCGCCTTTGGCGGGGGCGGCGGGATGCATGCGGTCGCGCTCGCAGCCGAGCTGGGGATTCGCAAGGTCGTCATCCCGCGCGCCGCGGAGGTGTTCTCCGCGTGGGGCATGCTGATGAGCGACCTGCGCCGCGACTACTTCGTCACGCGCCTGCTCTCTCTCGCGCCGGATCAGGCGCCCGCGGTCGGAGCGCTGCTGGCGGAGGTGATCGACGGATCGCTCGCCCAGTTCGCCGAGGAGGGGATCGAGCCGGAGCGGGTTACCTTCCTGCAGTACGGACGGCTGCGCTACGAAAACCAGGAGCACAGCGTCGAGGTACCGCTGCCCGAAGGAGCGATCGATCCGACGGCGATCGAGCAGATCGTCAACCGCTTCCACGAGGCCTACGAGCGCGAGTACACCTACCGCCTCGACGCACCGGTTGAGTTCGTCGGCGTTCATGTCGTCGCCACCGCGGAGGTCGGCAAGCTCGAGCCGGCGCGCCTGCCCAACACGGGCCGCAGCCTGGACGACGCCCGGCGTCCGACCCGCCCGGTCGACTATGCAACCGACGGCGTCCACGAGGCCGCGATCTACACCGGGGAGCTTCTCGAGCCCGGCATGAGCTTCCAGGGCCCGGCTGTTGTCGAGACCAAGGGCACGACCATCGTGGTGCATCCAGGTAACGAGCTCGTCGTCGACGACTACGGCAACCTCCACATCACACTCTCATGACGAATACGGAAACCTCGACGAGCGCCGACCCGATCACGCTCGAGATCATTCAGAGCTCGTTGCAGTCGATCAGCGACGAGATGTTCGCGGCCTTCCGCAAGACCGCGATGAGCGCGATCATCTACGAGGTGCTCGACATGGGCACGGCGATCACCGACGGCAGCGGCAACCTCGCCTCCTCGGGCGCCGGCATCCCCGCCTTTGTCGGCGTCCTTGACAAGGCGGTCCAGCGCATCCTTGAGCTCCACGGGCCCGATGAGATCCGCCCCGGCGACATCTTCGCCACCAACGACCCCTACTACGGTGGCGTCACTCACCTCAACGACGTGGTCCTGGCCATGCCGGTGTTCGCCGTGGAGCGACTCGTCGCCTGGACGGCGAACATCGCGCACTGGAACGACGTCGGAGGCATGGTGCCGGGGTCGATCTCCAACGAGGCGAGCGAGATCTTCCAGGAGGGCCTGCGACTGCCCGGCGTCAAGATCATCGCGGGCGGCCGACCGATCCGCCCGGTCATGGAGATCATGAAGGCGAACAGCCGCCTGCCCGACTTTCTCCAGGGGGACATGTGGGCTGGGGTGGCCGCCGTGCGCGTGGGCGAGCGCCGCACTCTGGAGCTGATCGACAAGTACGGCGCCGACACGTTCACCACCGCGCTCGAGAGCTTCATGACCTACGGCGAGCAGGTGGCCCGCCGCGCGCTGCGCGAGTTGCCGCAGGGGCGCTTTCACCTGGAGGAGGAGCAGGACAGCGGTGCCATATACCGGGTGACGGTCGAGATCAGCGAGGACGAGTTCAGCGTCGACCTGCGGGACAACCCCGATCAGGACCCCGGCCCCAACAACGCCTCCCGCGACGGGACGATGGTGGCGGCGCAGATGATCTTCATGAACATCACCGGCGCACACGCCTCGGCGAACGCCGGTCACTTCCGTCCGCTCACGCTGCAGACGCGCCCGGGCTCGGTGTTTGACCCGCGGCCACCCGCGGCCTTCGGTACCTACTACGAGGTGGAGATCCGGATCTACGATCTCATCTGGCGCTGCCTGGCGCCGCACTTCGACCAGCTGCCGGCGGGAAGCTTCGCCTCGATCTGCGGGACGTTCATCGGCGGCACGCATCCCGACACTGGCCGCCACTTCACGATCGTTGAGCCAGAGATCGGCGGTTGGGGCGCCTCGTCCGCACGCGACGGCAACAGCGCCATCTTCAGCGGCTTTCACGGGGACACATTCAACTGTCCGGCCGAGGTCGCCGAGGCCCGCTATGGCCTGTACGTCGAGCAGCTCGCGCTCGGTGACGGGCCCGGGGGAGAAGGCGAATACCGCGGCGGCAAGGGCATCGTCCTCGACTATCGCGTGCGCGCCGACGGCTGTTTCTTCACCTGCGCGTACACGCGCAACAAGCACAAGCCCTGGGCGCTGCACGGTGGGCGCGAGGGATCGCCCAACTTTGTGGAGATCATCCGCGGTGACGGCGGCGTCGAGCAGTACGCCGTCGTCACCGCGGTGCAGGTCAACGAGGGAGACGTGATCCGCGTGCACACCGGTAGCGGCGGTGGACACGGAGATCCGCGGCGGCGTCCGCATGAGCTCGTGCGCGAAGACCTGCGCAACGGCTACATCACCGACGAGATCGCACGTTCGGTCTACGAACTCGGCACGTGAGCACCGAGCGCGCGACCGACCCGATCACGCTCGAGATCATCGCCAGCGCCCTGCAGGCCACGTGCGACCAGATGTTCGCCGCGCTGCGCAGGACGGCGATGAGCGCGATCATCTACGAGGTTCTCGACGCCGGAACGGCCATCACAAATGCCACAGGTGACCTGGTCTCCGCGGGCGCCGGCATCCCCACCTTCGTCGCGGTCCTCGATCGCGCTATCAAGTGCATCCTGGAGCTGCACTCCACCGAGGAGATCGGCGCCGGCGACGTGTTTCTCACCAACGACCCCGCCTATGGCGGCGTCACCCATCTCAACGACGTCGTGGTAGCGCTGCCTGTGTTCGCGGACGGCGAGCTCGTCGCCTGGACGGCGAACATCGCTCACTGGAACGACGTGGGCGGGATGGCGCCCGGCTCGATCTCGACGCATGCCCGCGAGATCTTCCAGGAGGGCCTGAGACTGCCGGCCATCAAGCTACTCGACGCAGGCGAGCCGGTGCGGGCGGTCTTTGACATCCTGCGGGCGAACAGCCGCCTGCCCGACTTCCTCCACGGCGATCTCTGGGCCGGGATCGCGGCCGCCCGAGTCGGCGAGCGCAGGGTTCTCGAGCTCGTGCAGCGCTACGGTCGGTCGGCCTTCGATGAAGCTGTCGCGCGCGAGCTCGCGTATGGCGAGCAGGTGGCCCGAGAGGGGCTGCGCGAGCTCCCCCGCGGCTGCTTCCACCTCGAGGAAGAGCAGGACGGCGGCGCCGTCTATGCGGTGACGGTCGAGATTCGCGACGGTGACTTCCTCGTCGACCTCAGAGACAACCCCGACCAGGACCCGGGACCGAGCAACCTCTCGCGCGATGGTGCGACCATCGCCGCCCAGATGGTGCTCATGAACGTCATCGGCCTACACGGTTCGGCCAACGCCGGCCACCTGCGGCCGCTGACGGTACTGACCCGTTCGGGCTCCGTCTTCGACCCCAGCCCGACGGCCGCCTGTGGTCTGTATTACGAGACCCGCATCGCGCTGTATGACCTCATCCTGCGTTGCCTCGCCCCCCACCTCGCCGAGCGCCTGCCCGCCGGAAGCTTCGCCTCGATCTGTGGGACGTTCATCGGCGGCTCGCATCCGGACACCGGCCGTCACTTCACGATCGTCGAACCGGAGGTCGGCGGGTGGGGAGCGTCAAGCAGCCGGGATGGCAACAGCGCCCTGTTCAGCCCAGTGCACGGCGACACCTTCAACTGTCCAGCCGAGGTGGCCGAGGGACGTTACGGCCTCTACGTCGAGCAGGTGGCTTTGACCAATGCCCCTGGCGGCGCGGGGGAGAACCGGGGTGGCCGCGGCATCAAGCTCGACTACCGTGTGCGCGGCGACAGGTGCTTTCTCACCTGCGCCTACCGCCGCTCGCAGCATCCGCCATGGTCGCTGTCCGGCGGCGACCCGGGATCGTTCAACTACGTCGAGGTGCTGCGCCGCGACGGTGCGCTTGAACACCACAGCGCCGTTACCGCGCTGTCCCTTTCCAGCGGCGATCTCATCCGCATCCGCACGGCCAACGGCGGAGGGTTCGGCGATCCGCACCGGCGGGCGCGGGAGCGTGTGTGCGATGACGTGCGAAATGGCTATGTGTCGGCGGTCGAGGCCCGCGAGGTGTACGGGCTCGTGCGATGACCTTCGATCGCACCGATGACGACGAGCTCATCGCCCGCACCGAGGCGCTCGCCCAGAGCCTGCTCATCGAAGCGGTGGGCCGGCGCCGCTGGCGCGAGCGGATGCAGGGCGAGCGGGTCGCGCGGCTGTTGCGCGACGAGCAGGGGCTCGCGTTCGTCCTCGCCCTCACCGATGAGGTCCTGCGGATCCGCGACGCGCGACGCGCGGCGGAGTACTTCAAAGCCCTTGTGACCGAGAACCAAAGCCCCCGCTTCCTCGGACCCGTCGACCGTCAGCTGCTGCGCATCGGTGCGGCCCTCGCCGTGCGCTATCCCCGCGTCATCATGCCGCTCGTGAAAGCCCGGGTCCGCGCTGAGCTCTCCAGCTTCATCGTCGCCGCCGAGTCGCGACCGTTCGCCCGCCACGTGCGGCGGCGGACGGAGACCGGCACAAAGCTGAACATCAATCTGCTCGGCGAGGAGATCCTCGGTGACGAGGAGGCCGAACACCGGCTGCAGGCAGTGTTGGCGCTGCTGCGCCGTCCTGACGTGGACTACGTGTCGGTCAAGGTCTCCGCCGTCTGCTCGCAGCTCAACATCGCTGCCTTCGAGCACGAGGTTGATCGCGTCGCGGGTCAGATCCGCCGTCTCTACGACGAGGCGCTGGCCCACTCACCGGCAAAGTTCGTCAACCTCGACATGGAGGCGTACCAGGACCTCGAGCTGACGCTCGCGGTCTTCCGGCGGGTGCTCGGCGAGGAGCGCTATGGGAGCCTGGACGCCGGGATCGTCCTGCAGGCCTACATTCCAGACTCCTTCGCCGCGCTCGATGACCTGCTGCAGTGGGCGCGATGGCGCCACGAGCGCTGGGGTGGGCGGATCAAGGTCCGGATCGTCAAGGGCGCCAACCTCGCGACGGAACAGGTCCAGGCCGAGGTCGCCGGGCTGCCGCAGGCGCCGTTCACCGACAAGGCCGACGTCGATGCGAACTACAAGCGGATGCTCGACTCGGTCCTCGATCCCGCCAACGCCGCGTCCGTGCGCGTGGGAGTCGCTACCCACAACCTGTTCGAGGCGGCGTGGGCGCTTACCCTGAGCGCCGAGCGAGGCCTGCGTGACATGGTCGAGCTCGAGATGCTCGAGGGGATGGCGCCGTCGATCGCCGCTGCGGTACAGGAACGGGCCGGCGGACTTCTGCTCTACACCCCGATTGCCCGCCGCGCCGACAGCGAGTCGGTCATCGCCTACCTCATCCGCCGCTTCCAGGAAAATGCCGGGCCGGAGAACTTCCTGCATCACCAGTTCGACCTGCTTCCGGGCACCTCGGTGTGGCAGGGCGAGCGTGAGCGCTTCCGGGCCGCCGTCCGCGAGCGGCACCTCGAGCCTGTGCGCACCCGGCGCACGCAGGACCGCGGCCGCGAGATGGATGGCGATGCCCGCGGGCACGAACGCACCGAGAGGTTCCGCAACGAGCCGGATACCGATATCGCGGTGACTGCGAATCGGGCGTGGATCGCCCAGCACATGCGACCGCTCGCCGAGCTTGGCGTCGAGCTGGTGCCCGTCGTTGCTGCCGGGCGCACGGTGCGCGACGGCACGGTTGCAAACGGGGAGGATCCGGCGGTCCCCGATCAGGTCGCCTATCGCTGGGTGCAGGCCGACGAGGCGCTCGTCGACGCGGCGGTGGCGACGGCGGCGGATGGCGGCGAGCGCTGGCGTGCCCTGCCGCTCGCCGAGCGCCATGCCCTGCTTCACCGCGTTGCCGACGGCCTTGCTGCGAACCGCGGACGGCTCCTCGGTGTCATGGCCCGCGAGGCCGGCAAGACATTCGCCGAGGGCGATGCCGAGGTCTCGGAGGTGATCGACCTGGCGCGCTACTACGCCGACTCGATCCCCGGCGTCGATGATCCCTCGGACGCCGAGCGCTTCGAGCCGTACCGAACCGTGGCCGTCGTACCGCCATGGAACTTCCCCCTCGCCATCCCCGGAGGCGGGGTCTTCGCGGCACTCGCCGCCGGCGCGGCGGTCATCTTCAAGCCGGCCCCTGAAACCGTGGCCAGCGCGTGGCTCATTGCTGAGATCGCTTGGGCAGCGGGGATCCCGCAGGACGCGCTGCAGTTCGTGCCGACCGCCGACGGTGACGCCGGGCGACGCCTGGTCACGCACGACCGGGTAGACGCGATCGTCTTCACCGGGTCCTGGGATACGGCGCGGCTGTTCCTCGGGTGGCGGCCCGATATGCGTCTGCACGCCGAGACGAGCGGTAAGAACGCGGTGGTTGTCACGGCGGCCGCCGATCTGGACGCGGCGGTGACCGACATCGTCCGCTCCGCCTTCGGCCACGCCGGCCAGAAGTGCTCGGCGGCGAGCCTCGCCATCCTCGAGGCCTCGGTCTACGACGACCGCCGCTTCATGCGCCAGCTGGCGGACGCGGTCGGCAGCCTCCGTCCCGGGCCTGGTTGGGCGCTGCCCTCGACGATGGGTCCGGTGATTCGGGCGCCGGAGGGGCCGCTCAGCGACGCTCTCAACCGTCTGGAGCCGGGCGAGCGCTGGCTCGTCAAGCCGCGCATGCTCGACGGCAACCCGCGGCTGTGGTCGCCCGGGGTCAAGCTCGGGGTCAACCCGGGCTCGCCCTTCCACCTCACCGAATGCTTCGGTCCGGTCCTCGGACTCATGCGGGCGGCCGATCTCGACGAGGCGATCACCCTCCAGAACCAGCCCGCCTACGGCCTGACCGCTGGGCTGCAATCGCTCGATCCGGCCGAAATCGCGATCTGGCGTGAGCGTGTCCAGGCCGGCAACCTCTACGTCAACCGCCATATCACCGGAGCGATCGTGCGCCGCCAGCCGTTCGGCGGATGGAAGCGATCGGTCATTGGACCCGCAGCCAAGGCCGGCGGTCCCAACTACGTCGCAAGCCTGGGCACCTGGGCCGGCAACTTCACCGGGTCGGCGACCGAGTTCGAGGCCGCGACGGCGCGCCACGCGCGCCGGCACATGACCCCACGCGACGACACCGGCCTGCTCGCGGAGGCCAATGTCTTCCGGTATCGGCCGCTACAGCGCGTTCTATTGCGTGCCGGCGCGGACGTTGACGATCGCACTGTGGAGCTGGCGCTCGCGGCAGCCCGCGCGTTCGGCACCGCCGTCACCCTGTCATCGCCGGTGCCGCGCGACCTACCCGTCGCGGTCACGGTCGAGGACGAGACGGTGCTCGCGCGACGCCTGGACGCGACCGACGTCGAGAAGCTGCGCCTGCTCGGCGAGGCCGGCCCCGACCTACGTCTGGCCGTCTACGAGTCCAGCCCCTGGCTTGACGACGTGGCTGTTGTCGCTGATCCGGGTCGCGAGGCGCTGCGATGGGTGCGCGAGCAGGCCGTGAGCGAGACGCGCCACCGTCACGGGAACATCACCGATCGCCGGCCGGGGCTCGTCCCCGCCCAACGCGATGAGGTTGGAGTGCCCCCGGTCAGTTCCGCGCAATGATCCCCGACTCCGCGCACGTGGCCAGCGCGTAGGGCAGGTCCGACTCCGCCACGCCCCTGATCGCGGGGTGGTCCATATCGACCTGGAGCCGTTGCTCACCGTCCACGCCGATGCTCGCCGCCCCGTTGGCCGCCAGCTCGCTCCAGAGGTCGCCGGATCGCGCCAGGAGCCCGTCACGCGAGACGCCGAGACGGCGCGCGATCGTCTCCAGCTCCCGGACCTCCTCGAACGGGTCGACGCGGACGTTCGAGTCCGATCCGATCGTCAAGCGCACGCCCGCGTCGCGGTAGCGCAGCGCCGGCAGGAAGCCGTCACCGAGGTTTGCCTCCGTCGTTGGGCAGGCGGCGACGATCGTGCCTGAGCGCGCCATGCGATCCACGTCGGCGTCGCTGACGTGGATCGCGTGCACGACGGTTGTTAGCGGGCCGAGGAAGCCGTGTGCGTCGAGCAGTTCGATCGGCGAGCAGCCGTGCTCGGCCTGACACTGCTCGAGCTCGAGTGGCTGCTCCTGCGCGTGAACGTGACGGACGAGCTCATGCATCTGCGCATACGCTGCGATCGCGGAGAGCCATGCCGCGGGAACAGCGCGAACCGAGTGCGCTGCGACTCCGACGCTCACGCCGTCACGCGAGGATGCCCATGCGCGCAGCGCCTCGACCCGCCCGAGGAACGTGTCGACGTCCGGATCGCAGAAGCGCCGCTGGCCCGGCCCGGGTGGCATGTCGGCGCCGTCGCGCCAGCCGTTGCGGTGGTAGGCGGCGGGCAGCAACACGAGCTCGATGCCGGCTGCCTGCGCCGCCTCAGCCACCGCGATCGCCATCGCGTTCGGCTCTGCGTAGGGGCGGCCGTCCGGCTGGTGATGCACGTAGTGAAACTCTCCGACAGTGCCGTAGCCGGCGTTCACCATCTCTGTGTAGACGGCCAGCGTGACCGTGTACATGGAGTCCGGATCGAGCTTGGCGACGGCGTCGAACATCGCCGTGCGCCAGCTCCAGAAGTCGTCGGTCGCGGCCGCGCTGAGCCGCTCCGCACTGCCGCGCATATCGCGCTGAAACGCATGTGAGTGGACGTTGACCATCGCCGGGACCTCGGGTCGGGGCGTTGCGCTCATCCGGCCCGCCCCTCAAACCGCCAGGCATGATCGCCACGCACCCAGACCGGGCGGCCACCGATGATCACGGCGGCAACCGGGTTGTGGCCGAACCGGTACGGGAGCTGGCTGACAGGCGCGTCCAGCAGCAGCACGTCGGCACGGCGCCCGGGACTCAGTGCCCCTGTCGTCCCGGAGCGTCCCAGCACCCAGGCAGCGTTCAGCGTCATCGCGAGCAGCGCCTCCTTGATCGACCAGCTGTAGCGGCGCACGGCGAGCCCGGCGATCAACGGCAGTGAGACGATCGGCGAGGTTCCAGGGTTGAGATCCGTCGCCAGCACGCAGACGGCGCCGCTGTCGGCCAGCGCTCGTGCCGGCGCCAGCCGCTCGGCGCCGATGAACTCGGCGCCTGGGAGCAGCACGGCGGCGCAGTCAGAGGCTGCGAGCGCCGGGATGTCTTCAAGCGGCATACAGGAGAGGTGGTCGACCGAACGCGCGCCAGCCTCGATCGCGACCGGAACCGACGCTTGAGAGTTCAGCTGTTCGACGTGCGCCCGCAGCATCAGTCCATGCTCACGCGCCAAGCGCCCCATGCGGCGGAGGTCGTCGTTGGAGAAGGCGACCGACTCCACGAAGATGTCCAGTGCGCTCGCGATCGTGTCCCGCTGGACACGATCGAGCATACGTTCGACCTCATCCATCCACGCCGTCGCCGTGAACCCGTCCGGTACCGCGTGAGCGAGCAGCGCCGTGACGGTGCACGATTGTGGGATCTGGCCGGCGAGCTCGCCGGCCAGGCGCAGCGCCCGCAGCTCACCCTCGACAGAGAGGCCATAGCCGCTCTTGCATTCGATCGTTGTCGTCCCATGGCGCAGCATCTCGTCGGTGAGCGCGCGCGCCTGCGTCAGCACCTGGTGATCATCGGCCGCCGCCAGCGTGGTGGCACTCGCGCGGATCCCGCCGCCCGCCCGGGCGATCTCCGCATAGGTCGTGCCGCCGATTCGCAGCGCGTACTCGTCGGCCCGCCAGCCGGCGAATGGCAGGTGCGTGTGGCAGTCGATGAAGCCCGGCACGAGAGCGCAGCCGTCGCACGGCACCCGAACAGAACTCGAGTCGCCGTCAAAACCGACGATCAGCTCGCCGTCGATGACGATGTCGCCGGGCTCGAGCGTGAGTTCCTCAGCTCGCGCCTGTGGCAGGCGCTCCAGGTCATCGTCGGACAGGCGCAGCACCTCGGCTGCGTCGACGAGCGCGAGCGGTGTCGTCAACCGAGCGCTCCGATCGTCTGCTCGGCGGTGGTGAGGATCGCGCCCGAGCTGACCAGCTGCTCGACCCGCGCCAGCTCCGGGCTGAGACTGCGGTCCGGACCGGGCCTTGGATCGATCAGCGCTGTCACCGCAGCGGTGGCCGGCGCCGGCCGCAGCGGCGCGCGCAGCACCAGCGCACGCGCGCTGCAGAGCAATTCAACGGCCACGATCCTGGTCAGGTTCTCGAGCGTCCGTCGCAGCTTGCGGGTGGCGCTCCAGCCCATCGACACGTGGTCCTCCTGCATCCCGGAGGTCGGGATCGAGTCGACGCTCGCAGGCGCTGCGAGCCGCCGGTTCTCGGCGACCAGCGCCGCTGCCGTGTACTGGGCGATCATCAGGCCCGAGTCGAGCCCCGGGCTGTCTCCCAGGAACGCGGGCAGTCCCATCGACCGGGTCACATCGAGCAGCCGGTCGATCCGCCGCTCGGCGATCGCGCCGACCTCGGCCGCGGCGATCGCCAGGAAGTCGGCAGCGAACCCGAGCGGCACGCCATGGAAGTTGCCGTTTGAGACCAGGCGGCCGTCCGCCAGGACGCTGGGGTTGTCGACGGCCGACGCGAGCTCCACCTCGGCCACGCCGCGTGCATAGTCGAGCACGTCGCGCGCCGCACCCAGCACCTGCGGTGCGCAGCGCATCGAGTAGGCGTCCTGTACGCGGTCGTCGTTCTCCCGATGCGAGGCGACGATCTCCGAGTCAGCCATCAGTCGTGCCAGGTTGGCCGCGCTCAACTGCTGCCCCGCGTGCGGTCGCAGCGCCTGCACCGCCGCATCAAACGCCGTGTCGGTTCCGAGCAGCGCTTCGATACTCATCGCCGCGGCTACGTCGGCGGTTCTGCAAAGCCCTAGGAAGTCGATACAGGCGAGCGCCAGCATGCCGAGCATCCCGTCGGTGCCGTTGATCAGTGACAGCCCCTCCTTCGACCCCAGCGTGAGCGGTTGCAGGCCCGCGCGATTAAGCGTCGCGGCGGCCGGTTTCAGCTGACCGTCGGCGTCTATGACGTCTCCCTGGCCGAGCAGGGCCAGGGAGAAGTGGGCTAGCGGCGCCAGATCGCCGCTCGCGCCCAGCGAGCCGTACTCGGGCACCACCGGTGTGATACCGGCGTTGAGCAGCCCCAGGATCGCCTCGATCGTGTGGCGATGCACGCCGGAGTAGCCGAGCGCGAGCGTCCGCGCACGCAGCAGCATCATCGCTCGCACGACCTCGCGCTCGACCGGCGGACCCATGCCCGCCGCGTGAGAAACGACCAGCGAATGCTGCAGCGCGCTCCAGCGGTCACGCTCGATGCGTGTGGTCGACAGTGCCCCGAAGCCGGTCGAGATCCCGTACACGGGGTTGCCCGATTCGGACAGGCTCTGCACCTGCTGCCAGCTGCGCTCGATCCCCGGGTACGCGTCCGGGCTGAGTACCGCCCGTGCGTTCTCGCGCGCCACGCGCGCGACGTCGGCAAGTTGCAGCGTGGCGCCGCCAACCGTCACCGTCTCGTCAACCATCCTCACTCGCTCTCATCCGTGTCCTCGGCAAGCGCCGCCAGCACCTCCGTCAGCGCGCCGATTCCAAACTCGCAATCCTCGAGGCTCGCGAGCTCCCCCGGCGAGTGGCTCGCGCCGGTCACGCTGCGTACGAACAGCATCGCGGTCGGGACCGCAGCAGCGAGCGCGCCGGCGTCATGCCCTGCGCCCGTGGCGATCGGCACGTCCTCGACTCCGAGGCCGGCCAGCACCGCGGCGACCCGCTCGCGCAGAGCGCTGGAGAAATGCACAGCTCCGACGAACGACTCGCGCTGGACCGCGACCGCCACCCCATTGGCCTCAGCCTCGGTTCTCGTCTCGGCGAGGACCCGCTCGACGGTCCGCTCGACGGTCGCCTCGCTCTCGGCGCGGACATCGAGCCACAGCGACACGCGCTCAGCGATCGAGTTGGTCGAATTTGGGGATACCTCGAGCTTGCCGACTGTCGCGAGCGCGTGCTCGTCTGCGGCGACGCGGCGCGCGGCTGTGACAGCTGCGGCCAGCACCGGCATCGGATCGCGGCGAATCGCGAGCGGCGTCGTGCCGGCGTGGTTCGCCTCGCCTGTGAGCTCGATCCGCCAACGGCCGTGCGGGAGGATCTCGGTGCCGAGGGCGATTGGCTGGTTGCGCTCGGTCAGCAGCGTGTCCTGCTCGATGTGGAGCTCGACGAAGGCGCCGATCTGAGCGAGGCTCTCCGGGTCCGGTCCGGTCCCGCTCGGGTCGACTCCGGCGCGCACGAGCGCCTGACGCAGTGTGACGCCGTCGCGATCGGGTCGCTCGAGGATCGACTGCACGTCGAGGCTGCCCAGCATCGCCCGGCTGCCGAATGTCGGCGTGTCGAAGCGCCCGCCCTCCTCGTCGGCGAACGACACCACGGCCATTGGCGCGCGGAGGTCACCTCGGCGAATCAGCAGGTGGGCTGCGACCAGGCCGGCGATGACGCCGAGGGCGCCGTCGAAGCGGCCCCCAGCACGGACGGAGTCGAGGTGGCTGCCGGTGACGATCGCGCCGGCGGTCGGCGGACAGCTCCAGGCCCAACGGTTGCCATTGGCATCGACGCGCGGCTCCAGTCCGAGCCTGGTCGCGCTGCGGTCAAACCAGGCTGCTGCCGCTGCTGCATCGTCCGTCCACGCGAGTCGCGTCGTCGCGCCGTCGGCCTGCAAGCCGATCGCGCTCAGCTCCTCGAACAGCTCCGCGAACAGCTCGCGGGCGTAGCCGGCCTCCTCCGCCACTAGCTGGCTCCGAGCCGGCTCAGCGCCTCGGCGTAGACATCCTCCGGCAACGGCCCGCGCGATGCCATCTCGACGTTGCTGCGCAGGTGATCGAGGTTGCTCGTGCCGACGATCGTGCTGGACAGCGCCGGATGGCGGAGCGTGAACCGCAGCACGAACTCGTGACGGCTCATCCCGTCCAGGAGCTCTTCCAGACCGGCACGCTGCCAGACGTCCTGCGCGGGTCCGTCAGCGCCGCTCAGCGGCTGAACGGTCCAGTTCTTTTCCTCCGACGCGGTTCCACGACCAACGCCGCCGCGCACAAGCACGCCGGCGCCGGAGCCGGCGGCGCGCATCAGCAACTCCTCGTGGCTGCGCTGGAACAGCGAGTACGGGATCTGGAAGACGTCGAAGATTCCAAGGCCGATCTGGTCAGGCAGCTCCGGCAGCGTGCCCGACATCCCGACGAAGCGGATCTTGCCCTCGTCGCGGAGCTTGAGCAGCTCCTCGATCGTGCCGCCGGCCTGCATCTGCTCGACGCTCGGCGACATGTGGACCTGGACGAGGTCGAGCCGATCTGTCTGCAACCGCCGCAGGCTCTGTTCGACCCCAGCGCGGACGTTGGCGGCGCTGTAGTCGTGGGCGTAGGGAGGGGTGGCGCCCGCGGGAATCGTCATTGGGCAGCCGCACTTGGAGGCGAGGAAGAACTCGTCACGCCGTGAGCTCAGGTAGCGGCCGATCAGCTCCTCGCTGCCGCCGTAGTCGATCGAGGTGTCGATCAGGTTGATCCCAGCGTCGAGCACGCCGTTGAGCAGGCGCTGGGCCGTGGCGTCGTCGATCGCCGGCCCGCGCGGCTGACCGCGCAGCTCCATCGCGCCGTAGCCCAGCACCGTTGTCTCTGCGCCGGTACGTCCAAGCGTTCGAGTGGGTATCGCCATCCTGTGCCTCCTCGTTCGTCAGCGGATAGTCTCGGCCCGTGGCCACAGTAGCGGTGTACGGCAGCGTCAACTGGGACGAGATCTGCCAGCTCCCGCGCTATCCCGGGCCGCACGAGAAGATCGATGCGCTCGCGATCGAGAGCGCGCTCGGCGGCTCGGCCGCCAACACCGCGACCTGGCTGGCCGCGACGGTTGATCGCGTCGAGCTGATAGGTGCGGTCGGCGACGATCCGGAAGGGTCGCTCTGCCTCGACTGGCTGGATCGCGCCGGCGTTGGGCGCGGCGGCGTCGAGGTCCTCAAGGGTGAGCGAACCTCGCGCGCGTGTTCCTGGGTGGTCGGCAGCGATAAGCGGATCGTGACCTTCCGCCAGCCGCGACTCCGGCGCGAGCATGGCCCCGACTGGGCACTGAGCACCGTCACGGCCGCCGAGCATCTGCACCTCGGCTCGCTGATCGACGGCGCCGCCCTGGAGTGCCTTGAAGCCGCGCTGATGGCGGGCGTAAGCGTCTCGGTCGAGCTGAGCGGCAAGCGCCACGATCGCGCGCGTGAGCGTGCGGACATCGTCTTTCTCAACACCGAGGAGCTGCGAAGCGTGTTCGGCCTCGAGGTCGCGGATCTGTCTGCTGACACGGTCGCGACGGTCGCGCCGAAGCGCGGCGCGACCCTCGTGGTCACCGATGGGCCGGCCGCAGTCATCTGCGCCACGCGTGAGACCGTGCGCAGCTTTACCGTCGACCCGCTCGAGGGCGTGGTCGACCGCACCGGTGGCGGTGACGCGTTCGACGGTGGCTTCATCGCCGCCTGGCTCACACACGCAGGTGAGATCGACGCCGCCGTCGCCGCCGGCCTCGTCTCATCGCGCCAGGTGCTGCAGCAGGTCGGCGGCTCCCGCCGTGGACCTGTCACCGACTAGCGCGTCTGCGTGACCTTGGAGAGTCCGCGCGGGCGATCTGGATCGACGCCGCGATCCAGCGCAAGCCGCCAAGCCAGACGCTGGAGGGGCAGGATCTCCAAGATTGGACGAAGCTGCTCGGGCAGGCCTTCGGCGGCGATCGGCAAGCCGTCCTCGACGCCGATGCGAAGGACGTGGGCATCCAGCTCGGCGAGGCGTGCGAGCACCGGCTCCATCGCTTGCCCGCCCTTGCCGGAGGAGGTGATCGCGATCACCGGCACTGAGCGATCGATCATCGCCATCGGTCCGTGCAGCAGGTCGGCACCGGAGAACGCCATCGCGCTGAGATAGCTCGTCTCCATCAGCTTCAGCGCCGCCTCGCGGGCGGTCGCGTACGAGTATCCGCGTGCGGTCAGCACCAGCCGCTCCGCGTACACGAAGCGCGACGCGATCTGCCCGAGCCGGTCATCAGAGGTCAGCGCCAGCGTTCGGGCTGCCGCCTCGGGCAGGCGTTCGGCATCGCGCGCGGCTTGCTCGCCGGCGAACAGCAGGTACAGCGACAGCAACTCGGCTGTGTAGGACTTGGTGGCGGCGACC
This sequence comes from Solirubrobacteraceae bacterium, assembly GCA_036268195.1. Taxonomy (GTDB): domain Bacteria; phylum Actinomycetota; class Thermoleophilia; order Solirubrobacterales; family Solirubrobacteraceae; genus Palsa-465. The sequence continues at coordinate 34,190 of DATAUP010000093.1, forward strand.
GCGCGCTCGGCACCGGCGTGCACATCGACGGCGATCTCGGCCGCCTCGGCCAGCGGCGAGTCGATCGCGTTCGTGACCGCGAGCGTCAGCGCTCCGCGGGCGCGGGCGACGCTCAGTGAGTCGACGAGGTCAGGAGACCGGCCGGACTGGCTGACTGCGACGAACAGCACGTCGCTCATGTCCGGCCGGGCGCCGTACACAGTCAGCGCCGAGGGTGACACCAATCCGGCCGGCAGCTGCATCTGCACCTCGGCCAGATACTTCGCGTAGAGCCCGGCGTGATCGCTGGTGCCGCGGGCGGCGATCAGCACGAAGCGCGGCGCCGCGGCGGCGATGCGGGCGGCGGCGTCGGTGAACTCGGATTCAACCGCCAGCAGCTGGGCGAGCACCGCCGGCTGCTCGGCGACCTCGGCCGCCATCAGCTCGCCAGGCGTATGTTCGGCGACAGAGGCGCTCATCGACTCGATTGGACTATACCAATTTCAGGTGCCAGCTGGTGAATGCCGTCATGCCGACGGACTGCCAGGCGAGCACCGCTGCCCCCACGAGTCCCGCTCGACCACCCAGCGGCGATAGCCTGACCGGCGGTGGCTCGCGCCACTTGATCAGTTTGGCGAGCTCCTCCTGCACAGGTGTGAGGATCGCGTCACCGGCCTCGCTCAAGCCCCCGGCGATCACGATCAGCTCCGGGTCGAGCAGCATCGTGCAGGTCGTGAACGCGAGCGCCAGCGCCTGGATCGCCTCCTCCCAGACATGGCGGGCGTCCCGGTCGAGGCGGCTGGCCAGGCCGATCACCTCGTGCGCCCGTACGCCGCTCCTGCCGGTGCGCTCCGTATATCTGCGCCCGATCGCGGCGGCTGAGGCGTAGCGTTCGAGGCAGCCCCGCTGCCCGCATGAGCACTGCTCGCCTCCCGGCCAAACGGGGATGTGACCGAGTTCGCCTGCGACTCCGGTCGCGCCCAGCACGTGCTGCCCATGTGCCTGAATCACCGCGGCGATGCCGGTGCCGATCACAGCCAGTAGATAGTTGTCGACCGCGGCTGTGATGCCGACGGTGCGCTCGGCTACGCCCGCCGCACGCACGTCGTGTTCGAGCAGCGCCGGCAATCCCGTCGCGGTCGCGACGATGTCTCGCAGCGGCACGCCGCGGAAGCCCAGGTTTGCGGAGAACTCGGCGCGGCCGGCGTCGGCGTCGACCGCACCGGGCACGACGACGCCCACGGCGCCGACGGCGTCCGGCCGCCCGGACACCAGCTCCGCGATCACATCGAGCAGCTCCGCGACGACCGCCTCCGGGCCGTCGACAGCCTGCGTCGGCCGGGTGAGCTCGGCGACGAATCTGCCGTCGCGATCTACGACGGCGCCCTTGATCGTGGTGCCGCCGACATCGACGGCGATCACCGCCTCGTGATCGGTCACAGCTCCCCTGGCAGCACGATCGACCGGGTCAGGTTCCGCGGCGCATCCGGATCCAGCCCGCGGCGCTCGGCGACGGCTACCGCAAACCGCTGCGCGCGCACGAGGTCGACCATCGGATCCTCATCGGAGCTGACGACCACGGCGCCGGTCGCGGCGATGTCGTCAATCAGCCCGGCGGGCGGTCTACCGAAGATCCAGGCGACCGACTCCGGATCGAGCACGCTGATCGGCCCGTGGCGGAGCTCCATCGCAGGGTAGGACTCGGTCCACAGCTGCGCCGACTCACGGGCCTTCAGCGCCGCCTCGTTCGCGATCCCGGCGGCCCAGCCGGAGCCGACGAATGTGAACCGTGCGGCATCCAGGACGTCGTCTGGCAGCGACACGGACAGAACCCGTTCGGCGCCGGTGGCCAGCGCCTCGATGTCTTCGCCCAGCCATGCCCGCCACAGCGCCAGTGTCGTGGTGGCAAACCGCGTCTGCACCACTGACCGTTCGTCCGCGAATGCCAGCGGGATCGTCTCGCGTGCCAAACGGGCCACCGGTAGGTCGTCGTCGGTGGTGATCACCGTCGATGCCGTTCCGGCTGGCAGTGACCCGAGCAGCTGCAGCACCTCAGTGGTCGTGCCCGAGCGTGTCAGTGCGACGACGTGGTCATACCGGCGCGCGTGCGGAAACTCCGAGGCCGGAAAGACGTCGGTTTCACCGGCACCGGCGTCCTCGCGTAAACGCGCGCACGCATGAGCCATGAACAGCGAGGTCCCGCAGCCGACGACCGCCACCCGCGTCTGATCCGCAGGCAGCTGCGCGCGCACCAGATCGCTCGCGGCCAATGCCGCGGCTTCGCGCCAGCACTCCGGCTGGCTGCGGATCTCCTGCTCGACGAACCGCATGGGCAGCCCTCCCGGACGAACGATTGAAGTCGACTACTTGATCGAACCGGCGGTGAGGCCGCTGACGACGCGCCCCTCGATCACCGCAAACAGGATGATGACCGGGATCGTCGCGATCACCGAGCCGGCGAACAGATGGCCCCAGTCGATCGAGTACTCGCCGATGTAGCTGTTGATCGCCACCGTCAGCGGCTGGTGGTTGCTGGACTCGCCGAGGCTGAGCGTCAGCGCCACGATGAACTCGTTCCACGCGGCGATGAACGTGAAGATCAGGGCGGTCACGATCCCCGGCATCGCCAGCGGCAGCGTCACCCGCCCGAGCGCGCCGAGCCTGCTGGCGCCGTCGATCATCGCCGCCTCCTCGAGCTCGACCGGAATCGAGGCGAAGTAGGCGTTCATGATCCAGACCGCGAACGCCATGTTGAAGCCCGCGTTGACGAGGACCAGCGAGAGCGTCGGTGGCAGGTTGAAGCTCGAGAACTCGCGCTGAATGCCGACGAGCATCGCCGCCGGCTGCAGCATCTGTGTGGCGAGCACGAGCAGCAGGAAGGTCGTGCGTCCGCGGAACCGGTGTCGCGCCGAGTAGTAAGCCGCCGGCACCGCCACGACCAGCACCAGCAAGGTCGCGCCGCCGGCGATGAGCAGGCTCTCGACCAGGTTGCCGCCGAAGCCGGTCGCCCAGATCGTCGTGAAGTTCGAGAAGGTGAAGTGGGTCGGCAGCAGGTTCGCCGCCAGCAGCTGGTCGTGCGGTCGCAGTGCCGCCACGATCATCTCGAGGTACGGCAGCAGGAAGATCAGCGTGATCGCGTACGCGATCACGCTCAGCACGAACGTGCGCCGCCTGATCGCGGGCGGGTGGACCGGTCGCCGCGGCTTCGGCGCGGCCTCGCCCTCCGTGCCCGCCGAAGAGCTCACGATCGCGCTCATGCGTCCACCTGGTCCTTCCAGCGCGTGGTCTTCAGGAACAGCAAGACGACGATGATCACGAGTAGGAAGTTGACGACGGACATCGATGCCGACTCCCCGATGAACGCCTGCTTGAGGATGTACATGAAGGTCGTGGTCGTGCTCGTCTCGTAGCCCGGGCCGCCACGCGTCATCTCCCAGATGATCGGGAACGAGTTGAAGACGTTGATCACGTTGATCGTGGTAGCGACCAGGATCGCCGGCCGCAGCAACGGCAGCGTGATCATCCAGTACGCGCGCCAGCCGCCGGCGCCGTCGACGCGCGCGGCCTCGTAGACCTCGTCCGGGATTGTCTGCAGCCCGGCGAGCAGCGCGTAGGTCGTGAACGGCAGCGACACGAAGATCGCGACGATCATCATCCAGATCAGCGCCCACGTCGGGCGGCCGAGCCAGTCGGCTGTGTTCGAGCCCATCTCCACGAGGCCAAAGGCGTGCAGGATGATGTTGACGGCGCCCGAGTAGGGGTCGAGCGCCCAGCGGAAGATCAGTGCGGTCATCACTACTGACGCCGCCCACGGAGCGATCAGCGCCGTGCGCGCCACCCGGCGCAGCGGGAACCGCTGGTTGAAGAGCTGCGCGAGCGCGAGTGAGAGCAGCAGTGTCACGCTGACGACGGCAACCACCCAGATCACCGTCCGGATCACGACTCCGGCCAGCGCCGGCTCGTGCCACAGATTCTTGTAGTTGGTGAAGCCGGCGCCACCGACTACGAAGCCGTCGGAGGCGATGTTCTGGAACGATGCGTGGATCAGCACCACGACCGGCCACAGCACGACGACGACGATCAGTGCGATCGCCGGCCCGATCCAGAGCAGCGGCCGCAACGCGTAAGCCGCGCGCATCGGCAGGGGGGTGCGGTACGGGATTCGAGGCTGGTTGGTGGTGGTCACTCGGGTCCAGATGAAAGCGCTTAGGGTGGCGGACCGCAGGCCTGCCATCGCCATGGGTGGCGGCCAGCGGGCCGCCACCCATGACAAGCGTGTTGTTAGCTGCCCAGCTTCGTTGCCGTCTGCTGGAGCGTGCCCAGGACGGTGCTCGGATCGCCGGTGACGGCGGTGCCGATCGTGTTCTGGACGTCTGTCTTGACCTGCGCCCAAGCGGTGTTGCTCGGGTACTGGACCGCATGCGGCAGAGCCTTGATGAACGAGCCGAAGGTCCGGTCGCTCTTCAGGGCGTTGGCGGCCGAGACGGTCGCCGGCAGCAGCTCATACTCACGGTCGAACTGCAGCTGGTACTTGTTCTGGTACGCGAAGTCCAGGAACTTCTTGATCTGGGCCTCGTGACCGTTCTTCTTGAACGCTGCGACGTTGTCGCAGACGCCGAGCGTGTCGCTCAGCGGGCCGTTCTTGCCGGCGATCGGCACTGACGCCCACTGGCTTGACTTGAGGACCTTGCCCGCCTGGATGATCGGGATCAGTGCGGGTGAGCCGTTGATCATCCCGACCTTGCCCGCGGCAAACTGCTCCCACAGCGGCGTGCGGTCAACCGTGCCCGGGTTGGGCTCGGTGTCACCCGCCGCGACCAGGTTCTTGAGGAACGTGAACGCGGAGACGTTCGCCGCGCTGTTGATCGTCCAGGTGTTGCCCTTCATGTAGTTGCCACCGTCACCGAGGAACCACAGCAACGACTCTGCCTGGGCCTCCTCGGGGCCCAGCGGCAGGCCGAATCCGATATGGCCCTTGGCCGTGATCTTGGCTGCATCGGCCTTGATCGAGTTCCAGCTGGTCGGAGCGGACGTGATGCCTGCCTGCGTGAACAGCTTCTTGTTGTAGAAGAGCGTGCGCGAGCTGGTCGTCCACGGCATGCCGTACTGCTTGCCGTTGTAGGTGCCCTGGCTGGCGAACACCGGCAGCAGGTTCTTCGGATCAGACAGCACCTGCTTGGCCGAGTACAGCAAACCCTGCTGCGCGTAAGCCGAGAAGTAGTCACCCTCGGTGATGTCCGGGTAGTTGTGGTTCTGAACCATCGTCTGGACCTGAGTGTCGAAGTTGGTCCAGCTGATCGTGGTCACCTTCACCTTGATCGACGGGTTCGCCTTCTCGAAAGCGCTGACGATCCCCGCCCAGTACTTCGCGCTCGTGTTGCTGGGACCGGTGCCGTAATCGGCAACGACCAGCTTCAACGTGACGCTGCCACTGGCCTTCGAAGCGGTCTTAGCGGTGGCGCTTCCGGCAGCCGTCACGGCAAATGCCATGAGCGCCGCTGTCAGTACCGCAAGCCTCACTCCAAATAGACGTTTCCTCATCCCTTGTCTCCTCTGACGGGGAACTTGATGTGTAAGTGCGGTGAACCTACCGCTTCCACACTTAGTTGTCTAGACCAATCTTGAATTAACAGCTGGTTAGGAGCTGACTGGATCGGACCAGACACCGCCGGCCATGACGCCGGTCAGCTCCAGGTCGTCGTCGAGGACGACGAGATCGGCGCGTCTGCCCGCGGCGATCGATCCGATCTCCTGCTCGAGTCCCAGCACGCGTGCCGGGTTCGCTGACGCTGCCGCCGATGCCCGCTCGACGCTGAGTCCGCTCGCCTTGACGGCGAGGCGCAGCGCCTGATCCATCGTCAGCGTACTTCCGGCGAGGGAGCCGGTAGTCGCGAGTCGCGCCTCACCGCCGTGCACGTGAACCTCCTGGCCGCCGAGCTCGAAGCGCCCGTCGCCGACGCCGGTGGCATCGATCGCGTCGGTGACCAGCACAGGCGATGAGATCAGGTCGAACACGAGCCGCACGATCGCCGGGTGGAGGTGCCTTCCGTCGTTGATCAGCTCGCAGCTGATGCCGGCCTCGAGTGCGGCGCCGACCAGGCCCGGCTCGCGGTGATGCAGTGGACGCATGGCGTTGAACAGATGCGTGGCGTGGCTGGCTCCCGCGCGCATGCCGGCGAGGGCGTCCTCGTAGGTCGCATCGGAGTGGCCCATCGCCACGATCACACCGGCGCCGCAGAGCGTCTCGATCAGCGGCAGCGCACCGTCGAGCTCAGGGGCGATCGTCACCATCCGTAGTGTGTCGCCCGCGGCCGTGCGGAATCGCTCGAGCAGCAGCGGATCGGGCGCAAGCATGTGAGTCTCGTTCTGGGCGCCGCAGCGACGGGTCGACAGGAACGGTCCTTCCAGATGCGAGCCGAGCACGTGCCCGCGCCGGCTGGGTCCGCGCCGCGTGAGCTCAGCTGCCCAGTGGAGCTGGTCGATCAGGGCCTCCTCGGGAGCGGTCATCATCGAGACCAGCGTCGCGGTGGTGCCGTGGCTGCGATGGAACGCGACAGCCTCCTCCATCGCCTCGAACGAGTCGGCGACGTTGTGGCCGCCGCCGCCGTGCGTGTGCAGATCGACGTAGCCCGGTAGCAACCACGCGCCCGCGAGGTCGACGACGGGTGCATCGACGTCAGGCCGGCTGGGGCCGACCTCGGTGATACGGCCGTCGCTCACATGCACCCAGGCACCGGTGAGTACACCCTCGGGAGTGACCACACGACCGCCGCCCAGCAGCTGGATCGGGGCATCGATAACGCCGGTGGCGCTCATCGCTGCCTCGATGCGAGGTGGGTCACGAGCGTGACGCGGTCGCTGCGGAACCACGTACGGCCGAGCTCGACGGGCGTTCCGTCCGAGTCGAAGTTCTGACGGCTGACGATCAGCATCGGCGTGCCGACGTCGACCCGCAACGGTCCAGCCTCGCGTGGGGTCGCCGGCGCCGTCTCGATCCACTCTTCGCCCGTCCGCAGGCTGGTGCCGTAGTGGTCGGCGAGGATCGCGTGCAGCGAGGCGTGCGTGCGGATCTGCCGCGTGAGTCCTGGGAAGCGCTCGGCCGGCAGCCACGAGGTCTCCACTGCGATCGGAAAGGCGTCAGCGAAGCGCAGCCGCTCGATCTTGTAAACCGGTGCGCGCGCACTCAGCCCGAGTTGCTGGGCGAGCTCGGTGGTGGCGGCGATCCGCTGGGTGGTCAGCACTTGTGCCGACGGCTTGAAGCCGCTGGCCTCGACCTGCTCGGTGAAGCTCGCCAGGTACAGCGGCCAGGTGATCTTGGGCTCGGCCACGTACGTGCCGGACCCCTGCCGGCGGACGAGCCGGCCCTCGACGACGAGCTCCCCCAGTGCCTGCCGCACCGTCGTGCGCGATGTCTGCAGCTCCGTCGCCAGCTCGCGTTCGGTCGGCACCGCTGAGCCGGGCTCGAGCAAGCCGATGAACTCGAGCAGATGGCGCTTGACCGTGTAGTACTTCGGCTCGATGGCCGAGGGGTCGCTGGCGGTCGTCATCGAGACGCCACGTCAGTCGAGGCGCAGGCCGGTCTCGGGGTTGAAGACGTGCGCAGTCGAGCCCTCGATCGTGACGCGTACGCGCTCCCCGATCGTCGGCACCGAGCGGCTGTCGCAGCGCATCACCCACGGCCTGTCGGCTGTGCCGTCGCCCTCGAGCTCGCCGTACACGTACGCATCCGCTCCCAGCTCCTCGACCAGCGTGACCGCGAGCGACAGCGTGCCCGCGGCTCCGTTGGCGGCAATGCTCGAAGCCTCCGGACGTAGCCCCACAACAAGTTCGTTCAGTCCGGCTGCACGCGCCGCGCTCAGCGTCGCCTGCGACAGCGGTACCATCGCGCTGCCGAGCTCTGCGCCCTCGGCGCCGAGCCTGGCCGTGCGCACGTTCATCGCCGGTGAGCCGATGAAGCCCGCCACGAACACATTGGCAGGGCGGTCGTAGAGGTTGCGCGGTGTGTCGACCTGTTGCAACTGGCCGTCCTTCAAGACGGCGACGCGATGCCCCATCGTCATCGCCTCGACCTGGTCGTGCGTGACGTAGATGGTCGTCGTGCCGAGCCTCGCCTGCAGGCCCGCAATGTTCGCGCGTGTCTCTACGCGCAGCTTGGCGTCGAGGTTCGACAACGGTTCATCCATCAGGAAGACACTGGGCTCGCGAACGATCGCGCGCCCCATTGCGACCCGCTGGCGCTGCCCGCCGGAGAGCGCCTTCGGTTTGCGGTCGAGATATGGCTCGAGGTCCAGTAGAGCCGCCGCCTCGCGCACCTTCAGCTCGCGTTGGGCCTTCGGCACGTGGCCCAGCTTGAGTGCGAAGCCCATGTTCTCGGCGACGCTCATGTGCGGGTACAGCGCGTAGTTCTGGAACACCATCGCGATGTTGCGGTCCTTCGGGGCCCGGTGCGAGACGTCGGTGCCGTCGATCGAGATCGCGCCACTGCTCACCTGCTCGAGGCCGGCCAGCATGCGCAGAGCCGTCGATTTGCCCGAGCCCGATGGCCCGACGAGCACCATGAACTCGCCGTCTTCGACCTCCAGGTTGAGATCGTCGACCGAGGGCGCGGTCGCGCCCGGGTACACGCAGGTCGCGTTGATGTAGCTGATCGTTGCCATCGCTTACTCTCTGATGCCTTGGCTCTCCCGTGGCTGGTCCAAGTGGTCTAGACCAGTCCGGCAACGGTATAGCGCACTCGGCGAATCGGCGTCAAGCACGCGCGGTCTGCGATCCGCGGATCGCGAGCGAAGTTTATGGTTCCGCGAGGCGTGTCTGCCCGCAGACATCGCTGCAAGCCTTCATGCTTTTCACGGCAAACGCTTGCATCAATCAGTGCTTAGGTGTAAACCGATGCCTCGGGGGTAGCAGCGCGTCGGGAAATGATTCCTATTGGGCGACGGTCAAGGAGGGCAGTTGAGCGCGACGCAGACGTCACGCGCCGGGCTACTCGAACGGGCAACCAGCGCGCACGATCGCGCACGGCTGCACGACGACCTGACCGGGATCGGGAGTCGAGAGCTCTTAGAGGTTGCGGCGGATCAGCCTGTTATGCCGGGCAGCCGCTCAGTCGTGCTGATCGATATCGATCAGTTCAAGGCGGTCAACGACACTTACGGTCACGCCAACGGCGACCGGGTGTTGCGGACGGTCGCGCGTAGGTTGGCATCGGTCGCCGCCGGCGAGCACATGCTCGTGCGTCTCAGCTGCGACGAGTTCGCCGTGGTGATCGCCTCGGCCGACCGGGCAGTTTGCGAATCGGTCGCTCACGCCCTTTACGACGCGGTCCGGCAGCCGATCCAGCTGTCTGGCAGCACGCTCTTCCTGGACGCTGGTGTCGGCATCGCGCTGCCGCAGGGAGAACTGACGCTGTGGGATCTGGTGAGCCGCGCCGGCGCGTCCATCCACACGCTCAAGCGGAGCGGGCGGCTGCCGCGGATCGTCGTGTTCGACGAGAGCTCCCACGGCGAGATCCTGGACCAGCTTGCGCTCTCACTCGAACTGCGCGCGGCGCTCAAGCGCGAGGAACTGGTGCTGCACTACCAGCCGATCGTCGACATGGCCACGCGCGAGGCGGTCGGCTTCGAGGCACTCGTCCGGTGGTCCAACCCGGTTCGCGGGATGATCCCGCCACTGCGGTTCATCCCGCTTGCTGAGAAGGCTGGGCTGATGCCGGAGCTGGGCGAGTGGGTCCTTGAGCAGGCCTGCAGGCAGGCGCGGGCATGGGCCGCGCAACTGGAGCAGCCACCCTACGTGAGCGTCAACATCTCGATCCAGCAGCTCGAGGACCCGGACTTCATCACGCGTTTCGAACGGGCTCTGGTCAACTCTGGGTTGGAGCCGAGCCAGCTCAAGATCGAGATCACCGAGAGCGTGCTGGCGCACGGAATCGAGGAAGTCACGCCTCCATTGGAGACGATCCGCGCGATGGGTGTCGGTGTGCTGCTCGACGACTTCGGCACCGGCTACTCCTCACTCGGCTACATCCGCGGGCTGCCGCTCGATGGCGTCAAGCTCGACCGCGTCTTCACGCGCGACCTGACGGATTCGGCCGGTGCTTGGGCGCTCGCTCGCTCCGTCATCGCGATGCTCGGCCAGCTGCACCTGGAGATCATCGCCGAGGGGCTGGAGACGGCTGCGCATCTGGCCCAGCTTCGGTCGCTTGGCTGTCAGCTCGGACAGGGCTACTACTTCGCGCGGCCGCAACCGGCCGACGATCTGCAATTCGAGCGTCTCGGGAAGGCATCGGCATGAGCACGGGCGGCGGAGCTCCGATCCTGCTGCTCGAGGACGAGCGCGCGACGGCGGCGCTCGTCGTGCAGCTGCTGGCCGCGGAGCGCATCACCAACCCGATCGAGTCGACAGACAGCGGTGAGGCGGCGCTCGACTACCTGAATCGGGTCGCGGATGGCCAGGCGCCGATGCCGGTTCTGTGTGTCCTCGACCTGTCGCTACCGGGTGTGACCGGGCTCGAGGTACTGCGCCACATCCGCGGTACTGCGGCACTCTCTCATCTGAACGTGATCATGCTTACCGGCTCGGGTAACGACGCCGATATCGAGGCCGCTTACGAGCTCGGGATCGACGCGTATCTGATCAAGCCAGCCGGTGTGCACGGGTTGCCGGACGTCGTCCGCGAGCTCAGCTTGTCGTACGAGCTGATCCCACAGAGGAGGCAAGTTCGTGACTGATGGACCGCGCGCACAGTACTGGCGCGGACGACGGAGCATTCGCGCGCTGATCGTCGTGACGAGCATCGTCGTGCTGGTCGACATCGCCGCTGGGGTATTGACGATCGTCTCCAACAACAGGACCGGCACGGCCCGCAATGCGGTTACCGCTGGACTCACCTACGACCAGAACATGAACGGCCTCATGCAGGCCACGCTCGACGCCGAGACCGGCCAGCGCGGCTATCTGCTGACTGGGAAGCAGAGCTATCTGGACCCGGCCAAAGCGGCGGTGAAGAACGCGACACCGTTGCTCAAGGCGGTCAGGACCGGCAGTACGAGCGACCCCGTTCTGGCCAAAGACTTCCCGAAGTTGCTGGCGCTGCTCGAGGCGAGGCTCAACGACCTCGTGCAGACCGTCGATCTGTACGAAAAGGGCAAGCAGGCACAGGCCCTGGCGATCGTCAATACCAACCGCGGCAACAACATCACACGGAAGGTCAGGACGCTGACCGCGGCGATGGTGAAGCGCTCCGACATGCTCGTCGCGAGTGCCCGTCGCTCATCACACAACGGCCAGGTATGGGCCAACCGCGCAGCGATCGCTGCATATGCAGCCTCCGCATTGCTGTTGTTGGTGCTGGTGCTTCTCATCCGCGACTACGTGCTGACCGAGTCCGCGCGGCGCGCCTCACGCGAGGCGCAGCTCGAAGCGGAGCGGCTGAACCTCGCCAAGTCCGGGTTCCTGTCGCGTGTCAGCCACGAGCTGCGGACCCCGCTCAATGCGATCCTCGGCTTCGGGCAGCTGCTCGAACGCGAGCCGCTCGAGATCAGTGAGCGTGAGACGCTTGACCAGATGCTGGCCGGCGGCAGGCACCTGCTCGCGATCGTCGACGATCTGCTAGATCTCTCCAGGATCGAGACTGGTGAGCTGCGGCTCTCGCTCGAACCGGTGCAGGCGGCAGACGCCGTCGCCGAGGCCAAGGCGATGATCTCCCATGCCGCTGTCACGGCTGCCGTCGGCTTGCGGCAGGGGCCGGTGAACGTCGATCTGTATGTGCGCGCCGACCGGCAACGGCTCCTGCAGGTGATGCTCAACCTGGTCTCCAACGCAGTGAAGTACAACCGCCGTGGCGGCAACGTCGTGATCCGGGCTGCTCAGACAGATACAGGAAGCTCGGTCCGCTTCGAGGTGATTGACAGCGGCATCGGCATCTCCAAGGAAGGCATCGAGCGCCTATTCACGCCGTTCGAGCGCCTGGACGCCGCAGGTCGCGGAATCGAGGGCACGGGCCTCGGCCTGGCCGTCGCTCGCGGTCTGGTGGAGGCCATGGGCGGGACGCTGGGCATCTCCAGCGAGGAGGGCATGGGCACAACCGTCTGGTTCGAACTGGCGCTCAGCAACGCCGAGGAGGCCACGACTCTGCGGCTCGGCCACCGTGCGCCGGCGGCCGAGGCGCGTGGGCTCGCTGCCGGCGACGAGGCGGCGGCAGACCCGGAACGGGCCGCGATATCGGTGCTCTACATCGAGGACAACCCATCGAACGTGCGCCTGGTGGAGAAGATCTTCGCGCTGGCCAGCGACATGGGACTCAGCGTCGCCCGTGACGGCGCCGCCGGTCTGGCCCTGGCACGAGCCGAGCTCCCAGATCTGATTCTGCTCGACCTGCACCTGCCCGACATGTCCGGTGAGCAGGTGCTTGCGGCGCTGCTTGCCGATCCAGCCACGGCGGAGATCCCGGTCGTCGTCGTCTCGGCGGATGCATCGCCCGTCCAGACCAAGCGGCTGCGGGCCGCCGGTGCGGTCGGCTATCTGACCAAACCCTTTGATGTCGATCAGCTCCTGGCTGCAGTCCGTGCTCGAGGCACCGCGCCAATCGCCATGGACAACGGCGATGTCGCCGACGGGCTGCTCGACTCCTCGATGATCGGATCGCTGCACTCACTTGCCGCCAACGCCGCGGTCGGCCCGGGTCAGATCGGCGAGATGCTGGCGACGTTCCGTTATGACGCGGACGGGATGCTGAACAGCGTTCATGAGGCGATCGGCGAGGGAAACCTGGCGGCCGCGGCGCACGAGGCGCACCGCCTCGCCGGGGGCGCAGGCGCCGTCGGCGCCGGTCGCTTCCGCACCCTGTGCAAGGAGCTCGAGCACCAGGCCCGCGCGGGCAACGAAGCGCGCGTACGGGTCATGGACGCCGAGCTGGACGAACTGCTCGCGCAGACATGGGACGTGCTATCGCGGGAGTTCGCCGACGAGCTCAGCGCCATTCCGGCCGCCGCCGATACGCAACGCGCGGACTGACTGCTACACAATCGCGCATGAGCGCCACCACGCCGGCACTCCTGGTCGCCGCGGCGGGGGTCGGCTTCGGCCATGCGATCCTGCCGGATCACTGGCTCCCCCTGGCGGTGCTCGGACGCACGCGGCGGTATCCACCGGGTCGCGTCGCCCGGCTTTCCGGGCTCGCCGGCGTCGCACACGTGCTGGTCTCGATCGTGCTCGGCGCGATCATCGTCACGATCGGCCTGCAGTTCCGCTCGCAGATCAAGGGCGCCGAGGACACCATCGTCGGGCTGATCCTGATCGTCACCGCGGCCGGCTTCACAATCGTCGAGCTGACCGGACACGGCCACCACCACGACGACCACCACCACCACGACCACCACCACGACGACCACCACCACCACGACGACGACCATGATGACGCTCACGACGCCGCTCACGACCACAACTACGACGCGCCAGCCGGTGGTCGGTTCCGCGGCGTCGCGGGCGTGATGGTGCCCTTCGGCGCCGCCGCATCACCCGATCTCACGATCCTTCCGGTATTCCTGGCGGCCACAGCCGCCGGTGCTGCGGCCGCGGTAGCGTCGGTCGTGATCTTCGCCCTGGTCACGATCGCGACGATCATGGTGCTGACGCTGGTCGCCTACCTCGGGGGCTTCCAGGTGAAAGGTCAGTGGCTCGAGCGCTGGGGCAACCTGATCACCGCCCTGGTGCTGGCAGTGATCGGCGCGCTTGTCCTGATAGGCGCGCTCTGAGCCGGCGCTCACGCCGCCGCGTATCAAATCCTGGAACCGCTCAGTGGCCGCCGTTACTGCCCAGTAGAGTCGTCCCGGCAGCGGTCAGCAAGCAAACTGGAGGCATCGAGTGGCCCCTCACGCAGGTACTTTCGCGCAGGGTTCGGCGCTTCTGCACTTCACCCGCAACGGCAACTTCGGACCTGACGGTGCCGAACTCATGGTCGTCGAGCGTGGTGAGGGCGCTTACATCTTCGACACGCACGGCAACCGCTACGTCGACGGCCTGTCGAGCCTGTTCTGCGCGCAGATCGGTTACTCCTACGGCGAGGAGATGGGGGCCGTCGCCGCCCAACAGCTGCAGCAGCTCGCGTTCAACACGATGTGGGGCACGGCGCATCCGCCCGCGCTCGAGCTCGCCGATCGCCTGGCGGCCCTCGCGCCCGAGGGCGTGGATCGCGTGTTCTTCACCTCGGGCGGCTCCGAGGCTGTTGAGGCCGCGTGGAAAATCGCCCGGCAGTACCACGTCGCCAATGGCGAGCCACAGCGGCTCAAGGCGATCGCTCGCAACATCGCCTACCACGGCGTGACGCTCGGCGCGCTCTCGTTCACCGGCGTACCTGCCTACAAGGAGCAGTTTGGACCGCCGGCGATCTACACGCGCCATGTCTCGAACACGAACGCCTTCCGCTCCGAGCTGCAGGGCGAGGAGCTGACAGCCAAGCTTCTGCAGGAGATCGAGGACGTGATTCTCGAAGAGGGGCCTGAGACGATCGGCGTGATCATCGCCGAGCCGGTGCAGAATGCCGGCGGCTGCCTGGTGCCGCCGCCGGGCTACTGGCAGGGATTGCGTCGGCTCGCCGACAGGTACGGGATCCTTTTGCACGCCGACGAGGTGATCACCGGCTTCGGCCGCCTCGGTGAGTACTTCGGTGTGACCCGCTTCGACACGACGCCTGATCTGCTCACCGTTGCCAAGGGCCTGACCTCCGCCTACGCGCCGATGGGCGCGGTGCTCGTTTCCGAGAGGGTTGCAGCGCCGCTGTACGAGGACGGACGCACCCTGCTGCACGGCATCACCTTCGGTGGCCACCCGCTGTGTGCGGCGATCGCGCTCAAGAACCTCGAGATCTTCGAGCGCGAGCAGGTGCTTGAGAACGTGCGTGCTCACGAGGACGGCCTCCGCGCCAGGCTCGAACAGCTGAAGGAGGATCTGCCTATCGTCGGGGACGTCCGCGGCGCCGGCTTCTTCTGGGCGGTGGAGCTCGTCAAGGACGACAACACACGCTTCGACGCCGAAGAGCGCGAGCGTCTGCTGCGCGGCTACATGGCGCCTGCGATGCTCGAGGCAGGGCTGATCGCCCGCGCCGACGACCGCGGCGACACGATCCTCCAGATCGCACCGCCGCTGATCTCGGACGACGACGTGCTCGACGAGATCGTCGAGAAGATGCGAACGGTGCTCGTTGGAGCGCAACAGCTGGCGCTAGTTTGAGCGTCGGTGCACGGCGAGACCGGCCACGGGTCGAGCATCGGAGGAGAGGGCCGCTCGGCGCTGCTTGAGCGTGCGCTGCGGCTCTCGTGGGCATCGATCTGCTTTGGGCTCGTCTCAGGCGCCGTCTCCGTCGGGTCCGGGATCGCTGATCACAGCCTCGGGGTGTTGGCCGCCGGGCTCTCGGTGCTCGCCGACGTGACCGGTTCGATCGTGCTGGTCTGGCGCTTCCGGACCGAGCGCACCGACCCTGAGCGGGCCGAGCACGTCGAAGCGCGGGCCGCGGTCGCGGTTGCCACGGCGCTCGGGATCATCGCGGTCGCGCTCGCCTTCGAGTCGATTAACGCGCTCGCCAGCGGCAGCCATCCCGGAGGCGGGGGCCTGACCGTGATCTCGGCGACAGTTGCCTTCGTGGTACTCGCACCGCTCGCCTACCGCAAGCGCCAGACCGCGATCCGGCTCGCCAGCCACGCGCTCAAGGGCGACAGCACGCTCAGTGCGATCGGCGCCAGCACAGCGGTGCTGGCGCTGCTGGGTCTGCTGCTGAACGACGCGTTCGGCTGGTGGTGGTCGGATCGTGTGGTCGCGCTCGTGATCGCAGCGGTAGCGATGATCGAGGCGCGCACGCTGCTGACCGCCGAGCAGGCGGGAGACTGAACCTGACAGTCTCTGCTCGAGCTGGTAACTGCCCCGAAGGAGGTGTGTGTAGATGCCGCGCGCGGTCAGGTTCGAGCAGTACGGCGGAGTCGAGGTGCTGGAGCTGGCGGAGGTCGATCCCCCCGATTTCGGCGACGGCCAGCTGCTGATCCGGGTCAAGGCGGCCGGCATCAACCCGTTCGAGGCGAAGCTACGCCGCGGTCTCATGCAGGCCGACATCCCGCTCAGCTTCCCTGCGGCTCAGGGCACCGACTTGGCCGGGGTCGTCGAGCAGATCGGACCTGATGTGACCGACTTCGCGCTCGGCGACGAGATCCTCGGGACCACCAGCAAGCGCGGCAGCCAGGCGGAGCTGGCGGTCGTGTCGCAGGCCCGCGTGCTCCCGCGCCCGGAAGCGCTGCCGTGGCCGGTGGCCGGCGGGCTCTGGACGGTCGGCACAACCGCGTATGGCGCCGTGAGCGCGGTCGCCCCCGGACCAGGCGACGTCGTCGTGGTCGCGGGTGCCGCTGGAGGTGTCGGCGGGCTTGCGGCGCAGCTCGCGCGGCAGCGCGAGGCGACGGCGATCGGTGTCGCCAGCGAGCGCAGCCACGAATGGCTGCGTTCGCGGGGCGTGCTCCCGGTCGCCCAGGGAGACGGACTGGCCGAGCGCCTGCAGTCGACCGCAGCCGGTGCCGGCGGCAAACTCACGGCGCTGATCGACACGGTCGGCCAGGGGTACGTCGCACTGGCGATCGCGCTCGGGATCGCGCCAGAGCGCATTGACACCATCGTCGATTTCGAGGCCGGGCCCCGCTACGGGGTGCAGACCGAGGGCGGCGGTTCCGTGTCCACGGTCGAGGTCGTCGAGGAACTGGTGCAGCTGATCGTCGACGGCGAGGTCGAGCTGCCGATCGCACGCACCTTCCCGCTCGACCAGGTACGCGACGCGTACACCCTGCTCGAGACCGGCCACCCGCCGGGAAAGATCGTGCTGATCCCGTGAGCGCCGTGACGTCCACGAGAATGGTGGGCTCGCCAACGGTGCGCCGCATGACCGAGTCCGACATTCCGCCGGCAGCGACCGTCTCGGCCGAGGCGTTCGAGCTCGACCTCGGCAAACCCGGTGCGCGCCACATCTGGGAGGCGCGGATCCGCCACTCGCTGCGCACCGATCCGGAGGGTTCGTTCGTGAGCGAGCGCGACGGCATCATCGCCGGTGTCGCGCAGGCAGTTGTCCGTGAACGGCTCTGGATCCTGTCGCTGTTGACGGTCAGTCCGACGCGCAGCCGGGGCGGTGAGGGACGCGCGCTCGTTCGGGCGGCGCTCGGGTATGAGCGTGATACGGACGCCGGAGTGATCATCGCCTCGAATGACTCGCGCGCCCTGCGCCTGTACGGCACCTCCGGGTTCCGGCTCGAGCCCAGCTTTCAGGTGACCGGGTCGGTGGACGCGACCCTGATTCCGGAGCTGCACCCGGACATCACCGAGGTCCAGCCGCTCGAGCTCGAGCGGCTGGCGCCGATCTCGCGCGCGGTTCGCGGGGCCGCGCATACGCTCGACCTGGGTGTGGCGCTGATGCGCGGCGCAAGCATCTACTGCCTCGGTGACCGGGGCTTCGTGGTCACGACTCCGGGCCGCGGCGTTTGGGCGCTGGCGGCACGCGACGAGGGCGCCGCGCAGGCGCTGCTGTGGTACGGGCTGCACCAGCTCAGGGACGAGCGCAAGATCGAGATCGGCTTCGTCACCGGCCGGCAGCAGTGGGCGATCGACGTCTTCCTAGCCGCCAGGCTCCCGTTCAGGTCCTACGGTGCGGTCGCCACCCACGGCAATCTGGGGCCGTTACACCCTTACATCCCCTCCCCGCCGTTTGCGTGAGCACCTCGGCCGGGCCGCGAGACGCCAGACCCCGAGACGGCAAGACCGTCGCCGTCGGACAGGCGTTCAAGGAAGCGGGGCGCTTCGACCGCGCCCAGGTCTCGGTGCGCGCAGGTCTGATCGCTGCGATCCCGGTTGCCGCGATGCTGGCGCTCGGAACCGCGATCGGGTCGCCGGACGCCGCCGTCACGATGGGCGTCGGTGCGATGCTCGCCGGGGTCGCTTGGCGCGCCGGCGATGGGCCGATGGTCCCGCCGATCGGGACGATGGCCGGTGCCACCGTAGCGCTCGGGATCGCAACCCTGGCGGGCACGCTCGGCGGGCGCTGGGCCTGGCTGCACCTGTTGCTGCTCGTCATCTTCTGTCTGGTGGCCGGCAGCGCCGCCTCACTTGGCCGCCGCGGGGTGGTCATCGGGACGCAGTCGATCATCGCGTTCATCGTCTTCGGGCGGTTCCCGGAGGACCTTCCTCACGCGCTGGCCCTCACCGGGCTCGTGCTGGGCGGCGGTGCCACGCAGGTGCTGTTCGCTGCGATCGTCGCGGTGCCGCTCGCATGGCGCCGCCAGCGGGCAGCGCTGGCGGCGGCCTATGGTGCCCTGGCCGAGTTCACGGCCGAGGTCACGCGGTCGTCGATGCCCGCGGCGACGGCGCTTGAAGCCGCCGACCAGGTGCTTGCGGCACCGGCGCTGTTCGCCGACCAGGACCGCGATGCGCTCGCCGACCTCGTCGGTGAGGGCCGGCGGATCCGCCTCGAGCTGATCGGTCTCAGCACGCTGCTCGCGCAGCTCCGCCGCACCGACTCCGATCTCAGCAAGGCCACGTCAGATGAGGTCCATGACGCGCTGGAGCGCCTGCATGAGCTGCTCGTGCTGACGGTCGGAGCGATCGATGGCGATCAGTCGACACTCGCCCAGCTCCCGGCGCAGGCTGCTGAGGTGAGCGACTGGGGAGCGGCCCGCGAGCCGTTGGCATCGGCGGCGCTCGACCAGCGGCTCGCCGCGCTGATTGGCCAGGTGACAGCGGCGGCCCGCTTGGCCGCCGCTCTGCATTCCCCGGGCACCGGCGGCGGCGCTATCCCCGGCCGGCCAAGCCTCGGCACGCGCCGGATCGGGAGCCAGCTCGCAGCCGACGTGCACCGGATGCGCACCGGCGCGGCCCTGGACACGGCTGCCGGGCGCCACGCGGTGCGGCTCGCGGTTGTGGTCGCGCTGACGGAGCTGCTGGTCCAGCGTGTCGCGCTGCCACGTGCCTACTGGGCGGTGGTGGCCGCCTCGACGGTCCTCCGGCCGAGCTTCGGCCAGACCTTCACACGCGGCGCCGAACGCGTCCTCGGAACGATGGCCGGCGTCGTGATCGCCACCTTGATCGCGGTTGCGCTCGACCCGAGCGGCTGGGGCGCGGTTGCGGTGGTGGCAGTGCTTGCGTGGTGCACCTACGCAGTGTTCCCAGCGAATTTCGCCGCCGGCGTCGCGATGCTGACCGGCGTCGTCGTGTTCCTGCTGCATGCCGTCTCACCCGACACTGCACAGATCGCCCTTGACCGTGGGATCGACACCGCGATCGGCGGAGCCATCGGCTTGGCCGCGTACCTGCTCTGGCCGACCTGGTCGGCGCTCTCCATCGGCCCGCTGCTGGCCACGCTGGCTGATACTCAACATGCCTACCTCGACGCCGTGCTCAGCGGGCTGACCACCGGCAGGCGCATGCCCGAGACGCAGTTGCGGACACTCGCGCGCGAGGCACGCGTCGCGTACGCAGACGCGCAGGGTGCGATCGAGCTGGCCCGCAGCGAGCCGCCCCACGGCCACGGCGCCGACCCCAGGACCGCTGCCACTGTGCTCAGTGCGCTGAGGCGTCTTGTCTACGGCCTCCACGTCCTACGCCTGGACATCGCGACGATGCCCGAGACCAAGCCGCTGCCACTGCTTGCGGCACTGCAGGCCGGCCTGGACCAGGCGCTCTCGGTCCTCGCCGCGACGCTGCGCGACGCGAAGCACCGGCCGTTCCCACCGCTGCGCACGCTTCACCGCGACCTCGCACGCGGCCATCCGGAGCTGCTCAGCCAGGCCGTATGGGCGGGCCTGGACGAGCTCGTCGACGCGACCGACACTGCGGCCGCGACGGTTGGCCTCACGGTTCCGTAACAAGATTCTTCTATGGTCAGGTCCGCAACCTTTTGCCTTCCAACGGGTTTCGGGTCGCAATGACCTGCTGGGATCGCGGCCAGTGTTTTCTGCACGCTTTGCTGCTGAATCCGTGAATCCGGCTGCTAGAACTACGCACTTCTTGCTGTCGATGAGCTCAAAACTGATCCGCCCGAAACGGGCGCTCCCGCTGCTCGCACTGCTGGTGGCGTGCCTGTCGCTTCCGGCGATGGCGAGCGCCGCGTCCTACTCGATCAAGTGGAACAAATCGGCGCTGCTCGAGAACCCCAATAAGGGCGGCGCGCTCGACTCGGTCGCCTGTGCGCCGACGGTCAAGACGCCGACGACCAAGATTCCCGCCAAGACGCTTCTGTGTCTGGCCGGCGACCTCAAGGGCGACATCTGGGCGACGGCGCACCCGTCGCGTCCCGCCGTCGGCTGGCGCCGTGAGTCGATCGATACCGGCTCCGATAACGCGATCACGGGAATCTCGTGCCCATCGACGACGTTCTGCGTCGCGGTCGACGCGGGCGGTCGCGTAATGCATTCGACAGACCCGCTTGCCGGCGTCAAGGGCTGGAGCAAGCCGGCGCGGATCGATACCGCCACGCAGACAGGCGGCGGCTACGCGGGCTTCTCGGCGATCTCGTGCCCGACCACGAAGCTCTGCATCGCTGTCGATAACGCTGCCAACGGCCAGGTCGCCTACACCACCGATCCGGCGGGCTCTTCGAGCGCCTGGACGTTAGCCACCGTCGGTACCGGGGTCTCGCTCAGTTCCGTCGCGTGCGCGTCGACCACGCTCTGCGTGATCGGCGGCAGCGAACGCTTCTACTCGATCAACCCGACCGGTGGCGCGAGCGCCTGGAAGGCGGCGGGCACGCTCAGCAGCAATGTGGCCGTGATGGCAGCGCTCACCTGCAACACGGTGAAGCTCTGCATCGGCGTCGGATATGGCAACGCCGGGAGCGGGCTCGCGAGCGCCTCGTCGACGCCGTCGACCGGCGCCAGCGCTTGGACCGGGTCCCAGATCGGATCTGACCCGCCTGCGATCGGGGCCCAGCTGGTCGATGGTGTCGCCTGCCCGAAGCGCAACTTCTGCGTAGCTGTCGACGGCGCCTCCAACGCCTACACCAGTGCCACGCCGGTGCGCGGTGGCTGGAGCGCTGCCAAGCCGCTGAAGAAGGCTTCACAGGCGACGCTGAGTCAGATCTCGTGCAACAGCACCGTCTGCGTCGACGTCGACAACCGTGGCACGGTAACTTACGGATCCGTGAAGGTCGCGTCGACCACGACCAAGACGACGACGACCACGACCACGCCGACGACGACCGGTACGACGACGACCAGCACCACCAAGACCGGCTAGACCGGTCGCCGTCCTTCGCCCGTCCGTTCGCCAGGTCGCAAGTCCAATGGCCGCGCGGCCACCGCTGACACTCGATAACTTGGCGATATGAAGTCGATCGCGCAGAGCGGCGAAGTGCTTGCGCGGGCCGAGAAGCTCGCCGATCGGTTCGGCAATGAGGCTTATTACCTCGGCTGTTGCTTCCGCAGTGGGATGTTCGGGATCGAACCCCCGCACCGCCTGGCGCGGGTCGTCAAGGCCTTCGGCGACTACGGGATGCTCGGCGCAGGGGTGGCGGCCGCGGCGATCCGGCATCCCGACCAGCTGGCGTTGATCGACGAGCAGGGCGAGCTGACCTATCGCCAGCTCGACGACCGCGTCAACGCGGTCGCCACGGCCTGGATCGGTGCGGGGCTCAAAGCCGGTGACGGCGTCGCGATCATGACCCGAAACCACCGCGGCTTCCTGGAGGCCCTGTTCGCCGCCGCCAGGTGCGGCGCGCGGGTGATCCTGATGAACACCGGCTTCTCCGGTCCGCAGGTGCGCGAGGTCTCCGAGCGCGAGGGCGTCGACCTGTTCGTCTACGACGAGGAGTTCGAGCCTTTGATCGGCGATCTCGCGCTGCCCCGCGGCCGCTTCCGTGCGTGGCTGGAGACGCGTCACGACGCCGATGACACGCTCGCGGCGCTGATCGCCTCCACGCCGACGCGGACGCCGCCGAAGCCCGCCCGCGCCCCGCGCCTGGTGATTCTTACGAGCGGCACCACCGGCACGCCCAAGGGCGCCGGGCGCGACGTTCCGTTCTCGCTCTCGCCGGTCGGCGGTCCGCTCAGCAAGGTCCCGTTCCGCTCTGGGGACGTCGCTCAGATCTCGGCGCCCCTGTTCCACGCGCTCGGCTTCACCCAGGGGCTGCTGCAGATCGGGCTCGGCGCCACGCTCGTCCTCCAGCGGCGCTTCGTGCCCGCCGATGCGCTCGACAGTCTCGCGCGCCACCGCGTGACGACCTGGGTGGTCGTGCCGGTGATGCTGCAGCGCGTGCTCGAGCTCGAGCTTGAGGACCGGCAGGGGCGCGATCTCTCGCACCTGCGAATCATCTACCTGAGCGGATCGCAGCTGGGAACCGACCTCGCCCGGCGCGCCCACACGGCGTTCGGTCCCGTCCTCTACAACCTCTACGGCTCGACGGAGATCGCCTACGCGACGATCGCGACGCCCGCGGACCTGGATGCTGCACCTGCCTCGGTCGGGCGCGTCGTGCGCGGCGCCGTCGTGAAGATCCTCGGCACGGATGGCGAGGAGCTGCCTCCTGGTGAAACCGGGCGCATCTTCGTCGGGCACATGATCCAGTTCGAGGGCTATACAGGCGGTGGCGACAAGGAGCGGATCCGCGGGCTCATTTCATCGGGCGACGTCGGTCATTTCGACGCCGCCGGCCGCCTCTTCATCGACGGTCGTGACGACGAGATGATCATCTCCGGCGGTGAGAATGTGTTCCCCCGCGAGATCGAGGAGCTGCTGCATCTGCACCCGGCCGTGCTCGAGGCTGCGGCCGCCGGCGTACCCGATGAGAAGTTCGGTCAGCGCCTGAGCGTTTTCGTGGTGCTGCGCGACGGTGCCGAGCTCACCGCAGAGGACGTCAAGGAATACGTGCGCGACAACCTCGCGCGCTACAAGGTGCCCCGGGAGGTTGTGTTCCTCGACGAGCTGCCGCGCAACCCAACCGGCAAGGTCCTCAAGCGCGAACTCTTCAACCGCTGAAGCTGTGTCCCTGACGATTCTCAATCGCACGCGCGGCGACAGCGTTGTCTGCGATCGGACCGAGGTCGCGGACACGATCTGGCGGCGGATGCGCGGCCTGCTTGGCCGCGCCTCCCTACCCGCTGGCAGCGGCATGCTGTTCCGCGGCGAGTCGTCAATTCACAGTGCCTTTATGCGCTTCGAGTTCGATGCAGTGTTCATGGATCGTGAGCTGCGGGTTGTCGGGCTGGCTGAACGGATTCCGCCGTGGCGGGCGCGTGCCGCCAAGGGTGCGCGTAACATCCTTGAGCTGGCGGCCGGAGAAATCTCACGTACTGGAGTTACGATCGGCGACCAGCTCGCCGAGATGGAGACTCGGGATGTCGCTGCGTCAACCGACACGCCAGCCACCTGACGATCAGCCCATCCCGGCGCTGAAGATCGCGCCGCGCCTGCAGCCTGCCGGCGAGGGTCCCTCGATCAGCTTGATCCCGAGCATGGGCGTGCTCGCCGGAATCATCGCGTTGCTCGCCGCGGTGGCGGCAGCGGCGGCGATATTCACGGTGATCCACCGGTCGCATACGAGTCATCAGGCCGCGAGGTCCGCGGTGGCGCCGAGCGTCCGCGTTCACCCGATGTGGCCCAGGTCGCGACGCGTGCCGATTGCGACCAGCTCCGACTCAGCGGTCACCTCCGGTGGTGCGCGTCTGGTGCTCGCCGGAGAGCCGAAGCCGAAGCTGAAGCTGAAGCCTGTCGTCTCCAAGCCGCCTGCGACTCCGCACTCGACGGTCGCGTCGTACACGCACGACCTCTCGCTTTCGAATCTGACGAGCCTGGCTGACGGGGCAAGCAGCTACGAGCCGCCTGCGTACCTGGCCGACACCTACCGCACGGTCGCGGCCCGCTACCAGGTTCCGTGGCAGCTGCTGGCTGCGGTCGAGTACATCGACGGCGGCTACGCGAACGCGATCGCCGGGTCGTCGTCCAAGGTGCTGGCGGCTGTGGGCAAGAGCGTGAGCGCCAGTGCTCAGATCGCCGTCAACGAGCACGTGCTCGCGCGTGCGGTCACTGCCGCCGCGCAGCCCAGCGCAGCGCTGGTCACTGCGGCGCACCAACTAGCTGCCGACGGCGCCGCCCAGAGCCCGGGGCAGGCGGTCTACAAGTTCACAAATGACAGTGCGACCACGGAGCAGCAGGCGCTGACGCTCACGCAGGCGATGAGCGCACCTGCGGTCACCAGCAGCGCGGGGCCGAAGCTCAAGCTGGTTGCTATGGAGAACGAGGCGAAGTTGCTCAACGGCATCCCCTACAGCTGGGGCGGTGGGCACGAGAATCCGGCGTGGGTGGTCTCCAGCGGCTACGACTGCTCGGGCTTCGTGTCTGACGTACTACACGCCGCCGGCTACCTCAACTCGCCGCAGACGACGCAGACCCTGCCCGGATCGGCCGGCATCCTCAAGGGCCCCGGCAAGTACGTGACGATCTACGACCGCACCGTCGCCACGGTCAAGATCTGGGTCAAGAAGAAGAAGACCGTGACCGTCAAGAAGGCGGTCAACCCGGCGACGATTGGTGTCCACGTCGTCAAGGGCCGGAAAGCGAATTCGAGTAGCTCGGTGTCGATCACCTTGCCGAAGTGGGTTGGCGAGTGGAAGACCATGAAAATCACCAAGCTGGTTCCGAGCCTCGACAACAACAACGACGACGAGCACGTGATCATCGACCTCGACGGTCAGTGGTGGGAGAGCGGCGGCAGCACGGCCGACGGCGGCGCCGCGATGGTGCATCCGATCGCCAACCCGAGCACCGGCTACCTCAAGAGCTTCAACAAGATCCTCCACCCGAGCGGCTTGTAGAGAGCCGGACCGCCCGGTTCGGTTAGCCTCCGCGAGCGTGAACGACTCGCAGTTGAACGCAGACGCCATCGTGGTGGGTGGTGGCCTCGCCGGGCTGGTCGCCACCGCCGAGCTCGCGGCGGCCGGTAAGCGCGTGCTGCTGCTCGACCAGGAGCCCGAGGCGTCACTGGGCGGGCAGGCCTTCTGGTCACTCGGCGGGCTGTTCTTCGTCGACTCTCCGGAGCAGCGGCGTGCCAGGATCCACGACTCGTTTGAGCTTGCGTGGTCTGATTGGCTCGGCACTGCGCAGTTCGACCGGCCCGAGGACGAGCATCCACGGCGCTTCGCGCGGGCCTACGTCGAGTTCGCGACGGTCGAGAAGCGGGACTGGCTGCGCTCGCTCGGTGTGCGGGTGCTGCCGAGCCCCGGCTGGGCTGAGCGCGGCGGCGGGCACGCGCTCGCGCATGGCAACTCCGTGCCGCGCTTCCACCTCACATGGGGTACCGGGCCGGCCGTGGTCGAACCGTTCGAGCGCGTTGTCCGCGCAGCCGCCGAGCGCGGCCTTGTCCAGCTTGCCTTCCGCCATCGGGTCGACGAGTTGCTGATCGAGAGCGGTTCCGTCGTGGGTGTGGTCGGGGCCGTGCTCGCGCGCTCACTGGTTGGGCGCGGTCAGGAGAGCTCGCGGGAGATGGTCGGCCGCTTTGAGGCGCGTGCCGGCGCCGTGCTGGTCTCCAGTGGCGGCATCGGCGGCAACTTCGAGCTCGTGCGCCGGTACTGGCCCGAGCGGCTCGGTCCGCCACCACGCGACATGGTCGCCGGGGTCCCCCCAAGCACGGATGGGCGTATGCTCGAGATCGCCGAACGCTCCGGAGCGAGCTGGATAGGGCGCGACCGCATGTGGCACTACACCGAGGGCGTGCGCAACTGGAGCCCGGTTTGGCAGAACCACGGGATCCGGATCCTGCCGGCGCCATCCTCGATGTGGTTCGACGCGACCGGAAAGCGGTTGCCGGTGCCGCTGTTCCCGGGCTTCGACACGGTTGCGACGCTCGCCCACATCGGACACACCGGCCACGACTACACCTGGTTCGTGCTGAACCGCCGGATCATCACGCGCGAGTTCGCGCTGTCGGGCTCCGAGCAGAACCCGGACATAACCGGCAAGAACGTCGAGGAAACGGTGCGCTCGCGGCTGCTGCCGGAGGTGCCGGCGCCGATCCAGGCGTTCCTCGACCACGGCGAGGACTTCGTCGTCGCCCACAGCCTGCGGGAGCTCGTTGCCGGCATGAACGCACTGAGCGATGAGTCGCGGTTGCAGTTCGAGGAGATCGAGCGCCAGATCCTCGCGCGCGACCGCGAGCTCGCCAACCCGTACGGCAAGGACCTGCAGGTGATGGCGATCCGCGCCGCCCGCCGCTACCTGCCGGACCGGGTGAGTCGCGTGGTCGCGCCACACCGGATCCTTGATCCAGCAGCCGGCCCGCTGATCGCCGTCAAGCTCCACATCCTCACGCGCAAGACGCTCGGCGGACTGGCGACCGACCTCGAGGCGCGCGTGCTCGGCACCGAAGGTGAGCCGCTCGCCGGACTGTGGGCCGCCGGCGAGGCCGCCGGTTTCGGCGGCGGCGGGATGCACGGCTACAGCGCACTCGAGGGGACGTTCCTGGGCGGGTGCCTGTTCAGTGGCCGGCAGGCGGGCCGGTCGATGGCCGCTCGCCTCTGACCCTCGCCCGCGTCAGACCGTCGCCAGGCGCCCCGAGCGCACAAAACGGCTCACGCACGGGAGGTTTGTGCCGGCGGGGTGGTCACCGGACCGGCGGCGCGAGCGGTGGTGGGCGACTACTTCAGGAAGCGGATGATCGCGGCGGCGATGGCGGCCGCCGCGCGCTTCTGGAACGAGGTGGTGGTCAGCAGCTTCGCATCGGTGACGTTACGCATGTTCCCGCACTCGATCAGGACCTTCGGAACCGTGGTCAGGTTCAGACCCGCGAGGTCGTCTCGCGGCTGCAAGCCGTCGACGCCGTCGTAAGTCGATAACGGCATGCCGGTGCCGGACTCAAAGCTCGAGCGCAGGACCCGCGCGAAACGGTCGGAGGACTTGATGACCTTGGCGTTGGTCTTGTCGGCGACCGGCTCGAGAATCGCGAACCCGCGACCTGACGCCGGTCCGCCGTCGGCGTGGATGTCGACGGCCACGTTCGCATGTGCGTTGTCGACGATCTGCGAGCGCGTGGTCACGCACGGGCCGACACCGTCGTTGCTATGGCGTGTGAGCACGACCTTGGCGCCCTTGGCCTTCAGGTCCGCTGTCAGATATCCAGCGACGTTCCAGTTGAACTGCGCCTCGGTGTAGCCGCCGTCGGTTTCGGTCCCGGTCGTGTCGCAGGTCTCCATCTCGCGTCCGTTCCAGACGAGATGGTTGATGACGCTCGGGTCGCTCCAGTTGCGGCCGTTGTGCCCGGGATCGATCCCGATGACAGCGCCAGAAAGTGTTCCCGCCCGCGCGGCGCTGGCAGGAAGAGCGATTGGCTGTGGGAGCGCGAGCATCGGAGCCCGATTATCGTCGGCAAGCTAACGTCACGCTCAGCTATGAAGATCATCTACACCTACACCGACGAGGCTCCGGCGCTCGCGACCGCGTCGCTGCTGCCGATCGTCAGCGCCTTCGCTGCCGCCGCCGACGTCGACATCGAAACCCGTGACATCTCCCTTGCCGGCCGCATTCTCGCCCAGTTTCCGGACCGGCTGACGGATGAGCAGTTCACCCACGACGCACTCACCGAATTGGGCGAGCTCGCCAAGACTCCTGAGGCGAACATCATCAAGCTCCCGAACATCAGCGCCTCGGTGCCGCAGCTGAAGGCCGCGATCAAGGAGTTGCAGGGGCAGGGCTACGACCTCCCCGACTATCCGGATAGCCCCGCGACCGACGGTGAGCGCGACATCCGTGCCCGCTACGACAAGGTCAAGGGGAGCGCCGTGAACCCGGTCCTGCGTGAGGGCAACTCGGACCGCCGTGCACCCGCTTCGGTGAAGGCCTACGCGCAGAAGCACCCGCATTCGATGGGCGCCTGGTCGTCCGAGTCCAAGTCGCACGTCGCGACGATGAGCGACGGTGACTTCCGCACGACCGAGCAGGCCGTGACGGTCGCCGCGCCCACCACCGTGCGGATCGAGCACATTGCGCAGGACGGGACCGTGACGGTGCTGAAGCGCGACTTCGCGCTGCTCGCCGGCGAGGTCATCGATGGCTCCGTAATGCGCGCCGCGGCGCTCGACGCATTCCTCGCCGAGCAGATCGCTGACGCGCAGGCGAAGGGCATCCTGTTCTCCGTGCACCTGAAGGCCACGATGATGAAGGTCTCTGACCCGATCCTGTTCGGTCACGCGGTGACGAGCTTCTTCCCCGAGCTGGTCGGGACGCCGGGCTGGAACCCGAACGACGGTCTCGGGACGCTGCCCGCGGGCACGGAGATCGTGTACGAGGGCAAGCCGGGGCTGGCGATGGTCGACTCGGACCGCGGGATCACGAACCTCCACGTGCCCAGCGACGTGATCATCGACGCCTCGATGCCCGCTGCGATCCGGGCGTCCGGTCAGATGTGGAACGCAGCCGGGGAGCAGCAGGACACCAAGTACGTGGTCCCCGATCACTCGTATGCGCCGCTTTATGCCGAGACTCTCGAGGACTGCCGCCTGCACGGCGCCTTCGACCCAGCGACGATGGGCACGACCCCGAACGTCGGGCTGATGGCGCAGGCCGCCGAGGAGTACGGCTCGCACGACAAGACGTTCGAGATCGAGCAGCCCGGCCGTGTGCGGATCGTCGATGCTTCCGGTCGGGGCCTGATCGAGCACGAGGTCGCTCCCGGCGATATCTGGCGAGCCTGCCAGGTCAAGGACGCGCCGATTCAGGACTGGGTCCGGCTCGCGGTGGCGCGCGCTCGCGCCACCGGGGCCCCTGCGGTCTTCTGGCTGGACGAGACGCGCGCACACGACGCCGAACTGCTCCAGAAGGTGCGGCCGGCGCTCGCGGCGCTCGACACCGACGGACTCGAGATCGAGATCCTGCCGATCGCGGAGGCGACGCGTTTCACGCTGGCGCGCGCTCGTGCCGGCCAGGACACGATCTCCGTCACCGGCAACGTCCTGCGCGACTACCTGACAGACCTGTTCCCGATCCTCGAGCTCGGTACGAGCGCCAAGATGCTGTCGATCGTGCCCCTGATGGATGGGGGCGGCATGTTCGAGACCGGCGCCGGCGGTTCCGCGCCGAAGCATGTCCAGCAGTTCGTCAAGGAAAACCATTTGCGCTGGGATTCGCTCGGTGAGTTCCTGGCGCTGGCGGTGTCGTTCGAGTTGTTGGCCGAGAAGACCGGCAACGCGCGGGCGAAGGTGCTCGCGGACACGCTCGACCGCGCGACGGGGAGTGTGCTCGAGCAGCGCAGGTCGCCGCTGCGCAGGGTCGGCGAGCTGGACAACCGCGGTAGCCATTTCTATTTGGCGCTGTATTGGGCTCAGGAGCTGGCCGCGCAGACCGACGACCCCGAGTTGGCCGAGCGCTTCAAGCCGCTCGCCGAGCGCCTGAAGGCCGACGAGGAGAAGATCGTCGCTGAGTTGGCCGAGGTCCAGGGCCGGCAGGTCGACATCGGCGGGTACTACCACCCGGACCTGGAGCCGGTCGAGGCTGCGATGCGGGCCTCCGCGACGCTCAACGCGACGCTCGACACGCTTAGTTCAGCAGTCGGCTGATCTCGTTCAGCAGCGCTTCGCTCGACGGCAGATGCTCGTCCCTGTGGAGGAGCATCTGCCGTTGGGCGGCGCGCGCAAACGCGGTATCGATCACCAGCAGCGCGATCGCGTCCGGGTCGGCATCGGCGCTGACGCGGCCGGCCGCCTGCTCGGCCCGTAGGTAGGCGCCGAGCAGGCGCACGCCCTTGTGCGGCCCGAGCTGGTGGGCTTCGATGTAGTCGGCGAGCGCTGAACGCAGCTCGGGATCGGCCTGTGCGGCGTGTATGACCGGGAGCACGTCCTCGAAGAAGCGGTCGAGTGCTGCCGACGCCTTGCGGATCACAGTCGGTGGATCCATCGTCTTCGAATCGAGACCCGCCATGAACATGAGTGGCTTCATGCCGTGCTCGAAGACGGCCTGGAGCAGGCCGGCGCGGTCGCCGAAGTGGTAGTAGACGCTCGCGTCGGACACGCCCGCGCGCGCTGCCACGGCACGACTGGTCAGGTTTGCGATGCCCTCCTCGCGAAGTACGGCGAGGGTTGCGTCGAGGATCGCCTCGCGACCGCCTGAGGGCGGCCGGCCCCGCTTGCGTGGTTCGTCTGTTGCCGTCATTTCACAGGTTGGCAAGCGTAGCCGCTGCGGGTAAGGGTTTCTTGAGTAGAAGCTCAGGAATCGTGATATTCTGAGCCTGCGCTCAGTAATAACCTCTCTTGGAAGCGGAGTGACTATGGCCCGGAAGTGGTGGACATTGATCGCCGTCTGCACAGGCGTCTTCATGCTGTTGCTGGACGTCACGATCGTCAACGTCGCGTTGCCTCAGATCGAGCGAGCCTTCAACGCTGACCTCTCGGACCTGCAGTGGGTGATCGACGCCTACGCGCTGACGCTGGCGGCGTTGCTGCTCACCGCCGGCTCGATAGCAGACCTCGCCGGCCGCCGGCGCGTGTTCGCAACGGGGATCGTCGTGTTCACGCTCGGGTCGGCGCTCTGTGGCGTCGCCCAGAGCTCGACCTTCCTTTCGCTGTCGCGTGCGCTTCAGGGGGTGGGCGGCGCGATCATGTTCGCGACTGCGCTCGCCCTGCTTGCGCAGGCGTTCCCGCCACGTGAGCGCGGTATCCCGTTTGCGGTGTTCGGCGCGATCACAGGCGTGGCCATTGCTGTTGGGCCCGTTCTCGGCGGCGCGATCACCACCGGTCTCAGCTGGCGCTGGATCTTCTTCGTCAACGTGCCGATCGGCGTGTTCGCGCTCATCGTCACCTGGTGCCGTGTCGACGAGTCGAAGCTCCCGGGGGCCCCACGTCCTGACGTGGCCGGGTTCCTGAGCTTCAGCCTCGCGCTTGCCGGGTTCGTCTTCGGGCTGATCCGCAGCCAGGCCGAGGGCTGGGGCTCCGCCACCGTGCTGGGGTCGCTCGCGGCGGCTGTGGTTCTGCTCGTCAGCTTCATCGCGATCGAGTTGCGCGCGCGCGAGCCGATGCTCGACCTCAGGTTGCTGCGGGTGCCGACCTTCAACGGCGGTCTGGTGGCCGCATGGGCGGTATCGGCGTCGATCTTCTCGATGCTCACGTATCTGGTGATCTACTTCCAGAATCTGCTCGGGTACTCGGCGATGGCAGCCGGTGTGCGCTTCCTCCCGTTGACCGGCGCCATCTTCCTAGTTGCGGGCGTGGCGGGCCGGCTCACGACGAAGGTCCCGACGCGGCTGCTGATCGGAGCCGGCTTCGCGTTCGTCGTAGCCGGGCTGTTGCTGATGCGTGGACTGACGCCGGCGGACGGCTGGACTCACTTTCTGCCGGGCTTCATCCTCGCCGGTATCGGCTCCGGGCTGATCAATGTACCGCTGGTCTCGACGGCCGTTGCGGTCGTCCCCGCCGAGCGCGCCGGGATGGCCTCGGGGATCAACTCGACCCTGCGCCAGGTCGGCATCGCCACGGGCGTCGCCAGCCTCGGCACGATCCTCGCGAGCCGCATCAAGTCGGAGGTCGTGACGAATCTCAACGGCACGCCGCTGGCCGCCCACTCGCACGCGCTCGGGGCTGCGATCGCCTCCGGCGGGCTGCGCGGCGCGGCCACGGGCGTGCCGGCCCACCTTCAGGGCCTGCTGATCGGCACGGCCAAGGCCAGCTACGTCGACGCGCTCAACACGATCCTGCTCGTGGCCGCCGGCGTCGCCTTCGTCGGCATGGTCGTCGCATTCACCACAATCCGCCAACGCGACTTCCACGAGTCCCCGGTCCAAGCCGGCGCCCCGGAGTCTCCTCGCGAAGCCTCGGCGATAGCGGCGTGACCCTGGGCCAGTAAGCACCCGAGCGTCCGACCCCGCAGCCTTTAGCTGACTCGCCGCTCAAGGTCGGTTGTAGACAGCCTGCTAAGATGCTTGCCAGCAAGCAAGTATCTAGTTCAAGGGACGGCTGCAATGGCGACAGGAGTCGACGCGGAGACGGCACAGCGGCTGCGGATGGTGTTCGGGCACCTGGCCCGCGTCCTGCGCCCAACCGAGGCAGGCCTCGCCGCCGACCTAACGCCAACGCGCGTCGCGGTCCTGCTCAACACGGTCCGTAACGGCCCGATTCGGCTCGCCGATGTCGCCGAGCAGGAGGGCCTGAACCCGACACTGCTCTCGCGCACCGTCGCCAAGCTGGCAGAGGACGGGCTTCTGATCCGCACGCCCGACGAGAGCGACCGCCGCTCCGCGTGGCTCGACGCGACCCAGGCCGGCCGCGATCTGGCTGCCGCGATCCGCGCACAGCGGACCCAGGCGGTGGAGTCGGCGCTCGTACAGCTCTCGACTGAGGATCGCGCGCTGGTCGAGGCTGCGCTGCCCGCGCTCGAGCAGCTCGCCCAGCACATGCACCAGGGAGTTTGATGAGCCCGCTGGTCAACCGCGTCTCCAAAACCACCTTCGCTGCGCTCGAGGTCCCCAATTACCGGCTGTACCTGGGCGGCCAGGCGACCTCGCTGGCCGGCACCTGGATGCAGATGGCCGCCCAGTCGTGGCTGGTCCTGACGATCACGCACTCCGCCACCACGCTCGGATTGATCGTCGCTCTGCAGACGCTGCCGGTGCTGATCCTCGGCCCTTACGGCGGTGTCGTCGCCGACCGCGTGAACAAGCGCAAGGCGATGATCGGGCTGCAGGCGATGATGGCCGTGCAGGCCCTTGTCCTCGGTCTGCTCACGGTCACGCATTCAGTGCACGTGTGGGAGATCGGCGTGCTCGCAGTCGTGCTCGGCCTCAACAACGCCTTCGAGAATCCGGCGCGCCAGTCCTTCATGATGGAGATGGTCGGGCCTGACCACCTGCGCAACGCGGTCAGCCTGAATTCGACGATGGTCAACGTCGCGCGCGTCGTCGGTCCCGCGATCGGCGGCCTGATGATCGCCGCGGTCGGAACCGGCTGGTGCTTCCTGATCAACTCCGTGAGCTTCATCGCCGTGATCAGCTCGCTCATGCGGATGGACACCTCCGCACTCAGCCCGGTGATTCCAACGCTGCGCGCCAAGGGACAGCTGCGTGAGGGTCTGCGCTACGTGCGCCACGACTCGCGCCTGGCGCTGCCGCTGGTGATGGCTGCCGTCGTCGGCTGCCTTGCGTATGAGTTCCAGGTCTCCTTGCCGTACATGGCCTCACACGGGCTTCACGTTGGCTCCGCCGGCTACGGCTTCATGACCGCGGCCATGGGCGCCGGCGCTGTGGTCGGCGGCCTCGCGCTCGCCACACGCGGCAAGATCGGCTCGCTGCCTTTGATCATCGCCGCACTCGCGTTTGGCATCTCGATGGCCTTTGCCGCAGTGGCTCCGAACCTCGTGCTCGAGTTGGTGGCGCTGGTGATCGTCGGTTCGGCCTCCGTAGCGTTCATGTCGCAGACGAACGCCACCCTGCAGCTGCGGGCCGCGCCGGAAATGCGGGGACGCGTGATGTCCCTGTGGTTCGTCGCGTTCCAGGGATCGACGCCGATCGGCGGCCCGATCGTAGGTGCCGTCATGGCGGCCCACGGTGCGCGCTCCGGGCTCGCGCTAGGTGCAGTCGCCTGTCTGCTCGTGGCAGCGGTCGGCACGGTGACGCTGCGCTCCCTCCGCGCTCGGGCAGTCGCCGCATCGTCGGCGGAGATCACGCCGCCGGCGGATGTGGTCGCTGCGCAGTAGCGGTGTTGACTCCGTCGATCGCCTTCGCGACGGCGGTTAGCGCTTGGTCACGCCGGAACGGCGGGAGTCTGGACCGACACGATCCGCCAGGGCTCAGCGGCGTCGCCGGTTACCGCGAGCGTCCAACGCTCGGTAAAGCCGATCGGGCGGGTGGCGCTACCGGCCAGGACTCGGGTCGTGTCGCGGTCCTCGATGTAGCGGCGGCCGCGAAGGTCGACATCGACGGTCATTGTCGCCGGTTCGCTGGCGGCGTCCAAACCGACGATCCGGATCCGTTGCACCTGCACGCCGCGAACGACCAGCCGTGTACGGCCGCTCGGGTCTCCGGGGTGCAGCAGCTCCAGGATCGCGTCGGGCGTGGCGACTCTCTGCAACTCTGCATCGGAGCCGTCGACCGCCTCGGTCCAGGCCGTGACCGCGCGCCGCGCGGCGACCTCGAGGATGTCAGGTCCGAAGCGCGCGTCCGCGAGGCTCAGGTCCAGGGCTGCTGCGCGGGCGTCACCCGCGAACTGGAGGTCGGCGAGGTCCGCGACCTTGAAGCCGTCGGGCGTGCCCTCGGCTACGGCGCCCTCGACCAGCGCCTCATCGCGCAGGGCCTGGTCATCGGCCCAGTGGGTCTGGACGATCTTGTCCTTGAGCGAGTGCTCGCCCTCGGCACCCGATTCGATCGAGGCCAACACCCAGTGATCACCGCGCCGCTCGAGTGTCCAGTACTCGCGCATCCGTACCGACTCCGTGAACTGGCCGTCACGCCTGATGCGGCGTCCGCTGGAGTCGGTGACGTAGTCACGCAGTTTGGCCTCGATCCGGACGACGACACGGTCGAGGTCGTCGTCACCGCGCTCACGCCGGAGAATGCCGATGTACTCGACCTTCGACGAGCCGACGGGCTCGACGACGTTGCGCCAGCCCTTGCGCTCAAAGTCGTCCAGACGGCGCTCCCACTCGTCGAGCAGGGTCGGCGTGATCAGGCCGCGCAGCGCGATCCGATCGTCGCCCGACCAGGCGAGCTGGATCTCGTCGAACAGCTGCGCGGCGGCCGTGCGTACAGCCTCGGGCCCGAAGATCGGGTTCTCCTCGGCTGCCTCGGCCGCTGCAAGCTCGACACGGCGCTGCCGCACCTTGGTCTCGCGCCGGTGGGCGCGACCCTGCCGGCTGCGTGCCTCCCAGTTGCGCTGCATCCTCGGATAGCCGCGAGTCATGAACCACCAGGCCGCCGCGAGTGCCAGCAGCACCAGCAGGCCGAGTCCGTGTCCCAGGATCGCGATGTCGAGCAGGACGCGGAAGATGATGAAGAGGGCGAAGCCGCTCCCGGCCCCGCCACCGCCACCGCCACTGAATCCGCCACCACCGCCACCGTCACTGAAGCCGGCGGTGCCACCGCCGGCGGCGGCGAAGGCCGCTGGGGCGAGCGCGAGCAGTGCCAGGCTTGCCAGTACCAGGGCGATCAGGACTATTCGGCGGCGCGATTTCATCTGACGGTCGGGGATCAGCCCGCGGCGGCCGCCTTCAGCGGCCCCACTCCCGGTTCGCTCTGGGCGACGTGCTGGTCGGCGTGGTAGCTCGAGCGCACCAGCGGGCCCGCCGCAACGTGCTCGAAGCCGAGCTCGTAAGCAGCCTGCTCGAGCGCCTCGAACTCATCCGGGTGCCAGTAGCGCACGATCGGAAGGTGGTTCTCGGTCGGTCGCAGATACTGGCCGATCGTCACCACCTGCACGTAGTTCTGGCGCAGAGTGCCGAGCGCGTCGACCATCTCATCGAAGCTCTCGCCGAGCCCGACCATCAGCCCGGACTTGGTCACAACCTCGTTGCCGCCCATCTCCTTGGCGGTGCGCAGCACGCGGTTGGAGCGCTCCCAGGTCGAGCCGCGGCGGGCGACCGTGTAGAGGCGCGGCACCACCTCGACGTTGTGGTTGAACACGTCAGGCCGCTCGTAGATCACCTTTGCCAGCGGCATCTCCTGGCCGCGGAAGTCAGGGGTGAGCACCTCGATCTTGGTGCTCGGCGACTGCCGGCGGATCTGGCGGATCACACCGACGAACGCGTGCGCGCCGTAGTCGTACATGTCGTCGCGATCGACGCTTGTGATCACCGCGTGCCGCAGGCCCATGCGCGCGACCGAGCGCCCAACACGTGCCGGCTCCAGAGGGTCATTCCACGTCGGCTTGCCGCTGCGCACGTTGCAGAAGCCGCAGCGGCGCGTGCAGGTGTCGCCGAGGATCATGAAGGTGGCGGTACCGCGCTGCCAACACTCGCCGATGTTCGGACAGGCGGCTTCCTGGCAAACCGTGTTGAGGTTCTCAGCCTTGATCAGCGACTGCAGCTCGCGGTAGCGCGGGCCGCCAGGGGCGGGCACCTTGAACCACGGCGGCTTGCGACCTTTGTACGGCTGGACCTCAGGTCCGAGCACCGTCAGGACATCAGCGATCCCGCCGGGGTTCGAGCGTGATCGGGTTGCACTCATCTACCCGAAAGGGTACTGACGCCGGGCACGACGGCGAGGTACTGCTCGAGCTCGCTCAGCTCGATCGGTCGCTGCACGTGTCCGAGCGCCTGGGCGAGCGCGCCAGCCGCGATCTGCGCGAACCGCTGCAATGAGATCGCACCGTCGCCGCGTTCGCTTCCGATTGATGTCATTTGCACTTCCGGCAGTCCGCAGGCGACCACCCACGTGAACGGCTCGAGCGCCCGTGCCTCGACGTTGATCGCGAAGCCGTGGTTGGTCACGCCTCGCGCGACATGCACGCCGATCGACGCGATCTTGCGATTCTCGACCCAGACGCCGGTGTAGTCCGGCCCCTCCGCGTCACGCGCACGCGAGTCGATCGCGATCTCTGCGAGCGCACTGACCAGCGTTTGCTCGAGCAGCCGCACATAGGCGACCACGTCCTCCACGCGCACGATCGGATATCCGACGAGCTGGCCCGGGCCGTGGTAGGTGACTTTGCCGCCGCGGTTGGTCTCGATGATCTCGATCCCGCGCTCCGCGTACCAGGCCTCGCCCATCGTCAGCTCTCCGGGCGCGGAGCGGCGGCCACGCGTGTAAACCGCGGGGCTGTGCTCGAGCAGCAGCAGCGTGTCCGGGATCAACCCCTGCTGTCGCGCCGCCCGCGCGCGCTCCTGCAGATCGAGCGCGGCGCGGTAGTCGATCTCGCCGACCTCACACATCCACATCTCGCTCACAGGCACAGTCTGATCGTAGTCACACGTTGAGCGACGGGTCAGAGGCACGCTCCAGGGTGTGTTTGGCCCATGGCTCCCTCTCCGGTTGGCGCGTTCCTCAACGCTCCAGTCGTCGCGCCGTTCCAGCTCGCGCCGTACCCTTCAGAGATGGACGCAGCGCCTCTGGTCCGCCTGCGCTGGCGCCTGCGGGGCGCCTGGCTTTGGCCGTCGTTCGTCGTGCTCACCCTCGCTGACGGGGCGATCCTGCACGACCTGCCGCTCGCCGGTGACAGCGCCTCGCTGATCGGCGCGTGGCTCCTCGGTGTCGTGCTGAGCCTGCTCGCCATCGTGCTCTTGGCGGGACCGCTCGGTCACTTGGTGCGCAGGCTGCGCCCCGACATGCCGAAGCTCGTCGCTCGCAACTATGCCGGTGCGCTGCTGACGCTCGCGATCACGCTCGCGCTGGTCGCCGGCGGCCTCGTCCACCGGCACGTGATCAACGCCGACCGCGGTGCCCTCGAGGACGCGGTCGCCCGCGCCGAGGCGTACATCGGTGATCACGCGCCTGCCGAGTTTCAGTACGACCTGACCCATCTCAACACCTACCCGGCGCAGCCGCCCGACATCTACCGCACCTGCGCGATCAATCCGAGCGGGACGCGCTCCTACTGCGTGGTCGTCAACCGCCAGCAGCCGTTTGGGCGAAGCGTCCACTACGACGGCGCTGAGCCGAACGGCATCCTCGCCGAGGGGACGAATTAACTCAGAGGCTTGCGCTCGTTCACCCGGGCGTGCTTCTCGCGAGCGGTTACGTGCGCCTGCGCGTGCTTCTCGCGAGCGGCTGCACGGGCCTTGTCGCGAAGCGCCTGCGCATCCGCTCGCGCCTGCCGGCGGAACTCCTCGGCCTGGGCGCGCGCCTCGTCCCGCGCATCGCGTCCCGCCGCCTTCGCCTCCTCGCGGATCTCGCGCCAGGTGCGCTTTGCCTCACGCACTGCAGTCAGCACCTGTTGGCGCGCCTGCTCGGCGACGATCGCCGCATCACGGATTTGATCCTTGGTGCGGCGCCCCTCGACCATCAGGTGCAGCGACCACATACCCGTGTCGAGCAGGCGGGCGCCGCGATCGATGTCGGCCTCGATCAGGGTCTGCAGCCCACGGGCGCCGACGCCGCCCTGCGAGTGACGAAGGCGTGCGTCGTAATAGAGCTCGAGCAGGCTGACCAGAGCGCGAGCGGCGACCACCGGCTCAGGGTCGCTTGGATCC
Source organism: Solirubrobacteraceae bacterium (assembly GCA_036268195.1). GTDB lineage: Bacteria > Actinomycetota > Thermoleophilia > Solirubrobacterales > Solirubrobacteraceae > Palsa-465. The sequence goes on from DATAUP010000093.1 coordinate 72,266, forward strand.
ACGCCCAGGTCCTCTGCGAGCACCTCCGTGAGCGCTGCCACGATCCGGTGCCGGTACTCGCCCCAGGCGGCGCGAAGAGCAGGGGTTGAGCGCACCATCGCGCCGAACTCGCCGATTCGTGAGACGCGCTCGTCACCGAGCATCTCCGAGAAACGGGCCGAATCCTCCTTCAGTGCGACCACGAACGCGCTCGTCGGGGTCGATCCGCGCGGCCGCTCCCGTACCGCCGTGACCAGCCGCTCGAGCTGCTCGTCTGCCTGGTCGTAGACCAGCGACTCCTTGGTGGGGAAGTAGTTGTAGACCGTCTTCTCGGAGACGTCGGCGGCGGCAGCGATCTCCGCGACCGTGACCGCCTCGAACCCGCGCGACATGAACATCCCCGTCGCGACGTCAGAGATCCGTTGTCGCGTCAGGCGCTTCTTGTGCTCGCGCAGCCCATCAATCACTAAAGCAATCTTATCGCCGAAATTTACACTTGCAGTAATTTTACAGCGACTGTAAGATGGCCCGCCATGAACTCAACGAACACGTCGACAGGCCTCGCGATCGAGGCGGTCGGGCTGACGAAGCGCTTCGGCGAGCTCCTCGCCGTCGACAGGCTCGACCTCGAAGTGCCGGCGGGCAAGATCTTCTCACTACTCGGGCCGAACGGGTCAGGCAAGACGACGACCGTCCGTATGCTCGCGACCCTGCTCCAGCCCGACGGCGGCAGCGCCAGCGTCAACGGCTACGACATCCATTCTCAGGGCGCAAAGGTGCGCGCGTCGATCTCCCTGACCGGGCAGTTCGCCGCGCTCGACCCGAACCTCACGGCGCGAGAGAACATCTCCCTGATGGCCCGGCTGCGCGGCCGTAGTCGCAACGAGGCTGCACAGATCACAGACGCATTGATCGAGCGCTTTGACGTGAGCGAGTTCGCCGAGCGCCTGGTCAAGCAGCTCTCCGGGGGCCAGCGCCGCCGCGCCGATCTCGCCGCTGGTTTGGTCGAGACCCCGAAGCTGCTGGTCTTGGATGAGCCCACGACGGGCCTCGACCCGCGCAGTCGCCAGGTCGTCTGGTCGACCGTGCGCGAGCTCGTCGCCGAGGGCATCACGCTGCTGCTCACCACGCAGTACCTCGAGGAGGCGGACGCGCTCGCCGACCAGATCGTCCTGATCGACCACGGGCGTGAGATCGCCAAGGGCACGCCCTCGCAGCTCAAGGCGCTCGTCGGTGATCAGCGCGTCGACGTCGTCGCCGAGGATTCCCAGAGCTTCGAGCGGCTTGTCGCCGAGCTCGAGCCGGCCGGCTTCCAGTTGGCCCTCCAACCCGAGGACCGCCGAATCTCGATCCCCGCTCCAGACCAGATCGAGGATCTCAACCGTGTGGCGGCCGCCGTGGCCGCCACGGACCTGCCAATCGACGAGATCGCGCTGCGTCGCCCGACGCTCGACGACGCGTTCATAAAGCTGACCGGCCACCCGGCTGAAGGGGAGACGCAGCCGGCCGAGGAGGAGCTGACCGCATGACCGCCTACATCCGTGAAACGGGTCTTCTGACATTCCGCAGCCTGCGCGCGATCCCGCGCGTGCCGGAGCGGATCCTCGACGTGACGATCCAGCCGATCGTCTTCATCCTGCTGTTCCGCTACGTCTTCGGTTCCGCCATCGGCGTGCACGGCATCAGCTATGCCGACTTCCTGGTGCCGGGGATCATCGGCCAGGGCCTGGCCTTCGGGCTGATCGGCACCGGCACCGCAACCAGTCACGACATGGCTGAGGGCGTGCTCGACCGCTTCCGCTCGATGCCCGTCAGACGCCTGTCGATCGTGACGGGGCAGGTGCTCGGTCAGTACTGCGAGCAGCTGATCGGCCTCACGGTGTACGTGGCGCTCGGCCTTGTCGTCGGCTGGCGCCCGCACTTCAGCGTCGGGACCGGCCTCGAGTGCCTCGGGCTCGTGCTGCTGGCGATGTTCGCCTTCACCTGGGCCGGCACCTACTTCGGGATGTTGGTGCGCTCGCCGGATGCGATGCAGGGCGTCGGCTTCATCATCATCTTCCCGCTCAGCTTCCTGGCCGGGGTGTTCGTGCCGATCGCCGGCATGGACCTGATCCCGCGAACGATCGGCAACTGGGATCCGATCTCGGCGCTGGTCGCGACGGTCCGAAAGCTCAGCGAGAACTATCCCTCGAGTGGCTCCTGGCTGCTCGACCACGCCGAGCTCTCGATGCTGCTTTGGTCGCTGCTGCTGCTGGCGATCTTCGTGCCCCTGGCGTTGCGACGCTTCAACCACACGCTCGCGAGTTAGAGTCCGGCGACAATGGCCTACGTCGCACTGATCACTGGCGCTTCGAGCGGAATCGGCGAGGCGACCGCGCGTCGACTCGCCCGCGAGCCCGACACCCAGCTGATCCTTGTCGCCCGGCGCGAGGATCGGCTGCTCGCGCTCGCGGAAGAGCTCGGCAGGGAGCGGATAGTCGTGTTCCCGGCCGACCTCACCGATCCGGAGGCGCCCGCTCAGATCGCGCTGGCCGTCGACGAGAACTACGGTTCCCTGAACCTGCTGGTCAACAACGCCGGCGCGCGCTGGTCGATGGACTTCGCCGACGGAGGCCGGGAGAACGTCGAGCAGCACATGCGCGTCAACTTCGAGGCGCCGGTGAGGTTGATCGAGGCACTGCTGCCGTTGTTGAGGCGTACCGCTGCTGCCAGTGGCCCGCTTGCCACTGGCAGCGTCTTCGCTGGTCGCCCACTGAGGGCTCCGGTCGCGATCGTCAACGTGACCAGCACGGCCGCCCGGATCTCGCGTCTCGGCACCGGCGGTTACAGCGCCAGCAAGAACGCGCTCGCGGCGTGGAGCGACTCGCTCTATCTGGAGCAGCGCGCACACAACGTGCACGTTGGGAACGTGCTCCCGGGGTTCGTCAGCACCGAGGGCTTTCCGCAGGCTGAGCTCCGTGCCCGGGCACTGACTCGCCGTTTCGTCGCGGAACCAGCGGTTGTGGCCGAGGCGGTTCTCGATGCCGGGCCTGGGGGCGCGCCGGAGTGCTATGTCCCCCGGTATTACCGGCTCGGGGCGCTCCTGCGGGTGGTCGCGCCGCGCATCGTGCGTCGATGGGCTTCAAGCGACGTCGTCACCACCAACACCAACAGCGTCTGAGCTCTCGTTCGGCGCCGCGGCACGCGAACGGCGACTGACCTCTATCGTGAGTCATTAATGACAACTTTTACCGAGCTTGGATTATCCGAGCCGGTTCTCCAAGCGCTCCAGGACGTCGGCTACCAGGAGCCGAGCCCGATTCAGGAGCAGGCGATCCCGTATTTGCTCCAGGGTCTTGACGTGATCGGCCAGGCGCAGACCGGCTCTGGCAAGACCGCCGCCTTCGGATTGCCGCTGATCAACTACGTCGACCCGACTGAGCACGACGTTCAGGGTCTGGTCCTGACCCCGACCCGCGAGCTGTGCATCCAGGTTACCCAGGCGCTCCGCTCCTATGGGTTGCCCAAGGGCGTCGACGTCGTCGCCGTGTTCGGAGGCGCTCCGATCCGCACCCAGCAGTCGCAGCTGCGCGCCGGTGGACACATCGTCGTCGGCACCGTCGGACGCGTGAAGGATCTGATCAGCCGCCACTCGCTGATGCTGCACTCGTGCCGGTTCGTCGTGCTCGACGAGGCCGACGAGATGCTCGACCTCGGCTTCCTCGAGGATGTCGAGCGGATCCTGTCGCTGACACCGTCCAGCCGCCAAACGGCTCTGTTCAGCGCAACGATGCCGCCCGAGATCCGGCGGTTAGCGGACCAGTACCTCTACAACCCGGTCGTGGTCAAGGTGAAGAATGCGACGTTGACCGTCGACTCGGTCGAGCAATTCGGCCTCGAGGTCGCTGCAAAGGACAAGGCCGCGACCCTGGTTGACGTCCTGGACGCCGAGAAGCCCACACAGGCGATCATCTTCTGCCGTACCAAGGTCCGCTGTGAGCAGCTTTACCGCACGCTGCGCGACAAGGGGATGAGTGTCAAGGCGCTGCACGGCGACATGTCCCAGGGCGCCCGCGACGGCGTCATGATCAATTTCAAGGATGGCCGCACGCCGCTCCTCGTCGCGACCGATGTCGCCTCTCGCGGCCTCGACATCTCAACTGTCTCTCACGTCATCAATTTCGATGTGCCAACGTCGCCAGACGTCTACGTGCACCGCATCGGCCGGACCGGTCGTGTCGGTCGGACCGGCCGCGCGATCACGTTCTACGAGTCGCGCCAGAAGCGCGAAGTGGAGGCGATCGAGGCCCATTCAGGCGTCAAGCTGTCGCCGTGGGTAAAGGACGCGCACGTTGCTGCGACCCCGGTCAAGCCCCGCCCGAAGCGTCACTCCAAGCCACACGACACCGAACTCGACGGCATCGACCTGCCGCTCCGCAAGCTGATCATCTCCGGAGGCCGCGCCGATGGGATCGAGCCCAAGGACGTGGTGCACGCGCTGACCAGTGCCGCCGGCCTCGATGGTGAGGCGGTTCGCAATGTCCGCGTGCTCGACCGCTTCTCGTTTGCCGAGGTCCCTGAGCAGGACGCCGACCGGGTCGTCGCAGCGGCTGCCGGGATCGAGGTCGGCGGCCGTCCGCTGCGGCTCGAGCTCGCACGAACCTGAAGCCTCAGTCGGGCTTGTGGCCAGCAGGCCACAAGCCCTAGCGGCGTCAACTCCGCATAAGCCCAGCTTAAGGCGGCCGCGACTTGCCGGTCGCGGCCGTGTTTCGGTTATGGGAGGACCGAACAACCAACAAACTGGAGGGCTTTATGCGCAATCCCAGTTCGATGCTGCGCGGCTCCGTACGCCGGCTGCGTCGTCCCTCGCCCGCGATGGTCGTAGCGATCGTCGCGCTGTTCATGGCGACAGGCGGAGCCAGCTACGCGGCGGTCGCACTACCGAAGGCGAGCGTCGGTGCCACACAGCTGAAGACGTTCGCCGTGACCAACCCGAAGCTCGCCACCGGCGCCGTCGGTACGAACAAGATCATGCCCGCTGCTGTCACCTACAGCAAGATCAAGCCGAGCTCGGTCGGCACGGTGCGCGTGGTCAAGAGTGAGGTGCAGCTGCGCCTGAAGAGCTCCTGCCCGACGGGCCAGGCGATCTCCGCCGTCGACGACAACGGCAAGGTGACCTGCGCGTCCACGGGCGGGTCGGCCGAGACCAACAACGCTGCCGGCGGCGCGGTTGCCGTCAACAGCGCGACCAGCGCGGCGACGGTTTCGTCACTGCCGCTTGCCGCCGGATCGGCATATCTGGTGCAGTCCAATCCGTACATCACGGTCACGCCCAGCACCGACACCAGCGCGCTGGCTCAGCACGTCGTCGTGACCTGCACGCTGACGGCCGGCTCGGCTGGGGCTCAGCGGAGCGCGAGCTTCGACGTGCCTGCGGGCGGCAGCACGGCGGTCGACTATGCGTCGATCCCGCTGACGGCGGCTCTCCCGAGCCTGACGGCGGCTGCGACGTCGACGGTCACCTGCACCGTCACTGACACTGGCACCGGAGGCAGCACGGTGGCGAACCCGGCGACGGTCACGGCCCAGGGGCAGATCTACGCGACCCAGCTCGCGTCCGCCACGACGGCGACCACGACCGGCACGACGACCACCACGACACCGGCCCCGTAGTCCAGAGACACAACGAAATGGCGGCGCGCCCGGGGCTGGGCGCGCCCGTCATTTCGCCTGAGGCGGGTTGTGCGCTGTGAGCGGGTAGGGTCATGTGCATGAGCACAGCCAAACTCCACACGAATCACGGCACAATCGCGATTGAATTCTTCGACGAGGATGCCCCCAAGACGGTCGAGAACTTCCGCAAGCTGGCCGCCGACAAGTTCTATGACGGCCTCAGCTTCCACCGGGTGATCCCGGACTTCATGATCCAGGGTGGCTGCCCGCTGGGCACCGGCACTGGTGGCCCTGGTTACACGTTCGAGGATGAGTTCAACCAGCACAAGATTGTGCGCGGGGCGATCGCGATGGCGAACGCCGGGCCGAACACGAACGGTTCCCAGTTCTTCCTCGTGACCACCGACGCGGCGCCGTGGCTCGACGGCAAACACACCGTCTTCGGCCGCATCACAGACGGGATGGATGCGGTTGACGCGATCGAGGCTGTGCCGACAGATGCCCGGGATCGGCCGGAGGAGCCGGCCGTGATCGAGTCAGTCGAGCTCGGCGACTAGCGAGCCCTCACCAATATGAAAAAGATCGCGGTTGAAAATCCAGCCACGGGGGCGGTCATCAGGACCGTGCCGGTGGCCGGCGCAGCCGAGATCGGAGAACGGGTGAGCCAAGCGCGAGCTGCCCAGCCGGGCTGGCTCGCGCTCGGCTACGCCGGACGGGCGGCGGTCATGCGACGCGCCCAGCGCTGGATGCTCAACAACGCCGAGCGGGTGATCTCGTGTGTGGTCGAGGAGACGGGCAAGCCATACGAGGACGCGCAGGCGACTGACCTCGGCTACGTCGTGCAAGCGCTCGGGTTCTGGGCCAAGTCGGCCGGACGCTACTTGGCGGACGAGCGCGTCCGTTACTGGGGCCATCCGCTCGTCGCCGGCAAGAAGCTCTTGATTCGCTACGAGCCGGTCGGCGTGGTCGGTGTGATCGGACCTTGGAATTTCCCGCTCGTCAACGGGTTCGGCGACTGCATCCCGGCGCTGATGGCCGGCAACAGCGTGATCCTCAAGCCGAGCGAGGTCACGCCGCTGAGCTCCCTGTTGATGGCGGAGATGTTCCGGGAATGCGGGATGCAGGACGGCGTCTTCCAGGTGACGACCGGCGACGGCTCAACCGGTGCCGAACTCGTGTCGGCGGTCGACTGCGTGATGTTCACGGGCTCGACTCGCACCGGCAGGTTGGTTGCAAAGGCCGCCGCAAAGGCGTTGATCCCCTGTCACCTCGAGCTCGGCGGCAAAGACCCGATGCTCGTCTGCGCCGACGCGGATGTCGAGAAGGCGGCGACCGCTGCGGCCTACTACTCGATGAACAATGCGGGTCAGGTCTGCATCTCGGTGGAGAGGGTTTACGTCGAAGCGCCGGTCTACGACGACTTCGTGCAACGCGTAACCGACAAGGTCCAGCGTCTGCGCCAGGGGCCGCCGGCCGGCCCCGGGACGGTCGATGTCGGCGCCGTGATCTTTCCGCCGCAGTTGGAGGTCGTCGACGAGCAGGTGCGCGACGCCGTCGCCAAGGGTGCGAAGGTTTTGACCGGCGGACATGCCCATGCCGACGGGGGCGGCCGTTTCTACGAGCCGACTGTGTTGGTTGACGTCGACCACACGATGGAGATCATGCGGGAGGAGACCTTCGGTCCGGCCGTGCCGATCATGCGCGTGACCGACATCGATGAGGCGGTGCGCCTGGCCAACGACTCGCCCTACGGTCTGCAGGCGAGCGTCTGGACGCGCGACACCGGGCATGGGGAGGAGATCGCGCGGCGCCTCGAGGCGGGTGTCGTCTGCGTCAACGCCGTCCAACTCAACTACTACGCGCTCAATCTGCCGATGGGTGGCTGGAAGGCCTCCGGACTCAGCGCCCGCCATGGGAGCGGCGGCATCCGCAAGTACTGCCGGGTGCAGTCCCTGTTCGTGAGTGGCTTCGGTCCCAAACGCGAGATGTTCATGTTTCCGTACAACGCGCGCACCACGCGCCTGCTGCGGCTGCTCTACCGGACCCTGTACGGGCGCGGCTAGCCCGCTCTGGACCCCAAAACCGGCCTCGGCTCGGGCCTCCCGACAGGCCCGAACGGGCCCGCGCTCGCGCCTGGCGGCAGGGGCCGATTTGTTACCAACTTGTGACAAGAAGGCGCGAGTTGTTAATTGTTTGTAACTCCTAAGGCCGGAACCGCCGTAACTCCGCCTGAATCACGGAAAGCCGCGTAACTCGGCGCTTTTTCAGTGCTAGCTTTCGCGCGCCTCAGGGTGACGGAAGGCGTTGGTGGTGGCACGCTCAATTCGCTTCGAGCGGCGCCGTTTCAGCGCGTTCGATCTCTGCTGCAAGGCGGCCGGACTTCAGAAGCAGATAACCGCCGCTTGGATCGTGTTCGGCGTCACCGCCCAACACCAAGCGGCGACCAACAACAGGAGGAACAGAAATTGACGAGACTAGTTACCCGCGCGGCGCTGCTCGCAGGAATTGCGATCGGTGCAAGCGGGCTCGTCGCGTTGCCGGCTGAGGCCGCAAACGGTGTCGCTACCGCTAACTACTACGTGAACAACCCGGCGGTGGGCCCGGCGTCGAACCTGACCCCGGAGTCGGCCCTCGTGACAGCCTCGATCGACACGGGCGGCAGCCCGGAGTCGCTGATCCCGGTCTCGAGCGCGGGCCTGTTGTGGAGCGGCACCGCCGACCTCACGATCACGGGCGAGCAGTGGAACGACGGTACTGCCGTTGCGCTGGCAAACAGCAGCGCCAAGGCGTATGCACCGATCGACGGCATCCCGGTCAGCGGTTCGACCTCGGACGTCAGTGTGACGGTCACCGACGCCAAGATCAGCAACGATGGCATCAATGACCCCGGAATCGGTGCGCTGAGCGGCGTCGCACAGCCGATCTCCAACGCCGGTGCCGACAACTACTCGGACGTCACGTTCGAGTACGACCCGGTGAGCGACTTCGTCGCCAGCGGCGACACCCCCGGTGCGCAGACGCAGTTCGCGCAGGACGTCCAGGTGCCCACCAGTGCGGGTGTCTCGAGTGTCAAGACGACCCTCGGCGCGTTCGGGCTGTCTGCTCAGAACAACACGGGTAACACCCCGCTGGCCGCGAACACGAAGTACTACTACTGGGTCGTCCAGCAGCCGGGCGCGACCGATCAGGCGACGAACGTGAACGTAGCCGCTTGGACCGCCAACGCCACCAACGGGGTGGAGGCCAACAACAGCTACAAGTGCTACCCGAACGTCGCGATCGCAGCGGATCCGACGCTCGAGAGCTACGTTCAGCCCGGTGCCACGGTCAACTACGGCGGCCAGTCGCTGCCCGCTTCCCAGGGCCCGTGCATCTACTACTACGGCAACACCGGCGGCGCTCTGTACTACCAGAGCCCGAACGGTGAGTTCACCACGCCGAAGCTGGGCAGCCTCACTATCGGCAAGACCGCCACGGTCGCCGGCAAGAAGGGCACGGTTGCAATTGCCGACAAGAGCACCTACAAGGCCTCCGGCACCGTTCAGCTGACGACGAAGGGTGGCAAGGTCCTCGCCAAGGGCAAGTTCGGCCTCCAGCCGAACAAGTCCGGCAAGATCACGCTCACGCTCACCAAGGCTGGCGTGACCGCCGCCAACAAGCACCAGAGCGGGAAGCTCGTCCTGACCTCCAACTGGGGCCAGTCTTCCTCGACCAAGTCGATCAAGCTCTAAACCAGAGCTGACAGTAGTCCGATCGCAGGTTGGGGGGCGCGGAGGCCGCGCCCCCCGCTTGCGTTAAGGGGTCGCGCCCACAATGACGAAGGCTCCCGGCCAACCGGTCGAGAGCCTTCGCGCGAAGCGTTGAGAAGCCCGCCCAGCGGGGCGGGCGTAAGGACCTGGTCGGGCCTAGCCGAACTGGCCGGTGATGTACGCCTCGGTGCGCTGGTCGCTCGGGCGCGAGAACAGCTTCTCTGTCTTCTCGTACTCGATCAGCGTGCCGATGCGCGTCTCGTCGAGGCTGAAGAACGCCGTCTTGTCGGCCACGCGCATCGCCTGCTGCATGTTGTGCGTGACGATCACGATCGTGTACTGCGACTTGAGCTCGTGAATCAGGTCCTCGATCGCGGCTGTCGCGATCGGGTCGAGCGCTGAAGCGGGCTCGTCGAGCAGGACGACGTCCGGCTCGATCGCGATCGCACGGGCGATGCAGAGACGCTGCTGCTGACCGCCTGAAAGCCCCAGCGCGCTCGATTTGAGCCGATCCTTCACCTCGTCCCAGAGTGCAGCGCCGCGAAGCGCGCGCTCAACCCGGGCGTCGAGGTGGTCCTTCATGCCAAGGTTGCGCGCGGCCCAGGCGACGTTGTCGTAGATCGACTTCGCGAACGGGTTCGGCTTCTGAAACACCATGCCGATCCGCCGCCGAACCTCGACGCGGTTCGCCTGCGCGCCGTAAAGGTCATGACCGTAGTAAAGGAGGTCACCGCCGATCTTGAAGCTGGGGATCGAGTCGTTCATCCGGTTGAGGCAGCGCAGGAACGTGCTCTTGCCGCAACCAGACGGGCCGATGAAGGCTGTCGCCTGGTTCGCTTCGATGTCGAGCGTGACGTTGTCGATCGCGCGCTTCTCGCCGTAGTTGACGGACACCGCCCGTGACTGGAAGACGACGGCGCGTTTCACCTCGGGCTCAACCAGATCGCCACCGATCCGCGTGGCGACCGGCGGGTTGTCCGCGATGGCCGTACCGGGAAGCCGCAGGCGCGGCTTCGGCTCGCCAGGCGTTTCCTCAGATGACAGGCTCATATCCCGCGTTTCCTTTCGCTGCGGCGCAACCAGACACGCGCGCCGATGTTTACCACCAAGATCACGCCCATGAGCAGGAAGGCCGCACCCCAGGCCTTGTCGACGGCCGACGGTACACCTGAGTTCAGGAGCACGAGGATCTCCATCGGAACGGTCGCTACGGCGTGGCGTGGGTCCAGCTGGTACGCCTGTTGGAAGGCGTTGGAGGTCAGCAGCACCGGCGCTGTCTCGCCCGCTGCGCGCGCGACCGCGAGGATCGTCGCCGTGACGATGCCGTTGGCAGCTGTCGGCAGGATCACGCCGAGGATCGTGCGCCAGCGGGCGACGCCGAGCGCGTCAGCCGCCTCGCGCATCGTTCCGGGCACGCGCCGCAACGATTCCGTGCTCGCCCGCGCGATCAGCGGGACCTCGACGATCGACAGCGCTAGCCCGGCGGCGATCGCCGACTGCCCGTAGTGCATGACGATCAGCCCGGCGATGAAGACTCCGGCGAGGATCGTCGGCAGCCCGGCCATCTGCTCTAGTGCGGTCGTCAGCACCGCGCCGATCCGCCTGCCGGCGAACTCAGAGAGGTAGATCGCCGTGAGCAGTCCGACCGGGAGCGCGATGATCGTCGCGATCAGGATGACCTCGACCGTCCCGACAAGGGCGGGTCCCATACCGCCGCCAATGCCGCCGTAGGCCGGCAGCTGCGCTGTCAGGAACGATAGGTTCAGCTGGCCGGCACCGTGCTTGGCGGCGTAGTAGATCAGGATGAACAGCACGGCGACGGCGAGTCCGGCCGAGCCGACGGTGCCGCCTACGAACAGCCTGCTGACGACCTGACGCCGGCGCAGGTTACCGCTCGGGGTCAGCGCGTGGGCCGGGTGGGGGACCATGCCGGGGCCGTTGCCGAGCGCACTCATAGGGCCGGTCCGAACCGGCGCGAGATCCACTGTGCGCTCATGTTGGTGGCGATTCCGAGTACGAGCAGGATCGCGGCGAGGTAGAACAGCGCCGAGGTGTGCAGCGCGCTGACCGGACTCGGGAACTGGTTGGCCATCACGGGGCCCAACGAGTAGCCGCCCTTGAACAGGTTCAGCGGCGCGACCGGCACGTCGCCGATGACCTGGCTTACGGCGATCGCCTCGCCGATCGCGCGCCCGAAGCCGAGCACGCAGGCGGCGACGATCCCGGACTGCGTCGTCGGGATCACGACTCCGCGGATCATCTCCCAGCGCGTCGCGCCGAGCGCCTCTGCGCCGTCGCGCAGGTCGCCGGGGACCGTGAGGAACAGGTCGCGGGTGAGTGCGGCGATGATCGGCACGACCATGATCGTCAGCACGAGGATGGCGGCGAAGATCGAGTTGCCAACCTGCTGCGGACCGCCGAAGATCGGGATCCAGCCGAAGGCCGAATGCACCCACGGCTCGATGTCGGATTTGATGAACGGGCAGATCAGATAGATGCCGATCAGACCGATGACGACGCTTGGGATCGCCGCGAGCATCTCGACGAGCGGGCCGATGACCGCCGCCACCCGCCGCGGTGCCATCAGGCTGAGGAACAGGCCGATCGAAACGCCGAGAAGTGTCGCCAGTGCGACGCTGGCAAGGCCGGTGACGAGCGTCCCGTAGATGAACGTCCAGGCCCCGAACTCGTTGGCGGCCGGGATCCAGGTTTTATGGAAGATGAAGGCAAAGCCGAACTTGTCGAACGCGCTCGAGGCGCCGCTGAGGATCTGGTAGACGATCGCGAGCAGCGCGATGAACACGAGTGCTCCACCGCCCAGTGCGAGCCACTTGAGCGCGCCATTGGCGCGACGGTCGACCTTGTCCAGGCGCGAGCGTCTGGCCGGATCGGCAGGGGCGAGCGGGTTCAGTTCAGGGGCAGCTAGCGAGGACACGGCGGCGGAGCGTAGAGAAGCTTGTGAGCGTCTGCTCAAAGCATCGCCGGTCGTTACAAGCTTTCCAAATCTCGGTAACAGGTCAGTAACAAGTGGCGCGTGCGTGTCGCACATGCTTCACCGCAAGCGTGAAACGGCTGGGCACGCTGGACTCGCCACGTTCCGATCGGCGAGCTTGAACCTTATTTCTTCCGAAAGGAACCTCACTTTGCATCTCAAGAGGATGATCTGCGTGGCTGCCGCCGTAAGTGGTGTTGCGGCGACCACAGCGGTCGCGAGCGCGTCTGCGGCAGTCTCTGAAGCCGGCTCTTCGCTGGTTTACCCGCTCGTCTACAAGTGGAGCAACGTCTATACCAGCGTGAAGATCAGCCCTGCGGCCGGCGGCTCCAGCGCGGGCATCGCTGACATTCAGGGCAATTCGGTCAATATCGGTGCTTCGGACGCACCGATGACCACATCCCAGGCCAGCGCTGACGCGCACAGCGTCGTCGAGATCCCGTGGGCACTGAGCGCGACAGACGTCGTCTACAACATCCCAGGCATCCACGCCGGCCTCAAGCTCAACGCGGCGATCCTGGCGGAGATCTACACCGGCAAGATCACGAAGTGGAGCAGCCCGGCGATCCTGAAGCTGAACAAGAACTTCACCAAGTCTCTCAAGAAGGCGCCTCCGATCACGCCGGTGTTCCGCTCCGACGGCTCCGGTGACTCGTACGTCTTCCAGAACTTCCTGATCAAGGGAGCGCCGAAGGCTTGGACGATCGCTCCGTCGACCTCCTTCCCGGGTAGCGTCGGTCAGGGCGAGAACGGCAACTACGGCGTTTCCGGCGAGGTCGGCAAGAACGCCGGAGCAGTCGGCTATGTCTCCGCGTACTACGCGCTCAGCCAGCACGGCATCTACGCAGCTGCGCTTGAGAACGCAGCAGGTGAGTTCGAGCAGGCCAACGGCACGACCATCGAGGCCGCTGCCAAGTCGAACTCGACGGTCCCGCCGCAAAGCTCCTTCCCGGGCTTGGGCGTTTCGATCCAGTACCCAGCGAAGAAGTACAAGACCGCGTATCCGATCTCGACCTACACCTATGCGCTCGTCAATCAGAATGGCGAGAGCGGGCTCAGCGACGTCAAGAACTTCCTGAGCTGGGCGGTCACGACCGGCCAGAAGTACGGCGCGGTAGAGAAGTTCTACCCGCTGCCCGCGAGGATCGTCTCGCAGGACCAGGCGCTGATCAACAGCCTCTAGTCGGCAGCCGGCAAGCACTCAGTACTCGGGTCCCGGTCTCGACGACCGGGACCCGAATCGTTTAGGTCACGCCAGGCTCTAAAACCCTGCGATCGCCCCGGACGCTCCGACGATCCTGTCGAAGCGCCAGCCACGAAGCTGATCGCGGCTCCCTGCGAGCCCGACGACCACCGCGCCGGTGCTCTGCTCGATCGCGGCCAGCAGCCGTGCAAGCCGGTCGCGCCGCGCGCGGCCGCGCGGCGAGTCGTCGAGCCGCGAGTCGATCGCGCCGTCTTCGAGGAGCACGGTCACACGATCTGGGTGGCGCCGGGCGATCTCTTCAACAAGTTGCTCGTCGGTGTTGTCCTGATCGACGATGGCGAGGATGTCACTCATGGAACGAGCATCCTCTCGATCAGTTAAACGGTCCTTAACGCGGAATAGGAATCGCATCGCAGTTGCATATACCCTGAGCCACTAGTGCCTGAACTGCCTGAAGTGGAGATCACCGCGCGGCTGATCGGCGCCGCTACCACGGGCGCCGCGATCGAGTCGGCGCTCGCGCCTGGGCTCAACGCGGTCAAGACCTTTGACCCGCAGCTTCACGTCCTTGCCGGCGCCACGATCTCCGGGATCAGGCGCCGTGGCAAGCTCTTTCTGATCGATCTCGAAGCATCCGATCCGGGGAAAGCATCTGGATCTGATCCGGATCCGGCGGATGTCATCAAGTACACGCTTCTCGTGCACCTGATGTCGGCCGGCCGCCTACAGCTGTTCGACAAGCGCGCCTCGCCCAAGGACAAGACCTCGCGAGTATTGCTGCGCCTCGCCGATGGCGAGCGCGAGTTGCGCCTGCGCGAGTTCGGCACCAAGCAGCGTGCCTGGCTGAAGCTGATGCCCAGCGAGACCGTCGCGGCGGAGGAGACCCTGAGTGCGCTGGGTCCGGACGCCTGGCCGGAGACGCCGGACGCCCAGCGCTTGCGCAGCCTACTCGACCAACCGCGGCCGTTGTACGCGCTTCTGCGGGACCAGCACGTGGTCGCCGGGATCGGCCGCTCGTGGGTCGACGAGATCCTGCATACGGCTCGGCTGTCACCGTTCAAACGCGGCTCCGACCTGACGGCGGACGAGGCGGCTGTGCTGCGCGACGCGATCCACGACCGTCTGGGTGGTGCCGTCGCGCATTACGAGCAGACCCTCGCGATCCCGATCCCGGACAAGCTGCCGCTGCCGCTCACGGTCCACCGCCATAACGGCGAGCCGTGCCCACGCTGCGGCACCACGCTCGAGGCCGTCTTCTACGAGGACTACGTGATGTGTTATTGCCCGCACTGTCAGACCGACGACAAGGTCCTCAAGGACCGGCGCCTGAGCCGGCTCCTGAAGTAACCGATCGCCAGTTCACGCTCGGGAAGTAGACGGAAACTCAGCCGATCGCGTCGAGGAATTTCGCGATGATCGGACCGTTGATGGGCCCCCCGTCTGCACCGCCGGTGTTGTGTGTGACGATCGCGAACGCGATGTCGCCGCGGTAGCCCATCAGCCAGCCGTCGATCTTCAACTTCGGGCCGGTGCCGTACTCGGCGGTGCCGGTCTTCGCGTACGTGCCTGCCGGGAGCCCTTGGCCGGCGGCGGTGCCGGTGGCTACGACATCGGCCATCATCGGACGCAGGTCGTCGACGATCGCGCTCGGCAGTTGTGAGCTGGGTACGGAGTCGTCGGGGGCGCCGGTGACCAGGCGCGGAGCTCGAACCAGGCCCGAGTCGATTGCAGCCGCGACGGTTGCCAGCCCCAGCGCCGAGAACGTGATGTTGCCCTGGCCGATCGCGTCGGCCGCCAGTTGGGTCTTGTTCGTTGGCTTCGGGATGTTGTCCATAAACGCGGGCAGGCCGAGCTGGGGGGTGCGCTGCAATCCGTAGAGCTGGGCGACGGCTGGGTAGTCGCCAGCAGACAGGTGCTGGGTGGCTAGGCCGATGAAGGCGGTGTTGCAGGACTCCGTGAACGCCTGGGTGATGTTCGACACCGGTGCGTCGCCTTCGGCGTTGTGAAATGTCTCGCCGTCAACCGTGAGCGTCGGCGGGCATGTGGCCGCCGATGAGGGACTTAGCCCATTGCGGAACAGCGCGGAGGCGGTCAGGACCTTGAACGTCGAGCCGGGCGGATAGGCCCCCTGCAGCGCCGTGTCGTAGGTGGTGACCGGGTCCGAGACGATCGCCAGCACCTGTCCGGTCGACGCCCTGGTCGCGACCATCGACACGTCGGGCCTGGTCGAGGTCGCGAGCGCGGCCTCTGCCGCTCGCTGAATTGTGGGATCGATGCTGGTGCGGGTCGGTGTCCCAGCCTTCCCTGGGAAGGTGGCGAGCCGCGCGACCGGCGTGCCGATCGAGTTGTCGATGTCGACGCGGGTCGTGGGTGTTCCAGCCAGCGTCGTTTCCTGGCTAGCCTGCAGGCCGCTCTGGCCGACGGTGCTCGCGGCGTCATACGGCGGTCCGAGCTGCTTGAGCTGCTCCGCGGTGATCGGTCCGACAGTCCCGACGACGTGCGCGCCGAGTTGGCGGGTAATCGCGACGGTTTGCTGGGTCGCCTGAAATTGGGTGCCGGGGACGCTATAGACGTTCCCGGGGCCCGGCTGCTGCTTGAGCGTGGCAAAGCGCGCCTGCGAGACCGTGAAGACGGGCTCGAAGTAGGTCGGGTGGGTCTTGGCGGCGGCCAAGGCCTGCTTCGCCTGCGAGCGTGAAGCGCCGGCGGCGATCAGGTCAGCTTGCACGGCCGTTGCGTGCTTGATCCGCTCGCCGACGACGCCGACGATCACCCGTTTGGCCGCGGTCGTCAGTTTGGCCCCGCCGGCACCGAGGATCGGCGCGCGTGCAGGCCACACGCGGTCGACCGTGATCGCGTCACCGCTCGAGAGCTGGGGATCGATCGTCGACGGCGTCCAGCTGACGCTCCATCTGCCGCGGCGCTTGACCAGGTGAACCTTGCTCGAGATCGACCAGGTGCCGGTGCCAGGCAATTGGAAGCGCTCGGTTATCGGGGCGCTCGCGGTCACGCCCGACTTCGCCGTGGTCACGCGGCCTGCGGTGATCACGGCTCGTGACACGCCGAGGGCGGCGAACAGGGATGCGTTCACCGATACGAAGTCCTTCGGCGGATCGATGACGTGGGCGCGCATCGCTGCCCAGCGCCCACCGCTCCAGGCGGCGACGAACGCGCTGAGCGTGGTGCGCGGGCTCGGCGACGAGCCTCCGCACGAAGCGACCGCGAGCGCGACGACGGCGGCGGCACAGATGACAGCCGCGGCTCGGGCGCCCCGTCGCGAATCCGCCAGAAGACCGTGGATCATCGGTCGAGAATAAAGGCCGGAGCACGCGAAGTTTTCACCGTCACCGGCGGTTCGGCCCGCTCGACCCGGCCGATCTCGGGAGCAGCCCGCTCCTGCGGCATCATCTACTTCATGACTCTCAACGTTGGCGATACCGCCCCCGACTTCACGCTGCCTGACCAGGACGGCAACCCTGTAACTCTCTCCGAGCTGCGCGGCAAGCCGGTCGTGCTCTACTTCTACCCGAAGGCCGACACACCCGGCTGCACCACTCAGGCCTGCGGTGTGCGCGACCACAGGGCCGACTACTCCCGGCTGGACGCGACGGTGCTCGGCGTCTCACCGGATCCCGTAAAGCCGATCGCCAAGTTCGCTGACAAGTTCGATCTCGGCTTCACGCTGCTCTCCGACGAGGACCACACCGTTGCCGAGTCCTACGGCGTCTGGGTCGAGAAGTCGATGTACGGCCGTACCTACATGGGCAACGAGCGCACGACCTTCGTGATCGGTGCTGACGGCAAGGTCACCGACATCTTCCGCAAGGTCAAGCCGGCCGAGCACGATGCAAAGGTGCTCGCCGCGCTGGCTGAGTAGCCGACCGGTGTCGACGCGGGCGAGCCAGCTACGAGCCGGGCGAGCCAGCTACGAGCCGGTGGTGACGTACCGCCTGACCGCCACCAGCGACCAGACGGCCTCGACCACGCCGAACGGCCAGGTTCCCGCTAGGAAGCCGTAGCTGCTGGAGAGGGCGCAGCCGACGGCGAAAGCCAGGATGAATCGGCGGCTGCGCGCCTCCAGCGCGTACATCAGCATCATGAAGGTCACCGCGCAGGCGCCATAGATGGTCAGCATCGCCTGATCCTAGGAGCACGGCGTGTCGAGTCGTTTCAGAGTCCGCGCTCTACCGCGAGTACGACCAACACGATCGCAAGTGCCGCCGCGATTACGACGATCACGATGTTCGCGACCATGGCTGCGCGCAGGTGGCCGCCGAGCGGTCGCTTGCTCTCTTGGGGCATGCCGGTCGGTGAGAGCGACTGCGCGAGTCTCTCGGTGACGAATCGGTTGAGGCTCATGTGGTCACGTTTGGCGGCATCCGACAAACGCTGATGCAGCATGCCGTCCATCCGCACGAGGAAGCGCCCGCTATGGCCTGCGGCCGGCTCGTCTCCAGAGGTCGGCTCGTCTCCAGATTCCTCCGGGGCTACCGGTTTCGATATCGACGCAGGAGCTGGGGCAGCCGCCGGTCTTGCGAACTCGGTCTCCGAAGCGGACACCTCGCGCAAGCGGACCAGCGCCTCGGCGAGCAGGCGTGAGACCTGGGTCTGCGAAAGCCCGACCTCGCGAGCGATGTCTCGTTCCGTCATGTCGGCGTGGAAGCGCAGGTAGACGATCTGACGGTCGCGGTCGCTGAGCGCTCGCAACCACCCCCTGAGTAGCAGGCGATCGTCGCTGCCGGCCAGTGCCGAGATCCCCTCCGGAATCTCGTCGGCTGCGATGGGCGGGTCGCTCTGATCGACCTTCCGCATGTGGTGGCGGATCGCGCCTTCGACCGTGGGGGCGGCGAAGCTCCCGAACGACACGCCGCGCCGGGGGTCGAACCGCTCACTGGCGGCGAGCAGGCCAACCGCCCCGACCTGGACCAGGTCCTCGAACTCTGCGCCGTGGCCCGCAAAGCGGCGTGCCACCGAATGCACGAGCGGCATGTGCGCCTCGACCAAGCGATCCCGCTCGGGCTTCGCAAGGCGCCCCTCGGATGCGCTCGCCTTCACCCCTCGGCCGGACCCCATGAGCCCCCTTTGCAGGTGATATCACCGCGATGGTACCGCGAGATACCACGAGATACCACGCTGCGGAAGGAATCGGAAGCCGGTGCGCTCGGGATCTTTTAGGGCATGTGCATCGAGCTCGAGAGGGGCAAGACCATGCGATCCATGTCCAAGTTCCTGGCCGCCTGCGCGGTCTTCATAGGGTTTGCGGCGCCGGCCTCGGCGCTTGCAGACGGCTCAGGTGGCGTCGGAGCGGCGCAGACGTCAGGCCAGACCGCGGCCACGGTGCAGGCAGCCCTTTCGAGTGCGACCGCGTCGCAGAACGCGGTCAATGCGAACACGCCGACGAACGTTGCCGGCGGGAATATCGCTGCGGGGTCCTCGAGCGCGAATCAGACTGCGATCAATGGTGCGGTCAGCGGCGCGCTGAATGTCGCGAACACGACCCAGAGCAACAACCAGACGCAGTCGGCAAGCTCGAGCTGCACGGTCGGTTGTGGCGGTGCCGGCCAGGCGCAGATCTCGGGCCAGGGCGTGACGACGCTGCAGGGAGCCGGCTCGAGCGCGACCGCGTCACAGAATGCGACGAATTCGAACGCTCCGACGAACGTTGCCGGCGGAAGCATCTCGGGCGGGTCTTCTATCTCCGGTGGGTCGTCCGGCGCGAACCAGACCGCGGCCAACGGCGCCGCCAGCGGTGCCGCGAACGTGGCGAACACAGGTCAGAGCAACAACCAGAGCCAATCAGCCGGTTCGAGCTGTTCGGTCGGCTGTGGTGGTGCGGGGCAGACCCAGATCTCGGGCCAGGGCGCGACGACGCTGCAGGGAGCCGGCTCGAGCGCGACAGCCGGTCAGAACGCGGTCAACGCGAACGCTCCGGTGAACGTCGCCGGCGGAAACATCAGCGGTGGGTCGCCCAGCGCGAACCAGACCGCTGCCAATGGCGCGCTGAGTGGTGCCGGCAACGCGGCGGGGACGAGTCAGAGCAACAACCAGACGCAGTCGGCAGGTTCGAGCTGCGCCGTTGGTTGTGGCGGTGCGGGTCAGGCGCAGGGCAGTGATCAGAGCGCCGGGACCGGACAGCTGGCAGTCTCGAACGCGCAAGCAGATCAAGGTGCCGTGAACGCCAACGTCCCGGTCAACATTTCCGGCGGAGACATCTCTGGCGGATCGTCCAGCGCGAACCAGACTGCGCTGAATGGTGCGGCCAGTGGCGCCGCGAATGTGGCGGGGACGAGTCAGAGCAACAACCAGACGCAGTCAGCCGGCTCGAGTTGTGTCGTCGGTT
>DATAUP010000094.1:0-19106 GCA_036268195.1 Solirubrobacteraceae bacterium
GCGTAGCCGACGATCTTCTCGTCGAAGAAGATCGGGGACATCGTCATCACGTCCGGCAGGTGGCCCGCGCAAACCCAGGGATCGTTGGTGACGAGCACATCGCCAGGACGCAACGACTCCGGCGGAATCATCTCCAACATCGCCCGACCGGCACGACCGAGGATCGCGACAAAGGTGCCGATTCCCGAGGGCGCCTGGGCCAAGACCTCGCCGTGGGCGTCGAGAAGCGCTGCGGCATAGTCGCGTGCCTCGCCGACGACCGGCGAGAACGACATGTGCGCGATCACCGTCTCGCACTCCTCCACGATCGAAATCAAGCGATGCCAGACCACCTCTGCGGTCAAAACGTCGATCGGCGCCGCAACCTGGGCAGCTGGCTGAGCGGTGGTCATTGCGCGTCTCCTATCTCGATGATGAGGTTGCCGAGCTGATCCATGCGGTACCGGTCACCCGGGCCGACCAGCGCTGTTGAGTCGTGCTCTTCGATCAGCACGGGACCCAGACCCGTCTCGCCGGGCGAGAGCGCCAAGCGGTCGATGACGGCCGTCTCGAGCCAGCCGTGGCCCCGGAAGTAGCAGTCGCGAGGTTCCCGCGACCGAGACGTGCCCTGCACACGCTGCAGTGCTGACAGGTCAGGCTTGGGTCCCTCGATGCTGACGCGCCAGGTCAGCGCCTCGGCAAGGGCGTCGCCGAGGCTGTGGCCGTACAGCTCGAGCGCGACCTGCTCGAAGGAGGCTTCGATCCTGGCCGCGTCGTCCGGCCCGAGTTCACCCTGGGGGATCGGAACGCTGACGCTGTGCGTCTGCCCGACTCGGCGCATGTCGGCTGAGCGAGCGACCTTGATCTCGGAGCCCCCGATGTCGAACCCCTCAAGGAGCGCTCGACCGTCGGCCTCCATCTCTCCGAGTAGGACGTTCACGGCGCCCCAATCGGCGTCTTCGAGCCGCGTGATCATCGTGCGACCGAGGTTGAACGTGGGGGGTGAGACGAGTAGGCCCAGCGCGGAGAACACACCGGCGCGAGGCGGGCATACCACACGCGTCATGTGCATTTTGCGCGCCACGGTGGGACCGTGCAGCGGGCCACCGCCGCCGCTCGCGATGAGTGCGCAGGCTCGCGGATCCTGCCCCTGCTCGGCGAGGTGCACTCGCACCGCCCCGACCATGATCTCAGTCGCGATCTCGACCATCGCGGCGGCCGCGTCCTCCAGGCTGACCCCGATCTGATCGGCGATCTCGCCGATCGCGGCCTTGGCTGCGTCGAGGTCAAGCGGGCGGGTACCGCCGGCAAAATCGCTGGCCGATAGGTAACCGAGCACCAGATTCGCGTCCGTCACGGTTGCCGCCGTTCCACCCTGTCCGTAACACGCGGGACCAGGGATGGACTCGGCCGATTCAGGTCCCACGCGAAGGATCCCGGCGTCGTCGAGCTGGGCGATCGAGCCGCCACCGGCGCCCACCTCGACCATCTCGATCGACGGCACGCTGAGCGGGATGCCGCTGCCCTTCATGAAGCGGCGCGTGCGTGCGACCTCGAAGAGATTCGTGCGCGTCGGAGCGCCTTCGCGTACGAGGCAGGCCTTGGCGGTGGTGCCGCCGACGTCGAGCGAGACGAGTCTCGATTCGCCGATCTGCTCGGCCATCCAGACGCCTCCGAGGACACCGGCTGCGGGACCTGACTCGACCATCCTGATCGGATGCTTGGACGTGATGTCGGTTGTGGCGATCCCGCCCTCCGACAGCATGATGAAGAGCCGGCTCTGGCAGCCTCGCCGGGTCAGCTCAGCTTCGAGCTGGCTCTGGTACTCCGCGATCAGCGGCTGAACGTAGGCGTTCGCCACCGTTGTCGAGGTGCGCTCGAACTCTCGGAACTCCGCGGCGAGCTCGGACGAGACAGACACGTGCGTCCCGCTGCCTGCTTGTTCGGTTACGAGCTCCGCCAGCCTGCGTTCGTGCTCAGGATTCATGTAGCTGTGCAGCAAGCAGATCGCGTATGAGTCGACATCCGCTTCCACGAGCGCTCCGATCGCCGCACGTGCCGAGCTCTCGTCCAGAGGCAGATGTGGCGTGCCATCCGAGAGCACGCGCTCCGTCACGCCCTTGCGGAGTTCGGCGACGGCGAGCTGAGCAGGCTGCCTGATGTCAAGCGCATAGCCGTCGTAGCGGATCTCGCGGCCGATCTCGAGGACGTCGGCGAAGCCATCTGTTGTCAGCAGGCCAACGCGAGCGCCACGCCGCTCGATCAATGCGTTCGAGACGAGCGTGGTCGCGTGCACGACGCGACGCAGGTCCGCATACTCGACCCCGGCCGTGCGCAGGACGGCGTCGATGCCCTGCAGCGCACCCTCGTGGTGTGGGTTGGTGGTCAGAACCTTCGACGTCCATACGCTGCCGTGCTCGACATCGACGAGCACCGTGTCGGTGAACGTCCCGCCAATGTCAGATCCGATCCAGTAGCGGCTTTCCTGAGTCACTGTCCGTTGCTCCCTTCTCGCGCTTCCGGCGCCATCGCCGCGCTGTTATCCGCACTCGCGCCGTCTACGCGGGCAAGTGCAGCAATTGCCGCTGGCGCCAGCGCGCTCAACGTCTCGACCACATCGGCGCCAGCGGCCGCGAGCGCCTCGCTCTTGGCCGCTGCGCTCTCTGCACTGCTTCCGACGATCGCGCCCGCGTGTCCCATCCGCTTCGCTAGGGGTGCAGCGCCGCCGGCAACGTAGGCGATGAGCGGTTTGGGGGATCCGAGCTGTTTCCAGACGGCGGCGGCCTCATGTTCGGCCAAACCACCGATCTCTCCGATCAGCACCACGATCTCGGTCTTCGGATCGACGGCGAAGCGCGGCAGCAGGTCGGTGTAGGAACAGCCGATGACGGGATCACCGCCAAGACACGCGACGGTGCTCACGCCGACGCCGGCGGCACGAAGCTCGGAGATCACCTCATAGGTGAGGGTCCCGGACTTCGAGACGACCCCCGCTGGTCCCGTGGTGAGACCGCTGCTCAGGATGTCGCTCATGTTCGCGATGCCGGGAGATGCAATCCCGGCTGCGTTCGGGCCCACGACAGTCGCGCCGAAGGCGCGCGCGGTCATGATCGCGGCGAGTGCGTCGTGGACGGGTACATGCTCGCTGTAGACCGAGATCAGTCGGATTCCCGCCATCGCCGCCTCGATGACCGCTTCTCCAACCGCTGCGGCGGGTACCACCACGAGCGAAGCGGTTGCCGCCGTCTGCTGCACGGCCCGCTCGACGCTGCTGAAGATTGGGACGCGCGCCACCTGCCCCTCCTGCCGATGCGGAGCTACTCCACCGACGATTGGCGTGCCGTCGCCGGCCATTCGCTCGGCGAAACTGGAGCCAACGGCGCCGGTGATGCCCTGGACCAACACGCGCGACATCTCCTCGACGAGGATCGCCATCAGCCGGCCTCCCGGAGCGTGACCGCCGTGCTCGCCGCGACGGCGGCCCGACAGGCCGCATCGAAGTCGGTGAACACGCTCACGTTGCCGTGTTCTAGTCCGGCACGCACCCTGTCACCGTCCTGGCCGTCTGCGCGAATGACGACAGGGGCATTGAACTCGCTTGCGACGAGTCCGACGAGCATCTCTGCCGCCAGGGCCTCGAGGCTCGCGAGCTGCAGGAAGCAGTTGACGAGGATCGCGCGAGGCTCCAGGCCGGCAACGAGCTCGATGAGTCGGCCGACCGCTTCCTCGGGACGGAAGACCATGCCGCCGAGATCGACGACGCACCTTGCCCGTCCATCGCTGTGATGGACGAGATCCAGCGTCGCCATGCCCAGCCCAGCGCCGCTGGTCACGATCGCGATGTGACCATCCGGATCGATCTCGGTCGCAACCGCACCCAGCTCGCGGCACGCAACCTCGAACTCGGTGCCCTCGGTCCGTTGTGGCCACTCCGGATGCCGGAAGCGTGCTGAATCGTCGAGTTCCACATGCGCGTCCAATGCGACCAGGCGCCCCTCCGCGAGCATCGCGAGGGGATTGATCTCGAGCAGCAGGCAGTCGTGGTAGACGAACAGCTGAAAGCAGGCGTTGAGCAGCGCCTCAAGGGCGGTGTCGGCTGCGATGTCAAGCGCCGCCGCCGCCTCACGGATCAGGTAGCCGGGCAGCCGCTGGGTCAAAGCAGGCACCGGCAGGCGCTGCACCTCGCCGGCGCTCTCGTCTATATCGACACCGCCGGCAGCGAGCGCCAGCAAACTGATCCCGCTGCGGGAGCCGCGGTCAACCGCGAACGCCACGTACAGCTCCCGCTCGTGGTTGAGCTTCTCCTCGACGAGCACCGCTGCTGCCGGCGCCAGCGCCTCGGACCCCGCCGACAAACCTTGCGCGAGGCGCTCCACCTCTTCTGCCGACTCGGCAAATAGCACGCCCCCGCGCTTGCCACGGCCGCCCTCGAGCAGCTGCGCCTTCACGGCCACCGGATACGCGAGACCACTCACGTTCGGCCACAGGTCGCCGCGTGGCACGCTGATCCCGCCCATAGTCAGGATCGCTTTGGCTTCGTGTTCGTACAGGTTCACTTGGCGCGTCCGTCAGCCTGTTTGGCGAGGAATTGCGCCATCGCCTCCTGTGGCTCCCCAGACCCGAAGGCCGCGCGATGTGCGTCCTTTGCGTAAGTCTCGAACTCGTCCAGCCGCTCGAGTGCCAGGCGGCCGAGGAAAGCCTTGTTCAACGCAAGCGCGGTCGTGCTCTTGGCTGCCAGCGTTGCCGCCAGGGCCGTCGCTTCTCGCTCCAGCTCATCTGCCGGAACGACGCGAGTGACGAGACCCCAGCTATGCGCCTCGTTTGCGTCGATCATGCGCCCTGTGAGGATCAGATCGGCGATCCGAGCGCGGCCGATCAGCTGCAGCAGCGACCAGCTTCCGGTTATGCAGGGGATCGCGTCGTCGACTTCGGGCATCCCGAAGCGCGCTTTCTCGGAAGCGATCCGGATGTCGCATACCGCGGCCAGCTGGAAGGCGGCGCCGACTGCATAGCCGTTGACCGCGGCGATCGTCGGCGTCGTCAGATCGATCACCGTGCGGTAGAGCGCCGTCCACTCGTCGATCCATGCATCGATGACCTCCTCGCTGAACTTCCGCGCCTCGCTGAGGTCCTGGCCGGCGCCGAACGCTCGCTCGCCCGCCCCTATGAGCACGATCGCCCTGGCCGCCGGGTCTCCGTCGAGCTTCAGGAGCGAGTCGATCAGCTCCTCTCGCATCAGTGCCGAGATCGCGTTCAGTCGCTCGGGACGATTCAGAACGATCCGCGCGACACCACTGTCGTCAACGTCGCCAACCTGAATCTGCGAGTACGTCCTGTCTGCGGCCACACGAACCTCCAGCTCGCCCGACGCCGCATTCCGCTAACAGATGCGCCATCGGTTTGGAGCCAGGCAGGCTACGGGCGGCTAATTCTCGCGTCAAACAGAACTTTACGGCATGAAAAATCGATAAAATCGATATATGGATGAGACCCAGCTGACTGCTTTTCTTGCTGTTTCGAGGTATGGCTCGCTGAAGGAAGCAAGCCGCCATCTCCACCTCTCGCAGTCGACGGTGACGAATCGGCTGCAAGCGCTCGAGCGTCGCCTGGGTGTGGTGCTCGTCGATCGGGCACGCGGCCGGCCGCATGCAACGCTCACCCCTGAGGGAGACGAGCTGCTGGTTCTGGCCGAGCGCTGGGAGGAGGTGACGCGCGACGTGGAGGCGCTCACCGCCCGCCGCGACGCGGCGCTCAGTCTCGGCGCACCGGACAGTGTCAGCCACTTCGTGCTCGCGCCGATCCTTCGTGATCTGGCGCTGCACCACCCGGAGCTCGTCGTGCACGTTGAGAGCGCGAACTCGCCGGCGATCTACGGGAAGCTCGAGCGGCGCGAGGTCGATCTGGCCTTCGTCGTCTACGAGCGCAACCTCCCGGGGGTTCTCATCGAGCCGTTCGTGAGCGACGAGATGCTCCTGCTCACGCGGATGGAGCTCGACGAGCGCGATGGCCTCGTCTCGCACGAGCTGCTCGACCCGCAACGTGAGATTCACATCCCGTGGGGCGCCGGCTATGAACGCTGGCGTGTGCGCGTTTTCGGCGCCTCCAAGCGCCGCATCGCCGTCGAGACCGGCCATCTCGCGATGGCGTTGCTCGACGGCCCAGCCTGGACGATCGTGCCGGCGTCGATGACGAGAACAATCACGCCTGACAGCGGCTTTCACGTCTATAGGCTGTCGGAGCCGCCACCCCCACAGTTCGTCTACATCGCACGCCGCCTGCAGCAGAGCCGTTCAGCCGTGAACGGCATGCGCCTGTTCGACGAAGCCGTCCGGCAGCTGCTGCCGTCGTCGCAGCGCCGCTTCACGAAGGAGTGATCAGCGGGTCCCGATGCGCATGCCGAGCAAGCGCGGAAGGCTCGCAACCGCACGGGCGCCGGCAGAAGCTCGGCGCCCCTCCTGGTCGGCACGCTCGCACGCGAGGATCGCAGCGCGGATCGAGCGCCCCCCGATGTAGCGCAGCGGCTCGGGCGGGAGGCGTGGCGGCTTGCGCTTCACGAACGGAAGGTCTGTCCACCGGTCGCGCGCGCCGACGACGAGTGACGCAAGCGTCTGTCCGCCGAGCCAGGTCGCGTTTACGCCGTGGCCCGAGTAGCCGACTGCGCAGAAGATCTGCTCCCCGTCGAGCTGGGCGAACTGGGGGAGATGGTCGGAGGAGACGTCGATAGGTCCTCCCCAGGCGCCGGCGATCGGGACGTCACGAAACGCCGGCAGCAGAAAGTGAAGACCGCTTATCGCGCGCTCGATTGACGCGCTGTCGCGTGTGAGCGGGCGGCTCAACCGTGCCCCGTAGCCGATCGGCCCTGAGCCGGTGCCCATCAACACTCGACCGTCGCGAGTCGTGCGGAAGTAATGGAGGAACATGCGACTGTCGAGCAACGCCTCACCGCCGGTCCACCCGTGCTCTGCCAGCGCCTCAGGAGCCGGCTCGGTCATGATCGCGTAGCTCGAGAAATTGGTCACGTACGTACGCGGTTGCGGGAGCCCGGCGAGCGCGGCGTTGGTAGCCAGCACGACGGCGCGAGCTCGAACGGAACCGCGCGGAGTGATCAGCCGGTACCGCTCGCTCTCCCGAGTCACCGCCAGCACCTTGGTGTCCTCGTACACACTCGTGCCGCCAGCGATCGCCTCTCGGCGTAGAACCCGTGCCAGGCGACCGGGATGCACGGTGGCCCCCTCAGGGAACAGAACGCCCTGGCGGAAGGCCGGCAGACGCACGCGTTGCTGCAGCTCTTCGCGGGAAAGCGGTACCGCCCGATCGGGACGACCGAGCGCGCGCGCCGCGTCGACGGCATGCTGCAGGACGGCATCCTGTGCCGGCGTGGTCGAGCCCTTGACGATCCCGTCCTCCGTCCACCACACCTCGTCGGCGTGTCGCTTGCAGAATGTGGAGATTGCCTCCTGCGCGAGCGACCCAGCGTCGGCAATGGCCAGCGCATCTTCGTGTCCGAATCCGCTCAGTACACCGGCGATGCCTGTCCAGTAGCCGTGGACGACGCCGCCGTTCTTGCCGCTTGCCTGGGAGCCGCACTGCCCGGCCTCCACCAGGGCAACCTTCAGACCGGCGTCGCGCTCGGCAAGCTCGAGGGCGGTCCATAGCCCGGTATAGCCGCCGCCGACGATGACCACATCGACCTCGATGTCGCTCTCGAGTTGCTGCCGACCGTTGGTCTTATCGGCGGCCAACGCTTCGACGAACCACCACGACGGAGCACCTTGATCGAGGTGCGCATCGAGCTTGAGTGGACGCGCCGTGAGTGTCCGATCCATGGAGCTCTTTCTCTCGAGGGCCAGCATTTCGCGACGGAACCCTACTAACGGAAATTGACGGCGGCGGTGACGTGCTTGAACTGCGGCCGATCTACGCGTGGCTGCGGAGCGCCCCGGCGATTGGGAGTGCGCGTCACTTCACCGGGCCGGCTCGAGGCCACGATATAGCTGCAAATCACGTTCTTTTCATGGGCGGGAACTCTGCACGAGCGAGCGAGGATCGCTCAACTGCCGCGACGCGCGACCCGCCGAGTGTGCAGTTGTCTACGAGCGGCGCGCGGCGCGGATTGCTTGTGTCTGGGTGCTGTCCGTCCAGATTTCCCATCTGCCCGTCGACGACTCGCTCTCGTCTATGAGCCGATACGGGCGGCGTCCACCGAATTCGGTTGTGCGGACGTGCCAGACGGCGCCGAGCACGCTCGCGATCCGACGCCGCGGCCACGCAAGCGCGTCTTCGACATCGGGGAATGTGCGTGGCTGATCGGGGTTCGAGGCCAGAGCGTCAAGCAGCTCACGCATCAGGTCGCTGCAGCGGTCGAGGAAGCGGGCGATCTCATCGCGATCGCCCATCGCATTCTCGGGCTCATGCTCCGGGAGCGCCGACTGGCTCGTCGTGGAAGACATACCCACACGGTAGGCGGATCGCAGAAATGTTGCCTGTCGCCCAAGATGACTGGTCTGATCGGACGCGTGCCTAGGCCGACGCGGGCGCCGCCGGACGATCGAGGTGGTCGAGGTCGCCGGCAGCGTGAACAACCACCGTGGATCCTGTGGATTGGCGGCGAGCTTGGCTGGCAGTTTGTGGAATCGAGTCACTGACTGCTTCGCAGTCGCATCAATGTTGATCGTGAGCGTCTTGTTGGTGCCGGCGGCGACGTTGTACGCGGTCTGCCGAGGCTGTCCGTGCGGGTCGTGCGCTTTGGCTTGCCGTTGTCCTGGCTCGCAGTAACGGCGACGACTCGCCGGCTGCCTGACGTCGACTGGCTGCTGACGGCTCCTCCCGGCTGCCGGGAGGACACCCACCCAGACGCGCCGGCGGCGCAGCCGGGGGGATTTGTCGATCCCTCCCCGGGGTAAACGAGTCCACGGGTTACCGGCAAGATGAGGAGGGTTGAGCGATGACTGAACGCGTCGCTGAGGTGGTCTGGAGCAAGCCGAGGAGGAGACTCGCATTCTGCTCGGGGGTCCTCGTCTTCCTGGTCGCGGTCGTGGCGCTTGTGGCCGTCATGTCCGGCGCGTCCAGTGCGGCCTCGGCCAAGCGCTCGACCGCGGCCGCCCGTCCGTCGCAGCGGGCCGCAGGCCCCGGACCGAGGCAGCGGGCCGCAGGTCCCGGACTGAGCCAGACTCAGATCAACGCGAACGTCAACCGACTCCTGGGCGAGATGACCGTGGCCGAGAAGTTCGGGCAACTGACGATGGCAGGCCCCGACGGCGCCAACGGGACCCCCGGCGATCTCATCTCGCAAGCCAAGAACGGTCAGATCGGCTCCGTTCTCGACCTGACCGGGGTGACCTCCATCAACCAGGTCCAGCAGGCGGCATTGCAGTCGCGGCTGCACATCCCGCTCATCTTCGGACTCGACGTGATCCACGGTTACCGGACGATGTTCCCCGTCCCGCTGGCCGAGGCATCGAGCTGGGACATGGCGGCGATCGAGAATGACGAGACGGTCTCGGCCGACGAGGCGACCGCCGACGGCATCAAATGGACGTTCAATCCGATGGTCGACATCAGCCGCGACCCGCGCTGGGGACGGGTGGTCGAGGGCGCCGGTGAGGACCCGTACCTCGGCGCGGCGGTTGCTGTGGCCAAGGTCCAGGGCTACCAGGGCGATAGCTACGCCGCCCCGGACAAGATGGCCGCCACGGTCAAGCACTTCGCCGCCTACGGCGCTCCGGTGGCCGGGCGCGAATACAACACCGTCGACATGTCCACACAGCAGCTCTTCAACGACTACCTGCCGCCGTACAAGGCGGCGATCAAGGCCGGCGCGGCGACCGTCATGAGCTCGTTCAACTCACTCGATGGGGTCCCCAACACGGCGAACCCGTACACGCTGACGACGATCCTGCGCGACGAATGGGGCTTCGGCGGGACCGTCGTGAGCGACTATCAGGCCGTGCAGGAGCTCGAGGACTTCGGCTACGCCGCCAACGGCGCCCAGGCTGCCGAGGAGTCCCTGAACGCGGGCCTGGACATCGAGATGGCGGTCACCCTCGGACCGTCGGCCGGCAATCCCATCTACGACACGTTCGACACCTACGGACCGCAGCTGCTGCGCGAGGACAAGATCACGATGGCGCAGCTGAACACCGCCGTTCGCCACGTGCTTACGCTGAAGTACCTGGCCGGCATGTTCTCCGACCCCGATCCGGGAAGCACCCAGCGGGCGGCGACCTCCGAGCTCACCCCGGCACACCTCGTCGCGGCGCGGACGATGGCCGACGAGTCGATGGTGCTGCTCAACAACAACAATCACGCGCTGCCGCTCAGTAAGAGCACGTCCAACATCGCGGTGATCGGTCCGTTCGGCGACGATCCGCTCGACCAGATCGGCGACGACGTGCCGATCGGCTACGACACCACCCCGGGCGACCTGAAGACGACCGACAAGATCGTCTCGGTCCTTGATGGGATCAAGGCGGCGGTCCCGTCGGCGAACGTCACCTACCAGCAGGGGTGCGATGCGACCTGCACGGACACGAGCGGGTTCGGTGCCGCGGTGGGTGCCGCCCAGGCAGCCGATGTGACGGTCGTGGTCGTGGGTGAGCCGGCGTCCGACGCCGGCGAGGCGTCATCGCTCAGCGACATCAGCCTGCCCGGCCAGCAGCTCGCGCTCGTCCAGGCGATCGCCGCCACCGGCAAGCCGTATGTCGTCGTGCTGATGAACGGTCGGCCGCTCACGATCCCGTGGCTGGCCCAGAACGCCCCGGCAATCCTCGAGGCCTGGTATCCAGGCACCGAGGGTGGCAACGCGGTCGCCGACATCCTGTTCGGCAACTATGACCCAAGCGGCAAGCTGACGATGTCGTGGCCGATCGACACCGGCCAGATCCCCGTCTCCTACAACGAGCTCCCCACCGGACGTCCCTACGACCCGAACAACAAGTACACCTCGAGGTACCTGGACATCCCGAACGCTCCGCAGTACCCGTTCGGCTACGGGCTCTCGTATACGACGTTCGCGATCTCGAACCTCCAGGCGCCGGGCACCGTGACGGCCGCCAAGCCGTTCCAGGTCACCGCCACGATCCAGAACACTGGATCGACGGCGGGCACGGACGTGGTGCAGCTGTACCTGCACGAGAGCGGCACGAGCATCCTGCAGCCGGTGCGCGAGCTGGAGGGATTCCACCGGGTGACGCTGAATCCCGGTCAGAGCCAGACGGTCACCTTCACCCTGAACGAGCAGAACCTCGGCTTCTACAACGAGCAGGGTAAGTTCACCGTGGAGGGAGGGCCGTTCGACCTGTGGGTGGGTGACAGCTCGGTCGGCGGGCAGCACACGACATTCACCCTCCGATGAGGGTCCGCGGGCTGGTGGCCGCCGCGGTGGCCGCGGCGGCGCTGGGGGCATTGGGCGGGCCGGTGGCCGCACCCGCCCACGCCGCCTCATTCACGCGGAGCCAGCGGGCGTTCCTGTATGGGATCGCCCGTGACACGTGGCGGTTCTACGGGGCCGACGTCGATCCGACTACGCACCTCCCGCTCGACAACCTCGGACCAGGATCGGTGCGCGGCACGTACACCTCGGCAGCGAACATCGGGGTGTACCTGTGGGCGGTGGTGGCCGCACACGACCTGCGACTGATCTCGACGCACCACGCCGATCAGCTGGTCGGCGCGACGCTGCACGAGGTGGCGGGGTTGAAGCGCTACGACGGATTCCTCTACCAGTGGTACGACACGAACGACGGCGACGTGCTGTCGAATCCAGGGCAGGGAGACTGCAACGAGACCACGCCGGCGCAGGACAACTGCTGGTTCGTCTCGGCGGTCGACAACGGATGGTTCGCATCGGGTCTCATCGAGGTGCGTCAGGCGCTGCCGGCGGAGAGAGGCGCAGCCGATGCGTTGCTGGCGCCAATGGACTTCTCGATCTTCTACGACAACCGGCCGCAGACCGATTGCAGCACCAACGCCTCGCTGTCCGGCGATCCGCCGACGGGACAGATGTACGGCGGCTACTACGTCGATCAGGGCCCAGCGGGCTACCACAACAGCGCGTTGTACAGCGATCCGCGCATCGCGATGTACATCGGCATGGGCCGCCACCAGATGCCCGGCGATGTGTGGTGGCGTACGTGGCGGACCCCGCCGCCGACGCGCTGCGCGACCGATCCGGTGCCGTCCGGTGACCCGGGGAAGGGGTACTGGCAGACCTACACGGATCCCCAGTCGGGCAAGCGGTTCGACGTGTGGGAGGGCCACTACACCTACCCCGGCACCGACCTGCGATTCGTCCCGAGCTATGCCGGCGGGATGTTCGAGGGGCTGATGGCCAATCTGGTCGTGCCTGAGACCGAGTGGGGACCGCACAGCTTCGGCCTGAACGACGCCCGCTGGGCCGAGGTCCAAGCCATGTACGCCACGCAGGTCCTTCACTACCCGGTGTGGGGGATGTCGCCCTCGAGCACCGCCGACGACACCGGCGACTACGGCGGCTTCGGTGCCGAGGGGCAGGCGTTCGGGAGCGGTACGCCGCTCGCGTGGTGCATGACCTGCGCCACCGAGACGACGGTGTCGCCGCACGCCTCGGCGATCGCGCTGCCCGTTCTCCCTGAGCAGGCCTACGACAATCTCGTCAGGCTCCAGAGCCTCTATCCGGGGATCTATACGAGCGAGGGCGGCTTTTACGACGCGGTCGACCCGGTGACGGGCGCGATCGGCCAGCGCCGGCTGGTGCTCGACCAATCGATGATCATGGCTGCGCTTGACGACGCGCTGGACGGCGACGCGCTGCAGCGGCACTTCGCCGCTGACCCGGAGTCCTGGGCGGCGAGGGTGTACCTGGGCGAGGAGCGAATGTCGATCGGCTGAGGCCTTGGCCTCCGGCCGCGGCCCGACGCGCTCGCGCTGGCGAGGAGGTGGTCGACTGTCGAACCAGCCTCAGTCACACATTGCAAAAGCGCCGCCAGGGTTTCGCAGTTGCTCACGGCACAGCTGAAGCCGCTGATAGATTCCCACGCCATGGCGCCTTCGACCACAGAAGCCGCCAAAGCTCCTGGCGGCAGCCCACAGATTCGGCTCACCAGGGCCGAGTGGATGGCGGATGCGCTGCAGCGTCATGTGGAGGAGGAGGGCCTGAGCGCAGGCGAGCGGATCGGTACCAAGGCGGACTTGCGCGTGCGCTACGACGTCGCCTCCGGTACCGTCAACCAGGCGCTGCGCATGCTCAAGAGTCGCGGCGTGATCGAGATCCGCCCGGGCGCACACGGCGGTATTTTCGTCGCCAAGCGTGGCGACGTCCACAAACTCGCCGACGTGATTCTGGGATTCCGCTGGACCGACGCGACATTCGAGCAATCTCGCGAGGTGCGCGGCGCGCTCGAGCCGCTGGTCGCAGTGCAGGCGGCGCGACATCGGGTACCGGCAGATGTGCGCGAGCTACGCGCGCTGCTCGAGGAGATGGACCGTCACTACCCAACTCCGGCCGAGTACATGGCGCACAACTTCGCGTTGCACCGCCGGATCGCGGCGATCGGCAAGAATCGATTGCTGAGGTCGCTCTACACGACGATGAACGACTTCTTCGAGCAACGTTTCGACCGCAATGAGGACGACAGTAACGCCTGCCGCGCCGACTACGCGATCCATGTTGAAATGGTCTCGGCGATCGAGACCGGAGACGAGCCTGGTGTCCTGGTGGCGGCGGCCCGCCACGAGCGCTACATGCAGCAGCGCCACCGTGAGCGCACGGCTTCGCCGGTGTCGGCAACGGACGGCTGGCCAGCCCAAGAGCAGCGCTTCCGCGACGCGCTCGCCTTCCCGTCGAGCTCCTACGGCGCTGCGATCGCGCGCCAGTTGGAGCGGGAGATCGGCGGCGGTGGGCTCCTGCCCGGTGAGCGGCTCGGCACCCGTGACGAACTGTGTGAGCGATTCGACGTCTCGGTCGGGACGATCAACGAGGCGGTGCGTCTGGCGGTCGCTCGCGGTCTGATCGTCTCGCGCAGCGGGCCGGGCGGCGGCCTGTTCCTGGCAGAGGCGTCGACGCGGATGCAACGTTCGCACCTGTTCGCGGACTACGCCGGGGACGAGGCCGACACACAGGACTACATGGATCTCCGCGACGCGCTCGAGCCGCTCGTCTGCCGGGCCGCGGCGGCGAGCTGCAACGTCGAAGATGCCCGCGCCCTCCGCGTGGTGCTCGAGCGTATGCACGAGGTGGTCGACCAGCCGAAGATGTACATGCTCCAGAACTGGAACCTGCACAGACGGGTCGCGCAATGCGTGCGCAACCCGCCGCTACACAGCATGTATCTGGTCGTGCTCGACGCGTTGGAGGCGACCCTGGCGAGCGTCGCATACGACGCCGACGTGGTCGAGCAACACCAGGCGGTGCACGCGGAGCTGATCGACGCGATCGTGTCCGGCGACGAGCACCGACTCGAAGCCGTGCTCAAGCTGCACGCCGCCGGGCCGCTGCGGGCGACGCACGTCCTGGCATCTGAGCGCTGAGCTTCGCAGCGGTCTCGAGCCGCGCCGCCGGCCACCACCGAGAGGTCTTAGCGACCCCTGAGTGCGGGTGTCGGCTACTCGCGGGCGACTCTGTGGTTGACGCCGTACGGCGCATATTGTTAATATCGATTATGCAGGTTGCAACTGCCCCGAGGGAGACGGAAGAGTGGCAAGCAGCACCTATCCAGACGTGATTGGAGTCGACGGCGTGGCCCTGCATGGAGACCAGCCCGCCCATGGACGGGCGTCGTTCATGGAGTCCCGGTGGGCGCCGGTCGTACTCGGCACAGCCGGCGTGATCGCGTTCATCGCGCTGTGCGAAGCGGTGATCCGCGTAGGCCTGATCTCTTCGACCGTCGTGCCGCCGCCGAGCGAAGTGATTGCCCGGCTTGTGACCGAGGTGCACACGGGGTCGTTCTGGAGCCTCGTCGGGCAGACGGTCGAAGGCTGGGGCTATGGCCTCGCCATCGCAGCGGTGCTCGGTATCGGCCTCGGGCTGCTGATCGGATCTAACGAGCTGCTCTGGCGAGCATGCCGCCCGACCGTTGAGTTCCTGCGGCCGGTGCCGTCGATCGCACTGATACCAGTCACGATCCTGCTCTACGGGAACGGGCTGAAGGGGAACGTGATCCTGACAGCGTTCGGATCGATCTGGCCGATCCTGATCCAGGCGATCTATGGGGTCCGCGAGGTTGACGACGTCGCCCGCAACACGATGCGCTCCTATGGCATCGGCGGCTGGTCGCGCGTGCGCAACCTGACGTTTCCGACGGCACTCCCGTTCATCGCCACTGGCCTGCGGATCGCCTCGGCGGTGGCGCTGATCGTCACTGTCACGTCGGAGATCGTGATCGGAACGCCCGGGCTGGGGTCAGCGCTGATCATCGCTGAGAACGGCGGCGACGTGAAGCTGATGTACGCCTTTGTGCTCGCGATCGGATTGCTTGGGGTTGTTCTGTACATGAGCTTCGGCGCCGTCGAGCGACGGTTCCTGCGCTGGCATCCGTCACAGCGAAAGGTGAACGTGGCGTGATGCGACGAGTATTGTCGAACAGGCGCGGCCTGGCTGTTGAGATCGCAGGGGGGCTGGCGGCGATCGGGTTCCTGTGGGCGTACACCGCCACGTCTAACTCGCCTTACATCACGCCGCTGCCGACGGTCCTGCGCGTCTTCCAGCAGACCTGGCTGTTTGCGGACTTCGGCAGCGATCTGCTGCCGAGTCTGGAACGGCTAGCTGCCGGGTACGCGCTGGCGGCCATCGTTGGGATCGGCGCCGGTCTTGTGCTGGCTCAGTCGCGCGTGCTGCGCATGGCGGTCGACCCGATCATGAACTTCCTTCGGGCGACGCCGCCGCCAGCCCTGCTGCCGCTGTTCATCGTGGTCATCGGCATCGGCCCGGTGATGAAGATCGTCGTCGTGTTCTTCGTCTGCGTCTGGCCGATCATGCTGAACACGACGGACGGCTTGGACGGCTTGGACCCGACTCTGCTGGAGACCGTGCGCTCCTATGAGATACGCGGGCTCGACCGCATGCGGCTGGTGATCCTCCCGGCGATCGCTCCGCGCGTCTGCGCCGGGTTGCGGATCAGCCTGTCGCTCGCCGTGCTGATCCTGATCGTCGCAGAGATGCTCGGCAGCTCCAACGGCATCGGTTACTTCGTGTTACAGGCCCAACAGTCGTTCGCGATCCCGCAGATGTGGGCGGGAACGCTGCTGCTCGGGCTACTGGGCTATGTGCTGAACGCCGGCTTTGGCGTGTTTGAAAGACGAACGCTGCGCTGGCATGTCTCGCAGCGAACAGAAAGCTAGGAGTCCAATGCTTGAAGTGGTGGGCCTGTCCAAGACCTATGGCACAGGTGAGAAGGCGACACAGGCGATTGCCGAGGTCGATTTCGAGGTACGCGAACGCGAGTTCTGCTCGGTCGTCGGTCCGTCCGGTTGCGGTAAGACGACGCTGCTGAAGTGTGTCGCCGGCCTCATGCGCCCAACTGGCGGGCAGGCCGTTCTGCGCGGCACCGCGATCGATGGTCCACCCAAGGACCTGGCGGTGGTCTTCCAGGATTACAACCGCTCGCTGATGCCGTGGCTGACGGTCCGCAAGAACGTCTCACTGCCGTTGCGTAAAAAGGTGGCCAGCCAGGAGCTCAATCAACGCACGGACGAGTCGCTTGCCGCGGTTGGCTTGGAGGGCTTCGAGGATCACTTTCCGTGGCAACTGTCCGGAGGCATGCAGCAACGCGTCGCGATCGCGCGGGCGCTTGCCTACCGCCCCCGGATCCTGCTGATGGACGAGCCGTTCGCCTCCGTCGACGCGCAGACCCGCAATGAGCTGGAGGACCTGGTGCTGCGCGTGCGAGAGGAGTTCGAGATCACCATGCTGCTGGTGACACATGACATCGACGAGTCGGTCTACATGGCAGACCGGGTAGTGGTGCTGACGCGTTCACCCACACGCGTGCGCACCATCTTCGACGTCGCCCTGCCACAGCCGCGAGATCAGATTTCCACCAAGACAACACCGGAGTTCCTGAAGCTCAGGACCGAGGTGTACGAAGAGATAGTCGGTAGTCAAGCCTAAGCGCCATACCTGGCGCCAGTCGTAGCGCTCGGCGTGCCGGAAAGAGGGCACGCCAACTTAATCAACGAAGAGGAGAGAGAAGTGCATTTCACGCGATTGATTCGCGCGTGGCGGTTTGTCGTACCGTCACTCGTCCTTGCCGCCGGTGTAGCGGTCTATGCCGGAAACGCCTCGGCGTCGAGCCGTCACTCGTCGTCATCCGTGACGACCATCAACCTAAACATCATCCCGATCCCGGACCTCGCTGCCGTGTACGTCGGAATCAAGGAGGGTTACTTCGCCAAGGAGAAGCTGAAGCCGAACATCACGCTCAGCCCCTCCGGCGGCCCCGCCGTAGTCCCCGCTGTGGTGTCGGGCAAGGCTCAGTTCGGCGCCCCTGCCTACAGCGACCTGATCCTGGCTGTGTCGAAGGGTTTCCCACTGGTCGCGGTTGCATCGGCCGACGCGGCCGGACCCACCAACGCTACCGACTACCAGTACCTGGTCACGACCAAGAAGAGCGGGATCACCAGCCTCAAGCAGTTGGCCGGTAAGACGATCGCGATCAACTCGCTGGACGGCCTGGGGCAGGTGGAGGTGGACGCGGCGCTGTCAAACGCAGGCGTCAACTACAAGACGGTCCACTACGTGGCGATCAACTTCCCGCAGCAGGCTGCGGCGTTGACGTCAGGGCGCGCGGCCGCGGCGCAGATGGTCGAGCCGTTCATCACCCAAATTGACGGTGAAAATGTCGGCGCCAAGAAGCTCGTTGGCCTCGACCATGCAGTCGCCCCGAGCCTGCCCGTGGCGGTGTTCTTCACCTCCAAGTCCTACTACACGAGTCACCCGAGCGTTGTTCACCGCTTCCAGACGGTGATCCGCGAGGCGCAGCAGTACATCACCGCGCACCCGAGTGTCGCACGTAGTGTGATCCCGCAGTACACGGGCGTGTCAGGGTCGCTGGCGGCGAAGATCCTGATGCCGTTTTATCCGACCAGGACCAACACCGCGGCCATCCAGGCGTTGGATAACGATATGAAGAAGTACGGCGTGATCAGCAAGGAGCCGGCGCTGAGCACGTTCATGAGGCTCAACTGATGAGCATCGACTTGAATCACGAGCCGGAGGTCGAGCACGACCAGCGTCCGCCGACCGTCCTCGGCGCAAGTGCGCTGGTCGAGGTGGCGCCGGATGTCTGGATCCTGCCCGACCGTGACCGTGTGCCGCACGTGCCCAACATCGGCATCGTCGTGGGCTCACGGAGCGCCCTGATCGTCGAGAGTGGGACGGGCATCGCCAACGGCCGGCGCGTGCTGGACATCGTCCGTCAGAAGTGGGGTGACCGTCGGCTGTTTGCGACGGCCACCCACTTCCATCCGGAGCACGGCTACGGCGTGCAGGCGCTGGTCGATGTCGCGACGATCATCTACAACGAGGCACAGCGCGACGAGCTCAAGGAGAAGCAGGACATCTTCACTCGCCGTTTCAGCGGCTTCACGGCTCACCTTGCCGAGGCGCTGCGCGGTGCCGAGTATGTTCCGCCGGACATCGTCTATTCCGATCGCGCCGAGATCGACCTCGGCGGTCGTGTCGTGCAACTCCACCACTTTGGCCCCGCCCATACGCGCGGGGACCAGGTGGTGTTTCTGCCGGAGGAAAAGGTGCTGTTCGCCGGTGACCTGGTGGAGGAGCGCTTCTTCTGCATCATGCCCGACAGTGACACCCGGCCCAGCCGCTGGGTTTCGCAGCTCGAGCGGATGCGCGACTGGAACCCGAAGGTGGTGGTGCCGGGCCACGGGGCTCTCGGTGGCCCTGAGGAGATCGATGTCGTATTGACCTCGCTGGTCTACATCCGCGACACCGTGCGAGAAATGCACGCCACGGGCGCCCCGCTCGAGGTGATCACCGCGCGGATCGAGCCCGAGACTCTCGCGCGTTATCCCGACTGGGGCAACCGCGACTGGGTCGGCCGGATCGTCGCGCAGTTCCACGTCGAGCTGCTCGCCGGTAGCTACCTCTGAACGCTCGTGACGGCAGCACCCGGCGGGGGGGGGGGGGGGGGGCG
>DATAUP010000095.1:0-5740 GCA_036268195.1 Solirubrobacteraceae bacterium
GGAAGCGGAGCCCGAAGACAGCGGCGAGTAGCGGCCGGACCGGTTTCTCCGCCAATCGGCTGCGGCTGGTGCTGTCCGTGTGGTTCAAGCCCCGCTGAGTCCCCGGGTGCCGGCGTCTCGTCGTCCGTCTCACGCCACATCCACCACCGGACGCTCCGCGCGCCGGCTGAGACGTCGGGCGCCGTTTCAGTCCCCAACGTCGACTGCGACGAGGTGATGCAGCTGGCCGCGTGGCCGGTTCGCATTTCGATCGCGTGGGCTGAGCTTGCGGCGGGACTCGAAAGCGGTCGCCATTGCTGTCAAGGTGTCACGGACCGGTCGTTGCCGGCAATAGAGCTTCTATATGCCGAATCCTGAACCCCGGCGAGCGCGGTTTGATGCGCTGTTTCGCGAGCATCACCCCGCGGTTCGGGCCTACGCCCGGCGCCGGGTGCCTCCAGAGGATGTCGACGACATCGTTTCCGAAACGTTCCTTGTCGTGTGGCGCCGGCTTGACGATGTGCCCGAGGCCCCACTGCCGTGGCTGCTCGCCGTCGCGCGCAACGCCGTTGGAACCGAGTGGCGAGGGGCGACGCGGCGCGAGCGGCTGTGGCTCAAGGCGCAGAGCGGGCACGTTGAGGGCTGCGACGCCGGCGAACCTGAGAGCGCGGACGGGCGCGTGTTGGCCGCGCTTGCTGTTCTGAGAGAGGGTGATCGAGAGGCGCTCATGCTCGTGGCGTGGGACGGGCTCACGCCCGCGCAGGCCGCTGACACGCTCGGCGTGCCGGCGGCCCGGTTTCGTCAGCGCCTGCACCGCGCCGGGCGCCGCCTCCGCGCCGAGCTCGCCGACGTGCGCGCCGCCGAGCTGCGCCGCGAGGAGCTCGCGGCACTCCGTCACGATCACGCCCCCACCGGAGGCCCCTCATGAACACTCGACTCGACACCGATCCCGAACTGCTTGACCTCGTCCGCCGCGCCGACCCGATGCGTGACCCGCGGATGCGGGCGAACGCCGGCCGGGACACCGAATCGGCGTTGCGCCTGCTCGCGCTCGAGCTCGAGCGTCCGCCCGCGCCCCGACGCGCCCGGCGCCGCTCGGCGTTGCGTATCGTGGTGCTCGCCGGTGTGGTCGCGGCGGCCGTGTTCGTGGTGGCTAACGTCACCTCGACGGGGAACGGCTCTGCGGTCTCACCAGCACAGGCGCAGATCCTCAGGCACGTCCGTGACGCCCTAGTGTGGCCGGCGCATGCGATCTACGAAGAGCAGGACATCGGAACGGTCACGGCGCGCGACGGCGCAAGATTCACGTCGGAGGATCATGAGTGGATTGGCACCAGCCCGCCGTACAACATGCGGCTGATCAGGAGCTGGAACGGCAAGGTGCAGTGG
Organism: Solirubrobacteraceae bacterium; assembly: GCA_036268195.1. Classification (GTDB taxonomy): domain Bacteria; phylum Actinomycetota; class Thermoleophilia; order Solirubrobacterales; family Solirubrobacteraceae; genus Palsa-465. The sequence goes on from DATAUP010000095.1 coordinate 1,369, forward strand.
GAGCAGGCGTTCGTCAACGGCCGGTTAGACCTATATGACCCGAGGACCAACACCGTGTACCTCGCACCAGGGGTCGCGGCGAACCAGGTGACTGATGAGCCTCAGTGGAACTCCGCGCTGTCGAACGTTGCGTCTCTGCTCAGCGGGAAGCCTCAGTGCGGGGGTTGCAAGTACCCGAATGTGACGATCAACTCCCACGCCGTGCTCGACGGCAAGCCAGCCATCGAGATCAACTCCGACGGCGGTCGCTTCAGCTATTGGATCTCGCCGAGGACCTATCAGCCGCTGCAGTCCGTGGACCGCTGGGACCGGTTGCCCGACGGCCAGCGCGGCGTGGGGGTCGACCTCTACCCGATCGTGCGCGTGCTCACCGGGTCCGCGGCCTCGCCCAAACTGCTGTCGCTGCACGCCCAGCACCCCGACGCCACCCTCGATCACAGCCCCACCGATTACGCCGCAGCCCTACGACGGATGAACAACGTGCAGGACGGACTAACCCGATGCAGCCGCTCGGGCTGTTCCTGACACCAACGATCACGGCAACGGATGCTCGGCAGGGCGAGGAAGCGGGAGGCGACCGGGGACGTGCTGACCTGTCTGCCTAAGATCGGCGGGTGGCCAAGACTGACTTGCCGCGGGAGGCCCGCCAAACGCCGCTGGACTACAACCGGCTTGTTTTGACGCTCGAGATGATCGATGGCGAGCCGGTCATCGTGAGGCTCGCTTCGCGCGAAGCCGACAACGAGTCCACAGCGGGCGTGGCCAGCATTGTGGGCGAGCTACACCAGGTGCCAGCACGATATGAAGGCCATGAGTTCTCTATCGGTAGCCCGTATCCGGACCGCAATCCCGAGCACGTGGCTGGCGGAGTCCTGTTCATCAGGGACAAGACCTTCGAGAGCGCGACGCTCTCGACCTTCGACGGTAACGACTACTTCAGCATCTCCATCCCGATGCGCTTCCTGGAGATCCTTATTAGCGATGGCGACTCGACCTACCCGTAACCCGGGGAGGTTCCCGACGGCCAGGCGTTGCACGCCGATCGGGCAAGGTGACGCGGATCGCTGCTGGTCCGCCAACGCGGCCACAGGCCCGAGACTGCTCGGTCGCGCCGAACGCGATCACGCAACGAATCCGCGTCACACCAAGGATCGACAAGCGGACGCCGACGGGGCCTTGCCCGTCCGCCGCCGCCCGGGGCGATGGCGTCGCAGTTGCCGAACGTCTACCGAACGCCTCGCGGGAGCCACTGTGGCGATCGCTAGTCGAGCAAAGCGCTAGCGACGATGCCACCGCCGCGGCGTCGCGCCCATCCGAGGCCGTGAGTTTCGCCGGACCCGATCAGGCCGCCTGCTCCAGCTGATCGGCTGCCGGCTCGGGAGTCAGCAAAGCGAACTCAGCCACGTTGGCGATGATCCAGTAGGCCCGCGCGAGCTTCCACATAACCCTGTACAACGTGTAGCGCGGCCACGGCTCCAGGTTGTCCAGGCGACGGGCAAGAGCCGCTTTGGCATTGCCGGAGTGAAGGTATTTGCCGTGGAAGTATGTGTCCAGGATCCGCTTGGCATCGACGCGATCCTGATGCTGACCGTCATCGAAACTGATTCCCATGCCGATGCCGTAGTCAAGGATCTCGTTGAGCCACATCTTCAGGTCCCGGATGGCCTCGAGTGCATCGGCCTGGTCGGCTCCGCTGCGAGCCCGAACGCTTCGCTTGAGGATGCTTAGCGTCCGAGCCGCGCTTGTCGGCTCATCGCTTGCGTAGATCTGCCGAAAGGCCGACACCACCGCGCGAACGGCCTCGTCATCCGGCTCGTCCATGGTCGCTTGGGGCCCTTCCGCACCCCAGTTGAGCGATGCGCTCCTTGGCACCTGATCGAAGAAGCGCATCTTCCCGAGGCGTCGGACATCGGCGACGAACGTCATGAGCGTGGTCCGCTCGGCTGCGGTGAACGGGCCATAGATATCGGCGGGACGTTCCAACGGTGGCTTCCGCGACATGGAACCAGTAAATCGCGCGCCCCGGACCGGTTCAAGCAACTGGGTGCGTGTTGTACTGCGCACGACTGTTCCCCAGGGGAAGGACCTGCGAAGCACCGGAACGCTCGTCGCCGATCGATGCAACCGCCTTCCGGTGGTCCTAGCGAGGTTGGTAATGCCCACGTCGCACGACCCAGCAGGGGTGATAGTGCCTCAGCTCGGCAGCGACCAGCAATCCCGGATGTGGTCATCTGACTCGAAGATTCGGCGTGTCGCCGGATCTTCGATAGCGCGCCGCACGGACGCCCGAAGAACGTCCTGCAAACTGGCGACAGCGCTGAGGATGTCGCGCTCCTCCTCACGGAGCTCCTCGCTGCCAGGCGCGACGGGCTGGCCAGCAGCGAACAGCCGGACGTGTGCTCCGTGAATCCACTCGGACCTTCCGTCGTAGATGTCTTCGCAGAGCTGTGGCGATATACCGGCAATCCCCAGGTATTCAGCAAGGAGGGGCACCCGGGTGGTGAACTGCCGGGTCGCCCCGTGACGCTCTGTCTTGAGAAGCGCCTCTAGGCCCGAGACGATGATAGGCAGCGCGACATCGGCCCAGGCCATCCAGGACGAGAACTCGCACCTCCACATCGCTCTGCGGACCCTCTCCGGCAATTCGTCTCGGATGGTCCAATAGGTCGCGGCGAGCTGACCCAGTTCCTGCCCCTCATCCGGGTCTAGCCAGTCACGATTCGTGCGCAACCGGTAGACCTGCCTGGCTGCTGGGTCCAACGCATAAATGATCCGTTGTTGATCGTCCGCGTAGTCAAGAACGCGGGCCGCATATTGCGTCGAAAAGGCGTTGTCGCGCACAAGGCGACTAAGTGAAAGGCAGTCCCAAAGCACGCCGTCCTCGTCCCAGCCACTTCTACTCCCGGATGTTTTCGGATCAAGCTCCCGGATAAGCGAGTAACGCTGACCAAACTGCCGGATCGGCACGAAGTGATGCCCGCGTGGACTACACGCGTTCATGACGAGCTCAGTCTCGTTATCTGGCAGCCGGTCGATTCTCACCCCGTTCCCGATCTCGACGGTCCCCGATTGCGCACCTATCCCCGCGAAATGGAATCCGACCGGCGGGTGCGCGCGGAGTTCCTCAATGCCTACCTCCGGCTGGACTTCGAAGGTCGGGCAAACGATTACGTCACGCACCCGGACGACTGGCTCCTGGCTCGGCGGGCCGACAAATCGAGGCAGTTCCGCAGAGGTTATGGCCGGATCAGTCAGAGAGCTCCCTCAACGCAGTAGTCGGTCGCCGCAGCGCCTCATGGTTTGCGATACGACAATACGGCGAGGCCCGACGTCGGATTTGCTCCGAATCTATTCGGACAACCTACGATGGCGGTGGGCCACCGGACAGGGGCCGCACCGACCCCAGATTTCCGGTGGCTTCCGAGCCATGGTCGCGAGGAACTACCGCAGGCACGCGGCGGCCCGCTGTGCCTCATGTCGCATCTCCTCGCAACACGCGGAGACCTGTGTCGCGAGGCGGCTACCGACGCGCGTGACGCTGACCACCGTTGGGGTCTGCGCGTGCACCGGGCAGCGCAGCGCGGAGACATCCCGGCGGATCCGTGCCTCGAGGGCCCCGAGGTTCGCGTCAACGGCTTGCTGGGCGAACTTTCGCGCGACTTCGTCGCCGTTCCATTTCATTTTGAAGGACATCTCAACCTCCGCGGTCGCTGACGAACGCATGTTCGCAGCCGGCGCGGATGGACTCGAGAGGGCTCAAGACGTATCGGCACGGCCAACGACGATCGTCGTCGGGTGCTGACCGATCGCCTCGAGGCCGGTTCCGCAACGGTCTATGCCAGCAGTCAGCGCCCGTAAGCCGATCGACCAGCGGACGATCCGAGCGGTCTTTGAGAGCAGCGGCGGCCGTCTCAATCGTCGATCGGCCACCGAACGCCGTTGTCGCGGAAACCGGCCTTCGCGGACGACTCCGCGGAGACGTCCGCAGGGGAACGTTCAGCGAACAGTTGGGAGCCAGCCCGCTGACCCCGGATTTGGCGAATCTCAGGACCGGTTCTCCCGTTGCGGCCCCGCCCTGCTTCCCTGATCCCGCAGGTGCCGCAATGAGCGATGGCGGGCGGTCGGGTTCGCACATGACTTGGCGGCTGCGGTGGCGCGGCGGCGATTGCGTCGAGCGGATCCAGTAGTGCTCTCGTCTGCGTGTCGTGAACCGTCCTGGCTCTGGTGGAGTCTTCTGGCCTTGGAAACAAGGACGGAGTTATGCCCACAGATCATGGAGTTGGAAGGTCTCAGAGCCGGCGGTATTCGGCTGAGGAGAAGCAGGCGGCGGTGCGGATGGTCCGTTCGTTGCGGGCGGAGACTGGGACGAGGA
>DATAUP010000096.1:0-57680 GCA_036268195.1 Solirubrobacteraceae bacterium
CCCCCCCCCCCCCCCCCCCCCCCCCCCCCCCCCCCGCTACCGCACCCGTCAGCTCGCGTTCCGGCGGGGGCACGCTTCAAGATCGTGCCCCCGCCTGCTAGCGGACTAGGCCGCCGACCACGGCAACCTAGTCGCCGGCGCCGATCACCTGGAAGTCCTTGTTGACGAAGACGTGATGCGGCCAGTTCACACCGATGGTGTGGACCTCGTAATCGCCGTTGCTCAGCTGCACGACACGGTCAACCACGCCGCCTGCATAGGACGCCAACGCGGCCTCGGTCGCTTTTGTCGCGTCGGTTCCACTGACGAGCGTGCCGGAGCCCTGCGTGTAGTCCGTGGGGATCTGACCGACAGTCTTGGAGCTGCCCGCCGTACCCTTCTGGAACGAGATCACGTTCGCCGACGCGGTCGTGAGGTTGATATCCGGCTGGACCACGACCTCGGTGGCGGTGATCGTCGTGCTGTTGACGTTGCCCAGCACCATCACCTCAGTCCCCTTGGTAACGGCGCTCGCCGTTAACTTCTGGGTGCCCTGGTCATAAACGGTAGAAGAGGTCTCCTTGACGGTCACCGCCCCACCGCCGGGCGGCGAGAGCGTAAAGCCGGAAGATGACACGCTGCTGACGGTCCCGACCGATCCGCCTGCGGCGTTCGTCGATCTCGCGTTAGACCCTCCGCCAGAGGCGGCGTGACCCGCATAACTACCTGAGCCACCCGCCGTCGCTGACGCAGTTGTTGCCACCGCACTCGACGTCGTCGTGGCGGCCTGCGTGCTTGATGAGCTGCCGCATGCCGCGACCCCGAGCCCAACCGCGGGAATGATCAGCGCGACGCCGACCCCGAGGCCGCGTCTACGCAATGCCCGCCACCGATGTCCGGCACGGGTGGGCTCCTGATCAGGCGCCGCATTCACATCGGGACGGCTTGATTCGCTGTGACCCTTCATTTCGCTGTGCTCCAGTCCGGTCGGTTCAGATTGCACCCAACACTCTGGGGCGCGCCGCTGGTGGCGAGCTGGGGGCCAGCTGTGAACTGCCTGTGAGGCACGGCGGGCAGCCCTCCGCTCGCAGAAAGCACCAAAGACGACCCTGGGGCATGGACATGCTGAACGCCCCCGTCTGTCCGGATGGCGAACGCCTTCTGTACAGATGGAGGTTGACAGCGAAGTTCTCAGAGAGCAGACTTGGGACAGTGTCCCGGGACAGTGTCCCATATCAGCCAGAACCTGCCGTGGAACTGCCCGGCACGAGGGATGGTGTGCGCGCGGTCGAACAAGCAGCCGCGCTTCTGCATGCCTTCACGCCGGGCGAGCCGCAGCATGGCGCGCGTGAGCTGGCCGAGCGGTTCGGCATGGGGAAGAGCACAGTGCAGCGCATCCTCGCGTCGCTTGAGAGCACCGGGCTGCTGGATTTCGACGAGCGGACGCGGCGATATTCGTTGGGTGTGGGACTGCTCAGGATCGCCGGGCCTTTCCTGCGTGATAACGACCTCGTGCAGGCCGCTCGCGGGCCGATGACCTGGCTGCGCGACCTCGCGGACGAGACGGTGACTCTCTCCATCGCGGTGCGCACCTCGCGGATGACGATCTCTGAGCTACAGAGCTCGTACGAGCTGCGGTTCGCGACGGTGATTGGGCACCCCTATTCGCTGCGCCCCGGCGTGATCGGCCGCGTACTGCTCGCCGGGATGGACGCAGAGGAGCTGGAGTGGACGATCGCCGCGATCCTTCGTGAGGAGGCGAACGACGAAAATAGCGGGCAGCCACCGGTGGACGAGGCGATGCTCCGATCCAGCGTCGCACAGGCCGCCGCAGACGGTTACGCCACGAGCCCCAGCGAGTGGCTGCCCGGCGCGACGGGAGTGGCGGTTCCGGTCCGCTGGAACGACCGGCTCGTCGCGGCGCTGAGCCTTTACGGCCCTGACATTCGGATGACCAGCGGGCGCGTCGTCGAACTGCTACCGGCCTTGAAGACCGCGGCCAGCGAGATCTCGCTCAGCGTGGCCCGCACGAGCACAGAGCACGATGACTGAGGCTCTTACGACGACCGCCCTCGACGGGCTCCCAGCTCAGACATCCGTTGCGGCCGCGGTGCTCGCGACCATGCGCACTCACGGGGTCTCGCGCGCGTTCTGCGTACCCGGAGAGAGCTTCCTCGGCACACTCGCCGAGTTCTCGCTGCCCGACGCGCCACAGCTCATCAGCTCGCGCCACGAGGAGGGCGCCGGACTGATGGCCGAAGCTCACGCCAAGGCGTCGGGTGAGGTCGGCGTGGTGCTCGTCACCCGTGGCCCGGGTCTCACGCATCTCTCAATCGCGCTGCACACCGCGTCCCAGGACTCCACCTCGTTGGTCGCGATCGTCGGCCAGGTGCCTCAGCAGGTGCGGTATCGGGAGGCGTTCCAGGAGCTCGACATCGTCGCCTTCGGCGACGCCTGCGGCGCGCGCTGGTCGGCGGAGATCCCCGGACCCGATCGCGCCGCCGAGCTTGTCGACCGTGCTTTCCGAATCGCCGGATCAGGGCGTCCCGGCCCGGTCGTGATCGGCATCCCTGAGAACATCGATCGTGACTTCACCAGCGTTGCCCCGCCACGCCACAGCCGGCTGTTCGGACCCGTTGTGGCGCCAGCCGGTGCCGACGCGGCCGCAGAGCTGATCGGCAAAGCCGAGTCTGTGTGCCTGCTGGCTGGCTCTGGGATTCTGCGAGCCGGCGCCACGGCCCAGCTGGTAGAGCTCGCCGAGCGGCTCCACGCACCCGTGTACACGGCTTGGCGGCGCTTCGACTCGTTCCCGAACGATCATCCGCTCTACCTCGGCGGGTGTTCCGGCATGCCCATGGAGCTATACGCGCCGCTGCGAGAGGCCGAGGTGGTCGTCGCGATCGGCACGCGGCTCAGCGACTTCACATCGCTCGGATACAAGGTGCCGTCGCCGAGCCAGACCCTCATCCATATCGACGAGTCGGCCGAGATCGCAGGCACCCAATGGCCCGGCGCCGACGTGGCGCTCGTCGGCGACTGTGGGTCCGGGCTCGCCGCACTGATCGAGCGCTTGCAGCCGGTGGTCGACGACGCGCAGGTACTCCGGTTGCGGAGCTGGCGCAAGCGCTTTGAGCGGGTTACGACTCCACGACCGCACCGCAACACTGACACGGAAGACGACACCTCGGATTGGAAGCGCGGGACCGGAGCGACCCGCGCAGCCGTCGACCTCGAGGGCATCTACCACGACATCCGACGGATCCTGCCGCCGAGTGCGTGCACAACTGCCGACGCCGGAACGTTCGGCGGCTGGCTGATGCGCTTCTACAGCTGGCGTGAGCCCGGCACTCAGTTCGCGCCCACGGCCGGCGGAATGGGCTACGCACTGCCGGCCGCAATTGGCGTCAAGCTCGCCCGTCCCGAGGCACCGGTCGTCGCGTTCGCCGGCGACGGCGGATTTGCGATGACCATGTCCGAGCTCGAGACCGCGGTACGGCTACGACTGGGTGGCCTGGTCGTGCTCGTGTTCGATAACGAGCTGTACGGCACGATTCGTCGCCACCAGCTGCGCGTGTACCCGGACGCGATTGTCGGCACCGCGCTCGGACCGGTCGCTTTCGCCGACGTTGCAGTGGCAACAGGGGCTCTCGGATGGACGATTCGCTCCAACGATGAGTTCGCCGACGTCTTCTCGGAGGCGCTGCGCGCTCCCGTCCCGGCAGTCATCCACATCCCGGTTGCGTCAGGCGAGCTGAATCCGTGGCAAGACGTGGACCTCGCGTCCGACGCCACCGGCGTGAGCGCTGGCGATGAGGTCTGAGCTCGCCACTGACGTGCTCGAGCGGCTTGGTCGCGAGCCCTCAAACATCATGCAACCGGATCGTCTGGGCTCGTTCTGGCCAACGAAACTCAGCTTCAGCCACTCATTCGTGCGTACGGCGGCAACCCAGCGTTGGCGGTGCCAGCTACTGGAGTGCGCCCTCGACCACGACGGGCGCGGCCGCATGATCTTCGGCGTCGACGCCGCGGGTGCGGCACTGACGTTCGTCGTCTTCTCCGACCATATGCGCCCGGAGGAGCAGGAGGATCGCATCATCGCGACTCGCTGGGATGCAACCGCGTTTCTCTCGCTCGGCCGGCCGACGGACGAGGAGATCTCGGCGACGCGATCGGAGCTTCCGAAGGTGGTCTGGGGTCGTGCCACGCCATCCACCCTCATCTGGTCACGTGCGAATCGAAGCACCCGACTCTTCGAACATGTGGTCGCTTCCCTCGCAGCCGGGCGCCAGCCGGACCCATCGCGCATCGGCGATGTCGGCTATCTGCTGCGGACCACTGGATTCAGCGCCAACGGCCGCAACGGCATGCTCGAGTTCCAGCGGCTGCGCGAGATGGATCATCCCGTCTCGGGCGTCTATCACGCTCAGATGCTTGCAGCGCTGCTCTGGCGGGAGTACGGCTTCGAGCTTGCGGAGCATCTTGCACGCTCGCGGAGCTCCCGAGCGGTGCCTCTGGACGAGCGCGTCAAGCGATACGTCGGCGTCGGCAACTCCTCGGGAATCGGATTGGCGCCCTTCGTTGTCAGGCACCCAAAACTCATGCATCGGTGGATCGAAGCCCGTGAGCAGGCGCTCGCCGAGGTTCTGGTGTCGCCAAGTGAGACGAACTCCGATGCTCCGGATGACCGCGTTGCTCGCCTGCGACGGCTCCTGAGCGACGCACAGGTTGCGTTTCGCGAGCAGCCGTCGGACGACGTTGGCGTGTTCACCCCGGGCGATGTCATCGCAGCCGAGCTCGCGGATCTCAACGCGTGGATCGGCGACGCGCTGCGACCGGGCACCGGTGCGCGCGCTCCCGGTGGAGATTCAGGCTCGCCGGACAACCAGCTGCCGCTGCTCACGATCGCCGAACGTGCGCACCGGACATGCGGGCTCGAGACGCAGGAGGCGCTCAACTCGCTCCTGCTCGAGCTGGACGAGGACGACAGCGACGACGGTCGAGCGTTGAGCGGGGACGAGGGCCTGGACTATGCGCCGGCGCAGCCGGTCGGAGAGCTGCGGGAGTTGCTGGGGACCAGCTTCGACTGGGCGCTGGAGATGAACATGGAAGCGAAATCCGCCACCGAGTACTTCTGGTACCTCTCCGATGAGAATCTGGAGCCGCGGCGCGGAAGGCGTGGCCAAGAGCCGGGAGAGGAGTTCGAGATCCCGCTCGACGTCGTCGGCCGGATCCAGTCACTCGCAGCGGCTCTCGACGCGCAGCCCCCGCAACGTTCGCTCGCACGATTTCTGGTTGAGCATCCGGATTGGCGATTCATGGTCGAGTGCGTCTCCACGCTCTCCGCCCTCCCCTACGCGCTCGTGCGCGACAACATGCTCGCCTCGTCGTTCGTTCCGCTGCAGGTGATGCGGCTGCAGCTTGCGATCTACGGAATGGCGAACTTCCGGCCGCAGTCCCAGGCATGGGTCCGCGGCACTCTCCTCCGTGGCGCGCCGACAATCGAACAGCTGGCTGAGGGCGATCGGGGCGATGGCATCTTTCCGTGCTCGCCTGACCTCGAGATCGGCAACGCGGCGTGAGCGCCGAGGCCGCCACCGCTCCCGCCGCCCAGCGCCCGCGGTCAGATGTCCGTTTGTCGCTCAAGGAACTCGCTGCCCTGTCTTCGCGGCTGCTGCGAGCTCGTGGGATGCCCGTGGGCGCCCTCGGCACCGGCGTCCGCCTCGTCGAGCTCGTCGAACTCTGCGACCAGGGTGCCGGAATCGCATTGCTGGAGCGGCTCGCGCACGATGACTCGCGCCTGTCCACTGAGGTCGCGGTGCTCGCGGAGCAGCCGCACGTGGGGGTATGCGGCGGCGGCGGCTCTACTGCGCTGCTGTGCGGACCGCCGGCGGTCGACTGGGCTGCGGCGCTTGCAAGCAAGCACTCCCCGGGACTCGTCCTGATCCGCGACGTCGTCGACGTCGAGCTGGCGTGCGCGCTGGCGGTGTTCGGCGCATCACGCGCTACCACCGTGGTCGTCGCCGCCGCTCCCGCTGCTGCGCACCGAGCATGGTGTGCGTACGCTGGCGCGGACGGCGGCGCGATCGTCGAGGAGCTCGTTCCCGAGCCGTGGATCGCCGAGCATGGTGCCCCGTTGCTGAATGCGCACGCACCCTCACCGCGGACGCCGTGGCTGCTGATCGGTAGCGGTCAGGAAGCCGAGCGTCCGGCCGCGCACGCAGTCGCCGGCGTACGCGGCGTCCGTGAGCTGGGTCCGCTGCGTCAGCGGGCCTACGCCCACGGCGTTCACGTGAACGTCGACACATGGCACGAGCTGACCGCGTGCGCCGATCGCATTCTCGTGCCGACATCCCCGACATCGCGCCTCGGCGCCGGATAGCAAGGTCAACGTCATGACATCCGCAGAACTGGATCGCCGCGAGCTGGCCGAGCCGGATCGACTTCTGAAGCGACCGTGGTTGCACGCGACCGGTGAGGAGCTCATCCGCTCGTACAACCCCGCCAAGCCACAGGAGCTCGTCTCCGTGCTCCCGACCTCGACGGAGGCCGACGTGGACTCCGCGATCAGCGCCGCACAGCGCGGATTCGCGGCCTGGAAACAGCAGTCTGCCGTGGCACGCGGCCGTGTCATGACACGCGCTGCTGCGCTGTTGCGCGAACGTCAGGATGACATCGCGCGCCTGATTACCAGAGAGGAGGGCAAGCCCATCGTCGAGGCCCGTGCCGAGCTCGCAAACGCCGCCGACGTGCTCGACTTCGCCGCCGGTCTCGGCCCACGGCTGACCGGCGAGACGCTGCCGTCGGCGCGAGCGGATGTCACCCTGTTCACGGAGCGCGAGCCGCTCGGCGTCGTCGCCGCGATCACTCCGTGGAACTTCCCGGTCAACCTGCCGGCGGTGAAGCTCGGGCCGGCGCTGGTCGCCGGAAACGCCGTGGTCCTCAAGCCTGCCAGTGAGGCCGCCGCTTCGACGCTCGCGTTCGCATCCGTGTTGCATGAGGCCGGCGTTCCTGACGACGCGCTGTGCGTAGTACTCGGCGACGGCGAAATCGGCGCTCGGCTCACGCGCTCCCCAGCCATCGCGGCGATCAGCTTCACCGGATCCACGCATGTCGGCCGTGAGGTGGCGCGGGTCGCCGCGGGTGCCGACGTTCGCTGCCAGTGCGAGATGGGCGGCAAGAACGCCATGATCGTGCTCGCCGACGCGGATCTAGATCAGGCGGTCAGGCTCGTCGTCGAAGGCGCTTTCCGCTCAGCAGGTCAGAAGTGCACAGCGACCAGTCGGGTCGTCGTGGAGCGCTCAGTCGCCGAGCGTTTCGGTGCGCTTTTGCTCGAGCGCATCTCGACGTTGCGGATCGGCGACCCGCTCGACGAGGAAACCTTCATGGGTCCGCTGGTGAGCCAGGCGCGCCTTGCCGCCGTGCTCGACGCTGTCGCCACCGCGCAGGCAGAGGGAGCAAGGCTCGTGCGTGGTGGCAGGCGGGTCGAGGCACCGCAGCCGGACGGAGGATGGTTCATGGAACCGACGGTCTTCGACGGTGTTGACAGCAGCATGCGCCTCGCCCAGGAGGAAGTGTTCGGGCCTGTCCTCGCGCTGATCGAGGCCGACGACGTGGCGCACGCGCTCGCGCTCGCTAACGCGACGCCGTACGGGCTCACGGCAGCCGTCTGCACCAACGACATGAACGCCGCGCACTACTTCGTTCGCGGCCTGGCGACCGGGGCGGTCGCCGTGAACCTGCCGACGGCAGGAATCGAGTTTCACGCGCCGTTCGGCGGCATCAACGCTTCCGGCACCGCCTTCAAGGAGCAGGGCTCGGCCGCAATGGAGTTCTACACACGACTGAAGACCGTGGCCATTGGGCTCGGCGGAGAAGGATTGAACGTATGAACCAAACACTGGCCGCAACCGGCTTTCGCGTCGACGCCCTCGAGTGCAGCGTCTGGACGCGAGAGCGGTTCGAGGAGTGGCGGGATGGCGGACTTGACTGCGTGAACGTCACTGTCGCGATCTGGGAAGACGCGCGCGACACGCTCCGCAACATCGGGCAGTGGGAGCGGCTGTTCCGTGAGAACGCAGACCTGATCGTGCCGGCGCGCTCAGCCGCAGACATCAGGGCGGCCAAGGAACAGGGCAAGACCGCGGTGCTGATCGGCCTGCAGAACACTTCCTCGTTCGAGGACGATCTCGACCTCGTATCCGCGCTTCATGCCGCCGGCGTCCGGGTCGCGCAGCTGACCTACAACATCCAGAACCTCGTGGGCGGAGGCTGCTGGGAGACGCCGGACCCCGGTCTGTCGAGCCATTTCGGACGCCACGTCATCACCGAGATGAACCGCGTCGGGATGCTGATCGACGTATCCCACTGCGGCGAGCTCACCTGCCGCCAAGCGATCGACGCCTCCGAGCTTCCGATCGCGATCACGCACGGCAACCCCGCCGAGTTCGTCGGCACCGAGGTCGAGCTGGCCGTCCGCAACCGCTCCACCGACCTGCTCAAGGCTCTGGCCGAGCGGGGAGGCATGGTCGGCCTCAGCACCTACCCGCGTCTGGCGCCGGACGGCGACGCCTGCACGCTCGAGCGTTTCTGCGAGATGGTCGCGTGGACCATTGACCTGCTCGGGATCGACCACGTCGGTATCGGCACCGACCTATATCTCGGGCACGACGAATCCAGCCTGACCTGGTGGCGGAGAGGACGCTGGGCTCGTGAGGTCGCCATCCCGCTCTCGGGGCCTCCGCGTTTCCCCGAGTGGATGCGTACGCCGGCGGACTTCGGGAACCTCGCAGAGGGGTTGGCGCGCACCGGCATGAGCAGCGACGAGGCAGATCAGGTGCTCGGCGGCAACTGGATGCGCCTCTTCGAGCATGTCATCGATCACGCCGCCGTTACCGGCGGCACGGCGACGATCGGCAGCGGATTGTCGACATGACCACGCCCGACATCCACGCCATGACTCGGGAGAGCCCAGCTCCGCGGGCTGCCACCGGAGCCAGCCTGCGGCTGGAGGGTGTCACGAAGGCGTTTGCCAACACGATGGTGGTACGCGACGTCTCATTCGACGTGAGCCCAGGTGAGGTCGTATCGATCATCGGGCCGAGCGGCGCAGGCAAGAGCACGCTCCTACGTTGCGTCAACTTCCTCGAGCCGCCCTCCAGTGGGCACATCTACCTTGACGGCCAAGAGCTCTGCGCCCGGCGCAGCCGCCATGGCGAACCGCTCCGCAAGGATCTCTCAGACCTGCGGCGCTCGGTGGGAATGGTCTTCCAGTCGTTCAACCTGTTCCCCCACCTCACCGTCTTGGAGAATGTCGCGCTACCGCAGCGGCGGATACTCGGCGCAGGGCGCGCCGAGGCCAACGAGCGGGCGCTCGCTCTGCTGGACCGGGTAGGTCTGCACCACAAGGCTGAGACCTTCCCGGGCCGCTGTTCGGGCGGCGAGCAGCAGCGCGTCGCGATCGCGCGAGCGCTTGCGCTGGACCCGAAGGTCATGCTCTTCGACGAGCCCACGTCGGCGCTCGACCCGGAGCTCGCGGTTGAGGTGCTCGGGGTCATGCGCAAGCTCGCCGACGAGGGGATGACGATGCTGGTCGTCACGCATGCGATGCATTTCGCCGCAGACGTATCGCACAAGGTCGTGGTGATGGCCGACGGCGCGGTGATCGAGATGGGGACGCCCGAGATCGTGTTGAAGACGCCAGAGCACGAGCGCACCCAGCAATTCATGAAGGCGGTGCTTGCGCGCTGATGCCTTCCTATATCTCAGAGGTGCTGCCCGGCATCAAGTACACCGTAATCGTGACGGTGGCCGCATTCGCCATCGGTGCGGGGCTGGGCGTCCCGCTCGCGCTGATGCGACGCTCGGCGCGCAGGGCGCCTCGGGCCCTCTCGGCGTCCGTGGTCAACCTGATCCGTTCGATTCCGCCGATCACCTGGCTGTTCGTCATCTTCTACGGGCTCCCGAGCGTCCGCATCACCCTCTCGGCGGTCCCGGCGGCAATCGTCGGCCTTGGGGTAATCGCGGGCGCCTACCTGTCGGAGATCTACCGTTCCGGTCTGCTCGCCGTGAGCAAGGGCCAATGGGAGGCGAGCAGAGCACTCGGCTTCAATGACCGCGACACGCTCGTGCACGTGATCGGACCGCAGGCGTCGCGTGTGATCGGCCCATCGGCCGCGACCTACGCCATCGGGCTGCTCAAAGACTCGGCGGTGGCCTCCACCATCGGTGTTACCGAAATCACGTTCCGCGCGAACTCCGCACAGACCGTGAGCGGACATGCGATCGCGCTATTCGTCACGGCCGGCGCCATCTACCTATTGCTCAGCCTGCCGCTGGCAGTGGTATCTCGCAACGTCGACCGTCGCCTGCGGGCGCGTTACTCGCTCGTATGATGGTCTCCGGCACTATTTTCAGCGACTGGGGTCAACAGCTGCCGCAGCTGTTGCCGGGTTTCGTCGCCGCGCTCAAGCTCACAGGCCTGAGCCTGCTGGTCGGCTTCCCGCTTGGACTGCTGTTCGCACTGATGGTCATGAGTTCGCGCAGGGCCATCAAGGGCGTCGGACTCGCCCTCGTTGAGCTCGGCCGCGGTGTCCCGTTACTCGTGCTGCTCGAGTTGGTCTACTTCGGCATGCCTGAGCTTCATCTGACTGTGACGCAGCTTGCGTCGGCGGTAATCGGATTCGGCTGGTCCACGGGAGCGTACGCAAGTGAAACCGTGAGAGCCAGCCTCGAAGCAGTGCCTCGCGGGCAGCGCGATGCCGCCGAGGCCGTCGGCTTCGGCAATCTCGACTCCTTCCGGTTCGTGATCTTTCCGCAGGCCGTGCGGATCGCGATCCCACCACTGATGAACACCGCGATCTACGTCTTCCAAGGCACGTCACTGGCATTCGTGATCGCGTACCCGGAGATTATGAGCCGAGCTTACGAACAGGGCTCGGAGACATTTGAGTACCTCAGCATCTTCATCCTCGCGGCCTGCATGTACGCGGCGATCAGCCTGCCGGCAACGCTGTTCGTCGGAGTCGTCGAGCGTTACCTCGGGAGACATCTGGCCCGATGAGAACCCACGGCCCCTCGTTCGTTCGACAGTCACGCGGACCACCTGCCGGCGACCCACGAACTCACCTATCGTCAGCGAGACGGATCTGTTACGTCTGCGTGCCTGAGTGCACGAGGGTTAGTCGCGGCATCGCCCAGATTTAGCGGGAGGAGGTGCCATGTCCGACTGTCACACAGCCTTGCAACAAGTCATTGATGCAGCTACGCGCCTCGCGGCGATGAAGATTTTGGTTACTACCCGACAAGGAGATTCATGCGCCGTATCAGTAGTACTTCGCGACTACTCGGAGTCGCGTGTGCCCTCGCAGCGATTGTCGCAACCGCCGCGATCGGCTCGTCCGTGGCGAGCGCGAGCTCATGCACACCGAAACACCCAGGGCTGAAAACCGTAAGTAAGGGCTATCTTACGGCTGCATACATCGAGGTTCCGCCGTACGCGACGATCAAGAACGGCGTGCTCGGCGGAGCCGAGGGTCAGATCGTCACCAAGATCGCGCAGATGGAGTGCCTGAAGGTGAAGCCGCTTGCAGCCGTGGCGGCCGGCGAGATCCCTGACATCACGTCCGGACGCTCCGACACGGCGATCGGCTCGTGGTACCGGACGGCCGCCCGTGCCAAGATCATCCTGCTCGGCGACCCGGAGCTGAAGGTCCCGATGGTCATCGTCTCGAAGAAGAGCGATCCGATCAAGACGATCCCGAAGCTGAAGGGTCACAAGGTCGGTGCGGTGATCGGCTACCTGTGGACGCCGGACGCGCAGAAGTATCTCGGCAGCAACCTGCTGACGTACGAGACGGCAGACGCTGAGTATCGAGATCTGGCCGCCGGACGCACGCAGGCCGTGCTCGACGACGCGATCTCGTACAAGGGTCAGATGAAGCTGACCCCGATCTCAGGCACGGTTGCGTACATCCCGCCGCCGAACTCGGCGATCGAGTCATCGGTCAAGCCGGGGCAGCCGCAGCTGGGCGTGAACAAGGACAATCCCGCCTTGCACAAGGCCATGGACGCCGACCTCGAATCGCTGCGTGCCAGCGGAGAGCTGCGGAAGATCCTGATCTCCAATGGCATCCCCGCGGCCGACGTCAACCCGGGACCGGCCGACCTGATCGGAAACTAACAACGCATCGGCGCGCTGCATGCCCGCAGCCGCGGAGACGCGACGGGCGGCACCGCCGCTCGTCGCGTCTCGATGCATCACTAGACATGAAGCCACAGATCGCCGTCTTCTCCGGCCCCAGCGCCACCATCCAGAACACCCCCTCGCTTGAGACGCCCGAGGCGTCCGGCGGTCTGCATCCGCAGCGGCTCGCAGCGCCGGTCGTTGTATTCGTCGAGCAGTTCAGCGCCCACCCGCTCGAGGCCGACGCCGCCGAGCTCTACGCGCGCCCCGATGGTTACGTCGACGACGCTGGGAACATCCATCCCGAGCCGACCAGTGAAAGCGACCGGCCGGTCTGCCGAGTCGAGATACGGCCCGAGGACGGGCTCTTCCTACTGCCCTTCGCCGGGCGTCCCAGGTCCGGTGGCTCCTGGGTCGCCGAATCCAGCGCCCACCAGAGCTTCTATGCGGACGCCAGCCGTCTGTACGAGGAGATCGACCGCTTCTGTATGGACGACGACGGCCGCGCCAACTGCCTCGCACGCCTCGCGGACTTCCGGTATTTCCGCACCCTCCCCTCCGGCGGCTACACCAACGGCCTTCCAGCTGAACGGCGTACCGACGAAGGTTCTGGCGACATCGCCCCGGAACGACGTGGCGAGAAGTTCTTCGCGTACTCCACGCTCACATCCACCGACGATCCTTCCCTCCAGGACCTCGCGCGCGCGACCAACCATGTGCAGCGGGTGCTTGCAAGTGGTGCGTACCTCGGAGCCCAGTGGCTCGAGTCGACCACTTCGATCGCGGAGACCCTGTACTGGCTCAGCCTCCTCGTGGACACGCGTCTGCCCATAGTCGGGCACGCCGCTCAACGACGTCACCGGACTATCGGTGCTGACGGAGCGCACAACATCCTTGATGGCGTCCGCTACATCGTCTCCGAGGTGTGGCGTAACGGGGGCGGCGCTGACGCCGTCGGGCCGCTGCTCGTGGTCGATGAACTCGCCTACACAGCGCGGGAGGTCTTCAAGCGCGACGCCAGGCCGGGCGGCTATGACGTGTCCGGCGGTCACGGCGGCATCGTGGCCGATCTTGGCGGAGGCGGCCCTCCGGCTGTCACGTTCCTGCCGAACCGCAAGCACACGCATGACTCCGACGTCCGCCTATCAAGGCTGCCCGACGCGGTGAACGGCGTCGCACGGGCCGAGGGTGGTGTTCGCGAGGTGTCGGTAGCGATCAGAGACAGTGCCGGCGCGCTATGTCCGGAGGCGATGCCGGTCGTGACGATCGAAACCTGGACGCCGTATCGCGGTCTGCGAAGCAAAACGGGATCTCCCATGGGAGATCCGGGCATAGATGCGTGGTCGGCGCACCACCTGCAGGGCCACCCCCTTGCGGGCTTCGTCTACGCGGGCGCCGAGCCCTACGGCAAGACGAACGAGACGGTCCTGCAGGAGCTGAGCGGTGTCGTCTTCTCCGGTCTTCCGGTCGTGCTGTGTTCACGCGGCATCCCTGGCGGCCGCGCATATCCGTGGCTTCCGCACCTGATCAGCGGGGATAATCTCGCGGCACCGAAGGCTAGGTTGCTGCTGATGGCGTGTCTGCTCAAATTCGGGGCGCTGCCGCCGGCGGTCGATCCAAGCAATCCCACCGCCGATGAGCTCGCAGACACCCATCGCCGGGTGTCCGAATATCAGGCTGTCTTCGACACCCACTGATGGTCTTCGATACCGACGGTGGTCCTCACGACCGAGTGGCGCCAATGCGGACTCACCAGGCGGTGAGCAGCATCACACTAAACAAGAGGAGTCACACGATGAGCGGACGCAAATTCACCATCGGTACGTTCGTGATCGGCACCACCACGAGCGGGTCACTGGTGGTGGCAGCATGAAAACAATCCAGTTGCGCCGCTATTACGTGAGCTCGGATGACGAGGATCGGCTTGTCGAAGCCTGGGCGCTGCGTATCCGGGACCAACGTCGTGCGCACGGGTTCGGCATCGAGTTCGCTTACCTGGACAGAGACCACCACGTGTTCGTTTGGGCGGTGTCGGTGGAAGGCGACCGCGATCTCTTCTTCGCCACCGAGAGGGCCTACCTCGACGCCAAGGATGCGTCGACGGACTCCGGCCCGAGCCTGGTGGAACGCGCCGAGGTCGCGTTCGTAGACGACCACACGCCTGCCTCGGCGCCGTCCTGAGAAGGCCCAAAGAGACGATCCGCCTCCGCGCTGGCCGCCGCTAAATCGCGGCAGGCTGGGCGAGATCTCCTTCGCCTTTTACCTCGTGCACCAGTTGATCATCGCCAAGATCACGAACCTGCTCGGCAAAGCCGGTATCGGATACCACGTCTACTGGGCGGCTCCGCTCCTCGTCGTCTCGGTGGTCGCGGCTTGGCTGCTCTTCGAGTTCGTCGAGAAGCCGTTCGAGCGGAGGCTGCGCCCGCAGCACGGTCTGTCCGTGAGCACGGGCGGCGCGGGGCATCTCGTCGAGACCAGCTGAGCTCGTTCAAGCTGATTCAAGCTCGGCTGGCGCCGACTTGGCATCGCGAGCACGCCATGAGCAGCTGGCGGGTCGTAAAACGCCCGAGGCTTCTCTCAGGCTTCTCCCAGGTTCGCTCTCGATAATCGGCAGCGTGGAAGATCAACCTGAGCTAGTGCGTGTCCTGGTCGTGGACGACGAGCCGAGCATCGTTGACGTTATCTCGATGGCGTTGCGCCATCACGGCTTTGAGGTCGAGACGACCGGCACCGGTAAAGACGCGCTCGACCAGGCCCGCCGGTGGCGCCCGCACGTGATGGTGTTGGACGTGATGCTGCCCGACATGGATGGTTTCGAAGTGGCGCGACGGCTGTCAGCCGAGCATGCCGAGGTGCCGATCCTGTTCTTGAGCGCCCGGGACGCCACGGCCGACAAGGTGCGAGGCCTGACCGCCGGCGGTGATGATTACGTGACCAAGCCGTTCAGTCTCGAGGAACTGATCGCACGGCTGCGCAACATCCTCCGCCACACGGGCGCGCTGAGGGAGGACTCCGGCCAACTGAGCTTCTCCGACCTCGAACTCGATCAAGACACGTTCGAAGTGTCCCGCGCCGGGCGGCCAATCGACCTCACGGCGACTGAGTTCCGGCTGCTGCGCTACCTGATGCTGAATCCCCGTCGAGTGCTCACACGTGCCCAACTGCTCGACCACGTCTGGAGCTACGACTTTGGCGGCGACGCGCGGGTCCTGGAGACCTACATCAGCTATCTGCGCAAGAAGGTCGACGCCGACGGTCCACCGCTGCTGCACACCGTGCGCGGCGCCGGCTACTCACTCCGGCTTCCGAAGGGCTGACCCGGGTGTCTCTGCGGGGGCGCCTGGTCGTCGGTCTGGCTGCGCTCGTCGCGACCGGCCTGGGTCTCGCCGCGATCGTGACCTATGAGGAGCAGCGCTCGTTTCTGCTGACAAAGGTCAATCAAGAGGTCGCCGATTCCAGGATTCCCGTGGCTGTCACGCTCGGTCTCATACATCCGGGGGCGACGAAGTCCAGGCCCGGGACGCCGGGTGCCGTTCGCACCCAAGCGCCGTCAACTTTCCAGACGTCCGGGACCTACGGCGTCCTGCTCAACTCCAGCGGAAAGGTGATCGAGAGCCGCTCGTTCACCTCCTCTGACCAGGCGGCCGCGCCCGCTCCGGAGCTGCCGGCCAAGCCACCGCTCTCAGTCTTCAAATCGGCAAGCCCGAGGCTGTTCACCGTCAAATCGAAGTCGGATTCGGGGCTGCATTACCGAGCCGCGGCGTTCGCAATCTCTGGCGGTCGCGTGCTGGTCGTGGCGGTCCCGCTCCGGGACGTGGATCAGACACTTCAGCGGTTGATCCTCGTCGAAGTGCTCGTCGGACTGGCAGTCATCCTTGCCTTGACAGGGTTGGGGTGGGTCGTCATCCGGGTTGGCCTGCTACCGCTCGAGCGGATGGGACGCGTCGCCAGCGAGATCGCGAATGGAGACCTCACGCGCCGCGTCACGCCCGACGACGAGCGAACCGAAGTCGGGAGACTCGGGGCGTCGCTGAACCAGATGCTCGTGCAGATCGAGCAGGCGTTCGCCGATCGCGGTGCGAGCGAGGATCGGTTGCGCAGCTTCCTGTCCGACGCCTCGCACGAGCTGCGTACACCGCTGGCTTCAATCCGCGGTTACGCCGAGCTGTTCCGGCTGGGTGCAGCGAACGAACCCGAGGAGCGCGAGCGGGCAATGGCCCGGATCGAGGCAGAAGCAGCGAGGATGGGTGTCTTGGTCGAGAACCTGTTGCTGCTGGCGCGGCTCGATGAGCTGCCCGAGATGCAAATGGTGCCCGTGGATCTGCGCGAGCTCGCCGACCAGGCCGTGCAGGACGCGCGTGCCGTCGCTCCTGAGCGTGATATTCGATTTACGGCGGACGGCGACCCAAAGGTGCTTGGCGATCCGGAGCAGCTGCGCCAGGTGCTGGCCAATCTCACCCGCAACGCGGTGATTCACACCCCGGCTGGAACCACGATCGAGGTCAGTGTGCGAGCGGTAGCTGACCGAGCTGTGGTCGAAGTTCGGGATCACGGGCCGGGTTTGCCGGCGGACGCCGGGGACCGCGTCTTCGATCGTTTCTGGCGCACGGAGCCAGGTCGGACCCGCGGACGCGGTGGTTCAGGTCTCGGCCTGGCGATCGTCAAGGCGATTGTCCATGCGCATCACGGCGAGGCGCACGCCGAAAACGCCTCCGACGGTGGCGCCGTGTTCCGGGTGGCGCTGCCGCTCGTGCACGACACGAAGCGCCCCGGGTCACCCCAGGAGCCCTCACGTCGAGCCTGATCCTCCGCGAACACCGATCGTTCGCCGCGGCTTTGGGCCCTTCGCACAGCTCCTGGGGGTCGTCGATCTCGCTTACGAGCGTGACGGCCGAACCTCAGAGTGGGCTGAGTTTGAGCTGGGCAAAGCCTGATCGCCCGCGCTCAGGAAAGTCTCAGGGTCTTCCCGGGTGCTGCACAGGTGCGACAGCGACATTCGGTGCATGTTCAATCGCGCACCTAAAACTCCCTCCCCGCGACGTCGCCGCGCGAATTCGCACACTGACCAGGAGCCCGCCGGAACGAGCAAGCGGCATACGCGGCCCTGGTATCTGTGCGGACTTGCGACGGTGGCGGTCGCCATCGCTGTACTGGCAGTAACTCAGATCGGGCTTCCAGTCAGCTCGGCGCGCACGTCGAGCGAAACTGTGACCGCTGAGAACGGGGTCGTTCAATCGACTGTTACCGGCACCGGCAACGTAGAGCCCGGGTCTGAGGTCGACGTGAACTTCCAGGCCGGCGGCACCATCTCAAAGGTCTACGTGACGCAGGGCCAGCACGTGACCAAAGGCCAGCTGCTGGCCACGCTTGACTCCACCTCGGCGCAGATGGCGCTCGACGAAGCGGAGGAGACGTTGACCGCCGCTAAGGATCAGCTGAGCACAGCTGATTCGGAGGAGACCACCACCTCAACCACCACAGACACCACGTCGTCGGCTGGTTCCGGCTCGCAGAGCAGCAGCTCGCCGGCCGAGTCGGTCGCCTCGGCGCAGGCGGCCGTCGACGGTGCCGAAGCCAGCGTGGACAACGCTGAGACGGCCCTCGCCAACACGAAGCTGTATGCGCCAATCAGCGGCACGATCGCGTCTCTGGCGTCGCTCTCCGCGGGTGACAGCGTGTCAGCAGGCACCACGGCTGACGTATCGGCATCGGGCTCCAGCAGCGACTCGTCCACGTCCTCAGCGGCTGGCGGCGCGGCAGCTACGACGGCAGGCAGCACCAGCTCAACGTCGTCTTCGAGCTCAACATCCTCGCCCTTCGCGGAGATCGTCAACAGCAGCAAGATGTCGCTGACCGTTGCGCTAAGTGAGTCCGACATCACCGAGGTCAAGGTCGGCCAGGCAGCCAACGTGACACTGGACGCGCTCACTGGCGTCGAGCTCGGCGCCCACGTAGCCACGATCTCGCCCGTGGGCACCGACACCGACGGCGTCGTCTCCTACGACGTGACGCTGACGCTCGATCAGAGCAGCTCCAAAGTGAAGCCGGGCATGAGCGCCTCGGCGTCCGTGATCGTGGGCCAGGCACAGGGGGTCAACGTTCCAAACGCCGCGGTCACCGGCACCGGTCAGGTCGGAACCGTGACGCTGCTGCAGAACGGCAAGAAGACGCAGCAGCAGGTCGCGGTTGGCCTTCGTGGCGAGAACCGCACGCAGATCCTCAGCGGTCTCAGCGCCGGTGACGAGGTTGTGATCACCACCACACTGCCACCGCTCACCTCCAGCTCTACGACGACCAGCTCCGCTAGCGGAACGCTTGGCGGGACCACTGGCGCAACGGGTGGGCCTGGCGGTGGCGGAGGGTTCGCAGGTGGCGGAGGGTTCGCAGGTGGCGGAGGGTTCGCCGGCGCGCGCGGCGGCGCAGGAGCGGCCGGCTGATGATCACCTCCAAGATCGATGCGATCCGGCGCGCGCAGCAGCGGCTCAGCCCAGTTCAGGGCGCCCCGGGACCACACGCGAACCCTCACTCCAGTCGGCCCTCAAACACGCCGGTGATCGACCTGCGGGACGTTCGCAAGACCTACCAGATCGGTGATATCTCCGTGCAAGCGCTGCGCGGTGTCAGCTTGGACATCGAGCGCGGGGAATACGTCGCGATCATGGGACATTCGGGCAGCGGCAAGTCGACGCTGATGAACATCCTCGGCTGCCTCGACACTGCAACCGGCGGCACGTATCGACTCAACGGCCTCGATGTCCGCGACGTCGATGAGGACGCTCTGGCAGATTTACGCAACCGCTTCATCGGGTTCGTGTTTCAGAGCTTCAACCTGATCCCGCGTACCAGTGCGATCGCGAATGTCGAGTTGCCGCTCGCCTATGCGGGCGTATCTCGAACGCAGCGGCGCGAGCGAGCCCTGGACTCGCTTCGTGCGATTGGGCTCTCTGACCGTGTCAACCACGAACCGACTGAGCTATCCGGAGGACAGCAGCAGCGGGTAGCGGTCGCGCGGGCGCTTGTCAGCAACCCAGCCCTGATCCTTGCCGATGAGCCGACTGGAAACCTCGACACCTCCTCGACTGAAGAGGTGCTTGGGCTCTTCGAAAGCCTCAGCGAGCACGGACGGACGATCGTCCTCATCACCCACGAGGAGGACGTCGCCGCCCACGCGAACCGCGTGATTCGTATCAGCGACGGCGAAGTCGTCGCCGACGAGCGGACCCACGCTGACCAACGGCGCCAATTGGAAGGGAGGAGCGCATGAACGACACGATTCGAGTCGCGTTCGCCGGGCTGGTCGCCAACAAGCTGCGCTCAGCGCTGACGATGGTCGGACTGATGATCGGCGTCGGCTCGGTAATAGTGCTGATCGCCGTAGGTACCGGTTCGTCCGATGCCGTACAGCAGCAGATCGACGCGCTGGGTTCCAACGTGTTGCTGGTTCAGAGCACCACTGGCGTGGGCGGTCTTGGCGGGGCAACGGGCAGCAGTACCGGCCTGACGCTCGCCGATGCCACAGGGCTTCAGAACAGCTACGAGGCACCTGACGTGCAGAGTGTCTCGCCCGTGGTCAACGCCAACGACGTCACCCTCACGTACGGCGACGCCACCTACTCCCCATCGAGCTTCGTCGGCACCACGCCAAGCTACGAGCAGGCGCGCAGCTACAGCACCGGTGAGGGTTCCTGGTTTACCAAGGCCGATGAGACCAATCACAGCCGAGTGCTGGTCGTAGGACCGACGGTCGTCAGCGAACTGTTTAACGGCAAGGACCCGGTAGGCGACACCGTCCAGGTCAACGGCACGAGCTACGAAATCATCGGCGTCACCGCGTCCAAGGGGTCAAACGGGACCACCAACGAGGATGACGTCGCGTTCGCTCCATTGACCGCCGTGCAGGACACGCTCACCGGCTACGGCAGCGTCAATCAGATCGTCGTGCAGGCAAAGTCCGAGCCGCAGCTAAGCGCCGCCCAAACCGAGGTCACAAACATTCTCAACAAGGTCGACCCAGCTACGCCTGGCTCAGCCGGGACCGCCAACTTTGAGGTGGTCAACCAGGGCTCGGTCCTGCAGACCTCCGCCTCGAGCAGCGGCGTGTTCACCACCCTGCTAGGTGAGGTGGCGGCGATCTCACTGCTGGTCGGTGGGATCGGCGTAATGAACATCATGCTGGTCTCGGTCACCGAGCGGACCCGTGAGATCGGCATCCGCAAGGCGGTCGGCGCCCGCCGCGGCGACATCCTCACCCAGTTCCTAGTCGAAGCAGTGCTCGTCTCACTGCTGGGCGGTGTAGCCGGGGTCTTGCTGGGCGTGATCGGTAGCCAGTTCACGATTGCCGGCGTGGTGCCTGCGATCGCACCGTATTCGATCGCCCTTGCCTTCGGCGCCGCCGTCCTGTGCGGACTGTTCTTCGGCACCTATCCCGCTAGTCGAGCCGCGGCGATGAGCCCGATTCAAGCCCTGCGCTTCGAATGACAAACCCCTTAACCGAGAGGAACCAAATGAGCGCCATCCCATATGACAGCCCAGAGAACGGCGGAGACGCACCCGGAAGCGAGCCGCTCACGACGCCCAGCCGGCCCCGGCGACACTTCCTGAACCGTAGGAGCGCGGCACTCGCCGCTGCGGCCACATGCGCCGCCGGGTTCTACGTGGGCGTCAGGATCGAGAAAGGCCAACTGAGCAGCAGCACCTCCTCGGCCGCCACCGCCACCACCGGAGCAGGCGCCACTGCGGGGGCCGGAGCAGGCGCCACGGCGCGGGCCGGCGCGGGCGGATTCTCGGGAGCCGGAGGGTTCGGTGGCGGGGTCGGGGCCGGCGGCAACGCATCCGCTGGAACGATCGCGAGCGTCAACGGAAACACGATCTACCTGACGGAAAGCTCGGGAAACACGGTGAAGGTCAAGCTCGCGTCGAGTACCGCGCTGACAAAGAGCCTGAGCGTCTCCAAGAACTCGCTCGACCCGGGCGACACGGTTGTCGTCCAGGGCGCGAAGGCCTCCAACGGGACGATCACCGCGAGCTCCATCAGTGACTCCGGCGCGCGAACGACCGGCGGCAGCACCAGTGCCGGCGGCTCTAGCAGCACAAGCTGAATCACCACCTGAACAACGAAAGGAACCACCAGTGAAAACGACCACCAAGATCCGCCGGCGAGCGTTACGGCTGTTGCTCGTGTCCGCCGCGATCACCGCATGCCTCGTAGTAATTGCAGCCTGCGGCAGCAGCACCACCAGCTCCACCAAGACCACCACGACCTCAGCGTCGTCGGCCACCTCCAAGAGTGGCTCGACCGCAAGTCGCACCTCGCTTGAGGAATGCTTGAAGAAGCAGGGCATCACCCCTCCGGCGCACACCCCAGGCAACGGGACGGGTAGCCGCCCAACGGGCACGCCACCAGCCGGCGCCGGCGGCGGCGCGGGAGCCAGCGGCGGTAAGTCAAACCTTCAAGCCGCGTTCAAGGCATGTGGCGCGACCGGACATTTCGGAGGCGGGTCCGCCGGTACGGCGAGCTCGTCCTAGGCCATAACTCGCGACATGCGGCGGCGCCATCCACATCGGCGCCGCCGCACCACCACTTCGATAGTGCTCCGAGCGGACCGGCTCACAGTCAATCCACAGCTAGCCCCCAGTCCGCCACCAGCATCATCCCCCAGAGTTTTGAGTGAAACGTGAACCCACCGGACTGGAGCAGAGCAAATGAAGGATCACAGCGAATCAAACCGTCACGAGTCGAGCGCAGCGCCTCAGCAGGAACCCGGCCACGCCGGGCGACGGTGGCGGGTGATGCGTCGGCGCGGCCTGGGGGTCGGCGTCGCGTTGCTCGTTCCCGCGGTCGGGCTGGGGGTCGCAGCATGCGGTAGTTCATCGAGCACGCAGGCCGCCACGACGACATCGGCTGCTGCCACGACCGCGAAGGCGAGCGGCTCGGGTGGTTTCGCGGGTCACGCGGCCTCGGGCGGGGACTCGAACGCCAGGTCGACCGACGCCGCCGGCGGAGCGCTCGGGACCGTCACCAGCGTGACCTCTTCCGGGTTTACGCTCTCGCCTCCCGGCGGCGGCGCGGTGACCGTCAAGGAGACTTCTTCGACCGTTTATGAGCAGGGCGCGGGAACCCAGAAGTCTTCGGCGAGCGCCGTTACCAAGCGGACGGAGGTCCTGGTGCTGGGGAAGGTCAACAGCACGACGATAACGGCCACTCAGGTCCTGATAAAGCCGAATATCAACCTTAAGACCGCCTCGGCGAACGTGATCTCGTTCCAGCAGGGTGAGTCGGGCAGCACCAAGAGCGTCGGCCAGATCCCGAAGGACTACACGCAGGGCTCCGGCAAGCTCGTCAGCGGAACCAAGGCGAACGAAGCCATCGAGGCCGCTCTGAAGTCCTACGCTGGCGGCGTCATCGACCGTGTTGTGCAGCTTGGCAGCGGCGAATACGAGGTCCACCACATCGGCGTGAACTGGCCGCACCACATCTTCGTCAACAAGAACTTCAAGGTGGTCGGCGCCAACGACTAGTTGACCTCGTCGGAGGGCTAGTTCGGTACCAGGCGGGGGCACGATCTGGAAGCGTGCCTCCCGCCGGGACGCGGGCCTAGCTATGACCCAGGCGCTCTGAAGCCTTGCGGGGGCGTGCGTGTCGCACTCGCCAACTTGCCAAACCGCGCGCGCGTGCCTCGCGCCTCGTCGACGAACCGGACCCACATGCGGTCACGCAAGCGATCGTGGACCACCAAGCGATATTGGTTGACGGTCCGGCGCGAGGGATAAATGCTCGAGATGAACTCGTTGTTTTTACCGGTGCACGTGTCGAGCATTGCGGCGCTTGTGTTCTGGAATTGTCCAATGATCGCGGCGTGAATCTGGAGGCCGGGCGAGTACCTGGCGAAGTCGGTGTCGTAGCTCGCCTTGCACATGAAGATCGAATCGCCAGCGTCTATCAAGACCGACATGGCCGTCGTCGTCGACCCGGACACCAACGAGAAAACGTGCAACCGCCCGTCCGCTGCAAACGCCCGGCACATCTCGGTGAAGTACTCCGGCTCGCCCAGGAACATACTCATGGCGACGCCACTTTCGGCCTTGTAGCCGGCGGCCTCGAGGCGGATGTACTCCTCGATCGCATCGTCGTCGGACCGATCGACCAGGACGGCTTCACTGCCAAGGGCACGCGCGAGCCTGCGTTGCTTTTTGCCAAGGTCCCGCATGGCTTGAGCGCTGCGCAACTGCTGTTTCCCGGCGTCGTCCCCCTGCCTCAGGATCCCCCGATCGAAGCTATCGGTGAGCACCAGCGGGAGCCCAAGGCTCGCCGCGGCCTCATGCAGATAGGTATCCGCAGCTCCTCCTGCGGCAACATCCCAGAGCTCGGCGGCATACGAGCCCTCCGACCGGCACTCCTCGGCGATGGTCTCGAGCAGCTTCACGACCGCCTCAAGACCGCCCGTTGGATCGAGCAGCGGCGTCCCGAGATAGTTCATCCGGCGCAGTCGGCTCGTGGCCACCTGGTAGGAAACCGCCGAGATGGTACGCAAGCCAGACCGAACGTGCTGGAACGGTAGGCAGGCCAAGAATCGTTCGTCGTCCTCAACGATCGCGATACGCATGCCATCGCCTTCGGGCAGATGCCTCGCAGCGGCTGTGACACACTCCGGCTCATGGAACGGATTGGGCTCGACCGCCCGGGCCGCGAGGCCCGCCCAAGACGTCCGGTCCCTCTCTGACAGCTGCGCGCTGACACCGCTTATGCGCCCCCCCACGTAACGGACTTTAGCCGATCTTTCGGGTCGCGTCCGCCTAACACTGAAGATCGGGAGCCGACTCGACGGCGCCGCCTAACCAGACTTGGCGCAATCCGGACAGAGGCCGACGATCGCGAAGTGGGTGAAGCTCGCCGTGTAGCCGAACAGCTCCCCGATCCGGTTGCGAACGGGGTCGAGCTGGTCAGGGGTCACGGCAACCACGGCACCGCATCGCTCGCACGAGAGGTATTCGTGCTCACCTCGACCGACGAGCGCATATAGCCCGGGTCCGTGACCGAGGTGGACGTGGCGCACCAGCCCATGCTGCTCGAGTGCTTCGAGATTGCGATACACCGAGGTCAGGTCGAGCTGCGCACCGGTGGCGATGCGCTCCGCCGGGGCCGGGCCATCCGCCGAGAACAGCGCTTCCAGCACGAGCCGGCGCGGGGTCGTGAGCCGCAACCCACATGTCCTCAGGGCGTCGATGGCGCCGCGGAGATCGTCGAATTGCAGCCGCGAAGCATGAGATGCCTCGGTCATGATGCGGAGCTTAGTACCGGGTACGCAGCCGCGGGCCTCATCGTTCTGTAAGCGCAATTACCAGCCGCTTGCAATTGCGAGTTGGCCCACATAGGCTCGTGCGGTTCCTGACAGGAGTCGATCAATGAGCACAGTCGGCGCGACCCCGACGACCGTCCGCGGCCGGTTCGGAATTCTTTCGTGCATCGCCGCGGTCGCAAGGGACTTCACGCCCCGTGAGCGCGCCCACGCGGCACTGATGTTCGTGACGATCGCGGGGCTGCACCTTGTGGGATTCGCCGTGTTCATCCTGTTCGTCGTCCCGTCTCACTACAAGGGACTTGGCATTGGGGTTGGCGCCGTCGCATACACGCTTGGGCTGCGCCACGCGTTCGATGCCGACCACATCTCCGCGATCGACAACACCACCCGAAAGCTCATGAACGAGGGCAAGCGCCCGCTGAGTATCGGATTCTGGTTCTCCCTCGGTCATTCGACGATCGTGGTGGCGATCGGCGTCGGCATCGTCGTCGCTGAGCGAGCGGTCTACGGCGCGGTCTCCAACAGCCACTCGACACTTGCGCAGTTCGGCGGAATCTTCGGAACGATCGTGTCCGCGACGTTCCTCTACCTGATCGCGCTCTTGAACCTCGTGATCCTCGCAGGCATCTTCCGCGTGTTCCGATCGATGCGGAACGGCGACTATGACGAGGCCGAGCTCGAGCGACAGCTCCAGAATCGCGGCCTTATGTATCGATTCTTCGGCAGGTGGATGAGAACGATCAACCGCGAATGGCAGATGTACCCGGTCGGGGTCGTGTTCGGGATGGGGTTCGACACCGCCACCGAGGTCGCGTTGCTCGCCACCACTGCACTGCTGGCCAGCCAGCACCTGCCGTTCTACGCGATCCTCTGCCTGCCAGTGCTGTTCACCGCCGGGATGACCCTGATGGACACGCTCGACGGCATATTCATGAACTTCGCCTACTCCTGGGCGTTCCTCAATCCGGTCCGCAAGGTCTATTACAACCTCGCAATCACCGGCCTATCGGTTGCGATCTGCTTCTTCATCGGCTCGATTGAGGTCCTCGGTCTGCTCCCGACCGAGATCAATGGCCTCCAGAGCGGCTTCTGGCATTGGACGGCCGGATTTGACATCAACACGGCCGGCTTCGTGATCGTTGGCATGTTCATCCTCACGTGGGCTGGCGCGCTCGCGTTCTGGCGGGTCGGACGTGTGGAGGAGCGATGGGGCGCGAAGCTGGCGGAGGATCGCCGGGAGACGGCCGCGAGCTTACTGATCACAGAGCCGTGAGCTGATCGATCAGCGTCCCCAGCGCGATCAGAGCCGTCGCAGGGATCAGCGTCCCCGGAGGATCAGAGCCGCCGGAGGGCTTCTTGTCAGGAGCCGGGCGCGCCGAACGTGGAGCGCAGCGACCGCGCAAGCCGGCGAGCGCGGTCTGTCCCGCGTCTGCCCGCCCACGGGTGTGGCCCCATCGCCCACGGATGCCAGCCGAGCATCCCGTATTGCTCGCGCAGCATCGCCTTGAGCTCACCACGGTGCTCGCCGCAGGCGTACTGGTGCGGTCCGTAGATGCCACGCCCGTGCCACGTCAGCCAGCGCCCCGGTTCCGCATCGACGTACTCGCCGTGGCGCAGGTCCAGGAGTTGGTGCTCCAGTGATAGCTGTGTCTCATGGTCAGGCCGTGCATCGCAGAACGCGCACCTGAAGACGACCGTCACCGGCATTCGGAACATCCCCTATCGCGGGTGATAGCCACTCGTCAGCTCTTTAGCCGGACGCCGCCAGGCGGGCTCGACTTCGAACGTGCGGCGCATCCGGCGCTCGCGCAGGAACCTGATGACTGGCCCGTGCGTGTACTTCGCAGTCCGCACGTACACGCGGGCGACGGCGTCCGGCTCAACGAACGGGAGGTACTTGTCGGGGAAGCCCGGCATCGTGCAGGCGATGCAGATGCCGCCAATGTTCGGGCACCCGCCGATCCCGTTGGTCCACCCTCGAACCGGCACGTTGCACTTGACGACGGGACCCTTGCAACCGAGCTTCACAAGGCAATGGCTGTCTCCGTGGGAGCTGGAGAACTGGCCCTGCTCGGCCATCCCCGCGCGGTTGCAGCTCTCATGGACGGTCCGGTCGAAGATCCGTCGCGGCCTCCCCTGTTCATCGATCTCCAGCGCCGGGCCCATCTGCGACAGATGGAGCACGATGCAGAGGAGCGTCTCGGTGATGTTGTCCGGCTGGACCGGACACCCCGGGAGGTTGATGATCGGGATGCCGCGCCGCGATTGCCAATTCCATCCGAGGTAGTCGCGCAGACCCATCGCCCCCGTCGGGTTGTTGCGCATAGCCGGGATCCCGCCATAGGCGGCGCATGTGCCGAGCGCGAGCACAGCCGCCGCCTTCGGCGCGAGCCGGTCGATCCACGTGTTCGTAAGGATCGGCTGGCCGGTGTTGGGATCTGTGCCGAGTCCCGACCAATGGCCATCGCCGTTGATCTCCTCGTTCGGTACCGATCCCTCGAGGACAAGGATGAACGGATCCAGCCGACCGGCGTCCGCGTCATGCCAGGCCCGTATGAAATCGTCGCCGTTCTCATACGCGAGCACCGGGTTGTAAAGAATCACGGGCGGCATTCCCGGCAGACATCCGCGGAGCAGATCCTCGAGGCTGGGGTTCGTCGCCGACGTCATTGCCAGCGACTCGCCGTCGCAGCCGAGCCCGCTGGTCATCCACAGCACATTGACCGGCCGCCGGTCCGCCGCGCGGCGATGCTCGGGCTGGGAGGCGTCGGTCACGCCCGGGCGGTCCGATCCTCAGGCATCACCGCGTTCTGCCCGGCCGCGGGCGGCACGGTGGTTTGCGGCGGCGTGTGGGGATGAACCGGAGTCGGGGGATGAACCGGAGTCGGCCGCGCGGTCCGATCGGTCAGCGCCTCGAGATGTGCGTCGGCGCTGCCGTGCAGGTGCCAGTCGCCGGCGGTACCGGTGACTATGCCCGCGTGCGACAGCCGGGCCAGTGCGTGCGAGATCGACGGGCGCTCGGCCGCCACCAGCTGACCCAGTAGGCGATGGGTCAGTGGCAGCGAGAGGCGGATGCCCGCGGGCTCGACACGGCCCCAGCGGGCAGCGAGGTGCCACAGCAACAGCACCAGCCTGACCTCGAGCTTCGGCTGGCATGAGATCGCCCGCAGCCGGCCGAGGTCCGATGCCCGACGCTCGGCGCGCCGATAGAGGGCGTGGGTGATAGGCGGCCACGAGCGGACACGATCAAGAAAATCCGCGTCCAACATGGCGAGCCGCGCCGGACCCAGAGCCCGCCACGTCGAGCAGCCGCCAATCATGTCGTCGTCGTTCTTCTCCGGGCGTTGCAGCAGATCGGTCCTGCCGACCAGCTCCGTGACGGTCCGCCCCGCGACGGAGGTCTCGACCGCCATCAGGCCGTCGACGATCAGCAATCCGGGTCCGCCAGCGACAGCCTCAAACCACCTCGCCAGCTCACATGCGCCGGTGTCAGCGTCAAGCAGCCGGACGGTGGCGTGCTGGCGCGCGGAGAACCGCATCCGCACCTCGAGCTCCTGCGCGAGATCGTCGTCGAGGTCGAACAGGTAGGCGTACATCGCCGGTGACTCCGGTTGACGCGGGAGCGATAACCGCTCAAGCAGGTGCGATGTCGCCGGCGGGAGCGACTCTCGAGCTTCGCCGGAAATCAGGGACCTCCCTCACTGCGAGCACGTTCGATTAACCGACATGCAGTGTCGAGTCTACGCCCGATCAAGCCATGCACGAAACACCGGATACCCGGGTGTAAGCACGGTTACCATCCACCTGTGTAACCAGCATTACCGACCCCGAACGGGGTTCATTTGATGGTGGTAGAAGGGCTGAATGTGCCTCGCCATACCCGGACAGATCCTGGAAGTCGTGGATCCGGAGCATCGCCTGGCGACAGTCGATGTCGCCGGGGTGCGTCGCAAGATCAACATCGGCTTGCTCGATGTCGACGGAGAGCCCGCGCAGCCCGGCGACTGGGTCCTGATCCACGTCGGGTTCGCGATCTCCCGGGTCGACGAGGAGGAAGCGCGAGCCACCCGCGACCTGCTGGAGCGGATGGGCGCCGACTACGAGCAGGAGCTAGAGCAGCTGAAGGCGAGTGTGATCGAGTGAGCACCGAAGTCTCGTGCGGCTCGGAGCACTGCATCACCTGCGGTGACGACGGCGATCCGATGACCGTGCTGGCAATCGACGATCAGCGCGGTCTGGCTCTGTGCAGCGACGACGACGGAGCCCACACGACCGTCGAAACGGCGCTGGTGGAGCCGGTGGCGCCAGGTGACAGGCTGCTCGTGCATGCCGGCACCGCGATCGTGCGTCTCCCACGGCAGGACGGTCCCGCGTGAGGTTCGTCGACGAGTTCCGCAACCCCGAGCTCGGCCGGGCGCTCGCCGGAGAGATCCTCTCGCTCGTAGAGCCGGGACGCCACTACAAGCTGATGGAGGTCTGCGGCGGTCACACGCACTCGATCTACAAGTACGGCGTCGACGACCTGCTGCCGGCGAACGTCGAGCTCGTACATGGACCCGGGTGTCCCGTCTGCGTGATCCCGATGGGCCGCGTCGACGATGGGATCGCGATCGCGCACAACGAGGGCGTCATCTTCACGTGCTTCGGCGACATGCTGAGAGTGCCTGGTTCCGAGGGAAGCCTGCTCGAAGCGAAGGCCGCGGGCGCCGACATCCGTATGGTCTACTCGCCCCTCGACGCATTGCGGATCGCCAAGCAGAACCCGGATCGCGAGGTGGTGTTCTTCGCGATCGGGTTCGAAACGACCGCTCCGTCGACAGCCCTGACCTTGAAGCGAGCACGTGCCGAGGGCGTCAAGAACTTCTCGTGCATGTGCAGCCACGTCACGATCGTGCCGCCGCTGCGGGCACTGCTCGAGTCCCCCGACCTGCGACTCGACGGCTTCATCGGCCCCGGGCACGTCTCGACGATCGTCGGTGCGCGGCCGTTCGAGTTCATCCCAGCCGATTACGGCAAGCCGGTCGCGATCGCCGGGTTCGAGCCGCTGGACATCTTGCAGGCGATCGTGATGATCCTGCGTCAGCTGGCCGACGGCCGCTGCGAGGTCGAGAACCAGTACACGCGCGTCGTCCCCTACGAGGGCAACCTACGTGCGCTGGAGGTCATGGCAGAGGTCTTCGAGTTGCGTCCGCACTTCGAATGGCGCGGCCTGGGCTTCATCTCCGACAGTGGCCTGAAGCTGTCGGAGGCCTATGCCGAGCTCGACGCGGAGCGCCGCTTCAGCGTTCCCGGGGTGCGGGTCGCCGATCCGAAGGCGTGCCAGTGCGGCGAGGTACTGAAGGGCGTGATCAAGCCCTGGGAGTGCAAGGTCTTCGGCAGTGCCTGCACGCCGGAGCGGCCGATTGGCACCTGCATGGTCTCCTCCGAGGGAGCCTGCGCCGCGTATTACAACTACGGTCGCTTCGCCCGTGAACGGGAGGTCGTGTGATGAGCGATCAGACCGCAGTCTCCGAGCGTGAGGCGAAGGTCCTCGGGATCATCGCGACTGCGCGCGGGAAGCGCGCGAAGTTCAGGGACACGCACATCAACATGTCCCATGGCGCCGGCGGCAAGGCGACGCAGAGCCTGATCGAGGGGCTACTCGCGCCGGCGTTCGCGAACGACACGCTCGACGAGATGGCCGATGCCGGAGCGCTGATCGTCGACGGCGTCGAGCTGGCGCTGACCACCGACTCCTTCGTCGTGAAGCCGCTGCGGTTCCCCGGCGGCTCGATCGGAACGCTCGCGGTGCACGGCACGGTCAACGACCTTGCGGTATCGGGTGCGCGGCCGCTGGCGCTCACCCTCTCCTTGGTGCTGGAGGAGGGTCTGAGCGCCGAAGAGCTGCGCGCGGAGGTCGACGCGGTCGCCGTCTCCGCACGGGCCGCCGGCGTGTCCGTGATCGCGGGCGACACGAAGGTGGTCGAGCGTGGGCATGCCGACGGGATGTACGTGTGCACGACCGGGATCGGCTGGCGCGACGAGCGCGCGCGGCTGTCGCCGTCATCGCTGCAGCCGGGTGACCGGATCCTGCTGTCCGGCTCGATCGGTGACCACGGGACCGCGATCATGCTGGCGCGCAACGAGTTCGAGCTGGATGCCGAGATCGAGTCCGACAGCTGCTCGCTGTGGCCGGCGGCCGACACGCTGCTGGATACCGTCGGCCCATCGCTGCGCTGCATGCGCGATGCGACGCGCGGCGGCGTCGCATCGGTGCTGAACGAACTCGCCCGGAGCTCGTCGGTGGCGATGATCGTGCGCGAGGCCGACGTGCCGGTGAAGCCGGCGGTGGCTGGCGCGGCGGAGATCCTCGGGATCGATCCGATGTACATGGCCAACGAGGGCAAGCTGGTCGCGTTTGTCGCTCCCGACGCTGCAGATGAGGCACTGACCGCGTTGCGGAGCGTGCCCGGATGCGAGCAGGCCGCCGAGATCGGCGAAGTGCGGACGGAGCCGCCCGGGATGGTGTTGATGCACACGAGCTTCGGGGGCAGGCGGGTGATGGATCAGCTGGTGGGCGATCCGTTGCCTCGGATCTGTTGAGAGCGAGAGGAGACGGGATGGCCAGCAATGCGTATGCGGAGCAACGGAAGACCGAGGCGGTCACGGCACATGTCCTTTGGATGACCACCGGGCTGAGCTGCGAAGGCGACTCGGTGGCGATGACCTCGGCCACGAACCCGAGCCTCGAGGACATCATCCTGCAGGCGATCCCGGGCATGCCGAAGGTGATCGTCCACAACCAGGTCGTCGACTATGCGGTCGGGCAGGACTACGCCCAGGCGTGGTTCGACGCCGAACAGGGCAAGCTCGATCCGTTCGTCCTCTGCATCGAAGGGTCACTCGGCAACGAGGAGATCAACGGCGACGGGCACTGGACCGGCTTTGCTGTGAATCCCGCCGACGGCCAGCCGATCACGATGAACGAGTGGATGGATCGGCTCGCCCCCAAGGCGGCAGCGGTGGTCGCGATCGGGACCTGCGCCACGTACGGCGGCATCCCGGCGATGAAGAACAACGCCACCGGCGCGATGGGCGTGCCGGACTACCTGGGCTGGAACTGGAAGTCGAAGGCCGGACTGCCGATCGTCTGCATCCCCGGCTGCCCCGCCCAGCCCGACAACATGACCGAGGTGCTGCTGTACCTGGCGCTGCACCTGGCCGGCCTCGCGCCGGCACCAGAGCTCGACGAGGCACTTCGACCGAAGTGGCTGTTTGGCCGCACAGTGCGCGAGGGCTGCAACCGCGCAGGGTTCGCAGAGCAGGGCGAGTTCGCGACTGAGTACGGCTCCGATCATCGCTGCCTGGTGAAGCTCGGCTGCAAGGGCCCGGTGGTCAAGTGCAACGTGCCGGTTCGTGGCTGGGTCAACGGGATCGGCGGATGCCCGAACGTCGGCGGCATCTGTATGGCGTGCACGATGCCCGGCTTCCCGGACAAGTTCATGCCGTTCATGGACGAGGACAAGTACGGCGGAGCAGCCGCAACGGTCATCAGGTACAGCTACGGCCCGATCGTGCGCTACATGCGCCACCGCAACATCAGGACGAAGTACGACCACGAGCCCGAGTGGCGGCGCAGGGGCAGGACGCTTACGACCGGATACGCGAAGAGGTGGTGAATCGTCGGATCAACCTGTCGTAACCACAAGCGACTATCCGGCTTACAGCGAGTGAGGAGAAACACAGATGTCGGTTGACACCCCCCAGAAGGTGATGGTGAAGGAGATGTCCTGGGATCCGATCACACGGATCGTGGGCAGCCTCGGAATCCACACGGAGATCGACTTCTCCAACCAGCAGGTGCTCAAGTGCTACAGCACCTCGATGATCTTCCGCGGATTCGACATCTTCATGAAGGGGATCGATCCGCGTGACGCGCACTTCATCACCAGCCGTATCTGCGGAATCTGCGGTGACAACCACTGCACGTGCTCGTGTCTGAACCAGAACATGGCCTACGGCGTCAAGCCTCCAGTACTGGGTGACCTGGCGTTCAACCTCGCTGAGACGGCCGACTACATCTTCGACCACGCGATCTTCAACGACTGCATGGCAAACGTCGACTTCTGCGAGCCGATGGTCAAGGAGACCAACCCGTCGCTGCTGGCCAAGGCTGAGCAGACACCGGCGCCGGGCAGTGACATCCACGGGTTCAGGACGATCGCCGACATCATGCGGTCGCTGAACCCATTCACCGGCGAGTTCTACCTCGAGACGCTGCAGGTCGCCCGCTACACCCGGGAGATGTACTGCCTGTTCGGCGGGCGGCACACGCACCCGTCGACGATCATGCCCGGGGGCTGCAGCGCCGACATCACCCACCAGACCTGCACCGACTACTACGTGCGGCTGATGCGGTACTTCGACTACGTCAAGCGCAGCGTGCCGATGCACGACGACCTGTACGACTTCTTCCTGCGGGAACTGCCGGGCTACGACATGGTCGGCTTCCGTGAGACGAACCTCGTCAACTGGGGCTCGTTCGATGACCCGGACTACGTCGATTACGACTACCGCAACATGACCGAGTGGGGCCGCAAGCGCTACATCACGCCCGGCGTGGTGATCGGTGGCGAGTTGATCTCGACCGACCTGGTCGAGATCAACCTGATGATCAGGATCCTGCTGGGCTCCTCCTACTTCGACGGATGGGAGAACGAGCCCACATTCGTCACCCACGATCCGCTCGGTAATCCGGTCGACAAAAATCACCCCTGGAACAAGGTCACGTTGCCGCGTCCGCAGAAGCGCGATTTCACGGACAAATACACCTGGGTCGTCTCACCGCGGATCTACGACAAGCGGACTGACACGCACGTGTGCTGCGACACCGGCGGCGGCCCGTTCGCGCGCCAGTGGTGCACGGCGAAGGCCGGCCTCGTCGACTTCGGCTACGCCCGCGCAACCGGTCATTCGATCCAGATGGTGCTGCCACGCTCGCCGAACATGCCCGAGATGGAGCTCGAGTGGAAGATTCCGGAGAAGTCCAACGCGATCGAGCGCGACCGTGCACGCACATATCACCAGGCCTACAGCGCGCTGATCGCGCTCCACTGCCTAGAGCGGGCGATGAAGGAGGTCCAGGCCGGGCGCACGAAGAGCTGGAACAACTTCAAGGTCCCGGAGACGGCGGTGAGCTGTGGCTTCCACGAGGCGGCGCGCGGTGTCCTCTCGCACCACATGGTGATCCAGGAAGGGAAGATCGCCAACTATCAGCCCTATCCACCGACGCCATGGAACGCGAGCCCGCGGGACGTGTTCGGGACTCCCGGACCCTACGAGGACGCGGTGCAGAACACGCCGATCTTCGAGGAGAACGGGCCCGAGAACTTCAAGGGGGTCGACATCATGCGCGCGGTCAGGTCATTCGATCCCTGCCTCCCGTGCGGCGTGCATATGTACACGGGCGAGGGCCGGGTGCGCAAGGTGATGCACACGCCGACAGCGATGGCTTAGGCGATGGAAGTCGCAGCGGGCGCTCCGATCGAGGCGGACGAGCATCCCGAAGAGCTCGTCGCGCGCGTGCAGGAACTGCAGATGGCATTGGACGGCGCCGAGGACGGGCCGGCGCGCCGGCTTGCCGAGGAGCTGGTCGCGGCCGTCGTCCAGATGTACGGAAGCGGTCTCGAGCGGATCCTCGACACGATGTTTGCGGCGGGTGAGGACGGCGAGCGGATCGCCGTGTCGCTGACAGGTGACACGCTCGTGTCGACGTTGCTGCTGATCCATGATCTGCACCCGGTGCCGCTGGAGGACCGGGTGCAGGCGGCACTCGACTCGGTCCGGCCCTACATGGAGTCCCACGGCGGCAACGTCGAGCTGCTCGCGCTCGAGCAGGGCGTTGCGAAAATCCATCTGCAGGGGAGCTGCTCGGACTGCTCGGCGTCTGCGGTGACGCTCGAGCTGGCGATCAAGCAGGCGCTGGAGGACGCCGCCCCCGACCTCGAGGGGCTCGAGGTACTGGGGGTCGCGCCACAGACAATGGGTGGTGCCGGCCTGCCGATGGTGACCGGCTCGGCGCCGACGGGGATGGAGCTCCCGATCGTGATGTCAGGCTCGTCCGCCGAGCGCTCCCCCCCGCTGGCGCCGTCATGGTTCGAGGTTCAGTCGATCGGTCAACTCGACGACGGCACGATCGTGCCTGTCGCCGTCGGCGGCATCCCGCTGCTGATCGCGAACGTCGACGGGACACTGCTCGCCTACCGCGATGTCTGCGCCGGCTGTGGCGGCACGGTCCACGACGGCCAGCTGGAGTCGGGCACGCTGACCTGCCGACATTGCAAGCGCGCCTTCTTCCTCCCACGGGCCGGACGCTCGCTCGACGGCGACCGTATCCAGATCGAGCCGGTGCCCCTGCTGCAGGAGCAGGGCCGCGTAAAGGTGGCACTGGCGGCGTGAACGGTAACGGAGGCAACGGAGCCGGAGCCGGAGCCGAGCGTCGCGAGATCGGCGGCGCCGTCGCCGCTCGGAGACGGGCACAGATGGTCTCTGGTCTGCGTGGTCTGACGAAGCAGCCAGCCGGTGCGCGGGATACCGGCGTGACAGCGACCGGACCGGTGAAAGCGGACGCTCTCACGGTCGAGCGCTGCGACCTCTGCGGCACCACGATCCCGGAGGACCATCGCCATCTCCTGCATCTCGTCGAACGCCAGATCGCGTGCTCTTGCGAGGCGTGCTGGGCCATGCGGGCCGGAGAGAGCGATTACCGTCCGGTCGGCAACCGGATCGTGTGGCTCGACGACCTGCAGCTTCCGGACGACGTCTGGGCAAGCTTCCAGATCCCAATAGGTCTGGCGTTCTTCATGGGGTCGACCGTCACGTCGTGCGTGGTGGCGATGTACCCGAGCCCCGGCGGCGCGACCGAATCCGAGCTGCACTTCGATTCCTGGACCAGGATGGTCGCCCTGAACCCGGTACTGGCCGGACTCGAGCCCGACGTCGAAGGGTTGATCGTCAACCGCCTCGCGGACCCACCGATCCATGTGATCGCGCCGATCGACCGCTGCTACGCGCTGACCGGCACGATCAAGGCCCATTGGGAGGGGATCTCAGGTGGCGACGGCGTCGAGCAGGCGGTCGGCGAGTTCTTCAAACGGCTGCGGGACGAGGCACTGAGTGTTCAGGCGGCCACGAGATGAACATGCCTGTTCCGCTCACAAACGGCAGTGGCTCGCGTCCGACCATCCCCGAGCCCGACTTCGAGGTGCTGAGCGCGCACCCCGTGCGCTACGCGGCAGCGCCGATGCTGGCGCTCGACCTGAAGGTCACAGAGCAGAGCGGCCGGTCCGTTTACATGATGGCGCTGACGATCCAGCTGATGATCGACCCGGCCCGCCGCCGGTATGACGACGCCACTCGCGCGAAGCTGCTGGAGCTGTTCGGCGAGCCGGAGCGTTGGGCGGTGACAACCCGCAGCCTGGTGTGGTGCAAGCTCGATGTGCTCGTGCCCGCATTCACCGGCTCAACGGTCGTCTCGGTGCCGATCCAGTGCAGCTACGACCTCGAGCTCGCCGCCACCAAGTATTTGCACTCGCTGCCCGACGGCGAGGCGCCGCTCGCGCTGCACTTCAACGGGACGATCTATTACCTCGGCGACGACGGCCGGATGCAGATGGTGCTGGTGCCGTGGACCAAATCCATCGGCTTCCGGATGCCTGTGTCGGTGTGGACGGAGACGGTCGAGCACTACTACCCCAACACGGGTTGGCTGGCGCTGCGCTCCGAGACGCTGGAAGCACTGCAGCGAGCGAAGCTCGATCGTGGGCTGGCGACACTGGACGCCTGCGTCCGGACGCTGCTCGAGGAGGCGTCGGGCGAGCCGGTGGCCAGCGGGCCACCGGCGAAGGCAGCCCCGTTCGACGAGGTGGCGCGATGACTGACGCGCTCGAGCAGCTGGTCGACTCGCTCCTGTTCGAGGGCTATGCGCTGTACCCGTATACGCCCGGGGCAACGAAGAACGCCACCCCCACCCCGTTCGGAATCGTCTACCCGCCGGCGTATGCGCAGACCCTCCCCAGTACCTTCGACCACCTCGAGCTGCGCTGCGAGCTACAGGCGCCAAGGGACGCGGTGCTGCGGGCGGAGGTGCGCTTCCTGGTCGCCGACGGCGAGCGCCACCGAGCCGTCGCGCGACGGATCGAGCTGCCTGGCGGAATGGTCGGCGCGCTCGCGCTGCACCCTGCGGAGAAGCAGACGCGGATCGATCCGCAGCAGGGAGCAGGGCTGATCGTCGGCCTGCGCCTGTCCGCGCAGGCGCTCGACGCCGGCAGCTACGACGTGACGCTACGGATTGAGAACAGGACCGTCGTGCGCAGCGGTCTCGACCGGGCCGGGGCCCTCGATCGCTCACTGCTCTCCACACACCCGATCCTTCGGGTCGCCGGGGGGCGCTTCGTCTCGCCACTCGAGCGTGCGTACCAGAGCGTCAACACGTTTCCGGTACTGGCGACGCCCGCTGACGATGCCATCGTCGGAGCGGCGATCGTGCTGCCTGATCACCCGCAGAT
Source organism: Solirubrobacteraceae bacterium (assembly GCA_036268195.1). Lineage (GTDB taxonomy): Bacteria > Actinomycetota > Thermoleophilia > Solirubrobacterales > Solirubrobacteraceae > Palsa-465. The sequence goes on from DATAUP010000096.1 coordinate 37,005, forward strand.
CGCGCCGGAGAGCCGTGGCCCGCTGTTCGACTCGACCGAGATCGAGGAGGCACTGCTGCTTCACGTCCAGGTCCTGAGCGACGCCGAGCGCGCTGAGATCGAACAGCAGGATCCGGCGGTTAGGGAGATGATCGCGCGCGCGGCGGCTGCGACGCCTGCGGATATCGCCGCCCTGCATGGCCGCGTCACGCTACGCGACCCACAGACCGACGAGCCGCCAACCGAGCCGCCCGGCTTGATCGACCCGACGCTGGGCGAGGACGTCGCCGACGTTGACGGCAAGACCTTCCGGCGCGGCGGCAAGGTCGTCATCAGGCCGGGGCCGGACGCCGACATCCAGGCTCGCATGCTCGACGGCAGGGTCGCAACGATCGAGCGGATCATGACCGACTACGACGGCCGTACACATCTCGGCCTGACGATCGATGGCGACCCGGGTCAGGACCTGATGCGCGAGACCGGAAGGCTGTTGTACTTCTTTGCTCCCGAGGTGGAGGTGATTGGAGCGTGAGCGCTTCGAACGAGCGGTTGCGGAGTGTCCTCGTGGCCGGCGTCGGCAACGCCTGGCTGAGGGACGACGGCTTCGGCGGGGAGGTTGTGCGTCGCCTGTCGACACACGAACTACCCGCGGGAGTCTCGGTAATGGACGCGGGAACCGGCGGACTCGATCTGGCCTACGAGGTGATGCGGGGCTATGACGCGCTCGTGATCCTCGACGTCTCCAAGCAGGGCGGTGAGCCCGGGACGCTGTACGTGATCGAGCCGGACGAGGCGTCAACCGATGGCGGGATCGAGGATGGCGAGGCGATCAACCCCCACAGCATGGATCCGCAGACCGTGCTGCGCTTCGTGAAATCGATCGGCGCGTGGCCGGGGCGGGTGATGGTGATCGCGTGCGAGCCGGCCGAGGTCGAGGAGGTGGGCTGGGGCCTGTCCGACGAGGTGGAAAAGGCTGTCGATCGCGCGGTCGAGCTCGTGTTGGAGACGGCAACCGGGCTGCTGGCGGGCGCGGCGGTTGAGTGAGCTAGGCCAGCCCGACATGCACGAGCTTTCACTGTCCAGCGCCATCGTCAACACGGCCGTCAAGCACGCCGGCGGACGGCGTGTGACGGTCGTGAGCCTGCGCGTCGGACGGCTGCGGCAGGTCGTGCCGGACACGCTCGAGTTCTATTTCGAGTTCGTGGCGCGGGGCACACCGTGTGAGGGCGCGCGGCTCGAGCAGGAGGTGATCGACGCGCGCCTGCGTTGCAGATCGTGTGCGCTGGAGTGGGAGATCGAAATCCCAGCCTTCAGGTGCCCAACGTGCGGCGGCTCCGACGTGGAGATCGCAACTGGGAACGAGTTCGAGGTCGAGTCAATCGAAGTCGAGTCAACCGAGGTCGAGGAGGCAGCATGCACCGCGTCAAGGTGAGGGTCGTCGAGGAGGCGCTCGACGCCAACAACACGATCGCGACGGCCAACCGGGCGGATTTCGACCGGCACGGCGTCAGGGTGATCAATTTCATGAGCGCGCCGGGCGCCGGCAAGACGACTCTGCTCGAGCAGATTTCGCACGGACTGGACGGCGTGCGTGTGGGAGTGCTCGAAGGTGACGTCCAGGGTTCGATGGACGCCGACCGGCTCGCTTCGCTGCACATGCCGGTGACGCAGATCAATACCGGCCCGAGCTTCGGCGGTGAGTGCCACCTCGACGCTAACATGGTCCGCTCGGCAATCCCGTCCCTGCCGCTCGACGAGATCGACCTGCTGGTCGTCGAGAACGTCGGCAACCTCGTCTGCCCCGCCGAATTCAGGATCGGCGAGGACGCGCGGGTGATGGTCTGCTCGGTTGCCGAGGGCGAGGACAAGCCGCTCAAGTACCCGCTGATGTTCCGTACCTGCGAGCTGGTCCTGGTCAACAAGATCGACCTGCTCCCGTACCTCGAGTTCGACCTCGAGAAGCTGCTTCACAACATCGATCAGGTCCACCCGAACGTGGAGGTGATCCTGCTGAGCGCGCGCACCGGCGAAGGGGTCGAGGCCTGGCGAGACTGGCTAGCGGGGATGGCGACAACGGAGGGTGTTGCTGCGTGAATCGGACCGCCACCATCGGGCCGTCCACCACCAACGCCGGCCGACCCACGGTCGCGCGCGATCCTGCTGCCCAGATCGAGGATCTCCTCGAGCGCCGGACCTCGGTGAACATGCGCTTCTTCGAGGCGGAGGCCGATCGGCTCGCTCATCTCTGCCACCTGATGGCGGAGCGGTTTGCCCGCGGCGGCCGGCTGGTCGCGTTCGGGCAGACCCCGTCGGCGCGGTCGGACGCGAGGCACGTGGCGGTGGAGTTCGTGCACCCGGTGATCGTCGGTAAGCGCGCACTACCGGCGATCGGACTCGCAGCCGAGGGCGGCGACATCACACGTCAGGTCGAGCTGATCGCAGCTGCTGAAGACATCGCGATCGCGTTCGGGACCGAGGACGACGACGGTCACGCGGCCCGCGCGGTCACCGTGGCCCGTTCGCGCGGCTGCCTCACCGTGGCATTCAGCCGCGAGACCGGCGCCGAGTGGGAGTTCGACCCGCCGTCCAGCGAGCCCCACGTCCGGCAGGAACTCGTGGAGACTCTCTACCACGTGCTGTGGGAGCTGGTGCACGTGTTCTTCGATCACCGCGGGCTGCTGTCCGGACGCGAGCCGCGGCGGACCCATGACGCCGGCGCGTCGAGCTTCCTCTACCCGTTCCTGGGCGAGCGCGAGTCGTCGCTGACGCCGGTGCTCGACGACGTGCGCCGCTCAGCGCTGATGAAGTCACAGGAGATCGGCGCGCTGCGACGGCAGACCCTGACCGAGAACCGGCATGCGCTGATCGCCGCCGCCGCAACGCTGAGGACCGCCTTCGGCCGCGGCGGGAAGTTGCTCGCGCTCGGCAACGGCGGCTCCGCAACCGATGCGATGGACATCGTGGCCGACTTTCATAGCGGCCGCCATTCGGCGATCGACCTGACGGAGGACACGGCGATCCTGACCGCGATCGCGAACGACATCGGAACCGACGCGATCTTCTCGCGTCAGGTGATCGCCTACGGCGTTGCCGGCGACGTACTGATCGCGCTCTCGACCTCGGGGAATTCGGTGAACGTGATCTCGGCGCTGGACGAAGCCAGGCGGCGCGGCCTGGCGACGATCGCGCTCGTCGGCTATGACGGCGGCACGATCGGCTCGGAGAGACTCGCGGAGCACGTGATCGTCACGCGCTCTGAGCACATCCCGCGAATCCAGGAAGCGCAGGCGAGTGCATACCACGCCCTATGCGAACTCGTCGGCTAGTGTCGCTTCCAGGACCGTCGCTTCCCGCCGGGCGCGCGCGCGGGTCCACGGCACCGTCCAGGGCGTCGGCTTCCGCCCCTACGTGTACAGGCTCGCGGGCGAGCTCGGGCTCGCGGGCTGGGTCCTGAACGACGCCCGCGGCGTGCTGCTGGAGGTGGAGGGCGGTCCTGAGCGTGTCGGCCAGTTTCTCGATCGGCTGGCGCCCGACGCACCGCCGCTGGCGGTCGTGGAACGAGTGGAGATCTCAGCGCTCGCCCCGCTGGGCGAGCGCTCGTTTGCGATCCGCGAGAGCCCACGAGGCGAGGCGGCAGACGCACCGGTCACCCCGGACACGGCGACGTGCGCCGATTGCCTGCGCGAGCTGTTCGATCCCCACGATCGCCGCCACCGCTATCCGTTCATCAACTGCACGAACTGTGGACCGCGCTTCACGATCGTGCGCGGGGTGCCTTACGACCGACCGCTGACGACGATGGCCTCATTCGAGATGTGTGACTCCTGCCGGGGGGAGTACGAAGATCCATCCGACCGGCGCTTTCACGCGCAGCCGAACGCGTGCCCTGAGTGCGGACCATCTGTCAGGCTGATCGATCCGAACGGGCACGATGCGCGCGACGGCCTGTGCCCGGGCGATCATGCGCTCGCAGCCGCCAGCGCTCTTCGCGACGGCGCGATCCTCGCGGTCAAGGGGATCGGCGGCTTTCACCTCGCCTGCCGCGCCGATGACGAGGGAGCGGTGAGCACACTGCGGGCCCGCAAGCACCGGGAAGACAAGCCGTTCGCGCTGATGGTCGCGAGCGTCCGCGATGCCGCGGCACTCGTCGAGCTGGGCGAGGTCGAGCGGGAGCTGCTGTGCTCGCCGCAGCGTCCGATCGTGCTCTTGCTGCGCCGTGATCGAGCTGCGCGCCGTGATCACGCCGCCGCGGGGGACTTTTCCGGCCCCACGACGGATAAGTCCCCCAGCGTTGCCAGGTCGGTCGCGCCCGGGGCGCCCGAGCTGGGCGTGATGCTGCCGTACTCGCCGCTACATCACCTCTTGCTCGCGGATGCGGGGATTGCACTGGTGATGACGAGCGGAAACGTGTCCGACGAGCCGATCGCGTACGGCGACGATGATGCGCTCACTCGGCTCGCGGGGATCGCCGACGTGCTGCTGGTTCATGACCGGCCGATCGAGACCCGTACCGACGACTCGGTGGTGCGTGCGGTAGCGGCCGGGGACCCCGACGCCGACGGCGATCGCCGGCCGAGTCTCCGGCCGATGTTCATGCGCCGGTCGCGCGGCTACGTCCCTGCGAGCATCCCGCTGCCGACGCCCGCGGCAAGCCCGATTCTGGCCTGCGGTGCCGAGCTGAAGAGCACGTTCTGCATTGCAAAGGGCTCGCGCGCCTGGGTCAGCCACCACATCGGCGACCTGCAGAACTACGAGACGCTGCGTTCATTCACCGACGGCATCGAGCATTTCCAGCGGCTGTTCTCCGTGGAGCCCGAGGTCGTGGTCCACGACCTGCATCCCGAGTACCTGAGTACTAAGTACGCGCTCGAGCTCGACGGTGCGCCGGATGGCGAGGATGGTATCGAGCGCGTCGCGGTTCAGCACCACCACGCCCACCTGGCGGCCTGCCTCGCCGAGCACGGCGAGAACGGCATCGCCGTCGGAGCGATCTTCGACGGGAACGGCTACGGGACCGACGGGACCGTGTGGGGTGGCGAGCTGCTGGTAGGCGACCTGGCCGACTTCCGGCGCGCCGGCGCACTGCGGCCGGTCCGGCTTCCCGGCGGCGAGCGCGCGATCCGCGAGCCATGGCGGATCGCCTGCGCCTGGATGACCGACATGCACGGGGCCGAGCCTCCGATCCCCGCTGCGCTGCGCCGGTCCGTGGACGAGCGGCACTGGCGACTGGTCGCAGAGATGACGCGCACCGGTCTTAACTCTCCCGTCACAACGAGCATGGGGCGACTGTTCGACGCCGTCGCCGCGCTGTGCGGGATACGCGCCGAGGTCAACTACGAGGCACAGGCGGCGATCGAGCTCGAGGCCGCCTGCGATCCAGCGGAGCGCGGTGCCTACGAGGTCGCGGTATCGCAGGCCGACGGAGCGGTCGTGATCGACCCGCTCGAAGCTCTTCGCGCGCTTGTCGTCGATGTCGGGAGGGGTACGGGCGTGGGCGTCGTCGCCTCGCGCTTTCACGCAGGCATCGCGGCGGCGACGGTCACCGCATGCACGATCGTGGCCCGGTCGGCTGAGACGGAGACGGTCGTGCTCGCGGGCGGCGTCTTCCAGAATCGTCGCGTGCTAGAGGCAACGGCAGCCGGTCTGCACGCCGCCGGGCTGCGAGTGTTGATCCCGGAACGGCTGCCGCCGGGTGACGGCGGCATCTCATTTGGACAGGCGGCCGTCGCGGCGAGGAGGCTGGCACTGTGACCGACCGGCTCCCCGAGCTCGATCGCATCCTTACGACGACGGTATACCTCGGCGGCGCGAACCGGCCCTTCGGTGCGCTCACCGGCGAGGAGGCCCGCGCCCGGGCAGATGAGCTTCGCGGCGCGGTCGGCTGGGGACCGACCGCGCGGGTCGCGCCTGTCGCGCAGGCCTGGCGCGAGCTCTCGATGGCGATCGAAGGTGCCGGGGTCAGCACGGTTGGCGAACTGGATCCCGACGTCGTGGCAGAGATGGCTCCGAGGCTGTGGATCGTGCCGCCAGCCGGTGGTCTGCTGTCGTAGGCGGCCGGCTGTAGCGGAGTAAGCTCGCCGTTAGCTCATCGCGTCTCCGAAGCAAGGCCATGACGGTGTTCGCCTGCAGTTACCGGTCGCGTTGGTAGCGTTGGCGCCCGGAACATGGAGGATCACAGGCCACCGACGGAGCCAGACCAGATGGTGGAGTCGGATCAGCTGCAGCCAGAGACCTGGGTGGTGGTCGCGGGCCGTCCCGAGGCGAGACCGGGTGCGGTCATGAACACCCCCGTGATCGGTGCGTCGAACTACGAGCTTGGCTCGGAGCGGATATACAGCCGCAACGAGTCCACAGAGGGCTGGGAGGCGTTTGAGGCGATGTTGGGTGGGCTGGAAGGCGGACAGGCCGTGGCCTTCTCATCGGGGATGGCGGCCTGCGCCGCCGTGCTCGACCAGCTGTCCAGCAGCGCCCACCTGGTCCTCGTGGATGACTGCTACCAGGGTGTCGCGGCGATCGCCGAGGCCGGTGCTCGCGATCACGGGTGGCGAGTCGAGCGGCTGCCGGCACGCGATCCGCTGTGGCTCCAGCGGGCAACGGAGGCCGACCTCCTGTGGCTCGAGTCGCCGTCCAACCCGCTGCTTGAGCTGGCTGATCTCGCGGCCATCTGCGCGGCGCCCCGCCGTGCGGGAACCCGTGTGGTGGTCGATAACACATTTGCCACGCCGCTGCTGCAGCGTCCCCTCCAGATGGGCGCCGATCTCGTCGTGCACTCGGCGACGAAGCTGATCGGCGGGCACTCGGACCTGCTGCTCGGTGCGGCGGTCACCGCCGACGCGGACCAGCTCGAGCGGCTGCGCGAGATGCGCAGCCGCAACGGAGCCACCCCGGGGATGCTCGAGTGCTTCCTGGCGCTGCGCGGCGCTCGGACGCTGGCGCTGCGGTTGCGCCATGCTCAGGCGTCGGCGCAGGAACTTGTTGCTCGCCTAGAGCGCCACGCCGCCGTCGGCCGCGTGCGCTATCCGGGCTTCGGCACGATCGTCAGCTTCGACCTCGCGGACGCGGCCGCCGCAGATCGCGCATGCCGAGCCACCGATCTGATCCGACACGCCACCAGCTTGGGCGGCGTCGAGACATCTATGGAGCGGCGCAACGCCCACCCCGGCCAGGAGCACATCCCCGAGGGGCTGATCCGACTCAGCGTCGGCTGCGAGAACGTCGAGGACATCTGGCGCGACCTCGAAGCCGCGCTCAGGGCAAGCGGCCAGTGAACACGCGCCACGGCAAGCTCGGCGAGAACAGCGGGTCAGACCTTCGCGATGCGCTCCGAGGGCTTCGCGTTTTGACGTCGATCTGCCGGAATTCGACCCAGAGCGCGCCCCCGCCCTGCCTGACGAACTGTTCGCGGCCTGACTCTCACATGCAATCGAGGCCGGCGTACGAGAGCCCCACGCGATGACGATCTCTACGGTCGATGGTGACGGTCGGCCGAGCAGCCGGGTGCTGATCCTGAAACGGCTGTCCGTGGGGGGGCGCGACTAGCCGAGCTAGCGGTCGTCGCGGACCAGTCGTCCTGCCCACCTACTTAGCCCCAGCACCCCTGTTCGAACGGGAGCCAGCCTAGGATGCGTCGTGATGCGCGCATTCACCTGTGGCCGCTGCGGCCAACTTCTGTTCTTTGAGAACAGTCTCTGCTTGCGCTGCAAGAGTGGCCAGGGGTTCTTGCCCTCCGCGCTCGACATCGTGCCGGTTGGCATCGACGGCTTCGCGGCCCGCGAGGTATGCGCAAATGCCGTCCTCGCACGCTGCAACTGGATCGTTGAGGACGACAACTCAGAGGGTCTCTGCGTGAGTTGCCGGCTAACCGCGACGCGTCCCGCAGATGCCGACGACGATGGCCTCGAGCGCTTCGCGGTCGCGGAGGGGGCGAAGCGCCGCCTCATATTCCAATTGCTCGATCTGCGCCTCCCGATCGAATCCGACCTGTCGTTCGATCTGCTCTCCAGCGAACAGAGACCGGTTACTACAGGACATGCCGACGGCATCATCACGCTCGATCTCGCGGAGTCCGACGACGTTCACCGCGAGCAACGCCGAACACAGCTCGGCGAGCCCTACCGCACGCTGCTGGGGCATTTCCGTCACGAGATCGGACACTACTACTGGCCAATCATCGTCGAGCGCGCTGGTCGATTGGACCGTTGTCGTGATCTCTTCGGCGATGAGCGCACCGACTATCAGGAGGCGCTCGACCGCCACTACGAAGAAGGCGCGCCGCCGGGTTGGAATCAGCGGTACGTCAGCGCGTACGCGACGATGCACCCATGGGAGGACTGGGCCGAGACCTTTGCCCACTACCTTCACATCCGCGACACGCTCGAGACCGCGACAGCGTTCGGGATCGCGGTCACGGGCCCGCGCGAAACACACGATCCTTCTTTGGGTGCGGAACCCGCACCAGAGGTGCTTGACGGGACTTTCGACGTGATGATCCTCAACTGGTTACCGCTCACCTACGCACTGAACGCTGTGAACCGCAGCATGGGACGCGACGACCTCTACCCATTCACGCTGGCCGCGCCCGTGATCGAGAAGCTCAGCTTCGTCCACGCCTGTGTCCAGAACCGGGGTGGCACGTCCTAACGTAAGTCTGGATGCCACGAATCGCGACGATCGGGATCTACGAGTTTGATGCCGCGAGCTTCATCCGCGCGCTCGACGGAGCTGGCGTCACCCAGGTGATCGACATCCGGCAGCGACGCGGCGTACGCGGCACCGAGTACGCGTGGGCGAATTCCCAACGCCTCCAGCGACTCCTCGGAGAAGCTCGAATCGACTACGAGTACCACCCCGAGTTGGCGCCATACACCGAGCTTCGGCAGCTCCAGTACCGCGAAGACGCCAAACAGGGCGTCGGCAAGCGGTCGCGGATGCAGTTGTCGCCCGAGTACATCCGTACCTATACCGAGGAGATCCTCGATCTGATGCCGCTCGATCCAATGATCCGTCGCTTGCCGGTTCACGGCATCGGCGCGCTGCTATGCGTCGAGGCGACGGCGGAGGCGTGTCACCGTTCGCTGGTCGCGCATCGACTGGCAGACCGCTACGGCTTTGAGGTACTCGACATCGAAGCGGACGAGCCGGCTGCGTTCGACCTTTACTGATCGAAGCCCCAAAGCGAGAGCGTCAGGATTCGCCGCGCAGCGTGGCGGCGCATTCCAACAGCAGCGCGTGCGCGAACGCCTGCGGCAGATTCCCACGCAGCTGGCGCTGCGTCACGTCGAACTCCTCCGACAGCAGGCCGGGCGGACCACAGGCGGCGCGGTTTCGCTCGAACCAACGTGCGGCCTGGTGCGAATGGCCCTGTTGCTCGAGCGCGAGCGCCATCCAGAACCCGCATAGAACGAATGCTCCCTCTGCCTCGCCGAGTGGGCGCGCGTCGGGACGAAAGCGGTAACAGTAGAAATCACGGGAGAGGTCGCGCTCGACGGCGGCACAGGTGGCAACAGTTCGTGGATCGTCGCTGGCGAGGGCACCGCGCAATCCCCCCAATAGCAGTGCTGCGTCGACGTCCGAATCGTCTGGCGCGCGCTGCCAGTAGCCGGATTTGTGCACCGCGCGACGGCTCGTGTGAGCGACGATCGCATCGGCGGTGGACAGCCAGCTGCTCGCGTGCTGCCGGGCCGCCGGGAGCGTTGAAATCGCACGGAGACCAGCCGCGCAGATCAATCGGCTGTGTGTCCACTCCTGCGCCGGATCGAGCTCCCAGATGCCGGCGTCAGGCTCGTGCCAGCGCTCAAGTATGGTCGCAGCGGCGAGCTCGGCGGCACGCCACCCCTCCGCTTCTAGGTGATCCTGCCTGGCGGCCGCGGTCAGTAGCAGCAGGATCTCTCCGAAGTTGTCGAGCTGGAACTGGTGGCGAACCTGGTTGCCGGCGACGGCGTTGCCGCCCGGGTATCCCTTCACGTCGAGTTGCTGCTGATCTGGGATCGCCGTTCCGCGGACCGTGTAGGCCGGGCGCAGCTCCTTGCCATGCTCGGCGATCCGCGTCGTGACGAACCGGACGGAGTCGTCCAACAGGTCCAACGCCCCGGCGGCCGCTGCGGCTTCACCCGCATAGCACTGGTCGCGGATCCAGACGTAGCGGTAGTCATAGTTGCGGCCCGCCTCCGCACGTTCCGGGAGCGAGGTCGTCGCTGCCGCGACCATGCCGCCGCAGCCAAGACTGCTGAGGCCACGGAGCACGGCGTATGAGTGCGCCGAGTCATCCGGTGCGATCGTGTGAGCGAAGTCGCCGACCCGCTCGTGCCAGGCCTGCTCTGTTTCGTGCCACGCTGTGTCGGGCTTCGGCGGTACCTCCGGGTCGCCGTTGGCGGAGATCACGAGCACGAAGTCATGCTGCTCGCCGTCCTGCATCTGCAGTTCCAGCTCGAGTCCACGGTGGGGCCCTTGTTTCACGACGCGGGCGCGCTCGCCGCCGCTCCAGCTCAGTTGAAACCCTCCGACGCTTGCGCGCCAGATGCCATCCTCGTCGCGCGCCAGGTCGCGCATGCCATGACGTCCGAAGCCGGCGAGTGGGTTCAGCACGACACACAGCTTGCAGCTGCCGCGTTGCACCGTCGCCCGCGAGAGGATCGTCACGCGCTCGGGATCCGCCGGGAGTGCCAGCGCCTGACGGCATTCCACGAGCGCATCGCAGCTGGCCCAGCGGCTGCGCCAGATCAGGCTACGCGGCTCGTAGTAGCCACCCCACACATGGCGTTCGGTTGGCGTCACGGCGTAGGTGCCGCCACCGTCGAGCAGCGCGGAGAACAGAGGATCTGAGTCCCACTGCGGAAAGCACATCCACGCGATGTCGCCGTGCGGGCCGATGACGGCTCCCCGCTCCCCATCGGCCACGAACGCGTACTCCCGCAGCGTGTGCGGAGTGTTGAGCCAGCTCGGCGCGCTCATAGACGGCGAGCAGCGAGCGCGGCGGCGAGGGCCGACCCCGCGCCGGCGGCGAACAGTGGGGCGCGATGCTCACTCAGCCACAGCAACGGACTCCGCGCCTCCGCCGACTCGTCGAAGCGACCGTGCGTCGCAGCTACGTGCGGCACCGGCTCGAACAGGTTGGCCGGGCGATCCGCCGGGACGGGTAGGTCCGTGATCTGCTGCGAGTCGTAACCGGTACGGGCGAGATATCGATCCGCGATCGACGGCGCGACGTAGTTCGCCAGGATCGCCTTGAACGTGCTGTGACCGACCCACAGTTCGCGGCGGCGGTGGTGCGCCGCCCAGTAGACCGCCTCCCCCGGGACCTCAGGCTGGAAGATCGGCGGCACCGGTTGTGGATGCCCGGGCATGCGTGTCAGGCACCACTCGAACTGTGGTGTGTTCACCGCCGGCAGCTGGACCATCGTGATCCTGACGTGACTATGTTCGTGCAGAAGCTCGGTGCGTAGCGAATCGGTGAAGCCGCGGATCGCGAACTTCGCCCCGCAGTAAGCGGCCTGCAACGGAATCGCACGGTACGCGAGTGCCGATCCCACCTGCACGATCACGCCGCGGTCGCGTGTCCGCATCCGCGAGAGCGCCGCCATCGTCCCGTACACCGTGCCCAGGTAGGTGACGCTCGTGGCACGTTCAAACTCGCGGGGGGTGGTTTCGTGCACTGGCGCGAGGATCGTCGCCATCGCGTCGTTCACCCACACGTCTATCGGTCCCAGCTGATTCTCAACGCTGTCCGCCGCGGCATCCACCGCGGCGGCATCCGCGACATCGACCGGCAGCGTCAGAGCTTGCCCGCCGAGCTCCTCAACCTCCGCCGCCGTTGCCTTCAGCCCTTTTTTGTCACGGGCGAGCAGCGCCACACGCGCACCGCGCCGCGCGAACGCATGCGCGACCGCCCGACCGACCCCGGCCGAGGCCCCGGTGACAACGACCACCTCGCGATGCCGTCTGCTACTGCGCATCTTCACGTCCCTCTCCTCCCTCGGACACGGCGCTCCGCGAGGCGTCCGGCGAGCCGCGACGCGAGCGCCATGATCGTCAGCGCCGGGTTGGCCGATCCTTGCGTGGGCATCACACTCCCGTCTGCGACGAACAGATTGGATAACCCCCAGACCCGGTGGTCGCTATCGACGACGCTGTCCTGCGGCGAGCGGCCCATCCGAGCACCGCCGACCAGGTGCGCATAGCGGTCGATCGTCAGCACGTCCTGTGCACCGGCTGCCTCCCAGATGCGATGCAGCGTGGCCTTCGCATAGGCAATGTTCGCGCGGTCGTTATCACACTGGCTGTAGTCCACCCGCGCGACAGGGACGCCGCGGGCGTCCTTCTCATCGGCCAGCGTGACGCGATTCTCGGGCAATGGCAGCAGCTCGCACAGCGTGCCGAGTGTGAACCAGTGGTTGTAGTCGCGCATGTACTCGCGCAACGCCTGCCCCCAGTGACCGTCGGCCAGCACATGCTCGGCCCACGCGATTGGCTGCGGACCGACTGTCTGGATCGCGAATCCACGTGCGAACCCGCGCGACGGGTCGGTTTCGTAAAACTGCTCCGACGAGATCTCGGGCGGCGGTCCCTTGTACATCCCGAGCAACTCCGGGAAGCGACCGGCGACCTGAGGCGCGCCTTGCACCATCAGGTAGCGACCGACCTGATCATCCTGGTTGCCGATCCCGTTCGGAAACCGGGCGCTGGTCGAGTTCAACAGCAGCCGCGGCGTCTCGATCGAGTAGCCGGCAACCGCGACCGCAGCCGCACGTTGCAGCCGCAGCTCGCCGTCGTGGTCGTAGGTCACACCGGACACCCGGCCGCCAGTGCCGACTTCGATCGAGACGACGTGTGAGTCGGCTCTCACCTCTACGCCGTGCTCGATTGCGTCGGGGAGGTGGGTGATCAGCGGGGACGCCTTCGCGTTGACCTTGCAGCCCTGGAGGCAGAAACCGCGGTAGATGCAGTGAGGGCGGTTGCCGAAGACGCCGTTGGCGATCGCCACCGGGCCGACACGGACATCGATACCAGCCGCGCGTGCGCCCTCACGCGCACGCTGCGCACCGGCCGAGATCGGATGCGGCGCATACGGGTAGCCGTGCGGATCGCCCCACGGCCAGTCCTGGCCTGAGACAGGCAGCTCTGACTCGACCAGCTCGTAGTCGCGTTTGAGGTCCTGGTAGGAGATCGGCCAGTCGACGCCGACACTGTCGAGGCTGCCCGTGCGGAAGTCCGACGGATGAAAGCGCGGCGCGTAGCCGGCGTAGTGGACCATCGAACCGCCGACGCCGTGGCCGCTGTTGTTCTTGCCGAGCTCGACCGGATCCTTTCCGCCGATCACGCGCGGCTCATTCCAATACAGTCCGCTCGAGCCAGCCTCGTCAGAGACCCAATCGCGGTCAGGATCCCAGAACGGGCCCGACTCGAGCACCACGATCCGCCAGCCACGCCGAGCCAGACGCTGAGCCAAGGTGCAGCCGCCGGCGCCTGCACCGACCACGAGCAGGTCCACCTCTTCGTCGTCGCGGTAGCGGGCCATCCGCGGCAGATTCGGTAACCCGCGACGATCCGGGTCGAGCAGGAAGCGCGAGTCGTTCTCGACTGGGCCGACGGAGCCCTTAGCAAGCAGGCGCACACGTCGCGGCAGACGCGGCAGGCGCGGCCCGCGGCCGCGTTCGTTTGCCGATCGTCCGCCGCTCAATCGAGGCCCGCCCGCTGCGCCGCTTCGACCGGGTCTTCCTCGCCAACCTCGCTGCCCTGGTGGGGCTCGCGCTGGCCGACGCCAAGACGCATGTAGCCCTGGGGATACGCCGGGCCACCGTAGCCGATCTCGTTCCATGCCCACGGATGCGAGTAGAACTCGCTCAGGACGCCGCGCATGACAACGCCCCACGCCTTGAGGCAGGGCAGGTGCTCCCAAACACCGTCCCGGAGCTCACCGTCCGCGAACCGTGCCACAACTTCGCTCGCCTCGTCAGCGCTCAAGTCAGCGAACGAGCCGCCCGCCGCTTCGTCAAGCCCGGCGGCCACCAACCGCCACGTTTCGGGGTCCTCGGGCATGTCGTGATGGCGAAAGCCGTCGAGGCGGCTGGCGGCGAGCTTCGCGTCAACCATCTCGAGTACCGGTATGCGCGGCTCGGCGTCCTGCGCCGTGACCAGATCGCAGAACACTCGCAGCGTGCGTTGCTCGCGGGCGCCGAAGAACTGGAACTGCGGCACCTCTTCCGCTCGCCCCATAACGACCGCTCGCGTGACCTCGTCCCAATGACTCGCATGGGCGAGCACGTCGTAGTCCGGATAGCGACCGTGCATCTGCGGCGTCGTGCCGCGCCGCTGCCGCGGCAGCCGCTCGGGCGGTGGCGGCATCCCGTCGCTGCGGCGGTTGGGCAAATGATCGGCGCCGCGGAAATCGTGTGCCACCGCTACCACCGCTCGCGGCGCATGACCGCCGCCAACAAGCCGATCGCGCCCACTAGCGTCAGCGACCCCGGCGCCAGCAGCGGTGGCCCGGTCACAATGTTGTACGGCACCTCCGAGAGACCGCCCGGCTTGCGCGAGATTCCGCGCCCGTGCAGCAGCGTCCCCAGTCCGCCCGTCGCAACCGTCAGGAGGGCCATCGCCGGCAGCGCGGTACGGGCAGCACGCTCGGAGCGGATACCGGCGAGTCCGGCGAAACCGAGCGCCGGCAGCAGCCCAACCGGGACCCACATCCACTTATTCGCGAACGAGCCGCTGTAGTGGTTGACGTAGACCTCTACCCCCAGCGGCAGCGCCGCGCCGGCGGTCGCCGCGCAGAGAACTTGCTGCCCCCGGCCGGCACGCAGGTTCTCGAGGACGCGTTCGATGCTCGAACTCATGCGATCAGCGCCTCAGCGTCTCGTTGCTTGAACTCGAGTCCCATACCCGTTGCTGAGAGATCTGGCCACAGGGCGCCCTCTCGCGGATCGAGCACCCCGTCGAAGAGCATCTCCTCGATCCGCTCGTGATCGTGGAAATACTCCAGATGGATGAACTGCGACAGAGCTGTCGCGACGTGCGCGTGCACGGCTGGGCCGCAGTGCAATGAAAGTGGCCGCCCGTGCGAGCGGCAGACCGCGTCGACCCGCAGCAGCTCTGTGATGCCGGCGCAACGCGTGACGTCGGCCTGCTGCACATCGACCGCCTGAGCCCGGAGCATGCGTTCGAAGTACGGCAGGTCGTAGCCGTACTCTCCGGCAGCTACCTGCATCCCCACGGGAACGCGCTCGCGAACAGTACGCAGGCCGGCGAGGTCGTCTGAGGAGACGGGCTCCTCGAACCACGCGACCGCGCCCTGCTCGACGAAGTGCTCGGCCAGCGTCACCGCCTGGGTGACCGTGTAAGCGCCGTTGGCGTCCACGAACAGCTCGGCGTCGGGTCCGATCGCGTGGCGCGCGTAACCCACGCGCAACGGGTCACGTTGCGGCTCGGAGCCAACCTTCATCTTCACACGCGGTATGCCGCGCTCGACCCAGCCGCTGAGCTGCTCAGTCAGCTGCCGCCGGTCATAGTTCGTGAATCCGCCGCTGCCGTAGATCGGCACGCTCTCGCGCAGCATCCCCAGCAGCTGGCACAACGGAACCTGGAGTAGCCGCGCCTTGAGGTCCCAGAGCGCTACATCGACCGCAGCGATCGCCATCGAGCAGATCCCGGGACGACCGAGATTGCGGATCGCGCCGACCATACGGTTCCAGGCGCCCTCTGGCGAGAGCGCATCGAGTCCATGCACGAGCGGCGCGAGGACGGTCTCGATCAGCTTCGCCGTGGCGGCATCCGCGTAGCTGTAGCCGAGGCCCCAGGCTGCGCCGGAGCGAGCATGCACCACGACAATGGTCGTCTCGTGCCACGCGAGCGTGCCGTCGGACTCCGGCGCATCGGTCGGGACCGTATAGGCAGCGACCTCGATCGACGTCACGGATTGGTCCGGCGTGCTCATCGGCCGGGCCGAGACTCTATGAGCTTCTGCGTGAACGACTGCCGAATCACTTCAGCCGTGTTGGGATCACCCTTCCGCAGAGCCGACATCAACGAGTGGGCCTGCTCGACTGTGATGTGCGGCGGCAGCGGCGGCACCTCCGGATCGGTGATCGCCTCGATGACGGTCGGCCGGTCACTTGCGAGCGCGTGATCT
This sequence comes from Solirubrobacteraceae bacterium, assembly GCA_036268195.1. Taxonomy (GTDB): domain Bacteria; phylum Actinomycetota; class Thermoleophilia; order Solirubrobacterales; family Solirubrobacteraceae; genus Palsa-465. Next base: position 53,107 of record DATAUP010000096.1, read on the forward strand.
TCGCCCGGGTAGCCAAAGATGCGGCTGACGTTCCAGGCACCGAGGCGCTCGAGGATGTGGTCGGCGACAAGCTTTTTCATGCGTCCCCTTCCGCGAAATAGCCACCGTGAATTCTGGTGGTCGCGACCTGACTCAAGTCAGGACGCGTGTATTGACTGGACTGCAAACAGCACGTCGGCCCCACCGCACGGGAGTCCCTGGCGCCGACAGTGTCTCTACCCGCGGACCCTCGCCCATAACACGAGATGCGCGTCGCGAGCGGCTGCAGGACAGCGGTTACGATGATCCTGTGCCGTTGCTTCAGGACAAACGCGGCGAGGACGACGGCGATTCAGAGCACGGCCTCGAGCAGGCGATCGGTCTGCATGAGGACATCTAGCCAGCCTCTGATCCCGCTCAGCTAACGCCGGGTAGCCTCGCCGCGTGAGACCTTCTCCCGCCAAGCCCTCCCGCGCCACGCGCGTAGCGCTGTCCGCGACAGCCGGCGTTGGTGGCGCGGCTATCGTCGCGATCGTTGGCCCGTGGTGGCTTGCTCCACTTGCCGCTTGGGACGTCGCCGCGGCGCTACTGCTTGGTTGGACGTGGGGATCGCTCTGGCCACTCGACGCGACGCGGACTGCGAAACACGCCACCCAGGAGAGCCCTAGCCGAGTCAACACCGACTTGCTCTTGATCGGCGGCAGCATCATCAGTCTTGGGGCTGTCGGATTGGTTCTGGTGCGCGCGACCAGCGAGGCCGGTCTCGAGAAAGGATTACTGGTCGCCACGGGCGTGGCCAGCATCGTGCTGGCGTGGGCAGTTGTTCACACCGTCTACACCCTGCGATACGCCAAGCTCTACTACCAGGGAACGCCCGAAGGCGTGGACTTCAACGAAGATGACTCACCGTGCTATGGCGATTTCGCGTACCTCGCGCTGACGATCGGCATGACCTTCCAGGTATCCGACACCGACCTCACGACCAAGGCGATGCGGCGGCTTGCCCTGCGGCACGCGCTGCTCTCTTACATGTTCGGGGCTCTGATCATCGCGACAACGATCAATCTGATCGCTGGACTGGGTAGCAGCCAATAGCCGTTTCCAGCTTCATCGCTACCCGTGGCACCCAATCAAGTGGTTCCGCGCGTGGAAGCGCGGGTAGCTCGTGCCGACCGTGCAAGACGGCCTTCAGGACACCCCACCCTTCGCCGGCCACAGCCCTTCCAAAGAGCGTCCGCTTGGGGGCTACGGGCTCCTGCTCGGCAGCTATTGCCTTGCCGTAGGCACGTTTGCTGGTTGGTTGAGACGGTCCGGTCGCGAGTTGCCGGAACAGCTGACCACCCGCGACCTCGCATTGATCGCGGTGGCGAATCACAAACTCAGCCGAATCATCGCGCGTGACCGCGTGACCAGCGTGCTGCGCGCGCCATTCACCCGATTCCAAGGTGACGCCGGCCCCGGCGAGGTCGATGAGGCTGCACGCGGACACGGGTTACGCCGAGCTATCGGCGAGCTGGTGATCTGCCCTTATTGCATTGGGATGTGGACGGCTACCGGCTTGACTGCCGGCTACGTCGTGGCCCCGCGTGCCACACGTTTCGTCGCGTCGGTGTTCACGGCCGTGGCTGCTGCCGACGTTCTGCAGATCGCCTATGCCAGGGCGGAAAGCGCGCTGTGAGCACGGGCTCGCCTCGCGACGCAGGCGAGGGATCGGCATCTCGGGCTGGTGCTTTAGCGGATAGCTTCGGGCCTGCCGGCCGGATCAACTCGGCGTCGGCGCGAGCGCTCAAGTCTGTCGCTGTCTCGTCATCCCGCAACGTCGCAAAGCCGGTCCTGATTCCGCGAGCATCTCCTCGGGCGGCGAGAGCGCTCCCAACCGAGCCGAAGCGCTCCCGTGCGTCCACTTCGGACGTGTTCGAGATCGCGCAGCTTCCGCCGCATGTTCTGCCCGGATGGATTTCGCGAAGAGGGAAGTTGCGGAAGACAAATCGCAGACGTCGCCGAACATCTCACGGAGTGAGGCGATCATCGGCACTGCCCGAGCGCGGTTCGGGCACTGGCAATCGCCATATTCCACGACTGTGAGCGCGGCCTCTGGCCGCCCGACCGAGTGATCATCCGGACCAAACGGAACCGCCAGAGATGAGTTCATACGTGAATCATGGCGTCCACGAGGTTCGAGCGGCTACAGAATTTGCGCGTCGTGAACTGGGGTCACCGACAAAGCAACTCAAGCAACGCGCACGCAGCGGCGGTATGTTGAGCACGATGTCGTCCGGGTGGCCATCACTCCCCTACGAAGTGTGGAAACCGACGTGCGACACGCTCCACGCGCACACCCAGGTCCTTGGCAAGCTCGCGGCGACGCTCGCGCCGCCCGAACCGCAGCTGCAACACGCCGCCCTGCGGATCACTGCTCGCGGCTGGGAGACGTTGCCGCTGCCAGCACCCGATGGCTCAGGCGCCCTTGTCGTCGTGCTGGACCTGCGAACCCACGAGGCGCTGGTCGAGCACAACGATGGACGGGTGACAAGCGTGCCGCTCAGCCCCAACCGCCCGGTCGCAGATGTCACCCGCGCGGTGCTCGCGGCAGTCCGCGAGTTCGGGGGCCCGGTCGAGCTTGACATGGCGCCGCAGGAGGTCGATTGGACGACGCCCCTTGACGAGGACACCGAACATGCGAGCTACGACCCCGATCAAGCTGCTGCCTACTTCGCCGCCGCGACTCGCGCGGCATTGGTGCTGGCTTCGGTCCGGGCACCGTATCGGGGCAGGTCGACGCCCGTCAACGCCTGGTGGGGATCGTTTGACCTCGCCGTGAGCCTCTTCTCCGGCAGGGCCGCGACGCCGCCATCTGAGGACTTCATCATGCGCAACGCGATGGACTCGCAGGAGGTGGCGATCGGCTGGTGGCCCGGCGATGCCCGCCATCCGAAACCGGCCTTCTACGCGTATGCGCACCCGGCACCAGCCGGGTTCGAGACCGCGACGCTGTCACCTGCTGCCGCGCGCTGGGACGCCACGCTCGGTGAATACATCCTTGATTGGGATGACGCCCGCGAGAGCGCCGACGCGCATCAGTCCGCGTTCGACTTCGCCCGCTCGGCGATCCATCACGCATGCGTCGTTTGCGGCTGGGATCCGTCACTCACGGCGAGCGCCGACGGCATCCCACCACCGTTGGTATGAGCTCGCTGCGCATGACGCACCGGCCCCGCAGTCAAAACCGATAACCCTCGCCTCACGCCTCGTGACACTCGCGCGCCGTCGGTGGCATTCAGGCTAGGCCCCGAGATTCTGGCCGCAGGGCCAGCTCCCGGCTCACTCTACTCGCATCGATGCCGAGCTGGGCGAAGCGGGCTACGCCTGAGAGCGGTCGGCTGTTCCGAATCGACCATCAGTGCCGGCTCGGGCAATGTCAGCGGTGTTACGCACGCGCGTTGACGCGTTGGGCCGGGTGGGCGGCTAGAGAACGGACGCTGCTCAGTGCAGCGCGTCGGCAGGCAGCACGAAGCGTGACGGGTTCGCGGAGGCTGGGTTTTCGCCGCTGCCGGTGACACGCGCGCCGTGGAGCCCTCGACTCCTGACCGTGGGCGTCTCGGCCGTACCCGAATGGTTCATGATCCAGTCAATGATCTCTGGGGAGCCGCCGCCGGCGGCAAGGATCGCAGCACGCTCGATCACGACCCCGCCGGATGGATGCGGACGGGATAGGTTCTTGATGAGTGTGGTGATTTCGAGGTCGTTCACGTCTCAGCCCTCACTGTCTTCGGTTGTGGTCGCCGCTGACCGAGGTTCCGACGCAGCCGGACATGCCCAGACCGAGGGCGGCGGGCAACAAGCATGCCAGAGGCAGGCGGAGCCTTCCCGAAATGGATGCGGAGTGCCGTGTTTGCGTCAGAGTCAGACCGTGATCTTTGCGAGCATGTATCTGTGACCGATGACGCCTTGTGGACCGGACCAGACGGACGGACGCGTTGCCGCTGGGCCGGGGCCGTGCCGGAGTTCCTCGACTATCACGACACCGAGTGGGGCTTCCCGGTGGCTGACGACCGGCGCCTATTCGAGAAGCTCTGCCTGGAGGGCTTCCAGGCGGGTCTCAGCTGGCGCACGATCCTCCTCAAACGCGAGAATTTCCGTGCCGCCTTCAGTAATTTCGACGTCGACGCCGTGGCGCAGTTCACCGAGGCGGACGTCGAGCGACTGCTCGGTGACGCCGGGATCGTACGCCACCGCGGCAAGATCGAGGCGACGATCAACAACGCGATCCGCGCCCGCGAGATGCTCGAACGCGACGGCTCGCTCGCGGCTTTCCTCTGGCGTTACGAGCGCGAGCAGTCGAAGCTCGCACCACCCGAGCTCGTGGCCACCTCGCCCGAGTCGGTCGCGCTCTCCAAGGAACTGCGCAAGCGCGACTGGAGGTTTGTGGGCCCGACCACCGTCTACGCGTTCATGCAGGCGATGGGGTTGGTCAACGATCATGTCGAGCGCTGCGTAATCAGGTCCGAGGTCGCGCAGGCTCGGGAGCGCTTCCAGCCGCCTAGCCGCTGAGCGCCCAACTTTGGGTTGGGGGCGGCCGGCCCGCTGGCCGGCCG
>DATAUP010000097.1:0-2175 GCA_036268195.1 Solirubrobacteraceae bacterium
CACCTATCCGATCGTTCACACCAGCAAGGGCGATGAGACCCTCGCGGTGCCGGCGGGCACGCCCTGGTTTGCCGCGCCGTTCACCACGTGCAACAACGGCCTCGCCTACCAGCCGGTCCAGGTCAGCCAGCTGCGGCCGACGCTCGCCGCCGCCCGCAAGGCGCTTCAGATCCAGGAAGAGCCCGAGAAATATCCGGGCATCACGGTCGACCTGACCGCGGTCCGGCACTATCCCGAGCCGGACGGTGCGTATGCGAGCTCGATGCTCGGCTACCTCGGCCCGATCAGCGCGAAGCAGCTCAAGGTTTACCCAGAGAACGAGCAGCAGGTCTACCAGAACGCTCAGGTTGGCGCGACCGGCCTCGAGGAGGAGTACCAGAAGTATCTAGCCGGTACGCCGGGCGTGAAGTCGGTGAGCGTCGACCACCTTGGCGGCGTCCTCGGGACCGTTAAGAACACGCCCCCGGTCGCCGGCGATGACATCGTCACCAACCTCGACGCCGGGGTCCAGGCAACGCTCGAGAAGCAGCTGCAAAGCGCGATCTCGACAGCCCGCGCCTCCGGGCTGACCGCTGACTATGCCGCCGGTGTCGTGCTCAACACCCGAACCGGCGGAGTCGTGGCGATGGCCAGCGAGCCGACCTACCCGCCCGACACGTTCACACCAAGCGTCAAGACGAAGGTCTACCAGCAGCTTCTGCACGCGGAAGGCAGCCCGCTGCTCGACAAAGCTTTCGACAGCGCCAGTCCGCCCGGGTCGACGTTCAAGCTGATTTCCGGTTCTGGCCTTCTATACGACGGCGCGATCTCGACCGGCGGGTCCTACGACTGTCCTTCGACGTACAACGGCCTGCACAACTTCGAAGGGGAGAGCGGCCTCGGATACATTCCCTTGCGAACCGCTCTCATCGTGTCCTGCGACACCTTCTTCTTCAAGTTGGGCAACGACGACTACGGTCGTGACCAGCAGCTGATCTCCGAGCACAAGGCGCCGCGCGAGGGCGTCCAGCACATCGCGCGGGACTACGGTCTCGGCGAGGCTCCTGGCCTTGACCTGCCGAAGGGCGAGGTCACGGAAGGGCACATCGCCGACCGGTCCAACACGAAGTACAACTGGGAGAACGGTAGGAAGCCCTACTGCGAGGGCGCCGCTCGGCGGGCGAAGGGCACGTACCTGCAGATCCTCGATGAGAACTACTGCAAGGCCGGATACATCTTCTATCCGGGAGACCAGGAGAACCAGGACATCGGCCAGGGCACCGTCGACGTCTCCCCGCTGCAGCTTGCGGTTGCGTACGCCGCGATGGCCAACGGCGGCACGGTCTTCGAGCCGCGAATCGCGAAGGCGATCGTCAGCCCGACCGGCAAGCTGATCAAGCGGATCAAGGCGCCGGTGCGCGATCACCTGCCGCTCTCGCAGGGCGACCTGGACTACCTCCGCGACGCGTTCTACGGCGTGACCACATCAACCGACCCGCTCGGGACGGGCGTCTCCGACTTCGCCGGCTTTCCGATGGACAAGGTGCTAGTCGGTGCCAAGACCGGCACGGCGGAGCTGTCAGGCACCAGCGAGGACGGCTCGTGGTTCGCGTCGTTCGCCGGCCCGGCCGGCGGCAAGCCGCAGTTCGTCACCGTGATCGAGGTCGACAAGGCCGACCAGGGTGCCGTGAGCGCGGGGCCGTCGGCGCGGGCGATGTGGGACGCGATCTACGGCTTCGGCGGCCACAAGGCGCTGTTCCCAGATGGCGTGCCGCCGTCGAAGCTGCCGAAGATCCAGATCGTCGAGGCGGGCCCGCACAAGCACAACAAGGCGGGTACGACGATCACCCCGACGCCTGGCTCGACCGCCACCTCGGCTGCTGGTCCGCCGTCGACGACGACTTCCGCGCTCGGGCTGACTCCTGTGCTGGCGCCTGAACGCAGAAGGCTCGTTCGATGAGCGAGTGGTCGGGGTCTGCGCGCTCTGCGCCGATCGCGCTGCGCCGGGAGACCTCGCTGCGCTCGCGGGCGATGGAGCGCGACTCCTTCCTGCGACAGCTGGACTGGGTGCTCGTCGCGGCCGTCGCCGCGCTGTGCGTGCTGGGCTGCGCGCTGGTCTGGGCGGCGACCAAGCCGCAGGGACTCGGGTCCTCCTACCTCAAGAAGGACGTCCTCAACATCCTGCTCGGCCTCGGG
>DATAUP010000098.1:0-40139 GCA_036268195.1 Solirubrobacteraceae bacterium
CCCCCCCCCCCCAACCTTCCTGAGCGCTCCTAGAGAAGACCAAACCCTCGGGCACAAAGATTGAGGGCTCTAGAAAGCACTAGTCGATTCCGGGGGCACACACGTCGTCAGCCAGATCGCTGACGAATGACGATCTGACCCTGTGGGCCGACCCAGCTGATGGCCGGCGTCAGCTCCTCCACCCCGTTGCCTCGCCTGCCCCACGTCTGCTTCGTCAGGATTACCCGCTCTGCAAGGCACTTGAGTCGGTCGCCTTTCCGCCTCACCTCTTCGCCGACACGCAACAGCTCGCTGAGGCCACCTCGGGTTGCCGCGTGGCTCGCCTGTCCACGGAGGATCTTGAGCTCGCGTAGCTCGTCGCTGCCGAACCCAAGCTCTTGTGCCGGTGGATAGGCAGCAAGCGCGGCCACGAGATCGTCGTCTTGCAGTCCGAACGCCGACTCAAGGATTCGCCAAAGCTCCCGATATCGCGCAACGTCGGCGGTATGGGCCACAGCATCGGCATAGAGACGCAAGCCAACTGCCCGCGGCATCAACGCTCGAACGGCGTCGGCATCAACGATCGGGTTGAAGGTGCGGATGCTCGTCTGTACGTCACCCTGCACGAAAATGTGGGTCGTGCCGAACGCATCTAGAGCGGCTTGATCTTCCTCGCCCTCGGCCACGATATCCGCCGGGGGAAAGGGTCGATTAACCCTAAACGGCACGTCTGTCAGGAATGTCAGTGCCGCCGTGATGTCGATGGCCTGGATGTTCTTATTCTCGGGAGGGCGAAGCGCAGCTATCTCCTGATCGCTCCCGTTCGGCTGCCGCTGATAGATACCAGTGCTGTGCTCCACCGTCAGCGCCAGCGGGTCAACCGAATACTCAATGACAAGGTGAAGCACCTCCCCATCTCTATCTTCGAGGACGGCCGCCACATCGTCCTCGAACTGCATCTCAAACGGCAGATCAAGCTCAAGGTGCGCGACGGGCATTACGCCAAAGTGCTCTCTTATTTCACTCAACGCCTCCCACGCCCACTAGCTCGACCTGTCCACGGCAGCACGCAAGGTGAAGATTAGCGTTGCCTGGGGTACTCCGCGACTACGCTACTGTCCGCTGCTGCCCCATCCGACGACCTGCTCAACGAGGATGGCAACCCGATCGCGGATGCGCGGACCAGCGGCTTCTACGGCTGCGCCATAATTGTGCGTGTGTCGATCTCCCCGAAAGCTGGGCCGTTTATGGAGGGGGCTTGGAACGCGGCGCTCAGCGACTCGAACCTGCCAGCGTCCTCGGTTCACCTGCTTCTAGTCCCTGGCTCAGCCGTTCAAGACCACAATAAGGCCGCGTGTTATCCGCCCGGAAAAGAACTAATCGAGGAAGCAGGTGATCTGGTCAGCGGGTCGGTCCTAGCCGAGGCAAACAGCCCCGAGCACATCGATCAGCATCGAATAGCGATCTATGAAGACGTAGACGAAGCCGACCCTGTCGCCTTTGCGATCCTCGCCGGAACCCTTAGGCACGAGCTGCGCCACGCTGAACAGCGAGTGGCATGTGGCGGGGTTCTCTTCGCACTCGACGAGCTGGCCGAACAGCTCGTGTTATGGAAGGTGGGGGGTCTACCCGGTGGCGCGCTCCTTTACCAGTCGAAGCCCATCGAGCTCGACGCGAATGCAGCTAGCGCTCGGTTTCTACATCGACACTTCTCTGATGTGGTCGAGAAAATCCTCGAAGGACCGGACGCAGCTCTAGCTCGCCCGAACACGCCACCCGGAGACCTTTCGGACCTGTCCGCCAAGACCGTGGCGTTCATGTTCTGCCTACGTGAGGTTGCGGAGGAACCGGCCCGCTTCCCGAGCGGGTTGCCATTCAGCGCTCGGTTGCGCTTGATCGGTCCGGAGTGGGCAGAGCTTTGGGAACGCGCGTGCGCCACCAACACCATCTGAAGCAAGTCGTACAAGTGCCAGTGCACGCCGCGATTCGTGCACTGGCAACTGTCGGGTTACAACCGCGCCCGCCGAAGTAGCTCACTGAGCTTCATATCCAGGCCGCCATCGAAGATGGCCCGGGGTCGCAAACTAGCCGCGTCCCTTGCTTGGATCCGGCGGTTGCCGCGAGACCCGTAGGAACAGCGCGAACACGACGCCGCAAATGCTGACGGCTAGCACGGCCATCATGGCCGACGTGAAGGTGAGCAGGTCGAGCCATTCGTTACCTTTCGGCCCGTTGTCTAGCGCAGCTCCGAGATGCGCCGACACGAGGGTAACCAGGCAGAGGAGCGCGGTGCTGCTGTTCCACAACTACCCCGGCGAGTCAGCCAATGATCTTCGCGAGAGCATCAACTTCCTGCGACAGCGAACGCTGGATCGCACGCTTCGACCCTTCTTTGCTCTTCGCGGACGGTTCGAATTGCGCTTAAACACCCCCATCGAGGTTTCCAGCAGGGGCAACCCGGCAATCGTCAGCAAGCGCTTCACCCGGAGCAACTCACTGACTAGTTTGATCGAGTATCACGATGACTCCGACTACGATTTGAAGCGAGACGAACTCGAGCGGTTCTTGCGGGAGATGGCTGAATTGACCGAGGCGCGGAGGGTTCTGCCCGCCAACGACGATTACGTCTCGCTACACCTCATCTTGCAGGAGATGTCTGCGGCAGGGGCGGAGCCATCGTGGCGAGCGATCTAGTTGCAATACGCAGCTCGTAGAAGGCGTACGCCGAGCTTGACGACTCGATGCGGCCCGGCGATCGTTCGTGCGGTCCGCCCTTGGCCAACCGCGAAATCGCGCTTACCGTTCGCTCACCATTGAGACTCGACGGTAATCCCTCGTTATCGCTCTCGCTGGACATGGACCAGGATCGTATTGAAGTATGGAATGTAGCGCCGTGACCATGGCTTGGTGCGCGCGAACCCTACCTACTCCTTCCCGCTCGACTAAGGAGCTAGATAAGCGAATTGCCCGTCAGCTCGACCCCGCCGGCGCGGTACTCCTCGACAGCCCGCTCGACGTACCCACGAAACGACTCGAAGCTAATCAAACCCTTGACGTGGTCGGTGTGGGCGCGTGCCCCCTCCAGCCCTCCGAACGTGGAGATGATCTCATCCGGGATCTCTGCGGGACGCCGAACCTCCCACATGAAGCCCACGACATTCACCTCGTCGCCATCGAAGAACTGACGCTGGAAGCCGATCCACTGGAATGACTGTGTGAAAAGCAGGTGCTGATAGACCGAAGGGTCGACCACGAGCGCAGCAAGCTCCCACCACGCCACCACCCCTGCGGCCCAGTCTCGCTCCGCCGTCACGGCCGTGTTGCGCTGCTCGGCCCAGCGACCCGCCTCAGCAAGCGTCAGCATCAGTATTCCGGTCGTCCCTCGCCGGTAACGCCGGCCAGGCACGCCTGCCATTCGGGGCAAGTGAATTCGCTCAAGCGGATCCGCTGTCGCAGGCCGGGCGTCTCCACCAACGCCGTGCGCCCCGCCGGCAGGGTCAGCGTCCGGGACGGCACCGACCCTTCGAGACACCGTTGGCTCGACGCCTCGACCGCGCGCCCATCGACGCGCAGCCTCACAGGACTCCGGCAGCCCGCATAGCCGACCAGGCTGAGCAACACCTGCCCATGCTTGCTCGCAGAGTTGCTGATGACGAGGATCTGGCGTTGCGCCTTCGCCGACCGAGTGCAACGCGCGTTCCCGATGCTCGAGGGCGGAAGCCCGGCACCGACGTTGTTCGTGGCTTCGATGTCGACGCAGACATGTCCGTGGGCGTCTCGGCCGACGTGGACATGCTCTTGCAGACCGCCGCGGGTGCTCGCCGTCAGCCGTTCCCCTCCCGAGGCGTGCACGAACCTCTTTAGGGTATTACCTTCGTGCTCGAATTGCTTACGCGCCTGGGCGCCCTCGCGGCCCTTATCAGACCCACAGCTGGTCACCGCGACAGTCGTCGATACGACCGCCAGACCCAGTAGCAACCGGCGGAGCCTAAATCTCGTCATTATTTGCTTCCCGGGAAGTTGCCAGATTCGATCGCGCTCTTGATTCGCCCGAGCCAGTATCTGGCTTCGTGATGGCTTGGGCACGCCATGTTCAGGCCGATGGCGTGTTCCAGCGTCCTCGCCGCCCACTTCCAGTAGTCGGTGATGTGCAGGCCCCAGTGCAATGCCCTTTCTACGTAGACCCCGTTGTAGGAGGCGTTGGGGAACAGATGGCAGGCGTAACCCTCTGCCTCCAGCTTGTTGGCCCACATGTTTGCCTTTTCATAAGACGGAATGATGTGATGCGCGCCAGAAGCGCCCGGTAGAGATTCGCCGATCCCTTTGCGCGATCGGGAGTTCGGCCGTTTGCCTCCCGATTCCGGGTAGATAGACACGCGCCAGGCGCCCCCGCAGCCGCGCAGAGCGTCTCGACCAGCGCGTCCACTCCCCATCACGCCTCCTCGAATCAGGAGAGCGCCTTGGGTAGCGGCCGTCCAGCGACGAGCATTGATAATTTCACTCACGTCAACTAGATCCAGGAGCGTCCAGTCAACTCGACTCCTCCCGCCCGATACTCTGCGACATAGAGATTTACTCGCTTGCGGAACGTCGCAAAGTCGAGGATGTCCTCATCTTCGTAGGACTGCCCCTCGAGCCCTCCGTAGATGCAAACCACGTTCTCGGGCGTCTGCGGGAGGACTCGACCCGGGCGTTTCACCTGCCAATTGAATCCGACCACCTCGACTTCCTCACCGAAGAACTGCCGCGCGAAGCCCACGTCCTGGGGCGAGTCCTCGAATAGCAGGTGCTGGTAGCAGGCGGCCTCGATCGGCAACGAGGCCAGCTCCCACCATGCCGCGAGACCCAGCTCCCAATCCCGCGCGGCCATCACTGCTGCGTTGCGTTGCTCAGCCCAGCGGGTCGCCTGAGCCATCGTCAGCGTCAACGTTCTGGCCGCCCGTTCATCATCACCCGCGTAAAGCACACCGCTTCCGGCCTGCAGCCAAATTCGTCGAGGCGAATCGTACGCCGCGTGCCGCCTACCTCGATAACGACGATCCTCCCCGGCGGAACGGCTATCACCCGGAACGGAAGGGGCTTGTCGCTGCACGCCTCGCGTGGCGCGTCGAGGCTTCGCCCGTCGACGCTCAGCCCGATCCGCTGGACGCAGCCGGCATACCCGATCACGTTCAGCAACGCTTCCCCATGCTTGCTCTCGGAGTCGCTGACGATCGTGATCCGACGCTGTACCGGTAACGAGCCACAGCGCCCGCTCAGTCCAGTTCCTGGCTCTGGACCACCGCGACTCATGGCATTGAGCTTCACGCATAGTCGCCCTCGCGCTTCACGGCCGACGTGCACGTGCTCATCCAGGCCCCCGCTCGTCGCCAGTGACAACCGCTCTCCGCCGGGCTTCCGCGCGAAGGCTTCGAAGTCTTCACGTTCTCGTTCGAGCTTTAGCCGGGACTGCTGCTCACTCGGCTTCTTGCCCTGCGCCGTCGCTGGCCGGCTGGCCGAACCAGCACCGGTCGAGGCGGTGACCGAACTGCTGCTGCCCGCAGACTCCGAGCCGCAGGCGACCGCGGTCGCGGCGGAAACGCCAAGGAGCAACGTGAGCAGAACGCATCGTGTCCCCTTGTCGGTCATCCACTTGATCCTGGAAAGACACCCGTCGAAATCTGGTGCTTGATTGTTCCGAGCCAATACCGCGCCGCATCGTGACTGGGGCAAGCCATGTTGGGCCCAATTGCACGCGCCAATACTTTTGCGGCCCACAGCCAGTAGCGTTTGTTGTGAAGTTTGCGGTGGAGGACCGACTCGATGTAGATGCCGTTGAAGGAGCCGTTTGGGAAGAGATGACATGCGTAGCCCTCCGTCTGCAAGAGGCTTGCGGCGGCGCTGTTGCGTTCGTACGCCGGGATAATGTGATGCGCTTCATAGCCCGTCGGTGCCGGCGGAGGTCCGAGCTGTTTGCGCAGCACGGTGCTCGGTTGTTTGCCGAGTGAGTCTTCTTCGGTCCAGATGCGCCAAGCTCCAGCCGCGTTGCACGGCAGGGTCTCAGTAGCACCGCCAGCTTCAATTTCGAACGCACCCGAAGTCGCAGCCGACCAGCCTACGTCGGCTTTGTAACGCCGCGTGCCTGCTACGCACTTGTAGTGCAAGCTGGGGAGGCGTGTGCCGTTTCCGCCGGTGAACAGCGCACTCTTAGCTTCGGGAACGTTGGACGTGTCTTTCGCACTATACACCTCCAGTTTCGCGTTACCAGTCAATCTCACGTCCGGCTTGCATTGCCACGTGCCCTTCAGTTCTGCCGCGACGTTCCGTTCTGTGTAGTTTTTCCCAGGGCTGCTCGAATAGGAACCAGAAGCTGACTTCGGTCCCCAACCGTACGGCAGGCGACACAGGTTCGGTCTCTCCACCGCTGCGATTCTCCCGGACGTGATGTCCGTGATGCCTGTCTCACCCGGGAGGTTTTCGATGCGTCTATCGTTGCCGCCGTCGATGGAAGAGGTCTGGAGCACCGGACCGGATCGTTGAATATTGAAGCCCCAGCCGAAGTTGACGATCGTCTGGGAGCCGTGTATCTCGACCAAGCGGTCGCCAGGAATCGGCGTGGGGTCTTCGTAGTACTGTCCGTCGGCGCTTTCCTGAGAAACCTGGTGCAAATCGGTGCCATCTATGTTGATTTCATAGACATGCGGTTCGGTTGCGCCCTGGTAGCGATAAATGTTCGGCGTGGCGACGAAGAGCAGATGTTCGCCGTCTTCGGTAAAGACCAACTGGTCCGGGTCGACCTGTGGAATCGAGAGCACCGGCCCCGGAGGCCCGCCCGGCGTCATGACGTGGATCCCTTCTTCTTTGCTTCCACCGAGTTCACGGACCGTGTAGGCGAAGTGCTCCCCGTCCGGGGAATAGGCCGCGCTCGAGATGAGCCCTGGCCCGAGCGGGAGCGGGTGCGGTTCCGCATCCGGCGTCCCCAAGGCGATCGTCGCGAGCGTCGATGACTCCACGCCGCGGTTTTCGACGATCTCGGCGACCGTCAATTCACCCGTCGCGGGGCCCCAGCTCGGTTCGCTCCCGTGCTGTGGGATTACACGAGCTTCGCTCCCATCGGCGTTCATGAGGACGATCCTGTTCAGGTCGCTCGTGCTGTGTTCGCAGATCGGGCGTTCTTCGCAACCAGGATTTGCGCCGAAAAGGTCAGGATAGGCACCGACGTTGAGTTCGACTGCGATCATCTGTCCGTTCGGCGAGATGCTCGGGTGGTGGAACGAGCATCGATCGGGTTCTTCGAACGCATCCAGCGGCAGGCAGTTGGCGAGCAGTTTCGCTTCGCTGCCATCGAGGTTCGCGGAGTAGACCGACTGGCCGCTTGTGTAGATCAGCTTGTAGCCTCCGTCGACCACCGATTCTTCGCCTTCGGCTTCTCCTTCGCCTTCGCCGCTGCTTTCTCCCTCGCCGACGACCGCCGACAGCGGCGTTGCGATTGCGTTCCGGGCCGTCTCGTTTTCGGCCGTGACGATCTCCCTGAGGCGGTAGCCGCTGTCTTCTTCGCCCAGTTCGTAGCTGCTCGTCGTCTCATCGGGGATGTCGCTGCAATCGCTGCCGTCGGCTTCGCACCGCTGCCACTGGAAGGTCAGCTCGCTTTCGCCGAGCATCGTGTCCACGAATTCCCAGGTCCCCTCCGTCGTCAGCAGGATCCCGCCGGGTGCCGGCGGCCCAAGCAGGGTCAGCGTGGGTGGGACGAGATTTACCGGGGCAGGCGCTGGGGCGACCTCGGGGGTGACGGCGGACGTCGCCGCCAGCGGCCCGGCTCCGTTGTTTGCTGTCACGGTGACCCTCAAGGTCGAGCCGACATCGCTCCACCTCGCCTGGTAAGTCGGATCGGTAGCCCCTTCCAGCGGGAAGCATTCCGTGTCTTCGGGACCGCAGCTTTCCCACTGGTAGGTGTAGCTGACGGGTTCGCTGCCCAACCAGGCTCCCGTTTCGGCGGTCAGGGTCGCGAAGTCGCGCGGTTCTCCGACGATCACCGGAATCGCAGCCTCGGTTAGGGCGAGTGCTTCTTCGATCGGCGCCGTCGCAGCCGAGTGCTCAACTCCGGAGGACCCTCCGTTCGCGGCGGTGACCTTCACCCGCAGCTCAGAGTCGACGTCGTCCGGACCGCTGCGGTAGGTCTGTTCGATGGCACCGACGATCGGCGTGCAGCTGGCCCCTTCGGCGTTGCAGCGTTCCCACTCGTAGCTGTAGCTCAGTGTGCCGCCACCACCGGCCCAGGTCCCCATGTGCGCCGTGAGGAGTTCGCCCGCGAGGCTTCCTCCGGTGACCGACGGCAGGGTCGACGCGGTTGGCGCCGCGGCGGCCGTTCCCGTCTGGAGGGTGACCGTCCGCGTGGCGAGCGTGCTCGCATGATCCGCACGTTCGACGGCGGAGCTCATGATGATTTCCAGCTTGTGCCCCCCGTCTCCGCCGACCAGGGTGTAGTCGGCGCTGGTTCCGCTCTGCAGCGTCGTGCGCGACGCGCCCGACACCCGCAGGAATTCGTAGGTCGTCGTGACCGGCAGTTCCGGTTCGGCGGCTACCGTGCTGTCGGCGGTGATCGTGCCCGCCACGGCGAGGACCCCCCGATACAGCCCGTTCGTGTCTTCGATCCGCTTGGGTTGAACGAGGGGACTGAGCGACGAGTACACGGTCGTCGAGGCCTGGGCGTTCGTCGCGGTCTCCGCGACCCTCAGCTTGTAGCCGATGTCCGGCGCTTCGAGCTGATATTCCGGAGGTTCAAATTCCAGTGAGTTGTTCGCGATCATCGCGCCGACGATTGGCGAGCACGTCGGTTCTTCCGTTTCGGCTTCGAGCTGCGTGGGGTCGCAGCGTTCGAGCTGATCCGAGAGGCTCGGGCCTCCCTGCCAGGTCCCGGGCTGCAGTTCCACGATCGCCGGAGCGTGCTGGGGACTGCTCCACGTCGGGTCCGGCGGTGTGATGTCGACCGGCGGTTCGCCGGCGACGACGACTTCCGTCGGTTCGGTCTGGACCGATTCCGCGCCGGCCGCGTTGGAGCCCGTGACCGTCGCGCGGAGCGTGTGTTCCAGGTCTGCCGCTACCGGCGAGTAGCGCTGCTGGTGCACATGAAGCGGAACGCAGCTTTCGCCTTCGGCGTCGCAACGTTCCCATTCGAAGGCGTAGTTCACGACCGGTGTGCCTTCCCAGCTGCCGGTTTCGACTTCGAGCGCTTCGCCTGCCACCGCGGAGCCGGCGATGTACGGCGCGCCGTGGTTGACGGGCGCTTCGCCGGTGGTCAGCACCGCGGTCGGGCTCGAAGCGACCGCCACTTTCAGGAAGTTGTTCGAGCCCGAGCCTTCCGCGGTGACGACGACGCGGACCGTGTCGCCGATGTCGGCCGGCGGCGGCGTGTAGCTGCTTTCGCTGGTCGACTGCGTGCTGGCGCCCGCGATGTCCGCGCAGGAATTCCCTTCTTCATCGCACAGCTGCCATTGGAAGGTGAAGGTCGTGCGGTTGTGTTCCCACGTGCCGTGCTGGGCGTGCAGCGTGCCTTCGACGTAAGGCGTGCCCGTGATCGTCGGCGCCGTCAGGTTCACGGGCCGGGGTCCTTCAACGCGTTCGATCGGAGTCGACCACGCAGACGTGCTCCCGTACGCGTTCACCGCGATCACCTTGAGCACCATCCCCTTGCGTTCGGTGTCCGCGTGTTTGAGCGTGTACGTCGCTTCGGTTCCGACGATCGGTTCACAGGATTCATAGAGCTTTATTTCGAGTTCGAACTGGCCGCAACGACGCCACTCGTATTCGTATTCAGTCGGTTCGTGCAGCCATTCGCCGGTCGTGCTGCTGAGCGTGACCCCCTCCACCGGTTCGCCCGTGATCGTCGGCGCCGACCCGGGCGTGAGCTGGGGGGCGACCCCGACGGGGAGGGAAGCCGAGGTGATCGATGCAGCGCCCGTTGCGTTCGTGGCGGTGAGCTTCAGCCGCACGACCTTGTGTTCGTCGGCTTCCACGAGCGTGTAGCTAGTCGCGGTCGCCGCGGCGATGTCTTCGCATTCGGTCCCTGCTTCGCTGCAGCGCTGCCACTGGTATCCGTAGGTGATCGGAGCGCTGCCCTGCCAGGACCCGCCGTGCGCGCTCAGGACGTCCCCCGAGGCGAGCACTTCCGAACTCGAGGGTTCGACTTCGAGGCCGCCGAGGTACGTTGGCGCCTCGTCGCGAATGAGCGCGGACGCCGGCGATTCCGAGCTCGCGGTTCCGCTGGCGTTGCTGTATTTGGCGAGAACGCGCAGCGTCGCGCTCACGTCTTCGCTCGTCGTCGTATAGGTCGCGGCCGTCGCCCCTTCGATGTCCGAGCACGAGCCTCCGGTTTCATCGCAGCGGCTCCACTGGTAGGCGGCTTCGATCGGTTCGGTCCCAATCGCGGGCAGCCCCGAGGCGGACAGCACCCGCCCGAGGAATGGATCCCCGGAGATCGCCGGGGCTTGCCCGAACGGGGCGCTCGGTAGGATCGGCCCCACCGCGGAAGACGTCGCGCTGATGCTCCCGGCCGAATTGCTCGCCGTGACTTCGACGCGCAGGGTGTCCGAGATGTCGGCCGTCTGAATCGCGTAGCTCGCGGACGTGGCGCCTTCGATACTCGCGCACGCGTGCCCTTCTTCGTCGCAGCGTTCCCACTGGTAGGCGTAGGTGATCGGCCGTGTGCCCGACCAGCTTCCTGCGGAGGCCGTCAGCACGTGTTTGTCCGCCGCCGTGCCCGCGATCGTCGGCACAGCGACGGATTCGAGCGGCCCCGGCACGCCGATCGTTTCCGTGACGGCCGACTCGGCGCTTTCGCTGCCGGCCGCGTTGCTCGCGAGCACGTTCACGCGCAGCGCCTTCCCCGCATCGGCTTCCAGCGGTGAGTACGACGAGCCGGTCGCGCCTTCGATTGCCACGCACCCGGCGCCTTCCGCGTTGCAGGCTTCCCACTGGTAGGTGAAGTGAAGCGGTGCGCTCCCGCTCCAGGCCCCGTTGCTCGCTTTCAGCGTCGCACCGACGTTCGCGTCGCCGGTGATCGTCGGCAGCGTCACGTCCTCGGGCGCCGCGGGCTGTGAGCCGGAAGTCACCACCGCGCTCGCGTCGGAGGGAACTGTTGCCTGGCCCCACTGACTCCGCGCCGTGACCGTCGCGCGCAGCGTGTGCCCGACATCGGCCTCCTGTGGCTGGTAGCTGGCGTCGCCGGCGCCTTCGATGTCGGCACATGCCTCGCCCGATGCGTCGCAGCGCCGCCAGCCGTAGAAGTAGCTGATCGGCCCGGAGCTCGTCCACCTGCCCTCGCTCAGCCGCAGGGTGGCGCCCGCTTCGGCGGCGCCGGAGATTGTCGGCAGCTCCGTGTTCAGCAGTCCTGCTGGGTCGATCGGCGCCGTCGGCGCCGACAGTCCGATCGCCGTGCCGTTGCGGCTGCCGGCCGTGACGCGAACGCGGAGAACACTGTCGACGTCTGCCCTCGTGAGCGCGTAGGACGAGCTGGTCGCTGCGGCGATCGCCGAGCAAGCGTCGCTTTCGTCACAGCGCAGCCACTGGTAGGCGTAGGCGGTGGGTTTCACCCCAGACCAGGTTCCGCTCGTCGCTGTCAGCGTCATGCCTTCACGATCGGTTCCGGAAACCAGTGGTGCCGATGCGAGCAGCGGCGTCGTCGGCACCGAGATCGGCTGGGTCGAGTCCGAGCTCTCGGCGAGGACACTGTCTTCGTCGCTCGCAGTGACGAGCACCCTCAAGCCGTGCCCGCTGTCTTCGGCGCTCGCGCTGTAGCTGGAGCCGGTCGCGGCTTCTATGTCTTCACAGCCCCCGCCGAATTCATCGCAGCGCTGCCACTGGTAGACGTAGCCGATTTCACCTTCTCCAGACCAGGTCCCGTGATCGGCGAGGAGCGTATCTTCAGCCTGGGGCGGGCCGGACACGCGCGGGGCGCTCGCGTTGGCTAGCGTGAACGCACCGGCGACGGTCGCGGACGCCGACGAGTTGGCGGATTCCGAGCTAATTTCGTTGCTCGCCGTGACGACGACCATGAGCGTCGCGCCGACGTCCGCGCCGGCGACGAGGTATTCGGCCTCGGTCGCATCCGCGATGTCGACGCAGCTTTCACCGTGCACGTCACAGCGCTGCCACTGGTAGCCGAATTCAACGTCCGTTCCAGTCCATTCGCCGGGTTCCGCGGAGAGCGTCTGCCCGACGTTCATGTGCCCCACGACGGAGGGCGGCTGGGAGTTGCTCGGCGCGGCCGGGGCCACGGCGGCGGTTGCGGCGGAGGCCGCCGTCAGCGACTCGGAGGCGTCGGTCGCCGTGACTCGCACGCGCAGCGAACGACCCACCGTGAAGCTCTCGATCGCGTAGGTCGCACTCGTCTCTCCTTCGAGGTCTTCGCAGTGCGCGCCAACCGAGTCGCAGACCTGCCACTGGTACTGGTAGGTGATCGCGGAGGGCGCCGACCAGGTCCCTGCGGTGGCCGTGAGCGTCTGGCCGTCTTCAACCGTGCCCGAGACGCTCGGGGCTACGGTCTCTTCCATCGCAGCCGCGATCACAGCGGTTGTCGCCGACGTCGCGGAGCTGGAGCCCGCTTCGTTGATCGCGGTGACGACCAGCCGCAGCTTGTGGCCGACCTGTTCGGCCCCCGGGATGTAGCTGGGACGGGTGGCGCCTTCGATCGCTTCGCATTCCGCGCCTTCGGCGCTGCAGCTCTGCCACTCGTATTCGTAGGAGATCGGCTGTTCTCCGGCCCATGCGCCGGGGTGGGCGCTTAGCGCCCGCCCCTGTGCCGTCGGACCGGAGGTCGACGGGAGCGTGAGATTGAACGGCACGTTGTCGATTTCGGTTTCCGCGACGCTCGTCGTGTAGGCGTTGCCGGCGCGATCCGTGATCAGCGCACGCAATTGGTAGTGGCCCGGCGGATAGGTGCCCGCGTCCAGTTCACAGCCGTATTCGTTTTCGCCGAGGGGGAAGTACTGGACGGGGCAAGCTTCATGCCAGGCTTCTTCGCCTTCGGGTGAGATTTCGAGTTCCCACTTGAAAACGCCGGAGTCGGCGTCTTCGGCGACCCCCGTTATCTCGGATGAACCAACCAGGCGCGGCGGGACGCTGATCGACCCCGTCGGCGGAGTGCTGTCGTTGATCACGGTCGCACCTTCGACCTGGACGTCTTCGAGATCGACGGTGGCGTCGATCAGGAACGTGCCGCCCGTGAGCGCGATCAGACCGCCCGATTCGGTTGCCCACGAGCCGGGGGCCCCAAACTCGCCGAGCCCGCCGCCGCCGGAGAACTCGAGGCGCCCGCTTCGCGCGAGGACTTCGCCGTTGTTTTCGAACGGCACCTGAACTCGTGTGACGCCCGCGCCCGAGGCCTTTTCGAAGCGCCCGTCGTTCTGAATCAGCAAGTTCGACGAGTCTCCCGCGACGATCCCGAAGCCCGGGTCTTCGGCGTCCTCCGCGTTCGCCTGGAAAGTCCCTGCATTTTCGATCGCGGCCGTAGCTTCGACGACGATCGCTCCGTCTTCCCAGGTGAGCGTGCCGCGGTTGATCAGTACTGCCCCGTCGAGCGTCACCTGCCCGCCGCTCCCGGCGGCGATCTGACCGACGGCCCCTTCCTCGATGACCGTCCTGCTTTCGAAGGCCATCTCGCCGCCGCTCCAACTGAATTCGCTCGCGACGTTCAGGTAGGCAGCTTCAAGCGTGCCGGTTTCCAGCGTCCCTCCGCTCTGCTCGAAGGAGTCCACCGTCGCTTCGCTCGCCAGCGCCAGCGAGCCGCCGGCCAGGACGAGCTTTGCTTCGGTGCCTTCGATCCCCGCGACGCTCACCGCGCCGCCGTCGACTGCAAGCGTCCCCGAGACCGGCACGTCGCCGAGCGTGAAGGCGCCTCCGGCGAGGTGAATCGAAGCCCCGCTCGCCGCGGTCCAGCCTCCGCTCGCCGACCTTCCGGGCTTTCCTCCCGACGCGAGCACGAGGCTGCCCGTTTCGGCGTCGATCTCCCCGTCGTTCTCGAGCGCGACCCCGACGATCGTTTCCCCGCCGCCCGTGCTCTTCACGAGCATCCCGGTGTTGTCGAGCCAAGGCTCTGACCCGTCGGCGTCGAAGATCGCCCCGCCCAGGAGGCCACCGTCCTCCGAGCGCACGTCGAGGTTCCCTGCGTTCTTGATCTCCGCGTCGGCGGACATCGCGATCCTGCCTTCTTCCAGCGTCAGGGAGCCATCGTTGACGAGCGCGCCACGGTCCAGCGTGACGGCGCCGCCGAGAGCCGCCGCGATCGTTCCCGAACTCGCGGGCGCGAGACGTAGCGTGCCCGCCCCGCCGAGCGTGCCACCGGTCCACGACAGAGAGTCGGCGACCACGAGCGTGCCGGCGATCGTGAGCGTTCCTCCACTCGCTTCCAGGATTCCTACTTCCGACTGGCTGGCGCGGTCGCTGAGGGCGAGGGTGCCGCCCGCCAGACGCAGGGTGCCCGATCCGTCAAGCGCGCCCACTTCCCAGCTCGACCCTTCGACGGTCGCGGTCGTGCCGTGCGGGATGCAGGCCCGATCGTGCGGTCCCGGGACTTTGCCGGTGGACCAGTTCGCGGGCGTGCCCCAGGCGCCGCCGCTGCCGCCCGTCCAGAAGGTGATGCACGAGCTGCCTGGCGAGCCGGGTTCTTCCGTGCCGCCCCCGTTGTCGACCGTGACGCTGCGAATCCCGGTCGTGCGAACGTTGCCCGCGTGATCGACGATCCGCGCACGCACTCGGTAGCCGCCATCGGCGAACGCCGCGGTGTCCCAGCTGCACTCGTAGATTTCGCCCGACTCCGGGGCGGTCCGCGGCGGGCAGACGTCGCTCCAGGGACCCCCGTTCGCGGGAGAGACCTGTGCGGTCCAGCTCGCGACGCCGGACCCCTCGTCTCCGGCGCTCCCTTCGAGGCTGATTTCTCCTTCGAGATCACCGGCCCCGGCGATTGCGCTCAGCGAGCCCGCCGGAGGGGCGTTGTCGATCGTGCCGTGGACGAGTGGGGTGATGTACCGGTTCCCCGCTCGATCGCTGACAATTGCGCGGAAGGCGTGTTCGCCGTCGCCCAACCGACCCGTGCTCAGGCTGCACGCATAGTGCCCGGGGCTGACGGGCTGCGACTGCCCGTCGCACGCGCTCTGCCAGCCCGAGCCGGCGTCGATCTGCAGCTGCCACGAGGCGACGCCCGAACCGGAGTCGCCGGCGCCCCCGCCGATCGCGGTGCTCCCGCGGAGGTATGAGAGGGAGGACACCGATCCGCTTGGATCGGTGTTGTCGACGATCACTTCGACCGGGGCGGTCGTGTAGCTGACCGCGGGGCTCGAGCCGTCGTCGAGCCGCGCGCGGAGCTCGTAAGCACCGTCGGGGTAGGCGCCCGCGGTGCTCCACGGGCAGGAGAAGTTGCCGACCACGTCCGGGGTCAGCGGCCCGCAGAGCGATTCCCAGGTGCTTTCGCCCGCGCCGCTGACTTCGAGCGTCGCCGCGGCGAAGCCGGACCCGGCCTGTTCGCCGGTTCCCGATGCGATGACCGTCGCGGACGCAAACGGAAGCTGATCGACGTGGCCGGTGGGCGGGGTCCCTGCGGCGTCTGTGACCACGCCGGAGACCTTCGACACCGCTTCGGAGGAGCCCAGTTCGTTCGTGGCGGTGACGCGCACGCGCACGGTGGTTCCGACGTCGGCGGCGGCGAGCGTGTACGAGGCGGAGACCGCCCCCGTCAGATCCATGCAGCCCAGGCCGAGGCTGCTGCAGCTCTGCCAGTGGTTGGCGTAGCTGATCGTGGGCGTCCCCGTCCAGCTGCCGACGCTCGCGGTCAGCGTCGCCCCTTCGCGTGAGACACCGGCGATCGTCGGCTCAGCGGTGTTGGCGGGAGCGGCGCCTTCCACGACCGAGCTCGGCGAAGAGTCGCTCGCGACCGCCCCGCCGACGTTCGTGGCGGTGACCACGGCGCGAAGGCGGTAGCCGATGTCGTCGGGCGACAGGTGGTAGGTCGCGACGACGGCGCCGCCCACGTCGGCGCACGCTTCGCCCATCGCGTTGCAGCGCTGCCACTGGTAGGAGTAGGAGATCGGCGTCGTTCCCGTCCATTCGCCGTTGCCGGCCGTGAGCGTCTGCCCGTCGCGGGCGACCCCGGTGATCGTCGGCGCGCTGCCGTCCGTCGGCGCAACGGACGCCACGACCGAGGAGGCGGCGGAGGTGCTCGTGGCCGAGCCGGCGAGGTTGCTGGCGGTGACGCGGACGCGCAGGGTGCCGCCGACGTCGGCGCTGTTGAGCACGTAGGTGGAGCTGGTCGTCCCGGGGATGCTGTTGCAGCTGCGACCGGAGCCGTTGCAGCGCCGCCACTGGTAGGCGTAGGAGAGTGGCAGCGTGCCGCTCCACGAGCCGTTTCCCGCGGTCAGCGTATTGCCATCCGTCGTCGTGCCCGAGATCGTCGGCGCTTCGAGGTTCGCCGGAGCCAGCGGTTTCACCACCGGCGTTTGCGGCGAAATGCTCGACGTCGAACCGCCGGCGTTTGTGGCCGTGACGCGCACCCGCATCGTCGCGCCGACATCTTCTGCGCCGAGTTTGAACGTGGCGCTTGTCGCGCCTTCGACGTCGGCGCATTCTGCACCGCTCGTATTGCAGCGCCTCCACTGATACGCGTAGGACATCGGCTCTGCGCCTTCCCATTCCCCTTCGCTCGCGGTGAGCGTCCTGGACTGTTCGGGCGTGCCTGAGATCTGCGGCGCCGCGAGGCTGGTCGGCGGGAACGGCGGGGTGACGACGGCCGTCGCCGAGGAGACCGCGGCTTCCGAGCCCAAGGAGTTCGTCGCGGTGACACGCACCCGCATCGTCGCGCCGATGTCGCTGGCGTCGGGTTTGTACGAAGTCCCGGTGGCTCCTTCGATATCGGTGCATTCGGCACCACTTTCGTCGCACCGCTGCCACTGATACGTGTAGGTGATCGGCTGTGCGCCCCCCCAGCCGCCGTGGGCCGCGGTGAGCGTCTCTCCATCCTGCGCCGTGCCGCTAACGGTGGGGGCGCTGAGATCGACCGGCGCCGTCGGTCCGGTCACGACCGCCGTCGCCGCGGAAGTCGCGCTCGTTTCTCCGGCACTGTTCCACTCGAAGACCTTCACCCGCAGGGTATGCCCGATGTCTTCGGCGGTCGCTGTATAGCCTTCGCCGTAAGCTTCGAGGTCTGAGCATTCTTCGCCGTGTTCGTCGCAGCGTCGCCACTGGATGAAGGAGCCGCCTTCGTTTTCCCAGACGCCAAGGTCGGCGGTCAGTTCCTGACCTTCTTCCGCCGTCCCCGAGATCGTCGGCGGCGAGGTGTTGGCGGGAGGCGCGCCGATTGATTCGCTCGGCGATGAGGGACTCGACGCCGAGCCGTGGCTGTTCGTGGCGGTGACGACGACGCGCAGCGTGCTGTTGAGGTCTTCGTTGAGCGCCGTGTAGCTCGTGCCCGTCGCGCCAACGACGTCGGCACATTCTTCGCCATGTTCGTCGCAGCGTTGCCATTGGTAGGTGTAGATGCGCCGTGGCGACCCACGCCACACGCCGGCGCCCGCGGCCAGCACCGACCCGACCCCAGGCGTCCCGACTATCGACGGCGTAGCGACGTTGACCGGAGCTCCGGGCGCTTCTGGACTCCACTTCTCGATCCGGTTATTGGTCAGATCGGTGATGAGGAGATCGTGAGCTGGAGTTACCGCGAGCCCTGCTGGGAAGCCGAGCTCGCCGGTTTCAGTGCCTGGCGCTCCGAGCTGCGCGATGAAGCCACCCGCCTCATCAAACTCCTGCACTCGCGAAGTCCACCATTCGCTGAGGAACACGTGTTCCCCGTCGACAGCGATCCCGTAGCTGCCGCCCAGCTGTCCCGCCGCAGCTCCTTCCGAGCCGAACTGCGCGAGGTATTCGCCGGTTTCATCGAACTCCTCGACCCGCCCGTTGTAGTCGACGGCCCAGATGTGCCCTTGGGCGTCCACCGTCAGTCCCTCCGGTTCCCGAAATTCTCCAGGCCCAGATCCGCGAGAGCCCACGTCTTTGAGATGTTCGCCTTCGCCGCTGAACACCACGAGGTGGTCTTGTTCACCCAAGACTGAAACCCAGATGCGGTCCTGATGATCGACAGCGATGCCTTCAGCACCCGCTCCTTCGAGACCGGCACCAAAGGCTCTTATGAATACACCGCTGTTGTCGAACTCCTCAACACGTTCGTTGCCGGTGTCAAGCACGAACACGTTCCCGTTGGAGTCCAGGGCGAGGGCGTCCGGTGCCCGTAGCTCCCCGTCGCCCGAGCCTTCTTCGCCGAACTGGCCGAGGTATTCGCCAGCTTCGTTGAACCTCTCCACGCGATCGTTACTCCTGTCGAGCACGAACATTTCGCCGCCGGTGCCGACCGCTACATCAAATGGTTCTTTGAACTGCCCATCGCCCGAGCCTTCTTCGCCGAACTCGGATGCGAAGCCGTATTCGGTCAGCGGCGTGGGGGCAACGAAGGCGCTTGCCGCCGAGGCATCATCACTCGATCCTGCCCCGTTGGTGGCGGTCAGGAGAACACGTAGTCTGTGGCCGAGATCTTCGAAGCTCGCTTCATAGGTTGAGTTCGTCGCGCCTGAGACGTCGGAGCAGGTTTCACCGGAGCCGTTGCAGCGACGCCACTGGTAACCGAAGGTGATCGGAGCGACCCCCGTCCAGACACCCGCTTCAGCGCTCAGCGTGCTGCCGTCTTCGAGCGTGCCGGAGATCGTCGGCGGTTCCGTGTTGACCGGGAACTCGGCGGCATCGTAGTGAGCTTTGATCGCAGTCGACGAAAGAGCCT
Source organism: Solirubrobacteraceae bacterium (assembly GCA_036268195.1). Taxonomy (GTDB): domain Bacteria; phylum Actinomycetota; class Thermoleophilia; order Solirubrobacterales; family Solirubrobacteraceae; genus Palsa-465. The sequence goes on from DATAUP010000098.1 coordinate 18,770, forward strand.
TGTTATAGAAGGCGACGTTGCTGAGTCGCCCCCGGAAGCTGGGCCCGCCTGCTAGCGACTTGCCAAGGTAGGCAGTCGGGATGCTGCCAAGCGACGATGACTCTAGCGCCGCTTCGGCGGTGTGGCCGACTTCGGTTCCGTCGACGTACAGCGTGAGATCGCCAGCACCGGACTCCGTCACCGCTAGGTAATGCCAGGCGTCGCCAGCGAGCGCGGGGGCCGTTACTTGAGCGCTTTCACTTTCGCCGGCGTGCAGTTCGAGTAGTAGGTCGTGGCCGCCAGCGCTCGCGGCTGGCGTGAGGTAGAGGTGGTTCGTGGAGCTGGAGCCGAAGTCGAAGATCGGTTCGTCGTAGGAGCTGCCGTCCCAGTAGACCCAGGCCTCGGCTGTGAATTCGCTCGCGCTTTCCAAAGGGTCGGAGGACAGAGAGGCATAGGCTTCTCCGCCGAAGCTGCCCGATCCGCTACCTCCGAAGGGGCCTTCGCCGCCGAGAACGGTGCCGTTGCTGGTTGCAGTGTCCGAGCCAGCCGAGTCCGCCAGCGTCCCGGACCCTATGGAGTCCTCGAAACGATACATCGCGACGGGGCTGTCGGCGGCGATCGTCGTCTCGTAAACATCGCGCGGTTCCGCACTGCCAGCCGGTCCGGCGTCAATTAGGAGGAGCAGCCCGGTCAGCGTCACGAGGAAGAAGCGCCGCCAACTGAGCCAAGCGAACCGACTCGCGGCTGGCGCTCCGTCGCCAGGATTCCCCGTAGCCATTGAGCTGATCTTTATCTTGCTTCTGCGAAAAAGTCAATAGATCGGGCGGCTAGTAACGGGCCTGTGCATTCCCAGCCCGCGAAGCTCTCGTAGTGATCACGGTCGTGAGCGTGGCCCGAGAGGGCCGGCGGGGGCTCAGGCACTTGTTGCCGGAAGTGCCTGAACCGGGGGTAATCGCCGATAATCCGGGCGCAACCCCCCGCACAAGTCAATCGTGGGCTAGTCGTAAAATCCCTGCAAACTAGGCTCTCCTTGAGCAAGATCGATATCTGAGCTGCCGCATCGCACCCAGGAGGTCGCCGGTTCGAGTCCGGCTAGCTCCACTTCTCAAGGTCCCTGCACCGGGCCCCGGCTGTTTGCGCTGTGCCGGGCCACTTTCGATCGCCGGGCGAGGCTGCCTAGCTTCTGGCCGAGGGCCAAGGCACGTCGAGCCGTTCCGAAACTTCGTACAGGTCGAGCGGGTTGGTCTCTATGACTTTAGGCAGATCGGAAGCGTCGTCGCTCCAATCTGAGGCATCGGAGGTGCAATGGTCATGGGAGCAGTTACGCATTTCTCGAGACGGGCTGCGCTGCTGTTCGTCATCCTGGCTTCCGGCACACTGTCGGCAGGTCCGGCGCTGGCGACGGGCAGGATCAGCTACCCCTTCCCGACGCTCTACGACATCTCCTGCCCTTCAACGTCGCTCTGCGTGGCGGTCGACAAATTGGGCCACGCCGACATCTCGACCGATCCGGCTGCGGCGAGGCCTACCTGGACGGGATCGAAGATCAACACCCTCGATTCGCCCAGTGCGATCTCCTGCGCGTCGACCTCTATGTGCGTTGTCGTCGACTCCGCCGGCCGAGCGGGCATCTCGACCAACCCCACTGCCCTGAGCCCTAGTTGGAGCTTCGGTCCGACCGGCGGAGGCGTGTCGTACACGCCAGACGTCTCTTGCGGCTCGACATCGCTATGCGTCGCGATCGATGATCGAGGCGACGTCGTAAGCACGAGAGATCCCACCGCGGCAAATCCCACCTGGCGCCTCCTCAATATCGACGGCACATCGCTTCGCGGAGTTTCATGCGTCTCGACATCACTATGCGTCGCAGTAGACGACCGAGGCAACGCACTCGCGTCGACCGATCCTGCAGCGGACTCGCCGAGCTGGTCTGTCCCCATGCCGATCGACAGCAGTGCCCTGTCGAGCGTTTCCTGCGCTTCGACCTCGCTTTGTGTCGCCACCGATGTCAGCGGCCGGACTGTACGCTCCACGAACCCGACCGCGCCCATTCCTGCGTGGAGCGCTCCGGCACCCACAGCCGGCACGATCCTCTCCGACCTCGCATGTCCATCGACCGGCCTCTGCTTCGCTGCAGGTGCCCAGACGCTGGACGCCCTGAAAGGCGTCTCTGCCCTCATCTCCACGGACCCGCTGGACTCGGCACCGACGTGGTCAGTCCCTCCAGGCTTTCCTGTTGGACCAGGTGATCCCGAAACGCCTGCCACGGTTTCATGCGCGTCGACATCGCTGTGCATGCTCGTTCTTGGCGAATCGGGACTGATCACGACTGACCCCGCAGACGAGCATCCCGTTTGGCGCCCGACGCATATCGTCGAACTGCCCACGGGCTTGGTGAGCCTGCGGGGGTCCCCCACCGCGAGCGGCGCGGTGCTGGAGTTTCGACTCGACTGCGTGGCCGAATGGATCGAGGAATGCCGTGGAGCGGCAACGGTCACTGCGACGGAGCGGCTTGCTCCCAACGGCCGAACGATCACTGCTGTAGGCCTCGGAGCGAAGGGTAGGCACCGTCGGTCCGTCGTGATCGGCAGGTCCACGTTCGCCACAGGTTTCGAAGGGAACGGCAAGACCTACACGCTTAAGCTGAGACTCAACCGCGCAGGCAAGCGCCTCCTAGCGAGGTTCAGGCGCATCCGCGCGAGGCTGAGCATCACGGCTACTGCATCGGAACTGCGGGTACCCCCCAAGATCATCCCGGTCACAGCCGTTGGGGTCAGCTTCAGAACCAGCGCAATCAAGCACCGTCGAAGGTGAGGGAGGCTCAGGTCGAGGCCCGGTCGATCTGGCCTGCCGACAGCTTGGATTCCGCTCGCCTCCAGCCTAACGGTGTCGTCGGGAACTCTAAGGCCTTCTGTCACGGTGCGGGCCGTGACACCAGGCAGCGGCCCACTCCCTCGATGCCGACATCGAGCCCGACCAGCTCACCGCCCAGATGCGTCGTCGGCTCACGTGATCGGAAAATCGAAGTAGGTGTCCGGATAAGGCTCGTCCTTCAGCGTGTAATGCCACCACTCGCAGTCATATGAGCTGAAACCGCAAACCTCCATGATCGAGCGAAGGTATTGACGGTTTTGCGTATCGACTTGCGTGATTCCCTCCGCTCCATGATGCGAGATCGCATCCATCAGGTCGTGGTCACCGCCCATCGGAGCACGTTCACCGGTAGAAAGGTGGAAAAGCGTCAAGTCGACGGTACTGCCCCGACTGTGGCCCGACTTGGCTGCCACATACCCCTTTTCGAACATGTCGGCCCTGTCGATATTGGGATAGTGCCGTAGCTTCGTCCGGCCATCCTCCGGCTGTTGTGACCAGCGCACAAAGGAATCGACGGCGCGTTGAGGACGATAGCCATCCCAAAGAAGCAAGCCGAAGCCAAGCGAGACGGCCTCTTCTCGCGCTCTCTCCAAGGCTACGCACAAAGCCCTCGTGCCGACAATGCGATTTGCCACGTATCCGTCCACCGGCTTGCCGACGAAGTTGTCCCAGGTCGCGTACTTGGCATCCCAGTAGATTCCGGATACGTGCTCGTCGACGAAGACGAACCGATCGTTCATCGTCGGCTCCCTGCCAGTGCCGAGGCCACCAACCGGTCGATCACCTCGGCACGCTGCAGTCCTGCCGCCTCCATCATTCTCGGATAGCGGCTGTAGGAGGTCATACCGGGCAAGGTGTTCACCTCGTTGAGGACCACTTCCCCGTCCTCCTTGAGGAACAGATCCACGCGTGAAAGGCCTCTGCATCCCAAGGCGCGATATACGGCCTTTGCCGTCTCCTGGACGAGCGCGCGCGACTCTGCCGAGATGTCCGCGGGAACGATCACCTCCGAGTTGTCGGAACCGCTTTCAGGTTCACTCTCCTGATGGATCCTGAAGAAGCCGTGGGAAAGAGAGATCCGGTCGAGCTCGCCGGCGATGACGTCCAGACCGTCTCCCAGAAGCGCACACCCGACCTCGCTGCCGACGACGGCCTCCTCGATCAACACCTTGGAGTCGTACTGTCTTGCCGCCGCCACCGCGCTCGGCAATTCCTCTCTCCCGCGCACCTTCCCAACGCCGAAAGAGGAACCCGAACGAGCCGGCTTCACGAACACGGGGTAGATCAGCTGGTCAGGATCGACCTCTTCGTCTGCCGCGGCGGTCCAGAACTTCGGCGTGGCAATCCCGGCGCCTCTGGCGACGATGTAGGCGAGGGACTTGTCCATGCACAGAGCCGAGCTCTGGATGTCGCAACCCACATAGGGGATGCCCGCGAGCTCGGCCAGACCCTGTATCGCACCGTCCTCACCGAGCGTTCCATGCAGCACGGGAAACACCAGATCCAAACCGATGGTGTCGTAACGGTCCTGCTCCAGGACGAGCAGGCCGCGTACGCATCTGTCCGGTGACAGAATCGCCGTGCGGGCCCTGCCGCCTTCCCAATCCGGGTCGGGAGCGTCGCAGAGCTTCCAGGCGCCGCCCTTCGCGATCCCGATGTAGAACGGCTCGTACTTCTCGAGATCGAGGTGCTTGGCGACCTCCTGCGCCGACTTGACGGAGGTCGAATGCTCCTCGGAGCATCCCCCGAACACGACCCCGATCCTCAACCTAGTCATGCCGCCGCCCGCTTTTCGAAGCTCAGGCAGTTGACGATGGTGTTTTCGACCGCATCGCGCAGGGCGTGGTCGGTGTAGTAGGCCGTGTGCGGACTGATCAGCACATTTGGCAGCTCTCGCAGCCGCAACAGGAGTGCGTTGCCGATGGCCTTGCTTCTGCAGTCTGCGTAGAAGATGTCCTCTTCGCCCTCGAGGACATCCAGCGCCGCACCGCCCAATCTGCCGCTTTCCAGGGCGCGCACGAGAGCCTCGGTATCGAGGAGTGAGCCGCGGCCGGTGTTGACGAGGTATGCCCCGTGCCTCATCTGCTCGATGCGTCGCCGATCGAGTAGATGGTGCGTGTCCACGCTCAGCGGGGTGTGAAGCGTTACGACATCGCTCCGCCGCACTAGCTCATCAAGTGAAACCCATTCGGCAGAGCCGTCCGGACGACGATCATGGCCCAAGACGTGGCAGCCAAAGCCGCGCAGCCTGTCGATCACCGCCGTTCCGATGCGGCCGGTGCCGATGACGCCGATCGTCAGATCGCGCAACTCCTTCCCGCGAACGTCGGGCAACCTGTAGTCATGCACATCTGCACGCCTGATCATGGACCTGGCGTTCCGCACCGTCATCAGCATGAGCATCAGCGTGTAGTCGGCCACGCTGTCCGGCGAGTAGGAGACGGTTGCAACGGAGATGCCGACGCTCTCGGCGTATCTCACATCGAGATGGTTGCTCCCGATGCTTCTCGTGGTGATGTGCGTCACGCCGACCCGGCTGAGCGCGAGAAGGGTGGAATCTGCGACCCGGGTCTTATGGCCGACGCTGATGCACCGATTGCCGCAGGCACGCACAAGGTTGCCTTCAGAAACCGCCGCCTCGGTGATGGTCGGCACGACGCCGAAGCGGGGCGCCATCTCTTCGAACAGGACGGCCTCGTCCCGTCCGCATCCATAGATCGTGATCCCTGTCGTCGGTGCGGCCGAGGAGGACGGCGAGGCGGTGCCGCCGCGGGCTGCTGGTGCTGACGTGCTGTAGGGCATGCTGCCATTGAAGGCAGCGCGATGTTGCCGGCACGTATGCGAATTTCGATACGCCGACGATATGCGCCGGCCGCCAGGACCGGCCCGGCTCGGGCGCCGCCGGACTTCTGGCCTTATTCAGGTCATCGAGGCGGCGACGCGGCGGGGACTCGCACCGTGACGCGGAGCCCGCCGGCGTCTCGGGGGGTGAGGGTGAGGGCGCCGTCGTGTGCTTGGGTGATGCTCTTGACGATTGCCAGGCCGAGGCCGACGCCTGTGTGGTCGATGCGTATGCGCTTGGTGCCGCGCTGAAACGGCTCGGCAAGCGTGGAAACCAACTGTGGGGTGAGCTTCTCACCGGTGTTCTCGACAGAGAGCATCGCATTGTCGGGGTGAACGCCGGTCGTGACCCACACCGTGCCTTGTTCAGGCAGGTTGTGGACGATCGCGTTCTGCACGAGGTTAGTAGTCAACTGCAGCAGGAGTGCGCGTGAGCCGATGGCGGGCGTCGTCTCGGAGGAGGTCTCGATGGTGACGCCGCATTCTCCTGCGAAGGGGAGGAGCGTTTCAGTGGCTTCCTCCGCTATGAGGGACAGGTCAACGTGCTCTCGGGTGAAGGACCTCTGGTCGGCGCGGCTGAGCATAAGCAGCGCCTCGGTGAGGTCGATCGCTCGGGTGTTGACGGCGTGGAGGCGGTCGACGAGCTCGTCGGTGCCCCGGCCTTGATCGTTGCGGGCCACGTCGAGAAGCGTCTGCGTGATCGCCAGCGGGGTGCGCAGCTCGTGGGAGGCGTTGGCTGCGAACCTCTGCTGTTCGGCGACGTGTGCCTCCAGCCGCGCGAGCATGGTGTCGAAGTTGTCGGCGAGCTCGCGGAACTCGTCGGCCCGGCCCGGTAGCCGGATTCGGTGGGCCAGCGACCCGGTCGCGGCGATGCGCGTGGCGTCCGTGATGCGAGTCAGGGGGGCGAGCATGCGGCCCGCGAGGAACCATCCGCCCAGCAGACCGAACACCAGCAGGAACGCCAACACGATGGCCGCGATCGGAGCGAAATTGCGCAGGAGGTCGGCGTGGCTGCGGACTATGAAGATCACACCAGGATGCACACCACGCGAAAGGGAGAAGTACCCGGCGGCGAGCAGCAAGGCGCCCGCGAGCATCAGGAAGGCGGCGTAACTGAGGGTGAGCTTGAGGCGAACGCTCAAACCAGGGGCCCTATCCACGATCTCCTCCATCGCGTCCGGTGCCTTGTTGAGCGCTGATGCGGTAACCGGCGCCGGCCACGGTGGCGATGATCGAGGGTTGGCCGAGGCGTTTGCGCAGTGCCGAGACGGTGATGCGCACGGCGTTGGTGAACGGATCGGCGTTCTCATCCCAGGCCCGTTGCAGCAGCTCCTCGGCGCTGACGACACCGCCTTCGGCGGCGACGAGGACTTCGAGGACGGCGAACTGCTTGCGGGTGAGCGCGACGTAGCGGCCATCGCGGTAGACCTCGCGGCGGAACGGATCCAGACGCAGACCTGCGATCTCTCGCACGGGTGGCCTGCTGTGAGCGCGCCTGCGGTCGAGTGCTCTGAGACGGAGCACGAGCTCTCCTAGCTCGAACGGCTTGGTGAGGTAGTCGTCGGCGCCGAGCCCGAACCCGGCGGTCTTGTCGTCGAGCCGGTCGGCAGCGGTGAGCATCAGGATCGGCATGCCGCTGCCGGCGGCGACGATGCGTTTGGCGATCTCGTCGCCGGAGGGCCCGGGGATGTCGCGGTCGAGCACGGCGATGTCGTAGTCGTTGACGCTCAGCAGCTCAAGAGCCCTGTCACCGTCACCGGCGATGTCTGCCGCGATCGCTTCCAGACGTAGACCGTCGCAGATGGCTTCTGCCATGTAGGGCTCGTCCTCGACGATCAACACACGCACGCTCCGATGCTAGAGCTGGCGCATATCGTCGGCATATCGAAAACCACATACGCGCTGACAACGCCAAGCTGCCTTGACTGCAGGCGTGAGATGCGCCAACCCCGCGCGAACGGCAGCCGGCCGTACCCGATCGACCGTGTACGGCCGTCGCCGGCGCTTGCTGCTCGGCGCGATAGTCGCCCCGCTGCTCGCCTACTTGGCCGTCGCGGCAGCCCGCCAGACGTTCAACGACAAGCCACCTGCGCAACGGCGAGCACCGCATGTTCAGCGAGGGCATGTGCACCTGTCGTCGGTCGAGTGGCCGCAGCACGGACAGGCGGCATTTGTACTCGCTGACGGCCGGCCGGCGGTGAGCCCGCAGGAGCAGCCGGCCCCGATCGCCAGTCTGGCAAAGGTGATGACCGCCTACCTGACCCTCGAGCGCTACCCGCTGAGCAGCGCACAGGACGGGTTCACGATCACCGTCACTGCCGCCCAGGCGCAGGCCTCGGCCCAGGATGCCGCGCGGGATCAGTCGGTCGTGGCGGTGCGGGCCGGCGAGCAGCTGACCGAGCGCCAGTTGCTGGAGGCGCTGCTGATTCCCTCCGGCAACAACGTCGCTCGGATGCTCGCCGACCTGTTGGCGGGCAGTGAGACGCGCTTCCTCGCCGAGATGAACGCTGAGGCCCGCGCGCTCGGGATGGACCACACGATCTACACCGATCCCAGCGGGTTCGATCCGAGCACGGTCTCCACCGCCGCCGACCAGCTGCGCGTCTTCCGGCGGGCGATGCGCTTCCAGGTCTTCCGCCAAGTCGTCTCGATGGCCAGCGTGACGCTGCCGGTCGCGGGCACGCTCACCAACTACAACCCCCTGATCGCCGAGGGCTACGCCGGCAAGACCGGGTCTGACTCCGCGGCCGGGGGGTGCCTGGCCTTCTTCACCGACGTGACCGCCGCCGGGCGCCGGCTGACCGCGGTCGGCGTGGTGATGGGCCAGGGGCAGGGCAGCGACACCTCGCTGATCCTCGCCGCCGCGGGCGAGGCCGCCAAGCATCTGGTCGGCTCCCAAAGAGTTAATCGACCGACGTAGCCCAGGCGGCGCCTCTGGTGCTCAGTCGCGCCCGCCGCCGAACAGCTGCAGGAAGAACAGAAAGACGTTCAGCACGTCGAGGAAGATCCCGGCGGCGAGCTGCACGACTTCCCCGTTCCCGGCCCGGCGCAGGCGGTTGAAGTCGAGCACGGTGTAGCCGCCGAAGATGACGAGCCCCAACACGGCGTAGATCACGTCGGCGTGCGGCATCGAGACGAGCAGCGAGACGAACCCGAAGATGATGAGCGCGATCAGCGCGACGAACAGGAAGCGGTAGTAGCGGGACAGGTCGCGGCGGATCGCGTAGCCGGTGCTGCCGAGCGCGGCGACGAACAGGCCGGTGGCGCCCGCGGCCTGCCACACGACGCTGGGCTCGACTTCGGCATAGCGCTGCAGCCCTCCGCCGAGCCCGAGCCCGAGGAACAGCCCGGCGGCGAACAGCATCGTGATCGCGAGCGCCTCCGAGCGCCGCGCGAAGTTCAGCCCGATGATCGAGACGAAGCCGAGGATGAAGCAGATCAGCGAAGCGCCACCGGTGAAGTTACGACCGAGGTACGCGCCGAGCGTGAAGAACCCGACGGTCACGGCGACGAGACCCATCACCTGACCAAACACGCCTGCGCTGCCGACGGTCTCGACCGACCCGAACATCCTGCGATTGCTGGAATAGGACTGTGTTGAGTTCATGGCACGTAGCTTCTCACAGCGTCCCGGCCCTCCAACTCGGGACCTCTCGGCCGCCGCCGGCCGCTGCCACGTCGAATCGTGCCGCCGCTATCAAACAAACGTACGTATGATACGCTCGTTCGAATGGCGACCGAGGACACGAAGACGGCGTTGCTGCGGGCCGCGAAGGAGCTGATGCTCGAGCGTGGCTACGCGGGCACGAGCGTGCGCGAGCTGGTTGCGGCGGCGGCCACGAACCTCGGGGCGGTCAACTACCACTTCGGCAGCCGAGAGAAGCTGCTGAACGAGGCGCTCCTGGACTTCTTCCTGGAATGGGGAAAGCGCGTCGGCGAGCTGGAGGTACCGACGGACGCCGGGCCGCTGGAGCAGCTCGCGGCGCGCGCGCGACCGATGGTGGAGGGCATCGAGGAGGCCCGCCCGCTGTTCGTGATGTTCCTGGAGGGCGTGCTCCAGTCTCGCCACTCGCCGGAGCTGCGCAGCGAACTCGCCGAACACTATGCCCGCCATCGTGAGCTCTCGGGCGAGCTGATCCGTGCGAGCTCCAGCGGGCGCGAGCTGCCGCCTCGAACGGTGGAGGTGATCGCCTCTTACATGCTGGCCGTGGCCGATGGCCTGCAGCTGCAGTCGCTGCTCGATCCGCAGGCGGTGCCGACGGGCGAGGAGCTGGCTTCGTTCTACGAAGCCCTCGCCGCCGACGCCAGGGCCAGAGGCTCGCGGCGGTCCAAGGCGCCGGCGGGCAGACCTTGACCAACACAAAAGGAGAACTGATGTTACGTCCACATCGCACCACGCCGGTCGGCTTCTTAGGTTGGACGAGGAGGTCCGCGATCGCGGGGCTTCTCGCGTTGCTCGCTGTGCTCGCCGTGGCGCCGTCGGCCATGGCAGGAAAACCGAAAGGCGAATACGCGGCCTTCAACCACTGTCCGCTCGGCGCCGCGGGCGTGAGTCAGTGCGTCTACGCACTGTTCAGCGGCGGCAAACTCAGCCTCGGCAAATTGACGGTCCCGATCGCGCAGCCGATCACGCTGCAAGGCGGGCTGATCGTGACGGAAAAAGGCGAAACGTTCGTGAACACCACCGAAGGGCAGACGCTCTCGGTGACCGCGGAGGAAGTGCCGGGCGGGCTGCTGGGACTGCCGGGGCACGAATCGGAAAGCTCGGCGTTCTCGATCGCGATGGAACTCGTGGGCTCGGTGACGCTGAGCCGCTCAAACCTCGCGACGAGCACCGGCACGGCGCTGAAGCTGCCGGTGAGGGTGCATCTGAAAAACGTGTTCCTCGGGGAATCGTGCTTCGTGGGCACGAGCGCGAGCCCGATCACGCTGAACCTGACGACGGGCACGACCTCTCCGCCGAAACCGAACACGCCGATCACGGGCACCTCGGGCGAACATGAATCGAAAGAAGAAGGCAACCTGGTCGTCTACAAAAACGACTCGCTCGTCGAAAACGCCTTCTCGGTCCCGACGGTGGCGAAAGGCTGCGGCGGCCTGAACGAATCGCTGATCGCCCCGATCATGAACTCGAAATACGGATGGCCGGCAGCGGCGGGCAACAACAGCACCGTGGTCCTGAACGGCACCACGAAGTTCGCGAACGCCGAAGCGGTGAAAAAAAGCGAATAGCTCGCCGGGCGCAAGGGGCTGCTCGAGAGAGGAGCAGCCCCTGCCCTGTCCCTTCCCGGGCACCCGCCCAGCCCCGGCAGCGCAGCACCGTTCAACATCGGCTCGCGCTCCACGCCGCCGCAGTCATCCCTCGCCGCGCCGCCTTCAGCCGCCGCCCCGTCGCGCGGCCAAGACCGAGCGAGCTACGGTAGCCGCGTGCGCATCGCGACCTGGAACGTGAACTCGGCAAAGCAGCGGGTTCCCCGCCTGCTCCCGTGGCTGGAGGAACGCGCCCCCGACGTGGTCTGCCTGCAGGAGACGAAGTTGGGCGATGAGGCGTTCGAGCAACTGCTGGGCGAGGAGCTGAAGACACGGGGCTACGAGCTGGCCCTGAACGGCGAGGTGCAGTGGAACGGCGTGGCGATCCTCTCGCGGGTGGGGGTGGCAGAGATTGTGAGAGGCATACCGGGCGCGCCGGGGTTCCCGCATGCGGAGGCGCGCGCGGTCTCGGCGACCTGCGGCGGGGTCCGCGTGCACTCGGTTTACGTGCCGAACGGCCGCGAACCGGACTCGGAGCACTACGCCTACAAGCTGGCGTGGCTCGCGGCGCTGCGCGAGCAGGTCGCGGCCGGTCCGAGCGAGGCGATCGTCTGCGGAGACATGAACATCGCGCCGACGGACGCGGACGTGTTCGACCCCGAGGCTTACGTCGGCCACACCCATGTCACCCCTCCCGAGCGCGCGGCGCTGGCGGAGCTGCAGGCACTCGGCCTGCACGACGTGGTGCGCGAGCGCTGGCCGCAGGAGCGGATCTTCACCTACTGGGACTACCGCGCCGGGATGTTCCACCAGGACCTGGGGATGCGGATCGACCTGGCGCTGGCGAGCGAGCCGGTCTCGGCCAGGGTCAAGGCGGCCTGGGTGGATCGTCAGGCGCGCAAGGGCAAGGGCCCGAGCGACCACGCGCCGGTGATCGTGGATCTGGACGAGGCGCCGGACGGCGAGATCGGCCCGGTGGTGCCGCCGCCGTCGGCGCCGTCCCCTCCGCGCGGGTCGCGCAAGCTGCCACAGTCGCGCTGAACTCCGCGAGCGGCGTGCCCTGGCTTGCCCCGGCGGGCGCGCTGCCCGTCCCGACGCGCGGTGGCGCCGGGACGGGGCTCAGCGAGTGCTGCTAGCTACGGTTTGCTGCCCTACGGTTTGTTGACGAGCCAGGGCGTGTAGTTCACGGTGCCGAGCGCGGTGTCGCAGCGCGGCCCGAGGTTGGGGCCCTGCTTGCAGCCCCACCAGTTGCTCTGGGCTTCGACCACGGTCCCGGCCTGGCCGTCGGCGCCGGTGCCGTTCTGGCGGATCGCGTTGTTGGTGGCTGTGAGGGTGGCCTGCCCGCCGGCGGGCTGGCCGGGAGTGGGTTCGCTCTGCGTGACGAGCACGCCGGTCCCGGTGTGCATGATCGAGTTGCCGCTGAGCGAGGCGGTCAGATCGCCGAATTCGAAGCCGAGCTGATCGGTCGTGAGGTAGACGCCGTAGGAGCCCGCGGGGTCGGTGGTGCTGGCCCCGGTGCCGTCGATCTTGTTGGCGGAGAACTGCGGCCCCTGTCCGGAGACGGCGCCGCCGAAGCCCGCGAGGCCGATGTAGCAGCCCTTGACCTTGTTGGCGTGGACGGTGGCCGAGAGGTAGGGCACGAATACCCAGATCCCGTAGCCGTTGCTGGTGCATTCGGAGATCTTGTTGCCTTCGATCACGTCGGCCGAGCCACCGGAGCCACCGTTGTTGTCGGTGTGGATGCCGCTGGCGGACTTGCTGACCTTGTTGTCGATGAACCGGGTTCCCTTCGACCAGTTCTCCGAGATCGCGTCGTTGGCTTCGCTGACCTTGTTGTTGGCGATTTCGCCTTCGCCTTCGAAGGCGAAGATGGCGATCGAGGCTTCTTCGCCCTGCACGTTCCGCACGGTGTCGTGGTCGAAGTCGAAATGCCCGCCCGAGGATGCGTAGATCCCGCGCAGATAGACGTCGGACACGCTCACCTTCGAGACGGTGAGGTTGGTGTATTTCCCGAGTTCGTGGTTCTCGATGATGCCGTTGCGAGCGTCGATGTCCTTGCCGCCGCGGATCACGCCGCTGGTGAGGCCCGGATTGTCGCCCTCGAGCGCCAGCTTGCTCAGCGTGACGTCGTCGGCCTGCACGAGCACGATGTTGCTGGCGGCGCCCCCGCAGAGCGATCCCGGTGAGCAGACGGGATTCGAGCTCGCCGGGACGACCACGGTGTGCTTGCCGGAGCCCTCGAGCGTCACGGACTTGTCGACGACGAGATTTTCGGCATACGTGCCGGAGCCGATCGTGATCGTGGCGCCGGTGGACGCTGCGTTGATGGCGGCCTGAATGCCGGTGAACGCGCACCCTTTGGCGCAGACCGTCTTCTTGGCTGCAAAGGCCGGTCCGGCGACCACGAGAAATGCGGCCACGACGACGCCGACCAGCGAGAACTGGATAGTCCGTCTCATCCTTCCCCCCTGCCTATTTTCGAGTCCCCCCTCCAGTGGGGCTGATCTCATGCTAAGGACTCTCAGGATTCGGCGCAACCCGGCGTCCCATGTGCACGGCCGGTGTAGGCCTGCGGCGAGCGGCGCCGCCGACGAGGAGCTCTCGAGGGCGAACGGGTCCCACGACCGGCGCAAGCACGAGCCGCGCCGTGCGCCCGATCGAGGCGATCGGATCGGTTTTGATGAGAGATCGACGGAAACAGGAACTGCCCGGCCCCGGCGCCACTCGCGCGGCGGAGGCGTGCCGGTGAGGGGCGGGCGTAGTCGGGAAGAGGGACGCAGGCGGGCGTCGCACACGCTGGTCGCCCGGTTCGATTGAACCGAATCGGAGGCCCACGGACCCCCAAGCGAGCGATCTTTCGCTCGGAAATCGCGTCAGAGCCCGGCTGCCTATAGCCAACGGGGCCTTGGTTCTTTATTCTTTGGCTTCGCGCATGCAACCTGGACGAATGTTGGAGAAGGCCCGCATCGACGGCTTGCCGTTGTTGAGAGCCGCGGCGCTGGCTCTGTTCGGTGCGCTGATCCTTGCCGCAAGCGCGCAGGCCGAACCCGTCCCGGGCGGCGAAACGACCCCGCAGGCGCAGGAAATCGGGGGCGCGGGGCCAGGGGAACCGCTGCAGGGACCCTCAGGCGAAGGCCGGCCGGAAGCAGCTCCGACGCCACCGCAGGAAGGCCAGGCCGAAGCTCCATCGGGGCCGCCCGCGGAAGAAACGCCGGCCGAAGCACAGCCGCCGCCGGTCATCGAAACGCCGACGCCGCCGCTGACTGAAACGCCGGCGCTGCCGATCGAAGTGCCGCCGGTCGACGAAACGCCGATAGCGACGGTCCCGGTCGAGGTGGAAGAAGCGCTGCCGAAAGTGCCGCTGGAAAGCGTCGAAGAACCTCGCTCGACGAAACTGACGGAAACCTCCGAAGAATCGGGTGGCGTGAGCGGCTCCTCGCCGACGAAAACCCCGACGACCCCCGAGTCTGCGACGACGACCTCGCAGACGGGCGCCTCGCACGTCGAGGCGCCGCTGCTGGAAGCGCCGAGCGTTCCGCCGGGACCGCCGGCGATGACCTCGACGGTGACGGCCCAGATCGCGGAGGCGGCCGTCCCGTTCCAGGAATCGGCGAACGCGAAACGGCCGGACACGATGGTCGCCAAGCAGGCGGGCCGCTTCAGCTGCGAGCTCTCGGCGCTGGGCGGAGACATGACCGACAATTGCACGGTGGGCTGGCTGGGCGCGCCGCGGCTCGTGACGAGTACGGCGCCGACGAGCGCGGCGGCGCTCGCGGTCTCCTCGTTGATCGTGGCCGCCGGCCCGACGGCGCCCCCGGGCAGCGGGCACGGCGGCTCGGCAATGGGCGGCCCCCCGGTCGCACCGGCGCCGGGCCCCGCGCCGAGCGGCGCCTCGGGCGCGGCAAGCGGCGGCGCCTCTGGCATCGGCCTCTCGACTTTCCTCACGCTGGCGGGCCTGCTGCTGTTGGGCGCGCCGCGTGCCCTGCGACGCCTGCGGCTCTCCTGTGAGCCGTGGCTCGCGGGCTGCTTCGTGTTGATCCCTGAGCGCCCGGACTAACTCCCTCCGGACTCAGGACACCCGACGTCGGCCCCACGGCTCGGCGTCTGCAAATCAACTCGAAGCTCTTGGAAGGAGCTGTATTCGATGGAACGCCATCAAATGACGATGGCTGGGAGTGTCTGTACAAGGAGTGAGGACGACGCGCTTGCAAGCGTCGCCAGTCAGACGCGGACTGCCTTCAATGACAATCAATCGCCGCAGGTGGCGCTGGGTAAGGCCAGCCTGCTGCCGACGAGCGTGCGCCTCCGGATGCACACGCTGGTCCTGACCGGCTCGCTGGACCGCAGCTCGGTCCACGAGCTCGAAAAGGAGATCGAATGCCTCTGCGAGGAGGGCGTGACCGGAATCACGCTCGACCTGCGCGGGCTGACCTACATTGACGTGATCGGCGTAGCGGTGATCGCCTTTCGCTGCGGGCTCTATGAACGACGCGGGTACGAGTTCGCGTTGATCGCGGGCTCGCGGGTGATCCAGCGCGCGTTCGAACACGCGGGCGTCAGCGAACTGCTGCCGTTCCGCGAGCCGGAGGAAGACGAGGCGACCGCAGAGCAGCCGACGCTGCCCGCGCCGCCGCTCGTGCTCAGCCGCCTCGAGACGGTCGGAAGCGCTGGGCTGAACTGATCCCCGAGCCTCGAGGCGGTTGGGTGCGAGCGCGGTCTCGCACCCAACCCGCCGCTCGGGGGCGGCGGCGGGCGGGCTAGTCGAGCTCGATCCGCCGCAGCTCGAGGACGTGGCAGGCATGTGGATCGGTGCTGGCATCGAACTCGCCGAGCGCATCCTCGCCGAGCAGCTCGAAGCCGGCTCGCACGGCCTCCAGGTAGGTCCCGTCGACGACGGCGCGTCGAGCGCGGACGCCGTCCTCGAAGCGCCGCACGGCCTCGGGCCTGCCGAGGTAGGTCCACGCCCGTCCCTGCACGGGGACGTCGAGCTGCCCGGTGACCTCGACCCGCAGGTAGTTGCGCTCCCGCCGATCGAGCTGGGCGAGCCGCTCGTCCTCGACCGGGTAGAGGACGCCGTTGACGAGTTGTCCCGGGGCCTCGATCAGGTTCAGGAACGTGACGAGCACCTCGGGACGGGAGCTGTCGCGAGCGTCGAGGTAGTACTTGTAGCCGGGCAGCGAAACGGCGTTGTCCATCGCGACGTTCCAGCATCGGCGGTGGCCCTGCAGGCGGCAGGCCCGCGCGCCGCCCTCGTGCAGGGCGGCGGCGAGGTCGCGCACGAGCGATCCGTAGGCGAACACGAACTGCTGGTCGCGGCGAGGCGGCACGCCTGAACGGTAGCCGCGCTCCGGGCTGGTGGCGGAGGAGCAGTAGATCCTCGGAGCAGCCGCAGAACGCCTGTCTCGTCCTCACAAGCGGGGCCGGCGCATCACTTGCAAAATGTGTTGCACCTGTGGTAGCTTCGGCCGCGGAGGGGGACGGAAGACCGGACGAGGGCCGATCGTCCCCGAAAACAGTGATCACTCTTAGGGGGGATCGAGCATGCAATGGAAAGCCTTGCGGCCTCGTAGAGGAGGGATGATCGCGGCCTTGTGCGCCGTGGTGGCAGCCCTGTTCGCGCTGGCCTCGCCGGCGTTCGGTGCGCCATATGAAGCTGTGCCGACGCCGACGGTCGAAGGACCGATTCCGGTCACGGAAACCTCACATCCGTTCGCGGCGACGGACATACCGCTCGCGAGCTACGGCTACACCGAGGAAGAGTTCTACGTCTCGGGTACCGGCTACACCTACAACACGAGCGGGGCCGTGAACGTCAACGGCTCGAAAATTCTCACGGGTGGACCGAACAGCAACGGCACCTACCCCTTCAAGACGCGGATCATTGTGCGCCGGCCGACGGACCCCTCGAAATTCAACGGCAAAGTCATGGCCGAGTGGGAGAACGTGACCGCGGGCTACGACCTGGAAGCGAACTGGTACGGCGACCCGTACTACCTGCTCAAGCACGGCTACGCGTTCGTGGGCATCGACGCACAGAACGTCGGCGTGACGAACCTGAAGAAATTCGACCCGACGCGCTATGGCAGCCTCGAAGTCGGACCGAGCGGCGACGCGCTGTCCTACGACATCTACGCCGCGGCGCTGAAGGCGATCCGCGGTGACGGCATCGGTCCGCAGCCGCTGGGCAACGACACGGCGGGCATCACGAAACTGACCGCCTCCGGCGAGTCGCAGTCGTGTGGCCGTCTGGTGACGTACTTCAACAAGATCGCTCCGCTGCAGGAAATCGCGGACAACTACCTGATGACGGTCTGCACCACGGCGATCCGCGCCGACAGGCCGGAAAAGGTGCTGCGGATCATCACCGAATTCGAAAACAAAGCCGAACAGACCGAGGCTGAGGCTCCGACGAACCCGAGCCTGCGCCACTGGGAGGCAGCGGGCGCATCGCACGTGCCGTTCGACGCGGCCTCGAACTGGGCGCCCCCGATCGAACGCGACATGGGGCCGCAGATCGCGAGCTGCGTGAAGAGACCGCTGTCGAAAATCCAGTGGCCGTTCATGGTGAACGTCGGCACGAAGGACCTCGACGAATGGTCTGAAGGCGGCTCGCCGCCGCCGCTCGCGCCGCGCGGTGAATACGTGAACTCGAAAACGCTGAAGAAAAACAGCCTCGGCGAGGCGCTCGGCGGCATTCGCTACCCGGAAATCGAAGTCCCGATCGGGATCCAGACATCCGAAAACACCGCGGCACCGGCGCCGAACCCATACCCGGACTCGGCGTTCTGCCAGCTGCTCGGCGGGAACGTCCCGTTCAGCGAAGAAACGCTGAACGGCCTCTACGGCAGCTACGGCGAATACGTCGACAAGGTCAAAGCCGACACCGAAAAACTGGAAGGCGAAGGATTCGTGCTTCCGGAGGACGGCGCCCGCCTGATCGAGGCCGCGGAAGAGTACCCGCGCCTGCGTCCGACGGTCCCCGTGACCGGCGACGCCTCGCCGAACACCGGCTCATTCCAGCTCAGCTGGCGCGGACCGGTGCCCTCGCACTCGGTCTCGGAGGTCGCGCGCTTCGTCGAAACGCACCCGCAGTTCGAAGTGCAGCACCGCAACGGCGAAGGCGAATGGAGCACGGTCGCAAGCGGCCTGTCCTCGCCGAAATACACGGCAGGCGAGTCCGAATCGGGGCACTACAGCTACCGCGTGCGGAGCAAGACGATCGTGCCGGCGTTCGCGATCGAACCGGAAGAAGAACTCGTCAGCCCGTGGTCTGAAGCATCGGCCGCGATCGTTGTCGACAAGACGCCTCCGACGGTCGAAATCAGCTGCCCGGCGACGGCGTCGGTGGGCCAGTCGGGCGTCGTGGCCACGGTCACGGCCTCTGACGAATCGGGTCTAAAAGTCGACCCGAGCGGGACGGTCCCGATCGACACCTCCAGCGGCGGCACGAAGACGGTCAGTGCCACGGCGGTGGACAACCTCGGCAACGAAGCGACCTCGTCGTGCTCGACGCAGGTCGGCTTCAGCCAGGTGATCACCGGCACCGTGAAAGGCAAGCTGGTCGTGAAGGCCGGCCAGTCGGTGCAGCTCACCTCGACCGCGAAAGTCAGCGGTAACGTGAGCGTCAAGCCGGGCGGCGCGATCGACGTCGAGGGCGCAACCCTGTCGGGCTCGCTGGGCGCGAAGGGCGCGACGCTCGTGCGCATCTGCGGCGCGGATGTCGCGGGCGCGGTGAAAGCCGTCGGCACGACTGGCTCCGTGGTGATCGGGGACGGCGGCGAATGCGCCGGCAACTCCCTGCACGGCGCGGTCACCGCGAAGTCGAACGCGGCGGGTGTGAGCATCGTCGGCAACGGCGTGCACTCCTCGCTGAAAGCGATCGGCAACGACGGCGGCACGACGGTGAAGGGCAACGAAGTCGCAGGCACGCTCACGGTCACTGCCAACAGCGGCACGGTCGTGGACATGCCGAACGAAGTCGAAGGGAAGTCGAAGATCCAGTAGCGCTCAGGCGCACAGCCAAGTCGAAGTCGGAGAGGGGCTCCTTCGGGGGCCCCTCTCTTCGTTCCGCTCGCCCTCAGCGCAGGAGCATGCGCAGGATCGGCTCGGCGCGCCGAGCCTCGGGCTGCTCTCCGGCGATCGGGAACAGGTAGACGTAGGACTCGACGAGCTGCTCGAGCACATAGGCGACCTCGTGCACGTCGGCGGGCAGGTCGAGCCGTCCGCTGTCGACCTCCTCCTGCAGCAGCTCTTCCAGGCGCGCGACCAGGCGCGGTTGAAAGCCCGCCTGGTGACGGGTCAGCAGGCGCATCGCAGCCTCGCCCTCGTTCGCGAGCCAGGTCTGCATCCCGCGGTGGGAGATAGCCTTGTCGATGAAGCGGGTGACGGTCTGGATGATCCGCTCGGGGCCGGTGACGCCCTCGGCGCCGACGGCCGCGGCGGCGGTGGTGAGGTTGTGGTTGGTGAGGTTCCAGATCACCTCGACGAGCAGCTGCTCGCGCGAGCCGACCCAGCGGTAGAGCGTGACGCGGTTGATGCCGAGCTCGCGCGCGAGCGCGCTCATGTCGACGCGCTCGCCGATGCGCCACTTGTGCCGGGCGAGCCGGAAGGCGTCACGCGGACCCTGGCGCTTGGCCGAGCCGTTCGCCCGGGTCGCCGCCGCGGCGCCGGTGGCGGCTCGCGCGCTGGTCTCGTCGGTCTTTGACGTCAGGCTTGCCATCGCATGTACACCACGGTTGGCCGTGTGGCAGACCCCATGACCGCGCGCGTCAAGGCTACCGGATGGAAGGTGTATATCGAGAGTCGAAATCCGATCAGCCGCCGAGTGGCGCGGCGGCTGTCACCTGCCAGGCGAACGCGAGCGGCGAGGAGGCCGACAGGTCGATCGCGGGCTCGACCGTGGAGTAGGACTGCACGTTGTCCCTGAAGATCGCCTTCGAGTCAAAGCGCGCGAACGAGTTGCCACCGTGGCCGGGGCACTTGCGCATGCCGCCGACCTTGCCCTTGCCGGCTTCGTCGCTCGGCCCCTCGACGACGGCGCCCGCGAGCACCGGCGCCGTGCCGTCGAGGGAGCCCGCGAGGTTGGCGAGTTGGTGGGAGGGGCAGTCGGGGAACGTGGAACCGTCGCCGACGATCAACGAGACTCCCCAGGCGTTGGCGCCGAGCACGTTGGCGAGCCAGCGTCCGGCGTAGGGACGGTAGGCCGGCGAGCCGGTGAGGTATTCGTACTCGGATGCCATCACGGCGAGCCCGTCGCCGTGGGAGGCGGTGTCGGCTTCGTCCCAGGGAAAGCCGAAGCCGAAGGGGTCTTCCTTGCCCTGCGCGACCGCTTCATCGAGCTGGCGGGCGAGCTCGGCGATCAGCTGCGCTTCGGAGATCGCCAGCCCGGAGGGACTGCCCTGCAGCCGCAGCGCGCGCACGAGCTCGAAGTTCGCAAGGCCGCCGACGTCGTACAGGTTCAGCCCTTCGCCGCCGCCCGCGTGGCTGACGTAGGCGCCGGCCCAGCTCGCGGCACGTTCGAGGTAGTAGGAGGGCTGAGCGTGCGGCAGCCCGCTCGGCGGCTGCCCCGAGGACAGCGCGATCGCCAGCTCGCTCGCGCCGAGCTCGAGGTCGTCGCGCCATTCGGTCTCGGGGTAGAAGTCGAACGGGATCGCGGTCAGCAGCGGCCCGCGCGGATTGGTGTCGGCGAGGTCGTAGATGTGCTCCGCCGCGGTCAGGCAGCGCGCCGCGAGCACAGGTTCGCTGTCGCGAAAGACCTGGTAGCAGAGCGCGAAGGCGGCGGCGTCGCGTCCGGCGAGGTTCGGGCTCACGGGCGAGCCTGGCGGCGCGGCGCGGAACACGGGGCGGTGGCGTATGTATCGCGCGCTCGGGTCGTTGGCGCCGTAGGCGTCGTCGGCTTGGGGCAGGCGCCAGATGTCGTGGTCGCCCAAGGTGCTGGAGTTGCCCTCGCCGATCCCCACTTGGTAGTAGAGCGTGCGGGTCTGGTCGTTCCACATGCGCAGCAGCCATTCCACGCCGAAGCGCGCCTCCGCGGTGAAGTTCGAGGCCCCTGCGGCGGCGCCGAGCTGCGCGGGGAAGTCGCGCACGCCGAGCAGCTGCAGTGCGACGGTGTAGCTGGTGGTCTGCACGAACTTGAGGTAGTCGCCCGCGTCCCACCAGCCGCCGCCGGCGTCGATCGTTTCGCCGGTGGCGGCGAGGTCTCCTTTGAAGACGCCGTCGCCGTTGACGGTCGGCGTCTCATAGACCGTGGCTTTCGCGTCGTTCAGGTGCCCGGGCGCGGTGCGCAGCGGCGAGGGGATGTATTCGGGGCCGTCGCGCTGATTCTCGTAGAAGGACAGCGCATTCTGCAGCGGCTGCGCGAACAGCGTGGCCGCGGGGCCGATCGCGAAGCTGGGAGAGTCGGCGGGCGCGCGCCCGCCGACCGCGA
>DATAUP010000099.1:0-2037 GCA_036268195.1 Solirubrobacteraceae bacterium
GAGTGCGGCGTCCATCTGCGCGGGCAGCGCGCGCTGTCGCTCCCGGCCACGCTCGGTGTGGCGAGCGTCGGCGAGCGCCGTCCACTGGTCGACTGTCCACGGCGGTATCTCGCCGGCGAGGATCTCCACCACGAAGCTAACCATGGTCGGCGGCTGCAACGCGCCGCCGTGGCGCTCAAGTAGCCGGGCGGAGTCGTCACGGTGATCAGCCTCAGGCAGTAAGCGATGCCACAGCTCATAGATCGCGACCACGTGCAGCTTCGCCTCACCATCCGCCAGCCCACCGATCTGCTGCTCGATCTGCGCGAGTACGCCGTGCATATCAGGCACGCCGGAATCGCCGGAGCCCCGAGAGCTCAGGAGGTGCCCGACGAGGCCCGCGAAGTAGCGCGCCGCGCTCACATGTCCGAACGCCGACTCGTTGTGGATCCAATACTGCGGAGCAGCAGGCAACGTCAGCCGCCCCGGCAACGCTGTGCGCCAGTTGAACTCGGGGTCGACGTCCTGCAGAGCTGTGGTGATGAAGTCGGTGATCACGTGCCGGGCCAGTCGAAACAAGCCCTGCAAGCTCAGGATGCTCCCCAGCCTGCCCACGGAGACGGTCTCCGAGCTGCGCCCGAGCAGCCACGCTTCTGCAGGTAGATCCCAGAGAGCGTGCACGTTGCGTGAGCGGATGTCGTAGGCGGTCCGGACGGCGCGGCCCAGCTCGATCGCGCCGATTGGGCCCGCCGCGCTCATCGCCTCATCGCGAAAGAACGTCGGCGCGACGTGACCAAGCACGAACTGAACGAACCGATTCTTGGCACCGAGACGATCCGCTTCGATCGCCGCGGCGCGCACGCGGCGCGCCATCTCGGGATCGGCCTCGTCGAGAGCCTCGTCAAACAGAGCTCGTCTGCGACTGTCCATCTGCTCCCATGCCACCGCTGCAGGTTCCTCGGTCCCGCTCAGGGCCTCCAGCGCGGCCACCATGTCGGTGTACGCGACGGTAGGATCCTCGACCGCCCGTCGGCTAGCCGACATGACCCGCTTGATCGAACGCAGCGCCGCCTCGAAATGCGGGCGCCGCAGGCCAAGGAGCTGCTCGACGAAAGCCTGCAGACCAGCAAGCTCGGCTTCGGCGACAAATACGCTCGGATCAAATGTGCGGCGGAACAGCTGGGTCGCCGCCGTGAACCCATCACGATCTCGCGGCACGAGCCGGCGGACGAGTTCAAAATCACCGCTGCACACTGCGTTAAGCCGGAAGGACATGACGTCGGCAAGGTCGTCAAACAGCTCGGTGCCACCCGTGGCGACGTGGGCCGCGCGACTGCCGTCAAGCTCTTCGGCCTCGAGATGCTCGGTGATCGCGACCGCAAGACTCGAGACGGCCGCCATTCCCGTCGACGGGCCAATTTCAGCGATCGACAGCGTGATCGGCACCTGGCGCAGGAACAGGCAATTGGTGTAGAGGACGTCACGGTGGATGGTGGTGTGCAGCGGCACCCCCTCCCGGAAATACATCTTGGTGACGATCTGCAGCATCCGAAGGTCCTCGACGATGTTTTGCGTCGAGGGAGAGCGACGGCCTCCATTCGCGTGGTCCCGCGACGCCGTCTCGCGCTCGCGCAGTCTCGGTCAGGATCGCAGGTGCCCCCAGGACGTGGATGACCGATCGATAGCTGCCTTCACCTGTGATCGGTTTCAGAGGAGCGCCGAGTCAAACACGCGCTACGCCGAGCACTGGTTCGCGCGAACTCTTGCCTAGAAGATTTTGCCAGCGCAGTCGCGTCGCATTTGCACACGGACCGGCTGCTGCTTAGTTGCCGAGGCGGCAGTCTCGATCGCACTGCCGCATTGCCACCACGGCAGTCACGTCGACGCAGCGGGCGTCTCACACGCCATCGACAACTGCGACACATCTCAGGCCTCCCCAGCCATCGACGAAGTGCAGGCCGGCGGCCTCATAAGGGAACGCTGAACGGACGTTGACCTCGCTGTCGGACGGCCGAAGTCCTCGGGCCCGGCGGTCCCAGCCGCGAATCGATGGCACCG
>DATAUP010000100.1:0-91920 GCA_036268195.1 Solirubrobacteraceae bacterium
CCCCCCCCCCCCCCCCCCCCCCCCCCGCCCCCCCTTATGTCAACTACCCCAGATTCCGCGTCTCCGGACGATTTTCGGTCCCCGCGAGGACTGGTTCACGCCGGAATCGATCAAACGACTAGTCACGGAGCCATTTGCGGTCAATCATGCGTCCAACCGAATCGGTCTGCGCCTCGATGGGCCGGCGATCGATCGGGCTCGCCGCGGCGAACTCCGCTCAGAGGGTCTGGCGCCAGGCGCGATCCAGGTGCCGCCAAGCGGCCAACCGATCCTGCTGCTGGCCGACCACCCCACGACCGGCGGCTACCCGGTGATCGCGGTCGTGATCAGCGACGACCTCCGGCAGGCCGCCCAGCTACGCCCGGGCCAGCAGCTCCGGTTCGAGGTCAGCACGGCTCCCTGATCACCAACCGCGCAGCTGGGCGCTCCACTGCTCCGCACGGATTGCCCAGCGCTCGTGGTCTCGCCAGCGTCCAGCAACCTGCAGGTAGCGTTCGGAGAAGCCCTCCCGAACGAAGCCGGCCTGCTTCGCGAGTGCCAGCGAGCGTTCGTTGCCGGGTTGGATGTTCGCCTCGACCCGATGTAGATCGAGTTCTGTAAAGGCGCGTGCGAGCAGCAGCCCCATACCCTCGCTCATGTAACCCTGACCGCCGTACGCGGCCACTGCGCCGTAGCCGAGGTAGGCACTCTGCAGCGGGCCGCGCACGATCTGGCTGAGGTTGAAGAAGCCGACGATCGCGCCGTCGTCGATCCTGCAAACGACGTTCGGATCGAAGCGATCGTCGCGCACCCGATCGAGCAAGGCGTCGTACTCCTCATCGGTCGTGACACCGACCATCCATGGTCGGTGGTAGCGCCTGCTCGCGACCATCGCGGCAACGAACTCGTCGCGATCCTCGGGTTGAGGTGTCCTGAGCAGCACACGCACGGCGGTCGAGGCTATCCCCCTCCCGCCGGCGTGTGGTGATGACTGGCTACGCCAGCGCCGGCTCGATCTCCGCCTCGAGACGCTTCTTGGGATAGGCGCCGGTGACGCGCTTGACCTCCTGGCCGTTCTTGAAGACGATCAGGGTCGGGATCGAGAGCACGTTGTACTGGATCGCGGTCTGCTGGTTCTCGTCCGTGTTGAGCTTCGAGACCTTCAGTTGCCCGGCCTTCTCGCCGGCGATCTCCTCGACGACCGGAGCCACCATGCGGCACGGCCCGCACCACGGCGCCCAGAAGTCGACAAGCACAGGCACGTCGGATTCGAGCACCTCGGCCTGGAAGTTGCTGTCTGTTACCTCGGAAACGTTGCCCGCCATTTCGGCTCCTCTAAAGACTTGGGTGTGCTTCAAAAAGTATAGCGCCGTACTCGAGCTGCTTTTTGTCCTCACTTGTCGCATCCGAGGAGCGCACGCGTCATCCTGTCATTGTGATCGGCTCGACCGCTCCGGCGTCAGGCATCGTCTCGTTCTCCAGCCGTCGCGTGCAGACGCACGGCAGCCGTTCACTGTGGCTGCAGGAGACACTCGACGGTCGTGAGCCCTACGAGCATCCGCGCTTCGAGGGCACCGCCGAGACCGATGTCTGCATCGTCGGCGGCGGCTTCACCGGCCTGTGGACCGCGCTCGAGCTCAAGCGCAGGGCGCCGGACACGAACGTGACCCTCGTAGAGGCCGACATCTGCGGCGCCGGCGCCAGCGGCCGTAACGGCGGCTTCGCCCTCACCTGGTGGGCTCACTTCGAGCACCTGGTCTCTCTCTGCGGGCCCGAGCCGGCCCTGGCCCTCGCGCGTCGCGCCGAAGCGGCGGTGAAGAAGATCGGCGAGTTCTGCCAGGAGCGCGGGATCGAGGATGCGTTCCAACTGAACGGCTGGGTGTGGGCCGCAACCAACCCTTCCCAGGTCGGTTCGTGGGAGCAGCCCGTCAAGCTGCTGCAGCAGTTCGGAGCCGAGCCCTATCGGCAGCTGAGCCGCCGTGAGCTGACCGAGCTCACCGGCTCGCCGCAGCACCTCGACGGGCTGTTCGAGCCGGTGTCGGCCGCGGTACAGCCGGCCAAGATCGCTCGCGAACTCTCGCGCGCCGTCCGCGAGGCCGGAGTGACCGTCTACGAGCGCGCCCAGGTCCGGGCGATCGAGTACGGGCCGCACACCAGCGTGGTGCTGGACGGCGGCTCGATCACGACCGACCAGGTCGTGCTCGCCGTCAACGCCTGGGCCGCGCAGATTCACGAGATCGGCGCCGGCCTGGTGGTGATGGCCAGCGACGTGATCGCCACCACACCCGCTCCCGAACGCGTCGCCGAGGCCGGCATCAAACCCGGGGTCTGTATCTCCGACGGTCGCCGCCTGGTCAACTATTACCACGCGACGGCCGACGGCCGGCTCGTATTCGGCAAGGGCGGAGGCACGCTCGCCTTCAAGAACCGCATCACGGCAGAATTCGACCATCCGGGCCGGCGCGAGGCGCCGATCCGCAGTCAGCTGCTGCGCACCTACCCGTCGCTCTGGGACGTGCCGATGGCCGAAAGCTGGAGCGGCCCGATCGACTACTCGCTGAGTGGTCTGCCGTTCTTCGTGCGCCTGCGTGAAGCGCCCAGCGTGTTGGTCTGCGCCGGGTTCTCCGGGGACGGTGTCGGCCCGTCCCGCCTCGCAGGGGAGATCCTCGCGGAGATGGCCGCCGATGGCGGCAACGCCGGCCTACCCGGTGCGCTGCGCACCGTCCCGACCAGGCGGCTTCCACCGGAGCCGGTCCGTTACGTCGGTGGTCGTCTGGTGCGAGCCGCGATCGCTCGCAAGGAGCAGAGCGAGGACCTCGGCGCCAAGCCGAAGCTCGTCGACCGGCTGCTGGCCGGGCTCGACCCGACCGGCTATGACTATCAAGGCCCCAAGCGGGCCGCCTGACACCCTCCCGCCGTTGCCAGATCCAACCAACAGCGAGATCGCGACCGCGTTCGACGAGCTCGGCGATCTGAACGAGCTCGACGGCGCGTCGATCCACAGGATCGTCGCCTACCGCAACGGCGCCAAGGCCGTGCGGGAAGCGTCGACCCAGGTGGCACAGCTCGCCCGTGAAGGGAAGGCGACGCAGCTGCCAGGGATCGGGGCGACCCTGCAGGAGAAGATTGTGGCGCTGACCACGACCGGGCAGATCCCGACGCTGGAGAAGCTGCGCTCGAAGTTCCCAGTCGGTCTTGTCGAGATGACGAGGCTGCCGGGGCTCGGTCCCAAGCGCGCCCGCCGCCTCTATGAGGAGCTCGGCATCGACTCGCTCGCGAGCCTCCGCCAGGCGGCCACCGACGGGCGGATCAGCGAGCTCAAAGGCTTCGGCGCCAAGGCCGAGCAGGCGCTGCTCGAGGCGGTCGACGCTTACGCCGAGGCGGGGCCGGCGCAGCGGATCGTGCTGAGCAGGGCGCTTGCAGTCGGCGAGGAGCTGATCGCGGAGATCCGCGCGCATCCCGCGACCGAGCGCGCGGAGCTCGCCGGCTCGGCGCGCCGTATGGCCGAGAGCGTCAAGGACCTGGACATCGTCGCGACGGCGACCGACCCTGCGGCCCTCGCACACTCGGTGGCCGCATTTCCCCAGGTCGAGGCCGCTTCCACCCCAGGATCCAACGCCGTGAAGATCCGGACCCACAGCGGCGTCAACGTCGACGTCCGCATCGTCGAGCCAGACCAGTTCGGCAACGTGCTCCAACACCTGACGGGCTCCAAGGAGCACAACGTGGCGCTGCGCGACTTCGCGGTGCGCCGCGGGCTGCACATCTCCGAGTACGGCGTGCTCGATGACAACACCGGAATCACGCATCGCTGCGCAACCGAGGCGGAGGTCTACGCGCTGCTCGGGATGGCCTATATCGAACCGGAGCTGCGCGAGGATCGCGGCGAGCTCGAGGCGGCGTTGAACGGGACGCTGCCGGAGCTCGTGACGGCGGCTGACCTGAAGGGCGATCTGCACTGCCACACCACCGCCTCCGATGGCACCGCTTCGATCGAGGAGATGGCCGGGGCCGCCCGCGAGGCAGGGTATGAGTATCTGGCGATCACCGACCACTCCGCCTCGATGGGCTTTGGCGCCGACGTTTCAGCCGACGAGCTCGAGCGCCAGATCGACCGGATCCGAACCGCCGACGTCCCCGGGATCAGGCTGCTGGCAGGCTCGGAGGTGAACATCCTGCCCGACGGCTCACTGGATTACTCCGACGAGCTGCTGGCCGAACTCGACTGGGTCGTCGCCAGCGTCCACACCTCGTTCCGGATGCCGGCGGTCGAGATGACGGCCCGCATCGTGCGCGCGATCGAGCACCCCTACGTCGACTGCATCGGGCACCTCAGCGGTCGCAAGATCCTCCGGCGCCCGCCCTACGAGTTCGACTTCGACGCGATCCTGGAGGCGGCCAAGCGCACCGGCACGATGCTCGAGATCAACTCGAATCCGGACCGCAGGGACCTCGGCGAGTTGCACGCCCGTGCCGCGGCGGCAGCAGGGATCGGGCTCGTGATCAACTGCGACGCCCACCGCACCAGCGGCTTCGAGGTCGTGCGCTACGGCGTCGCCACCGCACGCCGCGCCTGGCTCACACCAGCCCAGATCGCGAATACTCATGCGTGGGCGGAGCTGGCGGAGTCCCGCCCGCCCGCCCGCCGCCAGCGGGCCGCTTGAACTGGATCCTCGCGAACCAGAGCAGTCCGCCGACCGTTCCGATCAGCGCCACCCAGAAGTTGAGCCGCATGCCGAGGATGTGCACGGAGTAGTCGATGCGGAGCGTCTCCTCGAAGATGCGGAAGGCCGAGTAGCCGGCGACATACAGTGGGAACAGCCCCGGCGCGCGGATTTTCTTGCGGTTGTCGAGCCACACGAGCGCGGTCGCCAGCAGCAGGTTCCAGACGATCTCGTAGAGGAACGTCGGCTGGAACGTTGCGAACTGGCTGTAGCCGGCAGGCCGGTGCGCGGCTGAGATCTTCAGCGCCCAGGGCAGCGTCGACGGCTTGCCGAACAGCTCCTGGTTGAAGTAGTTGCCGATCCGCCCGATCGACTGGGCGACCAACAAACCCGGCGTCACCGCATTCATGACGAGGTAGATGTCGGGCCAGCTGAGCCTGGCGCGCCTGCGCAGATACCACAGCCCGCCGGCGACGCCGCCGGCGATCCCGCCCCAGATGCCGAGGCCCCCGTCCCAGATCGCGAACGGTCCCCACCAGTGATCGGGAATCTGGCTGGGCGTGGTGATCAGGAAGTAGATGCGGCCACCGATCAGGCCGGCCGGGAATCCCCACCAGGCGGTGTTGTAGACGAGCTCGGGGTCGCCGCCAACCTTTGCCCAGCGCCGCCGCGTGATCATGATCGCGGCGGCGACCGCGAACACGTAACAGATCCCATAGGCGTGGAAGAACAGTGGCCCGATCGAGAAGCCGTCCTCAGCCGGGCTCGGGATATAGGCGGGCAGCGTCCTGCCGAGCGTGGCTTGCAGAATTGAGCTCATGCCCGACGGGATCGTGTCATGCGTGGCGCCCGGCGACCGGTGTCGAGCGCTCGGTGCTGTTCAGCTCGCTCAGGTTTGAGCGGAAGCCCGGCGTGCGGACCAGTCTGATCGGCCGCACCGGCGAAGTGTGATCGACGTAGAAGCGCGCGCCGTCGCGCTCCTCGATCGCGGTCACGGCAGCCGACTGGCGACGCCACGCGAGCGACCAGATGATCGCGAAGCCGACGGCGATCGCCGGTACCTGGGGGTACGCGAAGGCGACGCCACCGGCGCCGATCGTGCAGACGATGATCGGCCACAGACGGTTGAGGACGACGCGGCTCGGGTTGATCTCGGGGAGCATTGACTGGGTACGCGCCGACGCGAGCAGGATCGCGATCTGATGCGAGGTCGTGTGGCGTCGGCCGACGACAACACCGACGACGGCGGCGATCAGCCACCACCCGGCCGCGAACGGGATCAGCGCCGCATCGCTGTTCTGGTTGGCACCCGCGACTGCCACGACAGCCAACAGGGTCGCGGCCGCTGCGCAGAGGATGACGGTGGTTCGGAGGAGTTCCGGGAAGCGCATGCAGCGACGAGCTGCCTATTCGGCGATCAGCGCGGAGAGGAGCTCCCTGACGCCTTCGGTACCCGTAACGACGATGTCGGCCTCGTCCTCGATTGCCCGCGGCCCGTCCTCGGAGCGGACTCCGACGCAGACCGCGTGGTCGATCGCGGCCTCCTGCACGAGTTCGCGCAGGGCGTGGAAGGCGTCGAGGTCGGTGACATCGTCGCCAGCGTAGAGCACTGCGGAGAAGCTCTTTCCTTCGAGCAGGGTGCGCACGCCAAGGCCCTTGTCGATCCGCACCGGCGGCCGGACCTCCATGACCTTGCGGCCCCAGTGAACCTCGAAGCCCGCCTCCTGAGCCTGGGCGGCCAGCGCGTCTATTGCCGCGCGCGCGTCCTGCTCATCGACCGCGCCGCGCCAGTGGTAGGCGATGATCGGCCCCTTGTCCTCGATCCGAACCCGCCGGCGCCGCAGCTCGTGCGTATCCGACTCCCGGCGGAACTCGTCGATCCGCGGCGACCACTGCACCAGTGCCGGGTCGAGCTGCGCCTCCGTCCAGCCGGGCCGCAGCAGCTCGGCGCCATGCGAGCCAAGGTAGGCGATCGTCCCGATCGAGACCATCGCGCGGGCCTCGGAGGCACGGCGACCGCTGATGCTGGCCAATAGTCCATAGCGCCGCGATGCCGCGATGATCAGCTGCCGGGTGGTCTCCGGCACGCTCGCGTCCGCCGCGTTGTCGACGATCGGAGCGAGAGTCCCGTCGATGTCAAGCAGCACGGCAGACCCGGACGGATCCGCTCGCAGCGGCGCTAGCGACTCGTTGAAGAGCGCTGACGTCACGTCCACCAGTATGGCGCGTCCGGATAAGGTCCGGGGCAGCGGCTGACGCGAAGCTGACATGACGAATCCGGATGCGTCCCAGGGCCGGTACAGACAAGTACCATCCGGCCCCATGACTGGTCGGGAGGGAAGTTCCCGAAGCGTGCTGGTCGTCTTCACGGGCCTGATGCTCGTGATGCTGATGGCGGCGCTCGACCAGACGATCGTCTCGACCGCACTGCCCACGATCGTCGGCGACCTCGGCGGCCTCGATCACATCTCGTGGGTGGTCACCGCCTACCTGCTCGCACAGACAGCCGTAATGCCCGTCTACGGCAAGCTCGGCGACCTGTTCGGGCGCAAGATCGTGCTGCAGTTCGCGCTCGTTCTGTTCCTGATCGGCTCGGCGCTGTGCGGGCTCTCGCAGAGCCTGACGATGCTCGTCGTCTTCCGGGCGATCCAGGGCCTGGGCGGCGGCGGCCTGATGGTCGGCGCGATGGCGGCTGTTGGGGATGTCGTCTCGCCCCGTGAGCGCGGGCGCTACCAGGGCGTCTTCGGCGCGGTGTTCGGACTGGCGAGCGTGATCGGTCCCTTGCTCGGCGGGTTCTTCACCTCGTCGCTCTCCTGGCGCTGGATCTTCTACGTCAACCTCCCGGTCGGCGTGGTGGCGTTCATGGTTCTGGCAGCGACGCTGCCGAACGTCTCCGAGCGCGTGCACCGGCAGATCGACTACCTGGGTGCCGCGGTCCTGGCACTGGCTCTGGTCTCACTGGTGTTGATGTGCACTCTAGGCGGGGTCGACTTCAAGTGGCTGTCACCGGTCATCATCGGGCTTGCGGTCGCCACGATCGCCCTGATCGGCATATTCCTGGTCGTCGAGGACCGCGCTGCGGAGCCGGTGCTCCCTCCACGCCTGTTCAAGAACGAGGTCTTCAGCGTCACCAGCGCTATCGGGTTCGTGGTCGGCTTTGCGCTGTTCGGCTCGGTCACCTATCTGGCGCTGTTCCTGCAGGTTGTGAACGGCGCGAGCCCGACCGGGTCCGGCCTGCAGATCCTGCCGCTGATGGGCGGCCTGCTGATCACCTCGATCGGATCCGGGCAGGCGATCACGCGCACGGGCAAGTACAAGATCTACCCGGTCATCGGAACGTTCGTGATGGTCGTCGGCCTGTACCTGCTGTCGCGCATGGACGCGAGCACGACGCGACTGGCGGCTTCAGGGTCGATGTTCGTCCTCGGCCTCGG
Source organism: Solirubrobacteraceae bacterium (assembly GCA_036268195.1). Classification (GTDB taxonomy): domain Bacteria; phylum Actinomycetota; class Thermoleophilia; order Solirubrobacterales; family Solirubrobacteraceae; genus Palsa-465. Next base: position 8,078 of record DATAUP010000100.1, read on the forward strand.
GCTCGGCATGGTCATGCAGGTGCTGGTGCTCGCCGTACAGAACGCCGTCGACTACTCCGACCTCGGTGTCGCCACCTCCGGCGCCACCCTGTTCCGCTCGATCGGCGGCTCTGTCGGCACCGCGATCCTCGGCTCGATCTTCTCGAGCCGCCTGGCCTCTGAGCTCGTCGCTGGCCTACGCACGCATCCCAACGTCGCCCCGTCTCAGATCTCGAAGCTCTCGACCGCCGGGAGCAACCCGGCGGCCCTGAAACGACTACCAAAGCCGGCTCACGACCTGTACGTCAGTGCGTTCACGAGCTCACTCGACCGTGTCTTCCTGATCGCCGCGGTCGTCGCCGCCGCCGCGTTCCTCTTGAGCCTGGTGCTCCAGGAGCGGCCCTTGCGCGACACTGCCGAGGCGAGTGCCGGTCTGGGCGAGGCGTTCGCGGCGCCAAAGCCCACTGACTCGCTGGCGGAGCTGTCCCGCGCGCTCAGCGTGCTGCTCGGCCGCGAAGGGCGCCGGCACCTGGTCGAACAGATCGTCACGCGCGCCGGCGTCGATCTTTCGGCGGCTGCAGCCTGGCTGCTGGTGCGCTTCTACCGCGAGCCCGCGACCTCGATCGACAAGTTGTCCGCAACCTGGGACGTCCCGATCGATCGTGCCCGTGCCGGCCTGAGCGAGCTCATCGATCGCGGCATGGTGTCCCCCAACGGCGAGATTTCGGGCGACACCTCGACGATATCGGCAGCGATATCGCCTGAAAATCCGCCCGAGAGACATCTCGTGACCGAACTCGGCGGCGATACTGCCGAGAAGCTGATCGCCGAGCGTCAGGCGACGCTCTCACGGTTGCTCGACGGCTGGGAGCCCGAGCGCAACGCGGAGGTCGCCCAGCTCCTCACCCGTCTCGCCGAGGAGAGCGGCCTGGCGCCGGCGCCAGAGCTCGCGAGCCGCTGAGCCGGGCGCGGCCTGCGTGAGGATCAGCCGGAGCTTGGGCGCGCCTCCTCGAAGCGCGGGAGACCGTCATCTGGGATCGGCTCCCAGCTGGCGGCGTAGGCGACGAACTGGCGGAAGGTTGGCCGCACGCCCGGATCGGCGTCGAAGGCGGACATCCTGATTCCCATCCTCGAGCCGTCAGGGCTGCGCGAGAACAGGTGCGCCCCGCATTCGCCACAGAAGTGCTTCACGTGGCCGTCGGGCGGCCGCCAGCCCTTGATCAGGTCCTCGCCGGACAGCCACCGGACATCGCCCGGATTGACCTGCGCGGACACCGAGAAGGCGGTGCCCGTGCGGCGCTGGCAGCGCGTGCAGTGGCAGTAACTGGAGCCAAGTGGTGGCGCGGTCAACTCGAACCGCACGGCCCCGCACAGACACCCGCCCTGGATGGAGTAGTCGGACTGGTCGCTCATCACCGGTACCTTTCATGTGCCGTCCCCGCGTGAAAGGTACGACAGTGGCGCTCGAGATAGCCGGCATCCATGTGATCACCGACGAGGCGGAGCTGCGCGAGATCATCGGCGGGCCGACAGAGACGGTGCTGTCGAAGATCTCCGATCATCTGAACGAGCTGACGCGCCAGTTCATCGAGCGCTCCCCGTACGTTTGTGTCGGCACGATGACGCCTGACGGCGGCCTCGACGTATCGCCGCGCGGAGACGCCCCCGGCTTTGTCCGCATCCTCGACGAGCGCACGCTGCTGATCCCCGACCGCCCGGGCAACAGGATCGCGGACACGCTCACCAACCTGTTGGCCGACCCGCGGATCGCGCTGCTGTTTCTGATCCCTGGCATCGGCGACACGTTTCGCGTGAACGGACGCGCCGTGATCACCGACGACGCCGAACTGCTGGCGCCGAGCACCATCGACGGCAAGCCCCCGAAGCTCGGACTGCTGCTCACAATCGAGGAGGCCTACACGCAGTGCTCGAAGGCCTCGATCCGGTCTGACCTCTGGAACCCGGAGAAACACATCGAGCGCAGCGCGCTGCCGAGCTCCGGCCAGATCCTGCGATCGATGGCAACGGCGGAGTTCGACGCTGAGAAATACGATCGTGAACGTGCTGAGCGCTACGCGCGCGGCGAGGGCCTCAACTAGGAGGCCTGGTCGACGGTGATCTCGCGCAGGCGGCGCGAGTCGACGTCGTAGACGAAGCCGCGCACGACATCGCGGTGCGGGATGAAGTCGGAGCGCCGCACGCGCAGGATCGACTGCCGCACATCGGCTTCGACGTCGGTGAAGGACTCGATCGCGAATGCGGGCGCGATACCAGTGGCGGCCTGCAGGTCAGCACGAAAGCCGTCGTCTGTCAGCTTCTGCATGCCGCAGTCGGTGTGGTGAATCAGCATCACCTCCCGGGTGCCAAGCCTGCGTTGGGAGATCGCGAGCGAGCGGATCACGTCGTCGGTGATGACGCCACCGGCGTTGCGCAGGATATGCGCCTCACCGCCTTCCAGGCCCAGCGCGGCGAACACGTCGATCCGTGAGTCCATGCAGGTCACGATCGCGAGCCGCCGAGTGGGATTGATGCTGTGGGTGTCGGGCTCCTGCGGCGCGGCGTAGACGCGATTGTGGTCGAGCAGCTGATCGATGAAGGTCATACGGGGGCACTGTTGACGAGGCGCTCGAGGCTCAACGGCACCTCGTGCAGGACAAGCCGGCTGCGTGACTCTCGCACATCGTGATTTCGCTTGAGTCGGTCGATCACCGTTTCGAGCTCGGCCGCGTCCGCACAGGCGATCTGCAGCAGAAAGTCGTAATCACCGGTCAGCCGCACCGCGCCGATCACCTGTTCGACCTCGACCAGGCCCCGCTCGAACTGATCCAGATCCGCGCCTTCCCTGAGCCGCACATCGCTCATCAGATGCAGCCCTCGTCCGAGCCGCGACAGGTCAAGCTCGGCGTGGTAGCCGCTGATCACGCCGGAGGCGCGCAATCGGCGGACCCGCTCGGCCACCGTGTTCGCTGACAGCGTCACGGCGCGGCCGAGGTCCTGGTAGGTCACGCGCGCGTCTCGGAGCAGCTGGTTGAGCAGCAGACGATCGATGGCATCCACCGGCATATCGTTGCATGTATCGGCGATTTCGCAATTGAACCGACGAATCCTCAGGCAAACTGCACTAGTGGCCACTAAGTCCGAACCAAATTCGGCGGAAAGTCGTCAACCATTGAGGTGTGGCAGTCATCGTCCTCCGAATCGGCCTCACGCCGGTCGCATTCGCTCTGGTCTCCAGAGCGCAGTCGCGATTTGGCAACTGGATCGGCGGCCGGCTCATGGGGCTACCGCTCACGACCGGCCCGTTCCTGCTGACGGTGTGCCTCACCGCCAACCGCGCGACGGCCGCGCGTGCCGCCGCCGGTGTGACCGGCGGCCAGATCGCAGTGGTCGCCTTCTGCTGCGGCTACGCACACTTCGCGAGACGTCTGCGGCCGGGCCGGGCCACGGTCGCTTCGCTCGGGATCGGGCTCGCGGCCGAGCTCGCGCTGAGTTCGATCAGTGGCATCTGGGCGACAGCGGCCGCGGTCTGGCTGGTAATCGCGCTCAGCCTTGCGCTTTGGCCGTGGCCGCCGAGCAAAGAACGCCCAACCGCCAACCCCGACACGGGCCGCCAGCTCCCGCGCGCCGCCATGTCGACGTTGATCGTTGCCACCAGCTCAACGCTTGTACCGTTGCTCGGGGCGCGAGTCGCGGGCGCGATCGCATCCGCACCGGTACTGCTCTCGATGATGGTTCCGGCCGCGCACCGGTCCGGCGGCCCCGAAGCCGCGGCGGACATTGGGCGCGGGACGATCGTCTCGATGATCGGCACGATCGGATTCTCGGCCGTGCTCGCGACCTGTCTGGAGCACAGCGCGGTGCTGCCGTCGCTGCTGTTCGCAGTGGCCACGCTGGTCGTCCTATCGGTGGTCGCCCCACAGATGGACCGTCTGCTCGAACGTGCTTCCGGGTCAGTCCGCCGACGAGCCGAGCCCATGCTCGAGCGCGCCCTTGACCCCGGCGTCTAGGGCGTTCAGGCGATACAGGGCAAGCGCCTCGGGCGATCCGAAGCGACCGCCGGGAGCACTTGCAGGACCATGGTGAGCGAGCACGCAGTGCAGCAGCGCGATCCGGCGCGACTCGTCCAGGATTTCGGATCCCAGCCGGGTGAAGCGCTCGCTCAACAGCTGCTCACCGAGCGTGATGTGGCCGAGCAGCCGCCCCTCTTCTGTCAGGCCGATCTCGGCCCCGTAGGTGAACGCGCGTGTGTGGCCGATGTCGTGGACGATCGCGGCGGTCAGCAGTAGATCGCTGTTCAGCCGGCGGTGCAGATCACAGAGCTCGCGCGCAAGCGTCGCGACGGCGACCGTGTGCTCGAGCAGGCCGCCGAGGTAGGCGTGGTGACCGCTGCGCGTACAGGGCGTGCGGCGGAAGGTCGCGCGCAGCTCGGCGTCACCGACGATGCTGTCGAGCAGCGCCTTGTAGCCGGGGTCGTAGACCTCGGTAGCGAGGTGCTCGAGAAAGCCGTCGAGCTCCTCCATGTCGCGGTAGGCGACTGGCAGGAAGGCCTCGGCCGTGACGTTCTCGGCGCCCTGGCCACCTGGCTGGGTGCGCCGGATGTCAGCGACCTCGACGACGAGGTCATCACGGAAGCGCTCGACGCGACCGACCACCAAGACCAGATCGCCGCGCTCGAACCGGCCGGCGAGCACGTCCGCGTCCCTGAAGGCGCGCGCCTGCACGCTGCCCGTGCGGTCGCGCAGCTCGAGCGCGAGGTATGGGCTGCCGGTGCGCGTCTTCAAGCGGTCCTTGCGCACACATGCGAACACGCCGCGAACCTCGTCGCCCGCGCGCAGGGAGCTGATCGTCCTGTCTGTCGCCATATCGCCATGATGTACGGTGATTCGGATGCAGCCATTGCGATGGAACTACCGGCCGGACCATCTGCGAGCACCTGCGCTGATCTGTGGCTTCAAGGGCTGGAACGATGCAGGCGATGCCGCGTCATCGGCCGTCAGCTTCGTCGGCGAGGCGCTCGGCGCGCGTGAGTTCGCAACGATCGATCCGGAGGACTTCTACGATTTCCAGGCGACGCGCCCGCAAATCAAGTTGTCCGACACGCAGGTGCGCGAGATCGAGTGGCCCGACGTCCGGCTGTACGAGGCGCGGATCCCGCGCGCCCCGCGCGACCTGATCCTGCTGACCGGCCACGAGCCGTCGTTCCGCTGGCGCACGTTCACCGGTCTGATCGTCGAGCTCGCCGAGGCGATCGGCGTACAGCTCGTCGTCACGCTCGGCGCGCTGCTCGCAGACGTTCCGCACACGCGGCCTGTGTCGGTGACGGGGTTCGCGACCGATCCGTCCCTGGTCTCGCGTCTGAGCCTGACGACGTCCTCCTATGAGGGACCGACCGGGATCGTCGGCATCGTGCATGACGCATGCCGCAACGCCGGCCTGCCGTCGGCGAGCCTTTGGGCTGCCGTCCCGCACTACATCGCCGCCTCGCCGAACCCGAAGGCTTCGCTCGCGCTGATCCGCAAGCTCGAGGGCCTCGTGGGCGTCGTCGTCGACGCGGGTGAGCTTGAGTCGGCCGCTGCCGACTACGAACGCCAGGTGAACGCCGCCGTCCAGCACGATCCGGACATCCAGGCGTTCGTGGAGAAGCTCGAGGCGGCTGCCAGCGAGGACGAAGCTGACCCCTTCGACCTTCCCTCCGGCGACTCGATCGAGCGGGACCTGCAGCGCTTCCTGCGCCAGCGGGGCCAAGAACCGCCGAGCTGACGCAGGTCGACTCCGTTCTCGGGGTCGACCCCGTTCTCGGAGTCGATGCGAGGCGCGCCGGTGCCGCGGCACGGCGGCGAGGTTCAATACATCCCGGTGTTGCGCCGCGGTCAGCGCTCGGCCGCGGGACAGACGAGCCGGTAGTCACACAGCTTGCAGGCGCGGGGTGAGGGCGTGGGCTCGAACTCCTGTGCCTTGATTCCCTCGGCGACCTCGATCGCGACGTTACGAATCCATTCGGCGCGCTCGGGATCGCCGGAGATCGCGACCTTCTCGTCGTCGAGCAGGTAGTAGTAGGCACCGCGCATCGCCTCGAGGTCCCAGGCCTCGCGTGCGGCGATCGCGTACAGGGACAGCTGCACGTCGTTGGTCAGCTGCTCGGCCGACTTCGGGCGACCGGTCTTGTAATCGATCAGCTCGTATTCACCTGAGGGCAGGCGGTCGACGCGGTCGACGCGGCCCCGCACGAGGTGCGGCCCGAGCTTGAAGCTGAACTGGCGCTCGAACCAGACCGGGCGAGCCTCGTCCGATTGCGCTCGCTCGTGGTAGCGGGTCAGCGCGGCGGTGGCCTTCTGGCGCAGCTGCCGCTCCTCGTCGGAGTCGCCGAAGCCGCCGCGGCGCCAGCTCGCGTCGAGCAGTGTGAGGAGCTCGGCCAGCGGGCCGAGCTCGCCCTCAGCAGCATGGAAGCGCTCCAGCACCTGGTGCACCGCAATCCCGAAGCGCTGATGCAGCGTCGGTTGCTGCGGGATCCGGAACACGCGCGCGAACTTGTAGCGCAGCGGGCAGGCGCGATAGGTGTCGATGTCGGTTGCCGACAGCATCACGCCCTCGCCGCGCATCGGTAGGAAGCGCAGCAGCGACGGTTCGTCGCGCGCCGCGATCACCTGGGCGCGCCGGCGCACGTCGAGTTCGTCATCGAGCAGATACTCGTCGAGCGGGGAGCTCATGAAGATCTCACGCTGGTCGGCAGTGACGGCCTGCTCGATCCGGACATTGATGTCGCGCAGGGCCTCACCCATGCCCTGCCCCTCCTGCGCGTCGCCGCGCGCGATCAGGGCAGCGAGCTTGAGCAGTTCGAGGTAGCGGACGACGGCGTGTGAGATGTCGAGGTCGGTATCGAGCCGCAGCTCGGCCAAGCGGCCGGCAGCACGCGTCGTGCCCTCCATCAGCTCGTCGCGCAGCAGCCGGTAGGTCGAGTGCAGCGTCTCAGCCGGGCCGAACAGGTCCTCGCTGAGATCGAGCCACTCGCCACCAAGCGCCTCGCGCGCCTGCTCGACCGGCGGCAGCGGCGGCGGAACCACGCCCGCCCGCCCGCCACGCTCGCCGGTGGCCGCATAGACCAGCACGGCCCGTTCACGGGCACGCGAGACCGCGACATACAGTCGCTGGCGCAAACGCGAACGACGGGCGGCGTCGTCATCCCCCGGCAGTGGCTCGCGCAGCAGCGCGTCGGGCACGGGCTCGCAGTCGAGCGCGTTCGAGCCCAGGAGCGACGCTCGCAACCCCAGCACGAAGACGTGGTCGACCTCCAGCCCGCCGGCAACGTCAAGCGCGAGCACCTGCACAACGTCGGCTCCGGCCAGTTCCGGCTCCTCGCGCTCGCGCAGGCCGTACTCGGCCACCGCGGCAATCGAGCGTGCGAACTCGCGCGCTGTCGCCTGCGGCATCCGCGCGACATAGGCGGAGGCGAGCTCACCGAACCGCGCCAGCGCCCGCAGCCGCTCGACGACATCGGCCTGCGCGGCAAACAACTGCTGACGGCGCAAGCCGAGGCGCTCGATCAGCCGGTGCACGTACATGTCGGGCCGCATCGTGTCGACGTGCGCCACGCACGCCCGGTAAAGCTTCAGGAACACGCGGATGCGCTCGCGCGCCTCGGGCGGAACCTGCGGCGACTCGATCGCGGCCGCCAGCGCAGCCACCATGTCGAGCTTGCGCCGGCGCGCGATCTGGGTGCAGCGGGCGATGTCGATCGAGCGCAGACCGATCGGCGAACGCGCCAGCGCACGCACCACGGCCGGAGCGTCACCGGGGTCGGCCAGCAGCCGCAGCCAAGCGAGCAGGTCGCGCACCTCGGCGCGCTGGAAGAACGCAGCATCACCGACCACCGTGTGCGGAACCGCGCGCTCCTCGAGCGCCACCGACACCGCCTGCCCTTCGCGTGCGATCTCGGCGGCAATGACGGCGATCCGCCCCGGATCGACCTGCTCACGCGCGACCAGCCGCTCGATCTCGGCCGCGACCGACTGCGCCTGCGCTCGCTCGTTCTCGCAGCGCCAGAACTCGACGGTCCCGTCCGAGCCGGCTGGGGATGCGGTGGCGGGTGGCAGCATCTCGAGCCGGCCGGCCGCAGCGCCAGCGCCGCCGAGCGCCACCGCCCAGGCCGCCTCGGCAACGGCCGGCGGGCAGCGGTGCGAGGCCAACAGGCGCACAACCCGCGAACCCCGGGTCTCGAACGCATCGAGCCGTGCGGCGCCGGCGCCGCGGAAGCGCCAGACGGCGCCGAGCGGGTCACCGGCGACCGTCAGCTCACCGCCAGCAACGGCACGGGCCAGCGTTGCCGGCCCAAGATCCAGCTCCTGGGCGTCGTCGATCAGGACGTGCTGAAACGGCTGGCGACTGGAAGGCTGGTCGGCAAGGAGCTTGATTGCGAGGCTCACGAGATCGCCCTCATCGCATGCCCCAAGCTCGCGCATCATGCGGTCATGCGCGTCGAAGATCGCTGCGAACTCGCGCTCACGGGGACTCTCCTGCTGCCCGGCCCAGGCCGAGAACTCGGCGGCGCCTACGAGTTCGGCCTTGAGCCGGTCGATCCGTCGTACGAAGCTGCCCAGCAGCGCGCCCGCGTTGCCGCCGAAGTCGTGATGCTGGAGCGGCAGCTCGTCGATCCGTTCGGCCAGCATCGCGAGCCGGTCACCGGCGCTGAGCAGCGCGTCGACCAGATCGGGCCTCGACCCGGCGCGGCGCAGCACCGCGGCCGCCAATTGTGCCGGCGTGACGACGACGAGCTCGGTGTAGCCGTCGCGCAGCTCCTCCTCGAGCACGGCACGCGCGGCATTGGCCCGAGCCGCCGAAGGTGTCAGCAACACGATCCGCTCAGGCAGCGTTCCCTGCTCGACCAGCCAGCGGTAGCGATCGAGAATCAGCCGCGTCTTACCGCTGCCGGCCGCACCCAAGATCAGTAGCGGAGAGCCGCTGTGGGTGATCAGCGTTGCCGGATCGTGGACGGTCAGAGCAGTCTCGGTCACCTCGTCTGACAGCATAGGCTTGGAATGGACGCCACGGGAGCTGAGACACATGCGGATTGGCTCAGCGCCTGCCGTCGCGCCACCGGTGCCATGCAGACGATGCTTGACGGCCGTTCCACGACCATCGAGCGCGCCGTTGAGACCGGCACAACCGGCAGCGGCGGCGACCACACGCTGGAGATCGATGAGGCAGCGGAGACGATCGTCTTTGCCGAGCTGCAGCGTCTGTACGACGAGGGCCACCGCTTCAACGCAATCTCGGAGGAACGCGGCGCCGTCGGCTTCGGCGGCGGTGACGTGCTGGTTGTGATCGACCCGATCGACGGCTCGCTGAACGCCAAGCGCGGGCTCGCGCACCACGCCCTGTCGCTGGCGGTCGCCGCCGGCCAGACGATGGCCGATGTGGAGTTCGGGTACGTCTATGACTTCGGCACCGGGGAGGAGTGGTGGGCGCGCCACGGGTCCGGCGCCTTCCTCGACGGAGAGCGGCTGGACCCCGCGCTGGGCGAGCGCCATGGGCCTGACGGCCGGCTCGAGGTGCTGGGGATCGAGTCCGCGGACCCGCGCTGGCTCAAGGGCGCGATCGACCCGCTGGTCGAGTACGCGTACCGGCTGCGCGCGCTGGGGGCCGTGGCACCGTCGCTCTGCCAGGTCGCCGCTGCGCGCTTCGACGGACTCGTGTCGCTGCGTTCATGCCGCGCGGTCGACGCGGCCGCGGCGCAGCTGATCGTGCGCGAAGCCGGTGGCGTGGTCAGCTTCCCGAAGTTCGAGGATCCGCTGGGCGCACCGCTCGACCTGGTGCCGCACTCGCCGATCGTCGCCGCGCGGACGCCCGCGACGCTGGCCGAGCTGGAGTCGGTGTGCCCGCTCCGGTAATCGACTGGATCGTCGCCGAGTGGATCGCCGGGCGGATCGCGGGCAACAGCGACGCGCCCGCCCCAACGGTCGACCTCGCGCCGATCGTTGCCGACGCCGAGCAGCGTGTCGTCGCCTATACGGGGCTCGTGCCGGACGGTCCGCTGCCGCCGCCGGAGGGCCTCAGCCGCCGCGAATGGGTCGCGACCAACATCGCCTCGACAAGAGCGCTGATCGACCCAATGCTCGACCGACTCACCGAGCAGCTCGGGCCGGTCAAGCCCGCAGCACAGCTGTGGCTTGGATTCACCGGCAGCGCCGAGGTCGGACTGCTGATCGGCTATCTGTCGCAGCGCGTCCTCGGCCAGTATGAGTTCGTGCTGCTCAAGGAACATGCCTACGGGCGGCCACCACGCTTGCTATTCGTGCTGCCCAACCTGGGTGGTGCGGTGAAGCGCTTTGATGCGAACGAGCGCGAGTTCGTCACCTGGGTCGCGCTGCACGAGGTCACCCACGCGGTCCAATTCGCCGGCGTGCCGTGGCTCCAGGACCATCTCGCCGACCTGATCCGGGAGCTGATCGACAGCGCCGAGACGCGCATGAGCGCGCGGCGGCGCCTGCATCTCCCGAGCCGCGAGGCGCTCGAGCGGGTGGGGCGTGCGGCGCTCAAGGCGGACTTCATTGGCATGGTCGCGTCCGAGCCCGAGCGCGACGCGATCGACCGCGCGCAAGCGGTGATGGCAGTGATCGAAGGTCACGCCGAGCACGTGATGGATGCGGTCGCGCCCGAGCTGCTGCCGTCGCTACCGGACCTGCGCAAGGCGCTCGACGAACGCCGCAAGGTGCAGTCGCCGATGGGTCGCCTGGTCAGTCGTGTGCTCGGGCTCGAGATGAAGCTCAAGCAGTATGAGCGCGGCAAGATCTTCTGTGACGAGATCGTCCGCGTGGGCGGCAGCGCGGCGCTGCGCCAGCTCTTCTCAGCCCCCGAGGCGCTTCCTACACTCGTCGAGATCGAGGACCCCGCCGCTTGGCTGCGGCGCTCCAACCTCTCACCATGAAAATCGTGTGGCCGTCCCGAACGCGCTGTAACCCCCCATCTGGGTGGTTTACACCTATTTGACGGTTTCGAGACGAGCCTTTGAGGAATTAATTCCTCACGAACAAAAGTCGATGGGCTATTATTTGTCCACGCAACGACTTCCCCCGCCGCTCGACTTGGAGATCGACGCAGCGGGAAGGGTTCGCCGGCCCATATCCTCGCCGGCGGATGCAGCACCCTCTCCTCCCTCAACCGCCGGGCCGCTACGGAAGTAGTGGCCCGTCGGTCCTTAACGAGGCGCGTGGATCAGTCCGTGGGCGCGATCTCGGAGGGCACGTAGCGCGACACGCTCTCCGGCGGCGCGGCCGGCTCGGCGCCCTCCTCGAGCAGGCGCTCGTAGATCCGCATGCGCTTGGCGATGCGCCCCCCCATCGCGGCGAGGCCACGGTTCATGCCGGTATTGGTCTCGAGGATCCAACCGGGTTCACCCCAATTGATCGGGGAGGCAGCGGCCATGTCGAAGTTCTCGATGTAGAGCAGCGCGGCGACGCCGGTGTGCTCGTACTCGGGCAGGACGCCGAGGAAGCCCACGCGGCAGCGGTCGATCAGCCGCTTGCGATTCAGGTAGTACCACCAGCCAAACGGCAGCACGCGCCCATTCATCTTCTTGAGCACCTGGTTGATGTCGGGGATCGTGATCGCTGCGGCCACGACCTCCGTGTCGTTCTCGACCAGCATGAACCAGCGCTTGTCGAAGACAAGTCGGTAGTTGATCGCCAGATCGGCGAGGTCGTGGTCGTCGTAGGGCGAGAAGGCCCAGTTCTTGGACCAGGCAGCGTTGTAGATCTTCTGAAACTCTTTCAGGTCGCGCCCGAGTCGCCAGAACGACATCTTCCGGAGCCGGAAGCCGTGCTTCTCCCTCGCGCGCTTCGCGAGCTTCGGCAGGATCGGCAGCATCCGGTCCTCGCGGTCGTCGAGGCGCAGGTTCCAGTGGAAGACGTCCATCGCCTTCTCGAGGCCCGCTGCTTCGAGTCGCTGCCGGTAGTAGGGCGGATGCCAGGGCTGGCGGATCATCGGCTCCAGCGCAAAGCCCTCGATCAAGACGCCGCACTCCTCGTTCATGATCAGGTCGAAGGGGCCGATCATGCGGTCGCGGCCGGCGGCCTTCAGCCAGGCGGCGGCAGCGTCGAACAGCGCGTCGACGACCTCCTGGTCCTCCTCGAACTCGAGGAACCCGAAGAAGCCCCAGCGATTCCCGTGGAAGGCGTTGAAGTTACGGTCGTACTGGGCACTGATCCGGCCGACCACCCGGCCGTCGCGGAGCGCGAGGAAGAACTCTGCGTCACCGTGCTTGAAGAACGGGTTGAGCCTGCGGTTCAGGTATGCGTAGCGCTCGAGCTTCAGCGGCGGGATCCAGGGCGTGCCGGCGTGCAGCCGGTAGGGCAGGTCGACGAACGCCTTCAGGTCTGCCCGCCCCCGGACAGGGGTGATCGTCACTGCTCCCTCGGCCGGCATGAGGCGGGAACGTATCATGGGTTGTATGCCAACGAGAGACCAGGTGACCGAGGCGCTGCGCGCCGTCATCGACCCAGAACTTCATAAGGACATCGTGACGCTCGAGATGGTTCGCTCGATCGACATCCATCCGAATGGTGTCGTCGACGTGACCGTTTCGCTGACGACACCGGGCTGCCCGATCCGCGATCACTTCCAGAATGGCGTCGACGAGGCCATTCGCGCCCTCGACGGCGTGATCGGCGTCAACATCAACTTCGACGTTCTCTCCGACACCGAAAAGCAGGCGCTGCGGCAGAAGCTCGGGCGCGGCTCGCTGCCGGAGGGCGCACTCGCGCAGGTCGAGAACGTGATCTGCGTCGGCTCGGGCAAGGGCGGCGTCGGCAAGTCGAGCGTGACCGCGAACCTCGCCGCCGCGCTGGCGGCGCACGGCAAGCAGGTCGGCGTTCTGGACGCCGACGTCTGGGGCTACTCGCAGCCACGCATGTTCGGTCTCAGCGGCGAGCGCGCCAAGGTCAACGCCAGCCGCAAGATCCTCCCGCTCGACGGCGGTGACGGCGTCAAGATCGTCTCGATCGGCTTCTTCATCGAGCAGGACGCCGCGGTCGTGTGGCGCGGCCCGATGCTGCACAAGGCGCTCCAGCAGTTCATCGAGGACGTCGAGTGGGGCGCTCTGGACTACCTGCTGATCGACCTGCCCCCGGGCACCGGCGACGTCTCGATGACGCTCTCACAGCTGCTGCCAGAGGCGAAGTTCCTGATCGTCACCACCCCACAGGCGGTGGCCCAGAAGGTCGCCAAACGCTCGGCCGAGATGGCGGACAAGCTCAATCTCGAGATCGCCGGCGTGATCGAGAACATGTCCGGCTTCACGACGCCGTCGGGCGAGCACTTCCCGATCTTCGGCCAGGGCGGCGGCCAGCTGCTTGCCGAGGAGCTCGACGTGCCGCTGCTCGGTCAGGTGCCGCTGACGATGCCGTTGCGCGAGCAGTCAGACGGTGGCCGGCCGGTCGTGCTCGCCAACCCGCAGGACGCGGCGGCTAAGGCGATCAACACAATCGCGGAGCGCCTGATCGCGATGACACCGGTCGAGCTGCCGATGATGGCGGCCGAGCCGGAGCCGGCGGTGGTGACGAAGCCGTCGGGCATGTCACTCCCGATGGCGTAGTGCGGTCCTCGGGAGTCACTGGACGTGCTGGCGAAGAGGCTGCGCAAGGCAGGTACCGGGGGTACCTGCCGCGCGGCATCTGAAGCCAGGCGCGTCCAGGCGGCGCGAGGCTAGCGGTTGCGGTAGTACTCGGCGTTTACAACGGTGAACTGCTGCCATTCGTCTGGCAGCTGGTCCTCGGCGAAGCAGGCGTCGACCGGGCAGGCCTCAACACAGGCGTCGCAATCGATGCACTCCTCGGCGTCGATGTAGAGCTGCTCCACCTTGTCGTAATCGGGCTCGTCGGGCGTCGGGTGGATGCAGTCGACCGGGCAAACCTCTACGCACGAGTTGTCCTTGGTCCCGATGCACGGCTCGGCGATCACGTAGGCCATAAATCTCGCTCTTCCTGTCTCTCTGGGGTTCTGGCTGAAAGCCGCGAGGGGCCGATTGTACGGAGTCGTGCTGTGCGAGCCGCACGTGCTCCACCCGTACCACTGGACCGAGCGGCATCGGCGCGAAGAACGCTTCCCTGAGGCGTACGCGGTGCACCACTGGGCAAAGACCTGGGGCGAACCGGCTAAGCGGTCAGTGAGAGCGTTGGTGTCGACCCTGTCCGGTTAGCCTGTCGGCAGGAACCGACGCAGCATGGGAGGGCGCCGAATATGTCCGTATACGACGAAGTCCAGTCCGGCCTTGAAGGCATCGTCGCCTTCGCGACTGAGATCGCCGAGCCTGATCGCGATGGCGACGCGCTGCGCTACCGCGGCATCGACATCGAGGAGTTGGTTGGCAAGGTGCCGTTCGAGCAGGTTTGGGGGCTGCTTGTCGATGACAGCCTGCTGCCGGGCCTCCAGCCGGCGGCCCCCTACCCGCTGAACGTTCACTCTGGCGATCCGCGCGCCGACATGCAGGCGGCACTGGCCGCGCTCGGCCCGCAGTGGGGCTTCAAGCCGGTGCTGGACATCTCGGACGAGCAAGCGCGCGACGACCTCGCGCGCGCATCGGTGATGGCGCTCTCGTTCGTAGCGCAGTCGGCCCGCGGCTTCGGCCGGCCGCCGGTCCCGCAGAGCGAGATTGACAAGTCACGCTCGATCGCCGAGCGCTTCCTGACGCGCTGGCGCGGCGAGGCCGACCCACGCCATGTGAGCGCGATCGACGCCTACTGGACTGCTGCGGCCGAGCACGGAATGAGCTCGTCGACCTTTACGGCGCGGGTGATCACCTCCACTGGTGCCGACGTAGCCGCCGCGCTCTCGGCGGCGGTCGGTGCGCTGTCGGGCCCGCTGCACGGCGGCGCGCCGTCCCGCGTGCGGCAGATGCTCGACGAGGTCGAGGCCGCCGGCGACGCCCAACAGTGGGTCACGGCCAAGCTCGACCGGGGCGAGCGGATCATGGGCTTCGGACACCGCGTCTACCGGGCCGAGGACCCGCGCGCCCGTGTTCTGCGCCGGATGATGCATGAGCTAGGGTCGAGCCGAGTCGAGATTGCCGAGGCGCTCGAGCTCGCCGCCCTCGAGGAACTGCAGGCGCGCCGGCCGGATCGGATCCTCGCGACGAACATCGAGTTCTGGGCCGCAGTCGTACTCGACTTCGCCGAGGTCCCGCCGCCGCTCTATACGCCGATGTTCGCGTGTGCGCGCGTCGCAGGCTGGTCAGCGCACATCCTCGAACAGAAGCGCGAGGGCCGCATGATCCGCCCGAGCGCCAAGTACGTCGGCGCCGGCCCGCGCCCACTTTCCAGCCTCGAGGGTTAGCCACCGCCTGGTGCGCCGCTGCTGCACCAGGCGGTCTGCAGCGCTAGGCTCACGCCCACCGATGCGCGTCCTGCAGTTGTCGTGGGAGTACCCGCCTGTGATTGAGGGCGGACTCGGACGCCACGTTCGCAAGCTCTCCGAGCAGCTCGCCTCGCGCGGTACCGAGGTGCATGTTCTGACCCGCGGGGCCGGCCGGCTGCCGGTCGAGGAGTCGCGGCGCGGCGTTCACATCCACCGGGTCGCAGAGCCGCCGTTTCCCAAGGATGTGAAGGCATTCCTGCGTTGGGTGACGGCCATGAACCAGGACATGGCAGCGCTCTCATCCGAGCTTGCCGAGCGCTTCGAGTTCGATCTGGTGCACTCGCACGATTGGCTCGTTGCCGATGCAGCCCACCGGGCGGCGCGCAGCCAAGGGCTGCCGTGGTTGGTCACCGTCCACGCGACCGAGTACGGCCGCCACCAGGGCTGGGTGCAGAACCATCCGCAGTCCGAGATCCATGCGGCCGAGCGCAAAATGGCGCGGCGCGCCGATCACGTGATCACCTGCTCGGACTACATGGCGGGCCACGTGGCGCAGATCTTCGGCGTTCCCGCCCGACGAATTACAGCGATACCGAACGGAATCGACGCGGCTGATCTGGTCGCCGCGCCGGACCCCGAGCTCGCGACGCTGCGGGCTCGCTATGCCGCGCCCGACGAGCGGTTGGTGCTCCTCGTCGGGCGGCTCGTCTACGAGAAGGGCTTTCACCTGGCGCTCGATGCGCTCGCGCCGGTCGTCAAGCGCGACGGCCGGGTGCGATTCGTGGTGGCCGGTACCGGCACCGCCGAGGCCGAGCTCAAGGCCCAGGCCAAGAAGCTCGGGCTGAGCGGTTACGGATCGTTCATCGGCTGGGCGGGCGACGATCTCCTGCACTCGCTGTATCGCGTCGCCGATCTCTGCATCGTGCCCTCGATCTACGAGCCGTTCGGGCTCGTGGCGCTCGAGGCGATGGCATCCGGCTGCCTCTGCGTCGTCGCCGACACGGGCGGCCTGCGGGAGGTCGTGCCGGGCGACGGAACCGTCGGCCTACGCTTCCCCTCACGCGACGCCGACGCGCTGCGCGAGGTGCTCGAGCGTGTGCTGACCGACGACGCTGCTCGCGACCAGCTGGTGCGCGAAGCGCGTGAGCACGTCTTGCAGTTCGATTGGGCCGAAGTCGCCCGGAGGACGCTCGGCGTCTACGGCACGCTGGTCTCGCGCCCGCGGGCGCTCTCCTGAGTACGTAGCGGCAGCCGAGCTAAGGCCCCAAGCCTCAGTAGTGGCTCCATTCTGCCGATGTGCAGCCGCGGCTCTTAGCCGACCATGCTTGACATGACAACTATCGCCGAAATCACCCGCAAGAGCGCGCGGCGAGACCACCTCGTCGCAGTGACCAACCCCGAGCCGTCGACCAGCCCCCGCACGGACTATCGCTGGACCCCCGTCGTCATTCGCCTCGCCGTCGCAGCCGACGCACCGACGCTGCGAGAGCTGGCCCACCTGGACAGCGCGCGGCCGCTGACGGGGCCGGCATTGATCGCGGAGCGCTCCGGCTCAGCCGTCGCCGCCGTAGCGGTGATCGACGGCAACGTGGTCGCGGACCCGTTCGTGGCGACCACCGACGTCGTCGAGCTACTTCTGCTCCGGGCGGCACAGCTGCGGCAAGCGGCTGCCGCCTCGGCTGCCTGAGCCCAGCTGCTCGACACCGTCGGCGGCTTCATGCGCGAGATGGGACTGATCGTGCGGTCCCACCACGAACGCTGGGACGGCCAGGCTATCCGGACGGTCTGGCAGGCCATGAGATCCCGTTGGAGTCGCGGATCATTGCCGGCTGCGACAGGTGGAATGCGATGCGCACGGACCGCTCCTACCGCAAGCACCTTCCATTCGAGCAGGCCGCCGCCGAGATGCGCGCTGTCGCGGGCACCCAGCTTCGACCCGACCATCGTCGACGCGGTTCTTGCTGTGGTCGAGCGGGAGCGGGGACAGAACGAGGGAGGGCCGGATGGGATACCACCCACCCGGCCCTCCCTCACAACCGATTCAGGCTAAGTCGGCTTACATCATTCCTGACATGTCAGGCATACCGCCGCCTGCGCCGCCGCCGCCATCCTTGTCCGGAACCTCGGCGATGATCGCCTCGGTGGTCAGGATGTTCTTGGCGATCGACGCGGCATTCTGCAGCGCCGAGCGGGTGACCATGGCCGGGTCAATGATGCCCTCGGTGATCAGGTTCACGATCTCGCCGTTGGCGGCGTTGAGACCGTGGTCCTTCTTCGACTTGCGGACCTCGTTGACGACAACCGAGCCCTCGAGACCAGCGTTCTCGGCGATCTGACGGAGCGGTTCCTCGAGCGCACGGACGATGATCTTCGCGCCGGTCTGCTCGTCCTCGTCCTCGATGCCGTCGACCATGAGGGCCTTCTGGGCAACCAGGAGAGCGGTACCGCCGCCCGCCACGATGCCCTCCTCGAGGGCGGCGCGGGTGGCCTGCAACGCGTCCTCGACGCGGTGCTTCTTTTCCTTCATCTCGGTCTCGGTAGCGGCGCCGACCTTGACGACCGCAACACCGCCGGACAGCTTGGCGAGACGCTCCTGGAGCTTCTCACGGTCGAAGTCCGAATCGGTGTTCTCGACCTCGTTCTTGATCTGGTTGATGCGGCCCTTGATGGCGTTCGAGTCACCGGCGCCGTCGACGATCGTCGTGGTGTCCTTGGCGATCACCACACGGCGAGCGCGACCCAGCTGACTGATCTGGGTGTTCTCGAGCTTGAGGCCCATCTCCTCGGTGATGACCTCGCCGCCGGTGAGGATCGCGATGTCCTCGAGCATGCGCTTGCGGCGGTCACCGAAGCCCGGCGCCTTGACGGCGACGCCAGTGAACGTGCCGCGCAGCTTGTTGACGACCAGGGTCGCCAGCGCCTCGCCCTCGACGTCCTCGGCGATGATCAGCAGCGGCTTGCCGCTCTGAATCACTGCCTCGAGCACCGGTAGGACGTCACGGACTGAGCCGATCTTCTGGTTGGCGATGAGGATGTAGGGATCCTCGAGCACCGCCTCCTGACGATCAGTGTCAGTAACCATGTAGGGGTTGATGTAGCCCTTGTCGAACTGCATGCCCTCGGTGAACTCGAGGTCCATGGCGAGGGTCTGGCCCTCTTCGACGTTGACCACGCCGTCCTTGCCGACCTTGTCGATCGCGTCAGCGATCAGGTCGCCGATCTCCTCGTCGCCGGCAGAGATCGTCGCAACGCGCGCGATCTGCTCCTTGCCGGAGACAGGAGTCGACTGCTTGGCAATGTTGGCGACGACCTGCTCGACGGCCTTCTCGATGCCGCGCTTCAGCGCCAGCGGGTTGGCGCCGGCAGCGACGTTCTTCAGACCCTGGCGAACGATCGCCTGAGCCAGCACGGTGGCGGTGGTGGTGCCATCGCCGGCTACGTCGTTGGTCGCCGTGGCGACTTCGCGGACGAGCTGGGCGCCCTGGTTCTGGAAGACGTCCTCGACCTCGATCTCACGCGCAATGGTGACACCGTCGTTGGTGATGGTCGGGGCGCCGAACTTCTTGTCGATCACGACGTAGCGGCCCTTGGGGCCGAGCGTGACCTTGACCGCGTTGGCAACTGCATCGACGCCAGCCTCTAGCGCCTTGCGTGCCTCCGAGTCGTACTTCAGTTCCTTATGAGCCATTTTTGTCTCGGTTCTCCTAAGAGTGTGGTCTTACTGGACCTTGGCGAGCACGTCGGACTCGCGGAGGACGAGGAGCTCCTCGCCTTCCAGCTTGATCTCCGTGCCGCCGTACTTGCTGTAGAGGACCTCGTCGCCGACCTCGACGTCGAGCGGGGTGCGCTTGCCGGTGTCCTCGTTGATCTTGCCGTCTCCTACGGCCAAGACCTTGCCCTTTTGGGGCTTTTCCTTGGCGGTATCGGGGAGCACGAGACCGCTCGCGGTCGTCTCCTCCTCCTCGATCGCGCGCACGATCAGGCGATCGCCAAGGGGCTTGAGCTTGATAGCCATCTATGCAGCCTCCGGGTTTATCCCTTGAGTTGGTGATGCGGTAATGCTTCTTGGCACTCTCAGTAGGGGAGTGCCAACTGGCCAGCCACTATAGCCGTTCTGTTAGGGAAGTTGGCACTCTCGTGTGAAGAGTGCCAAGAGATTTACGACAGCGAAAGTTTTTGCGCTGACCTGCCGAAAACATGGCTGGGGAGTCGCGGGGCGGGCGTCGACCATCATTGACGACACTTCGAGGAGCCGACTGCTCTGGCGCTCGGCAGCCAGGAGATCCCGGGAGCGACGTCCTCGATGCTCACGCTGACGAGCGACGACGTCGGTGACGAGATCTCAGTCGAGGTGACCGGGGACGCCGGCGGCAAGACATCCGCAGCCACCGCCGCGGTCACGCCGGTGCCGCCGGCAAAACACGCCCCCTCCGCAGCAGACGACAACGACAACGCCATCGCCATCGCCATCGCCGACCACGGCCACGGCCACGGCCACGGCATCACCGACGACGACACGAACGGGAAGCCGACGTCGACGCGAAAGCGGACGCCCAGGCCCAAGCAGCATGTGACGGTGAAGCTCGTCGGGCTTACCGGTGGAGCTACCCACTTCGGCGCCGCACCCGAGCCACGCTGCGTCGTACATGCGAGCATCGGCACCGCGAGGTGCCGGATAAGTCGGAATAACGCCACCTCCGCCTCAGGCACGCAGGTCACGTTCGCGACGCAGGCCACCGGCAGCGCCGGTGCGACAGCCGGGGCCGGCATCGCGGATCGGAATCCAGATCGGCCACCGTCTCCAGGTCATCACGATCCAGGCGTAATTTTCGCCTCCGTGAGGAACTCAGCAAGGTGGACCGCGCGGGTGCGAAGACCGCGCCGGCGGAGGCCCTGCTGGAGCTGGCGCAGGCAGCCCGGGTTGACGGCGACCACGTAGTCGAGGTCGAGGGCCGCGATCTCGTCCAGCTTGGTGTCGAGGATCGCGTTGCTGTCGTGTTTGCGGAGGATCGAGTAGCTGCCGGCAGCTCCGCAACACGCAGCGGCCGACTCGAGCTCGACGTAGTCGGCCACCTCACGGATCAGGTCCCGGGGCTGCCGCCAGACTCCGATCCCGTTGCGCAGATGACAGGAGTCCTGCAACGCCACACGTAGCCGCCTGCTTGGCGCGGTCGGCAGCTCACCGCCCTGCTCGGCCAGCCAGTCCGAGAGCTCACGCACGCGCTCGCGCCCGAGGACAGAGCTGAGGTGTGCGGCGCACCCACCGGATGTCGTGACGATCGTGCCGGGAAGCTCCTCACCGAGAGCGACCGCGAGCTCGCGGCCGCGCTCGAGTTCCCCGTTGTGCGCGTGGAGTGCGCCGCAGCAACTCTGGCGCGCCGGGATCCGCGCGTTCGGGACGAGCTTTGAGGCGCTGCGGCTCACCGACGGGAAGAGCGCCCGTTCGAAGCATCCGAGCATCAGCGAGACCGGCTCGTCAGAGCCACTCGTGCGCGCGTGTGGCCTGCACGCTTGTGGCCTGCACGCGTGTCGCCTGCGCGCGTGTCGCCGGAGGAGTCCGAGCATCTGGACGCGCCACCTGCGGTTGACCAGCCACAGCAGGCCGCGCAGTCGCAGCGGTCGCCGGCCTGGAGTCCATGTGCGGTCGCGCCACTCCTCGAGCAGCGTCCCGTACTGGACTCCGGCTGGGCAGACCGGCTCGCACGCGCGGCAGCCAAGGCAGAACTCGGATTCCTCCCTCAGCGTCGGATCGTCCTCTGCCAGACGGCCGTCCTGGAGCGCGCGCATCAGTTCTATGCGTCCGCGCGGCGAGGAGGTTTCGCTCCCGGTGAGCCCGTAGGTGGGGCAAGACGAGAGACAGAAGCCGCATGAGATACAGCGGTCGAGGAGATCCTGCGTGAAGACCGGCTGTTCGCTCACGACCCGAGCTTTCCTGGATTGAGGATCCCGGCAGGGTCAAACGCCTCCTTGATCCGTCGGAGCAGCGCGATCTGCGCGCTTCCAAGCTGACGCTCGAGGTACGGCAGCTTCACAATGCCGATCCCGTGCTCGCCGGAGATCGTGCCGCCGAGATCGAGCGCAGCGGCGAAGACGTCGGCGAAGGCCCGCTCGACCCGCTCGACGATCCCCGGTTCTTCTGGATCGAACACACACGTCGGGTGGAGGTTGCCGTCCCCGGCGTGACCGAAGGTTCCGATCACCAGACCGTGCATATGAGCGATCTCCTCCAGTCGGCGCACCATCTCCGGAACCTTTGACCGCGGCACGCTCGCATCCTCGAGCACGGTGACGGGCGCACGGCGCGAAAGCGCCGGGAGCGCTGCCCGACGCGCCTCGAGTAGACGCGCGGCCTCCTCCGACGAGGACGCGATCGTTACCTCGATCGCACCAGCCTCCCGGCACGTCTCGGCGATCCGCAACATGTCCGCAGCGACATCCGCGCTGGATCCGTCTTGGCCGAAGACCAGCAGCGCACCGGCGTCCGTGCGTAGACCGATGTGCGCGTAATCCTCGACCGTCTCGATGCAGACGCGGTCGAGGAACTCGAGCGTCGCCGGCAGGACGCCGCGAGCGAGGACCGCCGACACAGCCTCTCCAGCCTCTTCCAACGTGGGGAAGTAGGCGTGTCCGGTTCCGGTGGCCGGCGGGGTCGGAACGAGGCGAAGCGTCACCTCCGTGATCACTCCAAGTGTCCCCTCGCTGCCGCACATCAGCCGCGCCAGGTCAAATCCGGCAACGTCCTTGACGGTCTTGCCTCCCCAGCGGATGACCTCGCCGGTTCCGATGACGACCTCGCACCCCAGGACATAATCGCGTGTAACGCCGTACTTGAGCCCGCGCAGGCCACCTGCGCAGGTGGCGACGTTGCCGCCGATGGTCGACGCTGTACGGCTTCCAGGGTCGGGCGGATACAGGAGACCGCCGCTGGCGGCGGCATCGGCCACTTCGACGGTCGTCACACCCGGCTGGCAGACGATCGCCATGTTGGCCGCATCGACCTCCAGGATGCGTTTCATGCGCGTCACCGCAAGCACGATTCCGCCATGCTGAGCGACCGTCGCGCCACACAGATTCGTCCCAGCCCCCCGCGTCACAAGCGGAACGTGCAGTTCGGCAGCCAGCGCCACGACAGCGGACACCTCGGCCGTGCTCGCCGGCGAGCAAACGATCTCGGGCCTGCCCCGAAGCAGCGGGGTGGCGTCGTTCGCGTATGCGGCAAGCGTCGCAGCGTCGCGCGCCACGAACCCAGCCCCAACGATCTCAGCGAGTCGGCGCTCGGTCTGGTCGAGTGCATCTGCGGTGAGCGGGGCGTTGGCCTGCAGGTTCACGTCCGGCATCGCTCAGGTCATCTCGCCGATCAGAGAGGGCAGTTGGTCCATCTCTTCGAAGATCACAGTGTCCGGCCCAGCGAGCGCCTCCGCGGCGATCAACCCACCCCCGTAGGCAAGCGCTCGCATGCCGGCCGCGCGGGCTGCGGCGACGCCGTAGACGCTGTCCTCGACTGCCACACACCGCTTAGGGGAAGCACCCATCGCCGCTGCGGCGAGAAGGAACACGTCGGGCGCGGGCTTCCCGGCAGCAACCTGTGACGCACTGAACAGGCGACCGTCGAAGTAGGGGAGCAACCCGCAGATCTCCAGCTTCCGACGCAGCACATCGGGCCTGCTGCCTGACGCCACACACATGGGATGTCGGATCGCGGGCAGCATCTCTGTCACACCTCGAACGGGCTTGAGTCGCTGTTCGTAGGCGTCGCGGTAGCGAGACCGCATGCCCGCGTGCTCAGCTTCCGTGAGCTGGCGTCCGGTCTGGCGTTCGATGGTTGCCTCGATGAGGCCGTCGGTGGCGCCGACGAACCGCTCGATCACCTGCGCGCGAGTCAGGTAGAGCCCGAAGTCGTTCAGCACCTGCACGGATATGTCGACTGAGAGCCGCTCGCTGTCGACCAGAATCCCGTCACAGTCGAAGATGACCAGCTCTACACCGTGCATGGCCTGTCGTGGTGCGGCTACACCCGACTGCAACTGCCGGCATCCGGGATCTCATGCATCGAGCCAAGTGACGCGATGCCGGTGTCGTGTAGCAGCGTCGCCGCGGCATGATCGAGGATCATGGTCACGTCGGGGTGCATCTGCAGCATCGTCGCCGGCCACCGCTCCGTCATCTCTCCCTCGATGGATTGGGCGGCGGCCTCTGCCTTGTGTTCGCCCCACGCGAGTAGCACCAGGCGCCTTGCGCTGCTGATCGTGGCAAGCCCTTGAGTGATCGCGTGCGTCGGCACGCTGTCGACCTTGCCTCCGAAGAAGCGAGCGTTATCGGTACGTGTCTGCTCCGTGAGAGTCACGACGCGCGTACGCGAATTGAACGGTGAGCCTGGCTCGTTGAACCCGATGTGACCGTTGCCCCCCAGGCCCAGGATCTGTAGGTCGACGCCGCCTACCGTGCATATCTCCTGCTCGTACCGGCGGGCAGCACTGTGCAAATCGAGGGCGCTCCCGTCGGGGCCTGAGATCTGTGCCGCGTCCAAGCCGAGGCGGTCACTGACCTCCCGTCTGATCACCTGACGGTAACTCTGGGGGTGACCGGCAGCCAGACCCACGTACTCGTCCAGCAGGAATCCGTGTACACCACGGAGGTCGAGTCCGCGATCACTGCGCGCCGCCAGCTCGGCATAGAGCGGCTCGGGAGTGCTGCCGGTCGCGAAGCCGAGGATCGCGTTCGGCAATTCGTCGACCAGTTCTCTGATGAGATCGGCTGCCAGGACTGCGCCGGTGTCTTCATCGGGGACGATGAGGACCTTCATCGGTTGCTGTCGGGCAGCCGCTTACTGGTCACCACGGAGAAGAGGTGCAGCTTCTCCAGATTCGGGACGAGGGTCAGAACCTCGCCTGACTTCGGCTCTGGCCCCGCCAGGCGGCTCGCGGTGATCAGCACCCGGTCATCGCCCTCGCCGATCACCGCGTGCACGTATGTGTCGGCGCCGAGATCCTCGACGTGCGTGACCGCGGCCGACACGCCTTCGGAGCCGTCGGCGTGACGCCAATCCTCCGCCCTCACACCGACCAACACGCTGCCATCGGCGACGGCCTCGCCCAGTCTCGGGCTGCCCACGTCGACCCGCAGGCTCCCGATCGTCATGGTCCCGGAGGGGTCGACCGGGCACCTGAGCACCGCCATGGGCGGCGCGCCGACGAACGTGGCCACGAAGACGTTCGAGGGCTGCGTGTAGATCTCTCGCGGGGCTCCGATCTGTTGGAGCTCACCGTCGCGCATCACGGCGACCCGGTGCCCCATAGTCATCGCCTCGACCTGGTCGTGCGTCACGTAGAGCGTGGTCGTCGCCAGCCGTTTCTGCAGGTCGATGATCTCGTTGCGTGTCTGACTGCGCAGCTTTGCGTCCAGGTTCGACAGCGGCTCATCCATGAGGTACACCTGCGGCACCCGCACGACCGCGCGCCCCATCGCGACCCGCTGACGCTGGCCGCCTGAGAGCTCCGACGGCTTGCGGTCGAGCAAATCCTGGAGCCCGAGCATCTTGGATGCGTCGGCTACGCGCTTTGCGATCTCATCCTTCGGCAGGTGCGCGACCTGCAGCCCGTAGGCGATGTTCCTACGCACTGTCATGTGGGGGTACAGCGCGTAGTTCTGGAAGACCATCGCCACGTCACGGGTCTTTGGCGCAGCGTTCGTAACGTCGCGCCCGCCGATCGAGATCGATCCGCCGTGCGTCTCCTCCAAGCCGGCGACCATCCGCAGCGCGGTCGTCTTGCCGCAGCCGGACGGTCCGACCAGGACGAGGAATTCACCGTCCTCAGCGGTGAGGGTGAGCTCTTTCACGGCCGCCCGGTCGCTGCCCGGGTAGACGTGGGTCACATGTTCGAGCTTGACCTCAGCCAATTGACTCCTCCTGTATCGCTTGCAGCTGACCTCCTGGTACTCCGCCGATGTAGGTGGTTACCGGGTGAAGTTCGGCGTCGAGGATCACGATGTCGGCGGGTCCGCCGACTCGGAGGTGGCCAAGCTCTCGATCCCCGATGACGCTTGCGGGCCGCGACGTGACGGCGGCGAGACTCGCCTCGAGCGGGACGCCGAGCGCGAGGAGCTCACGGACCGACGCGTCGAGCGTCGCGGCGCTGCCCGCGAGCCTGCCATCCGCGAGCAGGGCGCGTCCGCCGGAGAGCGTCACCTCAAGCCGCCCGAACTTGTACTGCCCGTCATCGAGGCCGGCCGCGACCATCGCGTCCGATATGGCGACGAACCGTTTGCCGGCAACGCACTGGAGCAGGTGCAGCGCTGTGGGGTGCAGGTGCACTGGGTCGGCGATCGCCGTTATCCAGATGTCGCCACGCTCGAGCGCACGCGCGACCGGGCCCGGTTCGCGGTGGTGAAAGGGACGCATCGCGTTGAACGCATGCGTGATAGCGGTGATCCCAGCATCGAAGCCTGCGTCCGCCTCTTCGGCGGTGGCGTTGCTGTGGCCGAGTGCGACCACGACATTCCGTGACCGGAGTTCCTCGATCAGCGCAAGCGCGCCGGGAAGCTCGGGCGCGAGCGTGACATAACCGACCTCCCCAGCGCTAAGCAGCTCCCGCAGAAGGTCCAGGCCCGGCGTGGCCACGGCCTCCAGCGGATGCGCGCCGCGATAGTCCGGGGACAGGAATGGACCCTCAAGGTGGGCGGGCAGCACGTGGGGCAGCCCGGGACCCTGTTCGATGTGCGCGAGCTCCGCAAGCGCCGCCGCCATCTCAGTGGGCGGCGCCGTGATGATAGTCGGCTGGTACGCGGTGACCCCGGTAGCGGTCAGTGGCGCGGCCATGTCCCGCACAGTGGCGGCGTCCGCCGTCTGAAGGTCGACCCCCGAAAACCCGTTCAGCTGCAGGTCGACGAATCCGGGGGCGGCGATGTGCGCACCGACACCCGCGCCGACTCCGAGGCGGGCCACCCGGCCGCCTCGGATCTCAACGTCGCCGGCGATCAAGTGCTCGCCGTCGAAGGCGGCGGAAACGCCGAGCAGCGTCTCGGGCGCCTCGATGTCGAGGCTCAGCGTCAACGGATCGCCTTACCTTCCGCCGCATGCAACAGCGCGCGATGTGCGGCGAACACCTCATCGTTCGACGCAAGTGACGCCCCCGGAACCGTGGGCGAAACGAAAGTCGGGAGCGTCTTCCCTCGAGCTGCGAGCTCCTTGGCCGAGCGCGTGATGATCTCGTGGCTGACAACGCTCGCGATCACTGTCGATGAGCCGCCAACGGGGCGCGTCCAGCCCTTGACGTCGACGACGGCGTCCTCGACCGGGACGCCGGTGTCGATCACCTCGTCGGTCA
This sequence comes from Solirubrobacteraceae bacterium, assembly GCA_036268195.1. Lineage (GTDB taxonomy): Bacteria > Actinomycetota > Thermoleophilia > Solirubrobacterales > Solirubrobacteraceae > Palsa-465. The sequence goes on from DATAUP010000100.1 coordinate 34,723, forward strand.
CTTCCGACAGGTGTGGCCGACCGTCGTTGGGCCGGTCGCGGTTCGCTACGGATGTCACGGCAACCGTGAACAGACCGTGCTCCTTGGCGTACTGCGCTGCCTCGATCGGCGCCGCGTTACGGCCGCCGTGCGAGTAAACGATCAGCACGTCGCCGGGGTTCAGCGGCTCATGGTCGAGGAACTGCTTGATGTAGCCATCGGTTCGCTCGAGCCAGAGCAGTTCGCGGACGCCACCAGGGCCGAGCACGTTGTGCCACATCAGCCGCGGATCGGTAAGTGGGTGCAAGCCGGCGAAGCTGCCGTACCGCGGGAACGCGTCCAGCGTCGGGATCACAGAATGCCCACTCCCGAAGAGGTGGACCAGTCCCCCGGCCTCGAGTGCTTCGGCGGCCTTGGCGGCGACCCGGTCCAGCGCATCGCCCTGCGTCTGCTCGAGACGTCCAAGCAGCTCGATCACGGCAGATGTGTACGTTCCTTCGGTCATGCTGTGGTGTTCCTTTCTGGTGGGCGGGATTCCGGTCCCTGCGAACCGCTCACGTGTGATGCAGGTGCAGGCGCACCTGATAGCGGTCGCCCCTCATCACGCTCGTAACGAACTCGAACGGCCCCTCGGCGTCGTACGAGAGCCTCTTGACGTGAAAGACGGGAATCCCTCTGGGAAGTTCGAGCAGCCCCCTCTCCTCGGATGTCGCCATCCCGACGGTGAAGGTCTCGAATGCTTGTTGGGCGACGACGCCGTAGCGCTCGCGCAAAATGGCGTAGAGCGAGTGGTCCTCGAGGTCGACTGACTCGATCCCCGGGAAGCGGTTGAGCGGCAGGATCGCCGTCTGTATCCCCAGGGGCGCGCCGCTCGCCGTACGCAGCCGCCGCAGTTCGAATACCCCAGCGGTGTCGAGCAGTCGTAGCTGGCCCGATGTTTCGGTCTCGCCGGCCGTGGTAATTCGACTGGAGAGCACCGACGCCCCGGACTGGAGCCCCAGCACGCCAAGCTCCTCGCTCAACGAGGTCAGGCGACGCGCCTCCGCGACCAGTTGCGGCTCGCGCACAAACGTCCCGCGCCCCTGCTCCTTACGAAGCAGGCCGTGCTGCACGAGTCGCGTCACGGCTTCGCGCATGGTCACGCGGCTGACGCTGTATTGGGCGCACAGAACGGGCTCGGAGGGTATCTTGGCGCCGGGGGGCCACTCGCCGGCCTTGATCCGCCGGTTCAGATCCATCTCGACCTGCCGGTACAGCGGCACGAGAGAGCTCTCGTCGAGAAGCGAAGGCTCTGGGGGCGGCTCTATAGCCATGCCGCCTCCTCAGCATCGGATACGCGCAGGGCGCCGACAACCCCTGCCATCGGGCCGAGACCGGCGGGCACGAACGCCACGCCACGAGTGGTGGGAGAGATCGCGGCCTCGAGGGCGGAAGTGATCGGGTCGGTCAGAAGATCGACCTCGGCGACGAGTCCGCCGCCGAAGATCACGGCCTCCACATCCACCAGGTTGACGATCGCCGCGAGCCCGCGTCCGAGCCGCTCTCCGTAGGCGACCAACTCGGCGCGCGCCGGCTCGGAGCCTGAACGCGCCGCCGTGACCAACGCCCTTGAAGTCCAGTCGTGTTGCAGTGCGGTTGCGCGTTCACCTAGCGCGGTCCCCGATGCGACCTGCTCGAACAGGGCGCGCTGTACGCCGGGATCACCGGCCGGCAGCCACCCCCAGGCACCTGCGCCTCCGTGATGCCCGCGCCAGATGCGGCCCTCGATCATCAGGGCTCCGCCGATCCCGGTGCCCACGGCCACGAGTACACAGGAGCGGTAACCCGACGCCGCTCCCTCGAGAACCTCACCGAGCAGGGTGAGCTGGCCATCCATCGCGAGGGTGACTGAGCCGCCCAGGAGACGGGAGAGGTCGTCCGCGAACGCGCGCCCTTCGATCCACGGTATGGCGGGCACGTAAATCGGTACGTCGGCGCTGGTGGATCCCGGGAGCCCGCAGCCGATTGCAGAGAAGGGCGGCTTGCCGACCGTGTCGGTCAGCTCGGCGATGAGTTCGAGCAGACCGTCATAGGAGGACGCGACCGGGGCGGAGACCACCTCGGAGCGCCGCCCGTCCGTGTCCTCGCCGAGGATGCGCACGTGCGTTCCGCCGATGTCGATCCCGAGCCGGCCCAGTGGGAACCTGCTCATCCGACGATCCCGGTTCGTGAGATGCCCGCGACGAAGACCCGCTGGGCGAGGAAGAACACCAAGAGGCTGGGGAGGCTCGCGAGCAGAGCTCCCGCCATCACCACACTCTCGAACTGCACGCCGGAGCTGTACGACATCAGCGTGTTGAGCTGCAGCACAACCGGGAACTTGTCAGCCGCCTGCAGGATGCTCAACGGCCACAGGAAGTTGTTCCAGTAGTAGACGAACGCGAACACCGCCAATGTCACTATCGCCGGCCGCAGGAGCGGCGTGATCACCTGGATCAGGATCCGCAGTTCGCTGCTGCCGTCCAGCCGTGCGGCCTCGATGATCTCGTCGGGAATATCCGAGATGAACTGGCGCATGAGGAAGATGCCGAAGGCGTTGGCCAACCAGGGAAGGACGACGCCGAGGTAGGAGTTGTTCAGACCCATGGACGAAATCAGCCAGTAGAGCGGCACGAGTGTGACACTCGCGGGGATGAACATCGTCCCGATCGTCAACCGGAAGAGGAGTTCCTTGCCGCGGAAGCGGTGCTTGGCGAAGATGTAACCGGCCGCAACGCTCGTGACCACTACCGAGACCGTCGCGATTCCGGACGTGATGAAGCTGCTCAAGAACCCGTCGCCGAGCGGGATCGCGCTGAAGACCGTGCTGAAGGCGTGGAAGGTGATGTGTGTGGGAACGAAGTCCGGCGGGACGTGCAGCAGGTCCTTCGGCCCCTTCAGCGCGGAGATGATCATCCAGTAGATCGGAAAGAGCGGGATGATGATGATCACCAGGAGCACGACCCTGAGCAGGATGGCTGCGCCGGCACGCCGAGGCGTGAGGGGACGGCGGGGTCTGGACCGTCGCTGCCCACGGCTCCACGGGATGCGCGTCACCCGATCGCTGACGCTCATCGGGCACCTCGCCCGATCAGTCGCCTGACCAGCGTGCCAAGCTTCCCGGCGCTGAGGAACACGCCGGCGACGGCGGCAAGGACGATCACCAGCGACACAGCCATGGCGCTCGCCTGGCCGGCGAGCCCGTATTCGAATGCGTCGCGCTGGATCGCGAACGACAGCACGTTGGTGCTGTTGACCGGCCCGCCTTGCGTCAGCAGATAAACCGGATCGAACAGCTGAATCGAGTTCACAACCGCCAGCAATCCGATCAACACCATCGTCCTGCGCATCAAGGGCAGGGTGATCTGGAATGCCTGCCGGATCACGCCAACGCCATCCAGCTTCGCCACCTCGTAGAGCTCCCCGGGAATTTGTGTGAGCCCGGCGGTAACAAGAATGGTGTAGTAACCGACCATCTGCCACACCTGGAATATGACCAGGCACAACAGCGCCGTGGAAGGGGAAGTCAGGAACGACGGTTGGCCAAGGCCAAGCAGTTGGAAAATCCGCGCCAGCGGGCCGTATATCGGCTCATACAGTTCGCTCCAAACGAGCGCGACCGCGACGCTGGGGATCACGTAGGTCGCGAACAGCAGGGTTCGGACCAGGCCCTTCCATGCGATGTTCGGGAAATAGAGGAGCAGCCCGAACACGTATGACAGCGGCACCGTGATCACGAGTGACAACAACACGTACACCACTGTGTTGCGGAATGCGGAGGTGAAGTCCGGGTCCGACAGCAGGCCGCTGTAGTTCTTGAGTCCGACCCACTTCATGGAGGTGATCGGGGTCAGCATCGTCCAGCTGTGGAGGCTGATCCAGAGCGTGAGGACGATCGGGACGAAGACGAACGCCGCCATCACGATCATCGCCGGGCTGAGCATCGCCGCGCTCCAACGGCCGTATGCGGTCGGCCGCTGGCGACGACGCCCCCCGGGCAGCCGGGATCGCAGGCCGGTCCCCCGACCTGCGATCCCTGTGCCGCTCAAGGCTCCCGCTTCGGGAGTCGATGTGGCTAGTTCGGCCACTCGACCTATTAGCTAGCGGCCGAGAGCAGTGACTGCGCCTGCGACTGCGCCGACGACAGTGCGGCCGACGCTGACGACTGGCCTTCGATGACTGCCTCCAGCTGCTGCTGCATTACGTCCGTCAGCTGAGCGCCCGGGACGACGCTCGGGAATGGGGTGGCGGTCTTCAACTCGGAGACGTAGGTCTTCAGGAATGGCGTCTTCAGCTTCGACGCGAACGCCTTCAGGTCGCTCTGGCGGCTGGGCAGGATGCCCAGCGACGTCAGGATCGTACCCTCGGCAGAGGCACCCTTCTTGCCGGACGCGGGGCTGTCAAGCCAGGTCAGGAACGCCCAGGCGGCCTTCTGCTCCGCGGAAGAGGCGTGCGCGTTGACGATGTTGGACCAGCCATAGGACACCGCTGAGGACGTCTTGCCGTGCGGGCCGACCGGGATCGGGGCGGTCCCGACCTCACTGTTGAACTTGCTGCCGAATCCTGCCTTCAGATCGCTCTCCCACCAGTTGGCCATGATGATCATCGCCGTCTTGCCGCTGGTGAAGTTATCCATGTATGGGCCGGTCGTCTCGGCGTTTGCCGTGGTCATGGACGGAACCGTGTAATGGTCCTTGACGAGGGTCGTGTACAGCTTGGTCGTCTCTTCCTCGGCCCTGCCGGTCAGGTTCGGCTTGCCGTTCTTCAGCAGCGCGCCGCCATCGGAGTCGACCAGTGACAGCCACGGGTGCACAACCCCGGAGTCCCACTCCGTAATGACGCCGAACGGCTGGGCGACACCTGCGGCCTTCAGCTTGGCGGAGTCAGACAAGAGCTGCGTCCAGGTCTTCGGGGGACCCGAGAGTCCGGCCTTGCGGAACAGCGCCTTGTTGTAGTTCAGCGCGTAGAGGTCGACCTCGTTCGGGTAGCCGCGGACCTTGCCCTCATTCGTGACCCCGGCAGCGGAGGATGCGCCCCAGTTCTTCTTGACGTCGGTGGTGACGGAAGCCGGAGCCGCGGCGGCGATGCCGCCCTGCGTCAACTGGCCGAGCCAGAGGTCATAGATGTTCGCGATCGTCGGGCCAGCCGATGAGTTCGCCTGAGTGCGAATCGTGCTCAGCAGGTTCGCGAACGGAACGACTCGGACGTCGACGGTGACATTCGGATTCAGCTTGTGATATGTGGCTGCGTACTGCTTGTACATCGCCATCTCAGACGATGAGCCCTGGAATAGATACGAGATCGTGACCGGGCTGCTGGCCGTGACGGCTTTGACGTGCCCGCCTCGGTTTGCGGCGAGTGCTATCGGTGCTCCACAGGCGACGGCGACGGCAGATGCTGCCAACGCTGATCGGACAAGACGCTTCTTCATGGCTCTACCTCTTTCCTCCTCGTAATGCGCGCCGGCGGCCTCGGCTTCGCTTTCCCGATGTATGCATGGTCATCATAACGACCTAACGACGTTACGTGTAGCTCGCGTGAGTGCCGGTGGTAGGACGCTGGCCGGAGCATCGGCGCCTTGGCGGCTGGGTGCCTGCACGGCAGGCGCCGGACCTGTCGAACCTGACAATGCGGCCACTGGCGCCGGCGGATTGTCAGAATCGACATGAAAATCGCACCGTTTCTGACAAAGCTCGATCGGACGGGACGATTTGTCAGAAACGACAGGTCACCAGACGGGACGGCTTGTCAGAAACAGCAGGTCGCGGCGTGGCCCGAAACGAACCGCGAGCTCGTCGGGCGACGCACCCCGGCTTGAAGGCCGCCCCGGGCCCCGGCTTGAAAGCCAGCACCGAGCGGGTCGTGCGATGCCCTCTAGTTGTTGGCGCCGCCGAGACCGTGGAAGCGGTCGCGCAGCTCCGGCGGGTTCTCGATGATCTGGGAGAAGCGGACGACCGTGACGGTGTCTTCCAGCGAGACCTTGCGACTGTATATCTGCTCGAGGAAGTGGACCATCTCATCGACGCGGCGGAATTCCGGGTTGTCGTGCTCGATGTCGCGCGGAGAGAGATCCTGCACGCGCTTGACCTCGACCTGATCGATCACGGCGTTGAAGATCTTCTCGCGCGGCGAGTGCTGATAACCGATTGTGACCACGACGCAGTCGTTCTTGCGGTACTTGTGTGACTTGTCGCCGAGCCGGATCGTGGCCGTCTTGCGGCCGCGCCGCAGCTGGTCGGCAAACACCGACGAGTAGAAGTTCAGTACGCGCACGTCGCGCAGCCTACCGATCCGCGGCGCGGCGCGACATCGCTCGCGCCACGATCTCACGCTCACCGGCGTAGGTGAGCGCGGTGACCGCCTGCGACAGCGGCATCCAGCGCGCCTGCTCGACCTCGTGGTCGTGATCTGCGGGGTCGCCTTCGCGGTATTCGAAGAGGAAGAACTGGACACGCTTGGCGATCGATCTGCCCCTGCGCTCGTACGTGTACTCAACCGTCCCGAGCGACTCGATCAGCTCCCCGGTGACGCCGGCCTCCTCGCGCACCTCGCGCGCAGCCGCCTCGGCGGCCGACTCGCCGGACTCGGGGTGGCCCTTGGGCAGGCCGAGCACCTTCGTGCCCCCGGCGCCATGCCGCGTCGGCACGATCACCACAACCTCGTCGCCACGCACCACAACACCGCCGGCAGAGAACTCTGGCTCGCGCCGGGCATCAGTAGACATAGCCCTCCAATGCCTCGGGATCATGGACGGTGAGGCGGCCCCGTCCCTGCGTGATCACGCCTGCGCGCTCCAGCGCCGCCAGGAATCGGCTCGCTGATTCTCGCGAGGAGCCGGCCAGCTTCGCGAGGTCGGCCTGTGTGAGCGTGATCACGACATCGCTCTCACCCTGGTTGCCATCGCGGGCCGCCGCCACCATCTGCGCCAGCACCGCCGCGACGCGGCTCTGCACCGTCTGGAACGACTGTCGCGCAAGCCGCTCGTTGGTTGCACGCAGCCGTTTGGCGAGTGCCGCGATCAGCTTCACCGCGATCTCTGGGTGCTCGCGCATCAGTCGCTGCATGTCCCTGCCCGGGATGCCGATGACCTCGGTGTCCTCGATGACGTCGACCGTTGCCGAACGCGGCTCGTCGTCGAACATTGCGAGCTCGCCGAAGATGTCACCAGTGCTGAAGTGCGAAAGCGTGATCGAGCGGCCGTCGGAGTGCTGGCGGATCGCGCGGGCGAGACCGCTGCGCACGACGTAGCAGGTGTCACCGTCGTCGCCCTCGCGAAACACCACCTCGCCGACGTCGTAACGGCGAAGGATGGACACCGCGGCCACGGCTGTGAGGTCGTACTCAGAGAGTCCGGCGAACACCGGCACATGGGTGAGCAACGTGATGCGTTCGGTGCTGTCGAGGGCGTCCGTCATCGCTAGACCACACCGGCTAGCCACTGGATCGCCTTCCCCATAGCCGTCACATCGATCAGATGGGCGCCGCCGGTCTCGTGGTAGCTCACGTCGAATCCGGCGGTCGTCAGCGTCCTCCGCGCGTGACGCGCGAACTCGATGCCGACAACCTGATCGGTGCGGCCGTGCGCGATCAGCACCGGCATCTCGCCGCGCGACTCGAGCTCGGCTGCCCATCCATCGACCGTCGGGATGAAGCCGGAGAACGCAAGGATCCCGGCCGGCCGGGGCCTCCCCGGACCGAGCCCGGTCGCATAGCTCATCACGCAGCCCATCGAGAAACCGCCGAGCACGGTACGCGAGGGCGGGATGCCCGTGCGCTGCCACACGTTGTCGTGGAAATCGCAGAGCTGCTCGTAGCTGACGCGGAAGGTGTCGCGGTCCGGATAGCCGACCTCGGGCACCGAGTACCACTGGTATCCGTCCCAACCAGCGACCGTCAACGGCGCGCGAGGGGTCACCACGTGCATGCGGTGAGTGCGGTCGATCACCTCCGCGATGCCAAGCAGATCCTGTTCGTCGGTGCCGCGGCCGTGGTGCAGGATCAGCAGTCCATCCGCTCCGCCGTAGGCAAGTCGTTCTGCGTAGGCAAGCTCCTGCATAGGGCCGGAGCGTACCCGTCAGGGCGCGCTTGAGTGATAAGCGTCACTCAACGACGTCGAGCGCATGCTCGCGGCGCCGCTGACGCAGCCACACCCATAGCCACATCAGCAGCGCCGCGACCATGCCCACCGGCAACAACACCGCAAGCGTGATCAGCGCGACCCCAGCCGACACGACCAGCACGCGGCCGGCGTCGTGGACTGCGCGGTGGATCGTGAACCCGCCCGCGCGCGCGAGCGGCGTGACCGGCACGCCTCCGGAGTTGATCTGCACGGTCACGTTGCTGTAGCTGATCCGGTGCTTGAGCGATTTCAGCGCCGACTGGTCCCCCGAGATCTGGCGCTCAGCCGTCTTGATCTGCGCCTCGATGCTGTCGATCGCCGTCTGGCTGTCTGCTGCCTGGAGCTGCTTGAGCAGAGACGTGCGCAGCGCCTGCGCGTCGGCCAGGCGATGCTGGTCGTTCGTGTACTGGCCGCTTACGTCTTGGCTACCGTCGGTGCGCGAGCTGACCGCCGCGTAGTGCAGGCGCGACAGCTGTGTCATCGCGGTCTGCAGGTTGCTGGTCGGGATGCTGAGCGTGAAGGACGCATACCCGCCGCCTGAGCTCTGGGTGGCGGCGGTTACGTGCGAGTTCTGGACCGTTCCGTGCTCGGCCGTCACGACGATGAAGACCTCTGACGAGACCTGGTCGACGTGTGCGTTGGGCGTGGTCAAGCTGATCTGCGCAGACTGGATCTGCTTGCCGCCGCCAGACACGGCCGGCACTGCAGCGTTGGAGGTCGAGAGCGAGTGCGTCACGCCCGAGGCGCTCGACGTCGCCGGGGCGCCGAAAGAGGCCCCGGAATTGCTACTGCCATTCGTAGCCGTCGTGGCCGGCGTCTTCGTCGTTCCCCCGCTGAAGCTGGCACCCCTGCGGGCGTTTGCTGACCCGTGCTCGATTAGTTGCTGCCTGTTGTGCCCACTCCCGACCAGGACCACAGCGGCCACGACCGCCGCGGTGGAAACGGCTACACCCGGACCGAAAAGCGCCGGCCGCAGCCAACGTCGGCCCGGCTTCGCCCTCGCCGGCACCGGTTCGGGCGCAAACCGCCGCGCGACACGCGCGTCGAGCTCGCGTGCGAACTCGTCGCTTGGGAACTCGCGTGCGCCCGCGACCAGCAGCGCCACGTCCGCGTAGTCATCGGAATCGATCGGCATCTCGTCAAACGGGCGCATTGACGGTCCTCCTCAGCTTTTGAACGGCGCGGTGCAGCATCGTGCCGGCGTTGGATTCGCTGACCCCCAGCACGGAGGCGAGCTCGGCGTTGCTCAGACCAGCGTGGAACTTGAGCGAGATCAGCTCGCGCTCGCGTGCCGACAGCGACTGCAGTGCCGCGCGCACAGACTCGCGCCGCACCACCATGTCCTCCGCGTCCGCGTCCGCGTCCGCCTGCTCGTCGGCGCCGATGTCCTCCGGGTCGATGACCAGGGCCGCCACGCGCCGCCGGCGTCGCAGCTCGTCGAGCGCGGCGTTGCGCGCGATCGCGAACAGCCACGCACGCTCCTCGCCACGCGCACGGTCGAAGCTGCGGCGGCGGCGGTAGGCGCGCTCGAACGCGAGTGCGGTCACGTCCTCGGCGGCGGCGCGATCACGCAGCAGTGTCAGTACGTACGCATAGACGTCGTCCCGACTCGAGCGGTAGAGCGCCTCGAAGCGCTCCCAGCTCTCACCCGCCTCCTGTCCCCTTGTCGGCATAGCCAACCTCACACCCGTACTACGTCTGTCGCGCTACTTCATCACACGCGAATTCAGCGTTGGCAATTGGGGCACCAGAACGTCGTGCGGTTCTGGTCGCCCTGACCGCGCGAAAGGATCCGAGTCCCGCATCGCGGGCAGGGTCCGCCGGCATGGCCGTAGACGCGAGCGTGGATGAACTTCGGCCCGCGCGTCCCGGACTCGAGCATCCGCGGCCGCGCGGCCTCGACGATCGCCGACGCCTCCGCGTCGCTGATCGACGCTGCTGGCCGCCATGGGTCGATGCCTGCCTCCCAGCAGCCCTCGGCCTTCCAGATGTTGCCGATCCCGGCGAGGACCCGCTGATCGAGCAACGCATCGCCGACCGGTCTGCTCTGGTCGGCTGCGCGCAATCGCGCGAGGTACCGCTTGTGGTCGAAGTCCGGCGCCAGTACGTCCGGCCCGAGCGCCGCCAGCTGCTGGTCGAACCGTCGCCGGCCGGCGGTCAGCAACTCGAGCACCGGGCCATCGAACTGGACGGCTTCGTGCTCGCCGGCGCGCAGCACGAGCCACGCCCGCCGCGGCGACCGGATCCAGCGCCCGCCTACCGGCCGCACGTCCCAGGCACCCGTCATCCGCAGGTGCGAGTGCAGCTGAAGCCCGTGGTCGAACACCACGAACAGGTTCTTCCCGTGCGTCTCAACAGCGGTGACCACGTGTCCACCCAGTCGCTGCTCCCAGCGATCCATCCCAAAGCGGCGGTGCGTCAGCGCCACCTCGACGGCCTGCCCCTCGAGCACCGGCCGCATGCGCATCGCGGCCCACAGGATGGTGTCTCCCTCAGGCACTCAGCGTGAAGCGCCGCGGTCCCTCTTGGAAACCGTGTGCGCGCAGTGCCGCGCTCAGCGGCGAGGACAGCGCGGGCTCGCCATCGACCTTCTCCAGGGCGAGCTTGCGAACCGCGCCACGCCCAGCCCGCACATGCTCGGCCAGCGCCGCGAGTCCCTGTTCGATCCGGGCGTCGTCGAGGTCGACGAGCGTCTGCAGTCCCTTGCCACCCCGCTCCACGTACAGGATCGGCTCACCGCCAAGCAGCACGACCTGCGCCCCCGCGACGCGGGCGGGGCTCTTGGCGCCCTCGCGCTTGGGCCACGGCAGCGCCGCGCCATAGGCCTGCGCCGGATCGACGGCGCTCAGCACCAGCGCCTGCTCCGCACCGCTGCGTCGCTCGCGCAGTCGTTCAACCGCCCCAGGCACGGCGAACTGGGCGCCACCGAGCCCCTCGACGAAGTACCCCCGCCGCGCGACCCCGATCATCTCGAGCTGGGTCAGCTCCGAATAGATCCCGGAGAAACCACCCGGCACGCCCTCGGCCAACACCTGCTCGCGCGTGAGCACGCCATAGCGCTCGAGCATCAGCTCGGCACGCGCGCGCCGGCGCGCCGCCGGGTCGCCTTCCTGCATCAGCAGCGGCGCGGTCAGCGACCAGCGCCCCTGAACCTGCGCCGTGGCGCCTCGACCACGCGCGCTGAACCGACCTCTACGGCTGCTGGCCCGCTGGCCAGCAGCCTGACTACGCGCCACGCTCAGCCGCGGTGCGCGCAGCGGCGCGAACGCGTCGTTGGTCACCTCACCGGCCCAGACCAGATCCCAAAGCGCCTCCTGCAGCTCACTCGCGGGGATCTCGAATTCGACGTCGACGAGCAGGTCGGTGAAGAAGGCCGCGCCGCGCGCAAGCCGCTCGCGCAGGGCGGCGTGCAGCGGACCCTCCGGCGGGTCGCCGCTGTCACCACGCGCGGACGGTGCGCCGAGCAGCGCCACATCGTCGCGGAAGTACAACGCAACCCGCCCTGACCGGCCGAGCGCCCCCGCCCCGATCCAGACGATCTCGCCGGCGGCGCAGAGCTGGTCGATCCAGGCAGGCGAGTACGCGCCCGTCCGCCGCGGCAGCACCTCGCGCTCCCAGACCTCGACCGGCAGCGCGAGACCCTGCAGGGGCACGAGCACGTCGCGCAGCCGGTCGACGCCGGCACCGCCCGGAGGATGCCTGTCGATCCCCTGCCAGCTCGGCAGGAAGCGGGCCAGAGCGCTGTCCTCGACCGGCTCGACCTCCTTGCGCAGCGCTGCCAACGAGGCGCGTCGCAGACGCCTGAGCACCTCGCGGTGACACCACTCGCGGCCGCTGCCGCCCGGGCGCAGCTCGCCCTGGACGAGGTCACCGTCGCGCTCGAGTGCCCCGAGCACGGCGCCGGGGTCGACCCCATAGCGCTCGTGCAGCTCGGCAGTGGTGAATGGACCGTGGGTCGACGCGTAGCGACGCACGACCTGCAGGAGCGCATCGGAGACGTCCGCCAGAAACGCATCCGGCAGACCCCCAGGCGGCACCGCCCCAAGCGCGTCGCGGTAGAGCCCTGCATCGGTGGCATCGATCCAGCGCTTCTCGCCGCCGAGGCGCACCTGCACAGCCCGGCGCTCGCTCCGCAGCGTCTCGAGCATCGGCTCGAGCGCAACACCCGGCAGCACGCGCGCGGCCAATTCCGACTCGTTGAGATCACCGAGTGCCCGCAGCATGTCGTGGAGCTGATCACGGGTCGCGACCAGTCGCGGCTCGGAGAGCCACTGCAGGTCGGCCTCGACGCCGGCGAGCGCGCCGGCGTCGATCAGGTCGCGCAGCTCCTCCTGCCCAAGCAGCTCGCGCAGCAGGTCGCGATCGAGCGAGAGCGCGGCGGCGCGACGCTCGGCGTTGGGCGTGTCGCCCTCGTACATGTAGGTGGCGACGTAGTCGAACAGCAGCGAGGAGGCCATCGGCGAGGCAACAGCGGTCTCTACCTCGACCAGCGAAAGCTCGCGGCGCCCTAGCTTGGTCAGCAGCTTGACCAGCGCCGGCAGGTCGAAGACGTCGCGCAGGCATTCGCGGAAGGTTTCGAGCACGATCGGGAATTCGCCGTACTTCGCCGCGACCTCGAGCAGGCTCTGGGACTTCAGGCGCTGCTGCCACAGCGGTGTGCGGCGCCCCGGATACGCGCGCGGGATCAGCAGCGCGCGGCCGGCATTCTCACGGAAACGTGCGCCGAACAGGGCGCTGCCGGAGAGCTCGGCGACGACCAGGTCCTCGACCTCTTCGGGATCGATCAGGACCATTTCTGCGAGCCGCCCGAAGTCGAGATCCTCGGCATCGGGCAGGTGCACGATGATCCCGTCGTCTGACCAGATCGCGTCGGCCTCGAGCTCGAGTTCGTCGCGGATGCGGGCGCTCAGCGCGAGCGCCCAGGCGGCGTGGACGCGTCCGCCGTAAGGCGAGAGCACGCACAGCCGCCAGTCGCCGATCTCGTCACGGAAGCGCTCGAGCACGATCGCCGTGTCGCTCGGCACGACACGCGTCGCATCGCGCTGCTCGCGCAGGAACTCGACGAGGTTGCGGGCGGCGCGAGCGTCGAGGTCGTAGTCGGCCTCGAGCGCCTGCGGGTCCTGGTCGACGGCCCAGCGGCTGAAGGCGCCGATCGCCTCGCCGAGCTCACTGGGTCGCCCGACGCTGTCGCCCTTCCAGAACGGCACCGCGCCCGGCATTCCCGGAGCCGGCGTGACGATCACGCGGTCGCGTCCGATCTCCTCGATCCGCCAGGTCGAGGCCCCGAGCAGGAAGGTCTGGCCTGGGCGCGCCTCGTAAACCATCTCCTCATCGAACTCGCCGACGCGGCGACCGTCCGGCAGCGTCACCAGGTAGTTGCCGCGGTCAGGGATCGTGCCGGCGTTGGTGACGGCCAGCTGGCGCGCGCCGGGCCGCGCCCGCACCGTGCCGCCAATCCGGTCCCAGACGATCCGTGGCCGCAGCTCCGCGAACTCCGACGATGGATAGCGGCCGTCCAGCATGTCGAGCACGTTCTCGAACGAAGCGCGCGTCAGCTCGGCGTAAGTGTGGGTGCGAGTGACGAGCGCGTAGAGCGCGTCGACCGAAACCAAGCCCTCCTCGAGCACGAGCGCCCCCGCAGCACCCACCGCCCCTTCCTCACTCACGAGCGCCCCCGCAGCACCCACCGCCCCTTCCTCATTCACGAGCGCCCCCGCACCCACCCGTGCTTCATGGTGATGAGAACGATTCTGATTCTCATTCTCATTTTTGTTTTGGGAGGGGGTGGCCTTGGGCGCGCCATCTTGGTTCGCAGGTGGGATCGCCCCCTCCGCCGCTGCGCTGATCGAGACGATCTGCTGCGCCAGCACGTCGAGTGGGTTGCGCGGGACCACCGTCGTTTCGATCAGAGCCTCGCGCATGCGCTTGGCGACGACCGTGCATTCGAGCAGGTCTGCGCGGAACTTCGGGAAGATGCGTCCGCGGCTGACGTCGCCGACGTTGTGGCCTGCCCGGCCGATCCGTTGCAGGCCGCGGGCGACGGACTTGGGCGACTCGACCTGGATGACGAGGTCGACGGCGCCCATGTCGATGCCGAGCTCGAGTGAGGACGTCGCGACCAGACATGGGAGCTCGCCGGCCTTGAGCAGCTCCTCGACGACGGTGCGCTCCTCACGGGCGAGTGAGCCGTGGTGGGCGCGCGCGATCTCGCGCACGGGCCGGCCGCCTCCTTCGTCCTCGGCCGCGGCGAGCTCATTGAGCCGCAGCGCCAGCCGCTCGGCGCTGCGACGCGCGTTGACGAAGATGATCGTCGAGTTGTGCTCGCGTACGAGCGCCAACAGCTCCGGGTACATCGCCGGCCAGATCGAGTTCAATGTCGGCTCGGTGCCGCCGGCCAGCGGGTCGAGCTCAGCACCCGACGTCTCGCCGGGCGCCGCCATCGATTCGACGGGCACCTGGATCCGCAGGTCGAGCTGCTTGCGCACGCCCGCGTCGACGATCCGGCACTGGCGCGACGGTCCGACCATGAACCGGGCGACCTCCTCGAGCGGGTTCTGGGTCGCGCTCAGACCGATCCGCTGTGGTTCGCTGCCGCCGGAGCGCTGTGCCACCTGCGCGAGCCGCTCGAGCGTCAGCGCCAGGTGCGCGCCACGCTTGGTGGAGGCAACGGCGTGGATCTCATCAACGATGCACCAGCGCGTGTGCTCGAACAGCTTCTGGGCCTGCCCGGTGAGCATCAGATACAGCGACTCCGGCGTCGTGATCAGGATGTCCGGCGGGTTGCGGAGCATCTGCTGGCGCTCGCGCTGAGGCGTGTCACCCGAGCGAACGGCGACGCTCAGGTCTGCATCGATTCCCCGCAAAGGCACGCGCAGGTTGCGGTCGATGTCGTAGGAGAGCGCCTTCAGCGGCGAGACATAGACGAGGCTGATTCCGGTCGGTCGCGATGTTTCGGCCGCGAGCCGGTCGATTCCCCAGAGGAAGGCCGCGAGCGTCTTGCCCGAGCCGGTCGGGGCGCTGATCAGGACGTGCTCACCCGACGCGATCGCCGGCCACGCCTGCGCCTGGGCAGCTGTCGGTTCCGCGAAGGCACGCTCGAACCACTCCCGCGTCGCGGGGTTGAAGGCTTCCAGCGCTGAGACAGGACCGTGCTCTGCCACCTGAGACCGAGCCTAGCGGCCGCTCCCGCCAGCGGTCGTATCTAACATGCGAGCCGCCATGGAGACGAAGCGGCGCGCATACTCGAAGTGGCTCGTGTATGCGCTTGGCCTGTTCGCGTTGGGAATGACGGCCTTCGCCTCGGTCGCATCGCGCGAGCACCACAGCACCGAGAACGCTCGCAACGATGCGCTCTCCCGGCTCGTCGCGCTCGAGGCGCGCGGCCTACAGAGCACCAACCCGTCGCTCGCGGTGCAGCTGGCGCTGGTTGCCTACCGTCTGTCGGGCAGCGCCGAGGCACGATCCGCCCTGGTCGATGCGACCGCCGGCGAGATGCCGACACGGCTGCTCGGGCCGGTGGGTCAGACGTCGATCGGGCTCGGCGACGACGGGCACCGGCTCGCGATCGCCTACCGAGCCAGCGGTCAACTGAAGCTCTACTCGCTCAGGTACGGGAACCTCACCTGGTTGGCGACGGTGCCGATCGGCTCGTCCTCGAACAAGGTCGACTCGGTCGCAATCAGTCCCGGCGGCCGGCTGCTGGCAATCGGCGAGAGTCGCGGGCAGGTCAGAGTGTGGAGCCTGGCCTCGCCGTCGCACCCAAGCCAGATCGCGACGCTGGGTGGCGGATCCGGAGCGGTGTACGGGCTCAGCTTCAGTCCGGGCGGCACGGCGCTGGCCGCGGCCGACGCCGACGGGAGCGTCCACCGCTGGTCGTTCGCCAACCCGGGACAGCCGGTGGCCGCACCTCCACTCGTTGCTCCCGGAAGGCCTGCGCTACATGCCATCAGCTACAGCCATGACGGCAATACGATCGCTGCAGCGGGTAAGCGCGGCGCGTTGATCGTCTGGGACGCCCACGTCGGCACCAAGCCGGTTGCCACGCTCACAGCCGGAACCACGACGCTCAGCACGGTGACCTACAGCCCGGATGGGCACACGCTCGCAGCCGGCGGGCAGGATGGGGTCATTCACCTCTGGACACTGAGTGGTGCCGGCAGACCGGCTGCCGCCCGCACCTCCCTGGCCGGCCCGGTTGGCGTCGTGTCGCTCGCGTTCAGCCGTGATGGTCGCTACGTCGCGGCCGGAGGATCGAACGGTTCGCTGCAGATCTGGTCGACCTTGGACTGGAGCGCGACCGCGACGCTGCCGCAGTCCGACAGCGTTACCGGCGTCGCGTTCACAGACGGCGACCGGCACCTGCTCAGCAGCGACGCGTCCGGGACCACTCTGATCTGGCAGTTCCCGCCACGAAGCACGGACACGACCGCGTCGGCTGTCCAAGCGCTGACTTACTCGCCCGACAAACCGCAGCTCGCGGCGATCGGCCAAGCCGGATCCCCGGCCCAGTGGGACGTGGCCGACGAGTGGCGTCCCGCGCCGGTCGGCTCCTGGTACGCGCCCCCGGCATCCGCCCCGTCGACCGGGGCGTACCCGACGACAACGCCGACCACAACGACGTCGACGGGCACGACGACCACCTCGGCCACAACCACGCCGCCGTTCAATCCACACGCCGGGGACAAGGCCCTACGGCAGACGGAGACGGCGACCAGAGTCGTCGGGTCCGCGCTGAGTCCGAACGGACAGCTCTTCGCGGCAGCGAGCACTGACGACCTGGTCTGGCTCTGGGACGTCTCGGACCCGAGCGACCCGAAACTGCTCGCCAAGCTGGCAGGGTTCACCCGCTGGGCCTACACGGTCGTGTTCTCGGGCAACAGCCAGACACTGTTCGCCGGCAGCGCCGACCACACCGTGCGGATCTGGGATCTCAGCAACCCGGACGTTCCGCAGGAGCTTGCGAACAGTCCTCTGACCGGCCCGACCAGCACGATCTCCGAGCTTGCACTGAGCCCCGACAGCCGGACCCTGGCGGCGGCGACCACGGACGGGCGCGTATGGCTGTGGTCCGTTGGCCAGCCGGCCAAGGCAGGGCTGCTCGGGACGCTGACAGCCGCGAGCGGGCTGCCAACGGTCACGACAGTGCAGGTGACCGCCATCGCCTTCAGCCCGAGCGACAACACACTCGTCGCCGCTGGCAGCGATCATCGGCTCACGTTCTGGCATTACCGGCCTTACCAGGCAGTCAACCGGATCTGCGCGCTCGCCGGAACGCCGATCACCGCAGCCGAGTGGGAACAGTATGTGCCGGACGTTCCTTACAACCCGCCCTGCGAGAACTGGACGCCGCCGGCCCCGCCCCAGACGGCCGACGCGTCGCACTAGGAACTACTCAGCCGGCGACCGCGGCCTCCTGCTGCACCGACGGGTGGGTGACCGCCAGCAGCGACGCTGACCGCGCCAGCATCGCGCTCGACGGACTTGCGGTGGCGATCGCGTCGAGCAGCGCGGCGCCGTCGATCAGCGCGCACCTGCAGTCGCCGGACGCGATCACATTGGCCGTGCGGGGGATGTGCTCGAGGATGCCGATCTCACCGAAGTAGGTCGGCGCGCGCATCGTGCGGATCGGGACTGCAGGCCCGCCGGCCTCGCCACTGGAGGTGACGTCGACCGAGCCCTCGACCAGCACGTACAGGAAGTCCGCCTCCTCCCCCTGGGTGATGATCTCGGTGCGATCCGGAAACTCATGCTCCTCCATCTCCGAGGCGAGCCGTTCGAGCAGCGGCCGGCTGGCGGAGGCGAAGATCCCGAGCTGCTCGAGCAACGCCACCTTCGGCGTCAGTGCAGCGCTGGCCACCGCTGTCTGACGGTCGACCCGCTGCAGCGCCGGGAGCGCAAACAGCGCCAGCAGGATCGGTCCGACGGCCATGGTCCAGAGGCCGGCGTTGAGCCCGAAGCCGTTTGAGATCGCCGGCGTGATCACAGTTCCGAGCGCGATCGCGCCGATGATGAACGCCCAGAACACGCCCATCACACGCCCCAGCTGATCCCTGGGCACGGCGCGTTGCAGCGCAGTCAGCGCCAGCACGTCGACGACCAGCGTCGACCCGCCACGGACGACCTGGACGATGACCGCGAGGACCGGGGAGTGGATCACCGTCATCAGCGCGGTCGGCAACGTGTAGCCGGCGACGCCGGCCAGGATCACCCAGGCGAGACTTGCCCGCGCGGCGAGCTTGTCGACAGCGGTGGCCATCAGCAAGCCGCCGACGCCGAGTCCGGCCAGCAGGTAGCCGAAGCCCGTGGCGCCGGTGCCGAGCTTGTGCGACGAGACGCCTACGAAGAGAACTGTGTCGCTGCCATACACGAAGCTGACGAGCGCGCACAGCGCGACCAGCACGCGCGCTGAGCGGGCGCCGAGGATCGCCTTGACGCCGACCCCCATCTGCCTGAGCACGCCGACGCTGCCGCCCTCGCTCACGTCGACCCCCGCGCTGCGGTACCTGATCCGCGTGACCAGCACGGCCGCCACGCCGAAGGTGGCGGCGTTGACGAAGAACACGACCGCCGGCGAGCCGACCAGCAGCAGCACAGAGCCAATCGCGGGACCGAGGATCACGACGAGGTTGTCAATCGTCGACTGCAGCGCGTTGGCGGCCACCAGGTCGCCTTCCGGGACCAGCGTCGGCACCGTCGCGCCCACAGCCGGCATCTCGAACGTGGCGGTCGCCGCACTCAGGGCGGCACAGGCGAGCGCGAGGACGACTGGCCCGTGCGTCAGCGCCACGACCGCCAGGGCGCACTGCCAGACCAGACACAGCGTGTTGGTGAAGAACAGCAGGCGGAAACGGTCGGCGCGCTCGACCACGACCCCGCTGTAGGGACTGAGCAAGAGCGCCGGCAGGAAGCGCACGAAGCCCGCGGCCCCGACCCAACCGAGCGAGTGCGTGCGCTCGTAGACGAACGCGAGCAGCGCCGCGTTGTATGCCCACCCGCCCGTGGCCGAGATCGTCAGCCCGGCGAACAGCAGCCGGACGTCGCGGATCGCCAACACGGAGCTGTACGCCGAGAACCAATTCCTGATGTGTCGTCTCACGGCGGCTCTGGACTCATAAACGCCAGCGGTGCCGAGATGCTCACGTCCGAGCGCAGCGTGGCGACCCGACGCCCAGGCTGGACTGCCTGTTTGATCGGGCCGAGGCGATCGCCCAGGCGCCCCGCGAGCTCTTCGAGACTGATCACGACAACCGCAAGTCCCCAGAACCGCGCCTCGTCAGCCTCGAGGTCGTCGCGCTCGACGACCTCGAGAATCGCTGGGCCCAGCCGCCGGAAACCCATGCGCCCGCGCTCGGATTCCTGCGTGCGCCTGAGCTCGGCGCCCGCCCGTGTGAGCGCCGCGGCAGTGCGGTCAAGGCTCGACGTGAAGATCACGATGTGGTCGATGCTCGTTGCCCCGTTCGGGTGGGTCTTGAACGGCGGCGGACGTAGGACCCGCGGAACTGGGGTCGGGAGCCCATCGATCGAGCCCATCGCGTTGACGCGGACCAGCGACCAGGCGGTGATGCCAGACCCGTCGCCGCCAAGGCGGACGCGCACTCCACCGATATCCATGTTGCCGTGCTCATCGACGTCGAACCCGAGCTCCGACCATGCCTCGGGCGGGTCGGCGATCACGAGCTCCGCGAGCTCTGGTTCACGGGGGACGTTCACGGTCGGCGGAGCTTAGATGGCGGGCAGGGTTCCCGCCGCGATCCGCCGACGCGCCTCCTAGCCGAGCGCAGCGTTGAGCAGCGCCTCGACGGCAGCGCGCTGTGCCTGCGCAACCTGCGGATCGCGGTCCAGCTTGGCCCCCTCGGCACCGCCGCTATAGAGCATGTGCAGCTGGTACGCGAGCTGGTCGGGATCAGCCGCGCCCGCCTCCGCGCACAGCTCCCGGAAAAGCGCCCGGAGGTCTGCGCGGAAGGCGTGTGTGGCGTCATCGATCAGACCGCCGGCCGGCGCTTCCGCGCGCGCGCCGGCAAACGCGCAGCCGTTGTAGTCGGGGCGCACGTAGTCGTGCGCGAGCGAATCGAAGATCGCGAGGATTGCGGAAACCGGATCTGCGGCAGCCTCGGCCGCAGCTCGACGGCGACCGATGAGACGCTGGTGGTATTCGTCGAGATAGGCCCGGGCCAGCCCCTCCTTAGAGCCGAACGTCGTGTACAGCGAAGCCTTGGCCACACCTGCGCGCTCGATCACGCGATCGATCCCCACCGACTGGACGCCTTCGGCATAGAACAACTCCTGCGCGGCTTCCAGCAACCGCTCTCGCGGTGAACGCCGAATCTCTTCCTGAAGTGCCATGGCCATCTCAGTTTGACTCATCACACGGCAGCGCAGAGAGGGCTGCGCCGAGCTTGCGCCTCCCGCCGCAGCGAGCGCGCGAGCCCGGCAGCGGTGAGCGTTGCGAGCACGATCACGCCGGCACCGATCTCCTCGGCCGCCTGGGCCAGGCTCGAATCGACCACGAGCGCCCCCGCCAGGATCGCCGGTAGCCCGAGCGACAGATACGAGATCACGTATACGAGGGAGATCACGCCCGAGCGCTGATGCGGCTCGGCATCCGCGACGATCATCCGGAGACCGCCCTGGAAGCCGGCGCCGAAGCCGGCACCCGCGGGGAAGATCCCAAGCGCGAAGATCGGCAGCGAACGGGCCGCCACTCCCCACAGGAGCAGCGCCGAACCGACGATCATCGCCAGCGCTCCGAACAGCGCGAACCGCCGCGCCTCGGTGCGGTGGAAGCCCAGCACGGTCGCGGCTCCGGTGCCGGCCAGCAGGAACAGCGCGGCGCCGCCGAGGATCATCGAGTGATCGCCTGCGACCAGCTGCGCCAGTGAAGGCCCGAGCGAGGCATAGAAGCCACCCAGCGTCCAGGCCGCGACCAGCGACGGGGCCGCAATCGCGAGCGCCCCGCGCACCTGCGGGGGCAGCGCCAGCGTCGGCGCGAGTGCCTGCCGTGCTCCGGGTATACGCGGCGAGGTTTCGGCGATCACCGCCACGCCGACAGCCTGCAACAGGAAGACGCCCGACAGGAAGAGGTAGACCAGCTCAGTGGGCGCCGGCAGGAACTGCACGAACAGCGCCGAGAGCAACGAACCGCTGGCCGTTCCTGCCATCAGTGCCGAGGCGTTCGCAACCGGTCCGCGCGTCGCGTGAAGATCGACCAGGCCCGCGCCGATCGCGCCGAGTGACGCGCCGGTTGCCAGGCCCTGCAACACGCGCGCCGCGAGCAGCACATCGAGGTTGCCCGCAAACGCAAACACCAGCATGACCAGCACCTGCGCGCCCAGACCGGCGAGAAGCAATGGGCGCCGGCCGATGTGGTCGGAGAGCGATCCGAGGACGAGCAGCGAGAGCAGCACCGCGACGGCATAGACGCCGAAGATCACGGTCACGGTCAGGTCCGAAAATCCCCATTCACCCTGATACGTCGAGTACAGCGGAGTCGGGGCGCTCGAGGAAGCCAATAGCGTCAGCGCAGCGGACGCAAGCAGCGCGAAGGCGCTGCGGCGCCCGAGCCGCAGGCGCGTCGTTGCTCGACTCAGGGGATGCGCGGCGGTGAAGGACATCGGGCCTACCTCCATACAGAAAGGTCTGTCTAGTGCTGCGCCAACAATAGCAACAAACAGACAGGTCTGTCTAGACGTGGACGGACTGCGACCTTACGACCTAGGGATCGGCTGAGGGACGAGCGCCGAGCGGACCGCGACGTGGCGACGCGGTGATCGACTGAGGGGAGAGCGCCTGGCTATGCCAGCGCTTGCGCCCGCGCGAACACGGCATCCAGCATCGGCTCGGTGAGTCGACCGGTGAACGTGTTCTGCTGCGAGACGTGGTAACAGCCGATCAGCGTGAGCCCGCCGATCGTGGTCTCGGCCCCATGGCTGAAGCGCACCCATGGCCGCCCTGCGGAGAGCACGCGATGCGCGTCGTCCCAGGCAAACGCCCCGAGGCATACGATCACGCGCGCCTTCGTCAGCAGCGCGAGCTCGGGACGCAACCAGTCAGCGCAGTTGTCGCGCTCGGCGGGCGTCGGTTTGTTGGCCGGCGGCGCGCAGCGCACGGCCGCGGTGACCCAGCAGTTGCTCAACTCCAAACCGTCGTCGCGCGCCACCGAAGTTGGCTGATTCGCCAGCCCCGCGCGCCACAGCGCAGCGAACAGCCAATCGCCGGAGCGATCGCCGGTGAAAATGCGGCCGGTGCGGTTGCCGCCGTGAGCGGCCGGAGCCAGACCGAGCACGACGATCTGTGCGGCAGGGTCGCCGAAGCCCTGGATCGGCCGTCCCCAGTACTCCTGATCGAGGAACGCCTTGCGCTTGACCTGCGCGACCTCCTCCCGCCATGCAACCAGGCGCGGGCAGCGGCGGCAGTTCGTGACGTCGGACTCCAGCTGCTCGAGGGCGTCAGCCACGACTGTGCTACCGACCGAGCACCTGGTACTTGGCCTCGGTCTCAGCCTTCTGCGACCGCCACCACGCTTCGTTGTCCCGGTACCAGGCGATCGTCGCCTCGAGCCCGCGTTCAAAGTCCTGGTAGCTCGGGCACCAGCCGAGCTCGTCACGCAGCTTGCCGGCGTCGATCGCGTAGCGCAGATCGTGACCGGGCCGGTCATTGACGTGCTCGTAATCGGTCCCGTCGCGACCCATCAGCTCAAGGATCAGCTCGACGACCTCGCGGTTGGAACGCTCCCCGTCGGCGCCGATCAGATAGGTCTCACCCAGCCGGCCGCGCTCAAGGATCGCGAGCACTCCGGAGGAGTGATCCTCGGTGTGGATCCAGTCACGAACGTTCTCACCGGTGCCATAGAGCTTGGGCCGGCGACCGTCGAGGATCTCCGTGATCTGACGAGGAATGAACTTCTCGACGTGCTGGTAGGGCCCGTAGTTGTTCGAGCAGTTGCTGATCGTCGCGGGCACGTCAAAGCTGCGCACCCAGGCTCGCACGAGCAGGTCCGAGCTGGCCTTCGTGCTCGAGTAAGGGCTCGACGGGTTGTAGGCGGTCTCCGGCGTGAACTTCGCCGGATCGTCCAACTCGAGGTCGCCGTAGACCTCGTCGGTCGAGATGTGATGCAGGCGCCGCTCATGCCGGCGGCACGCCTCGAGTACGTGATAGGTGCCGACGACGTTGGTGTGCACGAACTGCCAGGGCGCGTGCAGCGAGTTGTCGTTGTGCGACTCGGCCGCGAAATGCACGACCACGTCGCACTCGGCCACAGCCGTGTCGATCGAGCCGGCGTCGCAGATGTCGGCCTGCACCAGCGTCACGCGCTCGAGGCCCTCGACGTTGTGTCGGTCCCCCGCGTAGGTCAGCAGGTCGTAGACGACGATCTCCCAGTTGGGGCGGTCGCGGTGCACGTGGCGCACGAAGTTCGAACCGATGAAGCCGGCGCCGCCCGTGACCAGGAGTCTCATCCAGCCACCCTGAGGGCCAGATACTGATCAAGTGCGTCATGCCAATCGGGGAGCACGGGAGCGCCACGTTCACTGCGCAGCACGCTGAACGCGGGACGGTGGGCCGGTCGCGGAAACTCGGCAGTGGAGCAAGGCAGCACGGTGGCGTCGGCGCCGGCACGGGCGAGGATCTCCCGTGCGAACTCAAACCAGGAGCACTCGCCCGAGGCGGCCACGTGAAGCTGCCCGGGAACACGCGCCACAGTCGCGAGCGCGACCAGCACCGGCGCGAGGTGGCCTGTGAAGGTGGGGCAGCCGACCTGGTCGTCGACGACCGTGAGCGAATCGCGGTCGGCTGCGAGCCTGAGCATCGTCGCCGGGAAGCACGGTCCGGCCGTACCGAACAGCCAGGAGGTGCGAACGATCGTGTGGTTGTCGCTCGCGGCCAGCGCGACCGACCGCTCCCCCAACAGCTTGGTCGCGCCGTAGACCGACCTCGGACCAGTCGGATCGGACTCGACGTACGGCGAGGTCTTGGTTCCATCGAAGACGTAATCAGTCGAGACATGCACGATCCAGGCACCGGCCGCGGTCGCGGCCTCGGCCAGATATCCGGCACCCGCCGCGTTGACCGCCGCGGCGCCGTCGGGGTCGGACTCGGCCCCGTCCACGTTCGTGTAGGCGGCGCAGTTGATCACCGCATCCGGACTCGCAGCGGCCACCTGCTGTGACACTGCGTCGCGGTCACTGATGTCGAGCTCCGCGCGCGACGACGCCACGACCTCATGATCAGCAGCCAGGGCGGCAGCTTGGATATCCGTCCCCAGCATTCCGGCCGCGCCTGCGATGAGGAGCCTCATATCGGGGAAGCGTAGTGGGCGGGAGGGCGACAGCGGGAGCCCCTCCCGCAGGGAGACGTCTGACGGGAGCACGACAGCCCGGAGGCCCTCCCGCAGGCAAAAGCGCAGGTGCTTGTTGTCCAATTGGCCAAGCCTGATGGCGGCTCATTGGCCTTACGAAACTGGGATGGACCGATTCCCGGCCATATGCTGCCCATATGCCCACTGATGCGCTCGTCGATGGATACGCGATACCGAACGGTTCCTGCGATGAGCTGTTCGAGACGGACGGCGCACCGAAGGAGCACGTCGCCTCGCTGGTCGCGGCGCTGAGGCGGCTCGGGCCGGAAGCGTTGATGGACGCCGGTCACCGGCGCGACGCGATCTTCATGCAGCAGGGGATCACCTTCGAGGTCTCGGGATCCAACGGCGAGCGCCGCGACCGGCCGTTCCCGCTGGACCTGGTTCCACGCGTGCTCACCGCCAGCGAATGGACGGTGATCAAGCGCGGGCTGGCCCAGCGGATTCGGGCGCTGAACGCCTTCGTCGACGATGTCTACCACGCCCACGAGATCGTGCGGGCGGGGATCGTGCCGTGGTCGCTGATCGTAAGCCGGCCGTGCTTCGCCCGACCTGCGCACGGTGTGCGCGCGCCCGGCGGCGTCTACACGCATGTGTGCGGGTGTGACCTCGTGCGAGCGGGCGACGGCAGCTGGCGGGTGCTCGAGGACAACGTGCGCACACCGTCGGGAATCTCCTACGTCCTCGAGAACCGGCTGGCGATGACGCGGCTCGTGCCGGAGCTGTTCGCCGGCCACCGAGTGCGGCCCGTCGACCACTATCCGTCGCTCTTGCTCGAGGCGCTACAGGCGGTCGCGCCGGGCGTCGAATCCGAGCCGACGGTCGTGCTCTGGACGCCGGGTCCGCTGAACGGGGCCTACTTCGAGCACGCGTTCCTCGCGCGTGAGATGGGGATCGAGCTCGTCGAGGCATCCGACCTGGTCGTGCGCGACGCCATCTGTTACATGCGCACGACCGCCGGTCTGCAGCGCGTCAACACGATCTACCGGCGGCTGGACGACGACTTCATCGACCCGCTCGAGTTCCGCTCGGACTCGATGCTGGGCGTGCCCGGGATGGTGCGCGCCTACCGCGCCGGCACGGTCGCGATCGCCAACGCGGTCGGCACCGGCGTCGCCGACGACAAGGCGATCTACCACTACGTGCCGGAGATGGTGCGCTTCTACCTCGACGAGGAGCCGATCCTGGAGAACGTGCCGACCTACCTGCTCGGCGACGAGAAGCTGCGCAAGTGGGTGCTCGGACGGCTTGACGAGGTCGTCGTCAAGCCGACCTCCGAGTCTGGCGGCAAGGGCGTCTTCATCGGCCCGCAAGCAAGCGCCGAGGAGCTCGCCGAGGAGGCGCGGTTGATCGAGGCGGCACCCGAGTTGTTCATCGCCCAGGAACTGGTACACCTGTCGACCGTCCCGACCGAGACCGGCGACGGACGGCTGGCGCCGCGCCACGTCGATCTGCGACCGTTCGCCGTGTTCGGTGAGGAGATCCGGATCGTGCCGGGCGGGCTCACGCGGGTCGCGCTCCAAGAGGGTTCGATGATCGTCAACTCCTCCCAGGGCGGTGGCTCAAAGGACACCTGGGTGCTCGACGATGGCGACGGCTCGGATGCCATGCCGACGATCGTCGCCGCGCGCGAGCCACCACGACTGCCGGACGTGCGCTACGGCGGCTGGCACGGCCAGGCACAGCAGCAACAGCAGCAGTGTTCTGAGCCCGGCACTTGATCCATGCTGGCTCGCATCGCCCAGGAGCTCTTCTGGCTCGGCCGCGATCTGACTCGCGCCGAGCACACGGCGCGCATGCTCGACGGGGCCTTCCACGCCGATGTCGCCGGCACGCCCGGTGAGCGCGGAATCGCGCTCAGCTGGAACGGCGTGCTCGCCGTTATCGGCGCGAAGCCGCCCGCCCCTGGCGAGGAGGCGGCAGAGGGAGTTGCCGCCGAGGCGGCTGAGTCGGCGCCACCGGGTGCGCTCGGTCGCGGCGATATCGCACCGCTGCTGACGCTCGACACAGACAGCCCCGCGTCAGTCGTGTCGTGCGTGTACCGCGCCCGTGAGCGAGCCCGGACGCTGCGCGACGTGATCTCGACCGAGATGTGGGAGGCGCTGAACTCGTTCTACCTATCGTTGCGGCGCTACGACCTCGAGGCGGCGCTCGCGACCGGTCCGTACTCGGTCTATCAGGAGGTCAAGGAGCGCTGCGCGCTGTTCTGGGGGCTGCTCGAAAAGACGATGCTGCGCGACGAGGCGCGCTCATTCCTGGACGCCGGCGGCCGCATCGAGGAGGCTGACATGGTCCTGCGGATGCTGCGCGTCGCACTGCCGACCGGTGAGACGGCCGTCGCCGGCGAACCGCCGCAGACCTACGCGGCTGAGGCGCTCGCGCTGCTGCAGGCAGTCGGCGGCTTCCAGGCATTCCGCCGCCATTTGCGCCAAGCGCCGACGCTCGAAAGCGTCGGCAGCTTCCTGCTGTATGAGAGCCAGTACCCCGGCTCGGTACGCGCGTCGCTCGAGGAGCTGCGCGACGCGCTCGAGACGGCCGATCCGGCGCCACGTTCGGCGCAGCCGGTGCTGCGCCTGGGGCGGCTGATCGCCGACCTCGAACTGCAGCAGCGGACGGTCGCCAAGTCGGAGCCGCTCTCCGCGATGCTCGCCCGCGTGCAGGAGGAGCTCGAGCTGATCGACCACGAGATCGACGACCGCTATTTCGCCGTCGCCGCCCTGGGAATGGTCCATGTCTGAGGACGCAGTTCACGAATGACCGAGACGGCCGATAAGACACGAGAGATGTATTTCGCGATCCGGTACCTCACCAGGTACCAGTACGACGTCGACGTCGTCGACAACATCAACATGCTGCGCGTCTGCCCGGCCGCCAATGGCCGCCAGCGGATCGACGACTTCACCGTGCGCCTCACACCCGACGCGCGCCAGTACCGGCACGAGGACTACTTCGGTACCGAGGTCGTGGAGTTCGAGGTCGCACGTCCGCACCGCGAGCTCGTGATCGACGTGCGTGCGCGCGTCACCACGCAGCCACAGTCCGAGCCGTCCGGCACGACCTGGGAGGGCCTGAGCGACACGGCGTACCGCGAGGCCGGCGGGGAGTTCCTGCTGCAGACCGACGATGCCAACGGCCACCCACTGCTGACGGCGCTACAGGGCGAGGTCGCGAACGCGACGACGCCACTCGAGGCGGTGATGCTCGTCTCCGAGCTGATCCCCAACCGGTTCGAGTACCGCAAGGGCGCCACGTATGTCGACTCGCCACTGATCGACGTGCTCGAAGGGGAGGCCGGCGTCTGCCAGGACTTCGTCCACCTCGGCCTCAACCTGCTGCGGCACCACGGAATCGCTGCCCGCTACGTCTCGGGCTACCTCTACACCGCGGCCGTTGGGGAAGACGACACGGCCGAGACGGACGGCGACACGGTCAACGGTGACGGCGAGTCGGTCGAGGTCGACACCCACGCCTGGATCGAGGCGCTACTACCCGGCGACGGCGGCGAGCCGCACTGGGCCAGCATCGACCCGACCAATTGCGGCCTCGCCGGCGAGCACCATGTCAAGATCGGCCACGGCCGTCACTACGCCGACGTGCCGCCGATCAAGGGCATCTACCGCGGGGCCGCCATCGCGACGCTCGAGGCGAGCGTGACGATGACGCGCAGCGACGGTCCCGATCCCGCCAGCGCGGCGCGCGCCTAGCGCGGGCGGCCGCGGCGCGGGGGCGCCTAGCGCGGGCGGCCGCGGCGCGGGGGCGCCTAGCGCGGGCGGCCGCGGCGTGGGGGGCGCCTAGCGCGGGCGGCCGCGGCGCGGGGGGCGCCTAGCGCGGGCGGCCGCGGCGCGAGGGGCGCCTAGCGCGGGCGGCCGCGGCGCGAGGGGAGATATGCCGCGTGGGGCGGCATTTGTCCCCCCACGCCGCTCAGAGCGGGAATCGCGTCCCGGTCAGCTCCTCGCTGACCTCCCACAGCCTCCGCGCTGCATCCGCGTCCTGCGCGCGCTTGCTGCGTCCGACGAGCCGTGGTGCGCCGTGCATCTCCTGGAAGCCGCCGGGCCCGGCGAAGCTGTTGCCCGGGATGTCGGCGAAGGCGGCCAACAGTGTCGGCAGCGCGCCGGCGCTGTCGCTCTGGGCGAAGAACGTGTTGCCGATCCTCCCCATCGCGAACTCCCAGAAGCCGCTGTTCGAGTGCGACTGCAGGTTCGTCGCGGCGTAACCGGGATGCGCCGCCACTGACAGCACCGGCGACCCGGCTGCGGTGAGGCGGCGCTGCAGCTCGCTGGTGAACAGCAGGTTGGCCAGCTTCGACTGCCCGTATGCGGCCCATTTCCGGTAGCGCCTGCGCTCCCAGTTGAGGTCGTCGAAGTCGATCTTGCCGAGGCGATGGGCGCTCGAGGACACGGTCACGACGCGGCCGGTCACAAGCGGCAGCAGCAGGTTCGTCAGCGTGAAATGACCGAGGTGGTTGGTGCCGAACTGAAGCTCGAAGCCGTCGGCGGTGCGGGTCAACGGCGGGATCATGACGCCGGCGTTGTTGATGAGTAGGTCGATCTCACCGGTCCAGCCGTCGGCGAACTCACGGACGGAGCCGAGGCTTGCGAGGTCCAGCCGGCGGACTTCGGTCTTACCTGTGATCGCCGCGGCAGCAGCGCGGCCCTTGTCGAGGTCGCGGACGGCCAGCGTCACGTCGGCCCCCGCCGCCGCGAGCACGCGGGCCGCCGCGCGCCCGATGCCGCTGTTGGCGCCCGTGATGATCACGCGTTTGCCGGGGATGTCAGGAACGTCTGCTGTGGAAAAGCTCGTCATGCCTCTAATCCTCCCGTAAGAATGTCTTCATGACCACATTTCCGGATTCACACAGCGAGTTCCTCGATTTTCCGGTCGCATCGTTGACGACGATCGGCGACGACGGATTCCCGCAGTCGACGCTGACCTGGTTCCTGCACGACGGGGGCGAGCTCAAGCTGTCGCTGAACGCCACGCGCTTGAAGACGAAGAACCTGCTCAAGCGCCCGCAGGTGAGCCTGCTGATCATCGACTTCTCCGATCCGATGCGCTACCTCGAGGTCCGCGGAACCGCGAAGACCGAGCCCGACCCCGACAAGAGCTTCGCGCAGAAGGTCGGCGCGAAATACGATGCCGACCTCGCCGCCTGGGACGGCCCCGGCGAAGATCGGATCGTCGTCACGGTCGAGCCCAAGAACATCTATGCCGTGGACATGCACCATTAGCTCTGCTGTCTCGACGCGGCTGGCGGCCCGCTGGCCGCCAGCTGTGGTGGCCCGCTGGCGGTCAGCCGTGGCGACCGGCTGGCCACCACCGGTGCGGCGCGCTCAGTAACGTGCCCGCGGCAATGCGACTCTCTGTCCTGCGGCCCTTCGCCGCCGACCCGCTGCTGCCGACGACGCACGCGA
This sequence comes from Solirubrobacteraceae bacterium, assembly GCA_036268195.1. Classification (GTDB taxonomy): domain Bacteria; phylum Actinomycetota; class Thermoleophilia; order Solirubrobacterales; family Solirubrobacteraceae; genus Palsa-465. Next base: position 64,601 of record DATAUP010000100.1, read on the forward strand.
TGACCGAAGATCAGCGCGAGCATCCGGTGGTCGCGCTGATCCGAAAGCGTCGTGACGTAGGCTCGCTTCCCGGCGAGCGCGACGACGGTCACCGGATCGCGCTCGTGATCGAAGGCGGCGGCATGCGCGGCGTCGTGTCGGCTGGGATGACGGCGGCGATCGAGCAGCTCGGCCTCACGAACGCCTTCGACGAGGTCCATGGCGCCTCTGCCGGAGCCTTCAACGCGGCGTTCCTGATCGCCGGGCAGGCGTCCTACCTGACCGGCCTGTATCAGCACGGCTTCGGCAATCCGCGCTTCGTGAGCGTGCGGAACCTAATGCGCGGCAACTCGCTCTTTAACATGGACTACGTCGTCAACGAGGTCTGGCGCACGCAGCGGCCGCTGCACACCAACCGCATCCTCGAGAGCGCGATCGAGTTGCACTGCACGGCCACCGACGTCGAGGAAGCCAGCAGCGTGGATTTGGCCAACCTGCGCGACGACGCCGAGATCCGTACCGCGATGCTGGCCTCGGCGCGGTTGCCCTGGTTGGCCGGCGCTCCGGTTCCGTTCCGCGGGCGGATGCTGTTCGACGCGACCCTGGCCGAGGCCGTTCCGGTCAGCGTGCCGCGCCGCACGGCGACCGACATGCTCGTGCTCCAGACGCGGCCGCATGGCATCACCCACACGCCGTTGTCAAACGGCGTCGCAAACCTGACCGACCGCTACCTCGTGAAGTTCAATCCGGCGCTCGTCGAGCTCCGCCGTACGCGCTCGGCTCGCTACGACGCGCTCGTCGGCGAGCTCGCCCGTCAGGCTCGTGACCGGGAGGCGAGGCCGGCCGTCTGCGTGGTCCGCCCGCCGGCCGGCTCACCGATGATCAGCCAGATGGAGAACCGCGCCTCGGTGATGGCAACCGCGGCCGGGCACGGCTTCCGCGCCGCGTGGATGGGACTCGACGGCCATGACCCTGAGGTCGTGAGCGTGCCCCGCGCGTTCCACTGACCACATGCCGCCGATTTGAGACCCAATCGCCTGGAGCGGCGCGCCGATCGGCGGCAAAACATCTGTAACAGTCGACACTCGCGGGGGTACCTCGGACGTGCCCGCCTTTCGCCGCCGCAGGCCGGTTGAATCACCGCTGAAGGAACGCGTCCGCGACGCGGCGGTCGAGGCCGCCCGCGAAGGGCAGCAGCGCGTCTTCGAGGCCGCGCGCGAGGTCGCCCAGCAGGCACCGGAGCGGGCGCGAGAGCTGGCTGCGGTCGCGGCCCAGCTGGACATTCCATGGGCACGCTCGGCACCAGCGCGCTGGGTACGCGAGCGCTTCATGCAGTTCGTGATGAACCCCATCCTCGATCACTACGCCGCGCGACGCGCGACCGGCTTTGAGATGCTGACGCAGCTGAAGGAGCCGGTCATCCTCGTCGCCAACCATGCGAGCCACATGGACACACCGGTGATCCTCTCGGCGCTTCCGCGCCGACTGCGTAAGCGCACCGCAGTCGCCGCCGCAGCCGACTACTTCTACAAGAACCGGCTTGTCGCCTCGATGGTCGCGCTGCTGTTCAACACCGTCCCGATCGAGCGCAAGGGCGGCGGCATGAGCAAGGGCACGAGCCACCTCGACACGCTGCTCGACGACGGCTGGAACCTACTCCTGTACCCCGAGGGGACGCGCTCACGCGGAGATGGCCTCGGGCGTGTGCGTCGCGGCGCCGCCGTGCTGGCCTCCCACCACAACCTCTCGATCGTTCCGATCCGCGTCACCGGCACAGCCGCGGCGATGCCGCCCGGTGCCGTCTGGCCCAAGCGTCTGCGCGGACGCCTGTTCTCGCGGCGACACCGCGTCGAAGTCACCTTCGGCGAGCCGATCCCGCCGCTCTCGGACACGGCCGCCCTGATCGAGAAGGTCCAGTACTTCTTCGAGTCAGGCGAAGCCGGGCCGGCGTCGCTCTCGCCGTACCGCCGCCGCGGCGGCGGCGGCGACGAGACGCACGAGTAGCCCTCTCCCAGACGACGCCTTTGGCGCAGCAGTCCGCAACAGCGGCACCCACCGGTGGTACGCACCGATCGCTAGTCCTCCGCCTCGTCGTCCTCGTCCAGCCAGCCGGTCGCACACTCGACGGCCTTGCGCCACTTCCGGTAGCCACGCTCGCGGCGCTTTGTGTCCATGTTCGGCAGCCACTGCGCGGCGATATGCCAGTTGGCGCTCAGCTCGTCGCGGCCGGACCAGAAGCCGACCGCCAGCCCGGCGGCGTAGGCAGCGCCCAGAGAGACGTTCTCAGACACGATCGGCCGCACGACACTGAGGTCGAGCACGTCGGCGAGGAACTGCATCAGCAGGTTGTTCGCGGTCATGCCGCCGTCGACGCGCAACGCGCTCAGCTCCACGCCGGCATCCGAGACCATCGCGTCCAGTACCTCGCGTGACTGCCACGCGGTCGCCTCGAGCACTGCGCGCGCGAGATGGCCCTTGGTGATGTAGCCGGTGAGACCGGTGATCACGCCGCGCGCGTCACTGCGCCAGTGTGGCGCGTACAGCCCGGAGAACGCGGGGACGAAGTAGCAACCACCGCTGTCCTCGACGCTGCGCGCAAGTGTCTCGATCTCCGGCGCCGATCCGATCAGTTCGAGCTTGTCGCGGAACCACTGGACGAGCGCGCCGGTGATGGCGATCGAGCCCTCGAGCGCATAGGTGGGAGGCTCGTCGCCGACCTGGGCACAGACGGTCGTGAGCAGACCGTGCTCGGACTGCACCGGGCGCTCGCCGGTGTTGAGGAGCATGAAGCTGCCGGTCCCGTAGGTGCACTTCGCATCCCCCACCTCGAAGCAGGTCTGGCCGAACAGAGCCGCCTGCTGATCGCCGATCGCGGCGGCGACCGGGACGCCGGCAAGCTGGCCGCGCCCCTCCCCGTAGACCTCGGCTGAGGGCCGGATCTCCGGGAGCATCGCCTTTGGCACTCCGAACAGGTCGATGAGCTCGTCGTCCCAGGAGAGCGTGTGCAGGTTCATCAGCAGCGTTCTGCTCGCATTGGTCACATCGGTCAGATGCCGGCCCGTGAGCTTCCAGACCAGCCACGAGTCCATCGTTCCGAACAGCAGCTCCCCGGAATTGGCCCGATCCCGCAGACCGGGCACGTTGTCGAGCAACCAGCGCAGCTTCGGGCCGGAGAAGTAGCTCGTCAGCGGCAGCCCGGCGAGCTCGCGTGTCCTGGATGCGGTTGATCTCCCGGCCAGCTGCCTCAGGAGTGCGTCGGTGCGTGTGTCCTGCCAGTTGATCGCCTGATGCACCGGGCGGCCGGTCTCGCGCTCCCAGACGATCGTGGTCTCACGCTGATTGGCGATACCCAGCGCCGCCAGGTCGCTCGGTTCTAGCTGCGCGTCGCGCAAGGCCTGCGCCACGACCTCCTCGACGTTGCTCCAGATCTCCTCGGGGTCGTGCTCGACCCACCCGGGACGCGGGTAGATGTGGCGGTGTTCCTTCTGGGCAACGGAGACGATCCGGCCACCCCGGTCGAAGACCATGCAGCGCGACGATGCGGTGCCCTGGTCGATGCCGGCGACGTAGCGCTCCCTCATGGCACCGCCTCGCCCATGACCCTGACTTCTAACACGCCTGGGCCTACCACGGAATTGCACCCAACTCGTGTGACACAGCGCGGGCATGCTCACGCACGAATGTGAGCAGCTCCGGCCGGGGAAGCCGCGCCGTGAACAGACGCTGCGGCGAGCCGAAGATGCCCATCGCTCCGACGGTGCGCCCGGTGCGGTCGGTGATCGGCGCCGCGATCGAGCCGCGCAGCCGCTCGAGCTCGCCGGCCTCATACGCCCACCCACGTTCGCGGACATGCTCGAGTTCGCGGCGCAGCGCCTTCGGATCGCTGATCGTGAACTCGGTGTAGGAGCTAAGTCCGGCCTCGATCAGCTCATCAGCCACGTGCGGGTGCGAGGCGAGCAGGACCTTCCCCAACGCCGTCGCATGAGCGGGCAGCAGCGCGCCCACGTCGAGCGTCTGCAGGCTGTCGTCCGGCCGGAACACGTGGTGCACGATCAGAACGCGACCGTCGTGCAGAGTCCCGATCCGGATCTCCTCCTGGGTTCTGGCCGCGAGCGAATCGGACCAGTTCAGCGCGCGCGTGCGAAGCTCGTTGCCGTCGAGGTAGCTCGAGCCCATGTGCAGCAGCGCCGCGCCGAGCCGGTACTTGCCTGTCTCCGGATCCTGTTCGACGAAGCCGACGTGCTGGAGCGTGCGCAGGATCCCGTGGACGGTGCCCTTCGGCAGACCGAGCTCATCGGCCAGGTCGACGACGCCAAGCCGCCGCGACCGCCCGGAGAGGAGCCGCAGGATCGCGGCCGCTCGCTCGATCGATTGGATCCTCCCGGGCAAGGCCTGTTCGTCTTCTCCGGCCGCAAGGTCAGTTGACCACAGGATGATTACAAACCCCGTCGATTACAAACTCCGTTTGACATTGTCGTACTCGCGGGTATACGTTGCCCGCGTGACCGGCGGAGCAGCCGCTAGCGGTCGCTAGCCCTCGCACTCCGCGAGCCACGTATCTCAATCAACCGTCGTTGAAGGAGGTCGTGTGGCAACCGTAAGCGAAGCAAGGCGTCGGCCCGTCCCCGCCTGGCGCAAAGGCGTCATCGGCGAGCTGTGGGCCGAGTTCTTTGGCTGTTTCATCCTGATTTCGTTCGGCGACGGCGTCGTGGCGATGCTGTGGGCCCTGTTCGGCTCCGGACGCACCAACTCTGACGGAGCGCTGCAGTCGGGCGGTGACTGGCTGCTGATCGCGTGGGGTTGGGGACTGGCCGTGACCTTCGCCGTCTACGTCTGCGGCGGTATCAGCGGCGCACACATCAACCCCGCGGTCACGTTCGGTGCCGCGATCCGCAAACAGCTTCCCTGGAACAAGGTCCCGAGGTACTGGATCGCTCAGGTGCTCGGCTGCTTCGTCGGCGCCGCGCTCGTGTTCCTGGTCTACAACAACGCGATCAACCACTACGACCAGGTCCACCACGTCGTCAAGGGAACTCAGGCATCGATCGGCACCTACAGCACATTCGCCACGTTCCCAGCGCCGTACTTCCACACTGTGTGGGGACCGCTCATCGACCAGATCGTCGGCACGTTCTTTCTCGTTCTGTTCGTCTGGGCGGTCGGCGACGAGTTCAACCTGCCCGTCGGCAACAACCTGGCCCCATTCGTCGTCGGCCTGATCGTGCTGGCGGTCGGCATCTCCTTCGGTGCCAACGCCGGCTACGCGATCAACCCGGCCCGTGACTTCGGGCCTCGCATGTTCGCGCTGATCGCCGGCTGGGGAAAGGTGGCGTTCCCGGGGGACTACGGGAACATCTCGGACTACTTCTGGGTTCCGATCGTCGGGCCTTTGATCGGCGGCGCGCTCGCTTCGGTCGCGTACGACTTCACGATCCGGGACTTCCTGGTGGCGCGGCTCGGAGAACAGAAGCCAGGCGTCAGAGGCGCTGGCGAGAACCCCGAGGATCTGCCGTACGCCCCGGAGCAGTAGTCCAGCTACGTCAGAGAGCGGCGGGACACGCTTGCCCCGCCGCTCGTTCGGTAGTCGTGATCAGACCGATCGAGCGAGGAAAGAGCGATGAAGAAACTGATCAATGCGCCCGACCAGGTGGTCGTGGATGCGCTGCGAGGGATGCAGGCTGCCCATGGAGGCCGTCTGCGGGTGAGTCTCGACCCCTACATGATCGTGCGGGCGGACGCCCCGCTGAGCGGCAAGGTCGGACTCGTCTCAGGGGGCGGCTCGGGCCATGAGCCAATGCACGGCGGCTACGTGGGGCGCGGGATGCTCGACGCAGCCTGTCCGGGCGAGGTGTTCACCTCGCCCACGCCGGATCAGATGCTCGCCGCGACGAAGGCCGTGGACGGCGGCGTCGGGGTGGTGCACATCGTCAAGAACTACACCGGCGATGTGCTCAATTTCGAAATGGCCGCCGACCTCGCCAAGGGCGAAGGCATCGAGGTCGAGACGGTGCTGACCAACGACGATGTCGCGGTCGAGGATTCGCTGTACACGGCGGGACGTCGCGGCGTCGGTGTCACGGTGCTGCTCGAGAAGATCGCAGGTGCGGCCGCAGAGGCCGGCCGATCGTTGCAGGAGGTGGCCGAAGTCGGCCGGCGGGTGAACGCCCAGGGCCGCTCGATGGGTATGGCGTTGACGCCGTGTATCACCCCGGCCTCCGGCGAGCCCAGCTTTGAGCTGGCTGAGGACGAGGTCGAGATCGGCATCGGGATCCACGGCGAGCCGGGCCGGTTCCGCGAGAAGATCGGACCGGCATCGCAAATCGCCGAGCGGTTATTGACGCCGATCATCGAGGATCTCCCGTTCTCCTCCGGTGACCGCGTGCTCGCGTTTGTCAACGGGATGGGCGGGACGCCGCTGATCGAGCTCTACGTGATGTACGCGGAGGTCGCGAAGATCGCCCAGCAGTACGGCCTGAAGATCGAACGCAACCTGATCGGCAACTACATCACCTCCCTGGAGATGCAGGGCTGCTCAATCACGCTGCTGAAGCTCGACGACGAGTTGCTGCAGCTGTGGGACGCGCCGGTGGACACGCCGGCGCTGCGTTGGGGAAGGTGACGCGTGGCGGTTGACCGTGAGGCGACGCTCCAGTGGATGGAGCTGTTCGCCGCGTCGATGGCGGAGCACCGCCAGGAGCTGGTGAGGCTCGACACCGCCATCGGCGACGGCGACCACGGCACAAACATGGACCGCGGCATGCAGAAGGTGATCGAGAAGCTGCATGCGGGCGACGCGCAGGACCCGGGCGCGGTGCTCAAGACGGTGGCGATGACGTTGATCTCGACCGTGGGGGGCGCCGCCGGACCGCTGTACGGAACCCTGTTCCTGCAGCTCGGGAATACGCTGGCAGGCCAGGCCGAAGTGGACCTGCCCGCGTACGCGGCCGCCTGGCGCAGTGCCGCTGAAGGTGTGCAGTCTCGAGGCAAGGCAGAGCTCGGCGACAAGACGATGCTGGACGCGCTCCTACCGGCGGTCGACGCGCTGGAGCAGACCGGCGAACTGACCGCCGGGCTCGTGGCAGCGGCCGAAGCGGCCCGGCAGGGGATGCTCGCGACCGCACCAATCGTGGCCCGCAAGGGCCGAGCCAGCTACCTCGGTGAGCGCAGTGCGGGCCACCAGGATCCTGGCGCAACCTCGACCTACTACCTCTTTGAGAGCGCGGCAGAGGCGCTCCGGAGCTGAAAGGACAGTCAATGCCGAAATACGCAATTGCGATCGATCAGGGGACGACGAGCTCTCGGGCAATGGTGTTCGACCACGGCGGGCGAGTCGTGTCCGTCTCCCAGAAGGAGCACGAGCAGATCTACCCGAAGCCCGGCTGGGTGGAGCACGACGCGAACGAGATCTGGGCACGCTGCCAGGAGGTGCTCGAGGAGGCCCTGGAACAGGCAGGTGCGAGCCGCGACGACATCGCGGGCCTGGGGATCACCAACCAGCGTGAGACCACCCTCGTCTGGGACAAGACCACCGGCGAGCCGATCCACAACGCCCTCGTCTGGCAGGACACGCGTACCGACAAGATCGTCGAGGAGTTGGGCCAGGTCGGCGGCCAGGACCGCTTCCGCGACAAGAGCGGGTTGCCACTGGCGACCTACTTCTCCGGCCCCAAGGTCCGCTGGATCCTCGAGAACGTAGACGGCGCGCGCGAGAAGGCAGAGGCGGGCGACCTGGCGTTCGGGAACATGGACAGCTGGCTGATCTGGAATCTGACCGGAGGCGTCGACGGCGGCCTGCACATCACTGACGTCACCAACGCCAGCCGCACGATGCTGATGGACCTGACAACGCTGGACTGGGACGCACGCACCGCCGACACGATCGGAGTGCCGCTCGCAATGCTGCCGGAGATCCACGCCTCCAGCGAGGTCTACGGGGAGGTCAAGTCAGGCCCGGCCGCAGGAGTGCCGATCGCAGGCGACCTCGGCGATCAGCAGGCGGCGACATTCGGGCAGACGTGCTTCGCCGTCGGTGAGGCGAAGAACACCTACGGCACCGGCAACTTCATGCTGATCAACACGGGCAATGAGCTGGTGCACTCAAAGTCGGGACTGCTGACAACCGTCTGTTACAAGGTCGGGGACGACAAGCCGGTGTATGCGCTCGAGGGCTCGATTGCGATCACGGGCGCGCTGGTCCAGTGGCTGCGGGACAACCTCAAGCTGATCAAGGCGGCCCCCGACGTCGAGGAGCTGGCCGAGAGCGTTGACGACAACGGCGGCCTGTACATCGTGCCGGCGTTCTCCGGCCTCTTCGCTCCTTACTGGAAGTCGAGCGCCCGCGGCGTGTTTGCCGGCCTGACCAGGTACATCAACGCCGGACACATCGCCCGCGCGACGCTCGAGGCGACGGCCTTCCAGACCGCCGAGATCGTCGAGGCGATGCGAACCGATTCCGGCGTCACCCTCGAGTCGCTCAAGGTCGACGGTGGCATGGTCCAGAACGAACTGCTGATGCAGTTCCAGGCCGACATCCTCGGGGTGACCGTGATCCGCCCGGTGGTCCCAGAGACGACGGCGCTCGGCGCGTCCTATGCCGCTGGACTGGCGACCGGCTTCTGGGACAGCGAGGAGGATCTGCGCGAGAACTGGGCCGAGGACAAGCGCTGGAATCCGAACATGGACGCAGACACACGTGAGACGCAAATGCGTTTCTGGAAGAAGGCGGTGACGCGGACCTTCGATTGGGTCGAATAGGGACCGTTGTCTTTGTATTCGCTGGGGCGGGCCGCTGGCCACCCCACCGCACGGGGGTGGCCCGCTGGCCACCCCCACCGGCTGGCTGTAGGCTGATCTGGTGGTCACTCTCACTACCGAAGTGCTGGTGATCGGTGGTGGCGCGACCGGCGCCGGAGTCGCCTGGGATGCGTCACTACGCGGCCTCGACGCGATCCTGGTCGACCGCCTCGACTTGGCCGAGGGGACCAGCGGCCGCTTCCATGGCCTGTTGCACTCAGGCGGCCGCTACGTGGTCAAGGACGCACCTGCGGCGAAGGAGTGCATCGTCGAGAACCGCCACCTGCGACGGGTCGCCGCCGACTGCATCGAGGACACCGGCGGGTTGTTCGTGACCACGCCGTGGGATGACCCGGAGTACGCCGACCGCTTCGTCCGGGCGTGCCGCGACACGGACGTCGACTGCGAGGAGGTCCCGGTCGCGCAGGCGCTGCGTCACGAGCCGCGTCTGAACCCGCAGATATCCCGCGCCTTCAGGGTGCCCGACGCCAGCATCGACATCTGGAAGACGGTCTGGGCGATGGCGCACGGCGCAATGGAGCGCGGCGCCCGCATCCTGCCCTACCACGAGGTGACGGGGATCCGGCGCGAAGGCGACCAGATAACCGGCGCCCGCGTGCGCGACGTACGCGGCAGCGAGGACCTCGAGATCGAGGCGCGGGTCACGGTCAACGCCTCCGGCGCCTGGGCCCACAAGATCGCCGAGATGGCCGGGATCGAGGGGGTGCGGATCTTCCCGGGCCGCGGGATCATGATCGCGATGAACCACCGGCTGGTGAACACAGTGATCAATCGCTGTGAGATGCCGGCCGACGGGGACATCATCGTCCCAATACGCACGGTGTCGGTGGTCGGCACCACCGATGTGCACACCGAGGATCCAGAAGACCGCAGCGTGGAGCAGTCGGAGGTCGACCAGCTGCTGGACGATGGCGAGAAGCTCGTGCCCGGTTTCAGGGAGGCGCGGGCGTTGCGGGTGTGGGCGGGCGTGCGCCCGCTGTTCGAGGACGCGAAGGAGGACAGGACGGCCACTCGCGACGTGACCCGAGCGCACGCTCTGCTCGACCACCGGCAGCGCGACGGCGTCGGCGGCTTTGTGACGATCACCGGCGGCAAGGTGACGACCTTCCGGCTGATGGCTGAGCAGACCGTGAACGCGGTCTGCGACATCCTCGGCGAGCAGCGCGCATGCTCGACCACGACGCAACCGCTGCCGGGCTCGGAGAGCGGCGCGTACTACCGCCTGGGCGAGCGGCTGGGACGCAAGGAGGCGGCGTTGCGTGACGAGCAGGTGATCTGCGAGTGCGAGTTGGTGTCTCGCGACAAGCTCGAACGGGCGATCCAACAGACCGGCTCGACCAACCTCGACGATATCCGCAGGCAGCTGCGCCTGGGCATGGGACCGTGCCAGGGAGGGTTCTGCATCTACCGCGCCGCCGGGATCATGCACAAACTCGACGAGCTCAGCGCCGAACAGGCCGACGAGTCACTGCTCGGGTTCCTGCAGGAGCGCTGGAAGGGCGTGTGGCCGATCCTCTATGGCGACCAGCTGCGCCAGATGCGCCTCGACGAGTGGATCTTCCACGGCGTGTTCGACGTCGACCACCTGCCCGCTGGAGCGCCAAACCCGTGAACCGGAGCCGACGCTACGACGTTGTCGTGATCGGTGCCGGCGCTGCCGGCATGGTCGCCGCAACCCGTTTGGCACAGACTGGCGCGAGCGTGTGCGTTGTCGCCAAGGGCGTGGGCTCAACCCACCTTGCCCCCGGCACGATCGATGTCCTCGGCTACGCACCTGAGCGCGTCGAGTCCCCAGCGCGGGCGCTGGCGGCACTAACGGCCGCGCACCCAGAGCATCCTTACGCGCTGCTCGGGGAGCAGCCTGTCCGCGACGCGATCGAATGGTTCATCTCGACCGCGGCTGCTGGCCCGATCCCGGGGTACACCTACGCGGGGAGTCTCGAGCGCAACCTGCTGCTGCCGACCGCTGTCGGCGCGCTGAAGCCCTCGGCCGTGGTACCGGAGACGTTCGCTGCGGGCGATACACGGCAGCTCGGACGCGTCGCGATCGTCAGCGTGCTCGGACTGCGTGACTTCCACCCGAAGCTGTGCGCGGCCAACCTGGGCGCAAGCGGGATCGATGCGCGCGGGGTCAGTCTCGACGTCGAACTCGACCCCGCCGATGCGAACACACTCGGCCTTGCGCGTCGGTTCGACGATCCCGACTGGCGTACCCGATTCAGCGGCCGTCTGGCGCCGCTGCTCGGGTCGGTCGACCACGTCGGCCTGCCGGCGATGCTCGGTCTGACCGACTCGCACACGGTGCTTGCCGACCTCGAGGAGCGCCTTGGCCGGCGCGTCTTCGAGATCCCGACGCTGCCGCCATCGGTGCCGGGCATGCGGCTGTTCGAGATCCTGCGCCAGGCCCTGCGCACCGCCGGAGGGCGGATCGCGTTCGGCGCCGGGGTCATCTCCCACGCTCGCGAGGGCGATCGGATCGTCTCGATCGACACGGACACCGCTGGCTCACCGACGACCTACGCGGCCGATGCGTTCGTGCTGGCGTCAGGAGGCTTCCATTCGGGCGCGATCGCACTCGACTCCCAATGGCAGACGCACGAGCACGTGCTCGATCTGCCACTGGGGGGAGTCCCCGACGCGGACGAACCGCGGTTCGTCGCCCCCTACTTGGACGAGCAGCCGCTCGCTCGAGCTGGTGTCGCCGTCGATGCGGATCTGCATGCCACGGGCGCCGCCAACGTGGTGGTCGCAGGCGCCTCGCTGCCCGGTGCCATCTCCTGGCGCGAGGCGTCAGGTGAGGGCGTCGCACTGGCGAGCGGATTCCGCGCCGCACAGGTGCTCGCTGGTGACCTCGGCGCACGGCTGCAGACTCAAGGCGCGACGGCGAGCCCGTGATAGGAGGCATGCGATGACTGACCTGATGGAGCTGGAGCTGTTGCGCGGTTCGCTCGACCACTGCGTGAAGTGCACGATCTGCGAAACGGCGTGCCCGGTCTCGAACGTCACGCCGCTGTTCCCAGGCCCCAAATACGAAGGGCCTCAAGCGGAGCGCTACCGGGTCGCCGACGAACCGACCGTCGATGCGTCGGTCGATTACTGCTCAGGCTGCGGGATCTGTTCGCTGGCCTGCCCGCAGGGCGTGAAGATCGCCGAGATCAACGCGCAGGCGCGCGACAAGCTCAAGCGCACAAAGGGCATTCCGCTGCGGGACCGGATCATCACGCGTCCAACCTGGCTCGGTCGTGCCGGCACACCAGCCGCCCCGCTGGCTAACTGGTCGCTCAGTTCGCGGCCCCTGCGGATCCTCGCCGAGAAGGTCCTCGGCGTGCACCGCGATGCGCCGGTCCCGCGCTTCGCCGGACGCCGCTTCTCGCGTTGGGCGAGCACACACGCGAGTCCTCGGTCAGCACGCAAGGTCGTCTACTTCCATGGCTGCGGCACCGAGTATTACGAGCCCTGGGAGGGCGAGCGTGTCGTCGCCATCCTCGAGCACAACGGATTCGAGGTGGTCGTCCCAAAGCAGGACTGCTGCGGGCTGCCCCTGCAGTCGAGCGGCCTTTTCGACGACGCGCGACGCGTCGTCCACCGGCTGGCCAAGGCGCTGGCCGCCCACCTGACTGACGAGGACACGATCATCGTCGGTAACGCCACGAGCTGCACGCTGATGCTCAAGCGCGAGGCGCGCGAGATCCTCGGGCTCGAGGACGACCCTGACCTGCGGCGCGTGGCAGAACACACCTACGACATCTGCGAGCTGCTGCTCGAGCTGAACCAGCGCGGCGAGCTGCGGACGGACTTCCACCCGCTCCCCGAGACCGTCGCCTACCACGCTCCGTGCCAGCAGCAGGGCCACTGGATCGGCAAGCCCGCGCTCGACCTGCTGGCGTTGATCCCAGAGCTCCAGGTCCGGGAGATGAATGCGGGCTGCTGCGGCATCGCCGGCACCTACGGCCTCAAGACCGAGAAGTACGAGATCGCGATGGACGTCGGGCGCGAACTGTTCCAGCAGGTCGAGGCGTCCGGCGCCGCCACGGTCGCCTGTGACAGCGAGACCTGCCGTTGGCAGATCACGCACGGCACGCAGCTCCCGTCGGTCCACCCGATCGACTACCTGTACCGGGCCTACGGGCTCGATCGATCCGAGACGCACTAGCAGCGACGGCGCCACCCCGATGGTCGGAATCGTCGTCGTCTCACACAGCGACACGCTCGCCGAGAGCGTCGTGTTACTTGCGCGCGAGATGTCGCCGCCTGAGCTGAAGCTCGAGGCCGCGGGCGGCATGGGCGAACCGGGCGTGCTGGGTACGAGCGCCGATCTCGTCCGCGCCGCGATCGAACGCGCGATGTCGCCGGATGGTGTGCTGGTGGTCATGGACCTCGGTAGCGCGCTGATGACTGCAGAGTTCGCCGTGGAGCTGCTCGAGGAAACCCCCGGCCCCGTGCGCCTGAGCGACGCACCACTCGTGGAGGGCACCGTGGCGGCAGCGGCGGCTGCCGGCGGCGGCGCCTCGCTGGACGAGGTGGCGGCCGAAGCGCGCGCGGCGTTGGCGATGAAGGCCGCCCAGATCGGATCAGAGACCTCCGACGTCGCTGAGCCCGTCCCGGCCGGGCGCCAGGCCGAGCTGACGACGAGGCCGGTCAGCGCCGAGCCAACGGTGCCCGTCAATGCCGAACCAACGATGCCCGTCAGCGCCGAGCCGACGATGCCGGTCAGCGCCGAGCCGACGACGCCGGTCAGCGCCGAGCCGACGATGCCGGTCGACGCCGAGGCCGAGCTGCTCGTCGCCAACGATGTCGGTCTGCACGCGCGCCCCGCCGCGCGGTTCGTTCAGACAGTCGGTTCGTACGAGGCGGACGTGCGCGTTGCCAAGGCAGACGGCGGTGCCCCCGTCAGCGCTCGCAGCCTGACGAACCTGGTCGCGCTGGGCGCCCGCCGCGGCGACCGGCTGATCGTGACCGCATCCGGACCGCAAGCCCGCGAGGCGGTAGCCGCGCTCGAGCAGCTGGCCGCCGCGGGCTTCGGGGATGGAATCGGCCCACCCGGCACGCCGTCCCCGCCCTCCCCACCTGCTGGCGGCCTGGCCCTCGCCGGCGCTCCTCGGCTCTCTCCAACTCCGGCGGGCCCGCCGCGACAGGCATCACAAGCAGCAGCGGCACCGCAACCACCCGCCGCAAGGACGGTGCTCACCGGCATCGCTGGGGCCGCCGGCACCGCCAGCGGCGCGGCCCATATCCTCGGCGACGCCACCGCAGCACCGCCGCAGCGCCAGGCGGAGACGCCCGAGCAGGAACTGGCGTTGCTCGAGCGTGGCCTGGCAGCCGCGTGCGCGGCGATCACGCGCGACCGCGAGCAGCTGGCCCAGCGTGCGGGCGGCAGCGAGGCCGAGATCTTCGACGCGCACCTGGCGCTGCTGGACGACGACGCGATCCTCGCGCCTGCACGCGCTGCGATTGCCGACGGCTTGGGCGCCGAGCAGGCCTACCACGAGGCGATTCAGCAGACGGTGAGCGTGTACCGGGCGCTGCCGGATCCGCTCCTGGCCGAGCGGGCGGCCGACGTCGTCGACGTCGGTAGGAGAGTGATAAGCGCGCTGACGGGTGGCAACGACACGGGTACGGCCAGCGGCATCGTTGTCGCTGACGAGCTGACCCCGGTGGAAGCCGCCCGCCTGGATCCGGAGCTGGTCACGGGCATCGTCACGGCGCGCGGCTCGGCGACCGCGCACGCGGCGATCATCGCCCGCGCGCTCGGGCTGCCGGCGGTCCTCGGCGCCGGGCCGGTGGTGCTGGCGATCCAGCCAGGAACGATCTTGCTGGTCGACGGCGATGCGGGCACGATCGAGATCGATCCGCCGACGCAACAGCTGGCAGCGGCGCAGGAGCGGGACGAGCGCCGCCGCGCGCAAGCCTCCGCGGCGCTCGCGCACGCATACGAGGATGGATTACTTGCGAGCGGCGAGCGGATCGAGGTGTTCGCCAACATCGGAGCGGTCGAGGAGGCCGAGCTCGCGGTCCAGCTCGGCGCCGAGGGAGTCGGCCTGCTGCGAACCGAGTTCCTTTTCCTGAATCGGCCACAGCTGCCGAGCGAAGACGAGCAGGCCGAGACGCTGCGGCAGATTGCGGTCGCGCTGGATGGACGCCCCCTGATCGTGCGGACGCTCGACGCAGGCGCCGACAAGCCGTTGCCGGCGGTGCCGATGCCGCCAGAGGCAAACCCGTTCCTGGGCGTGCGCGGAATCCGCCTGGGCTTGCTGCGGCCCGAGCTGCTGGCCACCCAGCTTCGAGCGGTCCTGCGGGTCGCCGACCAGTATCCGCTAAAGCTGATGCTACCGATGGTGGCGACGCTTGCGGAGATCGAGGCAACGCGCGAGCTGCTGGAGCGGACGCGTGCCGACACGGGTGTCACTGCCGCTATCGAGCTGGGGATCATGGTCGAGGTTCCGGCGGCCGCGCTGACCGCTCTCCGGCTGGCGCCGCATGTCGACTTCTTCTCGCTCGGGACGAACGACCTCACTCAGTACACGATGGCGGCCGAGCGTGGCGACGCGCGCCTCGCGCCGCTGCTCGCAACCCCGCAACCGGCGGTGTTACGGCTCGTGCAGGCGACCGTTGAGGCGGCGGCCTCACACGGACGCTGGGTCGGGGTCTGCGGCGAGATGGCCGGCGACCCGCCAGCGGCGATACTTCTCGCCGGTCTCGGTGTCACCGAACTGAGCATGGCGCCGAGGTTGATCCCGGAAGTGAAGGCAGTTCTGCGCCGCGTCGAGCTCCGGCGCGCACGGGAAGCGGCCGCAGCGGCGGTCGCTGCCGAAAGCGCGGCGGAGGCGCGGGCACTGGCCCTCGAGCTGCTCTGAAGTACGCTGCCGAGCGTGGAGGCAGGTACCTTTCCCGCGTTGCGATCTTCACGCGCGCTTGCGGTCGGCACCAGTTTCCGGATCGTCGCCTCGCCGGTCATCCTCGGCCTGCTGTTGGGCCACGATTGGACGGCGGCGGCGGTCCTGTTCCTGGTCGCAGCTGCAACCGACTTCATCGACGGCCGTTTGGCACGCCGCTGGCAGGTCACTACCAAGCTCGGCTCATTTCTCGACACCACTGCTGACAAGCTGCTGGTCTCCACCACCCTGCTCGGACTGCTAGCCGTAGACCGGGTCTCGCCGTGGGTCGCGTTCGTGATCATCGGCCGCGAGTTCACGATCCTGGGGCTGCGCGCGGCCGTCGCCGCCGGCGGCGCCAACTTCGAGACCTCCCGGTTCGGCAAGTGGAAGGCAACGCTGCAGTTCGTCGCGATCGCACTCGCGATCCTGCGCCCACACGTCACTTTCGGTGACGCCTACCTCGACCAGTGGCTGATGATCCTGGTCGCGGCGATCACCGCCTGGTCGGGAATCGACTACCTGATCAACTCCGCCGACGCATTGAGGACCTAGAACATGGCTCGCGTCTTTGTCACCGGTGGCACAGGCGTGATCGGTACCGCGCTCGTCACCGCACTGCTCGAGCGCGGTGATCAGGTTGTGGCTCTCGCCCGCTCCGACGCGGCCGCAGTCACGCTTGCGGAGCGCGGCGTCGAGGTTCGCCGCGGCGAGATCGATGACGAGCTGGCGCTGGCCACCGCGATGGACGGCTGCGAACTGGCCTTCAACATCGCCGGCTTCAACAAGTTCTGCGTGACCGATGTGGTGCCGATGATGCGAGCCAACGTCGATGGCGCCGTGGCGGCTGTGCGCGCGGCCAAACGCGCGGGCGTTCCACGCCTGATCCACACCTCGTCCGCGGCCACGATCGGCGAGGCGCCCGGCGTCGTCGCCAACGAATGGACGCCGCACCGGGGCTCCTGGCTCTCCAACTACGAGAAGAGCAAGACGCTCGGCGAACGCGCCGCGATGCACGACGCAACCGCGCTCGAACAGGACGTCGTCTACGTACTGCCCTCTTCGGTCCAAGGTCCCGGTCGCGCCGGCGGCACCGGCCGGTTCCTGCTCGCCTTCCTCGACGGCAGGCTGAAGGTGTTCATCGACACCTGGGTCAGCCTTGTCGACATCCAGGACTGCGTTGCCGGACATCTGCTGGCGGCCGAGCGCGGTGAGCCAGGCGAGCGCTACCTGCTGAACGGCATCCGCCTGCGCGTCACCGACCTGCTCGAGTTGGCCGCCGACGTCGCCGGCGTCACCCGCGTCCCGCGCCTGTTGCCGCGACCGGTCGCCACGCTCGGCGGTGTTGCGACCGAACTGGCCTTCCGCGCCCGCGGTCAGCACCCGCCCGTATGCCGGGAGATGGTGCGCACCCTCGTGCATGGCCACCGCTATGACGGCACACGCGCCGAGCGGGAACTCGGCCTCGCCTACACCCCTGCCCGCGAGACGCTCCGTCGCACGGTCGAGTGGGCTCGCGCCGAAGGCCTGCTGCAGAACGCCTAAGCGCGCCTCGCCGGCAGCACCGTGCCGTCCCTCGGCGGCAGCACCGCGCCGTCCCTCGCCGGCAGCACCGCGCCGTCCCTCGCCGGCAGCACCGTGCCGTCCCTCGGCGGCAGCACCCATCCCTTTTTGGGGTCCTCGCACATGTGCCGAAAGTGTGTCGGGGTGTCACAGACCTGTGGAAAGGTTCGGGATAGCCGAACTTTGTTGCAGAGTCGTCACATGCCGTGACACTCATGCAACAAGTGCGGAGGGCCCTTTGAGGAGCCCCGCGACTCGACGCGATCAGATGCGGGTCGATTTGCCCAGTGGCGGCCGTGTGTTGGTGCCCGTGATGAGAGCGGGAACGTTCCTCGGTAGCGCCGTGGCGTCCGCGTCGACAACTACCTTTGCCACGCGATGTCAAGTGGTTCCTCTCGCACCGCGGAGCAGATGGAGCAGGACCTGCGTGAGCTGGTCACAACGATCCAGAGTCCGCACCTGACCGCGCTGCTGCGGCGGGTACTCGCGCCCGAGTCGATGACCTGGGCGTCCTTTCGCGAAGCGCCGGCGGCCAAGCATTACCACCACGCCTACGTGCACGGACTGCTCGAGCACAGCCTCGCGGTTGCACAGGCTGTCAGTGCGATGTCATCGATCTTTCACGGTGTCAACCGCGACGTGGCGGTCACCGGGGCATTGCTGCACGACATCGGCAAGCTCGACGCATACCGGCAGAACGGTCGGCAGATCGAGATGACCGATGCCGGCCGCCTGCACGGTGAGATCGCGCTCGGTTACGCACGCGTACGCGACGAGATCGGTCAGATCGATAGCTTCCCGCCGGAGCTCGCGCAGGCCCTCCTCCACGTGATCCTCAGCCACCACGGCTCGCTCGAGCACGGCTCGCCGGTGGTTCCCTGCACGCGCGAGGCGACTCTGGTGCACATGGCCGACAACATCGGCTCGAAACTCGGCAGCTTCGACCGAATCGAGCGCGGGCTCGACGCCGGCGCCCAGTGGGGCACCTACGACAACGGCATCGGTGCTGTCGCGTACTTCGGCGCGGATGGCGCCGTGCCCGAGAGCGAGCGGCTCGCGGCCTAGTCTCGGAAGATCTGCCGACTTCGAGCAGCCGCGTCACTTACGAGCTGCGCGTCGATTTCGGCTCCGTTAGCTCGATGCCTGCGGCAGGCCATTCGCACACGAACTCAAGCGTTCCTGGCGGCGGGAGCGGCCACACCCACATCTGCTGGTTCGATTCGCCACCTCCCGCGCTGCCGCTGGCAGAGCGCAACACAGGTGCCGCGGGAGGTTCGTCGCTCTGCCAGCCCTCGCGTCCGATGGTGTTTGTGACCCTCGCACCGTTCGCGAACTGGATCCCGAAGCGAAGCATGTCGCGCCTGGCATCCCGGGGCGCCGCATCCCGGGGCGCCGCATCCCAGGGCGCCGCATCCCAGGGCGCCGCATCCCAGGGCGCCGCATCCCAGGGCGCCGCATCGCCCCCATGATCATCGGATCGAGGTCGTCGTCGTCCCCCGCCCGCACGATCAGATCGAAGCCGAACCCGACCGGGCAGGCGTCGAGCCTGGTCACAGCCACCGCTGCCCGCTCGTTGCGCGCAAGCATCAGCTCTAGGGGCACCGCGCCCGGCAGCGCCCCTTGCGGCGCTTTGAACCAGGGCGGCTGCGCACCGTGAGAGGCCCGGGGCGAGTCCGGCTCTGGCTCGGGAAACTCGAAGAAGTCGCTCACGCCGAGCGATTCTCGTATGCGCGAGGGATTGGCGCAACTGGAGAAAGGCGCAATTTGCGGGCCTCTCGGCAGTTGGCCGAGCGAGAGCCACTAGGCCCGATTAAAGTGGGAGGGGAATGGCGAAGGACACAGAGAAGCTGATCCGTCAGCTGTCGCTCATCTCATATCTGATGGCCGAACGGCGGCCGGTGACAGCTCCAGAGATTCGGCGCGACGTCGAGGGATACAGCGTGATGAACGAGGACGCGTTCGCGCGCCGGTTCTACGCGGACCGCTCTGAGCTCGAGGCGCTCGGGATCGTGCTCTCGGTCGAAAAGCCGCAGGATGGCCAGGTCGAGCAGGAGAACTACTCGCTGCCGCCTGAGAACTTCCACCTGCCAGCCATTGAGTTCACAGATGACGAGCTGGCGGCACTGTGGACAGCCCTGTACCTCCTCGACGGCAAGTTTGCATACGCAGAACCGCTGCGGCTCGCGCTGCAGCAGATCTCCTGGGGCCGGCCGAGCCCGCTGGACTCGCCGGTCCAGCGCACGATCGCGCTCGGCATCACCGGCGCCGCGGACGGCCACGAGGTCTCGCAGCGGCTGGCGAAGATCGAGACCGCGATCTTCCGCCGCAAGACAATCGTGTTCGAGTACTACACGATGGAGCGCGACTCGAAGGAGCAGCGCAAGATCGATCCCTACCAGCTGCTGTTCCAGGGCGGCCAGTTCTACGTCGTCGGGCGATCGCATGAGCGTGACGCGATCCGCGTGTTCCGCCTCTCCCGGATCCAGGGCAAGGTCGGCTACGCGACCAAGGCCGAGCACGACTTCCCGCGCCCAGCCGAATTCGACCCGCGCGCCTACGCCGACCGCATCCAATGGCAGTTCGGCGAGCCGCTCGGCGCGGCCGAGATCTGGATCTCAGGCAAGATCGCATGGCAGGTCGAGCGCCACTTCGGACGCTACGGCGAACTCCGCCCCGCCGAGGACGGTCGGGGCAGCATCTTCGTCACCTCCTACTCCAACTCCCGCCAGCTGATCGCCTGGGCGCTGGGTCTCGGCGAGCACGCACGCGTCGTCGGTCCACCGGAACTAGCTGCAGAGCTGCGCGAGCGCGTACACATGCTCGCCGCGCGGCACAGCGGCGATACCGATGAGCTGCGCGCGAACCAGGAGCATGCTCCGGCCGGCACGTTCGCAGAGTCCTCTGCGGCAGCGGGCGCGGAGGACGACGCCGTCAACGAGCCCGAGGGCTTTGGCGTCGACGCGGCGATCCGGCCGGAGCGGTTCGCGCGGTTGGTGACTCTAGCCAGCATCCTGATCGACGCGGGGCGCTCGGGGACGACCTTGTACGCGTCCGAGCTGCGTGACCGGCTCAAGCTCTCAGACCAGGAACTGCAGGAGGACATCGCGGTCCTGAACGTCGTCAACTTCGGCGCCGGTACCTACGTGCTCTACGCCGAGATCCTGGCGGACGGCACTGTCGAAGTCGACCCCGAGCCCTACGGCGACGCGTTCGCGCGGCCGGCACGGCTGCTGCCGGTCGAGGCCAAGGCGCTGATCGCCGCGATCGATCTGATCGGCGAGCACATTCCTGAGGGCTCGCTGGTCTCAGTCAGGCGCAAGGTCGTCGCAGCGCTGGGCGAGGATCCGGCGCACGAGGGCCTGCAGATCGCCGCGCTGGGCGGCGACGACAGCGAGATCGCGGAGCAGGCACGCGAGGCGATCTCGACGCGACGGCTGCTGGAGTTCGAGTACTTCAAGGAGAACGAGGGCATCTTCACCAAGCGGACCGTCGAGCCCTACCAGCTCGTGAACGGGCTCGAGGGCTGGTACGTCGCCAGCTACGACCCGGAGCGCGACGGCGTGCGCCACTTCCGCCTGGACCGCATCAAGTCCGCGCAGGTGACGGAGAGCTCGTTCACGCCGCGGACCGACCTCGATTTCTCGACCGGTGTCGACGGCTGGCTGCGCACCGGCGAGGTGCCCGCCTCGAACCGGGCACGGGTGTGGATCTCACCGGACCGCGCGCGCTGGGTACGCGAGGAGCGCACCGTGATCAGTGAGGGCGGAGACGGCTCAGTAGTCGTGGACTTCGGCTACGCCGGGCTCGACTGGCTCGTGCGCAACGTGCTGAAGGAGGCCGGCGACGCGGTCGTGCTCGAGCCGGCAGAGGCGCGTGAGGCGGTGCGGGCCGCCGCGGCGGAGATCGAAGCCGTAGTGCCGGTCTGACGAATGTCGTGAGCCGGAGATTCGCGACCGACAGCAGAGGAAGGGGCAAGGGGTGAAGGGAGTTGTGCTGGCAGGTGGTAAGGCGACGCGTTTGCGGCCGCTGACGAAGGTGACGAACAAGCACCTGCTGCCGATCTACGACAAGCCGTTGATCTACTACCCGCTGCAGGCGATGGCGCGGGCCGGGATCCGTGACGTCCTGGTGATCACCAACCCCGAGTACGCCGGGCACTTCCTCCAGCTGCTCGGTTCCGGCAGTGAGTTCGGACTCAAGCTCGCCTACGAGTTGCAGGAGGAGGCCGGCGGCCTCGCGCAGGCGGTGGGCCTCGCGGAGGCGTTCGTCGGTGGCGACAAGGTGCTCGTGCTGCTGGGCGACAACATCTTCACGCACGACCTGCGCCCCGGGGTCGACCGTTTTTCCGCGGAGGATCGCGGCGCGGTGATCTTCGGCGTGGAGATGGAGCATCCGGAGCAGTACGGCGTGATCGAGATGGAGGGCGAGCGCGTCGTCGGAATCGAGGAGAAGCCGTCGCAACCGCGGTCACACCTGGTCCAGACCGGTATCTACATGTACGACGAGCATGTCTGGTCGCATCTGAAGACGCTGGCGCCGTCGGCACGTGGCGAGCTCGAGATCACCGATCTCAACAACATCTACGTGCAGGAGGGGACGATGCGCTGCGAGACCCTAGACGGGTACTGGATCGACGCCGGCACCTCGCATGACGAGCTGCTCGCCGCCAACGTGACCGTCGCGAAGCTACGGCGCGACGGCGTGCTCTGACTAGAGCCGCTTCTCGCCGAAGTACGTCGCGACCGGGTTTGCGTTGAAGTTCGGGATCGGCGCATAGCCGGTCGACTCGTACAGGTGTCGCGCCGCCGGCTGCTTGGGACCTGTGTCGAGGCGCGCGACCACGTAGCCAAGCTCGCGCGCCCGGTCCTCGAGCGCACCCAGCAGGATCCGTGCGACACCGCGGCCACGAGCCTCGGACGCGACGTACATACGCTTGATCTCGCAGGCCTCTTCGTCCAGGCGCTTGATGCCGCCGCAGCAGACCGCGACACCGCTCTCGTAGCCGACGATGAAGGCCCCGTTTGGCGAGTTCAGCTCTTCGGGACCGGCCTTCGGCATATCCGGCGCCTGCAGGTCAAGGCCCGGATAGACCTCGCGCATCTCCTCCCGCATCGCTCCCTCGAGCCGGCCGCCGTCGCCGCTGTCGACGCGGCCATCCTGGAACTCGATCACGCGCGAAATCTTAAGAGGTCCCGACAGAATCGGGGGTGGCCGGTCTCGGGGCCTCGCAAGCAGCCGAATCCTCGGCCATCATTGCCAGATGAAGGAAGGTGCGCTTGAGGCGAATGCGCAGCAGTGGGGCGAGCTCCTGGCAGAGAACCTGCCGCATGCCAGCGGCAACCCCGCAGCACTGCTGGAGCGCCGGACAGTGCAGGCGGTGATCGGCGACCCGCGGCTGCGCGCGGCACTGTTCCGGTTCGTCGATGTGCGCCCCGCCTGTGCCGACAGTGCCGAACTCGTGCGCCATCTGCACGAGTACCTCGGCGACGCGGCCGGCTCCCACACGACCCGGCGTCTCTCAGCGCTGGTGGGACGCCGCGCGCTGCAGCGTCCGACCGCAGCAGTGGCCGCCGGCGGCGTGGCTGTGATGGCCCGCAAGTTCATCGCCGGCTCAGATGCTGGTGCCGCCCGCGACGAGCTGGCATCGCTCTGGCGCGCGGGTTGCTGCGCGACGCTCGACCTGCTCGGCGAGGCGACACTCACCAACGCGGAGGGCGACGCCTACGCGGCGCGCTGCGCTGAGACGCTGCGGATACTGAGCGAGACCATGAGCGAGACCAGCTCCGGCTGGCCGGTACAGCCGTTGCTCGAGGACGACGGGATTGGGCGGTTGCCGCGCGCGAACCTCAGCGTCAAGGTCTCCGCGCTTACGCCGCACCTGCGGGCCAACGCACCGCAGCGGACGATCGATGGAGCGCGCGAGCGGCTGCTGACGCTGCTGCGTCTGGCGCGCGAGCTCGACGCTCACCTGCACATCGACATGGAATCGCTCGACACGCGCGAGGGCATCACGGAGCTCGTACTCGAGCTTCTGGCCGAGCCGGAGTTCACGGACGGCCCGTCGGCCGGGATCGTGCTGCAGGCATACCTGACGGACTCCGAGGACGAGCTCGATCGCCTGCTCGGCTGGCTTGACATGAACCCGCGCACACCGCCGTTCACGATCCGGCTCGTCAAGGGCGCCTACTGGGATCACGAGGTCGTAAGCGCCGTCCAGCACGGATGGCCGGCGCCTGTGTTCACCGATCGGCGCTCCTGCGACCGTCACTATGAGCACCTCACGCGCCGGCTGCTCGACGCGCGCGCGGACGGCATGCCGGTGCGGCCTGCGATCGCGTCACACAACCTGCGGTCACTGGCGCACGCGCTGGCGTACAGCGACCAGCTCGACCTGCCCCCATCAGCGCTCGAGCTCCAGGTCCTGCGAGGTCTCGGAGACGACACGGCGGCGGCGATCGCCGCAGTCGGCAGGCGGGTGCGCGTCTACTGTCCGGTTGGCGATCTCGTCGCCGGGATGGCGTACCTCGTCAGGCGCCTACTCGAGAACACATCCAACGACTCGTTCCTCGCCGCGCAGAGCACCGGCGCCAAGCTCGATCTCTTGCTCGAGAAGCCATGAGCGCCGATGTGACATTCCACAACGAGCCGACGCTCGAGTTCCGGCGGGAATCGGTGCGTGCCCAGGCGCTGCGTGCCCTGGCCGAGCTGAGAGACAAGCTGCCGCTGACAATCGCCAGCACCGGCGGCCGTGCCGGAGAGCTCGTCTCGACCAATCCGGCAAACCCCGCCGAGGTCATCGCGATCGCGCCCGAGGCATCTTCTGCCGACGCCAACAACGCGGTGGCGATGGCAGCCGCGGCGTTCGGCGAGTGGTCTCGCCGGGGCAGCGACGAACGCGCCGCAGTGCTGCAGCGCGCAGCTGGCTTCATGCGTGAGCGCCGGCAGGAACTGGCAGCGCTCACGGTGCTCGAGGCCGGGAAGCCATGGCCGGAGGCGGACGCCGACGTCTGCGAGGCGATCGACTTCCTCGAGTACTACGCGGCCGGGGTGCTCGCGCTCGAGCAAGGCCGGCCGCTGGTGCAGCTGCCGGGTGAGCGCAACACGCTGCACTACTTCGCGCGCGGTGTCTGCGCGGTGATCGCGCCCTGGAACTTCCCGCTCGCGATCCCCACCGGCATGATCGCGGCGGCACTCGGGACCGGCAACACGGTCGTGTTCAAACCCGCAGAGCAGACACCCGCGTGCGGGCACGCGATCGTCGAGGCGCTGCACGCGGCGGGCGTGCCCGTCGACGCGCTGCAGCTGCTCTGCGGCCGTGACGAACCGGCAAAGGCACTCGTCGCGCACGCGCGCGTGCACACGATCGCGTTCACGGGGTCGTGTGCGGCCGGTCTCAGCATCATCCGTGCAGCCGCCGAGCCGGCGGCCGGACAGCATCACGTCAAGCGCGTGATCGCCGAGATGGGCGGCAAGAACTGCATCATCGTCGACGCGGACGCCGATCTCGACGACGCCGTGCCAGCGATCGTGAACAGCGCCTTCGGCTTCGCCGGGCAGAAGTGCTCGGCCGCGTCGCGCGTGCTTGTCGACCACGCCATCGCAGACGAGCTCAACGAGCGCCTGGCGGGTGCGGTTGCGACGCTTCGCGTCGGCCCGGCCGAGGACTTCACCTCCGACCTCTCGGTCGTCATCGACGAGGATGCGCTCGCGCGAATCGGCTCCTACCTGGACGGCGCCCCGCTGCCACCACGCGCCACCGCTCCGATCCCTGGTGGCTGCGGCCATTACGTCAAGCCAACGCTGTTCGTCGACCTTCCGAGCGACTCCCGAATCGTCAACGATGAGGTCTTCGGGCCGGTGCTGTCATCCGAGCGCGTGGCCGGCGTCGAGGCTGCGCTCGAGATCGTCGAGGCCGGTCCATACGGCCTGACCGGCGGGCTCTTCAGCCGCAGCCCGAGGACCATCGACCTCGTCACCAGGCGCGGGATCGTCGGAAACCTGTACGTGAACCGCGAGATCACCGGGGCGATGGTCGGACGCCAGCCCTTCGGCGGCGGGCGCCTCTCGGGCACCGGCCCGAAGGCCGGCGGCCCCGACTATCTGCTCCAGTTCGTGGAGGCACGGAGCGTCAGCGAGAACACCGTGCGCCACGGGCTGGTCGTCTAACGCCCGGGCCGATCAGGACGAGCTGCCGTAGCCCGGTGGCTGGTAGGCGAGCAGGTCGTGGGCCAGCCCGGGAACGCCGGACTCGATCTCGAAGCGGTCCAGCAGGTACGGGTCGGAGCTGCTCGCATAACCCGCGTTCTCCGTGAGGGCGTTGCTGTAACCGGCCGCCTTGACCGCGGCGATCACCGCAGCGCTGTAGCGGCTCGACGGGTAGCAGAAGCTGTTGACCGGGATGTGGAAGGTCTTACGCAGGTACTCGCGTGAGTCGACCAGCTGTGCGCGCAGTTCGGCCGGATCCTCGGTGGTCAGGTTGGGGTGCGTGAGCGAGTGCGAGTCGACCTCCCAGCCCCTGTGGATGATCGGCCAGAGTTGCCTTCGGTGAAGGTGATTCTCGGTGATCTCGTTGAGCACGCCCGGCCAGCCGTACTTAGCCATCACGTGCGGCGCGAACGTGACCTGCTCCGGATAGCCGTTGTCGAACGTGATCACGATCGGCTTGTCCGGCAGCGTGCCACCGTGGAACCAAGCCTTCATCACCTCGTTGAGCGTGACCGCCTGATAGCCGTGCGTGTGCAGCCACGCCATCTCGTCCTTGAAGTCGCGATACGAGACATACAGACCCGGGAATGGCGCCCCGCGCGGCGCCGGTCCCAGCGCGTGATAGACGAGGATCGGGACCGGTCCCGTGTAGGGCCGCCAATCCGCCTGGGGTCTCGCGTTGCGAAGCAGCAGCGATCTGCGCTTGCGCCGCGTTGCCGTGGTGCGTAGCGGCGCCGTAGCGGCGCCCGGCGGCGCCGTTGTCGTCGTAATCGCGCGGTGGGGTGAGGTTCCCCCACATGCGCTTAGCGCGAGCGCCAGGACGGCGACCGCAACCAGTCCTCTCCGCATCTTACGCGGAGCTTATCCTCCGGGGTCGCCAGAGCGCACCCCTGCGGGTGGGCTGGCCACCCTCAGGGCTGAAAGGCTCAGGCGGTCGCCGCGACCAGCTCGTCGCTGAAGGGCTCGCCGCGTTCGGCGCGCTCGACCAGGAAGGCCGGCGGCTCGAAGCGCTCGCCGTACGTGGCGGCGAGCTCGCGTGCGCGCTCGACGAAGCCGGCGAGGCCACCGTCGTATCCGCTGACGTAGTTCAGGACACCGCCGGTCCAGGGCGGGTAGCCGATCCCGAAGATCGAGCCGATGTTGGCGTCGGCCACGGACTCGATCACGCCCTCCTCGTAGCAGCGAACCGACTCGAGCGCCTCGATGAACAGCATCCGTTCCTCGAGGTCGTGCAGCGACAGCGACTCGGGGTCGGTAACCGGCGGGAAGGCATCGCGAAGGCCGCCCCAGAGGCCGACCCGCTTGCCATCCTGGTACTCGTAGAAGCCCTTGCCCTCGAGCCGGCCGGGACGGTCGAACTCGTCGAGCATGCGCTCGATCACGCCCTCCGCGGGGTGCGACACCCAGGTCCCGCCCTCGGCCTGCACCGCGTCTCGCGCTGCCTTGGCGATCTTGCGCATCAGCTTCAGGTTGAGCTCGTCGGAGAGCTGCAGCACCGGGGCGGGATAGCCGGCCTGCGCCGAGGCCTGCTCGATCGTCGCCGCCGGGATCCCCTCGGTCAGCATCGCGATGCCCTCGTTGATGAACGTCCCGATCACGCGGCTGGTGAAGAACCCGCGGCTGTCGTTGACGACGATCGGCGTCTTCTTGATCAGCTTGGCCACGTCGAGCGCGCGATACAGCGTCTCGTCGGAGGTCTGCTCGCCCTTGATGATCTCCAGCAGCGGCATCTTGTCCACGGGCGAAAAGAAGTGCAGCCCGATGAAGTCCTCGGGCCGGGTCACGTTCTCGGCCAGCTCGGTGATCGGCAGCGTGGAGGTGTTGGAGCCCAGCAGGGCGTCGGCCGCCACGACCGGCTCGACCTCACCGAACACCTGGTGCTTCAGC
>DATAUP010000101.1:0-16269 GCA_036268195.1 Solirubrobacteraceae bacterium
GAGGGCAGTGATCCGCGCGGGGCCCCCCGCCTCGATCCGACGCTCACCCATCCCCGTTGCGTGTGGCAGATCCTCAAACGTCATTACGCCACCTACACGCCCGAGATGGTGGAACGTGTGTGCGGGGTCCCGCAGGACCTCTTCGCCACGGTATGCCAGCTGTTCGTCGAGAACTCGGGTCGCGAGCGGACCACGGCGTTCGTGCACGGGGTCGGCTGGACGCAGCACACGATCGGCTCGCAGTACATCCGTGCGGCCTCGATCCTGCAGCTGCTTCTGGGCAACATGGGGCGACCCGGAGGCGGGGTGATGGCCATGCGCGGGCATGCCTCGATCCAGGGCTCAAGCGATATCCCGACCCTTTTCGACACGCTTCCGGGATATATCCCGATGCCGCACGCCCATGCCCACAGCGACCTTGCTGACTTCGTCACCGGCGACGCGCCGGAGCGGGGCTTCTGGGGCAACATCAGTAGCTACTTCGTGAGCCTGCTGAAGGCGTGGTGGGGCCCGGCGGCGAGCGCGGAGAACGACTGGTGTTTCGACTACCTGCCGCGGCTGACCGGAAGTCACAGCACCTATGACACGGTCTTGGAGCAGGTGAAAGGAACGGTCAAGGGCTACTTCCTGTTCGGTCAGAACCCGGCGGTCGGATCCGCCAACACTCGGATGCAGCGCCTCGGGATGTCAAAGCTCGACTGGCTGGTCGTACGCGATTTCTCGCTGATCGAGTCCGCGACATGGTGGAAGGACGGACCGGAGATCGAGTCCGGCGAGATGCGGACCGAAGAGATTGCAACCGAGGTGTTCTTCTTCCCTGCTGCCGCGCATACGGAGAAGGAGGGAACCTTCACCAACACCCAGCGGATGGTCCAATGGCACCACGCGGCCGTCGCTCCGCAACACGATCAACGCAGTGAACTGTGGTTCATGTACCACCTGGGGCGCCGGATCCGGGAGCGAATGAAGGACTCGCGCGACGAGCGCGATCGCCCGGTGCTAGACCTGACTTGGGACTATCCGACGCACGGCGAGCATGACGAGCCGATCGCCCAGGCGGTACTTGCGGAGATCAACGGGTACAACGCGAGTGGAGGTCTGCTTTCCGGGTATACGGAGCTGAAATCCGACGGCAGCACGGCGTGCGGTTGCTGGATCTACAGCGGTTGCTACGCAGGCGGTGTCAACCAAACAGCGAGGCGCCGACCCGCTCGCGAGCAGAACTGGACTGGGCCGGACTGGGCTTGGGCATGGCCCGCTAACCGGCGCATCCTGTACAACCGTGCCTCTGCCGACCCGCAGGGTCGTCCTTGGTCAGAGCGTAAGAAGCTCGTGTGGTGGGATGACGGGCAGGGCAGATGGGTAGGCTACGACACACCGGACTTCGAGCCGACCAAACGGCCCGACTACAAACCGCCAGGGGGGGCCGTCGGGCCCGATGCGCTTGCGGGCGACGACCCATTCATCATGCAGGCGGACGGTCGTGGCTGGCTGTTCGCGCCGGCAGGGGTCGCTGATGGACCGCTTCCGACTCATTACGAGCCACAGGACTCGCCTGTTCGCAACCAGATGTACAGGCGGCAACGCAATCCCGCGCGGCAGCTGTATACGCACGAGAACAACCGCTATCACCCGGATCCGGGGCAGCCCGGCGCAGACATATATCCGTACGCAGTCACGACATACCGGCTGACGGAACACTTCACCGCTGGCGGCATGAGCCGCTGGACGCCGTATCTGGCCGAGCTGCAGCCCGAATTCTTCTGTGAGGTGTCACCGGAGCTCGCGGTCGAGCGCAAACTCTCACATGGCGGTTGGGCGACGCTGATCAGTGCGCGCGGCGTCATCGAGGCGCGGGTGATGGTCACCGACCGCATGACTCCGCTGCGCTCTGACGATCATGTAATCCACACGATCGGAATGCCGTATCACTGGGGCCCCAACGGCTACGCGCGCGGCGATGCGATGAACGAGCTCTCATCGATGGCGCTCGACCCCAGCTCGCATATCCAGGAAGTGAAGGCGTTGACGGTCGACATCCGCCCTGGGCGCAGGCCTCGAGGCCCGGCTCGCCAACGGCTGGTCCGCGAGTACCGTGAGCGTGCCGGTATTACTGCCGAGACCGGGATGGGAGCATGAGTAACAGCTCACCGCTAGATGTGATCCTTGTCGACGGTGCCGATCCAGCTGCTGTCGCCGGCTGGGATGTCGAGCGCCTTCCAAGGATGGGGTTCTTCACCGACACCTCGGTATGCATCGGTTGCAAGGCATGCGAGGTTGCCTGTAAAGAGTGGAATCACGTTCCCGAAGACGGCCTCGACTGGACCGGTTACTCACACGACAACACGAAGGGCCTCGGGGCGGACACCTGGCGTCACGTCGCATTTATCGAGCAGCGTGAGCCGCTCACTGGGCACGTGCCGAACTTCCAGCGCGAGGCTGAGGGCTTCAGGTGGCTGATGTCATCCGACGTTTGCAAGCACTGCACCCATGCCGCTTGTCTCGACGTGTGTCCGACCGGTGCGATCTTTCGCACGGAGTTCGGCACCGTCGTGGTCCAAGAGGACGTGTGCAACGGTTGCGGATATTGCGTTCCCGCATGTCCCTACGGCGTTCTTGACAAGCGCGAAGAGGACGGTCGCGTCTTCAAATGCACGATGTGCTATGACCGACTTCAGGTGGGCCAGGAGCCAGCGTGCGCAAAGGCGTGCCCGACTGACTCAATCCAGTTTGGTGTACTGGACGAGCTGCGCGATCGCGCCGACGAGCGACTAGCACGGATGCACACCGACGGGGTGATGGAGGCTCGGCTTTATGGTCACGATCCGTCGGACGGTGTCGGGGGTGACGGCGCTTTCTTCTTGTTGCTCGACGAGCCCGAGGTGTATGGGTTGCCCCCGGACCCCGTGGTCACGACCAAGGATCTGCCGCGCATGTGGCGCAACGTCGCAATAGCGTCCGTAGGCCTACTGGCAATCGGTCTGATTGCCGGGACCGGAGCGGGACGGTGAGCGAACCCGACGCCAGGAAGGACTCGTATTACGGCATGTCCGTGATCAATCCGCCGGTCTGGGCGGAACGCGAGATCGCTGGCTATCTGTTCCTCGGGGGACTCGCCGGAGGCAGCTCGATCCTTGCGGTCGTCGCCGACATGACCAAGCGTCCGCGTCTGGCGAGTCGCATGCAGTTGACCGCAAGCGCAGCAGTCACGCTGTCGCTCGTGGCGCTGATCAAGGACCTCGGTCGACCCGCACGCTTCCTCAACATGCTCCGGGTGTTCAAACCCACCTCACCGATGAACGTCGGAACCTGGATCCTGACGATCTATTCGCCGCTGAATTTCGTAGCGAGTGCTTCGAGTGTCACCGGTGTGGCGCCCATCGTCGGCCGGATGGCCGGCCTCGGCGCCGGTATCGGCGGAGGGTTAGTTGCCTCATACACTGGGGCGCTGATTGCAGACACCGCCGTACCAGCCTGGCACACCGGTCATCGTGAAATGCCATTCCTGTTCGCCGGCTCGGCGGCCATGGCTGCCGGCGGTGCTGGACTCCTGCTCGCGCCGCGCTCTGAGAATGCTCCCGCGTGGCGATTTGCGCTGATCGGGGGCTTCGGTGAAATCGTCACAGAGGTCCTGCTCGAGAACCGACTCGGACCAATCAAGCCCGCCCTGACTCAAGGCAAGGCCGGAGGGCGTATGCGCATGGCCAAGAAGCTTGCCGTCGGCGGAATCGCTGTCGCGGCTTTGCTCGGTCGACACAATCGGCTCGCTGCTGCCGGCGCTGGGTCTGCGCTTCTCGGCGCTTCGGCGCTCACCCGCTTCGGGATCTTCGAGGCCGGAATGGAGTCCGCACGTGACCCTAGCTTTACCGTCGAGCCGCAACGCGACCGCGTACGGGCCAGACAGACCTAGAGGCTGTTTCTGCCTCACCACGGTTCTGCCTCACCACAGTCATCACGTATCGCGCTCATCCGGCTTGCGCCAGGGAATGGAAGATCAGCTCAGGGTGGCGTCAGCCGCCTCTCCGATGCTGAAGGCGCCGGGTTACCTACACCCGAAACAAGCATACGTGGCTAAAGAAGCGCGTCGACGAAACCCGCGGTGAACGCGACCGCACCCCCGACTACGTAGCCTGGTGGAGCGCCGCCCGTGCTCCGTGGAGCCTTGCTGCTGGCGCTTGGGTGACTATCCATCCCACTTCAACTCCGTCTCCGCGGGACTTCGATCGGACAGAGCCAACGAACGGGGCCAAGCTCCCTAAGCGGGCGCGCGACAGTCTCTAATGCAAAGCCGGAGCTTGTTACAGATCACTTGGGAGGTTCCTGGTAGGCCCTAAGTCGTCACTGGTTTAGGCGTCCTTATCTATCGCTCCGCGATCAAGGTTTAGACGTTCGCTTCGCTGGTGATTCACGCAAATAGAGACCGCGCGGTCCTTCAGATCGTCCGCCTCGCCCGGTCATTGGATTTATCTAGGGAGCGCCCAACATGCGATCGACCCTCGTAACCCGCGGATGGCGCTCACGGCATGAAAGCGCCCGCGTAAGGCGCAGCATGGCTCATCCAACGTGCCCGCTGCGTTCTGGTGCTGGGATGGAGCGTGACAGGCGGCTTATGGCGGCCACGACGAAGCGGCTTGATCTGCAGGGACTGCGGGCCGTGGCCGTGCTGCTCGTCGCACTCGACCACGCGAACGTGCCGTTTCTGCGAGGCGGCTACGTCGGCGTCGACGTGTTCTTTGTTCTGTCCGGCTACTTCATTACCGGGCTGCTGCTGCGCGAGGGTGTCTTCGGCGGCAGCGCTTCGGGCCGGATCTCCATTCCGAAGTTCTATGCCCGTCGGGCGCGCCGGATTCTGCCGGCTGCAGCACTGACGCTTGCGGCGACCAGCATCGCGGTCTATGTGATCTACGACGTAATGCGGGCCGATTACCTCGGCACCGGCTCGACGCTCATGGATACGCTCGCGTCAGCGCTCTTCTTCGCCAACGTGCATTTCGCTGCCACTGCGACCAACTATTTCGCGCAGGCGTCTTCAACGATGCCGTCCCCCGTGCAGCACTTCTGGTCGTTGTCGGTGGAGGAACAGTTCTACCTGATCTGGCCTTCTCTACTAGCGGGCACATTCCTGATCTGCCGTCGCTGCCGGGGAGGCTTCAACAAGCGAACCGCGTCCCGTGCAGCGGGCGTATTGATCGCCACCGTCTGTATCGCGTCGCTTGCGTGGTCGATTCACTCCACGCAGGCGAATCCGCAGAGCGCGTACTTCTCGACATTCGCGCGGGCCTGGGAGCTAGGTATCGGCGCGGGTCTGGCGCTGATCGCGCCACGCGCCGGTGCGTTGCCTGCATCGCTCTCCATCGCGCTTGGATGGCTCGGTGGAGCGATGATCGCTGCTGCGTCAGTCCTGTACTCAAGCGCAACGCCTTTCCCCGGCGATGCCGCACTCCTGCCGGTTATCGGCGCCGGGTTGATCATCGCCGCCGGAATCAAACCATCGCGCACAGGAATCGCGAGACTGCTCGGGGTGGCGCCGCTGACGTACATCGGGGACCGGTCCTACACCTTCTACCTCTGGCATTACCCGACACTGATCCTGGCCTGGCAGGCAGCCGGGCATGAACTTGGCGTGGGGGTCAACCTCGTGCTGATCGCGGGTGCCTTCGGACTGTCGATCATCACCTACGGCGTCTATGAGAACCCGCTACGGCATGCGAGCTTCCTGCGCGGGTGGCGCACCGCCGCGATGGTGCCGGTATCGCTTGCCGCAACGGTGGCGGCGGTCATGGTACCGATCGTCGCATTCCAAGCCTCGCTGGCGAGCGAGGCGCTCGCCAGCGGGCACGTACAACCTCTGCGTGCCGCGCAGGACCAGGCCGATCCGACGAACCTGTGGGATCCAGCGGCGGTCCCGCAGGTTGTGGCCGCCACCGAGAAGGTCAAGAGCAATGCTCCGATACCGAAGGTATTTCTCCCGTCGATGGCAAGGCTCGAGCACGAAAACACGAACGTCAGCTACGACATTCCCAGTGGCTGCCAACCGAGCTTTGGCTCTGGAATTACCAGTAACGTTTGCCGGCTGGGCGATCCAAACTCCTCGCGTGTCGTGGCAGTCCTCGGTGACTCGCATGCAGGTATGTGGATGCCCGCACTGATCGCGGACGCGCGCAAGCAGCACTTCGCTGTTGTGCCCCTGGACAAGCCCGGCTGCTTCGTCAACCGTCTGAACAATAAAATCGCCGGATGGCCGTGCGGCAGCTGGTACAAGTGGGCTCTCAGTCAGGCGGACTCATTGCATCCCGCCGCGACGATTGTCACGTTCAAACTGGGATCAGCGCTTCAAAAACATCCCGTCAGCACGGTCGCCGACATTCGCGACGTGCTGAAAAGGGTGCCGAGCGGTGTCTACCTAGCCGATCCTCCCGCTCAGGCAGAGCAGCCCGCAACCTGTATCACCAAGCCGAACGCGACATTGCGTAGCTGCTCAGCCGAGGAGCCAGCGTCGTACCCGACTTTGATGAAGGACATCGCGAAGATGACGCATCAGATCCACGATCCGGCGATGCCGACTGTTCAGTGGTTCTGTGCCGATCAGATATGCCCGACGATCGTCGACCGAACGCTGACCACACATGATGGCGACCATCTGACGATGGAGTACGGCGCCGATTTAGCGCCGGTTCTCGGTCACGAGCTCGGACCGATCCTCGCGAAGGAGAAGCTCGCGTAAACTACACCGCCACTGGTGCCGTCGAACCGATCGCGACACCGAGGCACTTCAGATCGGCCTCAGGTAGGTTCGCCATGTGTTGGTAGCCCATATCGTTCGGGTGGCCGGCCGCGTAATTGATCACCGTCGCGTAATCGCCCGTCTTTGGATGCGCTGTCCCGGTAAACCAATGTTGGGCGGTCGGGTCGATCCACCGGCTCCCGGAGATCCGCCGCTGGGCGGCATGGACCGCAGCCCGAACGCGAGAACCCGCGATCGGCTTGGGGCCGATCGGCTTGCGGCCGATCGGCCCAGCTGGTCAGGTGATCAGGGCCTCGTCGATCGGCGCGGCGCGATAGAGCTCAAGCGCTCGTCGGCGCGGGCATGGCAACAGCCCGCGCGGATCCGCGCGGCGACCTTGGCGGGCGGCTGACGGCGATTCGTCGCGGCCGGCCGGGATCGACGACCCGAGCGGGAAGTTGGACATCGCCTTGCTCAGGGTGGTCGCCCGCACAGCCTGCGTCCAGGTGTCGGACAATCGCCTCACGTCGCACCCCGAAGGAGCGTGCGCTGATCCCCAGGAGCTTGGCGATCTCGTCGGGCGCGAGCCGCAGGAGCAGCGTCCCCACGATCGCCCGATCGTCCTCATCGACGCGGTCTGCGAGTTCGTGGAACGGGTCCGGCGCGAGCGCCGGAAAGGCCTGGGCTCCGATGGCGATGCTCCCGAGTACGTTGGCGAGCTCTTTGGCGCCCGCCTTCGGGTCGAACACACCGTCGGCGCCGGCGATCATCACGGCTCCGGCCAGTCGG
Source organism: Solirubrobacteraceae bacterium (assembly GCA_036268195.1). Classification (GTDB taxonomy): domain Bacteria; phylum Actinomycetota; class Thermoleophilia; order Solirubrobacterales; family Solirubrobacteraceae; genus Palsa-465. The sequence continues at coordinate 7,514 of DATAUP010000101.1, forward strand.
GCATCCACCGGGTTGCCATAGATGAGCACCGGGAGAGCCTGCTGGAGATGCTTGAGGCGATAGGCAAGCCTCAAGCCATGACTGCCTCCGAATGTGGCTGAGACCATCCCCACATCGAAGCCGCCTCGCGCGGCGAGGCTCAGCACCTCCTCGACGCTCTCGCCAGTGCTGACCTCGCAAATATCGCACTGGCCGCTGAGTAACGCACGGATTTGGTCGCTCGTGGCGTCGTGTTCACCTGCCAATAGCACGTGCAAACCGCGGTCAGGACTGTGATGTCGGGGTGCCGGAGACGTGGCCGGGCGGTGGTCCCCACCTCGTGGTGATGGGTTTGGGGAAATAGCGGTCATGACAAGCTCTCTTTAGGGTGGGATCGGCGCGTCTCGAGCCGGATTGCGCGAGACGCGCTCGGGATTGGTCTGTCAGGCGCTCAACGCGTCTGCTCATTGGTGGCTGGCGAGGGGAACTCGGCGTGTCCGGCGAGCCACCTGGGAGGGTGAGGTGGGCCTGGTCATCTGGCGCGCGCGTGCCTCGCCACGCTCGCGCCGAGCGTCCCGGTACAGGCCGTCGAGGTGATCAGGGACGGCGAGATAGCTGAGTGTGGGGGTCATGGTTTGTCTCCTATGTCTGCGTGATGGATGGGCGTTGTTCGGTCCGTTTGGTCAGGCGAGCGGGGAGAGGAGCTGCCTGGCGCGATCCGCATACGCGTCGGCGATCGTCACGTCGTAACGGTTGGCCGCCAGCGAGCGCAGCGATGCGAAGTCGTGTCGTCCGCTTCCCATCCGGTGAGCAAGGAAGCCGAACAGGGCGCCCGAGACGGAGCCGATCAGCAGCCCTCCGAGAATGAGTCCGGTCCAGGCAGGCCCGAACGTGAACAGGCGGACGAGCAACCCGATGAACAATCCGAACCAGGCACCGGTGACAGCGCCCGCTGTCGCCGCTCGTCCATCGCTCATCCGGACGGTAACCCGCTCGACCAGGCGTACGTTGCGCCCGACGATCTCGCTGTACTGCACCGGAAACGCAGAGTCGGCCAGGCGGTCGATCGCCTGCTGTGCCTCGTCGTAGATCGGGTAGCTGGCGACCACTTGGCTGCCACTGTCGGTGAAGTCGACGAACTCCGCGTCGGCAGATGGGTGGGTCAACAGTTGCATCTGAGTCTCCTGTCAAATCTGGTTTTCGGTGACAACATCAATCTTGGATTGCGGTGCGACCCTTGAGAATGGAGTCAGCGCTGCATCTCGCGGCGCGGGTGACCTCACAGCCCCTGTCCCAAGCCCCAAGGGCAGCCCGACGGCCGCCCCCCCGGGGGCGTGGGGCGATCGTGTGACCGACGGCAACGGAGGCCGTGAGCCCCCATGCTTCGCCAAACCGTCGCCAGCCGGCGAAAGGCGAACTGCTTATGCGGTGGCTGACTCGACCGAGTTCCCCGCGCGCCGACGAGGGGCGCCGTGAGGACTGCGGTCGCAATCGTGGTGCCGAGCATCACGGGCGCCTAGGTGCCAGCGTGCTCGGGCCCGGGACGAGCCTAAAGCGCGACCCGTCAGTCCCGATGAGCACCAGGCGCCGGACGGACGGACGACGGCCTGCTGCGCCTGGGAGTTCGGGGCCGGGTGTGACCTCGTTCTCAGGTGGTATCAGGTGGGTGATATTCATGAAAGCCTTCTCTGTGAATCGTGAGTGGACGGCGTGATCCCACTGTGACCCACGGATGCCGCTCCCGGAATGGATTGCCAACCTCATCCTTGGGGTGCGATGACCCCATGAGCTCGGTCAGGGTTCGATCAGCCCGCGGCGGATCGCGTAGCGGGTGAGCTGCACCCGGTCGTGCATGCCGAGCTTCTCGAGGATGTTCGCGCGGTGGCGCTCGACGGTCTTGACGCTGATCACGAGTGCGTCCGCGATCTGCTGGTTGCTGTAACTCTCCGCGATCAGCTTGACGACCTCCTGCTCGCGGGGAGTCAAAGGATCCTCGCGCACGGGCTCGCCACTGCGTTCGCGATCAAGGAAGTCGCGGATCAGGGCCGTCACCGCGCCCGGGTAGAGAAACGGCTCGCCTCGTATCGCCGCGCGGCAGGCCTCGACCAGGTCGCGATCAGCGGCGGACTTCAGTACGTACCCCGACGCGCCCGCCTTCAGCGCCTCATACAGGAACTGTTCGTTCTCGTGCATGGATAGGATCAGCACCCGCAACTCCGGGCGCCGACGCCCTAGCTCGCGCGCGGCTGCCAGACCGGTCATCCGCGGCATCGTTACATCAAGGATCGCCAGATCGACATCCGGCAGCAACGCTCGTTCGACCGCCTGCGCACCGTCTCCAAGCTCGGCAACGACCTCAAGGTCCGGCTGGCTGTCAAGCACCATCCGCAGCCCGCGACGCACCAGGGCATGGTCATCGGCCAGGAGGATCCGAATCTTCAGAGGGCTAATCATCAGTTGACGCTTGGGGGCTGTTGAGGGTCAAGCGAACGACGGTGCCGCCCTCGCGGCCGTCGGCGATCGACAGCGAGCCGCCGATGAGATTCGCGCGCTCGCGCATCCCGACCACACCCGTACCGGGCCGCCCCCCCGCCAGGCCGTGGCCACGGTCGATGACCTCCAACGAAACTCGATCGCCCTCCGCGCGCAGGACCACGCGAGCGGTCGGGCTGCCCGAATGGCGCGCGACATTGGTCAGCGCCTCCTGTGCGACCCGGTAGACCACCAGCTCCTGTTCTTCGGTCAGGCGGGGGAGGTCGCGCTCGATCTCGCGGTCGATCGTCAGCTCCGCTTGCTGGCCGAACCGGTCCGACAGCGTTATCAGCGCGCCAGCCAAGCCGAGCTCATCCAGTGCCTCCGGTCTCAAGTCGGTTGCGATCCGCCTGATGTCCTCGAGACTGGCGCGTGCGTCTTCCAGCGTCTGCATCAGCTGCTTTCGCAAATCGGGCGGCGCTCGCCGGGCGGCGTGATCGAGCTCGAGCAGTACCGCCGTGAGCGTCTGTCCGACCTCGTCGTGCAACTCCTGAGCGATCCGCTGGCGCTCAGACTCCTGCGCGGCCACGGCACGCCTGGTGCTAGAGCGCTGCTCCTGCTCCAACCGCGACAGCATCCGGTTTATCGCATCGGTCAGCACAACAACCTCCGCACTGCGCGACACCACCATCAGGCGCCGGCCAGGATGAAGCAGATCGACGCGATCCGCGAACTCGCTCAGCTTTCGCAGCGGAGTGAACGCCCCGCGCAGGAAATAGAAGTTCAACACCCACAGAAACAACAGCGGGATCGCAGCAGCAAGCGCGAATCTGGGATCGAAATGACGCCTGCCCGATGGGTGCACAAGGCCTGCGACCAGCGGCGCCAGCACCAACAGCACCGTATTGGTGATCAGAACACGCGCGAACAACGTCAAGCGAAGCCGTCGCCTCCCGGTATCGACCCGAGAAGGTGAGGCACGCAGACCTCGTCCGGCATGGCGGTTAGGGAAGGTTCTCATCTACGCCGTTGGATCGCTGGTTGACGCATTATCGCCTGAGGTCCCGCGAGCGGGCGATGACCGCCACGTCTGCACCTCGAAGTCGGCGATCGGCTGCCCGAGCTGCCCAAGAGCGTGGTCCATCGCACACGCGCACCCCAGCGAAGCACGCTCTCATAGTCGAAGCTGCTCGCGTCATTCCAGTCGGAGACTGACGATACGTCGCCACCGCGACACTGATGCACCGGGTAGCGGCAGCCACGAGCGCAGCCGTCCGCTACTGCGGACTTCCCACGTAATGCGGGTGCGAGATCAGCCTCGGGCGGATGCTTGTTCGTGGCGAATCTCAGGTCACAACGCAGCGGCGCGTTGCGCTGCGACTCTGGGGGAGAAACCCGTCTCTAGGACTGGTTTGTCCCCCAGAGTGGTGCTCTCGCCGGGCCTAACGCAAACACTCTCGCTATGCGCGCGGAAAGCGCCAGCCGTCGGCAGTGCTTTCGTCGTCCGCCAACGCCACAAGTTCCTTGAGCGTGCCCTCGACGAATACTTGGCGGGCTGCCTCGTCATGCCAAGACGAGGCAGCCCTTCACACCGAAGTTGACTCGATCATCAGATCCGCCAAGCCGGCGGTAACGGGCTGCGGGAACCCGAGCCAGTGGCTGGTGATTTTCGCGGGCCGCGAAAATCACTCAAAACTGCAGGAAATCGCGTCATTCAACCCGCGTTATTCATACCGACGACCACGCCGTCTCGGGGTCCGGAGCATGAGAGAAGCCCCGTAAATCCGAGACTTTTTGTGTGATGGGCACGGGTGGTTTCGAACCACCGACCTCTCGCGTGTGAAGTCCACGCAGGCTACTGCGGTCTACTGCCGCCTGTAGCCAAAGTCCCTGCTTAGAACGGGATCCTAGACCTTCCGCGGTCGAGCCGCGGACCCCTTGGCAGCGCTCTGCTGCTGCCTCTTGCTGCCACAAAAGCTGCCACCCGGCGGCCTATCACCATTACCACCACACCACCCAAAAGGTGATGAAACACATGAAGAAGACTTGGGAGATCACTCTCCACGACGGTCGCATACTCAAGCAGTCCGGCACGAAACTCACGGTCGACGCCGGCTCACTGCTCATCCTCCACGATGGGGGTGTCGGTTTCGCCGCTGGGCCTGGGGGCTGGCTTACCTGCAAACCCCTGCGTGAAGACGCGGCGCCCCCGAGACCGGCGCCACCAGACAGCAGCCGGAGCCACTAGGCATGAGCGGCCTGATCCACCGGGCCGATCAGATCACCGACGACGTTGTCAGCCTGAGGTGTCACGCATGCAAGACACCCTACGAGCGCGACGAGCGCGGGTGGTTCGCTGGCGATCACGGGAATGACCTGTCGGTGGCCGACGGCGAGCTTCGGTGCACCACTCCGGACGACGAGTACATCTGCAACGTGTCGGGGTTCATACCTCGCCGTCGGTTGCAGCCCGGCAACAAGATTGCTGAGCGGTTCCCCGCCGGTGTACTTGGGGCTGGCTTCACCGCGATCCCGAACGAGCTCTACGACCACAGGGTCGAGCTCGGGCTCGACAGCAACGAGCTCGCCCTGATCCCTGCGCTCGAGCGCCGCCGCTTCGAGCGCGGCGACGAGGTCTGGCCCTCTCGCAAGACGCTCGCGGAAAAAACTGGCCTCAGTGTCCGGACCATCAGCCGCGCGATCGCGAACCTCGAGCGCAAAGGGCTCCTTGGGGTCCGCCAGCCGGGGAACGCCACGCAGGGGGTAGGCCGGGCCTCCAACCGTTACGACCTCGAACCGCTCTGGGGCCGTCTGGCAGACACCGTCAGGGTTGCGGGTCAGGATGGCCCGCAATAGACAAACGTCGCCAGCCGCAATATTGCGAGCCAAATCTGCACCCTTTGCGAGCCAAAAATTGCTGGGGTTGCGAGCCAGAATGGCCCACGAAGTAGAAGAAGAGAAAAGATCCAGAAAAGAGGCTCCCCGGCTTCGCCGGGCACACGCTCCGCGCGTGTCCTTCAAGATCCCACAGCCTCGATGTACTCCCCAGATGCCCAACATCTCCGACGCTGCACCGCCACCACCAGGGCCGGCAAGCCGTGTCGAGCGTGGGCCATTTGGGGGGAGCCCGGGCAGGTGTGTGCAACGCACGCAGGACGCACGGCTGTGCCGAACCACCCCCACCGACGACGCCGCACCCAACGGGCCAACTACCCATCCTGTCGATGCCAGGCCTACCCGCACCCGCACCGCCCAGGCGCCGGCGCCTGCGCTTGGCCGAACACCCTTCCGGGGACCATCTCCCAACGGGCGAGCGCTGGACAAGATCAACACAGCGTCGCTGCAACGGCGGCCACGCCCGCGCCGGCTGCGAAAACCCAGGAGGGACCAGCGCCAGCTCGTCGACAGCTGGCGTTCGGCTCGGTGCGAGCCCGGTAGCTAGCGCGCTGCCACACCGCTGCCAGGCTGCTTAGAAGGTGCCTATTTGCAGGGTCTTTGTGTTGACCGCTCGCCTACACGGTAAGGGGTCTGGAGCCAACCCAGCGCGACCCAATGCGCAACAATCTTGCGTCATGGCGTGTTATGGCCGTAGGATGCGCGCCGAGGCATGGATGACTTTCCATCCGTCAAGGCAAAGAAGCTCCTGGCGACCCTGATGCGCAAGCCGCTCGAATACAGGGTGGCTCGCCAGAAGGGATCCCACAGGCACCTCGTTTCAGACAATGGCTACGGACCCGTAACGTTTTCTTGGCATGACGGCGCAACAATTCCCCCACGGTTGGTAGAGAAGACGTTGGTGGACGACGTAGGACTAGAGCGCAGGGACGCGCTAGACCTCATCTAGGAGGCAGGCACCATGGCAACGGACGTTAAGGTCATTTACCACTACGAAGACGGGAGTTGGTGGGCAGATTCCCCCGACGTCGAGCGGTGGAGCGCGGCCGCGGATGAGCTCGAGGACCTCATCACGCTCGTCAGCGAAGGGGTCCCGTTTGCGCTCGAAACCGAAGATCTTCAGATTGAGCACCTGCCGGCCCCTGATCTCATGGAGATCTTCAGCGGTCGCACTGCCGGTGGCCGGGTGCGGGTTCAGTTTCGAGAGGCGTTCTTCGAAGTGGTGAACCCGATCGACGTGCCCAACCCGACGGTCCTCGCGGCGGCATAGGTGCAGGTCGACCTCCTACTCTGCGATCACGCGGAGGCGGTCAACGGCAAGCTTTACATCAATGGCGGCGGATGGTCGATCCTGTACGCGGCGAATCGTCCTGCAACGCTCTTCTTGGCGGTTGTAATCACGGTTGACTGGGGCGAGACCAATCGACAGCACGCCCTCACGGCGGAACTCGTGACGATCGACGGGGAGCCCGTGATGGCAATTGCGCCGCCCGGCGAGCTCACCGGGCCAATTAAGGCGGTTGGCAATCTGGAGGTAGGTCGACCACCAGGCGTCAAGCCAGGAACGCCGCTCCCGGCACCAATGGCACTGGGCTTTGCCAACCTGGTCTTGGAACCGGGGCACTATCTCTGGCGCGTCACAGTTGACGAGAAACGCGCGGAGAAGACCTTTCAGGTTGTAGATCCGCCGCAGTTACCAGGCTTTCCCCCGCGCCCCCGGTAGGCCAGGACGACCTACCGGGTTGGTAGCTCGACAACGTCTGCGGGTGCGTGCCCGGCGACCGGCGCAGCGTACATCGCGGCTAGCCGGTCCTTACGTGACTGGCTGCGTTGCGCCTGGTCGTACTCGTGGATATAGATCCGCATCGTCGTCGAGACGTCGGCGTGACCCAGGCGAGCTGACACCTCTGCGATGTCCCAGTCACCGGACGCAATCAGCTGCGAGCCGTGCGTGTGGCGTAGGTCGTGGGGGGTGGGGGCAGACTCGACCACCTTGCCGTCACGCTCGATCGCCTCGAGCCCAGCACGCTTGACGGCTCTGTCCATCACCCGCTTGATGTTCCGATGGTCGTGGGGGGTACCGACGCGAGTCGTGAGCACGTACGCGTGATCCCCACTGTTGGCGGCGGCGAGCTTCGCTTCGGTGAGCCTCGCGACGACGGGTGGCGGGATCTCGACCTTGCGTCGTGAGCGGGCCGTCTTGAGCGGTGCTCGCTTGCCGCTCCTATCGAGCTGGTGGGTGAAGAGGACGGTGCCCTCCTCAAGATCGACCTCGGACCACACCAGACCTAACACCTCACCGAGCCTGGCGCCTGTGCAGGCCGCGAGCTCGAACACCATGCGGTAGCGATCATCGACGCTCGCTAGGAGGCGGGCGACCTCGTCACGGGTCAGCACACGCGCTGGCTTGGCACCCTCGATACTGGGGCGCTCGACTCGGTCCAGGGCCGCGACGGGGCTCGCGCCGGCGAACCCCATGTGCCGGCTGGCGTGCTTGAACACTGACCCCAGGACGGTGAGATCGCCGCGGATCGTCCAGCCCTTCGCGCGGGCTTGGCGAGCGGTGATGAATCGGGCGACATCGGCAGGGGTGATCGCTGAGAGCCGCTGGCGGCCGAATACGGGCCTTAGGTGATTCAGCGCGGCGCCGTACGCGGACTGTGTGGCGGGGCGGAGCTTGGTCACGCGCATCTCCCACCACGCGTCGGCTGCCTGGTTGAAGGTGAGGCGCGGGTCTGTCTGGGCTCGCTCTCCGCGGTCACGCTTTCCGACCTCGTTCCTGAGCGCCTTGCGGGCGGCTGTGATGCCACCCCTTACGACGCGGCGGCGTTGCTTGCCTTCGCTATCGCGGAAGCTGAGGTCGAAGACCTCGGTGCCGTCAGCGAGCACCCGCTTTTGGATGCCGGGTTCGACGCGAGTGCGGGAGGGCGTACCTTTGCTCATGTCCATGGACCTCCTGAGTCCTGGGCCAGCTCCCGGGCGGTTACAGCCGCGCCGGGAGCACCTGTTTCGAACGCTGCATAAGCAGTTTACCCACACTACGGCCGCAAGGGGTATGTCTGCAAAGCCAGTAAAAACAGCGCTTTTTGGCGCTTGGCAGCATCGTGGCAGCGTTACAAGACGTCTGGGGCGCCCTCTCTTTGCCCCGGATTGAGCAGGCAAGATCGACTGGTTTGAAGGGGGCCAGCCGGTTCAGCGCCGCGCCGGGGACTGCTCCTCTCCCCTCCGGCGTGGCCTGCCTGCTCTTGAGTCTTCCAGGGTCGTCCGTCATCCGGCCCTGGATTGAGCGAGTAGACCGACACGGATCGTCGGTGGGCCCCGGCCGGGTTCGGTCTGACGACCCGCCGGGCTTGCTCGCTCCTAAACAGGCAGCCGACTGGCCGTCTTCCCAGTCGGTTCGCGCGGCGCCG
>DATAUP010000102.1:0-89466 GCA_036268195.1 Solirubrobacteraceae bacterium
GCGAAGCGGCTGCAGTAGAACGGCTCAGTCTTGGAGTCGTGATAGCCGACGCAGCCGGTGTACGGCTCGTAGCGTCGCTCGAGTTTCTGAGCGGCCGTGAGCCCGTGGTGTCGTGGTGCAGCCTGCCCGGCTGCGGGGACCGCCAGCGCGAGGCTGGCCGTGGCGAGCGCCACGAGCGCCCGGATCGTGAACTGCATAGCGTTGACCTCGCCCAGCGAACGTCAACTACGTCCGACTCGCTCGCCCGCAGCACATCACGGGCCGTCGCTGGACGGTGGCTCACCACCCCCTGATTCGTGTTTGTTGCCCTTGCTCCGGAGGCCGAGAACACACGGACGGCCCCATACCGCCGTGGTGCCCGGAGCTGACCGATGGGCGTGGCCACTCCCTCACACGGGTCAAGCAGAAGTCCGGCCTCGATGCCGGTTGTTCCCTCCCCGCTCGGCTTCAGGAAGATGCTGTTAGAAGCTGCCGTGCCTCGGCTCACGCCGCTTTCCTCTCAATGAGGACCGCTATGGCGGCCGCTTGGCGCCTGGCGTACTCGAGCTGGCTCTCGGCGACCTTGAGCTTTTGCTGGCGGTGCGCGATGTACTTGAGGTTGCGGGTCGCGTAGCTGCGAACGAGTTGCAGTTCGCGGTGAGCGACGCGGCGCTCAGCGTCGAGGAGCAGCGTTGCCAGATGACGGCGTTGGGCGCTCGCGACGCGGAGTTCCTCACGGCGCTGATCACGTGCCTTCGCGAGCCGCGGTGCGACGTCGTGCAGGGAGAATGAGCTCACACCGCAGCCTCGGCATTGAATGTGACGGTTCTGTCCGTGTAGACCGCGCGCTGGCCACCGTTGGGCTGGCCGTGTTCGACGGTCCCCTCGATAGTGGAGTTCCCGGCGAGCTGGCGCAGGGTGTGCCATTCGATGTCTTGCTCGCGTGGATCCAGCTCGAGCAGCCAGAGCCGCGGTCCGGTCTCGTCAACCGTGATACGCACCGCCTGGCGCTCGTGGAGCGCGTAGCCGTTGACCGTGGCGGTGATGATCGTGACGCTGAACGGTTCCGCGATCATCGGAGCTCTCCCGCGCCCACCCAAATTTGGGTGGGCGCTCCCACCCAAATCCACCAGAGACGATCAGCGACCGACCGGATCCCCTTGCAGCATCGTGCAGTTCGATGCGACGTGGCTACAGCGGCTTTGCGCCTGTTTGCAGGCGGATGCGTCGTGATGCAGTCAGACTTGCTAGCGCCCCCGGCAGGACTCGAACCTGCGACCTGCGGATTAGAAGTCCGCTGCTCTATCCAGCTGAGCTACGAGGGCGTGCAAACGGCGCGTCGCTAATTGTGGCCGACTTCCGGGCAGGAATACCAAACCGCCCATCGGAGAAGCCGGCGACCGGCCACAAGCAGTTTCCATCGAGGTGCGCGATTCTGCGGGCAGATCGTCGGAAACGGCGCGATTTTCGGGTCGATTCGGACAACTTGCCCGGCGGGCCTGCAGTTTGTCGCAGACGGACCTGTTCAATCTGACAATCCTCGCCGCGCTTCGGCGATGTGGCCGAAAACAGCCGATTTTCATGTCGATCCTGACAAATCGGGGAACGGCAGCGCGGATTGTCAGGATCAGCAGGTCCGGCGGCCGGGTTGGAGAGCTCCGCGGCCGGGATCGAGAACTCCGCGCCCGGGTTGGAGAGCTCCGCGGCCGGGATCGAGAACTCCGCGGCCGGCTACGCCACGCCACGCCACGCCACGCAGCACCAAGGCCGGGCGAACATGCGGACACCCCCCGGGGCGTCCTGCTCAGACTGCGCTTGTGCCTTCGCGACCGTAGTCGTCGCGGATCCGCACGACGTCTTCGAGGTGCGGGGTCGAGGCCTCAAGCACGTCTGAGTCCTCGAGCGCCTCGATCGTGTGGACCACGCGCGGGACGTTGCGCCAGACGTCTCCAACGCTCACCGTTCGCTCCGTGAGCGTCTCCTCGGACTCGCCCTGCACGACGATCAGGCGACCCGCGAGCACGTAGCAGCTCTCGTCCTTGCGCTCGTGATATTGGAGCGAGAGGCGGTGGCCCTTGTTGACGTGCAGGATCTTGCCGACGTACTCATCTGTCGCGGCCCACCAGATCTCGTAGCCCCACGGCTTCTCGACGCGGCGCGGCAGGGTCTGTTCAGCTGCGGATTCGGTTGTTGACATCGCCGCCATCCTGCCACGTCCGCGTGGCGGGCGCGATCCTTTAGGAACCGCTTACTACGGGTCCCCAGTCGGACGCGCCCACGCCCAGCCGGGCGAGCAATCCGTGCAAGAGCGACCGCTCCTCCCCATCAAGACCGACGAGAAGCTCATCCTCGACCGTCTGCAGCGCGCGGTCGACGTCACGCAGCGCACGCTCGCCCTTTACCGAGAGGTGGATAAGCGCGCGGCGGCGATCCGCGCGGTCGCGCTTGCGCACGACCAGGTCTTCGTCCTCGAGCTCATTGAGCAGACAGACGACCCCGCTCGGATCCAGGCAGAGGCACTCAGCGAGCACCTGTTGCGCCGTGGGGCCATGGCCGCGCAGATAGCTGAGCGCGACCACGTGGCGCTGGCGCAGGCCGAGAGGCGTCAGCACCTCGTCGAACCGCTGGCGCACGACCCGCGCGATCCGCGCGATCAGCACCGTTGCCTGCGCCGGCACGGCACCGGTTGACGCAACCGCCAGGGGGGCGGCTCCGGCGGCCATGGAGTTCGCGAAGTGCTGTCCGACCCCACTCATCGTCGCTCTAGTGTCGTGAGTCATAAATTCGGGAGCAGTCTCGCGAGTGGCTGGGGGTGTTTGGGGTCGCACGATTCGCAAGGCAAATACTGGTGGTATCTGCCGCGAATCGGGTGGCGCCACGCGCGTCCAGACGCCGCGAGGCGGCCACGAATTTGTGAGTCACGGCACAAGGGTACCTCCGGCCATATAATTTTGGGTATGCGGGATCTTTGGCTAAATAACAAGCATTCCGTCGGACAGCCGTAAAGCTGGCAGGAGGTCAGGTTGCAATCTCTTCTGAGTCCCGGCCTTGCACGTGCCACCGCAGCGGCTCTCGCCACGGTCACCGCCATGATCGCTCCGGCCAGCGCCGGCGCCGCAGGCGCCGGCTTCACCGCGACGATGCACGTACCGACGCTTACGCCGGTGCTGGGACAGACCTGGATCGTCACAGGCAGCGCAACCAAGGGCGCCACCAAGCTCAGCGGCAAGGTCCGCTACCAGATGATCGTGCTCGGCGCGGTGGAACACACCGATCCATGGAAGTCCTTCTCCGGGGGCCGGTTCAAGGAGGTCCTGGTGTTCCCGAAGTCGGGCCTGGCGGCATTGGCCGTCGGCTTGAAGATGACCTTCAGCCTCCAGCTCAAGACCAAGGACGGGAGCAAGACGCTCAACGCGACGATCGTCGAGCAGAAGTAGCGAATCGGGAACGCCCACAGGGAGCCGACCCAACGCGGTAGGTTCTAAAGCGACCCTTAAGGATGAGGAGGGAATCTCCCATGCACACCTCGCTTCAGCCTCGCGGCAGCCGCTCCAGGCGCCGCGTGACGTCGTTGGCGCTTGCGTTGATCGCTGCGCTCATGCTGCCGGCTTCGGCGCTGGCGGCCAGCTTCAAGCTCACGCCGCACATCGCCAACCACACGCCGATCATCAACAAGAAGTGGCCGATCACCGTCGACGTGACGAAGGGCAAGACCAAGCTCAGCGGTAGCGTCACGTACCAGTTCCTGTTCAGCGGCTCGGTCGTGAGCACGCAGAAGGGCCACAGCTTCAAGAACGGCGTCTACAAGGATTCGCTTGACTTCCCGGCCAACGCCCTCGGGCAGGCGCTGACGCTGCGGATCGTGGTCAAGACCAAGGACGGAACCGAGCACATCGACTGGACGGTCAAGGCCGAGAAGTGACCCCGGCGGGCAGCGGCCGATGCCTGGTTCACGAGTAGTCCTCGAGCACGTCTATCGCGCGCACGGCGCAGCCCAGATCCTGCGCGACGTCAGCTTCACGATCGAGCCGAGTGAACTGGTCGCCCTGACCGGCCCGTCCGGGTCTGGCAAGACTACGCTGCTACAGCTGATCGGGAGCCTCGACAAGCCGACATCTGGCTCGATCTACGTCGACGACATCGCAGTTCACGCGCTCAAGCACCCCGCGCTCTTCCGGCGCAACACCATCGGCTTCGTCTTCCAGCTCCACCATCTGCTGCCCGCGCTCACCGTGCAGGAGAACGTCGAGCTGACGATGGTCGCGGCACGCGTGGGCCGTCGGGAGCGCCGCGCGCGGGCGCAGGAGGTGCTCGAGGAAGTCGGCCTCGCCGACCGCAGCCATGACATGCCTGCAGACCTGTCGGGCGGGGAACGTCAGCGGGTCGCCATCGCTCGGGCGCTCGCCGGGCAGCCGCGGCTGATCCTGGCCGACGAACCGACGGGCTCGCTTGACTCCGCCGCGTCAGCCAGGATCTGGGCACTGCTCGTCGACGTGCGCGAGCGTCACGGCACGACGATCCTGATCGCCTCTCACGATCCCTCGCTGATGGACCACGTCGACCGCGGCCTCGCGATCGCCGACGGTCGCATAGTGGCGACTAGGGAGAACCAGCCGCTGAGCAGCGAGGAAGTCGCGTGACCGCCGTCCTGCAAACGCTCGCGGCGCTCAGGCGCAGACCGCTCCGCACGTTCCTGACTGCGCTCGGCACGGCACTCGGGATCGCGACGATCGTCGCGCTGCTGGCGGTTGCAGGCGGCGCCCAACGGAGTGCCGGCAAGTTCCTGGATCTAGGCAGCTCCGACCTGGGCGTGTTCCAGAAGGACGCCGCGGATCCGACCACCTCGGTACTCCCGATCAGCCTCGTGGGACGCCTGCGCGCAACCTCTGGGATCACCGCGGCCACCCCGCTGGTCCTGCTGATCGAGGAGATCGAGAAGTCACCCGCGGCGATCGTCTTCGGCGCGGAACCGCACTCGTTCGTGACCAACCGCTACGTGTTCACGCGCGGCCACATGTTCAACGGCCCCCATCAGGCGGTCGTGGGCAGCGAGCTCGCCTCGACGCTGCACGTCGGCGTCGGCGACGCGCTGACCGTGGCACACCGCCACTTCCAGATCGCGGGGATCTACCACATCGGCGTGGCCGAGCAGGACGAGGGCGCCGTGGTTCCGCTCGCCGCCGCGCAGGCGATCTCCGGCAAGGCGGACGAGGCCACGACGGTCGCCGTGAGCCTCTCGTCCACAACCAGCCGTCAGCAGGGCGTGCGCATGATCAACAGCAGCTTCCCAGGGCTGCTTGTGATCGGCGATGGGGTTCAGGCCTCCCGCGCAGGGGTCAATGGCGAACTGCTCTCGAACATCTCATTGGTGCTTGCGGCGATCGCGCTCGTGATCGGCGGCATCGGTGTGATGAACACGATGCTGATGGCGGTGATCGAGCGGCGCGCGGAGTTCGCGCTGCTGTCGGCGGTGGGCTGGAGCGGGCCGCAGATAGCGACGCGCGTGATCGTCGAAGGTGTGACGACGACGGTCATCGGCGCCGCGTTGGGGCTGCTGCTCGGCACGGTCGGAGCGCACCTACTGGTCAGCGCGCTCGGCGCACAGGAATTCGTGGAACCTGATGTCACAGCCTGGGACCTTGGGCGGGCGCTGCTCGTCGGAGTGCTGCTCGGCGTGCTCGGCGGCCTGTATCCGGCTTGGCGTGCGGCGCGGGTGTCGCCGGCCCAGGTGCTCGCTCAGCGGTAGGGGTCCCGGTGGAAGCGTCCAGCCGGGCTGCTGGTCAGCGGACCAGCAGCCGGCGCCAAGCGCTGTGAGTCGATCGCGAGACTCTCGCGACAGACTCGTTAAAGCGAGAGCGCCCCGGAACCGGCGGGATATGAGGCCGGTTTCGGAGCGCGCTCTGAGGGAGGAGAGGGTGCTGCGCTGCAAATAGTCGCTCAGCGTCAACAAGAAGTCCAAGACGCAAATTGACAAAGACATATAAGCTCTGGCTATGGAACTGCGGCAGCTGCGGTACCTGGTTGCGCTCGCAGAAGAGCAGAGCTTCACGCGCGCCGCCGAACGGGAGCACATCGCGCAGCCGGCGCTCTCTCAGCAGATCCAGAAACTCGAGCAGGAGCTGGGGCTGCCGCTGGTCGAGCGGACGACGCGACGGGTGTCGATCACCGATGCGGGCAACATGCTGGTCGCGCGCGCGCGGCGCGTGCTGACCGAGCTGGAATCGGCTCGCCAGGAGCTCGACCGCGTACGCGGCATCCAGACCGGCCACGTGGTCGTGGGCGCGATGAACACGATGGGTCCGGTCGACATCACGCTGGTGCTGGCGCGCTTCCATGAGCTACACCCGCGCGTGGAGCTGACCGTACGCGAGGACAACAGCGACGCGCTCGCGGAGATGTTGCGCGTCGACGCGCTCGACCTCGCCTTCCTGTCGGTGACCGAGCGCGTGGAGAGCCACGGCCTTGCGCTTCAGCAGATCCTGATGGAGGAGCTCGTCGTCGTGCTGCCTGAGCATCATCCGCTGGCTGGCCGAGAGGAGGTCAGGATGGCCGAGCTGGCGCGCGAGGAATTCATCTCCTATCGCGAGGGCTCACGGTTGCGTGAGCTGCTCGTGGGCGCCGCCGACGAGGCAGGCTTCACCCCGCGGATCATCCTCGAGTCGAATGAGAGCCGGCGTATCCGGCGGCTCGTCGGGCGCGGGCTGGGCGTCGCGGTATTGCCGCGTTCGCATGCGCTCGGCGTCAGCACCGCCGATCCAGTCTGGGTCGCCCGGCTGGCGGAACCCGCGCTAGCCCGTGACATCACGCTCGCGTGGCGCGCCGGGCGGCGGCTGCCGCCGGCCGTGGCGGAGTTCCTCGCGCTCGCACGCGAGACGTTCCCGACCGAAGGTCCGTGGCAGCGGCGACCGGAGACGGAGAGCATCGCGCGAGCGTGAGCGACGCGCGTCCCGGGGTAGCTGTCAACAGATGACGGCACCGCAGCGGGGATCGAAGGAGGGCCTGGCGACCTATCGCCGCAAGCGGCAGTTCGCGAGCACCCCCGAGCCGGCAGGCGGCGCCTCCAGGGAGGCGGACGGAGCTCAGCGGTTCGTGGTCCATGAGCACCACGCCAGGCGCCTTCACTGGGACCTGCGGCTGGAGCACGACGGCGCGCTGGCATCGTGGGCCGTTCCAAACGGCATCCCCGATGACCCGAAGCGCAATCGCAAGGCGATTCATGTCGAGGATCACCCGCTCGAGTACATCGACTTCGCGGGTGAGATCCCGGCCGGCAACTACGGCGCCGGCGAGGTCAGTATCTGGGACAGTGGCACCTATGACTGCGAGAAGTGGCGATCTGACGAGGTCATCGTGGTGTTCCACGGCCAGCGGCTGCAGGGCAAGTACGCCCTCTTCCAGGCGGGCCGCGACGCGAAGGACTGGATGATCCACCGGATGGATCCGCCGGCTGACCCGGACGCGGTGCAGATGCCCGACTTCATCCCACCGATGCTCGCCAAGCTCTCGACCTTGCCGGCCGATGAGTCGCAGTGGGCGTTCGAGGTCAAGTGGGACGGCGTCCGGGCGATCACCCGCTCTGAGCCGGGCCGCATCCACATTCACAGCCGCGCCGGCAACGAGATCACGGCCGCCTATCCCGAACTGCGGGCGCTGAACCGCGAGCTCGGGTCGCACACGGCGATGCTCGACGGCGAGATCGTCGCGCTCGATGCAGACGGCAGGCCCAGCTTCCAGCTGCTGCAGCCACGTATGCACCTGCGCAGTGAGTCCGTGGTCAAGCGCCAGGCGCAGAGCTCACCCGTCACCTACATGGTCTTCGACCTTCTGTGGCTCGACGGGCACAGCTTGATGGACCGGCCCTATACCGAGCGCCGTGCCCAGCTCGAGCATCTGGGGCTAGACGGCGATCGCTGGCGCGTGCCCGAGTCGTTTCCCGGCGAGGGCAGCGGGCTGCTCGCGGCCACACGCAAGCAGCACCTCGAGGGCGTCGTCGGCAAGCGTCTCGACTCGCGCTACGTCCCCAAAAGCCGCAACGCCTGGATCAAGATCAAGAACTACAACGAGCAGGAGGTCGTGATCGGCGGCTGGACGTCGGGCCAGGGCGGCCGCGCGGGCACCATCGGCGCGCTGCTGCTCGGCGTCACCGACGACGAAGGCCGATTCCGCTACGTCGGGCGCGTCGGCACCGGATTCGACGCGCGTGAGCTGAAGCGGCTGTCAGAGCTGCTCGGGCCGCTCGCGCGCAAGCGCACGCCGTTCACCGGCCGGCAGCCGCCGAAGGGCTCGCACTTCGTCGAGCCCGAACTTGTGTGTGAGGTCGAATTCAGCGAGTGGACGCAAGCCGGGACGTTGCGGCAGGCGTCCTACAAGGGACTGCGCGACGACAAGCGCGCGGACGAGGTCGTACGCGAGCGTGTCGAACCGGTGGTCTCGGGTGACTCGCCCGCTGGCGAGTCACCCGCTACGGCGTCCGCGGCCGAGCGCTCCCCCGAGATCGAGCGCCCCGACCCGGCAGCCTGGATCGCGGACGGCCGCAAAGTGCGTGGCGGCGTCGAGATCGAACTCGAGGGCCGCACGTTGAAGCTGACCAATGCAGACAAAGTCCTCTACCCCAAGACCGGCTTCACCAAGTCAGACCTGGTTGCGTACTACGCCGGGGTCGCGCCGGTCCTGCTGCCCCACCTTCACGACCGGCCGTTGACGCTCAAGCGTTACCCGGACGGAGTCGAGGGCGAGTTCTTCTACGAGAAGCGCTCGCCGCCGCATCGGCCGGACTGGGTGCAGACCGTGCCGGTCCCGAGCGAGCGCGGCGGCAAGGACATCCAGTACACGCTCTGCCAGGACCTGCCGACGCTCATCTGGCTTGCGAACCTCGCAGATATCGAGCTGCATACATCGCTGTCGCTGGCTGGCGCGGTCGAGTGCCCGACGACGGTCGCGTTCGACCTCGATCCGGGTGCGCCGGCGAGCATCGTCGAGTGCTGCAAGGTCGCTGGTCTTCTGCACGACCTCTTCGAGCAACTCGGACTGTCGACGTTTGCCAAGACCTCGGGATCCAAGGGCCTTCAGGTGTATGTGCCGCTGAACGATGCGAAGGCAACCTACGACCAGACGAAGCCCTTCGCACACGCCGTCGCGAGGATGCTCGAGGAACGCGAGCCGGAGCTGATCGTCTCGAGCATGGCCAAATCCAGGCGCCGAGGCAGGGTACTGATCGACTGGAGCCAGAACGACGAGCACAAGACCACCGTCAACGTCTACTCATTGCGGGCGCTCGAGCGCCCGAGCGTATCCACGCCGGTGGACTGGTCCGAGGTGGCGGAATGCGCGAAGCGAGGCAAGCCCGAGCTGCTCAGCTTCGGCCCGGATGACGTGCTGACTCGCGTTGCAGACCGCGGCGACCTGTTCGCCAAAATAAAGACGTTGCACCAGACCCTTCCCCCTTTGGAGGAGTGAGTTGGCCCCACGCTCGATGTGGAATGGAACTGTGGCGTTCGGCGAGGTGATCTTCCCCGTCAAGCTTTACGCGGTCGCGCAGGACCGCCGCGTGCGCTTCCGCGAGGTGCGGCTTGCCGATGGCTGCCGCATCGTGCACCGGCGCTTTGGCTCGGAATCCGGGGAGGAGGTGCCGAACGAGCGCATCCGCAAGGCATACGAGATCAGCGACGGCAACCAGGTCGTGCTCGAGGACGATGAGATCGCGACCGCGCGCGGGTCAAATGCAAAGGTCATCCAGATCGAACACTTCGTGGTAGCCGATGACATCGACCCGATCTACTACGACCGTCCGTACCTGCTTGGCGCACAGCCAGGCGGCGAGCACGCCTACCGAGTGCTCCACGCTGCGCTCGCGCAGACCGGGAAGGTCGGCATCGGTCGCTTCACGCTGCGCACGCGCGAGCAGCTCGTCGCGATGGCGCCACACGACGCCTCGCTGCGGCTCTACACGATGCGCTTCGCCGACGAGATCATCCCGAGCTCCGAGCTCGACGTGCCGAAGCTCAGCCGCGAGCCCTCGAGCAGAGAGCTCGAGATGGCCGAGCGCCTGGTGGACACATTGGCCCAACCGTGGGAGCCGGAGCGCCACGAGGATCGTCACCGCGACGCAATCATGGCCTTGATCGAGCAGAAGGCGTCCGGTGCCGAGGTTCAGGCCGCCGCGGCACCTGAACCAGAGCCGACGCCGGACCTACTGGCGGCGCTGGAACAGAGCCTCAAGGCCGGCGCTCCTCGCAAGCGCGGCGCCAAAGCCGGCGCTGCCAAGCGGCGTACGCCGGCGAAGCCGACCAAGCCAAAGGCCGGCTCGAGCTCGCGGTCGACCTCCCGGGCGAGGACACGCTGATGCCCCCGGGAATCTGGAATGGAACGCTGAGCTTCGGCCTCGTCGCCGTGCCGGTGCGCATGGTCAGCGCCACGCGTGACCTGGACGTCCGCTTCCACCAGGTGGACGCTGAGACCGGCGAACGGATCCAGATCCACCGCGTCTGCGAAGCCGACGGCCAGGAGGTCGCCTGGGAGGACATCGGCCGCGGGTACGACCTCGACGGTCAGCTCGTGACGCTCACCGACGACGAGCTCGCGGCTGCCGCCCCGGAGCGCACGCACACGATCGAGATCGAGGAGTTCGTCGACCTCGACTCGATCGATCCGGCGCAGTTCGACCACCCTTACTTCCTGGTGCCCGGCTCCGATTCAGAGGGCACGACCCGTGCTTACCGGCTGCTGCGCGACGCGATGGCGAGCACGAACCAGGTCGCGATCGGCCGCGTCGTCCTGCGCTCGAACGAGTACCTGGTTGCGGTACGGGAGCGTGACGAGTTGCTGTCGCTGACGACGATGCTGTTCGCAGACGATCTGCGCAGCGCTGATGAGATCGACGCGATTCCGACCGGGTCGATCGGTGAGCCGAAGCGCGGCGAGGTGGCGCAGGCGGTGAAGCTGATCGACGCGATGACCGAGGAGTTCGATCCAAGCTCCTACGAGGACCGCTATCGCGAGCGGCTGCTGGATCTGGTCCAGCGCAAGCGCAAGAGCAAGAAGGCCAAGCTCGAGCCGATCGACGAACCGGCGCCCGCGCCTGTGCCAGACCTGATGGCCGCGCTGAAGGCAAGCCTCGAGCGCGTGCGCAACTCCTAGCGTCTGCAAGTCCTGGGGTCTGGATGCCAGCTTCAGGGTTGATGCTCATGCCTGCCGGCTGTATCGGCAGAGCGAGCGCAACTAGGATCGGCGACTCTCCGACCCTGGTGCGCAGACTTGACCATCACGCCAATCAACGGACGCCGCTCGCGTGGGGCGCTCACTGTCACTGCCGGCCTCGCGGTTGGCGTGCTGACGTCGTTCGGGCAGACCTACCTGAACGGTACCCTGGGGCCGTTCGTGAACTCCGTCAGCGCTTGGCTGATCGCTCCGTTCCTGTTGGGGTTATTGATGCGGACGCCTCGCGGCGGCGCCGCTGCGGGACTCGCGGCCGCGCTGCTGCAGCTGCTCAGCTACTACGTCACAGCGCATTTGCGCGGCTATCCCGCCGGTGGCACGATCGTCGTGTTCTGGGCCGTCTGCGCGGTCCTTGGCGGTCCACTCTTCGGGTTTGCCGCTTACGTCGGCCGGCGAGGTGCGCGACCCTGGCACGGCATCGGACTGTCGGCGCTCTCGGCCGTGTTCCTGGCCGAGGGGATATGGACATACGTTCACGAGCTCCACAGCTACGGCGCCGCCGGAATCTGGGTCGGGATCGCGCTCGGGATCGCGCTGCTGATCCCACGGGGGCGCGAGCTGCGATGGCTCGGACTCGCGGTCCCGCTCGCAATGCTCGGGGAGATCGCCCTGACGCAGGTGTACACAACCGCGTTTTGATCAAAGACCACACCTGGCCGCGGGACTCTGGGCGTCTCCAGAGTCGGCGGCGGAGAACTGAGCCGTGTCCGGATTCGTCGTGATCGTGATGGGAGTCTCCGGCGCAGGCAAGTCGACAGTTGCGGCGAACCTCTCTGAACGCCTTGGTTGGGACTTAGCCGAGGGTGACGACCTTCACCCCGCCGCCAACGTCGCGAAGATGGCCGCCGGGCTGCCGCTCACCGACGAGGACCGCAAGCCGTGGCTCGCGGCAGTGGCACGCTGGATCGACGGCGAGCTGGATGGCGGGCGCCGCGGCGCGATCACATGCTCAGCGCTCAAGCGCAGCTACCGCGACCAGCTGCGACGGCCCGGAGTCCTGTTCGTGTTCCTGGATGTCCCCAGAGCGGAGCTGGAGCAGCGCCTGGCACATCGCGCCCACCACTTCATGCCGGCGAGCTTGCTCGAGTCGCAGCTGGCGGCGCTGGAGCCGCCGGCGCCGGACGAGGCGGCGATCACGGTCGTAGCCGAGGATCCGGACTACAGCGTGGACGCGATTGTCGCCGCGCTCGACCAGTTCCGCGTGGCCGGAAACTGAACGCGGCGTCGCTCCCGACCGTCGATCGGAGGCGGCGTCGCGCGCGCGTAGCCGGCCTCGGAAGAAATTTTTCGTACGGGAGGGAAGAAAATCCCAGCCGGCCCCGTCTTGAGTTCAGATTTGGGGCTGGCCCAGACGGACCTGGGCCGATTGGGGGGACACGGTCCGGCAGCGACGACCAACTTGGCGCCGCTGCCGGACTGCGGTCAGAAGGGACGAGCGAAACCGCGCTCATTCGCTGCGGCCGCGGCGGCGACCGCTCGCTTGGCGCGCTCGAGATATTCGTCATTGGCCCGAGTCAACAGATTGACGGCGACCAGATGGCACCCGGCGCGGCTGGCAGCATGAGCCAACGCGGCGGCCGCAGCCGCATCGGGCGCGACCTCAGGGCGTCCGTGCTCGCAGAGATCCGCAGCCAGCAGGGCGACGTCAGCAGCCGTCTCGGCCATCCGCAGTGGCGCCCACGCCGCCGCGTCGAGCGCATCGCCGAGCTCATTGGGATCGGTCTCGTGCACGCTCTGAAGCATCGCCCTGGCCCGCAGGTACGCATCGGCGCCAGACTGCGCCATCGGTGCAGCGCGAGACCTGAGCGCCTCAGCCTGTGCGAGCGCTCCGGCTGCGCCATCCCAATGACCGAGCGACGTCCTGGCGCACGACGCGACCAAGGCGGCCGCCAGCGATACGACAACTCCGCAGGCGGCTCCGCTGCCACTGGTCAGCTGCTCAGACGCCAAGCGCTCGAGGAAGTCCGCGATCCGTAGGTTCAGCAGATCCTGTTCAGCGCGCGCGGGAGACGCCGCCATCGATCTTCTCCGCGCACAGGCCCGAAGGCCCAGGGAGCGGCGTGACCACAGCGCGCAGGCCACCTATGCCCGATTCGAGCGCGCGACTGGCCAGCGGCAGCTCCTTGGCCGCGCGCACCCATCCTTCAGGTGGGGGCCGTAGCTGGGCGATCAATGCCGCGATCTCACCAATTCGGTCTTCGGAGCTCATCCTCATAAAACAAGACGGGTCAGCCTTCAAGAATCTTCCCTGATCGCAACCGGCAACCACCGAGCGGTTCGACCAACGGCGGCGCATCAGGCTTGCACGTTGTCGTGGTCAGTCGAGCAACTGCTTGAGCTGACCGACGAGCGCCCGGCTGGGCTCGACGCCCTCAGCCCGCAGCGACGCCTCGATGTCCTCGAGGATCGCCTGCCGTTGGCCGGCACTCGCCTGAGCCCTGGCGATCAGCGTGTCCAGAGCTCGGCGGGCGCTGGGGAGCTCCTGGGCGGCGCGCACCCAACCCGCAGGTACCGGACGCAGCACCGCAATCAGTTCTGCGACCTGCTGTTCGTCCGTTTCAGACATCGTGCTGCTCCTCCAACGCCGGACGGAGCTTCGCGAGACAGCGGGAAATTCGACTCGCGATCGTGCCGGCTGCGATACCCAACGCCGCGGCGATCAGGTGGTAGCTCTGGTCCTGCGCGAAGAACCGGTCAAGAATCTCCTGGCAGTTCTCGGGCAGAGCGGCCATCGCCTGGTGCACGTCCAAGGCGAGATCGATCCGCTCGAGCTCCGGGTCGGGCTCAGCGCTCTCTGGCAATGACCCCTCGGGATGCTCTCGCCGAGCGGCACGCAGCTTGTCGACCGCAAGCCTTCGTGTGGTCTGGCCTACCCACGGCCGGACCGCATCGTCATCGCGGAGCTCGTCCAGGTGGACGTAGATCCGTGCGAACACCTCCTGGAAAACATCCTCGGCGTCGTGCTCGGACAGCCGGTAGGCCTGTGTGGTGATCGCGTAGACGTACCGGGCGAAGCGATCCACCAGCTGATCCCAGGCGTGTGGGTCGCCCTCTCTGCAACCAGCGACCAGAGCGGCGTCGCTCAGC
Organism: Solirubrobacteraceae bacterium; assembly: GCA_036268195.1. Lineage (GTDB taxonomy): Bacteria > Actinomycetota > Thermoleophilia > Solirubrobacterales > Solirubrobacteraceae > Palsa-465. The sequence goes on from DATAUP010000102.1 coordinate 14,281, forward strand.
GTGGCTACGTGAGTTTCAGTCTCCGAAACGGATCCCACCTTTCGCCCCTCTCATCTCCCGCGGCGACCTCCGCTTTTCAGGGTACCGCGTGACTTGGTCCCGTGAAAGCGGAGGCGGCTCAGCAGCGGCCACAGCGCCGGCTGTTCATAGCCCGCAGCCCAGATCGCGATCCCCGCGAACCCGGCTGCCTTGGCCAGAGCGGCCCGTTCGTAGTCGGCGGTCGCGTTCTCGAACCAGACGGTGTGTGCGTGGTGATCCTGCCGGTAGGTGAACGTGTCTTCGCCTTCGGCGGCGCTCCAGCGGATCCGCGCGTGCATGCGTGTGGCGAGCACGGCCGCCTGCGATGCGTAGACCGCCGTCGCGGAGGTGGAGCCGTACCAGTCGTAGCCATAGGCCGGCACTCCGAGCTCGTCGCGAGCCGGCGCTGACTGCGACCGCGTGAACGCGATCACCTGCCGCACCCACGGCAGAGGCGCGATCGGACCGGCGGGACCGCCCGGCGAGTGATCGTCGTAGGCCATGATCTGGATGCGGTCAGCCACCTTCGCCAGTGCGCCGTAGTCATAGACCCAGGTCGCGATGTCCCCGTGCCAGTAGAGGTGGGCGGCGGTCGTGCGCGGCATCACGGTTACCTCGCAGGTTCGCCCGATCGCGTGCAGCGCGGCGCAGGCCTGCCCGACCAGCACGGGGTACAGCGCAGCTGCCCGGTCGGCGACCCCGCTCCTGTGGTGCGGATCGTAGGCGAAGTTCTCGAAGTCCAGATCGAGTCCGCTGTATCCGTCGTGAGCGACGATCGAGACCAGCGCATGCACCATCGCCGCCCGCCGCCGCCCGCTTGCCAGGATCCGCCCGAACTGCGCCAGCCCCGCGTCCTCGGTCACCATCGGCACGACCTGCAGTCCACGTGCGAGCAGTTGCGAAACGGTCGACGCGTCGCCCGCTCCGGGCTCGTCGTGCACCGTCGCCTGACCCGAGATCGCGAACCAGTAGGGGCTGGCCGTGCCAATCACCCCGGCGTTACCGACCGTCGAGGAGAGTGCCGCCGGCATCTCCCAATACGGCAGCCAGACGGTGACGCCCGACTCCACTGCCGTGAAGCTAGCCGGCTGTCCGGCGACGGCCGCGCCGGCGGCCAGCGGCAGGAAATAGCCGGCAAAGGCAGCCAGACCTACTGCCCATGGCCTTATGCGTCTGAGACAACCGACTCCACAGCTCACGATCGGGGCGCCCGGGTTCGAACCGGGGACCTCCTGCTCCCAAAGCAGGCGCGCTACCAGGCTGCGCCACGCCCCGTCGCGCAGAGAGTGTAGGGGTCCGGAGGGCGTGGCTCTGGGGTGCGGGCCGTATTTCAGATTGATCTGTAGCCTGCGCGGGGTCATGGCCGACGTACAACCGCTGCGCGCGCTGCATTACGCGCTCCAGAAGACCGGGGGGCTGCAGCCGGTGGTCGCGCCCCCGTACGACGTGATCTATAGCGAGGGGCGGGAGGCGCTGGTAGCGCAATCGCCCTACAACGTAGTGGAGATCGACCTGCCAGTTGCCCCTGACGGCGGCGATCCCTACGCGCATGCGGCGGCCTTGCTCGCCGATTGGCGCGACCAGGGCGTCGTCGTTCAGGACGAAGCGCCCACGATCTGGCCGATCGAGCAGGACTACGTCGGTCCCGACGGCCGCGCGCGCACCCGCCGCGGCTTCCTCGCACGCGTGCGCGTCGAGGATTACGGCGCCGGCCGCATCCGCCCGCATGAGCGCACGCATCCCGGTCCCAAAGAAGATCGTCTGCGGCTGACACGCGCGACCCAGGCCAACCTGTCCCCCATCTTCGCGCTGTTCTCCGACCCTGAGCAGCGTGCCTGGAACGCACTCGAACCAATTACGACCAGTACGCCGTGGGCACAGACTGCCGACCCGGACGGCACCGTGAACCGAGTTTGGCGCGTCGAGGACCCCGAGGCCATCGCGGCCGTCCAGGAAGCCGTGCGCCCAGCCGAGCTGCTGATCGCCGATGGGCATCACCGCTACGAGACTGCGCGCGTCTACGCGGAGGAAGTCGGCGGCGAAGGACCTCACCGCTACGCGTTGATGTGCCTGGTGGCGCTGGAGGACCCGGGGTTGACCGTGTTCCCCACGCACCGGCTGCTGCGCAACCTGACTCCGGAGAAGCGGCAGGCGCTGACGGAGGCGATCAGGCGCGACTTCGAGATGACGCCGTTGGCGTCGGCCGACGAGCTGCCGCCGCCGGAGAACGAGCGTCTGGAGCTCGGGTATATGGACGCCCATGACAAGCAGCCATACCGGCTCACGCTCAAGGACCAAGCGGCCGTCGACGCGGCTTTGGCCGAGCGCTCGGAGCCCTACCGCCACCTCGACACGGCCGTGACCGAGGCGCTGCTGCTGAAGGGCGCGCTCGAGATGACCGACCAGCAGATCGATCATCTCGACGGCCTCGGCTACGCCCGAGACGACGCGCAGGCGATTGAGCTGGTCCGATCGGGCGAATACGACGCCGCGCTGTTCATGGCCCCGACGCCGGTACACCGGGTGCAGGACGTGGCTGCCTCGGGCGAGAGCATGCCGCCGAAGTCAACCTACTTCTTCCCAAAGGTCCCGACCGGGCTGGTCTTCAACCCGCTGACCTGATGGCCGTTCCAGTTAGCGCGAAGTGAAACCTTTGCGTGCGCGAAGCAGAGCTCGTGCTAGCGCGTTACTACGCTGGATGGAGACGGATTCAAACGACGCTACGATCCGGCCGATCAAAGGTATAACGACCGAGACTTTGAGCTGAGAGAAAACTGGAAGGTTTGATCAGATGAAGGCCACCGCCCACCGCGCCGACCACGCGTCCTATACGCACAGCGTCGACATCCGTAATCACCAGATCGTCATCGATGAGCCCGAGCACGTCGGTGGCACCGACGAGGGCCCCAGCCCGCAAGAGCTCTTGGCCGCCAGCCTGGCTTCGTGTACGGCAATCACGATGGAGATGTACGCGAAGCGCAAGGGCTGGGAGATCGGGCCGCTAGGCGTCTCGGTCGAGTACTCGCCGTCTGAGCGCGGCTGCCCGACGAAGTTCACGCTCAACCTGCGCCTGCCGTCGAACACGACCACGGAGCAACGCGAGCGGCTGCAGGTCATCGCCGCGAAGTGCCCGATCCATCGCATCCTCGAGGGTGAGGTCATGTTCGAGGACCGCGTGACGATCGCCGACGGTCCGGTCGCCGAGACTGCGCAGCGGGCCAAGCGCGAACCGCTGCTTCGCCGCCGCACGCTCTCGCGCAACTGATCGTGAGCGGGCAGCGCCCGCCTGGCCATATAGTCGTCTCATGAGCAGACAGGCGGACTCTCTGCGTCGGGAGCTGCACGAGGTGCTGCTCGATCCTGAGCAAGCCGCCGCGATCGAGGTTCGCGCGACCGTGCAGGCCGCGGTGCTGGTTCCGATCCACATCAAGCGCGGCGTGCTGCACGCCGTCTTCACGGAGCGCCACCACGAGCTGCCACGCCACGCCGGCGAGATCTCGTTCCCGGGCGGCCGCCGTGACGTGGAAGATGCGGATCTGATCGCCACGGCGCTGCGTGAAGCGCATGAGGAAGTGGGCCTGCCTCCGGATGCTGTCGAGGTGTTCGGCGCGCTCGAGCCCACGCCGACGATCGTCACCGGTTACGCGATCTACCCGTTCGTCGGCCTTGTGCCGACCAACTTCCGCTGGACCCCAAGCGACAGCGAGGTCGCGGCCGTGATCGACCTGCCGCTCGCCGCCGTGGCCAGCGGTTACGGTCGCCGCCGGCTCGTGCGCCGCGGCGTAGCGCTCCACACCGACACGTACATGGCCGACGGGCACATGATCTGGGGCGCAACCGCCCGCATCGTCTCCGACCTGCTGGAGCGCATCGGCGGCCTACTCGACGGCCCAGCCGAATCGTCCTCAGCGGCCTAGCGAACGTCGATGCATGCCGCGGTGCTCACACGGCAGGGCTGCCCACTGGAGCAGCGGGAGCTGCCCGATCCCGAGGCCGCGCCTGGGCAGATCGCGCTGACGGTCAGGGCCTGCGGCGTCTGTCGGACTGACCTGCACCTGCGTGACGGTGAGATCGACGCGACGCGCCTGCCCGTAGTGCTCGGGCACCAGATCGTCGGCGTCAGCGATGACGGCCAGCGGCTCGGCGTGCCGTGGCTCGGCTGGACGTGTGGGGAGTGCCGGTTCTGCCGGTCCGGCCGGGAGAACCTCTGCCTGCGTGCCCGATTCACTGGCAGGGACATCGATGGCGGCTATGCTGAGCGCACCGTCGCCGATGAGCGCTACTGCTTCTCTCTACCTGACAGCCTGAGCGACGAGCAGGCGGCGCCGCTTCTCTGCGGCGGCCTGATCGGCTACCGAGCGCTGAGGCTGTCCGGTGACGCGCGACGGCTCGGGCTGTACGGCTTCGGCTCGGCGGCACACATGATCTGCCAGGTGGCAGTGCACCAGGGCCGCGAGGTGTACGCCTTCGTGCGGCCGGGCGACGATCGTACGACGGAGTTCGCGATGTCGCTCGGCGCGGTCTGGGCGGGCGCGAGCACCGAGCTGCCGCCCGAACCACTCGATGCCGCGATCATCTTCGCCTCCGACGGAAGCCTCGTACCGCAGGCGCTGCGTGCGCTCGACCGCGGCGGCACCGTCGTCTGCGCCGGGATCCACATGTCCGAGATCCCGGCCTTCTCGTACGACGATCTGTGGCAGGAGCGCAGCATCCGGTCGGTGGCGAACCTCACGCGCCGCGACGCCGAGGAGTTCCTCGCATTGGCACCGCAGGTGCCGGTGGTCACGACCGTCACCACCTACCCGATCGATCGGGCCGAGCAGGCGCTGGCGGACCTTCGCGCCAGCCGGTTCGAGGGATCGGCGGTTGTGGTCCCATGAGCCGTCGCGTCGAGGGGATCGGCGGCTGTGATCACGTGAGCCGCCGGTTCGGGGTACACGGCCGTCCCCGATCGAGTGAGCCGTCCCGCCGCGGCGACTCAGGTTAGTCGCCGCCGAACTCGCGCATCGCATCGGCGAGCGAGCGCTCCGGCAGGCCGCGGGCTCGGCGGCGAGCGTTCGTCACGTCGAGCATGTCCTGAAGGTCCTCGAGGTCACGGGCGGCCTCAGCGTCGGTCACTCGGCGCCGGTCGTGCCGGTGAGCGCCGAATTCACTCAGGCGCTTGCCCGCATTTGCCTTGGCAGCCAGGCACGACGCCAGGACCACGGCGGCGACAACGACGAGTACGCCGATCTCGAAAGGGTCCACGCGCGTGAGTCTAGGCGAGCCCTTGAGGCCGATCCAGACCGGACTCCCCGCCAGACCTGACTCCGCCCAGAGCCTCTCCCCCGCCAGACGGGATTCCCCAGCAGACCTGACTCTCCGCCTACTACCGACCCGCGACCCGCGGGCAGCGACTACTGCCCGAGACCGGTGCCGCCGGTGGTCGAGGTAGACGGCGGCGTGGTGGCGGTGTTCGTGCTGGCGGACGTGTCGGAGTCCGTGCTCGTGTCACCGGCCAGGCCGGTCTGGCCACCGCCGGTGGGCGTGGTCGTGTCGCCGCTTGAGTCGGAGGAGTCCGAGCCTGAATTCGAGCTGGAACTGGAGTCGGAACCAGAACTCGTCGACGTCGATGTCGTTGACGAGTTGGTGCCGGTGGACTTGGCCAGCGGCGGCGAGGCGACGCCTGTAGTCGGAACCGTCAGGGGCGGTGCGCCGCTGGTGTCGCTGGAGCCGGCGCCACTGCCACCGCAGGCGGCCACGACGACCGCGACGGCGAGCGCGGCGCAGGCCGAGACCAGTGCACGGTAGCGACGTTGGCTGGCGCGATCGCGCAAGCTGGCTCCCAGTACGGCCTAGCCGGCTAGCCGGCGACCGAATCCATCCGCTGCCCGCACCACGTGCAGACGAGCAGATCCTTCTGCACGAGCTGGTCGCAGTGGTTGCAGAAGCGCAGGTTCTCGATCGACCACGGCAGCTCGGAGGCGGTCGGCGCGAGCGGAAGCAGTTCCGCGACGACCTCGAGCGCCTCGCCCGTGCTCTTGTCGACGTAGACCTTCTCAGGCTCCACCTCGACGATCACTTCGCGGCCGGTCGAAGGGGTCCGCATCCGGTATTTCTGAAGCGTCCTCAACTCATGACCCCCAGCTAATGGTGGTGTTCCTCGGGCAGGGCATCGACGTCACGCCGGACGTCGCGGATCCAGATCCCGATCGAGATGACGAGCGTGATGAATCCGACGAGCGACCAGACCCACCAGATGGTGGTGCCGATCACGAGCAGCGTAAAGCCGATCGCAACGATGAGCGGGATCGCAGATCCACCGGGAAGGTGGATCTCTTCGCCCGCGGGCGGTGCTGGTTCAGACTCAATGGAGACGTGGTGGGTCTCCGCCGGCTCCGTCGCGCTCAGGGGTGCAGGATCGGTCGTGCTCATGAGTGCAGATAAATCGCGGCGACCACAAATGTCGCGCCGAACATGAAAGCGCAAATAGCGCCCGCGATCAGGCCGGCGCGGAGATTCTTGCGGGCGAGCTTCTTGTCCATCTACCTCAATCCTACCGGTTTACGTGGACGCGGGGCGCCCTTCGAACGGCCGTCGTCAAAGCTTGACATCGGCGACCATAGCGCCGAATAGCAGAGCCAGGTACGCAAGCGAATAAAGGTAGAGGCGCAGCGCGCTCGCCCGATCCTGCCGCCGATACAGGAGCGCCGCCAGCACCACGAACGTGATGCCGAGCAGCACCGACGCAACCAAGTAGACGGCGCCGAACGCCCCAGCGCAGAAGGGCAGCTGCGTGACCGCGTAGAGCAACAACGAGTACAGCAGGATCTGCTGGCGCGTCATCGCCTCGCCCCGCACCACAGGCAACATCGGCACGCCAACCTTCTCGTAGTCGTCCTTCATCAGCAGGCTGAGGGCCCAGAAATGCGGCGGCGTCCAGTAGAAGACGATCGCGAACAGGTAGACCGCGGTCCACGAGAGCGAGCCGCGCGTCGCCGCCCAACCGACCATCGGCGGGATCGCACCAGCGGCGCCGCCGATCACGATGTTGTGCCAAGTGCGGCGCTTGAGCCAAACCGTGTAGACGCCCACGTAACCGACGAACCCGCCAAACGCCAGCGACGCGGCGAGCAGGTTGAGCGTCAGCCACATCAGGATGAACGAGCCGGCCGCCAGCACGCAGCCATAGATCAGCGCCGCCCGCGGCGACACGCGGCCGGCTGGGATCGGCCGCGATGCGGTCCGCTCCATCTGCCCGTCGATGTCACGGTCGTACCAGTGGTTGACCGCCCCTGCGCCGCCGGCCGACATGTAGCCGCCGATGCACGCCAGCGCAATCTTTCCGACCGACGGATCCCCGGCGATCTCCATCGCCGCGATCGTCGTCAGCAGCAGCAGCGACTGGACCTTCGGCTTGGTCAGCTCCACATAGTCGGAGACGACCTGCCGCAGGCCATTTGCGCCCGCTTCAACGGGAGTAAAGGACGACGTACTCAAGGCGACCCTCAGGTTACCGTCGCAACCGTCAACCGGGCGTCAGCGCCGGCAAAGCCCGGACACACGGCTTGCCGGCTTTCGCGCGAGCTTGCGAGGCTTATACGCGCGCAAACTGTTCCGACCCGCCGGTCTTCTGCAGCTGCCCGGTCTGGGCCTCGACCTCGAGGCGGATGTCGCGCATTGGCTCGACCGAGCGGACCCGCGGGACGCTGTCGAAGTTGTTGACGGGCGGCGGCGAGGTCGTGAACCACTCGAGCGTGTTCCCCTTCCACGGGTCCGGGCCGGAGACCTTGCCCTTCTTGTAGCTGAACGCGAAGTTGTAGACCGACATCAGGATGCCGAGCGCCAGGATGTACGAACCGATCGAGGAGATCAGGTTGTAGGTCGACCAACCCATGCCGGGCTGGTAGGTGTAGATCCGTCGCGGCATGCCGGACAGCCCCAGCGCGTGCTGGACGAAGAACGTCATGTTGAAGCCGAAGAACGTGACCCAGAACGAGGCCTTGCCGAGGCGCTCGTCGCAGAGTCGGCCCGTCATCTTCGGATACCAGTAGTAGGTGCCGGCCATGATCGTAAAGACGGCGCCGCCCATGAGCACGTAGTGGAAGTGCGCAACCACGAAGTACGTGTCGTTGAGCTGCCAGTCGACCGGGAACACCGCGAGGAAGATGCCCGTGATGCCGCCGATCAGGAAGATGATGATGAAGCCGCAGGCCCACCACATCGAGGTGGTCATCACCAGCGAACCTCGCCAGAGCGTCGCCGTCCAGTTGAAGATCTTGACACCGGTTGGGATGCCGATCAGGAAGGAGCTCAGCATGAAGAAGCCGAGCACCACCAGCGGCATCGGCGCCGTGAACAGGTGGTGGGCCCAGACGAGCGTCGCCAGGAAGGCGATCACGATCGTCGAGGCGGCGATCGCCTTGTAGCCGAAGATCGGCTTGCGCGAGAACACCGGCAGGACCTCCGAGATGATCCCGAACCCGGGCAGGATCATTATGTAAACCTCGGGATGGCCGAAGAACCAGAACAGGTTCTCCCATAGGACTGGCGACCCGTGGTTGGTGGGGTCGAACCAGTGCGTGCCGAAGTGGCGGTCGGTCAGCAGCATCGTGACTGCGGCCGCGATCACAGGCAGCGCGATGATCAGCAGCACCGCGTAGATCAGGATCGACCAGACGAACAGCGGCATGCGGCCCAATGTCATGCCGGGCGCGCGCATGTTCACGATCGTGACGTAGAAGTTGATCGCGCCGACGAGCGAGGAGATGCCGGTGAGGTGGATCAGGAAGATCCAGGCGTCCTGACCGCCACTCGGCGAGTACTGGATGCTCGACAGCGGCGGGTAGCTCCACCAACCCGCTTCAGGCGGATGCCAGAACAGCGACGCGTAAAACACGATGCCGCCGCAGAGCAGCAGCCAGAAAGAAAGCGCGTTGAGGCGGGGGAAGGCCATGTCCCGCGCGCCGATCATCAACGGTATGAAGTAGTTGCCGAAGCCGGCCATGACCGGCACGACGAACAGGAAGATCATCGTCGTTCCGTGCAGCGTGAGCAGCTCGTTGTAGTGCTCGCCGCTGATCAGCGTGTTGTTCGGCACCGCGAGCTGCGAACGCATCAGCAGCGCCTCGACGCCACCGAGCAGGAAGAACACGAAGGTCAGGACCAAGTACATGATCCCGATCTTTTTGTGGTCGGTGGTCAGCACCCAGTCGAGCCACTGCCGCGTCTGTCGCGGCTGCTCAACCTTGTGGCGGAGGATCTGGGGTACCGGACGAATCGCTTGATCGGTAGTGCTCATGTGACTTGGAATCCGCTTGGTTAGAAGGTGCCGCTCGGGGTCAGAATGCCCTGCTTGATCAGGTCCTGCCGCACCTGAGCGACCTGCGTGTTCTGCGCATTGATCTCATTAGACAAATTCTTGATGTAGACCGCGTATTGCTGCGGCGTAACGACCTTGACCAGCGCCGTCATGAACGCGTGCTCACGCCCGCAGAGCTGAGCGCACTGGCCGTGGTAGAGCTCGTTCGCGTGTAGCGCCTTGAACCAGGTGTACGTCGTGAAGCCAGGCACAGCGTCGACCTTGCCACCGAGCGCGGGGACCCACCAGGAGTGGATCACGTCGCTCGACTGGATCACGAGGCTCACCGTCTCGCCGGCTGGGACGACCATCTCCTGGTAGGAGTACGGGAGCTTGTCCTGCCAAGCCTGCTTGGTGCAGTTGGCCCCGTAGGTGTAACGCCAGATGAACTGGCGGCCGGTGACGCAGACCGTCAGTTTCTGGCCGTTCGGCGGGTTGGGCGCTGTCAGCGACGCCGACAGGGCCGAGTTTGCGCTCGCATCCGAGTTCGGCGGGTTGACGATGCCCGGGAGCTTGATGAAGGTCACAGTCGCGATGATCACCAGGATCAGCGCGGCGGTCAGGGTGAGCCCCAGCTCGAGCCTGGTGTTGCCGTGGATCTGCAGCGCCACCGGGTTCTTGTGCGCCCTGAACGCCCACACGGAGTAGACCACGAAGCCCATAACGGCGAGGAACACGATGATCGCCAGGACGAAGACGATGTCGTAGAGGCTCGAGATGCTCGTGGCGTTCGGCGAGGCGCCCGACTTCAGCGTGCAGCAGGCCGCCGAGGCGTTCTGCGCGAGCGTCAGGTAGACCCCCAACAGGACCGGCCCGAGCGCCAGCCACTTCACGCCGGCACGCCGCGCGGCGCTGAGGAATGAGCGAACGAAATTCACAGCGCGCTGCATCTTATAGAGACAAGAGGCAACCTGGTCGCAGCCGCAACAACATCACCCCCCTTTCTATACTCCCCGCGCTTGCAACTGTCGAGGGCGATCCGAGGAACGGCGTGGGCGCTCGTGGCCGCGGGCGCCGCCGCGCCCCTACTCCGGCGCAGGTTGAACCTCCCCAAAGGCCCCGTGCTCGCGGCCGCCGCGACCGCACCGGCCGCGCTGAGCGTGGCCTTGCCGAAGGGCCGTTTGCGCGACGCGGGCGTCTGCACGATGCAGATGTGGGCCTACCTGGCCGCGTACGAGATGCCCAACGACGACGCAGAGCGGCTGCAGGAGCGGGTGCACGTCCGGTACCCAATAGCGATCGACCGTCTCTTGGGCCTCGGCAAGATCCCGACCCAGCGCCTGCAGGAAGTGTTCTCGCGCGACGGCGAGATCAATCGCTTCGAGCGCGTGCTCGTGTGGTCCCACTGGGCGTGGTTCGCGGTACCGCATCTCGCCGTGGCGTACGTCGCGCTGCGTAGGCCGAAAGACCTACCCGCCGCCGCCGCTCGGATGTATGCAGTCTTCGACCTCGGCGCGGTCGTCTACTGGACGCTGCCGACCGCGCCGCCGTGGTGGGCGGCGGCCCACGGCTACGTGCAGGAGCTCGACTGCGAAGTTGAGGTCGGCGAGTTTGGTCATCGTTATGACAAGACCGCGGCGCCGCTGCCGGTGCGGCGGATGATGCTCGAGTACGGCGAGACCTTCTGGGGGAGCCGCTGGAACGATCTTTACGATGTCCTCGGAGGGAATCCGCTTGCCGCCATGCCGTCCCTGCACTTCGCCAGTTCGCTGATGGCCGCACGCCTTCTCTCGGAGGTGGACCCGGTCGCCGGCGCGATCGGCTGGGCCTACGCCGGCACGCTCGGTCTCGCGCTGATTTACCTCGGTGAGCACTACGCGATCGACGTGATCGCCGGCGGCGCACTTGCCGAGACGGTTAACCGCAGCGCCGGTCGCGTCGCCCCCGCAGCGCGGGTATTCACACGCGCACTCGGTGCACTGCGACCAGTGGCCGAGGACGGTTGAGCGCGGCTGTGAGCGACGAACCCCACACCCAGCCTGTCTCACCCGGTCCCGGATCGGATCCAGCCCACCATCCCGGCGCTGACCCCGAGACGCAGCAGACCCGTGCTCACCCGGAGCAGATGCCGCGCGTGGTGCTCACTCGCGGTCGCGTCGTCGCTTCTCTGATCTTCGTCCTTGGCATCGTCGCGTTTCTCTACTTCGGTCTGCCAAAGCTCGTCGGCTTCGGGGCGAGCATCAAGCGGTTGGGGCAAGGCAACGCATGGTGGCTCGCGGGGGCGGCGGTACTCGAGGCCTGCTCCTTCGGTGGCTACATCGTGCTGTTCCGGGCGGTCTTCATCCACCGCACCTCTCGTATCGGCTGGAACGCCAGTTACCAGATCACCATGGCTGGGCTGGCGGCGACGCGCCTGTTCGCGGCGGCGGGAGCGGGCGGCATCGCACTGACAGCCTGGGCGCTGAGGCGCTCGGGCATGGATGGCCGGCTCGTGGCCTCGCGGATGATCGCCTTCATGGCGCTGCTTTACACGGTCTACATGGGCTCGCTCGTCGTCGACGGCATCGGGCTCTACCTGCACCTCTGGCCGGGGCCTGCGCCGTTTGCGATCACGGTCGTGCCGGCGATCTTTGGTGCCTTCGTCATCGTCCTGTTCACGGGTATCGCGCTGCTGCCCCGGGACTTCGACCGGCTGGTCACATCGCGGTCACAGGGTGACGGGTTCTCGCACCGGATCGCGAGGCGTCTCGCAGCCGTGCCGAGCGCGGCCGCGACCGGTGTCCGCACCGCGATCGCACTTGTCCGCGGCGGCGATCCGGGGCTGCTGGGCGCGCTCGCTTGGTGGGGTTTTGATATCGCCACGCTGTGGGCGTGCTTCCACGCCTTCGGCTATACGCCGCACAAGGGCGTGATCGTGATGGCGTACTTCGTCGGCTGGATCGCGAACACGCTGCCGCTGCCCGGCGGCCTTGGCGGCGTCGAGGGTGGATTGATCGGCGCCTTCACCGCGTTCGGCGTCAGCGTGCAGGCCGCAGTGGTCGCCGTGCTCGCCTATCGTGCGTTTTCGTTCTGGCTGCCGACGTTGCCGGGCGCAGTCGCGTACTTCCAACTGCGCCGCACCGTCCGACACTGGGAAGAAGCGGACAGTGCGGCGGCACCCAACAGCGCGGCGGCACCGACATGAGCATCCGTCCAAGACAACGGCCCTATACTTAGTGAAGTGACTGATAACGCATACGAGAACGTCGTAATCGTCGGCAGCGGGCCGGCGGGCTACACGGCAGCGCTCTACACCGCACGCGCCAACCTCAACCCGCTTGTCATCGAGGGCTTCGCCTGGGGCGGCCTGCTCCAGCAGACGACGGATGTCGAGAACTATCCGGGCTTCCCCCAGGGGGTCATGGGTCCGGAGCTCATGCAGCTGATGCGCGACCAGGCCGAGCGCTTCGGCGCGCGCCTGGAGACGGACGAGGTCACGTCTGTCGAGCTCTCCGCGGACGGCGGCCTGCACAAGGTCCTCGTCGGCGACGATGTGCACCTGGCACGTACGGTGATCCTGGCGATGGGGGCGAAGCACCGCAAGCTCGGCGTCTCCGGTGAGGAGCTGCTGGCTGGGCGCGGCGTCAGCTACTGCGCGACCTGCGATGCGGCGTTCTTCCGCGACGTACCGACCGTGATCGTCGGTGGCGGCGATTCGGCGATGGAGGAGGCGATGTTCCTCGCCAAGTTCGCGTCGAAGGTGGTGGTCGTCCACCGCCGCGACGAGTTCCGCGCCTCCAACATCATGCTCGAGCGCGCTCGCGCAGTCCCGAATGTCGAATTCCTCACGCCCTACTCGATCGACGAGTTCGTCGCCGGTGAGAGCGGCTCGCTGGCGGCCGCGCGGTTGCGCAACACGCAGGACGACTCGATCCGCGACCTCGAACTTGCGGGCGCGTTCATCGCGGTCGGCCACGACCCGCAGTCGCACCTGGTCTCAGGTCAGGTCGAGCTTGACGAGAACGGCTACGTGGTCACGGAGGGTCGCTCGACCCGCACCAACCTGGCCGGCGTGTTCGCAGCCGGGGACCTGGTCGATCACACCTACCGCCAGGCGATCACTGCCGCCGGCTCCGGCTGTCAGGCCGCCCTCGACGCCGAGCGTTTCCTGCGCGACACCCCCACGCCGGCAGTTGGCGCCGGCGTGATCAGCGCCGCCGGTGCGTAAGACGAAAGGCCCGCCGGTGTCCGCTCAGCGCCGCGGCTACCCGCGGCGCTTTGAGCGTCTTGGCCGTTACGAGCTTTTGTGCTTCCGGGCTGAGCTCGAGAAGCCGGCCGGCGTCGTGATCTCGAGCGCCGAGTACTCGACGCGCGTGCCGGGGTAGGTGCAGCTGTAGTTCGACAGCGCGCCGATCGTGATCTGCGCGAGGTTCGCGGCCGCCGTCGCGTTGCAGCTCGAGCCTGAACTCGTCGTCTGCTTGGTGCGGCTCTGCGCATAGGAGAACTTCGTGGTGTCCAGCTCGAACGAGAGCACGGGCGCCCAGGTGGGGACGGTCAGTCCCAGGATCTCACCGCGCACAACCGGCAGCGACGCGACGAGCGGGAACTCCGCAACCTGGCCGAGCTCCGGCCGTAGCTTGAAGACGGGCGACTGAGCCGCGACGCGAAACGTTGGATTCGCAGCCGTGCCGGTCGGCCGCAGAACCGTGAGCTGTGCCTCAGGCGGTCCACCGTAGGTCTTGTCGAGGTAGCTGATGTCGGCGGCGGTGATCGTGGCCGTACCGGTCAGACCGAGCGTGAACGACGAGATCTCGCCTGACTGCTTGATCGTGGTCGGGTTCGTGACGCCGTCGCGCAGCGTCTCGTAAGCCGTCACCTGGGTCAGCACGATCCGGCACGCGTTGCCTGTCGCGTCCGAGGGACAGATTGGCGAGACCAGCGGAGTGGCCGTCACGCCGATTTGGATGTCCGCCGCGGATGCGGCAGCAGGCACCATTGCAGCGGCACCGAGCATGGCCGCCAGGGCCGTTACGACTCGTTTCATACGCTCATTGAACACGACAAGGGCGTTCAAGTTGCGCGAAATGTTGCACGCCGGCCACCTGGCCGGCGTGCCCCCACAGCCGTCAGATCTTCGTGACGTTGACCGCTTTCGGCCCCTTCGGGCCGGCCTCTTCCTCGTAGGAAACCTTTGAGCCCTCGGCAAGCGACTTGTACCCGTCACCCTCGATGCCGCTGAAATGGACGAAGAGGTCTCGCCCGCCGTCATCGGGCGTGATGAACCCGAAGCCCTTGTCGTCGCTGAACCACTTGACGGTTCCCGTTGCCATGTGATGAATCCCCTTCGGCGCTGCCCGCGATAGCCGCCAGGTGCCCCTGTGGCGCCCAGCAATTCAGGGAAACGTATCAAGGCGCAAACGTCGGCTTAAAGAAAGGAGTGTGAGCGGTTATTCGCGCAGATCAGCGGCTATTGCGGCGATCGCGTCCATATCTCCCGGGGCCGGGACCCAGGGGAGCTTGAGCGGGTCCCCCGCGTAGCGAGGGATCACATGAATGTGGAAGTGGAACACGGTCTGCCAAGCCGCCGGACCGCAGGAGTTGATCAGGTTGACGCCATCCGCCTCGAGTCGGTCCCGGATGCGCAGTGCCATGCGCTGGGCCGCGCCCGCGACGGCCTTGAGCTGCTCAGGCTCGATCTCCCAGAGATCGGTGGCATGCCGCTTGGGGATCACGAGCAGATGTCCGCGTGTCGCCGGCGCGATATCCATGAACGCCAGCGTCTCCTCGTCCTCATCGACGATCTGTGCGGGGATTTCGCGCGCGACGATCTTGCAGAAGATGCAGTCCTCAACCATCACGGAGACCCTACTGATCGGCGTCCGCGCCGTGCGGCGCTCCGACGGAGTCCTGCGCGAGCCAGTCGCGCGCGTGAGCGAGAACCTGTTCGTCGGTCTCGATCTCACCCGCGTAGGCCGCCTCGGTGAGCTCCGCCAGGACGCGGCCCAGCTCCGGACCGGGGGCGATCCCGAGCGCGTGTGCGAGCTGGTCGCCCGCAATCGGAGACCGTGGGCGATCGGCTCGCCAGGCAAGCGCATCCCGCAGCATCTCGCGAGCGAGCTCGAGATGCGCTGCAATAGCCTTGTCGGCGTTGCGTCCTCGCGTCGCCAGGCGGTCGGCGACGCTGAGGGCCGTGACATCGACCTCCACCGGCTCGCATCTCGCGAGGTAGCGATAGATCGCGCGCGGCGACAACGGCCGCTCGTGCACCAGGAAGCCGAGCCGCAGGTGATCGCGCGCGAGCGCGCCCACGTGGCTCGAGAGACGCTCGCTCGCCCGCAGCCGCGTGAGGATCTCTGCCGCCAGCTCAGCCCCGCGCACATCGTGCTCGAAGAAGGTCACGCGCCCGTCGGCGTTGACGTCGCACGTCACCGGCTTGGCGATGTCATGCATCAACGCACCTAGACGCAGCGCCTGTCCGCGCGTCATCTCGTTGGCGAGCGGTTCGGCGAGAACTGCGGCCAGCGCAGGCCCGAGCTCTCCGAAGGCCACCTCCGGATCGCGGTCGAGGTCGATCACGGCCTGCAGCGTTGCCAGCGTGTGGTCGTAGACGTCGAGATGGTGGAAGTCGCTTTGCTCGATGCCGCGTAGCGCGTCGAGCTCCGGCAGGACCGCAGCAGTCGCCCCGATGGCGTGAGCAAGCTCAATCCCCTGTACAGCCCGGTCGCTCACGAGCAGCAGGCGCAGCTCGTTGAACACGCGCTCAGCCGCGACGTCGGCCAGGGATGCGGCCGACTCAGCGGCGAGCCGCAGCGTGTCAGCATCGGCCGTGAAGCCGAGGTCAGCCGCCATGCGCGCGAGCCGCATCACCCGCAGTGGATCGGCACTGAACGAATCGGGTCCAACGCTGCGCAGACGCCGCGCCTCGAGGTCGGCGACGCCCCCATACGGGTCGATCAGCTCGCCGTCAGCTCGCACCAGCTCGCGCGCGATCGCGTTGATCGTGAGGTCGCGCCGGCCCAGATCCTGCTCGAGCGTCTCCCCCATCAGCGGCGTCAGATCGACCTGCCAGTCCTGGTTGCGGCCGCGCACACGCCATGCCCCGAACTCGTCCGATAGCAGGAACGCGTGCCCGCCGGCTACGCGGCCCAGTTCGCGGGCCAGACCGCGGGCGTCGCCCGCGACCGCCAGGTCGAAGTCAGGCGTCTCGCGACCGAGCAGGCTGTCGCGCACTGCACCGCCAACCAGCCAGGCCTGCCCGTGGCGCGGCGCGAGCTCGGCAATCGCGGCCAGCGGGCCGCGGTTCACGCGGGACTCCCGTCGTAGTGGTAGACGCGTGGGACCCGCCGCGAGATCCAGCAGAGGACTTCGTAGCTGATCGTGCCGATGCGGCGCGCGAGGTCCTCGGCCGTCTGGCGCTCGTCGCCGTCGGTGCCGATCAGGGTGGCGCGATCGCCGACCTGGACGACCGGCTCGGGACCGACGTCGACGGTGATGTTGTCCATGCTGACCATCCCGCGCAGCGGATAGCGGCGGCCGCCGATCAGGACATCGCAGTTGTCGGCCATGGCGCGCACGACGCCGTCGCCGTAGCCTATCGGCAGGGTCGCGATATGGCTGTCGCGATCGGCGATGAAGCGCCGCCCGTAGCCGGTGCTCTCGCCGGCGGCGATCGGTTTGACGGCAGCAACGTAGGTTCGCAGCGCTAGCGCGGGCTCGAGCCCGTGGTCGGCGGGGTCGTTGTTCATCGGGTCGCCGCCGTACAGCGTGATGCCCGGGCGGACCATGTCGAAGTGGCTCGACGGCGTGAGCAGGGTCGCCGCGCTGTTGGCGGCGTGAGCCGTCAGCTCGGTCCGCGCGAGTGCCCTCGCTTCCGCCACGAACGGCTGGAATGCCGCCAGTTGCTCAGCGACGAACTCCTGGTCGGAGTCCGAGGTCGCGAAGTGCGTCATCACGCCGGCGAGCTGGAGCTCCGGCGCCGCGTCGATCGTCGCATGCGCTACGGCCAGCGCCTGCTCCGGCTCACGGGTGCCCAAACGGCCGAGGCCCGTATCGAGCTTCACGTGCACGCGTAGTGATGCACCGGACGAGTCCGCGAACGTCCGGAGCTGCTCGACAAACCGCTGATCCCACACGACCAGCTCAGCGCCGGCTGCGACCGCGATCGGCAGTTCCTCCTCGCTGACCGCGCCGAGCACGAGGATCGGCGCTTCCAGACCGGCGCCGCGCAGCTCACCGGCCTCGTCAGCGGTAGCGACCGCCAATACGCTCGCGCCGCCGCGCAGCGCGGCACGCGCCGACGGCACCGCGCCATGGCCATAGCCATCGGCTTTGACGACCGCGCAGAGTTGCGCGTGGGCGCCGATCCGCTCACGCAACCGCGCGGTGTTGCGCTCGATCGCAGCCAGGTTGACCTCGGCAACGGCGCGCAGCGCCATCTCAGCGCTCCTCTGCGAGCGCCTCGCGCGCCCGCGGCAGTGCGGCGATCACATCGCTTGCGATCACGCCCTCGCCGCCGACCTCGCTTGCCGCGGTCACACCGGCGGCGACGTGCGTCGAGACCGCGGCGCAGGCGGCCGTGAACGGGTCGACGCCCTTCGCCAGGAATGCCCCCAGCACCCCTGACAGGACGTCGCCGGTGCCGGCCGTCGCAAGCGCCGGAGCGCCACCACGACTGATCGCGAGCCGGCCGTCGGGGTGGGCGACCAGTGAGTCGTCGCCCTTGAGCACGACGATCGCCTGCGCGCGGGCGGCGGCGCCGCGCACGTGCTCGAGCCGGTGCGCGTCGATCTCGGCGCTTGGCAGCCCCAGCAGCCGTCCGAGCTCGCCGGCGTGAGGGGTCAGCACGGTCGGTGCCTCCCGTCGCGCGAGTTGTTCGAGCCCACCCTCCTCGGCGGCGTGCGCGTTGAGACCGTCTGCGTCGAGAACGAGCGGAAGGTTCGCGTGAGTCGCAACGTCGCGCGCAAATTTCTGCGCGGCCGGCAGGCGCCCGAGACCGGGGCCGAGGACGAGCGCCTCGGTGCGCCCAGCGCGCTCGACCGCCATACGCGAGGCCCCACGCCTGAACCCGCTCTCCGGGTCGTCCGGTAGTTCGACGGTCATGACCTCGAGCAGCTTGGCCGCGAGCGCCGGAGCGACCGACGCCGGGGCGGCGACTGTCACGTAGCCCGCGCCGGCCCGCGCGGCGCCCATCGAGGCGAGCACCGGCGCGCCGGTGAGCCCACGCGAGCCGCCGACGACGAGCACGCTGCCGACACTGAACTTGGTCGAGGCGGCGTCACGGCGCGGGATCGCGTCGCGCACGCGATCCTCGATCAGACCGATCATCGGCGTGACTGGCTGATCTTTGTCGGGGATGCCGATGTCGATCACGCGCACGCTGCCGCTATGTCCCTTTCCGGGCGCGATCCAGAGCCCAGGCTTGCCGGCGTGGAATGTGACGGTCGCGTCCGCCTTCACGGCCTCGGCCGTGATCTCACCGCTCGAGCCATCGACGCCGCTCGGCATGTCGCAGGCGATCACGGTCGTGCCCGAATCCGCCGCGCGCCTGGCATTTATCGCGGTGATCGCACCGCTGATCGGCTCACGGGGCGCACCCGAGAAGCCGGTCCCGAGCAGCGCGTCGACGATTCCGGCCGCCCCCTCAAGCGCTGCCGCGATCGTCGATGGATCGACCTCTGAGACGTCAATCACCGTCACCTCGCGCCCCATCTCGCGTAGCACTCGGGCGGCGACATGACCGTCGCCACCGTTGTTGCCCCGGCCGCAGAGAATCGCGAAGCGTCCCGTCGGCACCAACTCAGCGCAGGCGCGGGCGAGCCCGGTTCCGGCCCGCTCCATCAGCGTCTCCGAGGGGATTCCGAGCTGGTCGATCGCCCAGCTATCAAGCGCCCGCTGCTCGCCAGCGTCGGGCAACGGTGTCAGCCAAGCTGGCAGAACCATCAGCGCGTGGCGCTGTCACTCAACGGTGACGGTCTTGGCGAGGTTGCGGGGCTGGTCGACGTTGAGCCCGCGGCCGGTGGCGATGAAGTACGCCAGCAGCTGCAGGGGGATCACCGCCAGCAGGGGGTTCAGCATCCAGTGGGTGCGGGGCACACGGATGATCTCGTCACAGTGCTGGGCGATCTGCGCGTCGCCTTGGGTGGCGATGGCGATCACTCGGGCACCACGGGCGCGCACCTCCTGGAGGTTGGAGACCAGCTTCTCCAGCACCGGTGACTCGGTTGCGACCGCCACCACCGGCGTGGTCTCGTCGAGCAGCGCGATCGGCCCGTGCTTCATCTCCCCGGCCGCGTACGCGTCGGTGGCGACATAGGAGATCTCCTTGAGCTTGAGCGCGCCCTCGAGTGCGATCGGCAGCCCGACGTTGCGCCCCAGGTACATGAAGAACTCGCACTTGCTGACCGTGGCGGCGATCCGCTCGAGCTCGCCCGTACCGGCGTCGAGCGTCGCCGAGATCAGGTGCGGTAGCTGCTTGACCTCGCGGATCAGGGCCGTCAGCTCGTCGACGGTGAGCGTCCCGCGCAGCTCGGCCAGGCGCAGCGCAAACAGCTGGAAGGCGACGACCTGTGTGACGAACGTCTTCGTCGCGGCGACACCGATCTCGATGCCGGCACGCGTGTACAGCACGCCATCGGCGTCCCGCGTCATCTGCGAGCCCATCACGTTGCAGACGGCGAGCACGCTGGCGCCGCCACTCTTGGCGGTGCGCATCGCGGCAAGGGTATCGGCCGTCTCGCCAGACTGTGACACGCCGATCACAAGGTCCGTCGCGCTGACGACCGGGGTGCGGTACCGGTACTCGGAGGCGATCTCGACCTCGACCGGGACGCGGGCCCACGCCTCGATCGCGTAGCGGCCGACGAGGCCGGCGTGGTACGAGGTGCCGCAGGCGACGATCACGATCCGCTCGATGCGGCGTAGGAGATCGTCGTCGATCCCGCCGAGATCACCAAGGTCGATTGTGTGATCGTCGGCAGCGCGCTCTCCGATCGTGTCGGCGACGGCGTCGGCCTGCTCGTGGATCTCCTTGAGCATGAACGTCTCGTAGCCGCCCTTCTCGGCGGTGTCAGCGTCCCAATCGATCTCGCTGACGTCGCGCTCGAGCGTGTCGCCATCGACGGTCGTGAACTCGACGCCACCGGGCCGCAGGATCACGATCTCATCGTCATTCATGTACTGGACCTGGTTGGTCTCGCTCAGAAAGGCTGGAACGGCCGAGCCGATGAACTGCTCGCCGTCGCCACGGCCGACGACGAGCGGGCACTCCTTGCGCGCGCCGACCAGCACTCCCGGCTCGTCCGCGCTCATCGCGACGAAGGCGTAGTGGCCGTTGAGCTCTTTGTAGGCGGCGCGTACGGCGTCAGCCAGATCCCCTTCATAGTGCTTGGAGATCAGGTGTGCGATCACCTCGGCATCGGTCTCAGAGGTGAACACGGAGCCGTGTTCGAGCAGCCTCTCCCTGAGCGCGATGTAGTTCTCGACGATTCCGTTGACCGCGATGTGAATGCGGCTGTTGGTGCTGTAGTGCGGATGGGCGTTGGCCTCGGTCACGCGGCCGTGCGTGGCCCACCGCGTGTGGCCGATGCCGGTCCCAGGCGCACTCGCGGTACTGGGTTCGCGCAGATGCCCGTTTCCGCTCGCGGCGCCCTCCTCCTGCGCGTCGATTGCGGCGCGAAGGAAGTCGAGGTTGCCGACCGCTCGCACGAGGTCGATGCGGTCACCGTCGAGCACCGAGATCCCGGCGCTGTCATATCCGCGGTATTCGAGCTTCTTGAGTCCGTCGAACAGCAGCGGCCGCACGTGCCGCGGTCCAACGTAACCGACGATTCCACACATAAGCGGCTCCGAGTCTACTTCCCGAGGTGCAGCCCGCCGCAGCCCCGGCTGCAGCGATGCCCGAGGAGCGCGCGCTCTATCCGAGAGCTTCCTCTACGACCTGGCAGAGCTGCGCGCAGACGATGTTGGTCTCCTCTTCGCTCGGTGCCTCGACCATCACGCGGATCAGCGGCTCGGTACCGGAAGCGCGGACAAGCACACGCCCGCGACCGGAGAGCGACTCATCGGCGTCGCCGATCGCCTGCTGGACCAAGGTCTGCTGCATCGCCGCCGCGAGGACGTCACGACTACGAGCGCGGATGTTGACGAGGCGCTGAGGAAGCTTCCGCATCGCCTGGCGTTCGTACAGATCGGAGCCGGCCAGCGCCTCCATGGTCAGCAGCGCACTGGCGATGCCATCACCTGAGGGACCGAAGCCGAGATCGATGATGTGGCCAGACTGCTCACCGCCGAGCCGCCAGCCCCGCCGGCGCAGCTCCTCGTTCACGTAGCGGTCGCCGACGGCGGTCGTCGCGACATCGATCCCAGACTCGGTCATCGCCGTGTGGAAGCCGTAGTTGGTCATCACCGTGACGGCGACGCCTCCGCCATCGAGCAAACCGGTCTGCTTGAAATGAACGGCGACTATCGCGATCAACTCGTCTCCATCGACGATGTTGCCCTCGCGGTCGACCGCGAGCACGCGGTCACCGTCGCCATCGAACGCGAAGCCGACGTCGTGTGCGCCCTTGGCCATCGTCTCGGAAAGCTGCTCGACGTGCGTGGACCCGACACCGTCGTTGATGTTGCGGCCGTCGGGCTGGTCGGCGATCACGTCGACCTCTGCTCCGAGCCGCCGGAAGATCTCGGGCGCGACCCTGTAGGTCGCGCCATGGGCGCAATCGAGCAGCACGCGCCGGCCGCTGAGGTCGAGCGCCCGGAATCGCGTGTGCAGTTCGCGCAGGTAGTCCTCGAGCGCCCCGTGCAACTGGCGCACACGCCCGATCCGATCGGGCTGGCGCGCCGCGCTGTCCATCTGGTTCTCGATCGCGGCCTCGGTCTCGTCGGAAAGCTTGAAGCCGTCGGCGGCGAAGAACTTGATCCCGTTGTCCTCATACGGGTTGTGTGAAGCGGAGATCACGGCTGCCAGCTGCAGGCCGTGCCGGCGGACGAGGAGCGGTGCGGCGGGCGTGGGCAGTACGCCGCCCAGCAGCACGTCGCCGCCGGCGGCGGTGACACCAGCCGCGATCGCCGACTCGAGCATCTCGCCCGACTCCCGCGTATCGCGGACGATCAGGACCTGCGGGTGCGCCTCATCCCCGAGCTCGACGGTCGCACGCGAGAGCGCGACCGCCAGCTCAGCGGTGAGGAAATCTCCGGCGCGGCCGCGTACGCCGTCGGTGCCGAACAGCTGGCGCGACATCTGCTTGAAGGTCGCCCCGGCTCGGAGCAGCGACTAGCGCTTCGAGAACTGCGGCCGCTTACGGGCCTTCTTGAGGCCGGCCTTCTTGCGCTCCTTGACGCGCGGGTCACGCGTCAGGAAGCCGCGGCGCTTGAGCTCGCCGCGCAGGTTCGGGTCGGCTTCCAGCAGCGCTCGCGAGATGCCGTGACGCAATGCTCCGGCCTGGGCGGACACACCGCCGCCGTGCATGCGGGCAACCACGTCCATGCGAGCCTCGTATCCGACGGCCTCGAGCGGCTGACGAATAATTCGCTGCAGGGTCTCACGCGGGAAGAACTCCTCGAGCGTCTTGCCGTTGATCGTGTATGAGCCGGTGCCCGGCTTGAGGATCACGCGCGCGACGCCCGTCTTGCGCTTGCCGGTGGCGGTGTAGCGCGCGCCGGCGGCAAGGTTGATCGCTACCTCGGCGATCGGTCCGGCGGCGACCTGGGGCTCCTCATCGCCAGCACGGGCAGCGGCCTCCTCGGCCTCAGCCTCGGCGGCAGCGCGAGCCTCCGCGTCAAGGAAATCCGAACCCTCGGACACGATATCGGGAATCAGGTCTGCGCCCGGAATCGCCGGCTTCTCGCGCGGGGTCTCCTCGATGAAGGCGGCCTCACCCTCACGCGGGGTCCCCTCGACGTAGGCGACGTCACCCTCGATGATCGCGGTCGGGTCCTCGACCACCGGCTCCGCCTCGGCGGGGGGCTGGTCGTCAGTATCGCCGGAGGTGCCCTCGGCGACCTCGGCGTGACCGATGTGCTTCACCTCGGGGGCGCTGGGCACCTCCGGAGCGACGTACTCACGGGTCTCTTCGTTCTCGTTCTCGTTCTCGTTATCGGTCACGACTCGATCTCCATCGGTTGCGGCTGCTGGGCGGCGTGCGGATGATCGGGCCCTGCGTACACCTTGAGCTTGGTGAGCTGCTTACGCGCCAGCCGGTTCCTGGGGAGCATCCCCTTCACCGCGATCCGGATGACTTCCTCCGGACGGCGCTCCAGCATCTCAGTAAGGGTGCGGGACTTGAGTCCGCCGGGATAGCCCGAGTGGCGGTAGTACAGCTTGTCCTCGAGCTTCTTGCCCGTCACCGAAATCTTCTCTGCGTTCACGACCACGACAAAGTCGCCCGTATCGATGTGCGGCGTGTAGGTCGGCTTGCGCTTGCCGCGCAGCGCGTCGGCGATCTGTGTCGCGAGGCGACCGAGCGTCAGCCCGGTTGCGTCGACGATCAGCCAGTTGCGCTCGCGATCACTTGGTTTAGCTACGTATGTCTTCATGGCAGGCTCTATTGCCGCGCGTGCGCGCGAGATCGATCATGGTAGACGATCGCTGCGCGAGCGGGGTTGTTGGTCGAAATGTATGGGTGAGATCCGTCGTGGGGTCAAGTAGGGCCGTCGTGGAGCAAGCTGGGCGACGACAGTTCCAAAGCCAATACCGGGAGCATGGATCTGCTCCCGCCCGGCCGGGCGGCCATCCAGCGACGCTTTTACGGCTGCCCTACTCCCACTCGATCGTGCCGGGTGGTTTAGAGGTGATGTCCAACACCACCCGACCGACAGGCCGGATCTCATTGATCATCCTACTAGCGATCTGCTCGAGCAGGTCGTAGGGCAGTCGCGCCCAGTCAGCGGTCATCGCATCGTCCGAGGTCACGGCGCGGATCGCGATCACGTTTCCGTACGTGCGTTCGTCGCCCTGAACGCCGACGGCGCGGACATCGGGAAGCACGCAGAACGACTGCCACAGCTCGCGGTAGAGGCCGGCCTTGCGGATCTCATCCTGGAGAATCGCGTCGGCCTCGCGCAGCACGTCGAGCTTCTCCTTCGTGACCTCGCCGCCGACGACCCGGATCGCAAGTCCCGGCCCTGGGAACGGCTGGCGCCAGACGAGACGCTCGGGCATGCCGAGCTCGGCGCCGACGGCGCGGACCTCGTCCTTGAACAGCGCGCGGAGCGGTTCGACCAGCTCGAACTCCACATCGTCCGGCAGCCCCCCCACGTTGTGGTGGGACTTGATCGTGGCGGTTCCGGTACCGCCACCGGACTCGATCACGTCGGAGTAGAGCGTGCCCTGCACCAGGAACTTGATGCCGTCGAGCTTCGCCGCCTCCTCCTCGAAGATGCGGATGAACTCGGTGCCGATGATCTTGCGCTTCTGCTCGGGGTCGGTGACGCCCTGGAGCTTGGCCAGGTAGCGCTCCTCGGCGTCGACCGCGATCAGCGGCACGTGGAAGTGGTCGCGGAACGCGGCAACCACCTGGTCGCCCTCGTTCTTTCGCATCAGCCCGTGATCCACGAACACGCAGACCAGGCGGTCGCCGATCGCTTTGTGGACCAGCAGCGCCGCAACGCTCGAATCGACACCGCCCGACAGCGCACAGAGCGCGCGGCCGTCCCCCACCTGCTCGCGGATACGCTCGACCTGCTCCTCGATCACCGAGCGGGCACTCCAAGAGCCGGCAGCGCCGCAGATGTCGATCAGAAAATTGCGCAGCACCTGCTGCCCGTAGGGCGTGTGAACGACCTCCGGGTGAAACTGGATGCCGTAGATACCGCGGTCGTCGGATTCGATCGCGGCTACCGGAGAAGCAGTCGAGGAGGCGAGTGCATCGAACCCGGGGGGCGGCGCAAACACGGTGTCGCGGTGGGACATCCAGCAGGCCTGCTCGGCGGGCGTGTCGGCCAGCAGCCGGCCGTGGCTGTGCACTGTCAGCTGCGAGCGGCCGTACTCCCCGACCTCAGCGCCCTCGACCGTACCGCCGAGCTCGCGCGCGATCAGCTGCATGCCGTAACAGATGCCGAGGACCGGGATGCCGAGCTCCAGCAGGCCCGGATCCAGCTTGGGTGCTCCGTCGGCATAGACCGACGCCGGCCCACCCGAGAGGATCAGGCCGATCGGCTTGCGACGCGCGACCTCCTCTGGACCCACGTGGTAGGGCAGCAGCGTCGAGAACACGCCGCATTCGCGCACACGACGCGCGATCAGCTGCGAGTACTGGCCGCCGTAGTCGAGAACGACAACTTCCTGAGGCCGCAGCACGTCGCCGATGGCCGGCTGGCCATCAGCGACGGCTGACGTGTCCGGCTCAGTCAGAGACACCGACGGTGGCGGCAGCGCCGCGCGCGCCCATGCCGACGGACTGTTCGCGCTGGAGGTGCTTGCCCTCCGTCTGCAGTGACGGGGCGACCATCAGCTCGGCGCGATTGAACTCGGCGATGTCCCGATAGCCACAGGTGGCCATCGAAGTCCGCAGCGCACCCATCAGGTTGAAGGTGCCGTCGTTTTCGCGAGCGGGCCCCTTGACGATCTCCTCGAAGGTGCCGTTCGGTTTGGTGGCGACGCGCGTACCGCGCGGCAGCGTCGGGTGGAACGTCGCCATGCCCCAGTTGAAGCCGTGACCCGGGGCCTCATGGGCACGGGCCAACGCCGAGCCGAGCATCACCGCGTCGGCACCGCAGGCGATCGCCTTGGCGATGTCACCGCCGTTACGCATACCGCCGTCGGCGATCACGCGGACGTAGTCGCCGGTCTCGAGCATGTGCTGTGAACGAGCGGCTGCGACGTCGGCGATCGCCGTCGCCTGCGGGACACCGAGGCCAAGCACGCCACGCGTGGTGCAGATCGCGCCCGGTCCGACGCCGACGAGCACACCGGCGGCGCCGGTCCGCATCAGGTGAAGACCCGTGTGGTAGGAGGCGCAGCCACCGACGACGACGGGGATCGGAGAGAGCTCGCGGATGAACTCCTTGAGGTTGAGCGGCGGACGGCTCGTGTCCTGGGACACGTGCTCAGCCGAGACGACCGTGCCCTGAATCACGAGGATGTCCAGGCCGGCGTCGAGTGCAACCTCGTAGTACTTGCGGACCTGTTGCGGCGTCAGCGACGCGGCGGCGACAACGCCGTGGGCCTTGATCTCCTTGATCCGTTGCGCGATCAGCTCAGCCTTGACCGGCTCGCGGTAGATGTCCTGGAGCTCGCGCGTGGCGATGTCCTTGGAGAAGGTCGCGATCCGGGCCAGCTGCTCATCCGCGTCCTCGTAGCGACACTGGATGCCCTCGAGGTTGAGCACGGCGAGGCCGCCGAGCTTGCCGAGGATGCCGGCTGTCGTCGGCGAGACGACACCGTCGAGAGCGGCGGCCAGCAGCGGCAGCTCGAAACGGTAGGGACCAAGTGTCCAGCTGATATCGACGTCATCGGGGTCACGCGTCCGGCGTGACGGCACGATCGCTACGTCGTCAAATCCATAGGCCCTGCGAGCCTTCTTTCCACGTCCAATTTCTACTTCCATCAGCGCATCGTAGAAGGTCGAACGGATGTCAAAATGAACCCCACTTTCAGCGTGAACGCACGTCCACAACGGCGGCAACCATCGGCTGTATTCACCTTAGCAGTGGGCTGATTCACGGTTTACCGGGATCCCGTTGAAGGTACCGGCACCACCCCGCCCCGGGCAGATACGCAGACGCCCTCAGGACACGTTGGCGGGCAGCTTGACGCGCTCAGCCACGACGCCCTCGAGCAACCGATCGACGGTCGGCGGGTCGAGGATCCCGGCGCCGACGTGTTGCGTCGATTCCGCCCCGCAGGCGACGCCGAACCGCAAGCAGTCGACCGGCTGCCTGCCCTGGTAGCGGGCGGACACATATCCGGCCAGGAAGGCATCACCCGAGCCGATCGGCGATTGCGCCTCGAGCGGCTCGATGGCGACCCGATAGAGGGTGTGGCCGGCCTCCTCGCGCACGTATGCGTAACAGCCGTCGGCGACCGTCATGATCGCCTCCTCCGGACCCTGGCGGGTGATCCCGACGACGGCGCTGGCACGGTCGTCGATGCCGCCGAACTCGTGTCCCGCGAGCTCCTCCGCTTCGAGCTCATTCGGGGAGACGACGTCGGCCTCGGCCCGCACCGCCAGCTTCAACGGCTCACCGTCGGTGTCGACGACGGTCAGCACGCCGAGCTTGCGCACCGAGCGGATCAGCTTCGCGTACGTGTCCGGCTCGAGCCCTCGCGGCAGGCTGCCGGCGAACACACAGATGCCGGCGCCGCGGGCCAGGTACAGCAACTTCTGTTCGAACAGCTCGAGCTCATGTTCGGACACCGAGGGACCGCGCTCGTTGATCTCAGTATGGATGCCCGTGGTTGGGTCGAGCACCGCCATGTTCGTGCGCGACTCCTCGCGGATGCGCACGAACGCGTTCAGGATCGACTCGTCGTTGAGCGCCTCGATGATCCGGGTTCCGGTCGCGCCACCGACGATTCCGGTCGCGATCACCGGCTGACCGAGCAGCTTCAGCGCCCGCGCGACGTTGACGCCCTTGCCGCCGGGAATCGTCCGCTGGTCGACACTGCGGTGCCGGCGCCCAGGTGTGAAGCTGGGCACCTCCAGCGTCCTGTCGAGGGCGGGATTGAGGGTGACGGTGATGATCATCGCTCCTCCAGATGGCCGGTGGCCAGCACTCGGGGTCGTCGCCGCCGTTCCGCGACGGCTACGGCCGCGCCGCCAATCAGCAACGCAAGCACCAGCAGAGTAAACGGTCGCTTAATCAGATGCCCCACTTTCTTCAGCGACGACACGGCCGGCAGCCGCCGGGCGAGAATCAACGGGATCCGAACGGCCGGGCGGCCGGGCACCAGCACCTTCAGCTGTCCGACGACCTTCCCCTTTGCCATCGGTCCGGAGAGCTTGCGGAGCTTCCCGACCACGACCTTCACACGCGTGTCGCGGGCCACGACGGTCTCATACCCGCGTTTGGCCACAACCAGCGCCGGCGCGACCTCATAGGGCACCTTCGGCCGCGCGAACGCCTCCCCAGCCCGCACCGGGCGCACAACCTTGAACGCCGAGAAGCCCCAGTCGAGCAGCGCCAGTGCACTCTTGTCGCGCTCGTACTCGCTGGTCGTACCGAGCACCGAGGCGATCAGCGTCAACCCGCCGCGCGTGCCCTGCGACACCAGCACGTAGCCGGCATCGGTCGTGTGCCCGGTCTTGATCCCGTTGATCCACGGCACCTTGCCGACGAGGTCGTCCGTGTTGACCACGTGCCGCTCGTAGCGCCCGCTGGTGAGCGTCGCCGAGGCAAGTCCCACGGTGGCCCTGAAGAACGGCCAGTTGCGCATCATGTAGTCGCCGAGCCGCACGAGGTCGTCGGGGCTCGAGTAGTTGCCCGGCGTGTCGAGCCCGATCGGCGTCGAGTAATGCGTGTGGTCGAGATCGAGCGCTCGCGCATCGGCATTCATCATCGCCACGAAGCGCGTGACCGAGCCACCGCCAACGTTGTAGGCGAGGTCCTCGGCCGCGTCGTCGGCACTCGGCAGCAGCAGCGCGACGAGCAGGTCATGGACGGTCATGCGCTCGCCCGGGATCAGCCCGATCTGCGAGTCGACCGGGGCGGGACTCCAGTCGGCCTGAGCGAAGACGGTGTTGAGGTTCTTGACGTGCTGGAGCACGACCAGCGCCGTCATCAGCTTCGTGGTGCTCGCGATCGGCAGCTCGGCGTTGCCGTTGGAGCTCCACAGCGGCGTATCGCTTCCTGCCGCGATCAGGCTCGCACCGGTCACCGGCAGTGAGGGAGCGGCCGGAATGGTGGCTTTCTGTGCCGTTTCCCGCTGTGCCGCGCCCGCTGGCGCGGCAACCAGAAGCAAAGCCAGCAAGACGGCCAGACTCATCGCCGCCTTCTTCATCGCCACGGTGATACCAGACCCGGGGTCTCATCCCGGTAAGGGGGGCGCAAGCAGGTTTGCACAGCTAGTGAGTCAGGGTCCAAGCTTGTTCACGCAAGCGCGCGGCCTCGCGACGCGCCGCGGTCGCCGGATCGCCACCGCTCATGCGGTGGGCGTGGACGATGCCGCGCGAGACGGAGACGATGCCGCTGGCCACACCGATCGTGAACACCGGCGCGAGGTCTTCGATGCGGCCGCCCTGAGCTCCAACACCCGGCAGCAGGAAGACCGCGTGGGGCATCAGCTCTCGCAACCGAGCCAGGCGATGCGGTGCCGTGGCGCCGACCACGGCACCGACGTCTGAGAGACCTGAGTCGCCGACCCCGTCGGCTCCGATCTCAGCAACCATCCGTGCGACGGCCTCGCTGACGCTGCCGTCGCCGAGCTCGCGGTCCTGCAGCTCAACCGCACCGGCGTTCGAGTTACGCACCAGGACGAACACTCCCGCGACGGACTCACGCGCGGCCGTCGTGAACGGCTCGAGTGAATCCCGCCCGAGCCAGGGACTGACGGTCATCGCGTCGGCGCCGAGGCCCGCGATCGGTCCGAATGGGCTCGGCGTCTCGCCGAGGAAGGCCTGCGCGTAGGCCCGCGCCGAGACGTCGATGTCGCCGCGCTTGGCGTCGGCAATCACGAGCAGACCCATCGAACGGGCCTTGGTGAGAACCTCGGTCAGCGCCGTCCAGCCTGCGGCGCCGAGCCGCTCGAAGCATGCAAGCTGCGGCTTGACCGCGACGCACTCATCGGCGACGGCATCGATCACGAGCGCACAGTGCGCCACAACGGCGCGCGCAGCTCGGACGGCGGGTGGAGCAGACGCGTCGTCCACTCCACCCACAAGTTCGAGCGCACGTGGCCATAGGAGCGCAGGGTCCGGATCGAGGCCGAGCACAAGCTGCGACTCACGCCCAGCAACGAACTCGGCCAGCCGGTCCCCAAAATTCTCCCTGGAATCACAGCTTGCGGACGCCCCGTCTCCTGCGACGGCTTCTGACGCACCGTCGCCGGGCGTCATCCGCAAAGCTCCGTGACTACGGTCACATACGAAACGGTAGCCGCTCTGGCGGCGGCGGATCTACGCGACGCTTTGTCCTCGGACCCTTGAAATCGCTTTCTTCGGGTCCTGCGTCCTCGCCTCGCTTGATCCGGCGCTCGCCATACCGCTACTTCAGTTGACCGCCTTCTTGAGGGCGGCGCCTGCGGTGAACTTCGGAACCTTGGTAGCCGCGATCTGGATCTTCTCGCCTGTGGCGGGATTACGACCCTCACGCGCAGCGCGGTCCGAAACGCTGAACTTGCCAAACCCGGAGAAGACTACGTCGCTGCCTCGCTTGAGGGCGCTCTCAATCGTCTCCAGAACCGCATCGACTGCCTCTGAGGCATCCTTCTTGCTCAGACCGGCGCGGTCCGCGACCTGGTCGATGAACTCGGCTTTCGTCACTTCGCTCCTCCTTCGAGGTGGTGGGAATGGCCGAAGCTAACACGGTTTGCGGACGATTCGGCTGTCTTGGCCCTCTAGAACCCGCCCAGTTTCCGCAACTTCGCCGCCGAAGACCGCAGGTGGCGCCGCTTCGACGGTTGCCCGAGCGCGCTCCTGACCGGATCTGCTGGCATGCTCAGCGTATGCAACTGGGCCGTCTCGCCTGGCTGATCACCACGGTCACCTGCCTCGTCGCGGCCGCCGTGGTGCTCATCGACGGATATCGCGGTTACGCGGCCGTCGCCTTCGCGGTCGCGATCTCCGCCGCGATCAACCTGTTCTGACCGCCGCCGGCTCACCCGGCGTGGATAGGACCGAGAGTTAGGCGGTTTGCTGCCTCTCCGCCCTGCGCCGTCGGCCTCAGCGCCTCAGGCCCAGACGCTCGCCGAGGAACCACCAGGCGAAATCACGAACGGCCTTGCCGCGGTGGCTGATCAGGTCCTTCTCCGAGTCTTGGAGCTCCGCCATCGTGCGATCAGGCGACTCGTCCGGGATGAACACCGGGTCGTAGCCGAAACCGTGGTCTCCGCGCGGCGCGGGGCTCATGTGTCCCCTGCACTCGCCGTAGAACACGCGCTCGGTCACGCCTTCGGAGAAGGCGAGCGCGCAGACGTAACGCAGTTCGCCGCCAACCGGGACCTCGAGGATCAGCTTCCGGAGGTTCTCAGCGTCAGTCGCGTTCTGCCCGGCGTAGCGGGCAGAGCGCACGCCTGGAACGCCATCGAGCGCCGCCGCCTCGATCCCCGAGTCGTCCGCGATCACCGGCCGTTTGAGATGCCGCGCAGCGGCTCGCGCCTTCGGGAGCGCGTTCGCGGAGAAGGTCTCGCCGTCCTCCGGTGGCAGCTGGACATCGCGCGACAGCGGCACGACCGTGATCCGGAATGGCGCCAGTAGGCGACTCACCTCAGCGACCTTGTGAGTGTTGCGAGTGGCGAGAATCAGCTCCATCAGGCCCGCAACCCTATCTACGTCCCCGCTGCCACCGCCGCCTGCTGTTGTGCCCGGAGAAGGCCGATCCCCGTCTCTGCCAGGGCAAGCAGATCATCCAGGTGAGCGCGCGACAGCGGCGTGCGCTCCGCGGTCGCCTGCACTTCGACGAGGCCGCCGTCGCCGGTCATGACGACGTTCGCGTCGACCTCGGCACTGGAGTCCTCGGAGTAGTCGAGGTCAAGCAGCGGCACGCCGTCGACGACGCCCGAGGACACGGCTGCAACCGTTCCGGAAAGTGGGGAGCGCTCGAGCAGCCCGTCGCGTACGAGCTTCGCGGTGGCGAGCTCGAGCGCGACCATGCCGCCGGTGATCGAGGCGCAGCGGGTGCCGCCGTCCGCCTGGAGCACGTCGCAGTCGATGTAGATCGTACGCTCACCGAGGGCCTCGAAGTCGACGACGCCGCGCAGTGAGCGTCCGATCAGGCGCTGGATCTCCACCGAGCGGCCGTCCGCCTTGCCCTTGGTGATGTCGCGCTGCTTGCGCTCACCCGTGGACGCCGGCAGCATCCCGTACTCCGCCGTCACCCAGCCGCGGCCGCGTCCCATCATCCAGCGGGGAACGCTCCCCTGGACCGACGCCGTGCAGATCACGCGCGTCTCGCCGACCGAAATCAGGGCCGAGCCCGAGGCCGTGCGGACAAAACCGGGCTCGATCGTGATCGGCCGCATCTGATCGGCAGACCGTCCATAGCTGCGCTCGCTCATCACTGCGAGGTTAGAGGCCGTGACGGCGTCATGAGCGTGCCGTTCAGGGCCTCAGCGCCGGCCAGAGCGGCACGAGTCGTTCCAGTGCCACCGTCGCGAGCCGATGGACTGGAATGGGGCTCGTCTCAGCATCAGGATTCGATCCTGCCCGCCCTCCTGATGCGAGGGTTTCCATCGTCAACGCGACGCAGCGGGCGAGCGCGTTGACGTCGTAGCCGCCCTCGAGCACACAGCCAACCGGCGTCTCGA
Source organism: Solirubrobacteraceae bacterium (assembly GCA_036268195.1). Lineage (GTDB taxonomy): Bacteria > Actinomycetota > Thermoleophilia > Solirubrobacterales > Solirubrobacteraceae > Palsa-465. Next base: position 46,956 of record DATAUP010000102.1, read on the forward strand.
GCTCGGCGCCAAGGTTGCGGACCAGCGCCGTCATCGCCTGGAAGCCGGCGTCGGTGACCGCACAGCCGGCAAGTGGGTCGTCGCGGTGGGCGTCGTAACCGGCGGAGACAAGTACGAGCTGCGGTCGGTGGCTCCGCGCGACCGGCAGCGCGACGTCGCGCACGAGGGAGACGAACGTCTCGTCGCCTGAACCCGGCGGCACCGGCAGGTTGATCGTGTATCCGTAGCCGGCTCCGCCTCCCAGCTCGGATTCGCGACCGCTGCCAGGGTAGAGCGGCGACTGGTGGATCGAGATGAACAGAACCTCGTCGCTGTCCCAGAAGATGTCGTTTGTGCCATTGCCGTGGTGGATGTCCCAGTCGAGGATCAGCACGCGCTCGATACCCGGGGCAGCGAGCGCATGTCGCGCAGCGACGGCGATGTTGTTGAACAGGCAGAAGCCCATCGCACGGCTCGGTAGCGCATGGTGCCCAGGCGGCCGGTGGACGCTGAAGCCGACCTGACCCGGGCCGCCGTCAAGCAACCGACGGACAAGGTCAACGGCGCCGCCGCACGAATGCAGGGCCGCGGTGTAGGAGCCGGCGCTGACGAAGGTGTCGGTATCGAGCTGGAGGCCGCCGAGCTCCGACGCCCGCGCGATGGCGTCGACGTGGGCGGCCGGATGGACGCGCTCCAGCACATCGCGCTCGACCGGCGGCGACTCGACGCGCTCATAGCCAAGCCAATCGCGACGCTCGAGCAATGAGTTGATCGCCTCGATCCGAGCGATCCGCTCGGGATGGTCGCCCGTGTCGTGGTCGAGCGATGAACGGTGCGAGAGCAACACGGGGGCTGACGACATCAGGCCGGTACCGTACCGGGACATGCCCACTGCGTCTGACCGCGGCCAGCGGCAGCTGGTCGTCGTCGGCGCCGGTGCCGCCGGCCTGTACACCGCGCTCTGTGCAGCGCGCGAAGGTGGGCACGTCACGCTGATCTCGGCAACGGAGCTGGCTGAGACCTCGAGCTACTGGGCACAGGGCGGACTCGCGGCCGCGCTGGCCGCCGACGACAGCGTCGAGCTGCATCTCGCGGATACGCTTCAGGCCGGTCGCGGAGCTGTGCGGCCGTCGGCTGCACGGGTACTCGTCGAGGAGGCGCCGGGGGCGGTCGAGGACCTATCGCGATTCGGCGTGAGGTTCGACGCCGACCGCACCGGGCGTCTGGCGCTCGGACTCGAGGGCGGCCACAGCCACAGGCGCATCGTCCACGCCGGTGGCGCCGCAACCGGGCGCCGGATCGTGCGCCAGCTCTCGGCGGTGGCGGCGACCGACGAGCGGATCGAAGTCCTCGAGGGCCGGCGCGTCACCGCCCTGCTGACCCACGACGGCCGTTGCACAGGCGTGGTGCTCGATGACGGCGAGCACCTCTATTCAGCGGCCACCGTCCTCAGCACCGGCGGCGCGGCCGCACTGTGGGCGCGCACGACCAACCCGGCGGGAGCGGTCGGCACGGGACTCCTGCTCGCCTACGACGCCGGCGCAGCCCTGGCCGACATTGAGTTCATGCAGTTCCACCCGACCGCCGTGGTGGCCAGCGCCCACGGCAGCGGCGACGGCCTGCTCGTCACCGAGGCGATCCGTGGCGAGGGTGCGCAGCTGCGCAACCACGAGGGCCGGCGTTTCGTCGACGAGCTCGCCCCCAGGGACGAGGTCGCGCGTGCGATTTTCGTCGAGCTCTCGCGGCACCCTGATTCCAATGCCGTAGCGCTCGATATGCGCGCGGTCGATCCGGCGCTGTTCCCAAATGTGGTGACCGCGCTCCAGCAGGTCGGGATCGATCCCGAGCGCAACATGATTCCGGTTGCACCGGCAGCCCACTACATGATGGGCGGGATCGAGACAGACCTGCAGGCCCGCTCGACGTTGCCCGGGCTGCTGGCCGTCGGCGAGTGTTCGTGCACGGGTCTGCACGGCGCCAACCGGCTGGCGTCGAACTCGCTCAGCGAATGCTTCGTGTTTGGGGCCAGGGCGGCCCGTGCAGCACTCGACGAGCCGCGTCTGCTGGCGTCGGACGTATCGGAGTCCGCGCCCGCCGGCAGCACTGCCGGCGTGCCGCCGTCGGCGGAGTCACGCGAGCGGCTGTGGCGATATGCCGGGCTCGAGCGCAACGGCGAGGGTCTCAGCATGTTGCTCGACGATCCGCATCCGCTGGTGCGGCTGATCGCGACCGCCGCGCTGGCGCGAACCGAGAGTCGCGGAGCGCACTGGCGGCGCGACTTTCCGGAGCTCGACCCAAGGTTCGACGAGCGCCATGTGATGCTCGTCACCGACCAGGAGTCAGATTTAGAGCGCTGGAAGTAGTGTTTGTCAGTGGACCGGATGGAGGGGCCGAAAGGAGATGCAGCGGATGTACCGCTTCAGCCGAGCCATCTACCGCGAACTGGCCGACGAGATCGTCGAAGATTCGTCGAACCAGCCCTACCTCAACCACGAACGCGTCCTGCGGGCGTGTGAGGCGGCCGTCGAGCGTCTCGCCACCGATCGCCACTACTTCGCGCGACCGGCGCGGACGCTGTTCTCCGACATCCGCGTGTTCTTCCCGATGTCGGCGCAGGCACGCGTGCTGCGGGTCGTCGAGCGGTACATGGCGTTCGCCGACGAGTTCCTGCAGACGCAGCCGCAGACCGGGTTTGACGTCTACGGAAACCCACTGCAGTGCCGGGCAAGCACGCGCAAGGGCACGCAGTGCCAGCGGATGCCGTTGCCGCAGAACGGCTACTGCCCGTCGCACCAGCACCTGGCAGAGACCGAGGACTTCCACGACTTTAGCGACGAGCTCGCGGCGGCCTGAGGCAGATGCCGAGCGGTTTGCCAGGCGCCGCGAGGGGAAGGAAGCCCACTGTGCAGGTGGGCTTCCTTCCCCTCGCCATGCCATCAATTGGGGGATCGGGACTCCACCGGTACAGGATAATCTGCAGGGAGATTTGGTTATTTCTGCAAACCGACCTAGAATCGCTTTTCGCCCGGCAGGTAAATGTCTGTTCGCCGGGCCTTTTTCACCAACCCTTGATCACCCCGACTGAGTAAACATGCCGATTGCTTTTAAAGAATGGGCGGTTACCGTCCGCGCGCTCGCTGAGGGCGAGCAGCTGCTGACGCTCCGCAAAGGTGGAATCCGCGAGCCGGAGAAGCACTTTCAGCTGGAGCATGACCGCTTTTTTCTATACCCCACGTTCGACCATCAGCGCACCGATCTGGTTCGCGAGTCGCACCGCCCGGAGCTTGCCCGGGCATTGGAGGAGGGGGTCTGGAGCGACGGTGAGCCGTCCGCTGCAGCGATGCTGCGGGGGGCTGAGATCAGCCAACCGGACCGGGTGCGGATTCGCGCCTGGGCCGAAGTAGCGGCCCACTACACGGTGAACGACCGGCGCGCAATTGATGCGCTGTCGCCGTTCTATGTGTGGACGCCTGACTACGCCGAGAAGCGCCTCGAGTGGAAGCGCCGCCACCCGCTGCATGTGGTGGTGCTCCGCACGTACCGGATCCCGCGTCCGGTCACGGTAAAGGTGCGCGACGAGTACGGTGGCTGCCGTTCCTGGCTCGAGATCACGCGAGACCTTCCGTTCGAGGGCACACCAGTGCTCTCGGACGAGGAGTTCGAGCGGGCCTCTGAAGAGATAGCAACGATCGCTGCGGGCGATCGCCAGCCGGTCCTGGTCTAGGATCGACGCGTCTTCTGAGGGGGCGGCCAGCTGGCCGCCCCCTCAACTTTTTACGCATGTCCTGGGCCGAATCCACTTCCGCGTCGTTCGCGTGCCGGCATTCGTCGGCGCGCTCCGCTGACGCTGCTCGAGTGCTCGCGCTGCTGGAACGTACGCGCGAGCGCCTCGCCTATCACTTCCCACAGCTCACGGGCGAACTCACGGTCGTCCTGCACGACAGCCCGCACGCGCTGGCGCTGTCGAACCCGCTGATGCCGGCCCTGTGGGGCGTCACCGGCAAGACCGCCCGGCGCTACGTGGCCGGCTGGGCCGGCGAGCGTGAGCTCCACACGCTGTCACCGCAGGCGCTCCGCGCCCGTGCCTCCAGCGTCTCCGGGTCGTTCGAGATCCTGGCTCTGGCGCCGGCCTCGCTTTACGCACGTCGCGTGATCATCGAGTCCAACCGCGAGCTGCAGTCGGCGCGAGTCGTCTCCCGGTTGTGGGCGGAACTGCGCTGGGCGTGGCTGCTCGACGGCGCCTCGCGCTGGTTCTCCGGAGAGACCGGGTACTCGCGCAGTGTCGTCGGCCAGTACATCCGCGCCGGTCACCGGCCGCGCTTCCCGCCGGCAGCGCGCGACGCACCGCTACTCGGGGGCACGCTGGTCGAACTGCTGGCCGAGCAGCAGGACGACGCCGCCGTGGCGCGACTCGCCGGCAGGCTGCACACCGGAGGGTCGCAGACAGCGCTGCGAGTCGCGTTCGGCGAGCGCGCGGTGATGACGGTCGAGACCGAGTGGCGCTCGCGCTTGCGCCGCCTCGCAGACGGCGCATAATCTCGCGTCGTGGCTTACGACGCCGACCTGGCCGATCGCATCCGTGAGCTCCTTCTGCTCGAGCCTGATGTCATCGAGAGGCGGATGTTCGGGGGCATCGTGTTCCTGATCGGCGGTCACATCGCCGTCGGCGTCTCCGGTTCCGGCGGCCTACTTATGCGGTCCGAGCGCGAGGACACCGAGGAGCTGTTGTCGCAGCCCCACGTCGAGCCGTTCGTGATGCGGGGGCGCGCGCTGCGCGGTTGGGTCCGCGTCGGCGAGGAGGCTGTAGCCGAGGACGGGGAGCTCAACCGCTGGGTCGAGGCGGGCGTAGGGTTCGCCAGATCGCTGCCCCCGAGCGCCTAGCGACGGATCGACGGGTCGCCCCCAGCTCAAGTCCGCGCGGTTACCGTCCGCAGAGCAGCGCGGACAGTAACCGCAGCTCTCTCGTTTTCGGGCTCAACTCAGGCCTGCGTACGTTTTCCAGTTCTTGGCGAGGTGATCCCCGGTCCGCCAGGAGAGCGCCTCGATCGTGTTGGTCGGGTTGTACCCAGTGCTCGTCGGGAAGGTCGCTCCGCCGAGAACCACGAGGTTCGGCACTTCGTGCGAGACCAGCCACTTGTTGACAACCGAGGTGTGCGGATCGTTGCCCATGCGGGCGCCACCATATGCGTGGCTGTTGACTGCGATCGGTGCGGGGGGCGCCGTCACCCAGGTCTGAGTCGCGCCGGCTTCCTGGAGCCATTGCACAACCTTGTTGTTTGTGTAGTCGCCCCGCAGCTGCTCCTGCTGCTGGATGTTGAACGTTGCCCGAATCACCGGGATCCCTTCCGGATCCTTGACGGTGGGATCAAGGTCCAGGTAGTTCTCCTCGTAAGACAGGCACTCCACCTGGGTCCCGATGTTGATGACCGAGTTGGCGTTCGCGTGGAGCCACTGCTTCCACGCGGAGCCCCAACTCGGAACGGTTGGCGGCGTTACCCGCGAGTTGCCGATCGGCTTGCCCTCCATGCGCGCGTCGATGATCGCCCCGCCGATGAACCCGAGTCCCTTGTGGTCGAAGTTATCGCCGTTCCAGTTGTCGATCGAGGTGCGCTGCGCGCCGGCACCGCCGAACGGGTTCAGCGTCTGGCCGGCGAAGACCCCAGCGGCCCCGCCGTACATATGGCTGATGTAGTGCTTGCCAACCTGGCCGGCGTTGTTAGACAGACCGTTTGGAAACGCCTTGGACTTGGAGAGCAGCAGCAGCCTGACGTTCTCGTAGATGTAGGAGGAGAGGATCACGACATCGGCCGGCTGGGTGAACTCCCTGCCGCCCTTCAGGTACGTGACCCCAGTGGCGCGTCCGTCCTTGTCGACATCAACCTTCGTCACGCGCGCCTCCGTCACGACCTTGAGACGCCCAGTCTTCTGCGCCTCGGGGATCGCCACGAAGTTGGTGGAACCCTTCGCCTCCGCCATGCAGCCGTTATACGTGCAGAAACCGCAGTACTCGCAGCCGGGCAGGCCCTTGTAGGCCTTGGAGCGGATCGACGCCGGACCGGGGAACGGATTCCAGCCGAGCCGCTTCGCCGCGTCGGTCATCATGTTGTTGATGCCGCTGCGGCGCAGCGCCGGCAGCGGGTAGCCACGCCGTCGCGGTGCCTCGAACGGGTTGCCGCCGGCGACCTTCTTGCCCTTGATGTTTCCCGCGCGGCCGGAGACGCCCATGTCGTACTCGACCTTGTCGTACCATGGCTCGAGGTCGGCGTAGTCGATCGGCCAGTCGGCCACGGTCGAGTTCGACGGGATCGAGCCGGCCCCATAGCGTTTGATCGATCGCGAGCGCTCGTTGAAGTTCCACTCCAAGTAGCGCCACTGCTCCATCCCGTAGTGGATCGACGAGCCGCCGACCCCGTTCATCATGAGGATCTGCTCGCCGGTCTGAGTCGCGACCTGCGAGGAATTCTCGCGCCAGGTCGGAATCTCTTTGGCCGCCTTGGGTTGGCTCATGAAGTTGCGAACGTCGTTACGCAACTCGTCCATCGGGAAGTCCTCAGGCGTCCAGTGCGGACCTGCCTCCAGCGCCACGACATCGATCCCGGCACGCGTCAACGCGAGTGCTGCGTAGCTGCCGCTGGCGCCGAGCCCGACGATCACCACGTCCTTCTTTCGCATGGTGGTCATGCGACCGCCTCCTTGTTGGCACCGGGGTACTCGCCCTTCGCGTAGGTCGATTGGTGTGCCGGCGTGACCTTCACGCCGAGCTCCTGATCCTTCGCCGGAAGCGGCATCACGACACCCGTGTAGCCGATCAGGTCCCAGCCGGCGAAGTTCTGGTTCCCGCCGTACGCGGGATCACTGAACATCCCCTCGAGCGTGTGCTCGCGGATGGTGGCGAAGAACGTCGGTGCATCAGGAGTGAAGCCCGTCGCCTTGCCCGACTCGACATCAGCTACGACGGAATCCTGTGTGGTCGGGCTGAGCGATGCGAAGCTCCCGCCGTAAGCAGTCTGCGCGTAGGCGTCGACGGCGGCCAGGTTGGCGGTGTAGAAGCCAGCGAGCTTTTCCAAGCCACCAGACAGGCCGCCCTGCAGCGAGCGGGCGATGAACGAGGCAACTCCGGCCTCGACTGCCCCAGCCCCGGTCGCGTCGGTGGGGATCAAACGATCCACAAAGGCCGTGAGGACCGCATCCTGATCGGTCGTCAGTGGCAGTCCTGCGACCGGCGGGTTACCAGAATCAGCCGCCGCTGACACAACGTGAACCGTCCCAGCCGCCGGGATCGCCATTGCAATTCCGGCCACTCCACTCAGCTTGAACAGGCTGCGCCGAGTGACGTTGGCGTCGGATACGCCGTCATTGCCATCGCGGGCCATGAGCCCCTCCTCCCACTTCAGTGCATGATCACGCGTGCCCGCGGCTTTCTCACCAGAGTGAGCACCATCACACCGGATTCGGGTTGCAGCCTGGTGTGCAAGGTGCAATCACCTAGCGCTCACTGCACGCACCCATCCAGTTGGTTCTCCCTCCTTCCACCGTGACCGGCAACACGCGCCCTCAAGGTGCAATACGATACACACTTGTCCGTTTTGATGGGAACTTTCAGACGGGGGCAGAAGCCTCTCGCTGCCCGTCGCCTGAACCCTATCCTTGCGCCATGACCACCGGCCCGACGCGGCCGCTGCGCAAGGACAAGGAACGCAGCCGCCAAGCGATCATCGCCGCCGCACGCGAGCTGTTCGGCTCCGGACGGCAGGTACCGATGTACGAGATCGCGCGCCATGCGGGTGTCGGACAGGCGACGCTCTACCGGCACTTCAGCGACCGAGCCGAGCTCGTGGCGACGATCTGCCACGAGCACACCGAGCGGATCGAAGCCGCGGCGTCCCTCTACGCGGGCGACCCGGACGGGCTCTGGCGCGTGCTCGGAGTAGCCGTCGACCTGTTCATCATCAACCACGACTTTCTCAGCGTTCTCCGCGAAACCGAAAACGCCCCGTTGCTCTACGAGATTCGTGCACGAATTCAGAGAGCGCTAGCCGGACCGCTGCGACTCGCTATCGGGGCCGGGTCGGCACCCAGCAGTTTGACGAGCGAAGATCTGCTCCTGGCCCTGCAGATGATCAACGGCGCGCTTGAGGGCATCGCCAGCCCAGAGCAGCGGACCGCCGTTGCCTACAGGGCACTGGAACTACTCAGCAGTGGCCTCCGCCGTTGACGGGCAGTGTCCGACGAGCAGGCGAGGGCTGCGCTCTCGGCGACAACGAGCGCTCGCCTCCGCGTTTCCAGTGATCATGCTGTTGCTGGCTCCCGCCGCCGCGGCCGCGCAGGCGAGCCTTGGTCCGGGCGCCGGCCGTGTCGTGATTCGCCGGGGGACCACCGCCATCACGCTGGCGGTGACGCCAAACTCGTCGGGAGGCTGGAACACCGCGACCGTGACCGCGGCAGTCCGTGGAAACCCCGTGCGCCGCGGACACGTCCACCTCAGCTTCACGATGCTCGCCATGAGCATGGGAACGCAACGCTTCGCGCTCAAGGAGGTTCGCTCAGGTATCTATCGGTATGTAGGCCCCGGCTTCCTCATGAGCGGTGACTGGCGCTTGGAGGTGGAGGTGGCGCCTCGACGCGGACGGCCCTTCACCGCAGACGTACGGGATGTCGTACGCGGCTGATCGTGTGAGCCTGATGCTCGGTACGAGCAACCTGTCTGGGAGCGACGGCTGCGTGAGGCGCCGACATCCTGAGAGGCCGGCTAGACGATCTCCAGCATCTCCTCGACGACGGTCAGCCGGTCGGGAAACGTGAACGCACGAACAAGCGCCTCCGACCCCGAGGCGAGTCCAACGATCACGTAGATCGACCCCGGGTGGAGCGCTAGGTCGCTCTCCGGGAAGAACGCCAGGTTGATGTCGGTCTGCGACGGGTACGGCGCGCTGCGGGTATGCGAGTGGTAGATGATCCCGATGTCCAATCCGGCGTCCTCGATCGTCATGAACGCGCGCAGTTGCTCGTCACCGTTCATCAGATAGCGAAGTGGGCTGTGCGCAGTGTTCTCGATCCGGAACACCTCGATCGCCTGTCCGTCGCGGCTGGAGACGAGCCCGCAGCATTCGTCGGGAGCGTCAGCTCGCGCGTGCGCGACGATCTCGGCGTAGAGCTCGCGAGTGATCCGCATGCACTGTCGCGGCGGTAAGCCGCCGACTACCACCACACGGTGGAGTCGAGGTTCTCGAGCTCTTCAAGCGGTCGCGTGTAGATCCCTGACGAGAAGTACTTGCTGCCGTCGTCGGCGGCGATGAACACGACGTTGCCCTCGTCAAGCTCGCCGGCGATCCGCATCGCGACGCGCGCGATGGCACCGGTCGAGACGCCGACGAACAGCTGCTCCTCGTCGAGCAGTTTGCGCGTCCAAACGATCGCGTCCTGGTTGGTCACGAAGATCTTGCGATCGAGCACAGACAGGTCGATGATCGGCGGGATGAAGCCGTCGTCGAGCGAGCGCAGCCCTTGGACCGGCTCGCCCTGCATCGGCTCGGCGGCGACGATCTTGACCCTGTCGCCAAGCTCCTCCTTGAGCCGCCGCCCGTTGCCCATCAGCGTGCCGCCGGTCCCGAGTCCGGCGACGAAGGCGCTGACCTCATCGAGCTCCTCGAGGATCTCGAGCGCCGTGCCGTTGTAGTGGGCGTCCGGGTTGGCCTGGTTGCCGTACTGGTAGGGCATGTAGTACGAGGAGTCCTTCGCGGCCATGTCGAGCGCCAGATCGACCGCACCGTTGGAACCCTTGCTGCCCTCTGAGTAGACGATCTCGGCGCCGTACATCCGGAGCAGGTCCGTGCGCTCCGGCGTGACGTTGTCCGGCATCACGACCTTCAGCTTGTAGCCCTTGCGCGCGCAGATCATCGCCAGCGAGATGCCGGTGTTGCCCGAGGTCGGCTCGAGGATCGTCTGGCCCGGGCGGATCAGACCCTTGTCCTCCGCGTCGAGGATCAGGGCCCGGCCGACGCGATCCTTGACCGATCCGGTCGGATTGCGCGACTCGAGCTTGACCCAGATGCGTACGCCGGGCTTCGGGCTGAGTCGCTTGAGCTCGATCAGCGGCGTATGGCCGATCGCCTCGATGATGTCGCCGTAGCGACCACCGCACGGCTTGTTTCGATAGTTGGTGGCCATCGCTTCAAAAAGTATAGGACCCGCGGTCCGCGAGGGGCGCCGGATCAAGCGGGGCAAGGATGCCCGGCGTACGAGGAATGTACGCGAGCTCCCGAAGACGCAGCCCCGCGCGGATCCGCAGCTGCTAGCGGCCGCCAGCCATGGCAGGGAGGATGACCAGCGTGTCGGTTGTGCCGACCGCGGTCTCGAGCCCGTCCAGCACACGCACGTCCTCGTCGTTGAGGTAGACGTTGACGTAGCGGTTCAGGTCTCCATCGGCGCCGAACAGCTGCGACTCCGTGCCGGGATGATCCTCGACGACGGCGCGCAGGATCTCACCCACGCTCTCGCCGTTGGCGCTGATCTCGCGCTCACCGCCGACAGCGGGGCGCAGCACAGGAGGGATGCGAATGGTGGCCATGTTGCCTTTCAGGTTCCTTTTCTCAGTGGTGCGAGCGCCGGGCTCAGTGAGCGCCGGCGCAGAATGCCTCGTAATCCGGGAAGACGCCCAGCTCGTCATCGCGGATCTCATCCGGATCACGCGAGCAGATCGGGCAGTTGGGGTCCCGGCGGATCTTGACCTCGCTCATCGTCGCAGCCAGCGCGTCGTACATCAGGAGACGGCCGATCGCGGGGTTGCCGACGTCCAAGATCAGCTTGATGACCTCGGTCGCCTGCAGCAGGCCCATAGTCCCCGGGAGCACGCCCAAGACGCCGTTGGCGCCGCAGGACGGAGCCAGTTCGGCAGGCGGCGGCACCGGGAACAGGCAGCGGTAGCAAGGACCCTCGTAGGGCTTGAACACCGACAGCTGCCCATCAAAGCCGAGGATCGCGGCCGAGACGACCGGGATCCGCAGACGCACCGACGCATCGTTCAGCAGGTACCGGGTGGGGAAGTTGTCGAGCCCGTCGACGACGATGTCGTAGTTGGGCAGGATGTCCATGATGTTGTCGGGACCGAGGCGCAGCTTGTGCTTCTCGACCTTCACGTCTGCATTCAGCGCTTGGATCGTCTCTTCCGCCGAGTCAACCTTGGAAACACCGATCCGGTCCGCGTTGTGTATCACCTGGCGCTGCAGGTTCGAGAGGTCCACGACGTCGTCATCGACGATGCCGAGCGTGCCGATGCCAGCAGCCGCGAGATAGAGCGCGGCGGGCGAACCCAGCCCGCCGGCACCGAGCAGCAGCACCTTGGCGTCGAGCAGCTTCTGCTGTCCCTCGATACCGACCTCATTGAGAAGCAGGTGGCGCGAGTAGCGGTCGCGCTGCTCGGGGCTCATGAAGCGTGGTATCTCGACCTCGTAGCCCCGATCCTTCCACAGCGTGAAGCCGCCGGTCATCGAAGCGACGTTCTGATAGCCGAGGTCCTCGATCAGGGTGCGTGTGGCCCACGCGGAGCGCTGGCCGGAGGCGCAATACAGCACGACCGGTTGAGCCTTGTCCGGAGCCGCGCCCTCGATCCGGGACTCGAGATGACTCTTGGGTACGTGGTGCGCGCCGGGGAGGTGCCCGGTTGCCCACTCCTCGTCCTGGCGCACATCGATAACGAGCGCTCCTGTCTGGAGTTGCTCACGCACGGCCGCCGGATCCACTTCGTCGATCCGGTCCTTGATCTGGCGAAGTACCTCCGCTCCAGACGGGCTCATCAAAACTCCTCAAATACGCTCGGGATTTGCGTGTTGAATAAGTATAAGCAGGCCGAGAAGCTGCGCAGAGGGGCCGTCCGGGCTTCCGGGGACGCTTAAGCCAGACTTCCGTTATTCGCGCTCCAGTCGACCATATCCCGGCTCCTGCCTTTCCAGCGAGATTGCCATGGATCAACGTGGCCTCGCTACGGATGGACCAGCAGCGAGGACGGCCTGTACTGATCGAGTTTTGGGATTTCTGCCGCCCTAATTCGATCCGCACGCTTCCTTACCTGAAAGCATGGCACGAGCGCTACGCGGGCTTGGGTCTGCGCGTGATCGGAGTGCACTCCGCCGGCTTCGAGCCTTCTGAAGACCCGGAAGCGGTCGCTGCGGCCGTCGAACGCCTCGGAATCGAGTACCCGGTGGTGGTCGATGTAGACCACCAGATCTGGGAGGAGTACGAGAACCTCGGCTGGCCCGCGCGCTATCTGTGGACCGGCGACCAATTTCTGTTCGAGTACCACTTCGGCGAGGGCGGATACATAGAGACCGAGCTCGCGATCCAGGAGTTACTCGGCGTCGAGCGCAACCCCGTCCCGCTTCTGCGCCGCGAGGACGATCCGGGCGCCGTGCTCGTCCCACAGAGCGAAGACGTTGCCGGGCTCTACAGCGGGCCCTACGAGGCTGGCGGTGTGTGGGCAGTGTTGAAAGGCAGCGGTGTCGCCACCGTCAACGGAACCGAGATCCAGATCGAAAACCCCGGCGCCTACGAGCTGATCGTGCATGAACAGCACACCGAGGGCGTGCTCGAGCTCGCGGTCAGCGACGAGCTCTGCTGCCTGGCGGTGTGCTTCACGCCCGGGCTGGGCGACCCGGGCGTGGCCGAGATCGCGCGCTCAGCGTAAGGCTGGAAATCATTCCCCGCCTACGCGGGTGTGACGTCGAGCAGGTTGACAAGCCTCGGCGGCCCGGATTCGCCGAGCTCCACCGCGAAGCCGCGGCGATATGGGTCGGTGGCCGGCTCCTCAGAGATGAAGGCAGCCGACTCGTTGACCCAGCAGCCGGTGTTGATCAGCTGGACGCCGGACTTGGTGACCCACTCGGACGGATCGTCTCCGGGCAGCGGGCCGGCACGGTGCGTATGGCCGAAGATGGAGTAGGTGGGGTTCAAGCCCAGTACGGACAGGACCTCGCCGTAGGCGAGGAGTGAGGAGCGACGGAGCATCGGACCAGAGAGGTCGCTGCTGAACGGGCCAAGCCGCGCAATGCTGGCGGTGCCGAGCAGCGTGCGCAGGGCGGCCTGCACGGCGACCCACTGGGGGCCACGTGACTCGCGGATCAGCTTGAGGGCTCGCGCGGACCCACCACCATCGGCTGCGTCGATCTCGCGCTGGCTGGTCTGCGAGACAGCGAACATCCACGCGTAGATCGGTGCCAGCAGACGCTCGTAGTCGTTGACCGCCGACATCTCGGACAGCGGCAGCTTCAGGAACCGGGCCATGACGCCCGCGGCCACGCGCTCAAACGCGGGTGTGGTCGTATGCCGGTCGAGATAGTGGCCGTGGTGGGCGTAGACATCATCGCGCAGCCACACGCCGGGGTACTCGAACCTGACCTTTGCGCCGTGCTGAGAGAGCATCCATTCGACCTGGCTGAGCGCCTCTGAGTGGACCTGCAGCTGGTGGTCATGGTTGCCCAGCAGCAGAATCACCTCGCGGCCGGGCTCCAGAGGTGCGACCAGCTCCGGCAGGACGCGCGAAGCAGCGGCGAGCGCATCCTTGAGCGGACCTTGGCGCAACTCGACGACGTCGCCGAGTAGGACCAGCCGGTCGACCCTGGAGATCGCGTCGGCGAGCACTCGCACGAGCTCCGGGTCCTCGAGCGCGGCGCGGCCTTGGCCTGCGCCGAGGTGCAGATCAGAGACGACCAGCGTGCGCACTAGCGCATCCGCCGATGTGAGGAACCACTAGGCGCTGGCTGCAAGCGCTTGACGAATCGCCTTGGGGAGCATGAAGCGCACGTCCTCCTTGACGACCTCAAGCTCCTGTACGTCATCTGTCCCGCGATCGCGGAAGAACTGAACGAGCCGGGCGACCAGCTCCTCGGGCGCGCTGGCGCCTGAGGTGATGCCGACGACGTGCGCGCCGTCCAGCCACTCCTCGCGGACCTGCGACTCGTTGTCGATCAGGTGCGAGGCGGCGCCGTTCTCACGCGCGACCTCGACCAGGCGGTTTGAGTTGGAAGAGTTGCGGCTGCCGATCACAAGCACCAGGTCGCACTCGCGGGCGAGCTCCTTGACGGCCGCCTGGCGGTTGGTGGTCGCGTAACAGATGTCGTCGGTGCGCGGACCGACGATCGAAGGGAAGCGCTCGCGCAGGCGCACGATGATCGAGCGGGTCTCGTCGACCGACAGCGTCGTCTGTGAGATATAGGCGAGCTTGTGCGGATCGGGCACCTCGAGCGTGTCGACGTCCTCCTCGCACTGGACCAGCACGATGTTGTCAGGGGCCTCACCCATCGTGCCCTCGACTTCTTCGTGGCCCTCGTGACCGATCATCACGATGGTGTAGTCCTCGGCGGCGAACTTGAGCGCCTCGCGATGAACCTTGGTGACCAGCGGGCAGGTGGCGTCGATCACGTTCAGCTCGCGCACGACGGCGTTCGCGTGGACACTCGGCGCCACGCCGTGGGCCGAGAAGACCGCTGTCGCGCCCTCGGGCACCTCAGTCTCGGATTCAACGAAGATCGCCCCCTTCTCCCGCAGCTGCTGGACGACGTGCTTGTTGTGCACGATCTCCTTGCGCACATACACGGGCGCGCCGTAAAGGTCGAGCGCGTGCTCGACCGTCTGCACCGCGCGGTCGACGCCGGCGCAGTACCCGCGGGGCGAGGCCAGCAGCAGCTTCTCTGGGGTGGCGGCCATCGCAGCCGAGTTTAGAACCTCAGACACGACCGGCGGGCAGGCGGAATCCAATCCCGTCGGCCGATCCATCCCGGCGTACCCTTTGCGCAGTTCCGAACGCGACGGAGAGGCTCGAGCGGGTGGTCCAGCAGCACCTTGACCGACTGACATCGACGGATGCGGGCTTCCTGCACCAGGAGAGCCCGAGCGCGCACATGCACATCGGTGGCGTTCTGCTGTTCGAGGGGCCGGCACCGAAGTACGAAGACGTGCTCGACCACATCCGCGGGCGTCTGCACCTGGTGCCGCGCTACCGCCAGAAGCTCGCCACACCGCCGGTCGGCAGCGGACGGCCGCTGTGGGTCGACGACACCAACTTCAACATCGAGTACCACGTCCGCCACGCTGCGCTACCGGCGCCGGGGAGTGAATCACAGCTACTCGAGATGGCCGCACGGGTCGCCTCGCAACCGCTCGACCGCACTAAGCCGCTGTGGGAGTTCTGGCTGGTCGAAGGCATCGAGCCGGCCCCGGGCTCGAGCTGTGAGCGGTTCGCGATGATCTCCAAGAACCACCACGCGCTGGTCGACGGGATCTCCGGCATCGACCTCGCCACAGTGCTGCTCGACTTCAGCCCGAAGCCAAAGCCCGCCGATACCGACGGACTCGACCCATGGGAGCCGCAGCCGGAGCCCACTTCGGTCGAGCTGGTGCTGGCGGGTGCACTCAGCGCCGCGAACGCCGCGGCCGAAATCGCTTCGCGAGCTGTCAGCGCCGCCACACAGCCCGGCCGCAGCGTCGAGACACTGCGCGATGCCGCCGAGGGTGTCGGCGAGATCGTCTGGGCTGCCCTGAACCCGGCGCCCGCGACACCGCTCAACGTCGCGATCGGGCCGCACCGCCGGTTCCGGGTGGTGCGGCAGCAGCTCGGCGACTACAAGACCGTGAAGGACAGCTTCGGCGGCACCGTGAACGATGTCGTGCTGGCAGTCGTCGCCGGAGCGCTGGGAGGCTGGCTGCGCTCACGCGGGATTCGCACCGACGGCGTCGAGATGCGGGCGCTCGTACCGGTGTCCGTACGCACTGAAGGGCAGCAACACACGCTCGGCAACCGCCTCAGTGTGATCCGCGGGCCGCTGCCCGTCTACATTCACGACCCGGCCGCGCGGCTGGCCGTGGTCAGCAGGGCGATGGACGATCTGAAGAGCTCCAAGCAAGCGGTTGGGGCCGCGACACTCGTGGCCGTCAACGACATCGCGCCACCGGCGGTGCTCGCGCAGGCGTCGCGACTGCAGTTCTCGACGAGGCTGTTCAACCTGCTCGTCACGAATATCCCGGGGCCGCAGGTTCCGCTCTACATCCTCGGCCACAAACTCGAGGATCTCTTCCCGCTCGCGTTTCTGCCGGACGGACACGCGCTGGCGGTGGCGATCATGTCCTATGACGGGCGGATCGAATACGGCCTGCTCGGCGACTTCGACGCACTCCCGGACATCGACGTGATCGCAGACGGGATCGATCTGGCCCTGGCCGAGCTGATCGCCGCCGCCGGCGCCCAGAACGGCAAGGGCTCACACTCACGTCGCAGCAACGGCCGCCTGTACGCCGCCGCCGCGCCGCAGACAGCGACGTCGCTGGTGTCGCCCTCGCCACTGCTACCGACGTCGCGGCGGCGGCCGGCCAGCGGGCCGGCCGCGGACATGCGCGCCAAGCGAACGCAGACCTCAGGCGGCAACCGCTCCCGGAGCAATGGGAAGCGCAAGCAGCAAGAAACCTGAAAAGCCGCCGAAAAGTTTTTTTGGTTGGAGACGTACTTCCCGGGGTAACAATCGTCTACCAGGCACATACATGGAGCTTCCCCCAACCCCAGCTCCAGTAGGCATCCGCCCAGTCTCGGTTGGTTCGTAGTCCGCCCCCCTGAGCCACGAACCAACGGGCGGTGACCCCGTTGGGCGGGTCCGAATGATTCGGACCCGCCCAATTTTTTTGGCGTAGAGACACTTTGATATCGAAGACTTTGGTGTCAAAGGGGACTCGCCACGCTGCTCGACCGGCTGAGGGCAAATCGTGCGCGACCTAGAGCAACGGGTCAGCCACCGCGCGCGTGCTTGGGCAGCCACCAGGTGGCGGCCCAAGCGGCAATCAGCAGGCAGACGGCCACCAGCAACGCGTCGGCGCTCGCAGAGACGAACGACGTGGCGCCGTGCGCAAGGCCGACCTGGCCGAACAGAACGGTGCCGACGCCCGCGATCCCAAGGGACATCGCCAGCTGCTGCACCGACTCGAGCAGCCCGGAGGCCGAGCCGAGTTCGTGCGGCGCAACGCCGGCCAGGATCACGTCGAACATAGGGACGAAGACCATGCCCATGCCGAAGCCGGTGAGGGCCAGCGGGCCGGCCGTGTCCCAGGCGCTCAGTCCGCCGCCGGCGGCATGCAGGACGGCGATCACGACCCCGAGCCCAATCGCCATCACAGCGAGTCCGATGTGCATGGTCGTGCGGCCGATGCGCGGCAACAGGATCGACGAGGTGATCGAGCCGGCGATCGCGAACACCGGGATCGAGACAGCCGCCAGCCCAGACTGCAGCGGCGTGAAGCCGAGGCCGGTCTGGAACATGACGTTCAGGGCAAGCGTCAGACCGCCCATCGCGCCCAAGAAGCCGAGCGCGACCGCGAGTCCCGCGACGTACGGCCGGCGCTTCAGGATCGATGGCTCGATCAGCGGCGCGTGTCCACGGCGCACCCGAGCCGCCTGCCGCAGCGCGAAGGCGCCGATGATCAGCAGCCCGCCGCCCAGCAGCGCGAACGACCACGCCGGCCAGCCTTGCTGGCGACCTTCGATCAGCGGGTAGACCAACGCGAAGCCGCCTGCCGCCACGAGCGCGACGCTCGGGAGGTCGAGGCGCGCGTGGGGCGTCGCCGGCGGGTTGTCCGGCAGATGCCGCAGGCCGACCAGCAGTGCCAACAGCCCGATGGGTACGTTGATCAGGAAGATCGCGCGCCAGCCGACACCGAACACGTTGAGGGCGATCAGGCCACCCCCGGCCAGCGGACCGAGAACCGCCGCGAGGCCCATGATCGGGCCGAAGATCCCGAATGCCCGCTGCTGGCCCTCCTCGCCGAACAGCTCGCGTATCAGGCCGAAGCCCTGCGGCACCATCATCGCCGCCATCGCCCCCTGAAGCACGCGAGCGCCGATCAGCGTCACCGCCGACGGAGCGACCGCGCAGAGCGCCGAGGTGACGACGAAGCCGCCGATCGAGCCGAGCAGGATCCGGCGCCGGCCGAGGATGTCGCCGAGGCGACTGCCGAGGATCATCAGGGCGGACATCGACAGCGTGTAAGCCGCCGAGATCCACTCGAGGTCGGCGTACGACACGACCAGCTGGCGCCGGATGTCCGGCGCCGCGGTCTGGGCGATCGTCGAGTCGAGCAGATCCATGACGGCCGAGACCACAACGACGGCGAAGCCGACCCAGGCGCCGCGCGCGGCAGAATGCCGAGTGGTTGCTGCACCAGCAGTGAGATTGAGAGCGATAGTTGACATGACTGCAGCGTCTCGGCAATTCAGGTCGGTTCCAGACCGCAATTGAGCGTTATGAGGTCAGATCCTGTCCTCAATTGGTGGGAAGCTCGTCAGCGTGATCCCCGATAGCCGCCACTCCCCGCGATGATCGAGACCTCCGCCCGCTTGCTGGCCCTGTTGGCGCTGCTCCAGATGCGGCGCGAGTGGACTGGCCGAGAGCTTGCAGACCGCCTGGAGGTGGGCCCGCGCACGGTTCGCCGTGACGTCGACAAGCTGCGCACGCTCGGCTATCCGATTCAGGCAGCGCCCGGCGTAGCCGGTGGCTACCGGCTCGGGGCGGGCGCCGAACTGCCGCCGCTCTTGCTGGACGACGCCGAGGCGGTCGCGGTCGCGGTGGGTCTGCGGATCGGCGCCTCCGGCCCGATCGCCGGCATCGAGGAGATCTCGGTGCGGGCCCTGACCAAGCTCGAGCAGGTGCTGCCCTCACACCTGCGCAGGCGCGTGAACGCGCTCAGTCAGGTCACGTCCGCGTTCACCGTCGACGGGCCACAGATCGACACCGAGACGCTGGCAACGGTGGCCGGAGCATGTCGCGACACGCTACGCGTGCACTTCTCCTATGTCGCCGCCGACGGCGCGAGCAGCGTGCGCGCCGTCGATCCCGCGGCGGTCGTCTACAGCGGCCGCCGCTGGTACCTGGTGGCGTTCGACCTGGACCGAGACGACTGGCGAACGTTCCGCCTGGATCGCTTCGACAGCGCGCTGCGACTGGGTGGCCGTGGAAAGCCCCGCACGGTGCCCGGCGGCGATCCCGCCGCCTACCTGCAGCGGCAGTTGCACCGGCATCTTGCGGGCGCCGAGCGCGAAGCCGAGCCTGGGCGGATCCGGGTGCTGGCACCGGCAGCGCGGATCGCCGGCCGCGTGCCGCAGCAATACGCCAGCGTCGAACCGGATGGCCCAGACGCGTGCCTCATGCAGACGCGCGGCTCCTGGTCCCGGCAGTTCCTGATCTGGAGCGCCATGCTCGACGAGCCGATTGAGGTGCTCGGTCCTCCCGAGCTGGTCGAAGTCGCCCGGCTGCTGGGCGAGCGTCTCAGCGCGGCTATCTAAAAGCCAAGCGCGAACTTGGCATCGTCGCTCATCAGGTCCGGTGACCACGGTGGCGTGAACACGAGCTCTGACTCGACGGACGTGACGCCCTCGATCTCGCTGACAAACTCCTGGATCTGGCCCTCGACCTGAGGGCCGATCGGGCAGCCCGGCGTGGTCAGGGTGTAGGTGACCTTGATTGCGCCTGCCGGGTCGACGTCGACCTCATAGATCAGGCCGAGCTCGACAAAGTCGAGACCCAGCTCCGGGTCGATGACCTCACGCAACGCGTCGTTGACTTCTTCGATCGTGACCATTTTCACGAGTTTACGACGTTGGACGCCTCTGGCCATACGTTGGGGTTGCGCTGGCGCCGTCGGATTCTGTAGGTTTCCGCGATCATCGAGTTCGCCGACAACCCGCCGGTGCTGTTATGCGCTGGGGACGAGGATCGGAGCACGCAGAGCCTGCGCAGAAGGGCACTGGTCCTCGCCTTTCGCGCCCAGAGCGATGTCACGGTGGATCTCAGTGACCTCGTGTTCGCCGACACGACACTGATGATCGACCTCGCGATGCTCTCGAACCGCCTGCGGCGACGCGGACGAGTGCTGCTACTGCAGGGAGCGCGGCCGCAGATCATGAACCTGATCGAGCTCGTGGGCCTGCATCGGCTGCCGGGCGTGCAGGTCGTCGGCAGCTCACCGGCCACAGCCCTGCCCACCCCGGCCCTGGCCTGACGCCGATCGCTCCAGCTGGCCCCGTGCCGCAGTACTAGGCTTAGCAACAATGATCTGGTTTGTGCTTCTGGTGCTGTGGCCGCTGGCCGAGCTGTTCGTGATCGTCAAGGTCTCCGAGGCGATCGGCTTCCTGTGGGTGCTCCTACTGCTTATCCTGAGCTGGCCTGTGGGCACGCGCATCATCCGCCTGGAGGGCCGCGCGGCGCTGCGGCGGCTGCGGGACGCACTTGCCGCGGGTCGCGCGCCCACGAACGAGGTGCTCGACGGCGCCCTTGTGCTGGGCGGCGGACTGCTGCTGCTCGTGCCCGGGTTCATCACCGACGCGATCGGCCTACTGCTCCTGCTGCGGCCGACGCGGGCGCTGGCGCGCCGCTTCGTGGCCCGCAACCACCACAGCGCATGGCTCAACCGTATCGTGAGCTTTATAACGCTGGGTGCCCGCGGGGGCCGCGGTGGCGGCCCGCGGGGCTATGACGCCGACACGACGGCGGTCGACATCGACGAGCCACAGTTGGAGGCATGAACACCATGGCAGCGGCCACCACACCGATCGCGATCTTCGGGGACCTCGACGCCGACATCTGGGGCATCGTCATTGGCGGCGATGACGCTCGTGCGGCGGTCGCCGGGCTGACCAGCGCGGACGTCGCTCTGCTGCCGGCCGACCTCGACCTCGAGGACGGCGAAGTGTGGACGCTGACCGGCGCCGGCTTCGCGCTGCGGATCGAGCGCGCTGAGGCGACGACTGCGACCGTTGACAGCGAGCCGTCGCTCGAGCCGTGTCGCGTAAGCGGCTCGGCGACGATCGACGCGGTCGAGCGCGAGTTCGATGTGGGCGGCGTACGCAGCGCCGCGCTGTCCGCCGACGGCATCGACTCTCTGCGTCTACTCGGCGCCTGGTTCCCGGCCGGACACGAGATCGCGGTGCTGTCCGCGCGTCCCAGAGGCGCCAAGGGCAACGACCACGACGCGATCGGTGCCGTGGCACTGGGCGAGGAGCACGCACTCGTCCTCGATCCCCGCCTCTCCACCACCTATGACGAGCAAGGCAAACCACTGCGCGTCGGCGTCGAGCTGTGGCTCGGGGACGACGAGGACGGTGAGCAGTGGCCGCGACGCGTCGCCGGAGCCGCAACCGGTTCACGTGTGGATACCGCGACGCTCAGCGCTTACGCGCTTCAGTGTGTAAGCCGGTCAGAACCCGGAGCGGGCGTGTATGTCCTGCTCACGCCTGACGGCCGTTAGCCGTCATCCGGCCCAGAGACGTTAGTTCTCGCTGCCGAGGCGGTCCCAGCAGTACAGCTCGAGGCACTCCCCCGCGAGCTGTATGCAGCGTTCCTCTGACAGCCACGGCAGGACGGCGTCCAAAGCCTCATCCTCGCCAACCCCGGCCTCGAACGCCTCCTCGCCACGGAAGCCAGCCGCGATTCGGAGCGCCTCACGGCGGTTCTCACCGAGCGTCGGGAAGACGTTGACCAGGAACTCCTTGTTCGGGATCGCATGACCGACTTCCAGCGAGGCGTGCCATGCCGCGAGCATCGACAGATCGTGTTCGTCTAGATCAGCGATGGCCTTGGAGTAGTGCGACAGAAGGTCCGTCTCTGGAATTTCGTCGACCCAGGCGCCAACAACCTCGCCGACGATCTGGCGACGAGCCTCGCGCCCGACCGAATCGGCGATCACCCGGATGGCGTCCTGCGGCTGGATGAAGCAAAGTGACATAGCGGCTCCAACATCGGGACGGGTGGACGTCATGAATGTAGGAGCCAGCCCGGACGGAGCCCCGGAGGATAATCGCCACCCGGCGCGACGGCGACGCGTCAGAGGCGGAGCGCGGCGCGGGCCTGCTCGAGCACGAGCTCGTCGCCCTCGGCGTCTTCTGGCAGCCCGTCAGTGACGCGTGCGCCTGAGCCCCAATTGTGGAAGGCGAGATCGAAGGCCTCCACCGGCGCGTCGCAGACGCGGGCCAGCTCCGCCGCGCGGCGTTCCAGCAGCAACGGGTCCCCGATCCCGAGCGCACGCTTGGCCGCCCAGGTCGCCTCATTCTCACCGCTCAGGAACAGCTTGGCCGCACGCAGCTCGTAGACACCCAGGCGACCGAGCAGGGTCAGTAGCTCAAAGCGCGTGTCGCGGCCCAGACCACCGAACTGCAACCGCTCGTAGACCCGCTCAAAGCGCCGCTCCGGCGTCCATACCGCCTCGCCGGTGAACGCGGCCTGCTGTGAGCCCGCTCGCTCAGCCCATGCGTGGTAGGCAGACAGCACCTCGTCGGCGCGCTCCTCGCTTCCGACTCCACGCGGCCCGGCTACGACGGTGCTGAACGCGAGCTCGGTACGCTGCTCGATGTCGCCCGGCCTGGCGATCTCGCTCCAGATCGGGTGCGCATCCGCGACCTGGTCACCGGCCGCGACGGCCTCCATCACGTCAAGCCGCCAGGTTGCGAACGCGATCTCCTCCGCCAGCCGCTCGGCGTCCACGCTCGACTTCAGCCCCGGCACCAGCGGCGAACGGAAGCCGTCCTCGACGCCGCGTGCGAGCCTGCGCACACGGACGCCACGGCCGGACCCACCGGCGGCACCTGCTGCCAGCGGCGACTTTGCACGCCGGGTTCCGGCCGGCCGCTCGCGGGTAACGTGCTCCGCCGGTTGCGACGACTTGGGCGCGCTTGACGAGACGACAGGTCGCGCCTCGAAGTTCTGCTCGCGCGCACAGATCGTGCAGTTCTGGATCAGATGGTTGTGTCGGCAGAAGGATGGCATCGGCTCTCCACCCATCCTGACAGGCAAACAGATTTACCGTCGCGGGGGGCTTCCGAAAGAGCGCTGGGAGGCCCAGATCCATCTGGGCCTCCCAGCTAGCCAGGGAAGTGGGGGCGCAGTTCCCTGACTGACTGGGCGAGTGTGGCCCACCCAAGTTCAGGTGACTTAAACCTACTCCTCGCCCGTTCCGGTCCCACGAAGAAAACGCGAAGAACCGGTGTTTTATTCCACGAATGCGCCGATTATTCTGTGCGCGTGCCCGGTCCGGTGAAGAACTGTTCGCCTGGACGTACTGTTCCGGCCGCTTCGGCCTCGTGTCGGAGCGTGCTGTCGGACTCGCCGCTCCAGGCCCCGATCGCAAGCAGCTCGCGATCCTGATCCATCGGCGTACCGCCGAGAGCCTTGTTGACAACACGCGCACACTTGCGTCCCTCGGCGATCGCGGTCACGACCAGCGACTGGCCGATGCGCGCGTCGCCGCAGGCGAACACGTCCGGATGCGAGGTCGTGTAGGTCTGGCGCGTGCGGATGTTGCCGCGACGATCGAGGTCGAGGTCGAGGTCAGAGACGAGACCCTTGTGTTCAGGGTGCTCGAAGCCGATCGCGATCATCGCCAGATCAGCCTCGACGACGAACTCGCTGCCGGGCACCGGCGTGAGGTCGCGTGACGAGGTGCCGGTGACCTTGCGCGCATACACGTGCGTGACCTTTCCGTCGGAGCCGCCGAAGCCCGTCACCTCGGTGCCCCAGCGGCGCTGGCCACCCTCATCGAGAGCGTAGGTCGTGAGCGTGCGCTTGGGGGGCAGCGGCCAGGGATGGCGTGGATCCGATTCCAGCAGCTCGGCGTAGACGTCGAGGATCGTGGCGCTCTCGGCGCCCTCGCGCTGAGCGTTGGAGATGCAGTCCATGCCGGTATCGCCGCCGCCGATCACGATCACCTTCTTGCCGGCTGCGCTGATTTCTGTGCCCGGCTCGACCGCCCGGAACGGACGACCCTCATGCTGTGCGACCCAGCGGTTGCGCTGGTAGAGGTAGTCCATCGCGAGGTGGATACCGTCGTTTTCACGCCCCGGCACGACGATGTCACGCGAAACGCGAGAACCGATCGCGATCACGACCGCGTCGTAGCGCTCCTTGAGCTCCTCGATACTCACGTTCCCCCCGACCTCGGCGTCGTAGACGAACTCGATCCCCTCCTCCTCGAGAACCGCGACACGGCGGTCGATGATCGTCTTCTCGAGCTTGGCGTCCGGCACACCGAAGCGCATCAGGCCTCCCGGCCCCTCGTCGCGCTCGTAGACGGTCACCAGGTGGCCGCAGCGGTTGAGCTCGGCCGCGACTGCGAGCCCGGCGGGGCCGGAGCCGATCACGGCGACCGTCTTGCCGGAGCGCCGCGTCGGCGGCTCGGGCAAGACCCAGCCTTCGTCGAAGGCACGCTCGGCGATCGCCATCTCGATCTGCTCGATCGCGACAGCGTCGTCATTCACCGCAAGCACGCAGGCCGACTCGCACGGCGCCGGGCAGATCCGTCCGGTGAACTCGGGAAAGTTGTTCGTGGCGTGCAGCTGGTCGATCGCGTCGCGCCACTTGCCGCGGTAGACGAGGTCATTCCAGTCCGGGATCAGGTTCCCGAGCGGGCAGCCCTCGTGACAGAAGGGAATCCCGCAGTCCATGCAGCGGGCTCCCTGCTGCTTCAGCTCCGCCTCGCTCTGCAGCTCGAAGTACTGCTTGTAGTCGGCTACGCGCTCCTTGGGGTCGCGCTTGTCGAAGCCGACGCGATGGATCTTCAGGAACGCCCCGAGCTCGCCCATCGCCTATGCCCCCGCTGCCGCTTCAACGCTAGTACTGGATACGGTCCCGCCCAACCCAGTACTAGCGGCCGCCGTTTCAGCCTGTTGCTCGAGCGCTCGCTTGTAGTCGCGCGGCATCACCTTCAAGAAGCGGTCGCGCGCGCCACGATCCCACTGTGCCAGGGCATTGCGCGCCACCAACGAGCCAGTGCGCTGCGCGTGCTCCGAGATCAGACCGCGCAGCTCCTCGTCGTCGGCGTCGGTGACCGGCTCCAGGTCAACCAGGTCCGTGTTGCAGCGGCTCGCGAAGCGGTGATCGACGTCGTATACGTAGGCGACACCGCCGCTCATGCCGGCCGCGAAGTTGCGGCCCGTGGGGCCGAGCACGACCACGCGGCCACCGGTCATGTACTCGCAGCCGTGGTCGCCGACGCCCTCGACGACAGCCCACACGCCGGAGTTCCGAACCGCAAAGCGCTCGCCGGCGAGACCGCGGAAGAACGCCCGCCCGGAAGTCGCGCCGTAGAGCACCGTGTTGCCGACGATCATGTTCTCCTCGGCGCGGAACAGAGCCGACTCCGGCGGGCGCACCACGATCGTGCCCCCGGACATGCCCTTGCCGGCGTAGTCGTTGGTCTCGCCGCGTAGCGAAAGCGTCACGCCAGGTGCGAGCCAGGCACCGAAACTCTGACCGGCGGAGCCAGTCAGGGAGATCTCGATCGTCCCGTCGGGCAGGCCCTCGGCGCCGAAGCGCCGGGCGATCTCGCCCGAGAGGATGCCGCCGACGGTGCGGTTGACGTTGCGCACGGCGATCGGACCGAGCTTGACCGGCTCACGGCGCTCGAGTGCCGGCGAGCAACGCCGCACGAGCGCCCAGTCGAGCGCGTCCTCGAGCACCGGTTCAGGACCGCGAGTGCGGCGACGGGCGACGTCGGCGGGCACGTCAGGAGACTGCAGCACCATCGAGAGGTCGACCTTCTCGGCCTTCCAGTGATCGATCGCCTCGTCCATGTCGAGCAGATCGGTGCGGCCGATCATGTCCTCGAAGCGCTGAATCCCGAGCTCGGCCATCAGCCGACGTGCCTCCTCGGCGACGTTCATCAGGTAGTTGACGACGTGGTCCGCTGTGCCGCGGAAGCGTGCGCGCAGCGCCGGGTCCTGCGTGGCAACGCCGACCGGGCAGGTGTTCAGGTGGCAAACGCGCATCATGATGCAGCCCATCGCGATCAGCGGCGCCGTCGAGAAGCCGAACTCGTCGGCGCCGAGCAGCGCGGCCACCACCACGTCGCGGCCGGTCTTCATCTGGCCGTCGACCTCGACGGTGATGCGGCTGCGCAGGTCGTTGAGCATCAGCGTCTGCTGGGTCTCGGCGAGACCGATCTCCCAGGGGATGCCGGCGCCGTGGATCGAGGACTGCGGTGAGGCGCCGGTGCCGCCGTCGCCGCCGGAGATCGTCACGTGATCGGCGTTTGCCTTGGCCACGCCCGAGGCGACCGTGCCGACGCCGACCTCGCTGACGAGCTTCACCGACACGCTCGCGGTCGGGTTGGCGCAGCGCAGGTCGTAGATCAGCTGCTTGAGGTCCTCGATCGAGTAGATGTCGTGGTGCGGCGGCGGCGAGATCAGCCCCACACCCTCGGTGGAGTGGCGGATCTTGGCGATGTATGAGTCGACCTTGTGGCCCGGCAGCTGGCCGCCCTCGCCCGGCTTGGCTCCCTGCGCCATCTTGATCTGAAGCTGGTCGGCGTTGACCAGGTAATGGACGGTGACGCCGAACCGCCCAGAGGCGATCTGCTTGATCGCGGAGCGGCGCTCATCGCCGTTGGCGTCGGGCGTGAAGCGCTCGGGGTCCTCGCCGCCCTCGCCGGTGTTGGACTTGCCGCCGATACGGTTCATCGCGATCGCGAGCGTCTCGTGTGCCTCGCGGCTGAGCGCGCCAAGCGACATCGCGCCAGTGGTGAAGCGCTTGACGATCTGCGTGGCGGGCTCGACCTGGTCGAGCGGGATCGGCTCGGGCAGGGTCCTCAGCTGCATCAGACCGCGCAGCGTCGATCGCCGAGCAGCGCCATCGTTCGACAGCTTCGCGAACTCCTCATAGGTCTGCCAGCCGTCGCCGTTCTCACCACGTACCGAGTGCTGGAGCTTGGCGACCGTGTCCGGGTTCCAGTTGTGCAGCTCACCATCGCGGCGCCACTGCAGGACGCCGCCAACGGGCAGCAGGTCGCGGTCGGTACGCGGGTACGCGCGGAAGTGCCGCTCCATCGCCTCGACGGCGAGGTCGCTCGCACCGATGCCACCGATCCGCGATGCGGTACCGGTGAAGTGCTTGTCGATCAGCTCGCGGTCGAGGCCGACGGCCTCGAAGATCTGCGCGCCGCAGTAGGACTGAATCGTCGAGATCCCCATCTTGGAGATCGTCTTCATCAGGCCCTTGCCGATCGCCTTGACGATCCGCTTCTCCGCTTCGTCGCGATCCAGATCTTCGGGCAGCAGCGAGCGGTCGGTGAGTTCATCGAGCGACTCGAACATCACGTACGGATTGATCGCGGATGCACCGAAACCGATCAGCGTCGCCATATCGTGGATCTGGCGTGGCTCGCCGGATTCGATCACCAGGCCGGTGCTGAGGCGCGTACCGCGGCGGACCAGGTGCTGGTGCACGGCCGCGACGGCAAGCAACGACGGCATCGCGACGCGCTCTGGACCGAGGTTGCGGTCCGAAAGGATCAGGATGTTGGCGCCGTTGTCGACATAGCGGGCAGCCTCCTCGCAGAGCAGGGCGAGCCGCTCCTCCATGCCGGGGGAACCATGCTCGATCGGCCAGGTGATGTCGAGCGTGGCCGCATCGAAGACCTCGTGCGAGACCTGGCGCAGCTTCTCGAGCTCGTGGTTACGCAGGATCGGCTGATCCATCACGAGCTGGTGGGCCTGCTCGGGGTCCTCGGTGAGGAGGTTGCGCTCGCGCCCAACGCCGACCTGGAGGCTCATCACGACCTCCTCGCGGAGCGGGTCGATCGGGGGGTTCGTGACCTGGGCGAACAGCTGCTTGAAGTAAGCGAACAGCGGCGGCTGGCGGTCGGAGAGCACAGCGAGCGCCGCGTCGTTGCCCATCGAGACAACGGGCTCCTCGCCCTTGGCCGCCATCGGCGCAATCACCAGCTTGAGGTCCTCCTGCGAGTAGCCGAAGGCCAGCTGCTTGGAGCGCAGCGGCTCGATCCGCGGCGTGCGCGGCTCGCGCTCGGGCAGGTCGTCGATGTGGACGACCGACTGGTGGTACCAGTCGCCATAAGGACGCTGGCGAGCGACGTCGCGCTTGACGTCCTGGTCCTCGATGATCTTCCCCTGCTCGAGGTCGAGCAGGAACATCTTGCCCGGCTGCAGGCGGCCCTTGCGCTGGATGTGCTCGGGTGCGACCGTGAGCACACCGGCCTCGGAGGCGAGTACCACGTACCCCTCGGTGTCCTGAATCCAGCGACCGGGGCGCAGGCCGTTACGGTCAAGCGTCGCGCCGGCAATCTTGCCGTCGGTGAAGACGACGGCGGCAGGCCCGTCCCACGGCTCGATCAGGCAGGAATGGAAGTCGTAGAACGCCTTGACGTCCGGGTCGAGATCCTTCCGTGTGCGGTAGGCCTCGGGGATCATCATCATCATCGCGTGCGGAATCGAGCGGCCGCTCAGCACGAGCATCTCGAGCACGTTGTCGAGCGTCGCCGAATCCGAGCCGTCGCTCTGGATGACCGGCATGATCTTCGCGAGGTCGTCACCGAACAGCTCGGACTCGAGCTGAGACTCGCGCGCGCGCATCCAGTTGGCGTTGCCGCGCAGCGTGTTGATCTCGCCGTTGTGGGCGACCATCCGGAAGGGGTGCGCCAGCGTCCAGCTCGGGAACGTGTTGGTGCTGAAGCGCGAATGCACGAGCGCGAGGCGCGAGGCGAGCCGCGGATCACGGAGATCCGTGTAGTAACGCGGCAGCTGGGGCGCTGTGAGCATCCCCTTGTAGACGATCGTGCGCGAGGAGAAGCTGGGGATCGCGATGTCCCCGGCGCCGCCCAGTTCGATCTGCCTGCGGATCACGTAGAGCTTGCGCTCGAACTCATCCTGGTCGGCGATCTGATCCGCGGCGGCGATCAGGACCTGACGGATGAACGGCTGCGAGGCCCGCGCGGTCTCGCCGGCATAGCGGTCGTCGGTGGGGACGTCGCGCCACCAGATCACGCGCTGGCCCTCGGCCGCGACCGTGTCCTCGATCAGTTGCTCGAGCTCGAGTCGTCGCTCGTGCTCGGTCGGCAGGAAGCACACGCCGACGGCGTAGCGGCCAGCAGCAGGCAGCTCGACGCCGGCGGCAACGCCGCGGAAGAACGCGTCGGGGACCTGGAGCAGGATGCCGGCGCCGTCACCGGTGTTCGGATCCGCACCGGCGGCCCCACGATGCTCCAGGTTGCCCAGGGCCTCGAGGCCCTTCTCGACGACGGCGTGGGTCGCCTCGCCCCAGAGCTTGGCAACCAGCGCGACGCCGCAGGCGTCGTGCTCGTTGGTCGGGTCGTAGAGGCCGCTAGGCCCCTGCGTGGCGTGTGCTCTGTTCATAGGAGGTGAAAGCCCTGGGAAGCCGGGCTCGGGCTTACTTCGACGAGAAGGTGGCGGAGAGCGATTAAGGCTACCGGGTTTGCGCGGCGGCCCAAAACCTGGAGCGAAATCCCTCGCTCCGGTGTCGCTGCTGCAATCTCACAAAGATGACGAGCACGGCGTTTGATTCAGAGATGGATTTGCCCCCCTTCCAGGCGCTGCTCGACAGCTATGGCCGCGACGTACACCGATTCCTGCTTGCGCAGGTCGGGCCGGCCGATGCAGACGACTGCTACCAGGAGACATGGATTGCGGCGCTCCGCGGCTACTCGGGACTTCGGCACGCCAGCAACCTGCGCGGCTGGCTGCTGACGATCGCATCACGCAAAGCTATCGACTGTATCCGCACGCGCCGACGCACCCCGCTGCCGGTTGAGGAGCTGCCGGAGCACGCTGCGGCTGCGCGCCCGGAAGTGGATGGCGATCCGTGGGCCGCGGTGCGGGCGCTGCCGCCGAAACAGCGGACGGCGGTGGCCTTGCGTTATGCGCTCGACGCCGACTACGTGCTGATCTCCGAGACGATGGGAATCAGCGAGGACGCAGCGCGGCGCAACGTCCACGAGGGCCTCAAGCGACTGCGAGAGGAGTACGTCCGATGACCAAATTCGAAGCACTACTGCGTGAGGGGCTGGCTGGATCAGATCTGACCGGCGGCGACCTGCCCGACATCAGCGCGGCCCTCGAGGCGAGCGGCCACGCCGATCTCGTCTACCGGGTCGAGGAGTCTCCTGTCGGCCCGTTGCTGCTGGCAGCCAGTGAGCGCGGGCTCGTCTGCCTGCACTACGTGAGCGACGAGGGCGAGATCGAGCGTTCGCTCACAACGCTGGCGACGAGGCTGACGCCCCGGTTGGTCGCGGGGACGCGGCGTCTGGAGCAACCGCGGCGGGAGCTCGACGAGTTCTTCAGCGGCCGCCGCCGTGACTTCGAGGTCCCACTGGACTGGGCGCTGGTCAAGCAGGGATTCACGTGGGCCGTGCTCGGGGCCACGGCACGGATCCCGTTCGGCGAGACCACCAGCTACAAGGGCATCGCCGGCCGCGCCGGCAATGAGCGCGCCTTCCGCGCCGCCGGGACCGCGCTCGGGTCCAACCCGCTGCCGATCGTCATCCCCTGCCACCGCGTGCTGCACTCAGGCGGCGGCCTGGGCGGCTACACCGGCGGCCCCGACATCAAGCGCCGGCTGCTCGCGATTGAGGGCGTGCTGCCCGGGACGCTCGAGAGCTGACCCCAATCCGGACCCCACTTGGTAACGGGCCGGCGCGCTTCGTGCGCGCCGGCCCGTTACCCATGCTTCCTCAAAGCGACCCAACGCTGTTGAGGAAGGTCCAGCGGGCGTGACCAAGCCAGCCGCTTCATGAACCCGTTTGGACGGTCGACACACCCCGGTGCGCGCCGACCGTCCGTAGCCCCCGTTTTCCTCAGCGCGAAGGACCGCCACTGAGGAAAGTCGCGGAGACCCTGGTTCGGACCCGCGGAGTCATAGGCGCGTCGCCCCCACGACGGGCAGCGGCCTCCAGCCACTGCCCATTCACGCCCGGCCCCCTTCGCATATGTCCGATGTCTGCTCCATCAGGTCTCCGTCAAGAATGAAGCCAGACGCAGGGCGGGCGCGCATCGGGCACCCCCCCTTAACTTTGCGAAGTCCGGCTTTCCGCTCAGACGGGTGAGCTGTCGGCCTGGAGCCGGTCGGCGAGCGACTCGCGCGCCTGCTGGCCGCTGAGTCCGAGCTTCTGGTAGATGTGGGCAAGGTGCGTGCCGACGGTCTTGGTCGTCACGAACAGAGCCTGCGCGATCTCGCGGTTCTGCAGCCCCGAGGCTGCAAGCTCGGCCACACGCCACTCCGACGGCGTCAGCGCTTCGGGACCGGCAAGCACCTCGCGCCGCGGCCGCGCACCCGAGACTGTGAGCTCCTGTCTTGCAATTTCGATGAGCACCTCGGCTCCGCAACGCTGGGCCAGAGCCAGGGCCTCACGCAGCGGCTCGCGCGCCGCAGCGCGCCGACCTGTACGCCGCAGCGTGCTCCCCAGCTCGATCAGAGATCTGGCGAGCTCGAGCCTGGCCGGTGAGCTCCGGAGCGTCTCGACAGACTCCTCGAGCAGCGGCAAACCGTCGGTCCCGCCCACCAGGCGGCCGCGGGCGCGCAGCGCCACCCCAATCCCGCGCGGCTGCCCGAGCTCGCGCGCGCGCTCGAGCTCGGATTCCGCCAGATCGCGGGCGCGATGCGGGTCGGTCGGCGCCAGAATCGTTGCGAGCGTGGAGCGCCAGGGCAGGAAGCTCGGGTTATTGATGATCACGTTCTCCCCTGCCAACCAGAGGTCCTCGATCGCGCCTTCGCGGTCACCGCGCGCCATCCGCACACGGGCGCGGGCAAGCAGCGCGTGCAGGCCGGCAGCCGTCCCGAATGCGCGATCAAGCGGAACGCTTTCGATCAGGTCAGCGGCAGCATCGAGCTCGCCGCGCTCGCTCAGCGCCTGGCACAGACACGCAAGCATCCAGACCTCCACCCACCTGGCGTCGATCCGACGCGCAAGCGCCAAGGCAGCCTCCGCATCGCTGATCGCGGTGGGCACCTCGCCCGTGCGCAGGCACAGGTGGGCGCCCCAGGCGAGATCGACCAGATGCGAGACGATCGAACCGCGCGAACGCGCGTCAGCACGGATGTCGGCGAGCAGCGCCCGGGCGTGCTCGACGTCGTCGCTCAGCACCAGCACGAGCGCCGCGTAGATCACGATCGGCGATCCGCCGGTCTGCTCGGCGACGAAGCGACCGCCGTCCAGCCCCTCCTCCAGCCGCTCCCGCCAGTGACTCCCGACCCCTTCTGTCTGCGCAGACCAGCAGGCGTCGAAGATCTTCAGCCCGCGGCCGGCAGGCCCGGCAGCGTCCGCAAGCGCTCGCAGATCGGCTCGTCGCTCGGAGACCTTCGAGGCGAGGCGGACGTCGACCGACGCCGTTGCCGTCCGCAGCGTCTCGAGCGTCGCCCGCAGCGGGGGCGCCAGGTCCGGACCGAGCTCGTTCAGCACCCGCGACAGCATCTCGTAGGCGCGCACGGAATGGCCCCCGCCCCAGACGAGCGCCTCCCCGAGCGCGCTCGCGATCGCGACTCTCGCCGCCGGCGCCGCCGTCAACGCCAGCGCCTCGGTGAGATGCTCAACCGACGCGGGCTCGTGGGCGAGCGCCTCCATCTGACCGAGCTGTCCCAGCACGGTCCCGCGTGCGGCCTCATCCGGCGGCTCGGCGAGCGCTCGACGCAGCAGCGCGAGCGCGGCGTTGAGATCACCGCCGGCGAACGCCTCGGCTGCCGCCTTGCCGAGCAGGCCGACGACGTGCGAGTCGCCGTTCGGCGACGCGCGCAGCAGGTGCGCACCGACGCGGAGCGTCGAGGCGCCCGAGGCGGCAAGCAGCAGTGCAGCGCGGCGGTGGTCGTCGGCGCGTCCGGCCGGTGGGATCTGCTCGTATACGGCCACCCGGAGCAGCGGATGTAGGAACGCAAGCGGCTCGGCCGTGAGGATCTCGGCGGCCAGCAGATCATCCGCGGCTGCAACCGTGGCGGCCGGATCCAGGCGCGCGAGCTCGCCGGCGTCGCGCAGGGTCGCGCGCTCGAGGATCGCCACCGCCTGAGCGAGGGCGATCGCATCTGGTCCGAGTCGTTCGAGCCGTCCGAGCACCACCCGCCTGACCGACTCGGGACTGGCCCGCTCCACGCGGGCGGCTGTGGCCGCGGTCGCCGGCACCTGCTCGGCCTCCAGCTCCGTCAGCAGCTCGCCGAGCAGGAACGGGTTGCCCCCGGTGACACTTGCGCAAGCACTGCAGAACTTGGGATCGGCGCCGCCACCGAGACGCTCACGCACCAGCTGTGCGACGCCGTCCTGGCTGAGCGTCCGCGGCGTCACGATCGTCGCGTCGGCGGCTGTCCGCAGCGCCGCGAGCAGCTGGTCGGACGCGCTCGACTCGTCACTGCGGATCGTCAGCACCAGCAGCACCGGCAGCTCCTGGCAGCGGCCCGCAAGATAGGCGATGCACTGCAGTGACGAGCGGTCGGCGAACTGGGCGTCGTCGAGCGCCAGCAGCAGCGGTCCGGTCTCGGCGAGGTTCGCCGTCAACCAGTAGAAACCGTGGCTGATGGTGAAGCCGATGTCGGAAGCCGGCCGCGACGGTCGCGACGGCGAGGCGTCGGCGCGACCGTCCCGGCGGCGTTCGAGCGTGAGCAGCGGGCGCGTGATCCCGGCAGCGCCGGACAGCAACTGGTCCTGAAGATCCAGGTCCGCGCGCGCCACCGGCAGCTCGAACAGCTGACGGGCCACGCCAAAGGCGAACTCGTGCTCGAGTTCGTGGCCGCGCGCCGACAACACCTGCAGGCCGGCGTCAGCCGAAGCCTCGCGCGCCTGCGCGAGCAATGCCGTCTTGCCGATGCCCGCAGGCCCCTCGATCAGGACCAGCCGACCCGCTCCGGCACGCGCGTCGGCAATCGCGGCGCGTAACACGTTCAGCTCGTTTGAGCGTTCAAGCAGCACGTAACAGGTTTCCGCGTACCTGCGGTCAGAAGAATAAAGCGACGATAAGGAAACTACATCTTTCAAACGAAGAAAACGACTGATCGATAAAGGGGTATGAATCCTCTCGAATGGACCTGCTCGCACCAATCCGCAAGTTCGATCGCTTTCAGCAGAAGCACAAGGCGCTGGCGGTCCCGGCCGCCACGATCAAAAAGTTCAGCGATGACAGCGCCAGCACCTACGCGGTCACGATCGCGTTCTACGCGTTCTTCTCGGTTTTCCCGCTGCTGCTGGTGGCGCTCACGATTCTCGGCTACCTGCTGGCTGGGGATCCCTCGTTGTTGCACTCAGTGCGCGACTCGGTGCTCGGCAACTTCCCCGTGATCGGGGATTCGATCGAGAACGACAAGCTGAAGGGCCACGCGCTGGGATTGGTGGTCGGCGTGGTCCTATTGCTGTGGTCGAGTCTCGGGGTCACGAGCGCAGTCAACAACGCGCTCGACCACGTCTGGGGGATACCTAGGGAGGAGCGTGCCAACTTCTTCAAGAAGAAGCTGCGCGGGCTTGTGCTACTCGCCTCGCTCGGCAGCCTGTTCGTAATCGCCTCAGGGGTGTCGGGCATCGTCAGCGGCGGGCTCGGCGGCCCGGCGCTGAAGATCTTCGGGATCATCGTCTCGATCCTCGTCAACGTTGGCCTCTTCCTCGCGGCGTTCCACTTCCTCTGCTCGGACCCGCCGGGCTGGCACAGCCTGCTGCCGGGCACGATCGCAGCGGCGATCCTCTGGGAGGTGCTGCAGGTGCTCGGCGGCGTCTACATCGACCACATCAAGAACTCCTCCAGCGCCTACGGCACATTCGCCCTGGTCCTCGGCATCCTCGCCTGGATACACCTCGGCTCGCAGATCACCGTCTACTGCGCCGAGCTCAACAGCGTGCTTGTCGGCAAGCACTGGCCGCGGCCGCTGCTCGTCGACTCGCCGGATCCCGCTAAAAGCGAATCGCCTGCTCCTGCTAGCGGGTCGTGACCGCGAGCGGGTAGGAGCAGAGCCCGTCCTGCGCCGGGCAGCCCTCGCAGACGCGGCGACCTGGGGCGTCCGTCACCCGGAAGTCGCCGAATAGGATCCCGCCCACCCCGGCGACGCGCTGGATCAGGTCGGCCTCCAGGGTGGGTGCATCGGCCGCTGAGAACCTCGCCGTCACCGGATGCTCGGGCGCCTCCAGGAACAGGTGCTGCACCTCGACCGCGGCGGCGCCGAGCTTCAGTGCCGCCAGAGCGTAGATCGTGCGCTGGGCGCGGTAGCGCTCGGCGACCACCGCCTCCGGGTCGGCGCCCCCGAGGCGATCGCTCTTGTAGTCGACGACGAGCAGGCGGTCCGGTCGGGTCTCTCGCGCGAGCACGTCGAAGATGCCTGTGATCAGCGTGCCCGCGACCGGAAATGCGAAGCGCTGCTCGCGGCGCACGTCGCGCAAGCCAGCGAGGCGGCCGAAGGTCGAACTGCCGAGCAGGCCAGTGAGCAGAGCGCGCACGTCGGTGGGCATCTGGTCCCTGAGCGAAGGCTGGCGGAGATCGATGTTCGCGAGCAGGTCGTGGATCAGGGTTCCGCGTGCGGCGCCGCTGAGCGCTGGCCGAGCGGGTGCCGACGGCACGGGTGCGGCCGGCTCCGGGTCGGGCGCCAGCGGCTGGGCTTCGGGCAGGCCGAGCACGCGCTGCACGTAGTAGCGGTAGCCGCACTGCTCGTAGGTCGCCAGAGCTGTGTAGGAGAGTGACGCGACCGCGGCGCGCGAGTCGGGCTCGGGTATTGGTGTCGCCGCAGGCGTGGGAGGCTGTTGACGTTCTGCCCCTTGTAGGTGGCTAACGTCAACAGGGTTGTTGGGTTGGTCGGCGCTGGTGGTCACGAAGCTCACGCGCACGCCGAGCTCAGTGACGAACGGGGGCGGCGGCGAGGTCATGCACTGCACTGCGCCCAGCGCGGCGGCAGCGGTCGCGCGCGACGCGATGTCGGGTACGAAAGCGGCGGCGACCCAGCCGACCGGCGCGAGCCGGTTGCTGTCCTCCCACGCCTCGAGCTTGGCCGCCCCGGACACGATCAGGCGCTCCCTGGCGCGGGTCATCGCCACGTAGAACAGCCGTCGCTCCTCCTCGAGTTCGAGCTCGCGCTCCTCTGCCTTCAGACGGTCGTAGTCGAGCACGTTGATGCGCTCGCCATGTCCCGCACGCCGCAGGCGCAGACCAAGGCTCTCCCCATCGCGACCGACCTTGACCAGCGCCCCCGCTCGCGGCATCACCCGCCGGCCGAGGTCGGCGACGCAGACGACCGGAAACTCAAGCCCCTTCGAGCGGTGGATCGTCATCAACCGAACGGCGTCGAGCGCCTCGCTCTCGACCGGCGCCTCGCTCTCCTTGGCTCCGTCGCCGGCGCCGGCGCGGGTCTGCAGCAGGTCGACGAATCCACGCAGGTCGCTGCCGTGCTGCGCCGCCCATCCGCGGGCCAAGCGCATCAGCTTGCGCACGTTGGCCAGACGACGGCGCGCGTCGGGCAGGCCGGCGACGTGGAGCTCGTAGCCGCTGTGTGCCAGCGCGCGGTCGAGCAACTGCTCGGCGCCGAGCCAGGTGGCGGCGCGGCGTTCCCTCGAGAACCATTCATCGAAGGCCTCCAAGCGGGCACGGTCCTGATCGGACAGCTCGTCGGTCGCGCTCGCGTCACCGAGCACTAGTCCATCCAGCGAGAGGCCGCAGAGCGGCGACAGGAAGACGGTGTAGAGCGCCTCGGTGTCGAGCGGGTTGACCAGCGCACGCAGGTAGGCGACAAGCTCGATCACCTGCGGATGCTCCCAGTAGCCGCGGCCGCCGATCACATACGTCGGCACGCCCGCCTGCTCCAGCGCCTGCTCGTAGACGTGCATGTCGGTGGTGGCGCGCAGCAACACCACCACGTCCCCTGCCCGTGCCTCGCCGGCGTCGATCAGCTCGCGCACGCGTGCCGCCAGCGTGCGCGCCTCGGCCACGCGCCAAGGCGCCGCGAGCTGCTCGATGAACGGATCCGGCTCGGTACTGACGCCGTCCTTGTCGACGAGGATCAGCTCGACCACCGGCTCGGAGACGGGCTCGTCGTGCCGTCCGGGCAGCAGCGGCCTGAAGCTGTCGCCCAGCGCGTTCGCGAACGCTCCATTCAGAGCGGTCAGGATCTCCGGGCGTGAGCGGAAGTTGGTCTGCAGCGAGGCGCGGCCGCCGATCCGCGCAAGCCGCGCCCCACGCTCCTCGAACAGCTCGACGTCGGCGTAACGGAAGCCGTAGATCGACTGCTGCGCGTCCCCGACCATGAAGAGATCGAGCCCGGCGATGAGATCGATCAGCTCGAGCTGCACGCTGTTGGTGTCCTGCATCTCGTCGACCATCACGCGGGCGAACCGATCGCGGTAGCGGTTGCCGATCTCACGCGTCCTCAGTAGCTCGCGGGCCAGGAGCTCGAGGTCTGAGAAGTCGAGCCCGGAGCTCCGCCGCTTCAGTTCCGTGTAGCGCGAG
The DNA here is from genome assembly GCA_036268195.1 of Solirubrobacteraceae bacterium. Taxonomy (GTDB): domain Bacteria; phylum Actinomycetota; class Thermoleophilia; order Solirubrobacterales; family Solirubrobacteraceae; genus Palsa-465. Next base: position 84,151 of record DATAUP010000102.1, read on the forward strand.
TCGTACTCGCGGAGCAGAGTGTCGAGCGCGTCGCGGGTGGCGATCGCGAATATCTGCGCCGACATCTCGCCCAGCTCTTCGAGAGCTGCGCGGTAGTCATTGCAGACCTGGGTCTTAAGCAGCGCGGCGCCGGCACCCAACTTGATCCGCTCGAGCTCCCCGGGCCACGGGCGGCCAGAGGCCAGCAGATCGGGGACGCCCTCGAGCAGAGCCAGCGCGTCGATCACGCGTCGGCCCGGATCGCGGATCGCCCCCAGCTCCCGCTGGGTAGCCGCGGCGAGCTCTTGGACGAGCGTCGCGGCGGCCCGCACATCGAGCTCCGGCGGTGGCTGCGGCGCGGGCGGCAGCCCCGGCTCGAGAGCGCCGTTCGCACGCAGCTCGGCGTAGGTGGATGCGATCGTGCTGCGCAGGGGCCCGGTGCCGTAGGCGGCAATCAGCTCGGCACCCGCGTCGCTGCGGGCAACGGCGCTGAGCGCCGCGTCGAAGGCGGCCCGGCGCAGCTGCGCAGCGTCCTGCTCGTCGAGCACCACGAACTCCGGGTCGAGGCCGGCCTCGAGCGCGTGCGTGCGCAGCAGGCGCGAGCAGAACGCGTGGATCGTCGAGATCCAGGCGCCCTCGGTCGCGCGCGCGGCATCGTCGTCGCCGATTGCGCGCAGACGCGTGCGAATGCGCTCGCGCAGCTCGGCCGCCGCCTTCTCCGTGAAGGTGATCGTGAGCATCTGGTTGACGCCGATGCCGTCCTCCTCAACAGCGCGGACAAACCGCTCGACCAGCACCGAGGTCTTGCCGCTGCCGGCGCCGGCGTCCAGCAGCAGCTCGCCCTTGCGGCGTTCGATCGCAAGCGTCTGTTCCGGCGTGAACTGCATCAGCGCCCGCGCGCCATCAACGTTCCGCCCAGCAGATCCCGGGATACCGGCAGGTCCCGTTCGGCGAGCACGTCTCAGGGCACGGCGTCAGTTCGCCGCGCCGTAGCGTGGTGGCCAGCATCACGGCCTCATCCTCGATGTCGTCGAGCAACTCCTCGAGCTCCGCGTCGGAAAGCTCGTCGCGGAAAACCGCATAGTCGCCGACGTCGGCGCCCGAGTTGTAGACGCCGCGTGGGCGCAGGTCCTCGCCGGACAGGGGCTGGTAAAAGCCGGCCACCGTGCGCACGCGCAGCAGGCGCTGGACGGCGATCATGTAGAGCGCGACCTGAATCTGGCGGTCGTTCAGCCAGCGCGCACCGGGCCAGGTGTCGCGTTTCGCGCCGCTCTTGTAGTCGCGCACGATCACGCGCTCCGGGTCGCTGCGATCGGCATCGACGCGGTCAACCACACCGCTCAGCAGCACGCGATCGCGGCCGTCGTCGAGCTCGACCGGGCCGAACGCCCCGTCCGATGCGAGGTCGAGCCCGAAGCGCAGCTCGGTTCGGATCGGCTGCCAGTCGTTGCCGTCGCCCGCCTCGTGTCGCAGGTAGCGACGCAGCTCGGCCTCGATCCCCCAAAGGATCGCCGCCCGTACCTCTGTCGGTTGCCCCGGCGCAAGCTTCGCGCGTGCCTCCGCAGCCGGATCGCTCTCTCTTGAGCCGTTGGGCGCGCGGGACCCAGGTTCACCGTGCGCTCTTGAGCTGGTGTCCCGCTGGACACCAGCTCCGCTGGAGCCGCTCAACTGCTCGCGCAGCAGTGCCTCGGCTTCCGGCAGCGTTTCCGTCGTCAACGGCTTGGCAAGCCGTGCGAACACACGCTCGAGCACGGCGTGGATGAACGACCCGCGCACGAGCGGCTCCGAATCCGGCTCGAGGTCGTGAGCGTCGAGCTGGCGCTCCACCAGCCAGCGGACCGGGCAGGCGCCGAAGGTCTCCAGCGCACCCGCGGAGACGATCTGGCGATGGCGGACGTGGGTCAGCGCCTGCTCGGAGAGGAACCTGGTCGCCGGGGGCTCGCGCGCCGCAGCGCCGGGCGCATCCACGAACGCCGACGCAACCATCCGCTCGCGTTGGCTCGGAGCCTCCGCCACGCTCCAGACAACGTCGGCCAGCAGCCGGCGGCGGCGCTGCTCGCGCCAATCGTCGGGAAACAGCGCAGCGATGTCGTCGAGGAACGGCGATGACATCACGACGTTGCCGTCTTCGTCGGAGCTGCGGTAGCTGAAGCTGACGCGCTCGGTCGCGCGAGAGACGCAGGCGTACAGCAGGTAGCGCTCCCGATCCAGCGGATCCGTCGGCTGCGCGAGCACCAACCCGGATGCGAGCGCCAGTTCGCGGCGCCGGTCGTCGCCGAGGAAGGGGTCTACCGAAGCCGTCTGGGGACTCGGGAACTCACCCTCACAGAGACCTGTAACGAAGACGCGGCGGAAGCGGCGGGCACGAATCGCGAGCGGCTCCGCGACCAGCACAGCGTCCGCCGGAGGCAACCCGTGCACGGACACCTGCAACCCCTCGATCAGGTCGATCAGGTCGGTGGCCGCGAGCCGGCCCTCGTCGAGCTGTTGCAGCTGTGTGAGCGCCTCCAGAACTGCCGTGGCGGCCCGCGCGTCGAGCTGCTCGGCCTGGGACAGCAGCGTCGCCTGCTCGCGATGCGGTGCGGCGAGCAGCCGGCGCACGTGGTCGGGCAGTGCCGCCGCCGGATCACGTGTCTGACGCAGTTCCTCGAGCGCGTTCAGCGCCATCCGCAGATCCGGCCCGCGTCCGTGCAGCGACGGGGCGTGGCGTGTGCCCTCGCGTCGCAGATCCGCCTCCAAGCGGTCGACCGCGACGACCTCGTCGACCATGCCGGGGTGACGTAGGTAAGCGATCAGGTCATCGATCGACTTTTGCGCGACCGGGAGCAGTGCGTAGCGCATCAGCGCCAACAGCGCTCGCCCGAGCGCGCTGTGCCCCAGCGGCAGCCGCCGGGCGCTGCTGGTCACCAGACCGTGCCGCGCGAGCGCGTTCTCGAACAGCTCGCCGGAGCGAGCCAGCGATCGGCAGACGACGACGATCTCCTCGGCAGCCACGCCGTCGTCGAGCGCGGCCAGCACCTCGGCGGCGACCAGCTCGGCCTCGGCGCGCTCGCCGCCTGCCTCCATCAGCGTGACCGCGTCCCCGGGGTCGAGGACCGGCGCATTCGACTCGAACAGATGCCGCTCGAGGTGGTGCAGCGGCGCGCGCGATGCCGGCGCGTAGTAGTCGTCGAGCGCCGCGAGCTGAGCGACCGACTGCGCCGATGCGCGCAGCTCCTCCACGACAGTCGCGCGTGCTGCCAGGGCCGGGCGGTCCGGCTCGTAGGTCAGGGAGACGGTGATTGCGGTGCCGGCTTGCCCCGAGAGCGTCTCGATCGTGTCGAGCTCGACGGGCGTGAGGTCGTCGAACCCATAGAAGAAAACTGGTGTCGCGCCCCAGCGAGCGGGGCGCTCGCGCAGTGCGTCGAGCGCTCCCCAGGCGAAGCTCTCCGCGTCGACGCGCTCCAGCCTCGCAAGCTCGTCGAGGTAGCGCCGGTAGATCGCGGCCAGCTCGCGCGCGTACGCGACCCGCTCGGGCGCCGCACCCGCCCACTCCTTCAGCGCCGACGCGAACCGTGCCGGCGACACGCGCCCCTGCTGTAGCTCGGCGATCAGGCGCCCCGCGGCGGGGGCAAAGCCGCTGCCCGCCGCCGAGCCGGCCAGCGACTGCAGGCGCAGGCTCCCGATCGCCTTGCGCAGTACGCGCTCACGCTGCAGCGCCGTGAGTCGGGCGCGTTGGCGGCGCGCGCGCAGTGCGATCTCCTCGATCAGCCCGGAAAACGTAAGCGCGCGACCGAGTGTCACCCCCGGTGACGCGAGCTCGCGCTCGTAGTAGGCGACGTCGGCCGCCGTCGGCACTACCAGCAGCGCGTCACGGCGCGCGGCGAGCGCGTAGGCGCCAAGCACCTCCCCCGCCTTGGCGGAGTTGGCGGGTCCTAGAACGAGCGTTAGCGGCATCCACTAAAGATGCCGTCTAGCCCGGCCATCAACTGCGGAGGTTTCCCAGCTCCTCGAGCAAAGCCTTCGCGGCCTCAATGCCCAGTGGGATGTAACGCGCGGGCAGGTTCTCGTTCGGCGCGTGGACGTTCGCATCCGGCAGCGAGAAACCGCTGATGATCGTCGGGATGCCCTCGTCGGCCAGCGCGGCGACGATCGGCAGCGTGCCGCCGCTCCGGATCAGCTTTGGACGCACGCCGAGGACCCGCTCGAAGGCATCCTGGCCGAGGCGGATCGCCTGCGCGTCGGGAGGCACGATGCCGGGGCGTGCAGATGCGTTCAGCTGCAGATCCAGCTCGGCGCCGGCCGGGGCGGCGGCACGGATCAGCTGCTCGAACGCCGCGGCGATCGTCTCGGGCTGCTGGCCCGGGGCCAGCCGCACAGATACGTTGGCGACAGCGCGCACAGGCAGGACGGTCTTCTCCAGGTGCGGCGAGCCGGACTCGATGCCGTTGACGTCAAGCGCCGGCTCGGCCGTCGTACGGATGTAGAACTCCGCGGCCGCGCCGGGGTCGGCGGGGTGGGCGCCCTGCCCGGCAAGCTCTTCGGCGCCGGTCGGCAGCTGCTTCCAGTCCTCGAGCTCCTGGTCGGAAGGAGGGACGATCCCCTGACGCAGCGGCTCGGCGAGACGGCCGTCGGTGGCAATCAGCTGATCGAGCGTCCGGATCAGCGCGTGACCGGCGTTGAGAGCGGCGCCCCCGAACATGCCGGAGTGCAGGTCACCGGCGCCCGTGCTCAGCTCGACGTGGAAGTACAGCAGGCCTCGGGTGGCCACGTTGAAGGCCGGTAGATCCTCACGAATCATGCCGGAGTCAAAGATGATCGCGGCGTCAGCGCCACGCTCGTCGGCCTCGAGGAACTCGACGATCGAATGCCCGCCGGTCTCTTCCTCGCCGTCGCAGGTGAACCGCACGTTCACCGGCAGCGCTCCGGCCTGGGCCAGCTCGCGGGCGGCGCTGAGCAGCAGGTAAAGCTGCCCCTTGTCGTCGGCAACACCGCGGCCGTACAGCTTTTCGCCGCGGATCTCGGGCTCGAACGGCGCCGACTCCCACAGCTCCAACGGGTCCGCGGGCTGGACATCGAAGTGCCCATAGCAGAGCACGGTCGGCGGATCGGCCGCGCCGGGCGGTCGGGGCCGATTCGCACGAATCTCACCCACGGCCAGTGGCTGACCGTTCCAGTCGACGACCTCACATTCGCCGCCGGCACTACGGATCAGGTCTCGGACCCACTCGCCCGCTCGGACCACGTCAGCTCTGTGCTCCGGGTCGGCGCTGATCGACGGGATCCGCAGGAACTCGGCCAGTTCATCGAACCACTCGCTCATCCTGGCGAGCCTACCGGCGGGGGGGGGGGGGGGGG
>DATAUP010000103.1:0-78025 GCA_036268195.1 Solirubrobacteraceae bacterium
GCGAAGCGGCTGCAGTAGAACGGCTCAGTCTTGGAGTCGTGATAGCCGACGCAGCCGGTGTACGGCTCGTAGCGTCGCTCGAGTTTCTGAGCGGCCGTGAGCCCGTGGTGTCGTGGTGCAGCCTGCCCGGCTGCGGGGACCACCAGCACGAGGCTGGCCGTGACGAGCGCCACGAGCGCCCGGATTCGGAACTGCATAGCGTTGACCTCGGCCTGCGGCTTCGGCGGCTACTTCTTACGTTGCCTGTCCCCACCTGCACGGGACCGCCAGCAGGACGGTGGCTCACCACCTCCTGATTGGGGATTACGCGGCTCACTTCGCCGCTAACCAGCCCCGAAACGTTCAAAGCGTTCAGAGCTTTGAACGTTTCGGTTAGGGGCTTCGGCTGACGCCTCCGCCCGTCATGACCGACACAACCGCACGAATCTGCGTCGGTTCTGTGTCGGTAATCAGAAAGCGCCCGGAGCGAAGACCCGCATTTGCGGCGGTTTCGTTCGCACGAATTCGCTTCGGTGCGCACCGCCGAGCGGTCGAATCGCCTTACCCTGCTGCGAATTCGCCGCGCTGCGGTCCAGCTTGACCAGTGGAGACGGGGGGAATTGAACCCCCGTCCGCGGTCGCGTAAGAGGTGATGTCTACGAGCGTAGCCGGCGCTCTAATCTCGCTCCCCACTAGCCTCGCCGGCCGGGTTGTGGGGTGCCAGCTCCCTGAAAGTCCTCAGATCGGAGGGAACAAATCCTCACTGAGCAAGCCCGCAAATTGATCCCGGGATCCCCGCCGCAGGCTAACGGGGGCCGAGAGAGTCTTGGCTAGCTGTGATTAAGCAGCGAGGCCAAGATCGAACTCATGTGAGTCCGCACTTATTGTTTTCCCAGGTTTTTTACGAGGCCTCCCGGGAACCTCGACTCGCAACCACCCCCACGATCCGACCACGTCGAAGCCTGTCGTCCCCAGGGGTTTTTGGTCCCAACGAGTTTAGCGTGAGACATGGCTGTGGGAGGCGCTTATTGGCATCTCCTACGAGCTTCGGTCCGCGTCGGTGCGCGTCAGCCGAAAATGACGCTGTGTAAGCCGCGCTCGCCTTGGCTAGGTATAGGGCGTGGACTCTCCTCTCCACCTCCGAGCGAGGGTCAGATGTCTTGCGACCGCAGGGAGCCGATCGCGGTGCACACTGGGAGCGGCCGCCCTGGCAGCGATCGCCGTGGCCGGATGCGGCACAGCCGGCGACCCGTCCGGGCGCGATCAAGCAGCCTTGCGCACGGCGAACGAGCAGCACCTGCTGAAGCTCATCGCCACCGCCCGCGCAGACGCAGCAGCAAACGACGGCGCCGGAGTCGAGTCCACGCTGTCGCAGTTCGTCGCGCAGGTGAAGACGCTTCGTAGCTCCGGAGCGCTCAGCGTTGCGACCGCGACCGCACTCGACCGGCGGGCCGTTGAGACGGGGAGGCGAGCCGCTCAGCAGCTGCCGCCGGCCGTCCGGGTGACGGACGCCGACACGGTCGACACAGCGGGCCGCAGTGTCTCCGCCGCCGCCGCGACGCCGCAAGCCACGCCGTCGGCCCCGCCACAGACGTCGCCGGCACCGACACAGACGCCATCGACCCCACCACAAGTGCCGCCGGCATCGACACAGACGCCTTCGCCCAGCACCCAGCCTCCGGCCTCCACGACACCGGCGGCGCCGTCACCAATGCAGCAATGCCACCACCGCCAGGGGGCTCACGGTCATCCGTCTCGCCCTTGGCATCACGGTGGCCGGGGCGGCCGGTCGGGCGCCTCGCATCAGGGCGGCTCGGGCAACCGGTCCGGCTCTGACTGCTCCGGGAGCTCGAGCACGTGGACAGCTTGGAGCGGGGGCAACCATTCCTGAGATGACCGCCAAGCGTCTGGGCACTGGCGACGAGGTCGGCGCGCGTTATCGCCTCGAGGAGGTCGCCGGAACCGGCGGCATGGCGACGGTGTGGCGGGCCAGCGATGAGCGCCTGGAGCGCACCGTCGCGATCAAGATGCTGTCCGACACGCTGGCCGCCGACGCCTCCGCGGTAGCGCGCTTCGCCCGCGAGGCGCGAACCCATGCGGCGATTCATCACCCCAATCTGGTGCGGGTCTACGACTACAGCGTCACGGCACCACAGCCTTACCTGGTCATGGAGTACATCGACGGGGACACGTTGAGCGAGCGTTTGGATCGCGGCGGGTTCTCGCCGCTCGCGATCCAAACGCTCGCTCACGAGCTCCTCTCCGCACTCGCCTGCGTACACGACCATGGCATCCTGCACCGCGACATCAAGCCGGCCAACGTCCTGCTCGACGACGAGCAATCTGCCCGGCTGACCGACTTCGGGCTTGCCCGGGTCGAGGACTCCAGCGGTATCACGCAGCCTGAGGAAGTCGTCGGGACGCTGCGCTTCCTCGCGCCTGAGGTGGTGGAAGGCCAGCCCGCGACCCGGCAGAGCGATCTGTTCGCGCTTGGCGTACTGCTGCGCACGGTCGGGGGAGAGACCAAACCGCTGCCCAAGGTCGGGGATCTGATCAGCTGGCTCACGCGCCCGGACCAGAACTCTCGGCCACCAGACGCGCACGCGGCGCTGGCACAGCTTGACCCGACGGTCGTCCTCGAGCGCGCGCCGGCGGCACCGCCAATGACCACGCCGCCATCACAGGCAGAACACGCCCGCAGGCGAGCTTCCACGCCCGGGCGCCAAAGCGGCCGGCTGCGGAGCCGGGTGATCGCCGTCTCGGCGCTGGTCGCAGCAGCGGGCGGTGCCGCGTTGGTGGTGGCCGACAGCGGTGGAGGCGTCGCGCACACGAACGCGCCACGCTCGATGAGCGCGAAGACAAGGTCGACTGCGGCGACAACCGCCTACACGAGGCCGGCAACGGTCGACCAGCATCTGCAGGCGCTGGCCGATGCGGTCAGACGCGCGGCGAAACCTTGAAGTCCTGGACCGAGGCGATCTCCGCCCGGATCCTCCCGGCGTCCACGCCAAGGCGGACGAGTGTGCGCGCCGCGCCGGAGTCATCGTGCATGACGACGCTGCGCAGCAGATCGAGCGCGGTGAGTTCGCTGGAGTCGCGCGCCGCCGCGTGTGTCAGCGCCCGCTCGAGGATCCGCCGCGCCACCGGCGAGACAAGCGTTGCCGCGCCGGCCTGCTCGCTGGTCGCGTAGGCGCGGCGCGCGGCCTCGAGCGTCATCTCGGTCGTCGGCTGGACCGCGTCGCGCGTCGCCTCGAGCGTCACACCCAGCCGGCGCAGCAGGTTCACCGTCTGCTCGTCGCCACACTGCAGCATTCCCAGCAGCAGGTGTTCGGTACCCACCTCGTTGCCGCCCATGCGTGCGGCCTCCTGGCGCGCGACGCGTACCGCTCGCCGGGCCGCGACGGACACGTTCACACCGCCTTGAGCTGCTGTCTCGGGCGTGTCGCTGTCCTTCACCAACCGCGCGACGCTGTCGCGGTGTCGGCGGTGCGCCGCCTGCTTGGAGACTCCGATCGCTTCGCCGATCTCACGCCAGGACATGCCCGTTCTGATCGCCTCCGCAGCCAGTTCGGCCTCGATCGCGTCGAGCTCACGCCGAAGCTCGCAGAGAGCCTCGAGGCGCCCGGCCGGATCGGGGCCTGCAACCACGCGCAGAACCAGAGCTTCCACCTGAGCGGAGCGCTGCATCTCAGTCGAGGTTACAGAGCCCTGCTGGGCTCTCGGTGTCGTCAGTTCGTCTGCCGGCCATGTCTCTCACATTGGTCTACCCCGGCCGTGCCGGTTGTCAACCCCCGATGACAGCTACGCGTCGCGCCAACGGGGTACGCGTTAAGGGAAGAGCGGATGACCGATGTACTGTTGACACCCCGACGGGGTGCGGCGGTCACCGAGCCCGAGACTGCGCCGCTTCATGACGGTTATCGACGCCCTGACCGGGCGCCGGACCTGGAGCCAACGCGTGGTCGCGTGTCCCTCGGGTGGCTACGCGCCCATGCCCTCAGCCTGGGAATCGTCGCCTGCCTGCTTGCGCTGGCGGCGCACCTGATCGGCACGGGCAGCACCCATTACCCGGCGTTCGCCGACGACGAGGGAACCTACGTCGCCGAGGCCTGGGCGGTGATGACCCACGGTCAGCTGTCCCATTACACGTACTGGTACGACCACCCGCCGTTCGGCTGGGTCCAGCTCGGGCTGCTCACCAGCATGTTCGGCGGCCTTGTCAGAGGCGCCACGGCCGTGGCCACTGCCCGCTCGCTGATGCTGATACCGGCGCTTGCGACGACTGGACTGCTCTACGCGCTGGCTCGGCGCCTCGAGCTGCGGCGCGGCTTCGCGGTGCTCGCAGCCCTGACGCTGATCGTGAGCCCGCTCGGGATCTACTCGCTGCGCGAGATCTACCTGGAGGACTTCGCGCTGCCGTGGCTGCTCGCCTCGTTCCTGCTGGCCGCAACCCCGAACGCGAAGCTGTGGTCGTTTGCTGGCAGCGGTGTCTGCTTCGCCGCGGCCGTGCTCAGCAAGGAGACGATGCTGCTGTTCCTCCCCGGCCTCCTCGTCGCAGTCGTCCAGCAGACCGACCGCCGAACCCGCTCCTTCTGCCTGGCCGCATTCGGAGCGAGCTTCGTGCTCGTCGGCAGCATCTATCCGCTGATGGCTCTGCTCAGGGATGAGCTGCTTCCCGGCCACGGCCACGTCAGCCTCGAGCAGGCGGTCGTCTGGCAGCTGGTGACCCGCCAGGCTACCGGCAGCGTCTTCAACCCGCACTCGGCCGCGCGCCAGGTGATCGACGGCTGGCTGCGAAACGACGCCTGGCTGCTCGGCCTCGGTCTCGGCTCCGCGCCGCTGGCGCTGTTCGTCCGCAAGCTGCGACCGATCGCCGTGGCGCTTGCCGTCGCGGTCCTGATCGCCGTCCACGGCGGCTACCTGCCGGAGCCGTTCGACATCGGCCTGCTGCCGTTCTGTGCGCTGCTGCCGGCCGGTCTGCTTAACACGCTCTGGGGTCTGCGCTGGGAGCGCAGCAAGTGGTTCGGGCGCGTCACCACCGTGGCCTCCGCGGCAACCGTGGTGGCGCTCGTGGCGATCGTCGGTCCGCAATGGATCAAGGGCGACCGCTACGCGATGTCCAAGAACCTGACCAACCCGCAGGTCGCGGCCGAGCGCTGGATCGAGAAGCACATCAACCGTCGCGCACGACTGATCACCGACGACACTCTCTATGTGGACCTGGTCCGTGCCGGGTTCCAACCGCGCTATGGCGTCGTCTGGTTCTCGAAACTCAGCTTCGCCAGCAACCTCGACCCGGCGATCAAGAAGCATCTGCCGAGGGGCTGGAGAGAATTCGACTTCGTGATCGACTCGCCGGACATGCGCAACTCCATGTACGCGGACAAGCCCGGTTACTCCGAGGTCTTCGACGCGATCAACCACAGCCGCACGGTCAAGACCTTCGGTACCGGCGCGGCACAGATCCAGATCCGCATGCTGACGGGCGTCGGCGTGGGTTCCTACCTTTGCCCACACTGCAACGTGGTGCGGCGATGACGGCGACGCGCTCTCGTCTCGGCTGGCGTCCAGTGACGGTCGCAGCGGTGTTGATCGCGATCGCCGCGGTGGCAACGTTCGAGCTCGATACATCGAGCGACGGGCACTCAGCGACGACGGCCTCGCTGACTGCAGCCAAGGCGTTCCTGCGCACCTACGTGAAGCACGACGGTCGTGTCACCCGTCCCGGGAACGACGACGACACCGTCAGCGAGGGCCAGTCCTACGGTCTGCTGCTCGCCGAAGTGGCGCACCGGCCAGCAACCTTCGCTCAGATCTGGCGTTGGACGGCCAGCCACCTGCAGCAACCCGACGGTCTGCTCGCGTGGCACGCGAACTCCTCCGGGGCGGTTCTCTCCAAGACGCCCGCGACTGACGCGGACGTGCTGACCGCTTGGGCGCTGAGCCGGGCCAGCGGGCCCGGCTCAAGCGAATATCACGCCCAGGCGCGCCGGATGGCCAGCGCGATCCTCGCCAACGAGACGATCAAGAAAGGGCCACTGCTGCTGGCCGCCGGGCCGTGGGGAACCGGCTCTCCCGGATCGCTGGACCCGAGCTACTGGTCGCCGCTGGCGTTCGACGGGCTGGCGAAGTTCACCGGCGACTCGCGCTGGACGGCGCTGGCGCGCAGCTCCTCCGTGTACATCCGGGCACTCACAGCCAACGGCTCGTTGCTGCCGCCCGACTGGGCACGACTGGACGGCAACAACGCGACGGCCGAACCGGCGCCGAACGGAAGCGTGCCACAGACCCAGTACGGACTCGACGCGCAGCGCGTCGTGCTTTGGATGGCGAGCAGCTGCGCGGCCTCGGACCGGAAGCTGGCCGCGAAGTGGTGGCCGCTGCTCTCACCCAAGGGCCGCGCTGCCGCGATTGCGCTGGGTACTAAGGGCAACGTCATCGACACCAGCAGCAATGCGCTGACCTACGTCGCCGCAGCAGCGGCCGCCAGGGCCGCGGGCGACGACGACGCGATGAACGGCCTGCTGGCCAAGGCGCGCGCAGCACAGGCGCAGGCGCCCAACTATTACGGCGGTGCCTGGGTGGCACTCGGTGAAGCCTTGTTGACGACGAAGGCGCTTGGCAGCTGCGCTGGGCAGGAGTAAGGCGATGACCGTACTTGCGATCGTCCTGATTCTGCTGTCCATGTCGCTGTTCAGCATCTCGATGCTGACGCTCTGGTGGATGCTGCACGCGTGGCGGGACCCTGAGACACTGGAGGCGACCGGCTTCCTGAACGAGAGCGGGCGGCCTGAGCTGTCGTTCTCGTTGCTCGTGCCCGCCCGGCATGAGCAGGACGTGCTCGAGGAGACGCTCGAGCAGCTGCTCGCAATCGACCACCCGAGCTTCGAGGTGCTGCCGATCGTCGGTCACGACGATCCGGCGACGGCGGCCGTCGCCGCGCGCGTGGCCGAACGCCACGGAGACCGGGTGCGGATCGTCGTTGACCAGAACTGGCCGAAGAACAAGCCGAAGGCGCTAAACACCGCGCTGCCGTTGTGCCGCGGCGAGATCGTCGGCGTGTTCGACGCCGAGGACGAGGTCGACGCGCGCCTGCTGCGTTCGGTCGACCGTACCTTCCAGAGCACCGGAGCCGACGTCGTCCAGGGTGGCGTGCAACTCGTCAACTTCCGCTCCAACTGGTACGCCCTCCGCAACTGCTTGGAGTACTTCTTCTGGTTCCGCAGCCGTCTGCACCTCCAGTCCCGGTACCAATTTCTGCCGCTGGGTGGCAACACCGTGTTCATCCGCACGGACCTGCTGCGCTCGGTCGACGGCTGGGATTCCGCCTGCCTGGCGGAGGACTGCGAGCTCGGCGTGCGGCTGTCATCAATGGGCGCCCGCTTCGCGGTTGCCTACGACCCGTATCTCGTGACGCGCGAGGAGACCCCTGACAGCCTGCTGGCATTGCTGAAGCAGCGCACCCGCTGGAACCAGGGCTTCCTCCAGGTGCTGCACAAGGGCCATTGGAAGCAGCTTCCGAGCCGCCGTCAGCGCTTGCTCGCGCGCTACACCCTGTCCCAGCCGTTCCTGCAGGCGTTCGCCGGCATCGCGATCCCGTTCGCGATCATCTGCACGCTCGTGCTGAGGGCGCCGCTCGGAATCGCGCTATTGAGCTTCATGCCGGCGGTGCCGACGATCGCGATGTTCGTGTTCGAGGCCGTCGGCATGCGTGAGTTCTGCCGCGTGTACTTCGTGCGCCCGCGGGTGCGGGACTACCTGCGGCTGCTGATCGGCGCTCCCTTCTACCAGGTGCTACTGGCTGTCGCGGCCCTGCGCGCCGTCGTCCGCGAAAGCCGCGGCGAGCGCAACTGGGAGAAAACCGCGCACCACGGCGCGCACCGAGACGCGTCCGGCAGGTCCGGGACCCCCGACTTCACTGCTCGTCCCCGCTCTGTCCCCGAACTGGAAAGGAAGGCTGCATGACCGACCTCGACACGAGGCATCCAGAGTTCACCGTCGCGATCCGCGGCTACGACCGCGCTCAGGTAGACGAGTACGTCGACTACCTGCAGCGGCTGGTCGCGGACGCCGAGGACCGCGCCCGCGACGCGGAGGCCGAGTACGTCTTCGACGAGCACGCAGCCGTGGGCCCTCGGATCGCGGAGATGTTCGCCTTGGCGGAAGCCGAGGCGCGGGATCTCCGCAACCAAGTCAGCCAGGAGACCGGCGAACTGCTAGCCGAGGCACGCAAGGAGACCAAGGCGATCATCGACGCGGCCGAACGCAGCGCCCGCGACGTCAAGCAACGCGCCCAGCGTGACCACGAGGAGATGCTGGCCGAGTTCGAACGCGACCGCAACCGCATCCGCGACGAGGCCGTCGCGCTCGAGCTGCGCAAGGCGGAGGCCGTTGGCGATCTGCGGCGCCTGCGCGACCTGCTGGGCGAGGCCTCCGGCGTCGTCGCCCGGGCCGCCGCCGGCGAGCCGCAGATCGAGGGTCCAAGCGACGGCGAGACCGTCGAGCTGCCCGCCCTCGCGGCCAGCGCGCAAAAGGCATAGCGACAAGTCCCCCCGGTGTGTCAGTCCGCCGTGCCCGCCCGCTGGCGGGCACGGCGGCTCAAGCGTCCTCCGGGACGAGCTTCGCGCGCCCTCAGTCGCCGTTGCTCCCCGACCTGAACCCGGTCACCTGCCGGCTTAGCTCGTGCTCGCTGATCACACGGTCGACGAGTCCGTACTCAAGCGCCTGCTGCGCAGTGAAGAAACGGTCACGCTCCATGTCGTCGCGGACCTGCGCCTGGGTCTGACCGGTGTGCCTGGCGTAGATCTCATCGATCTGTTCGCGCAGGGCGAGCGTCTCGCGCGCGTGGATCTCGATGTCACTGGCTTGCCCCTGGAACCCGCCCGACGGCTGGTGGATCAGGATGCGACTGTTGGGCAGCGCCATTCGCTTGCCATTGGTCCCGGCCATGAGCAGCAGCGAGCCCATACTCATGGCGACGCCGAAGCAGATCGTCTGCACGTCCGGCTTGATGAAGCGCATGGTGTCGTAGATCGCGAGGCCCGAGTAGACAACCCCGCCGGGCGAGTTGATGTACAGCGAGATGTCCTTGTCCGGATCCTGACTCTCCAGGTGCAGCATCTGCGCGACGACCAGGTTGGCGACGTCGTCGTCGATCGGCGTGCCGATGAAGATGATGCGCTCATTCAGCAGACGCGAGTAGATGTCGAACGAGCGCTCGCCGCGCGCGCTCTGCTCGATGACCATCGGGACGAGTGGCATGGCAGTATCCTTTCGACAACTGGTTGGTTGTCAGCCAGACAATAGCAACCATCTGGTTGTCAAAGGAGGACCGAATGGACGCGATGCCCGAGACCCACACAGACAGCGACACCGTGACCCGTGAGGTCATCATTGACGCGCCGATCGAGGACGTGTGGGAAGCCGTCTCGACAGGCGAGGGCCGCGAGGGATGGCTCGAGCCGGACGGTGACCGCACGCTCGTGGTCGAGGAGACCCAGCCGCCGAGTCACATCAGCTGGTGGTGGTGGCGCGAGAGCGACGACGAGCCGGCCCGCCACGTCGGCATCAACATCGTCGAGGTGCCCGACGGCACGCGCGTAACTGTCACCGAAACCCAGGCGGCGATGCTGCCAGTTGCGCAGCTCGCCACCAACTTCGAGCTCGTCTGCGCGTGAGCGACCAGCTCGGACTCCTGTTCGGGGCGCTCGCCGACCCGACCCGCCGGCAGATGCTCGACCGGCTGCTGCGCGAGGGCTCGACGTCGGTCCCGTCCTTGACTGCCGAGCTGCCGATCACGCGCCAGGCCGTCGCCAAGCACCTATCGACGCTAACCGGCGCTGGCCTGGTCGAGCGCGAGCCCGGCGTCTCCGGCCGCGAGGTTCGCTACCGCCTGCGCCCCGGCGCCCTGGAACCGGCGGCGGTCTGGGTGCGCGAGGCGGACGCCGCCTGGGCGGGGCGGCTCGATCGGCTGAAGACGTCCCTGGAATCGCCCTGCTGACGTGTGATCAGGCGAGACACCTCGATCTCCCACCCGCGGCCAGGTGCAGCCGCAGGTAGAGTGCACGCGCGGAGCAGATGATGAGCACGCCGTGGATCGATCCAGAACTCGTTGAGGGCATGCAGGCGGCGGACGATCTGCCGCTGGCCGTGGGCGACATCGCCGGCCGACGCTCCCTCCATGAACGGCTCCTCCGTGAGGAGTTCTCGGGCCTCAGGGCGCCGGACAACGTGCTCACGACTGACTTTCGCGTACCGGCCGCAGACGGCTCTCAACTACTCGCGCGGTGGTACTCGCCCCCCGGCCCAGGCCCGGGATCGGCAGGGCTCTACTGCCACGGCGGCGGGATGATCCTCGGGAGCGTTGACCTGTTCGACCCGCTCGCCGCCCGATACGTTTCCTCTAGCGCCGTGCCACTTCTGGCGATCGACTACCGCCTGGCGCCCGAGTTCCCGTACCCGACGCCGATCGAGGACGTCTACGCCGGGCTCGTCTGGCTGCACGACCACGCCTCAGAACTCGGGGTGGATCCCGATCGCATGTTCGTGATGGGCGATAGCGCGGGCGGATGTCTCGCCGCCGCCGTGTCGCTGCTCGCACGTGACCGCGGCGGCCCGCGCATCGCGCGGCAGATCCTCATCTATCCGATGCTGGACGATCGGACCACCACCCCTGATCCGCGTTTCGACGGTGTCGCAAGCTGGACCTACGACGACAACGCCACCGGCTGGAGCGCACTTCTGGGCGATGCCGCAGGCACCGCAGATGTGGCTGCGCATGCAGCTCCGGCTCGCGCCCGCGACCTGGCCGGGCTTCCCCCCGCCTACATCGACGTCGGCGACCTGGACATCTTCCTCGACGAGGATCTCGAGTACGCGCTGCGGTTGAGCCGGGCCGGCATCCCCACCGAGTTGCACGTGCACCCCGGGGCGCCGCATGGCTTCGAGTCACTCGCGTGGGGATCAAGCGTGGCGACCCGATCGCTGGCCGACCGCGTGCGGGTGATCCGCTCCGTCTGACCGCAACTGCCGGCGACGGCGCTAACGGCTCACTTCGCGCAGCTCGCGCTGCACCTCGCGCGCCATGTCCCGCTTCTTGATCGTCTCGCGCTTGTCGTACAGGTCCTTGCCTCGCGCCAGCGCGATCTCGACCTTGGCGCGCGAACGCTCGCCCGAGAAGTAGATCCGGGTCGGAACGAGCGTGAAGCCGCGCTCGTTGAGGCTGCCGGTGAGCCGCTCGATCTCGCTCTTGTGCATCAACAGCTTACGCGTGCGCTCAGGGTCGGGATTCTCACGTCCTGCAGCTGGATACGGCGCAATGTAGGTGCCAACCAGCCAGATCTCGCCGTCTTTGATCGTGGCGTAAGAGTCCTTGAGCTGCGCGTTGCCGTCGCGCAGCGACTTGACCTCTGTACCGGTCAGGACAATCCCGCACTCGAAGCGCTCTATGAGGTTGTACCTGAAGGCCGCCTGCCGGTTTGTTGCCACATCACCCGGCGCGGTCTTCTTCTTATTGCCCTTTGCCATATCTAATCCTCACCTACCGGTAGCAGGTCAACCCTACCCCGTGGCGCGTCGATTCCGCCGATCGTGACCGCGACCGCATCCCCGAGCCGCAGTGCGCCGCCGTGCCGCGTGCCGACCAGCGCGGTCCCCTGCTCGTTGAGCTCCCACCAGTCGTCGCGGAGGCGCCGCACCGGCAGCATCCCCTCGAACTGGCCGTCCTCCCCGAACGCGACGAAGGCGCCGGCCCCGATCACACCCACGATCTCGCCCTCGAAGGCCTTCTCCAGGCCGCCCCGCGGCTCCTGCGAGAGCCGCCGTGCGAGCAGGAAGCAGCGGGCGATGTCGTCAGCGTCGCGCTCGATCGTCATCGCCGCACGCTCGCGCTCGGAGGTCCAGGGCCCGGCCTGCGCCACCCACGAAGCCTCGGGCACCGGCTCGTCCCCGGTCACCGCCGACAGCAGCGAGCGGTGGCAGATCATGTCCGGGTAGCGCCGGATCGGCGAGGTGAAGTGGCAATAGCTGGCGAGCTGGAGGCCCGAGTGCCCGCGGTTGCGGTCGTCGTAGTAAGCCTGCTTCAAGGACCGCAGCACGATCCGGTTCAGAGCCCGCGCCCCGCGTCCGCCCTGGGCCACGATCCAGTCCGCGACCATCCGCGACGCCTCCCCCGCCACGTCGGCAGCCTGCTGCGTGGTCAAGGTCCCGCCAGGCAGCGGTGGGGTCGGCACCCCCAGTGACGTGAGCTGGTCGAGCATCCGCTCGACCGCCATCGCCTCCGGTCGCTCGTGCACGCGGTACAGGGCCGGCAGCTTGTGCGCCTCGAGAAACTTCGCGACCTGCTCATTGGCGGCGATCATCAGGTGCTCGATCAGCCGATGCGACTCGGTCTGCACGACCGGTGCCACGCCCACCACGTTGCCGCGTTTGTCGAAGGCGAACTCCGGCTCGGACGACTCGAGCACCAGAGCCGCCTTGGCCGCGCGCTTCTCCTCCAGTGCCCGTGCCGCCGCACGGGCACTCCCAAGGCCGTCGCCCCACTCCCCCGCGGCCCGCCCGGCCCCCGCGAATATGCGGTCCACCTGCTCGTATGTCAGCCGCTGGTCCGAGCGGATCAGCGATCGATAGAAGGCGGCGCTGACGACGTCTGAGCCGCGCACGAGCATCTCGACGGTGACCGCGAGCCGGTCCTGGTCGGGGACGAGCGAGCAGGCCCCGCTCGAGAGCTCGTGCGGCAGCATCGGCTCGACCGCGCCCGGTACGTACACGCTGGTGGCGCGGCGGTAAGCCTCGCGATCGATCGGCGAGCGCGGCGACACGTACGCGCTCACGTCCGCGATGTGGACCCAGACCGTCCAACCGCCACCACCCTCAGCCGGCTGGCACGAGATCGCGTCGTCGAAGTCCTTGGCGGTGGTCGGATCGATCGTGAACGTCGCGAGCGCGCGAAGATCGCGACGGCCCCCGCTCGGGCCACCAACACCGATCTCCGACTCCGAAGCGTCCTTGGCCGCGCGACTGACCGGCGCCTCGAACCCGCGTGCGAGCCCACGGTCGACCATCAGCGCCTCGATCACATCTCGCGCGACATCGGGTTTGCCGAGCCGGCGATGCACGCGAGCACGCGACCCCTTGCTGCCGCGACCCGAGATGCCCGGCGTGACCGCAATCAGGTCACCGACGTCGTAGCGCGAGTCACGGCTGATCGCAAGGCGCGGACCAGGCCCGAAGAACGGCTCGGCGACCAGGAACTTGCCGCGGCGCTCGATCACCGCGACGTGCGGCTTGAGCGCCGGTGCCGCCTTCGCGGGAACGGCCCTACGGGGGCTCACTTGATCTCGCCGGCGACGGTTTGCTCCGCCACCTTGAGGGCGTGTGTTCCGGGCATGTCCGGGTTGTCGTAGACGTACACGTTGGGCTTGATGCCCTTCCCCTCCTTGACGCCTCCGCCTCCGAGGTTGTGTCCGTTCGGCGTGTAGTACTCGCCGACGGTGATGTCGAGCGCAGCGCCGCCCGACAGCGGCATCAGCTCCTGGAAGACGCCCTTGCCGTAGGTGTTGGTGCCAACGATCTTGGCGCGGCCACGGTCCTTGAGCGCGCCGGTGACGATCTCAGCCGACGAGGCGGTGCCGCGATCGACCAGCACGACCATCGGGATGGTCGGCGCGATCGCGTCGCCGAGCGCCGTGTAGACGGTCGTCGGCTGGTTGCGCCCGCGCGTGCTCACGATCGTGCCGTTCTTGATGAACAGGCTGGCGACGCCGACAGCCTGCTCGAGCAGTCCGCCTGGGTTGTCGCGCAGGTCGAGGATCAGCCCCTGCGCACCCGCCTTCAGCATCGCCTGCACCTGCACACGCAGCTGCGCCGCCGATCCCTCGGTGAACTGCGTGAATTGCAGGTAGCCGAGCGCCTTGCTTTTGTAGTGCAGGAGCTTCGACGATGCGACCGGGACCGTAACGTCAGCGCGCGTGATCGTCACAGTGCGCTTCTTGCCGGCGCGCGTGACAGTGAGCTGCACGGAGCTGCCGGCCTTGCCGCGGATCAGCTTCGAGCCCTGATCAACCGTCTTGCCGGACAGCGAGGTGGTGCCGACGGCGGTGATGATGTCGCCGTGTTGGAGGCCGGCCTTTGCCGCCGGCGAGCCCTGGAACACCTCCTCGACCTCGATCCCGTTGTCGACCGGCTCGGCCGCCACCTGGACGCCGATGCCGGCAACCTGCGGGTTGGTCTCGTTCTGGAACGAGTGGTACAGCGCCGGCGGGTAGTAATGGGAGTAGGGGTCGTCCAGGCTGTTGACAGCAGCCTCAAGCCCGCTGTTCAGCAGCTTGCTGGTGTTGACCGGCTTGTAGTAGTCCTTTGAGATCAGGTCGAGCGTCGTCTGCACCAGCCGCTCGTTAGCGGTCTTCGAGACGAAGGCGCTGCGCAGCGGCGGCGGAAGCCAGCTCGGGTGCCCGCCGAACCAGACGCCGATCAGCAGCAGAACGACTACGGCGACGCCGGCAAGCCAGCGTCGCCAAGGGGACCGCGACCGCTTCACGAACACAGCCTGGAGCGTAGCCATGGCAGCGGAGATTCATCCCCGCTTGGCCACCCCCGCAACGCTCCGCTGCCGGTTAGACCCGTAGGAAGCGGCGCAACGAGAGGCCGGAACCGAACGCGGAGACCGCAATGCCGGCCGCGACCAACACCAAGATCAGTGGGACGAACGAGATCGTCCTGGGCGCGTCGATCAGCGTGAAGGTGCCGGCGAGCGGGTCGAGCAGCGCGAGCTTGGTCACGCCGAGCACGACGATCGCCATTACGGCACCGAACGCGCCCACGATGATGCCCTCGATCACGAACGGCCAACGGATGAACCAGTCGGTCGCGCCGACGAGCTTCATCACCTCGATCTCACGGCGGCGCGCGTACAGCGACAGCCTGATCGTGTTGCCGATCAGCACGATCGAGGCGAGCGTCAACATCGCCGCCAGCAGCGCGGCGGTGATCGTCACGAAGCGCGTCACGGTCAGCAGCTTCGCCGTGTCCTCGGTGTGGTTAGAGACGTTCTTGATCTCCGTGTCGAGCATGTGACCGCCGCCGCCCGAGCCGACTCCGTCGATCGCAGCGCGGACCTGGAGCGCATCGCTCGGATTCGTCGGGTAGACGTGGAAGGTATCGGGCAGTGGGTTGCCGGTGATCAGCTCATAGGCGAGTGGATCTTGCTTGCGCGCGAGCGCAAGCGCCTGCGTCTTGTCCTCGAAGACGACCTTGTGGACGTTCGGGAGCCCCTGGAGCTCCTTGAGCACGCGGGAGTCGTCAGCGGCCGTCGCCTTGTCCTTCATGTACACGTCGACGAGCACGCGGCTGCGGACGCTGTCGGCGGCGCCACGCGTCGCCTGCACGATCGGGATGAAGACGCCCACGACGATCAGCGTGACCGTCACGGTCGCGAGCGCAGCGAAGCTCGGCGCCGCGTTGCGGCGCATCGCACGCAGCGACTCACGGAGGAAGAAACCGACGCTGTATTTCATCTTCGACTAGAAGATCTCTGGGATCTCGTTCGGGCCGCGCAAGCGCTGGGCGAACTCGCGCGTCGATTCGTCGCGGGCGTACAGGCCGGTGGCCTCGTCGCGCACGATCCGGCCCCCGGCGAGCTCGAGCACGCGCCGGCGCATCTTGTCGACCATCGCGTGGTCGTGCGTGGCGACGAGCACCGTGGTGCCGGTGCGATTGATCCGGTACAGCAGCCGCATGATGTCGATGCTGGTCTCGGGATCGAGGTTTCCGGTCGGCTCGTCCGCGAGCAGCAGCGGCGGATGGTTGACGAACGCGCGCGCGATCGAGACGCGCTGCTGCTCGCCGCCGGAGAGCTGGTCGGGGTAGTTGTGCAGCTTGGTCGAGAGTCCGGTGAGGCGCAGGATGTCCGGGACCTTGGCGCGGATCTCCTTGCGCGAGTGGCCCGTGACCTGCAGCGCGTAGGCGACGTTGTCGTACACGGTCCGGCTCGGCAGCAGCTTGAAGTCCTGGAAGACCACGCCGATGTTGCGTCGATAGAACGGGACCTGCTTACGCGAAATCGTCGAAAGATCGCGGCCGGCAACGCGGATGTGACCCTCGGTCGGCTCGATCTCCTTGATCAGCAACCGCATCACCGTCGACTTGCCTGAGCCGGTCGAGCCGATCATGAAGACGAAGTCCTCGCGATCTATCGCGAAGGTCGCTTGGTCGAGGCCAAAGGCTCCGGTGCCGTACTTCATCGAGACGCCACGGAACTCGAGGATCGAGTTCGCGGAGCCTGGCTCGTCGGAGCGCATCAGCGTCTGGGGCTGTCGGGAGAGCATATGAGCAGCTGTGGGTCGGGCGGTCTGCCGTCGGCTGCGTGATCTGGAGTCAGTGTGCGCCATAAGGTGGGCCCCAGCGTAGCGGCCTCCACCCGGCGGACTCCAGACGCGACGCTGCATGCAAGCAGATTTGCAGGGAGTTTCGCTAAAGGCATGGATAGCAGGCCGTGACGACCGTTTGACGCCCGGCGGGTCGCTACCTTCTCTCCATGGCCACGATCACAAGTTCCGTCCTACGCAACGGGCTGCCCCTGCACAGGATCGCGGTGGACGGCACGCGCGCGCTCACGCTGATGGTCGCGTTTGACGCCGGCGCCCGCACCGAGCGACCCGAGGAAAACGGCATGGCCCACTTCCTCGAGCACCTCGTGTTCAAGGGCGGTGAGAAGTACAAGACCTATCGCGACGTCAACGAGGCGGCCGAGCGCAATGGCGCCGTGCTGAACGCCTACACCAGCCACGACCTCGTCGCGTTCCACATCACCGCACGCTCGACCAAGGGGATCGAGGCCGCAGACCTGCTCACTGACTTCGTCGGACGCGCCACGCTTGACCCGGTCGAGCTCGACAAGGAGCGGGGCGTGGTCGTCCAGGAGATCGCGCGCTACAACGACCAGCCCTCAGCCGTCGCCGAGCATCTGATCGATGAGGCCGTGTTCGGGGATCACCCGCTCGGACGCCCGGTGCTCGGTCCGGCCGAGCACCTCGCCGAGACGTTCACGCGGGACGGCATCATCGCCTTCCGGAACCGCCAGTGGGCGCCGGCGCGCGGCGCCGCACTGCTCGTCGGCAACCTCGACGTGGTCGGTACCGATTCGGGCGTCGAGGAGTTGTTCGAGCGCTTCGAGACGCTGCCGCAGCCCGGTCCATACGATCCGGCGCCTGCCCTTCTGCCTCGAATACTGGTTACGGAGCGCGACTCCAACCAGTCCCACCTGCGCATGTCCTACCGGCCCTCGATCGACGTCACCGATTCCGCACAGCGGGCCGCGCTGACGATCTACTCGACCCTGCTCGGCGGCTCGATGGGCTCGCGCCTGTTCGACGAGATCCGCGAACAGCGCGGCCTCTGTTACTCGGTCAGCTCCTATCCGCATGCCTACGCAGATGTGCCCGTGCTGCAGCTGAGCTCCGGGCTCGAAAGCGGCAAGTGCGTCGAGGCGTTCACACGGATGGCGGAGATCGTCGTCGAACTGCGCGAGGACGGACCGACCGAGGCTGAAGTCGAGCGTGCACGCGCGTACGCGGCCGGCGCCCGGGCGATCGCCTTCGAGAACACGGGCGCAATTGCCCGTACCGCCGCCACGCAGGCCATCGTATTCGGGCAGGATGTTGATCCAGATGCCGCAATCGCCGCGCTCGACGCGGTCACCTTCGACCAGGTTCGCGAGGTCGCGGCTGGTATCTCGACCGATTTCTCGGTCGCCTGCGTCGGTCCGCACAACGTCGAGGAGTTCCAGACTGCGTAGATTCGTGGCGGTTGCCGCTGCCTGCCTGGCGGCGGTTGCGGTCGCGTGCTCTGCGGCCGTCCCCGCGTCGGCCTCGGTGGCGACGGCCGCGTCCGCGGCCCGCCTCCAGAACCAATTGAAGACCGCACTGAACGGTGCCGGCAAGCAGGTCGGTGGGCTCGTCGAGAACGCCTCGACCGGTGCCGTGCTGTTCAGCCGCAATCCCAACGTGGCGCGTCCACCCGCCTCGGTCGAGAAGCTCTACACCACCGTCGCCGCGCTCAACCTGCTCGGACCTGACACGCAATTCGAGACCGAAGTCCTCGGCACCGGCAAGCTTGGACGTGGCGGCGTCTGGCACGGCAACCTATATCTGCGTGGCGGCGGCGATCCCACATTCGGTGACGGCGGCTGGAACCGACAGTACGAGGACGGTTACGGCCCGACGGCGTCCCAGCTTGCGACGCAGTTGGGCAAGGACGGGATTCACCGGGTGACCGGCCACATCTTCGCGGACGAATCCCTGTTCGACTCAGATCGCGGCGGGCCAGCCACCGACAATCTTCCCGATACGCCTGACTACGGCGGTGAGCTGAGCGCGCTCGTCTTCGACCACGGAATGACCACGACCCGAATGGCCCCGGCCGTGTTCGCCGCGCACGAGCTCGCGCTCACGCTGCGCGGCATCGGTATGAAGGTCGGGGCCGCGAGCCGCACACGAAAGACTCCAGTCGGCGCCGTGGACCTCGCTCATGTCGAGTCGCCACCGCTGTCCACGCTGGTGCGGCTGATGGACGTGCCCTCGGACGATCTAATCGCCGACATGCTTGCCAAGCAGCTCGGGGCGCGGCTGCTGGGGGCCGGCACGCTCAATGCCGGCGCGACCGAGATCCGTCAAGCGATCGGGACTGACTACGACCTGCATCCAGTGATCTTCGATGGCTCCGGCCTCGACCGCGCCGACAGGACGACGCCCACCGAGGTAGTCGATCTGCTCCACAAGGTCTGGCTGACCCCGACCGGGAACATTCTCTACGCCTCCCTACCGGTCGTCGGCGAGCAGGGAACAGTCCAGGCGATGGCACTCCACAGCTGGGCTCAGGGCCACTGCGTGGCCAAAACCGGCACGCTCAACGGCGTCACCAACCTGGCCGGCTACTGCAGCGCCCGCAGCGGCCAGCGGGTCGCCTTTGCGCTGATGCTCGACGGTCCCGCGAACTCTCAGGCGGTCCCGATGTTGAGCCGAGCTGTGGCCGCGATTGCGCGTTACTGAGCGGCTCGTTAGGGCCACGTTGTCTGAGGCCGGAAGCCCTTGCGGCAGCGCTCTCATGGCCGCGACAATCTGACCCATGCAGGCGACGATCGCACTCAACCGGGCCGAGCTGCGTCGCTATCTCGGGCGGATCGGGGACCGCTGGCGGCTCGACGGCGCCTACCTCGGCGGCCGCGCGTTGAACGGCGAACTCGAGCCGCACGACGAGCTCGCTCCCGGTTTCACGGTCGTGCTGATCTCGGACGCCTTCGATGAGATCCCGTGGCTCGAGCGGGTGTACGTCGCGACCTCACTCTGGGACGCGCTCGAGATGGGCGCGGCTGCCGACGTCCAGTGTTACACCCGCGCCGAGTTCGAGCGGAAGCGTGACTCCACGCCAGCCGTGCGGGACGCTACCTGGCACGGCCTCGATTTGCTCGTCTTCATCTAGAGGCCTAGCAGCACTCAGAGCGGAGCGAGCTCGGCGTCCGTGGCGATCTCGATCACCGGGTGCTGCGGCGGACGCAGCCAGCGCAGGACCGCCAGCAGCCGGGACTCAGGCAGCGCAACGCACCCTTCGGTCGGAGCGTCCATCCAGCTGTGCAGGAAGATTCCGGAGCCCGGCGCGCCTGCTCCGGCACGTATCCGGCCGGTGTTGAAGTCGATCACCGCAAGGTACGGATAGGCCAGCGTCTCGGTCCACAGCGGCTCGGACCAGGCAGCAAAGCCGGGTGTGACGCCACAGGCCACGTGGACAAAGCGGCTGTATTGCGCCGAGTAGGGGTCCTCATCCCACCAGTCGCCGCAGGTCAGTCGGTGGTATGAGTATTGGAGCCCACCCGGGTTCGGCTTGTTGCCGTACATGGTCACCCCGATCGTGTAAACGCCGATCGGCGTCGCATGGTCACCCTCGCGCCGATTGGCGCCAGGCAGGAGGTGCCCACTGCCGGTCTCAGCCTGCCATGACCCGAACACGGGTCGCCACGGCGAGCGCGAGTTGGCCCGCTGGTAGGCGCGAAACGTCGCGAGGTAGTCGCTCGGATCGGTCGTCGGGCTCGAGACGACTATCAGCTGGTCAGCGCTCCGCGGGATCACCATCCGCGCGGCCCGGGCCTGAGCGGGTACCGCGACGACAGTCGCCGCAGCTGCGGCGACCGTTGCCAGTACCGCGGCTAGCCTCGCCATGGCCGCGGTCAGCCGATGGCGATCATGCGCTCAATCGGCAGCCTTGCGCGCTCAGCCGTGGCGGCGTCGACCTTTACCTCGTAGCGGCCGTCGCGCAGCGAGTCGCGGAGTTTCGGCAGCGTGATCATCTTCATGTAGCGGCACGAAGCTGCTTCGTTCGCAGCGATGAACTCGAGGTCGGGTGCCGCCTCGCGCAGCGGATACAGCATGCCGATCTCAGTCGCGACAATCGCCATACGATGATCATCGGCGTGCTCGCGCTCCTGCTCCTCCGCGTACCGCAGCATGCCCCCGGTCGAGAGCATGTGGACTCCCTCGCTCGCGATGTCGCCCGACGCCACGTACTCCATGACGCTGGTCGAACAGCCGCACTCGGGGTGAATCAGAAAGTCAGCACCAGGGTGTGCGGCGCGCGCGGCATTGATATCCGCTGGGCGAATCCCCGCGTGAACATGACACTCGCCGTCCCAGACGTGGAGCTTGCGCCCGAGTGTCTTCTCGACGTAAGCGCCGAGGAACATGTCAGGCCCAAACAGAATCTCAGCGTCGTCGCCATGCTCGCGGAAGATGTGTGCCACGACGTCGACGGCGTTGGCCGAAGTCACGCAGTAGTCGGTCTCAGCCTTAACGGCCGCGGTCGTATTCACGTACATGACGACGACGGCGCCGGGATGCTCGGCCTTCCACTCGCGCAGCTGCTCGGCGGTGATCGAGTCCGCCAGCGAGCAACCGGCATCGAGGTCCGGAATCAGCACGGTCTTGTCCGGCGACAGGATCGATGCCGTCTCCGCCATGAAGTGCACGCCGCAGAACACGATCATGGCGGCGTCGGCGGCAGCAGCATGGCGGCTCAGCCCCAGCGAATCGCCGACATAGTCGGCGACGTCTTGGATTTCAGGCAGCTGGTAGTTGTGGGCCAGGATCACGGCACCGCGCTCGCGTGCGAGCGCGCGCACCTCGTCCTGCAGTGCCGGAATGTTCTCGAGCATCAGCGGCGCCGGCGAAGCGCTCTCCGCCTGGGCGATCATCGGAAGGTTCATGGGAGCAGTTCCAGTAAGAGGGAGAGGTCCAGGGCGGGGGCGCTATGGGTCAGCGCACCCACTGATATGAAGTCTACGCCGGTCTCGCCGACGTCCCGGATCGTCTCCAGCGTGAAGCCACCGCTGGCCTCGAGCTCGGCGCGCCCGGCGACCAGCTGAACCGCCTCGCGCAGCTGGGCCGGATTCATGTTGTCGAGCAGGATCCTGAACCCGCCCGGCAGCTGGGTCTCGGAGGCTGCCTCGAGTGCCTCGGCGACCTCCTCGAGCGTCCCGCACTCGACCTCCAACAGCAGCTGTGGCGCATATGCCCTGGCCTTCCGCACGGCAGCGCCCACGCCACCGGCCATGGCAGCGTGGTTCTCTTTGATCAGGACCGCGTCATAGAGGCCGACGCGATGGTTGGTGCCGCCGCCCGCACGCACGGCCTGCTTCTGCAGCAGCCGCAGGCCGGGCACCGTCTTGCGCGTGTCAAGGATCCGGGCGCCGGTACCGTCGACCGCGCGCACGCAGCGCGCTGTCATTGTCGCCACGCCGGAGAGCTGCTGGAGAAAGTTCAGCGCCGTACGCTCGGCTGCGAGCAGGCCGGCTGCCGAGCCCGCGATCTCCATGACCGGACCGTTCTCGCGCCAGACGCCCTCCGGTCCCGTCTGGCTCAGCAGGACGTCAGGATCGGTCGCGCGAAACACGGCGGCGGCAACGTCCATCCCGTAGACAACGCCCGGTGCTTTCTGCGTAATCCGCGCAACCGCGTGCGTCCCCGGCGCCACTGTCGCGGCCGTCGTCACGTCGCCGCTGCCGAGATCCTCTGCCAGCGCACGCGCGACAAGCGCGTCCAAGTCCTGCTGTTCCACAACGGGCAGGATACGGGGCGGGCGTCGGGCGGCTGCGCCTCGATCGCGCCGCAGCCGCTACTTGTGCTTCTTCTTCGGTTTGGGCTTCGGCTTTGGCTTTGGCTTTGGCTTGGGTGGCGCCGGGCCGGTCATCGTCAGGGTGGCGCCCGCCACCGTGCCCATCGTGGCCGCGCTGGTCACAGTCGCATTCCACTTGTGGCCGTCAACCTTCTCAAGCAGGTTGTACGCAGCCTTGGACAGTGTCACCGTGGCGCGCTTTGAACCACCGCCGCGAACGGCATAGCTGACCGTGCCCAGTGACATGCGCTTGGTCTGTGTGATCACCCGGTACCGAGCCTGGTCGCCTTTGCGGGCGGCACGCACGGCAACCTTGACCTTGAGCTTGGCCTGCACGCTCAGGAGCATCTTGCCGCTGCATTGGGAGTTGCCCTCGCCGGCGCACGTCAGCGTCAGGACCGCGACATGCTTCTTTGAGACCGTGACCGCCGACTTGAAGGCCAGACTGCCTGGAGCCACCGGGAACGGGATCCCGCTGACCTCGCCGAGCTCAGCGCTACCTGATCCATCATCGGCAGTCGTGCCTGTGAAGAAGATCTCGCCGGTGCCCGAGGCGCTGGGCACGCTCGGCCCGTCTGCGATCCGCCAGCCGCTCTGCGGCAGCCACAGACCCGTAGGAAGGTGGTAAGTCGTAACGGTGTTGTTGGAGATGTCGAGTTCGTCCACCGAGCCATTGCCGCCAGCATCCAGCGACCAGATGTTGCCGTCGGGACCGATAGTCATCGACACGACGTTGCCGAGGCCCGTCGCGACGGCACCCTCGTTGGTGCCGCCGGAACTGAAGGCGATGATCTCGGTGTTGGCACCGCCTGGATAGGCAGCTCCGCCGGCCACGTATACAAGACCATTACTGGCCGCGACGATCGTCCCGGGGTCGACGTTGTTCAGGCTGGCGAAGGGTCCGCTGAAGCTGCCCTGCGTGCTGTAGGAGCCAAGCTCGCCGGCAGCATCGGTGAACCAGACGGAACCGCCGCTGCTCCCGATCGCGTAGGCACCGCCGTCGAACGGATATCCGATCGGGGCCGCCGTGCAGATAGCTGAGGGCGTACTCGAGATCTCGCACTTGAGGATGTTCCCCGAATTGTCGCTTATGTAGAGCGCACCGTCGGGCCCAAGTGTCATGTCCTCGGCATAGCCGTCGAACGTGGCGACGACGTTGAGTCCGGGGCTGGGCGTGTCGGCCGGGCCAACTGCGTACAGGACGTTCTCCGGCTGGCCCTGATCGTTGTCCAGGACCCAGTCGTAGCCGTCGGCGTCGACGCTTGCGAAGTTGTCGGGCGAACCGGCGTCCGCGGCGAGGCCCGTGGCGAGCGTCGATTGCTGGCCAGCCGGCGTCACCGAGAGCAGCTCCTGGTTGTTGCCGCTGACTGCGAGCCACTCGGAGTCGGCTCCGTCAGGCGCCGGTGCGATCGCGGGCTGAATGACCGAGTTCGCTCCGGCAGAGACCGGCAGACCGGTCACACTCACCTTCGCACTTGCAAGTGACGGTAGCGCCAGGCAGCCGGTGGCCGCGAGGACGAGCATGGCGATTGCGAACCGCAACTTCCGGTGCTCGCGCTTTGTTCCGTGTATCACCTGCATCGTCGTACCCACAGCCAAGGTTGGCAGTGGTTTAGGCGACATCAGCAAGACACAACCCA
This sequence comes from Solirubrobacteraceae bacterium, assembly GCA_036268195.1. Classification (GTDB taxonomy): domain Bacteria; phylum Actinomycetota; class Thermoleophilia; order Solirubrobacterales; family Solirubrobacteraceae; genus Palsa-465. Next base: position 23,775 of record DATAUP010000103.1, read on the forward strand.
ATCTCAATCTGGAAGCACTCCGAGACATCACATGAAGTTTCGCCATCGACCATCCAACCCCTCACACGTTCGAATGTTGCGCGCTGCAGCCGTCGCTGCGGTCGCCACATTCGCCGCGCTGCTGACGTGGTCATCGGCTGCCGGCGCGTCGAACAAGAGGGCAAGCCAGCCGGTGCCGACCTCGCTTGTGACGGTCACGACGAACGCGCTGCAGCCGGTGCCGACCTCGTTCCTGGGCCTGTCGATGAACGTCGACGAGATGGAGGCCTACACCCAGCAGCAGTACTTCCCGAATTTCGTGAGGCTGATCACGCCTGACGGCGACGGGCCCTTCGTGCTGCGCGTCGGCGGCACGTACGCCGATACCGCCTACTGGAACGGTGAGTCCTCGCACGTCATGCCTCAGTACGTGGCACCGACCGTGGATCAGGTGACCCTCAATGACGCCTGGCTCCAGTCACTCGCCGAGGCCGTTTACAACATCGACGGCACGACGACCTCAGGCGCCAACGTGATCTTCAACGTCAACGCGGCGGCGCACGATCCGCAGATGGCGCTCAACGTGGTGGAAGCCATGCAGCGGGTTTTCCAGGAGTACGAGCTTCCGTCCGACACCCTCAGCGCGGTCGCGATCGGCAACGAGCCGAACCTTTACTCCGCCGGCTACCTCGGCATCACCCGCAACACCGCGAGCTGGGTGAAGAACTTCAGCGCGGTCCGCTATGACACGCTCTATTCGCTCTACGCGAACGTGCTCAAGCGCCGGTTTCCGAGTCTGACGCTCGCCGGTCCCGAGCTTTCGGCACCGACGTCGCAGTGGCTGACGTCGCTGATCCAGCACGATCCGGGGCAGGTTGGGATGGCAACTGAGCATTACTACGCGTACAGCGCCTGCGCGGCGTCGGGCTCATCGGCCTACCCAGCGATCTACAGGTACTTCCGGCCGACCAACATCAGCCAGGCCACGGCGCAGATGGAGCCGGCCATCCAAGCTGCCCACAGCATCGGCGTCCCGTACCGGCTGACTGAGCTCGGCTCCTCGACCTGCCTTGGTCTGCCGCTTGTGACTGACACGTTCGGCACCAGCCTCTGGGCCCTCGATCAGCTCTTCCAGTTCATCAGCGCCGGCGTCGACGGGGTCAACTTCCACCTGCGCGCGGCCGAGCCCAACTCGGCGATCCACACGAACTCCGCCGGCCTCAGCGCCGAGCCGCTCATGTACGGGATTGCGGCGTTCTCGAGCATGCTCGGCCCGGACGCTCAGCTGGAACAGGTCACAGGCATCCTCCCCAGCAATGTCAAGGTCTGGGCAGTCCAGTCAGGCAACGGCTGGAGTCTCGCCCTGATCAACGACACGACAGAGCGCGAGCGCGTCCGTGTCGCGATGCCGACGAGCGTGCCGATGACGGTCAAGGCGCTCACAGCGCCGTCGCCATGGTCCGGCTCGGCCACATTCGGCGGGCAGACAATCAGCAGCACCGGCTGCTGGCAAGGTACGGCCAACACCTCGACTGTCACGCCCGTGACGGGCGACTACTCGTTCACGATCCCGCCGGACAGCGCCGAGATCGCGTATACGCAGCTACCGGCTAAGCCGTGCGCTTCATGACACGAGTACCCGCAGCGTCTGGAAGCTCGGGTCGGCGGCGCCGTGCAGGCGCGCACCAGCGTCGACGAGTGCCCGCAGATAGCTGACCACCTCGGCCGTCACCTGCTCGCCCGGCAGCAGCGTCGGCACGCCGGGCGGGTAACCGGCGATCGACTCCGTGGAGATCCGCCCGAGTGCGTCCTGCACCAGCACCGACTCGCTTGCACCGAGAAACGCCTCGCGGGGCGTCACGACGGACTCGGAGCCGAGCTCGGCTGGCGCCTGGGTCAGGACGCTCTGGCCTGAATCACAATCCAGCCCCAGCTGACCTCCCGACTCGGGAGATATCCGGCGCACCGTCTCCGCCAGGTCGTGGGCGACGCGATCAAGCGGCTCGACCGGCTGACCGATGCCGAGCACGAGCACGACCGTCGCCTGCGTTGCGAGCTCGAGATGGATGTCGTAGGAGGCGCGCAGCGCGCTCGCCACCTGATATCCGGTGAGGCCGGTGCCGCGCACGTCGATCACGATCCGGAGCGGATCCCAGCCGGCGATCCCGGGACGCCCGACCCATTGCTCGCCGACGATGGTGCAACCGGAGATCTCCTCGATCGCTGCCCGCGCTCGGGTAGCCGCCTTGATCGTGCGGTCGAGCAGCAGCTCGCCGTGTACGGTCAGCTGCCTGCGGGCGGCATCCAGCGAGGCCATCAGCAGGGCGCTCTGGCTGGTCGAGCGGACGAGCCGCACCGCCCGCCCAATAGCGCCGACGTCGACTCGAGAACTCGAGCCGACCAGCAGCATCGCTGACTGCGTCAGGCTGCCGACGATCTTGTGAGTCGAGGCCAGCATTACGTCGGCGCCAAGTTCGAGCGGCGATCGCGGGAGTGCGGCGTGGAAGCCGAAGTGCGCGCCCCAGGCGCAATCCACGACAAGTGGCAGGCCGGCGCCGTGTGCAACCTCGGCGCAGCCGGCGACATCGGCTGCCATCCCGTAGTACGTCGGCGAGACGATGAACACGGCCTCAAACGGCCCACCCCGTGCGAGCTCCTCCTCGAGCGCCTCCGGAGTGACGCCATGGGCGATCCCGAGCTCATGGTCGTACTCGGGCGCGACGAACCGCGGCAGCCCACCTGACAGGACGAGTCCGTCGATCATGCTGGCGTGCGAGTTGCGCTGGATCAGCACGCGCTTCCCGGGGCCTGCGAGCGCCAGGCACAGAGCGTGGTTGCCCTGCGTCGCACCGTTGGTCAGAAACCAGCAACGGTCGGCGCCGTAGGCCTCGGCCGCAAGGCGCTCGGCGCGTTGGTATGGCGTCGGGCTCGGTCCAAGGTCGATTCCCTCGATGTCCTGCGGCACGTCCAGCAGCAGCGCCGACGGGCCGAGCGCGCTGCGCAGGCCGGGATCGGCACCGCCCCCGCCCTTGTGGCCGGGGACGTGGAAGCGGGTCGAACCACGCATGCCGTAGGCGGCGACAGCCTCCAGGTACGGCGCGGTCGGCTGTTCGGCTACGTCCGCGTCGCGCAGTCCGGCGTCGCCCCCTTCGCCAGCGTGAAAATGAGAATGAGAATCAGAATCATTTTCATCGCTATGGACACGGGCACCCCAAGCCGAAGTTGGCGGTGGATCAGTTGGTGGCGGCGGCGGATCAGGTGTTGGTGGATCAGTTGGCATTGGCGGCCTTCAACAGGTACGCGCGCACAAAGCCGTCCAGGTCGCCGTCGAGGACGCGGTTGGCGTCCCCCATCTCGAAGTTGGTGCGATGGTCCTTGACCATCGTGTACGGGTGCAGCACGTAGGAGCGGATCTGCGAGCCGAAGTTCACGTCCTGAGCCTCGCCGCGCTCGCGCGCGATCTCCTCGCGGCGCTCGCGCTCCGCACGCTCAGCCAGCTTCGAGCGCAGCATCGCCATCGCCTCCGCGCGGTTGGATGACTGCGAGCGCTCGTTCTGGCACTGCACGACGATCCCGGTCGGCTTGTGGGTGATCCGCACAGCCGAGTCGGTCTTGTTGACGTGCTGGCCGCCGGCACCGCTCGCCCGGTAGGTGTCGACCTGCAGGTCGTCGTCGTCGATCTCGACATCGCCAACGTCCTCGACCACGGGCGAGACCTCAACACCGGCGAAGCTGGTCTGGCGTCGGTTGGCAGAGTCGAACGGTGAAAGTCGCACCAGCCGATGCACGCCCTTCTCACTGCCGTAAAGGCCGTACGCGTTCTCACCCTTCACCAGGAACGTGGCCGATTTGATTCCCGCCTCCTCACCTGGGGAGGCTTCCAGCAACTCGACGTGGAAGCCGCGCTTCTCGGCCCAGCGCATCTCCATCCGCAGCACCATCTCGGCCCAGTCCTGTGCATCGGTCCCGCCGGCACCGGCGTTGACGGTCACGAACGCGTCGCCCGCGTCATAGCGGCCCGAGAACAGCCGTGCCTCCTCGAGCGCCTGCAAGCGCTCCTCGACGGCAGCAACCTGCTCGAGCAGTTCGCTCTCGAGCGACGGATCCTCCTCGGCCATCTCGCCGAGCGCGTCAAGATCCTCGACGTCGCCCTCGAGCGCTCTGAAGGTCTCGAGCTTGCGCGATGACCGCGCGTGCTCCGCACTCACTTTGGCCGCGCGCTCCTGGTTCTCCCAGAAGCCGGGCTCCCCCATCTCCGCTTCGAGCGCAGTTCCGCGCTCGCTCAGCCCAGCCGGGTCAAAGATAGTCCGCGAGCAGTTTTAGCTGCTCACGGATGGCTGTGAGGCGCTGGGAAAGCGGCTCTGAGGGTGCAGTCGACATCGGTTGGCAACCGTAGCAGCGCGTGCGCGAGGTAGATTTCAGCCCATGACCGATCTCCAAAACCCCGATGTACAGGCGCTACTGAGCGCCCCCAATCACGGCGTGCTCTCGACCTTCAACGGTGACGGCGCGATCCTCTCGACCGTCGTTTGGGTTGGATATGAGGACGGCAAGCTGTCGGTGAACAGCGCGCTCGGCCGCCGCTGGCCTGCGAACCTCGACAAGGACCCGCACGCGACGCTGGTCGTGCTCGATCCGGCGAACCCGTACAGCTTCGTCGAGGTGCGCGGCACTGTGACGAGCACGGTCGACGGCGCTGTCGACGACATCAACAAGCTCTCGAACAAGTACATCGGGCGCGACTACCCGTGGCTGCAGCCCGAGGAGCAACGCGTGAAGTTCACCTTCGAGCCCGAGCGCGTGCGGTTCGTCAAGCAGTAGCGCGCCGGCGCTACGCGCCGTGGCACTTCTTGTACTTCTTGCCCGACCCGCACCAGCACGGGTCGTTGCGCCCCGGCTCGTTGGCGTCAGCATGGCGCTGCTGCACTACGGGCGCAGCCTGCGCGCTCTCCGGATCTGCATCGGCGAGGCCGGTCGCGACGCCACCTGCGGCAGCCGCCAGCGCCTGCGCGCCCGTGGGCGCGACGCCGCCGGAATAGCTCACACGGCCGCCCCCGGTGGACGAGCTCGAGGCCGGGCTGGGCGAGCGCTCAGGAATCGCGGTCGCTGCCTGGCCGCCAGCTGCCGGATCGTCCTCGACGGTCACCTGCACGTGGTAGATCATCCGCGCGAAGTCCATCCAGACGAGGTTCATGAGGTCACCAAACAGCGTGTATGCCTCGTTCTTGTACGCGACCAGCGGGTCGAGCTGGGCAACGCCGCGCAGGCCGATGCCGTGCTGCAGGTAGTCCATGTCGTGCAGGTGCTCGCGCCAGCGCTGATCGATGATCTGCAGCAACAGGAAGCGCTCCAGAGCCCGCATCAGCTCGTCGCCGAGCTCCTGCTCGCGCTGGTCGTACTGCGCCAGCGCTTCTTCCTGCAGCCGCATCGTCAGGTCCTCGCGATCAACACGCTCGGGATCGACTGACAGCAGCTCATCGCTGGGGGTGAAGACCTCGCTGATCCGCATCAGCAGGCCGGGGATGTCCCAGTCCTCGACGAAGTCGCTCGCCGTGTACTCAGCCACCAGCCGCTCCATCAGGTTCACGATCTCCTCGCTCGCGGCGTCGCGCATGTCGCGGCCCTCGAGGATCTCGTCGCGGTAGGTGTAGATCACCTCGCGCTGCTGGTTGAGTACGTCGTCGTACTCCAGTGTGTGCTTGCGCATCAGGAAGTACTGCTCTTCGACCTTCTTCTGCGCCTTCTCGATCTGCTTGGAGAGCATCCCGGCCTCGATCGGCTCCTCGTTGCCCTCCTCGTCATACGAACCGAGGCGGTCGAGGATCTTGTAGATCCGATCGCCGGCGAACAGGCGCACGAGGTCGTCCTCGGCGGAAAGGAAGAAACGCGACTCACCGGGGTCGCCCTGACGGCCGGCACGGCCGCGCAACTGGTTGTCGATGCGCCTCGACTCGTGGCGCTCGGTGCCGAGGATGAAGAGGCCGCCGGCCTCCATCACCTCGCCGCGCAGGGCCTCGACGCGGCGGTCGATCTCGGGCAGCACACGCTCGAGGTGCTCGTCGTAGTCGGGCATTCCCGCCTCGAGACCGAGCTTGCGCAGCTCGAGTTCGGCAAGGTGCTCGGCGTTACCGCCCAGTTTGATGTCGACGCCGCGACCGGCCATGTTGGTCGCGATCGTGACCGCGCCGGGAGCGCCGGCCTCGGCGACGATCTCGCCCTCGTGCTCCGCATACTCGGGCTTGGCGTTTAGGACCGTGTGCGGGATCCCCTTCTTCTGCAGACGATCTGACAGGAGTTCGGAGACCTCGACGGAGATCGTGCCGACCAGCACCGGCTGGCGCTTGGCGTGGCGCTCCTCGATCTCCTTGGCGACGGCTGCCCACTTGCCGTCCTTGGTCTTGTAGACCTGATCGTTGCGGTCATCGCGGACCATCGGCGCGTTTGTCGGCACCTGCACGACCGGCAGCTCGTAGATCTTCATGAACTCCGTCGCCTCGGTCAGGGCGGTACCCGTCATGCCCGCGAGCTTGTCGTACTTGCGGAAGTAGTTCTGGAGGGTCACCGACGCGAGTGTCTGGTTCTCGTCCTGGACGGGCACGCCCTCCTTGGCCTCGACGGCCTGATGCAGGCCCTCGGACCAGCGGCGCCCCTCGAGGATGCGACCAGTGTGCTCGTCGATGATCATGACCTCGCCGTCGACCACGGCATAGTCGATGTCGCGCTTCTTCAGCGCCTCGGCTTTGAGCGCCTGGTGCAGGTGGTTGACCAGGTGGCCGTTCTCGGCGCGGTAGAGATGGTCAATGCCGAGGAAGCGCTCGGCCTTGGCGACGCCCTGCTCGGTGACGGAGACGGTCTCGTACTTCTCGTCGAACTCGTAATCGAAGTCGGCCAGGAACTCCTTCTTGGTGCGCGGATCCATCCCGTCCGGCGTCTTGCCGGGGACCATCTGCGGCGCCAGCTTGGCGAACTTGATGTAGAGATCGGCAGCCTGCTCGGGCGCGCCGGAGATGATCAGCGGCGTACGGGCCTCGTCGATCAGGATGTTGTCGACCTCGTCGACGATCGAGAAGAAGTGGTACGCCGAACCGCTCTCAGGCTTCTCGCGCCCACCGTGCTGGACCTTCTCCTCCAGCGTCGTCGCCATGTTGTCGCGCAGGTAGTCGAAGCCGAACTCCGAGTTGGTGCCGTAGGTGACATCGGCGGCATATGCGAGGCGCTTCTCCTCGTACGGCTGCATGTTCTGCAGGATCCCGGTCGTGACGCCGAGCATGTCGTAGATCGGCTTCATCCACAGCGCGTCGCGGCGCGCCAGGTAGTCGTTGACCGTCACGACGTGCACACCCCGACCCGCCAGCGCGTTCAGGACGACGGCCGTCGTCGCCGTGAGCGTCTTACCCTCGCCGGTCCTCATCTCGGCGATCGCGCCGTCGTGCAGGACCATCCCACCGATCAGCTGCACGTCGAAATGGCGCATTCCGAGCGCGCGGCGACCCGCCTCGCGGACGAGCGCGAAGGTCTCCGGCAGCAGCTCGTCGAGGCTCTCGCCGTCGCGCGCGCGGCCCCGCAGGTCTTCGGCGAGCTCCCGCAACTCCGCGTCGGTCGAGCTCTCCATCTCAGGCTCGTACGCGTTGATCCGGTCTACGCGCTGCTCGTAAGACTTGAACTTCTTGGCTTCGCCCATGCGAAGCGCACGATCGAGGAAGGACATACTGATTAGGGTACTAGCGGCGGGCGGCCATCGCAGAACCGTAACGTGACCGGGCCGGCCACTGGGCGGGACCCAATCCCGCCCCGTGAGCCGGCCTCTACATCAGCCGAGCCCTGCGGCCGGACTCTGCAGCGCCGCCGCGTCGGACGTGACCGGAACCGCATCGGGGACACGGGCGTCGCGGCGCTTGCGTCGCTTCTCGCGGTGGCGCTTGACTTGTACCGCGAGCTCGTCTGAGATCACGTTGATCGAGCGGTGCAGGTCATGGCTCCTGCAGCACGCGCGAAGAGTCACGCCCTTGAGATACAGGGTTGCCTCTGCAACCTGCGAGTCGGCGATCGACGGGTTGTGCTCCTCGAACACCTCCACCTCGAGCTCGGCCAGCTCTGACACCTGTCTGGCGATAACGCGGAATCTGCGTTCGACATGCTCCCGCAGATCCTCTGAGACGGGGATGTTCCGTCCTTTGACCTCGATACGCATCGATCGACCTCCTTATTGGAAGAAGGGTGTGGTTTCGTGGTCACCCACACGTTAGGCCGAGGGGCGGCGTTTGTCGAGTTGCCCAAGGGACTACTTACACGACTATTCATCCGGCCAGCGGAACCCCGGCTCGTCGAAGTCCGCCGTGAGCGGACTCGGCGGCAGGCCGGTGGGCGGATCGACCTGGTTGTAGGCCGACGGCGCGAGGTCGTTCGGCGCGTCCGCATGAAACAGGGAGGCAAGGTACTGCGCCTGACCACGGCCGACGGAGAGCTCCGTCTGTCCGCCGCCGTAAGCCCCGATCCCGTGCTCGGCGCAGTAGTCGTACATCTCACAGAGCCTACGCAGGGAGCCGATCCGCGAAGGCTTGAGATTGACCATCCGCGGGGCGAAGGGCAACGCCTCGATGTCCCCGATCGAATGAATCGGCGCGTCCCAGGTGATGCGCGGGTGTTCGGCCGCCAGCGCCGCGGCGGCCTCCACGACGCTCAGATCAGGATCCTCGAGCCACGCGCCGGGGAACGCCTCCGCAACCCGGCGGTAGAGGACTGGATCGGCGAGCTGATCGACGGCAGTGCCCCGGTAGAAGCCCTTGAAGTCGATCGAGTCGACCGAGCCGGTTGCGACCAACTCGCCGATCAGCTCCGGCGTCCACGAGCTGGTGGCGTCGAGCTTGAACCGTAGGCTCGGATCGAGGGCCAGCCGCTTTCTGACCGGCTCGAGGTTGGGCGGCTCGCCCAACCTCGTCGAAGCGACATAGCGCATCGGCTCCGGCTCGCGCCGCAGCGCCGCGTGAAGCGTCAAGCCGTTCTGTCGTAGCGCCAAGTCGAGCGCGGCGCTCTCGAACGCCCACACCCTGTACAGGCGCGAGACATCGCTCTGCGGTCGGACCGGGAAGAGATCGAGCGTCTCGATGTGTTCGCAGAAACCCGAAAGCGTCCAACTGCCGCCCAGGTCGTGAACCGCTCCGGCTTCCTGAAACGCAGCCTGATCCTCGGGTTGGTAGACGACATCCTCGCCGAGGCCGACCGCATCGCCGCCGGCGAGCTGCACGAGCGTGCAGCGACGGGTCATCTCAGGCGTGATCACCGCGCTGAGCGGGGCGAGTGTGTAGCCGTCCACCTCCAGCCGCAGGCGGGCGAGCAGAGCGAAGGTCGGCACGGTGGTTCAGTTTGACCGGCGGGGCGGCGTCACTTGCCGAACCGCCGGCCCTTGCCCACACGGTGGAAGAATGGGGCTGTGGCACCGCCGCTGATCTGGACCTTCTCCCCGAGCGTGATCGTCGGCGTCGGCGCTGGGTGCGTCGCCTATATCTGGGCCTGGAGGCGCGCGAGGGGCCCGCGCATGCCGCATCCCCCCGGGTATGGCCGGCTTGCGCTGTTCGCGGGCAGCATGCTCTGCATCCTGGTGGCGCTGATCTCCCCGATCGACGCGCTCGCGACCGACGTCATGTTCGTGCACATGATCCAGCACGTGTTGCTGCTGGATGTGATGCCGATCCTGCTGATCCTGAGTCTCACCAAGGGACTTCTGCGCCCGGTGATGCGTCGCCTGACCACGGTCGAGGAGCGCGCCGGCTTCATCGCTCACCCGGCGTTCGCCGCCTTCCTCTACATCGCCATGATGGGCCTCTGGCACGTACCGCGCCTGTACGACCTGGCGCTCGCGCACGGCGATATCCACGTGCTCGAGCACGTCTGTTTCATGACCGCCGGGACGCTCTACTGGTGGCACCTGCTGTCGCCGATCCGCTCACGCATGGCGCTCGGCGGCATGGGCCCGCTGGTCTACATGGGGGTGACCAAGTTCTTCGTCGGGGTGCTCGGGATCATCCTCGCGTTCTCGACCCACTCGCTCTACCCCTGGTACCAGGACCACCCCCAGTACTGGGGCCTCTCGGCCCGGGTCGATCAGAACGTCGCCGGCGTGCTGATGGCGCTCGAGCAGTCGCTGATCATGGGCACGGCTCTCGTCTACATCGTCTACCGGATGCTCGGCGACAGCGAGAAGGAGGCCCAGCGGCAGGAGCGCTACGACGCCGCCTGGGCCAGCTACCGAAAGCAATTGGCTGAGCGGCAGACTGGCACAGGCGGATAGCGGCACCGGATCAAGCGTGGCGAGATTTGTCCCGCCCACCCCACGTGTACTCAGACGTACGCGAGTGCCCGAGGACAAAGCCACGCGACGAACCGCCGCCGCTCGACGCTAGCTCAGCACTTCGACGAGCCCTTCACGGTCGCGCCCGACTCGTTGGCCGATGACGGCGAGTTCGATGTCGTCGCCATGTACGTGACCGAGAACGGCCGTGCGCCCTTCTGGCAGCCCATCGACTCGATGAACGGGATGACTTTGCCGGCGTGCCTGACGGTCATCTTCTTGAACGACAGCTTCTCGGTCTGCAGGGAGCCGAAAAGGCCGATGTTGCCGGCGTTGTAGGAGACGTCCGCCGGCTCGGGGACGTTCGTGATCATCGTCTTGCCAGCCTGCGTCACCGTGCCGGTCCACGCGGCCGCGGCGCCCGTGGACAATCCGTCACAACTCGCCGGACTGGCCGTGAAGAAGAACGTCAGCTTCCCGGCGCCTGCGTTGTAGACCCACAAACCCAATGAGCACGGCGCTCCGGGGCCGGCCAGGTTGGCCTGGGGACTAGTCAGCGCCGCGTGAACGCTGCCGGTGGCGACCAGCGCGCCCTTGGGACAGACGCCGTTCCATTTGCCGTTGTGCCCGTTGTCGCCGTTGATCTCGCTGACAGTGCACTTGGGGAAGTACTGACCGTTGGCCTTGACGCCATAAGTTGTCGTCTTGATGTTGACCAGCGGCGCGCCGACGTCACCCGAGGTGGCATTGGCCATACCGAGTGTCTCGACCAGCGAGGTCGCCACCGGCTTTGCGGCAGAGCCTGCACCGGCAACCGCGAAGTTGCCCGTGTAGGTATTGGGACCGCCGGCAACCGGACCCGCTGCGAAGGCGGCTCCGGCCGCGAACAGACATGCGGCCACCATGATCGCTGACGGCTTCCATCTCATTCCTCTCACTCCTTCGCTTCGTGACTGAGCTTCCCCAAGGCCCCCAGGTCGAGGTGTCGCGGCACCCCCTTCGTAGGCGGCTTGCAATGCCTGAAGCGATCGAAATCCGGCCGGCCTCGCCGGCCGGATCCCAAATCGAGAGACTTCAACCGAGCCTGATCAGCAGCCCGACTTGCCAGTGACGGTCCCGGACGACGAACTCGCCGCCGATACCGTTGCCGATGTCGTCGCCGTGTACTTGATCGAATACGACCGCGAACCCTTGCAGCCGATCGACGCCAGGTACGGGTACGTCTTGCCGCCGTGCTTGACCGTGACCTTCTTCCAGTTCAGGGTCTCGCTCTGGAGCGACCCGAACAGCGAACCGTTCAGATTGCCGGCGTTGTAGGAGACGTCCGCGGGCTCCGGCACGTCATTGATCCATTTGCTGCCGGACTGCTTCGACGTACCGGTCCAAGCGGCCGCCGCACCGGTCGAGAGGCCGTCGCACTGCGCCGGGTTGGTGGTGAAGAAGAACGTCACCTTTCCGACGCCGCCGTTGTACCCCCACAAATGCAGCAGGCATGGCGAGCCGGGACCGGCCAGGTTGGCCGACGAGCTGACCAGGGCGGCCTGGACGGTCCCGCTGGCGATCAGCGAGCCCTTCGGGCAGACCGCGTTCCACTTGCCCGAACTCGCACCCGAGCCGTTGATCTGGCCGGCTGTGCATTTCGGGAAGTACTGGGCATAGTTCTTCACACCGGTGACTGTCGACTTGATGTCGACAAGCGGTGCTCCGACGTTGCCCGAGGTGGTGCTGCCCATACCCAGCTGCTCGACCATCGAGACCGGGACGGGCTTGGCTGCAGAGCCCTTACCGTGCGCCGTATAGCTGCCGGTGTACGTGTTCGGGCCGCCGGTCACAGGCTCTGCGGCATAGGCGGCGCCGGCTGCGAACAGGCACAGGAATGCCGTGACCGCTACCAGTTTCCGTCGCATCCTCTTCTCCTTCTCGCTTACAGAATCAGATCCCACGCCCCCGGCCAGGGTCAAGGGAGGGGTTGTAACTGTGGGTAGAAGCCGCTGGCCGGTCCTAGACCTGCCCCCAGCGAGTTGCGTAGCGCATCGCTCAGGCGCTCTTGCGCATTGCAAGCTGGCGTCGGCACCTTCGTCGCGTCATCTCCTCCGTAGAACAAGGGTAGTTCGCTCTGATAGCTAACACTTCCCGATTGGCCGGGAATTGAAGCAAGCGGATGCGTCGACTGTGATGTGCATAGGTAGGTACCGAATACGTCCAGCGGCGTGCCGAGCACGTTCGTGGAACCTGTCAGCGAGGTGCCGCCGCTCGGCACCTCGTAGGCGTTGCTGCGGTTCGAGTACGGCCGCTGCTTTTGCGCGGTCAACTCCTCAGGGCTGAGCGGCGCCGACGTCCGCAGGTAGTGCACTCGCTTGCTGCTGTTGAAGCTCGGTGCCTGTCCCTCGGAGGACGCCGCGCCGTTGGCGAAGAACGCCGCCAGCTCCTTGCGGTAGGCACCGATGTAGTCGACGACCGGCACCAGCTGCCCGAGGAACGGGGTCAGCGAGGTGAACAGCGTCTTTGCCGCACCCGAGCCGGCGTTGGCCGAGACGGCCAGGAACGACTCGAGCGCGGGAATGCCCGTTTGCGCCGCCTGCGTCAGCGGACCCAGGCCGGTCATCACCGTCTGGAAGTTCGGTGCGAGCTTGTCGAGCGACTCGAGCGCGGGGCTCAGCTGTACGGCGGCGGGTTTGAGCTCGTCGACCAGCGGCTTCGCCTGCCCGGCAAAGGTGTCGAGACTCCCGATCGTCGCGCGCGTGCTCTGTAGGAAGCCCGGAAAGTCTTTGACGGCTGCTGCGAGCTCGCTGTTGCGCTTGGCCGTGGCCCCGAAGACCGTATTGGCGTTGCGGATCAGTCCCTGCAGCTGCGCGGGGTTCTGACTGATCGCGGACAGCACCTTGCCGCCGTCATCCAGCAGCGTGCTCGTGGCGCTGCCGTCGCGTTGCAGCACGCCCAGCACACCGGAGACGTTGCTGGCGAACGGGAACAGCTCGGCGAGCGCGTCGTTGAACGCCTGACCGCGGTTGGTGAAGGCGATCCCGTCATCCTGCATCCAGGTCTGGAAAGCCTTGCGCGTCTTGGGGTCGAAGGTATCGAGGATCTGGTCGAGCTGGACGGTCGGCGCCACCTGCGCCTGGGGCAGCTGGGCGCCGTCGCGCAGCGTCGGGCCACGCGAGCTCCCGAACGACAGCTCGACGTAGGTCTCCCCCAACAGCGTCTTCTCGCGCAGCGTCGCGCGGGTGTTCGCTGGTCGTGGCGCGTACTTCGGGTCGATCTGCAGGACCGCGCGGGTCAGGCCGGTTTTGTGATCCAAGCCGACGCTCACCACCTTGCCGACGGTGACGCCGGCGATATCGACGTCCGCCTGGGTTCCGAGCTGCACGGCCTGATCGAACTCGACGCTGATCCGGTAACCCTGCGGGACGAACGGCACGGAGCCGCCGAACGAGAGCCACAGGAACAGCAGCAACGCAACGCACGAGGCGGCGAATGCGACCATCACGAAGATCCTGGTTTTGCTCGGGGCGACTGTTTGCATGGCGGCTTACTGGGCGTAGCAGTTGGTGATCTTCGACCAGTCAGGGGCGTTCAGCATGTCGAGGATCGGAGTCAGCGATGGTGTTCCTGGCTGTAGCGCGACCTCGAGCAGGTTCAACGATGGACAGCTCGCCATGAACAGGCCCTGGATCAGCGGCCCGTCCGCGTCCTGGAGCGAGGTCAGGCTGTCGAGGTTGTGCGCGAGCCAGCTGCCCCAGTACAGGTAGCTCTGATCGCCCCCGCCCTGCTTGTAGGCGAGCGTGTTGACCAGCTTGTTCAGCACCGAGAACGAGCTCGTCAACGCGGGCGCCGACTTGGCCAGCGCACCCGCCGCCGGTGCCAGCGTCGCGACCAGCTCACGGATGCCGGGGTTGGACGCGAACGGCTCGAGCTGGTCCTTGATGACCGGGGTCGTCTGCTTGGCCAGCGGCCGCAGCGCCGCCAGTGCCGGCCCCAAGTCCTTGGCGAACGGCACCAGTTTCTGCAGCGCCGGCCCGCTGGCGGAGGCAAACTGCTTGACCTTGCCCAGCGTCGAGCTCGTCTGCTGCAGGGCCCCCGGTAGCAGCGAGATGCCCTGCGACAGTGATTGGTCCTGAGCCGCGATCGCACTGAAGTTTGCGTTGGACTCCTTCACGAGCGACGCCAGCTGGGTATCGACCCCGCCCAGCGCGGTGGCGACGAGGTCGAGGTTGTGGATCGCGCGGCGCAGATTGGTGCTGCGCTTCGACAGCAGCTTTGTGAAATCAAGCGCACTCTTGTCGATTGGCGCGAAGCGCTTGAAGTCAGCCGCGAGTGCTGCCGAGGTGGAGGCGCTCGGGGTGTCGGCGGTCGCGCCCTTGCCGTTGAAGGCTTGCGCCCCGCCGGCCAGCAGCAGCAGCAGGTAGGTGCGGGTGTCGGCATCCAGCGAGTCGAGGATCTGATCGACGTCGATGTCAGGCTGTGTGCTCGCCAGCCCGAGTGTGCTGCCTTCCGGCAGCGCGCCGGCGCTCGGCGTCCCCGGATCGAGGGCCAGGTACATGTCCTTGAGCGGCGTCCGCGGTCGCAGCAGCACGGTCGCATTGCGATAGATCGGGGCGTACTTCTTGAAGATGTCCATCGTCACGACCGCCTGCCCCTGCTCCAGCTGGACGCCGCCGACCAGACCGACCTCGACGCCGGCGATCGTCACCGACTGCCCCTGGCCCGGCGTCACCGCCGCGGCCTCAGCGAACGCGGCCTTCACCTGGTAGTAGCTGCGGCCGAACGTGAACGCGGGCTGGTGTTCGAGGATGTAGCCCACGGTCAAGATCGCCAGCGCGACCAGCACAGTCACGGCGAGGAAGTCCGTGCGATGGGTCTTGATCGCGTGCCTCATGGCCCCTGCCCCGCTGTCGAGCTGTTCAGGTTCGGCGCCGTCTGCGTGTAGCACGGGACGCTCGACTTGAGCGCGGGCGGTTTACCGGACGATGGGAACGACGGGAAGGTGCCGAGCGACGGCAGCACCGCGTTGCCGTACAGCGCCCCCGCGGCGCTCAGTGGCTGGGTCTGAATCCCGGTCGCGCCGCCGCCGACGGTTGCGCGGACGTAGCGGCCGTTGCCGTCGAAGTTCTGGGTGGCGCCGGCGAGGCCGACGGCGCTCTGGAAGAGCTGCTGGTAGACGTCGAGCCCCTGCGGCGGCGAGCTGTCCTCCGTGATCTTCTCATTCCCCGTCGGGACCAGCACGTTGCTGAAGCACTTGGAGAGCGTCGCGGATTGGCTGATCAGCGACGTCGTGCCCTTCACCGCTGCCTCCGTGTTGCTGACAGCGGGCGCCAGCGACTTGAGCAGCCCGCCCAACTCACTCTGGGAGGAGAGCTTCGTCAGCTGCTGCAGCCAGGGCAGCGTGACGCTGATCGTCGCGCCGAGCTGCTTGATGCTCGGGGTCAGCGCCTTGGCGAACGCCCGAGTCGGGGCAAACGACGCATCGAGCGCGTTGTCTGCTCCGATCGTGGCGCGCAGAACCGTCGGCAGCGCCGCCACTGCCGCGCTGAGGTCCTGCTGGTGGGCTGCCAGCGCGCCCATCGTCGCGTCGAAGCTGTCGACCAGCTCAGGCAGCTGCGCGCCGCTTGCGGCGAGCCCTTGGAAGATCTGGGCCTCACCCTTGACCACGCCCGTGAGGTCGGTCGGCTTCTCCCCCAGCAGTGCCTGGTTGACGATCGCCGAGGCCTCAAACGAGCTGGCGGAGTACTTGAGTGCGTCGTTGAGCCCTTGCGCTCCCGTCGTGCCGCCGGTGCCCGGCTTGTTGAGCGCCGCGCCGAAGCCCTGCACGAGCTTCTGCAGGTTGGCCCGAGCGCTGGTGTTGAGCGACGACAGGATCCGGTCGAGCTGCACCGGGCCGGACGTGTTGGCGGCCGGCAGCGTCGAGCCGGAGCTCAGAATCGGAGCCTCCGGCGTGCCGGGATGCAGGTCGACGTAGAAGTTGCCCTCGAGGAAGATGCGGGAACGGATGTCAGCGGTGGCGTCGGCGTGGATCGGCAGGCCGCTCTTGTCTATCTGCATGACCACGATGCCCGCGGTTGGGCTGCCCTTGATGCGTTGCACGCCCGTGACCTCGCCCACCTGGACACCCGCGATCCGGACGGGCGACGGGATGTGCAGGTCGGTGTTGGCCGTGAACACGGCCCTGAGCTCGAACGACGAGCTGCCGAACGGCAAGCCACCGCCGAAGACCAGGTAGCAAACGATCGCGATCGCGACGACTCCCACGATCGCCGCCTGCAGGTTGGAGATCCGCGGCTTGTGGCGCCTGATCTCGAGCTTGGGCACGCCGTCGCTCATCCGCCGCTCACCGTCGTCTTCTCCGTGGCTGTGCCGACGTTCTTGGTCGGATTGCCGATCACGGCCGCGTCAGGCGAGTAGGGCTCCTTGCCCGCCGAGCACTCGGCCGGCTGGCCCGGGGAGTCCGTGTTGGGATACGGATCGAAGTGCAACGGCCCGTGCTGGCCGCCACCCGCAGTCGAGGTCGACGTGTACGGCGTGCTCGAGGGCTCCCCCTCGCCGCCGTCGATGTCGTTGTCGACCGCGACGATCACGAACCGCAACACGGTGCCGGTGCCAACGCTGTCCGACAGGGAGCTCGCAAGGTTGCGCAGGAACAGCGTGATGTAGTTGCAGGTGGTCTGCACCGGTGCGAGGAACTGCAGAGGCTGCTTGAGGCTGGCGGTTGCAAGCGACAGGCGAGAGAGTCCGGCCTTGGCGGTGCTGTCAGCGCCGAACTGATCGAGTGATTTGGCCAGACCGACCGTCTCGCGGTCGAGCTGCGCAGTGCCCGGCAGGTTCTTGACGCCCTCCGACAGCGCGGCGGCGAGCCTCGGAGCGCTCTGCGGCAGCGTCGCGAAGCCGGGCTTGAGGTCGGCGAAGAGCTGTGCGGTATCGGACGCGAAGCTGCCGATCGCGGGGCCGTCGCTGATGACCTTCTGGAACGTCGGCGGCGTCTCTGCGATCCAGTCCTTCAGGTACGGCGTCGCCACGCCGGCGAGCGCCTTGAAGGTGACGTCCAGGTTCGTGTAGAGCTGCGCCTGCTGGCGGCTGACCGGCGCCAGCGCCGAGGCGAACGAGCCGAGGCCGCTGATGAAGCCCCTGAGGTCGGTCCGGGACGATGCGAGGTTGCGCATCACGGGCGCGAGCCGGTCGACCAGCGGCACGAAGGCGCCGATCGCCTGGTTGAGGCCGCTGCCGCGTCCCGCGAGTGCCTGGCCGAATCCGAGCGTGGTCGCAGCCACGCCCTCCTGCGTCGGCGGCGTGTACATGTCGAGCACCTGATCGAGGTCGACCGTGGCGCTCGTGTGACCGAGCAGCACCGTCGCACCGTTGGCCCAGGTGCGACGCGAGTGGCCAAGCGTCACCTGCAGGTACTTGTCGCCGATCGCGCTCTTCATCCGTATCGTGAAATGCGTGTCGACCGGAAGCGGCTCGACGCTCTTGTTGAGCTGCGCGTCGATCACCGCGATCGGCCGGCCCTGGCGGTCGCGCGCGGCCGTGACCTTCGAGACCGTGCCGACCAGCGCCCCGCCCATGTGGACCTCGGCGCCATGCACCAGCTCCTCGGCATTGGGGGCTTCGATGTGGAGCGTGTAGCGGGGTACGTACGGCAGCCCGTTGTTGGCCTGGAAGGCCAGTACCACACCCACGACGAGCACGAGCACCGCCAGCGCGCCGATGATGACCGGGCTGGCAAAGGGCGACGTACTGCGGCGCCGAAGCATCAGCTCTTGCTCCCGCCGACGTTCTTGCTGCCAGCAACGCTCTTGCTGCCGGTCAGGTAACGAAGCAGGCCGCCCAGCGGGGCGGCCTGCCCCCGCTTTGTCGAGGCCGACTTGCCCATGACCTCGGCGACGGCCTTGGTGGCGATCGCGTTCGATGCCGCGCTGGCGCCGGTGAAGTTGGCGCTGCAGCCGGCGATCGGGCGCCGCGCGTAGGCCGTGCAGGGTCCGACGATCGGCGACAGGCGCACGTAGTGTCCGTCGGCGTTGTAGCCGTTGGTCGCGGTGGCGCCGTAGAACAGCAGGCTCATCAGCTGCTCGATTCCGCCACTCGTGTCGAGGCTGGAGAGCAGCTTGCTGAGCGCCTGCGAAGACGGCACCGAGTTGTTGCCCAGGGTCTTCAGTTGGTCGGCGAGCGGCTGTGAAGCCACGAGCGAGCTCTCCGACTGCTGTGCGGCGTTGCCGAGGTCGGTCAGCGCCGTCTTGGCGCGGCTCGCGAACGGAACCAGGGTCTTGAACTCGGAGTCGAGCGCGCCGGCGCTCTTGCCGACATCCTGCACGACCGGGGTGCCCTGGCTCGCCAGCTGGCCGAGGTCGGCCATCAGTGGCTTCAGCTCTTTCAGGAACGGCGGCAGCAGCTTGATCGACTGCTCGAGCTGCGGGCTCTCGCTGGCGCTCGCAGTAGCGGTCTTGTTGGCCTGAACGACGAAGTCAGCCAGTGACTTGCGGCTCTTGGCGAGTGGCGCCAGGACCTGGTCGGAGTCGGTCGCGAGCTTGGCGAGAACCTTGTTCTGGGTGTCGAGCAGCTTGAATACGCGCTCAGTCTGGGCAAGTCCCGGGTCGGCCCGCAGGATCACCTTGTTCAGGTCGGAGCCGCGCGCGGCCAGCCCTGTGCCGAGCTCGTTGAGGATCACCGAAAGGCTCTCGCGCACCGAGTCCTGTGAGACGTCCTGGACGATGTCCGGGTCGATCGGCGAGCTCGTCCGGTTGACGGGCAGCAGGTAATTGCCTTTGCCGTAGCCGCTCGTGATCTTCCGCAAGCGCCGCTTGCTCGAGGTACCCGGATCGCAGTCGACGTAGCGCTCGGCGATCAGTGACTGGGGCCTGATCGTGCAGGTGGCGTTCGCATACCACGGGGAGAACTCACGGTTGCGGATCGAGAACGTGACTGCCGCAAGGTTCTGTTTGGTCACTGACAGCGCCGAGATCGTGCCCACCGGCGCGCCCGCGATCCGCACCTGCTCCCCGGGCACAGCGAAGCCGGCGTTGTCGAACAGCGCTTCCACCTTGTAGCCGCTTGAGCCACCGCCCACCGAGGAGGCCACCAGCCAAGCGATCACGGCCGCCACCGCGACGGCACCAACCACAGCTGCTGCGCGTTTCACGGGCCAGGCGGTGTGTTCGATGTGTCACATCCAGACACCGCTTCCGGCATCGAGCCGTCGGCGGGCTGTGTTGCGCCGCCGGGGCAGCGGCCGGTCTTGACGACCGTGAGTCCGTTGTAGCGGTCGGCCGGCGACTGATTCGTCAGCGTGCCGCCGCTGATCCCATAGGCGCCGTAGAACGGCTCGCCACGCGCGTAATGCCCGTTGGCGTCGTAGTAGCCGTTGAGCTGCCCGGTATTGGCCAGGGCGGCAACGATGTCGGGCGTGTATTCGCGCAGCGCCTGGATCTGGCCCGAGGACTCCTGGGCAAGGATCGAGGCGATGATCGCCGGGAACCCGGAACTCGCTGCCCGCTCGAGCACGGGCGCCTCCTGCAGCAGCTTCGTCAGGTCGCCACCCTTGGGATTGGAGATCAGCGCGGCGAGATAGCCGAGGGTCGGCGTCGCAGCCTGTGCGAACTGGTTCAATGCCACCGCGAACGGCTTGAGCTGCTTGACCTGCGGCTTGGCGGCTGCGACCAGCGGCTCGAGCGCGGCGATCGTGCTGCGCACACCGGCGAAAGTGGTCGTCGACTTGCTCAGCGCCGACGGCAGCAACGTGAGCGCCTGCTGGAGCGCCTGCGACTGCTGGGCGACGGCACCGGTGACAGCGTCGGTCTTGCTGACCAGGTCAGTCAGCTGCTCGCTACGCGACGCCAGCTGCCGCATCGTCTGCGCACCCTGCACCAGCAGCTGGTCGAAGGCTGGCTCGTCGCGGTCGAGCGCCCTGGTGACCTGGCTCGTGCTCTGCAGCAGCGGGTCCAGGTACTCGAGCGTCTTGTTGGCCTGCGGAGCGCGGTCGCTGATGCTGGTGGCCTCGCCGCGGATGATGTTCCTCAGGCCCACCCGCGTCTTCGAGTTGATCGTGTCGAAGAGCTGGTCGAGGCTGACCTCGGCGTAGGTATCGGACTGGGGGATCGTGCCGCCGGACCCGATCTGCGCGTCGCCCTGCGCCGGGGCGGGCTGCAGCGTGATGTAGTGGCTCGCAATCCCAGCCAGACCATTCTCCTCGATCCGTGCGACCGTGCCCTGATAGAGCGGCGCTGCGTCTCCGTTGAGCGAGACGACGATCGCGGCCTGCCCGGTCGGTGTGAGGCTGACCGACTGCACCGAGCCGACGCTCGAAGGGCCGATCATCACCTGGTCGCCGCCGACGAGACCGCTCGCGTCGCTGAACAGCAGCCGGACCCGGTAGGGGGATCCGCTGCTGAAGACGATGTAAGCGATCACTGCGACCGCAAGCAGCAGCGCGCCGAGCGCGACAGCGCGTACGCGCGCGCTCGGCTGCGGACGCCGGTCATGCATGGCGGCATCTTGTCAAGTCGGGGTGACGCGTACCGCACACTCTGCCCGCGATCGTGCGCGTTCACTCCTCTATCGGCTGAGTCTTTAAGTACTCAGGCGGCTTAGCTGCCGTTGAGCGCGGACTTCAGCGACTCGGTCGCAGCGACCGGCGCCGGATCCACGCCCCGCAGCGCCGCGAGGTACAACGAGACGAGGTCACCGAGCAGCACGACCGAGACGAGCCGCTGCAGGCGCGTCTGCCCGATCGTCTCGACACGAAACGTTGCGCCGCCGCGGCTTGCGATCAGCCCGCGCGTCAGCTCGATCCGTTGCCGTACGCGCGGATGCAGGTCTGAGTCGTCGAGGAACACGGCGCTGAATGGTCCGAAGTCGCTGGCCCCGTCCCAGCCGACGAGCTCGTTGTGATCGAGCTCCGGCAGCACGGCCGCGAACGCCGGTGCCTTGGCGTTCTCATTGATCTGAGTCTTCCAGCGGTAGGCGACGGGTGAAGTCAGCGCCGCTCCGGCGATCTGCGGGATCGTGCCGTTGAGCCCGCGCGCGAGCGTCTTGGCGAGTGAGTCCTCGTCCGAGTCGGGTCCCCACGCCTTCGCGAGGCTGGCGGCGTGCTCGGCCGCGACGTCCACCTCGGCGTGGAGGCTCTCGCCGGCGCCGCATAAGCGCGCCACCTCGAGCGCCGCGACCAGCCCGTAGCCGACCGCAGCGCGGGACTGAAAGCCGCCGGGCAGTGGAATCACGGGGACGCCGTCGATCCGTGCCTGTTCGGCCAGCTTGCCGCCGGTCGTGACCACGATCGTGGTCGCGCCGAGCGCTTGCGCGGCATCGTAGGCGGCGAGCGTCTCCTCGGTGTTTCCTGAGTAGCTCGCGCACAGCACCGTCGTATCGGGCGTGGTCCAGCCGGGAAGCGCGTAGTCGCGTGCGAGCACGATCGGACGGGAGGCCCCATCGCCGAGTGCCGCCCGGGCCAGCGCGCCGCCGATCGACGAGCCGCCGACACCGGCGATGATGAGTCCACCGGGCGAGTCGTGCGGCTTCAGGTTGGCCGACTCGACGCGCCACAGCGCGTCGCGCAGGTGGTCGGGAAGTCCGAGTACGTCAGCGAACTGGCCCGTGACGTCGACTTCGGCGACAGCCTCGCGCGAGAGTGTGCGGCCTGTGCTCAAAACTTGATCGCTCCGTCTGGAAGGGATACGCCCGGGAAGACGCGTGCGCCGGCGGACAGGTGGTTGTCGTCGCCGACCTGCACTCCTTCCCCCAGCACTACGCAACCGTCGATGTTGCAGTGCGCGCCGATCATGGCGCCGAGACCGATGATCGACCCCCTGACGTGTGTGCGTGGGCCAATGCTGACGCCGTCGAGCAGAACCGAGCTCTCGACCCGTGAACCGGCGCCGATCTTCACGTCGCGGCCGAGCACGACGCGGCCGCCGACGCTCGCTCCGTCGGCGATCTCGCAGCCCTCGCCGATCAGCGCCGGAGCCCCGATCCGCCCACCGACGCCCGCTGCAGGCAGCAGGCGCATACCGGCGGCGGTGAGCTTCTTGCCGATTTCCGTGGTCACCTTGCCCTCGAGGATGTCGTACGTGGCCTGCAGGTAGCGCTTGGGCGTTCCGATATCGAGCCAGTACCCGCTGGCCTCGTACCCGTAGAGGCCATCATCTACGAGCTTGGGGAAGACGTCGCGCTCGATCGAGATATTGGTGCCGGCGGGTGCCATCTCATCGAGGATCTCGCGCTGCAGGATGTAGGCACCGGCGTTGACGAGATTCGTGTCGACCGTCTGATCCTGCCCCGGCTTCTCGAGGAACTCGGTGACGCTGCAGTCGGCGCGAAGGCGGACGAGCCCGTAGGCCGAAGGATCTTCGACGGCAATCAGGGCCAGCGTCGCCCGCGCACCGGTCAGTTCGTGCTGCTCAAGCTGACGCGTGAGGTCGAGGTCGGTGAGCACGTCGCCGTTGAGCATGAAGAAGCGCTCGTCGAGCAGATCCTCCGCGAACTTGAGCGCCCCACCCGTGCCGAGCGGCCGCGGCTCCTCGACGTAGCGCAGCCGGATCCCGAACCTGCTGCCGTCGCCGAGCACATTACGCACGCCGTCCGCGAGGAATCCGCAGGACATGATCACATCGTTCACACCGTGGCCACGCAGCCAATCGAACATGTAGCCGATGAACGGCTGATCGACGAGCGGCACGACCGGCTTCGGGACGTTCGAGGTCAGCGGCCGCAGCCGCGTGCCCTCGCCTCCCGCCAAGATCAGTGCCTGCATCGCCCTCCTCCTGTACGTCGTGAACTGCAGACAGCCGTGAGGCGTCAGCGGCCGATGCCCTCGTATGCGAACCCGGCGGCCTGCGCCGACCTGCTGTCTATGAAGTTACGCCCATCGATGATCACGCGCCCACTGGTGGCGGTGGCAACCTGATTCCAGTCGAGCTCGGCGAACTCCGGCCATTCGGTCACGAGCACGATCGCGTCTGCGCCTGCCACCGCCTCCAGGGTCGACGAGGCCATCTCGACGCCAGGCATCAGCTTGTGCGCCTGCACCTCGGCGACCGGGTCGTAGGCCCGTACCGACGCGCCCTCCCCCTGCAACCGCGCAGCGAGCACCAGCGAGGATGCCTCCCGCATGTCGTCCGTCTCTGCCTTGAACGCGAGGCCGAGTAGCGCCACCTTCTTGCCGACCAGCGTCCCGAGGTGCTTCTGCAGCTTCGCGATCACGCGCCGCTTCTGCAGCTCGTTGACCTCGATCACAGCCGTCAGCAGCTGGAAGTGGTAGCCGGTATTGCCTGCCAGCTGCTTGAGCGCCGAGACGTCCTTGGGGAAGCAGGAGCCGCCGTAACCGATCCCTGGGCGCAGGAAGTGCGGGCCGATACGGCGATCGAGACCCATGCCGCGGGCTACCTCGAGCACGTCGGCGCCGGTCTCCTCGCAGACGTTGGCGATCTCGTTGATGAACGAGATCTTGGTCGCGAGAAACGCGTTGGCGGCGAGCTTGATCATCTCGGCGCTGGGGATGTCCGTGCGGACAAGCGGCGCCTGCAGCGGGGCGTACAGCTCGGCGACAGCGTCGCCAGCCCAATCGCCGCTATCCCCGACGACGACTCGATCAGGGTGACGGAAGTCATCGAGCGCGGCACCCTCCTTGAGGAACTCAGGGCACGAGACGTAGGCGAAGCCGCTCTTGCCGGATCGGTCCAGCTCACGGCGGATCGCCGCGCCGGTGCCGACCGGCACCGTCGACTTCATCACGATCGCGTGCCGGTCCGATTGCGGCATCGCGTCGATGACGGCGTAGACCGCCGACAGATCAGCGTCCCCGGAGTACGTCGGTGGGGTGCCGACGGCTACGAACAGCAGCCGCGCGTGCTCGAGCGCGGGCGCCAACTCGGTCGTGAAGTGCAGGCGATCCGCGCTGGCGGCGAGCGACTCCCCCAGCCCGGGCTCGTAGATCGGGATCTCACCGCGCTTGAGGCCCTCGATCTTGGACTCGTCGATGTCGACGCACCACACCTCGTTGCCGAGCTCTGCGAAGCCCGCAGCCGTCACGAGGCCTACATATCCAGTGCCGATCACGGCGATCGGCTCGCGTGTAGTAGTCATGGGCGGCGACGAGGCTAGCGGCTCAAGCGGTTAGGTGGTCACGGCGCAGCGCGTCAGTGCGTCGCGGGGGTGAACGACTCCGCCATCGAGACCATCTCGTAGGCGGGTATCGCGTTCTGGAGCGTGTTGGATATCCAGTAGACGGCGTTGCCGTGGTGCCAGGCGACGAGGTTGACCTTGCCGCCCTGTGAATAGACCTCGAGCGTCTTGCCACGGACCACGCGGACGGTGTGCGAGCCGGTGAGAATCGGCGGTGCGGATTGCCCGTTGGCGCCCGTCCAGGTTGTGCCCTGCACCGTGAAGTACTGACCGGTCGCTGTGTCTGCCACGTCGCCGGAGGACTCGACGAGCGTCATCACATATGACTTGTAGGGCTTGCCGGCGTTGTCGCGGATCACGTAGTGACGCGGGTAGGCCCCCGCGTATGCTGCCGAAGGCTCGTAACCGATGTTGCAGTTACCGGTCAGGCTGAAGCAGTACGTGAAGTCGTCCGGGATGTTGCGCGGGTAGTAGACCGGCAGCCCCACGTCGGGGCCGAGCTGAGCGGCCTGCGAGATGCCGTCGCCGCTGTCGGCGACCATGTCCTTGGGTGCGGGCGGGGGTCCGAGCGGGCGATGTTTGCGCGTCCTGGTCGGTGACTTCGTCTTCGTGGTCGTCGTCACCGGCGTGGTGTTGTTGCTGCCGGCGGGGAGCGCCGTCGGCGTCATCAGATCCTGGTACGCCTGCTCAACGGCCGCCTGACTGTAGGTGAGATCATCGGCGCCACCGGCCGTCGTCACAGTCCCGTCGACCGGGAACGGAATCGACTTGATCGACGCGCCGTTCGCGTTGAACGCGAGGTTGAACAGGTCGATCAGACCAACGGAGGTGTGCAAGTAGTGGTCGCTGGAGACATCCTTCGCGAAAAGCTTCAGCAGCGCCGTCTTCTCGGAGTAGAGCCGGGAGGCGCCGAACTGGCCCTTGGCCCACTCCAGGAAGTCCTGCTGACGCGACTCGCGCACGAGGTCGCTGTCGTTGTGGCGGAAGCGCACGAACGCGAGCGCGCTATCCGCGGCGCCGTTGTTGCCACAGAGCTTCTGATAGCCGGGCTGGATGTCAATGCTCGAGTAGTCCGTGGTCGGATCCTCGGCCCCGATGCTGTGGTTGTAGTAGCGGTGGTCAACAGGCCCGTAGACGCACCCGATCGACGTGATCAGGTTCGCGAAGCTCTGGAAGTCGGTCACGAGAATGTGGTTGACCTTGAGGTCCGGAAACAGGTTCTGCTTGAGCGTCTCGAGCAGCAGATGAGAGCCGTCGGCGCCGCCATCCGCATAGGCGGCGTTCAACTTGTTATCAGCACCGACGCCGGGGATCGTGACCTCGAGGTCGCGCGGGATGGAGAGCGCGTTGATCGTCGAGGAACTGTCGTCGATCCGCATCAGCATCATCGTGTCGGTGTTGCCTGGCGAGCTGCCCTCGCCATAGCGATGGTCGACACCGATCAGCAGCAGCGTCTCGGGCTGGCCGGCGGCCGGCGGCGTGATGCCCTTGGTATCGAGCGACTTACCGATGTTCAGGATCCCGACTGCGTCCTTGACCTGCAGCAGACCCGCGGTCGCGGTTGCGCCGGCAGCACAGCCAACGACCAGAACGAGCGCCAGCACGCCGCGCCACAAAAAACCGAACCGGGTCCTCGGCATCAGGTGCATCAGGACCGCACCAATTCGTCGACCATGGCTCGCAGGATAGAGGCGTCGTCGGCCAAGAGTTCAGTCCGGGTACAAAGGGCCGGCAGCCCGCTTGCTGCCGGTTCTCTTAGCCCGGGCGGCCCGCTGGCCGCCCGTTTGCTCAGCCTTCTGCGACCTTCAGGAAGACTTGCCAGCGCTTCTGGTCGCGCAGCGCGACCCGTCGGCGCTCGGTGTCGTCACCCGCGGCCTCGAGCTCGCGCTCGGCCTCGGACAGACGCTCGCGCAGAACGCCTGCGTCGAGCTGCTCCGGCGTCTGGATGTCCTGGACGAGCAGCATCGCGTGGTTGCCGCCGATCTGGATGTAGCCCTCGGACTGTGCGAACCGCAGGATCTCGTCATCGGACTTGTAGACGCGCAACTCGGTCGGCTCGAGCATGCCCAACAGTGGCGCGTGGTTGGCCAACACGCCGATCGACCCGACTGTCGTCCTGGTGGAGACCATCTCCACCTCATCGTTGAAGACCTCGCCCTCAGGGGTGAGGATCTCGACCTGGAACTTGGTGTGCGCCATGAACCCGGATCCTGTCCGCTACTGGTCGGCCTTGGCGGCCTCGACGACGTCGTCGATCCCGCCCTTGAGGAAGAAGTAGCGCTCGGGGATGTCGTCATGCTTGCCCTCGAGGATCTCCTTGAAGCCGCGGATCGACTCCGCGATCGGGACATACACCCCGGGAACGCCCGTGAACTGCTCGGCGACGTTGAATGGCTGACTCAGGAAGCGCTCGATCTTGCGGGCGCGGTTCACTGTCAGGCGGTCATCGTCTGAGAGCTCGTCGATGCCGAGGATCGCGATGATGTCCTGCAGCTCCTGATAGCGCTGCAGCACCTGCTTGACCTCGTTGGCGACGTTGAAGTGCTCCTCGCCGAGGATGTCCGCCTTCAGGATCGTCGAGGTCGAGTCGAGCGGATCGACGGCCGGATAGATGCCCTTCTCGGCGATCGACCGGGACAGCGTGGTGGTCGCGTTGAGGTGGGCGAAGACCGAGGCCGGCGCGGGGTCGGTGAGGTCGTCGGCGGGGACGTAGATCGCCTGGATCGAGGTGACCGAGCCCTCGCGCGTCGAAGTGATCCGCTCCTGCAGGGCGCCCATCTCGGAGGCCAGCGTCGGTTGGTAGCCCACCTGCGACGGCATTCGCCCGAGCAGCGCCGAGACCTCGGAGCCCGCCTGGACGAAGCGGAAGATGTTGTCGATGAACAGCAGCACGTCCTGATGCTCGTGATCGCGGAAGTACTCTGCCATCGTCAAGCCGGACAGCGCCACGCGCATGCGCGCTCCTGGCGGCTCGTTCATCTGGCCGAAGACGAGCATCGTCTTGTCGATGACGCCCGACTCCTTCATCTCGAGCCAGAGGTCGTTGCCCTCACGCGAGCGCTCGCCGACGCCACAGAAGGCCGACAGGCCGCCGTGCTCGGATGCGAGGTTGTGGATCAGCTCCTGGATGATCACGGTCTTGCCAACGCCGGCGCCGCCGAACAGGCCGACCTTGCCGCCCTTGGCGTACGGCGCGAGCAGGTCGACGACCTTGATGCCGGTCTCGAACATCTCGGTCGTCGGGGTGAGGTCCTCGACGCTCGGGGCGCGACGGTGGATCGGCCAGCGCTCGATGTCGCCGTCCATCGGCTCACCGTTGTCGATCGGCTCGCCCAGCAGGTTGAAGATCCGGCCCAGCGTCTCGCGGCCGACGGGTACCGAGATCGGGGCGCCGGTGTCGATGACCTCGGCGCCACGCGAGAGGCCGTCGGTTGTGTCCATCGCGACCGCACGGACGCGATCGTCGCCGAGGTGCTGCTGTACCTCGAGCACGAGCACCGACTCACCGCTGGCGGCGATGTCGATGTCCTCCTCGGCGCGAGCGGCCTCGGGGCGCTTGATCGTGATTGCGTGGTTGATCTCAGGCAGCTTGCCTGGGAAGACGACCTCGACCACGACCCCCTGGATCGAATCGATCCGCCCGACGTTCTGCTCAGTTATGACTGACATATCGCTCCAATTCCAGTCTGTCCAAAAGTCTCAAATTGCTCGCTCGCCGCATTTAGCTGACGCCCTGGGCGCCCGCGACGACTTCCAGGATCTCCTGGGTGATCGCAGCTTGGCGTGCCCGGTTCATCTCCAGCGTCAGGTCGTCGATCAGTACCGCGGCGTTCTCTGACGCGTTGCGCATCGCCGTCATTCGCGCGCCGTGCTCAGAGGCGGTCGACTCGAGCAACGCCCGGAAGATCGAGATCTCCACGTAGTCCGGCACCAACCGTCCGAGGATCTCCTCTGGATCGGGCTCGTACTCGACCAGGGCCTGCTGCTTCGGCTCCTCGCCGCTGCTCGAAGCCTCGTCGTGCGCGTCACTGTCGTCCTGCTCGAGGATGCTGGCCTGCTGCAACGGCAGCAGCGTCTCGCGCCGCACGACCTGCGAGATTGCGGAGACGTAGCCGTTGTAAAAGATGTCGACACGGTCCACGTCGCCGTCTACGTAGGCGGCGATCAGGCGGTTGGCGATCTGACGCGCATCGGCGAAGCTCGGGCGATCCGAGAAGCCGGTGAAGGCCGCGACCGGCTCGAGCCCGCGGAACGTGAGCGACGACGCCGGCCGCCTGCCGGACGCGAAGAACAGCGCCTGGCGCCCCTCGGCCTCGTCCTCACGGCTGGCCGCGACGCCGGCCCGCACGATCTGAGAGTTGAACGCACCCGCCAGGCCGCGGTCGCCGGCCACCAGCAGCAGCCCGACCTTCTGCACGGACTCGTGCTCGGTCAGGATCGGCATGTTAGGCACCTGTCCGGCCGCCGTGGCCGCGTCACGCGTCATCCGGCGGATCGCGTCGGCGTACGGACGCAGCGACTCGATCCGCTGCTCGGCACGACGCAGACGCGCAGCCGCGACCATCTCCATGGCCCGGGTGATCGTCCGGATGTTCTGAACCGACGCGATGCGGTTGCGAACGTCTCGCTGTGAAGGCATCTCTGCTCGTTACGTCTTCGGCCTTGCGCCTTAGGCGGCGACGGCCTCAGCGGTCTGGGTGGGCAGGGCGGAATCCTCGTCCATTGGGTGACCCTCTTCATCGAGGTCGTAGCCAAAGTCCTCGGCGTACTGCTTGACGGCGGCATCGACGGCCTGGACCGTCTCGTCCGACCAGTCACCGCCGGCGATCTTCTCCAGCAGGTCGGCGTTGGCGGCCTTGATCGAGTCGCTCAGCCCGGCCAAGAAGTGCTCGACCTTGTCGACATTGATGCGGTCGACGTAGCCGTTGGTGGCTGCGTAGATCTGGATCACCTGAACCTCGACCGGGATCGGCTGACGCTCACCCTGGTTCAGCGTCCGGACCAGGCGCTGACCGCGCGCGAGCGTGCGCTGCGTGTCGGCATCGAGCTCGGAACCGAACTGTGAGAAGGCCTCGAGCTCGCGGAACTGTGAGAGGTCGAGCTTCAGGCGGCCGGCGACCTTCTTCATCGGATTGATCTGGGCGCTACCGCCCACCCGGGAGACGGAGATACCGACGTTGATGGCCGGGCGCACGCCCGAGTTGAACAGCTTCGGCTCGAGGAAGATCTGGCCGTCGGTGATCGAGATCACGTTGGTCGGGATGTAGGCCGAGACGTCGCCCGCCTGCGTCTCGATGATCGGTAGCGAGGTCAGCGACCCGCCGCCGAGGTCGTCGTTGAGCTTGACGGCACGCTCGAGCAGCCGCGAATGCAGGTAGAAGACGTCACCCGGATAGGCCTCGCGTCCCGGCGGACGGCGAAGCAGCAGCGACATCTGCCGGTATGCGTAGGCGTGCTT
Source organism: Solirubrobacteraceae bacterium (assembly GCA_036268195.1). Taxonomy (GTDB): domain Bacteria; phylum Actinomycetota; class Thermoleophilia; order Solirubrobacterales; family Solirubrobacteraceae; genus Palsa-465. Next base: position 53,603 of record DATAUP010000103.1, read on the forward strand.
TGTGAGGTCGTCATAGACCGTGAGCGCGTGTCCGCCCTTGTAGAGGAAGTACTCGCCCATCGCGCAGCCGGCATAAGGCGCCAGGTACGTGATCGGGGCGGACTCGTCGGCGGCGGCCATCACGATGATCGTGTTCTCCAGCGCTCCGGCGTCCTCGAGCGCCTTCGCGAGCGCGACGACGGTCGCCTTGCGCTGGCCGATCGCGACGTAGATCGAGACCACGCCGCTGTCCTTGTTGTTGATGATCGTGTCGACCGCGATCGCCGTCTTGCCGGTCTGACGGTCGCCGATGATCAGCTCGCGCTGGCCGCGGCCGATCGGGATCATCGCGTCGATCGCCTTGATGCCGGTCTGCAGCGGCTGCTTCACGGGCTGGCGCTGAACCACGCCCGGCGCCTTGTGCTCGATCGGCCGGCTCTCGGTGGTGCTGATCGGACCCTTGCCGTCGAGCGGGTTGCCGAGCGGGTCCACGATCCGTCCGAGCAGCGCTTCGCCGACTGGGACCTCGAGCAGTTTGCCGGTGCGGCGCACGGTGTCACCCTCGACGATCTCTTCCCAGTTGCCGAAGAGCACGGCGCCGACGTTGTCGGTCTCGAGGTTGAGCGCGAGTCCCGTCACGCCATGCGGGAGCTCCAGCATCTCGAACGACATGCAGTTCTCGAGACCGTGCACGCGGGCGATACCGTCGGCGACGGACAGCACCGTGCCGACCTCGGCAAGGTCGGCGCTGGTCGTATCGAGGCCTTCGATGCGGCTCTTCAGGATTGCGGTGATCTCGTCTGGCTTGATCTGCATGTTCGTTACGGCTCCTTGGCCGGTCCTAGTTAAGGGAAAGCTTAGGGTTGTGCGGTGGACGGGAAGGCGCCAGCGCGTTACGCCTGCGCCACTTCCCTGCGAAGTTTTTCGAGGCGGGTGCGAATCGACGCGTCGAGGATGAAGTTGCCGACGCGCAACACGATCCCGCCGAGGATGTCGGGGTCGACTTTGCTGGTTAGCTCGATCTCATTGCCGGTCTGCTCGCCGATCCGCTTGCCGAGATTCTCGACCAGCTGAGGATCGAGTTCGATAGCGCTGGTGACCTGTACGGGCAGCAGCTTGTTGGCCTTGTCGAAGAGCAGCTCGAACTCGGTCCTGATCCGAAAGATCACCGGCATCCGGTGGCGCTCGATCAGCGCCTCCAGGAAGTTCATGACCGCCGGATCGGCGCCCTCGACCATCCTGTGCAGGCCGTCCTTCTTCTCCTCGACCGAGAAGTACGGCGAGAAGAAGAACACGGCGAGGTCACGGTTCTGGTGCAGGGCGTCGGCGAACTGACCGATCTGCTCCTTGACCGTGTCGAGCTTGTCCTGCTCCGAGGCGACCTCGAACAGGGACCGTGCGTATACCTGGGCGATCTCTTCCATGTGCTTTCGCTGCTAGAGACGGCTTGCCGGCCGCCTCTAACCCTCGCCTCCGCTCAGGACGCTGAAGTCGAGGTCGCCCAGGGCTTCCTCCACCAGGCGCTTCTGGTCGGCCTCGGTGAGCGTCTTACGCGTCACCTTCTCGGTTGCGAGCACGGTCAGGTCGGCAACCTCGCGTCGGATCTCGTCGATCGCACGCCGGGTCTCAGCCTCGACGTCGCGGCGGGTCTGCTGAAGCAGGCGCTCGCGCTCTGCACGCGCGGTCTCGACTGCCTCCTTCTGGTGCGCTTCGCCGGCCTGGCGGGCGCGGGAGACGATCTCATCGGCCTGCTGACGGGCCTCGGCGAGCCGCTGACGGTATTCGGCCAGCACCCGCTCGGCGTCCTCGCGCAGCTTCGCGGCGGAGTCGATCGACTCGTCGATCGAGGCAGCACGCCGGTCCAGCACCTGGCCGATGACCGGGTACACGTACTTGCGCAGCAGCAGGAAGCAGATCAGGAAGACGACCAGCACCCAGATCATCAGCCCGACGTTCGGGGTGATCAGGAACGAGCCGCTCGAGGCGATCGGTAGATGTGCAGTTGCTGGCATGACTTCTCAGTTCTTTGAGTGTCGGCCTACAGGAAGAAGGCGATGAAGCCGCCGACGAGGCCGTAGAAGAAGCAGGCCTCGGTGAGTGCGAAGCCGAGCCACTGATCGCGCTCGATGTCCTGGCGCAACTCCGGCTGACGCGTCTTGGCCTGGATCGATGCATTGAACACGGCGCCGATGCCGGCACCTGCGCCCGCCGCACCACCGCCGGCGCCGACGCCGAGGCCGATCGACTTACCGGCGTTCTCTGCGATGTCGGAGCTCGACGCCGCGAGGAGCGGGTGGAAGATCGACAGGAAGTGGAGGAACAACATTTAGGGCTAGCTCCTTGTTGATTGCTAGTGGCTCGAGACCGCGTCACCGAGGTAAATCGCGGTCAAGACGGAGAAGATGAATGCCTGCAGGCCTGCGATCAGCACGGCCTCGAAGAGGAAGATCGCGATCCCGAACGGGAGCAGCAGCCACTGCACCCACGGGTCGCCGACGAGCACGCCAAGCTCACCGCCCATGAAGGCGATCAGCATGTGGCCGGCCAGCAGGTTCGCCCAAAGTCGGACGGTCAGCGAGATCAGTCGCAGGAAGTAAGAGAGAACCTCGATCACGAAGATCATCGGCTTGATCGGCCCCTCGATGCCGCCCGGCACCAGGCTCTTGAAAAACCCGATCACGCCGTGGTGCGCCTTCAGTCGCTCCCACGTGAACAGCACGAAGACCATCAGCGACAGGATCAGCGGGAAGGCGACGTTCGTGACGGCGGCGTAGATCTGGAACGACGGGATGTGCGCACCGAAGACCTTGAACTTATCGATCGTGTCGACCGGCAGCGGGATGTAGCCGATCAGGTTCGATACGAGAATGAAGATGAACAGGGTCGCGATCAGCGGGAAGTACTTACGCGCGAGGCCCGTGCTCAGGTTCTCATCGGTCATGTTCTTGATCAGGCCGTAGTACATCTCGATCGCGGCCTGCAGCCTGCCGGGCCGCTGCTTCAGGCGCTTGGCCATGTAGAAGAGGATCCCGAGCGTGATCAGCCCGGCGAGGACCACGTAGAGCACGCCCTTGTTGAAGTCCACGGGTCCGACCTTGAACCAGGTGTCGAGCTTGAACTCCAAGGTCGGCGTGAAGGTGCCGTTCAGCACGTCCAGCGACTTGTGCGGCTTGAAGCCGAAGACTGCGATGAAGAAGATCAGCCCGCCCAGCCAGAGGCCGGTGAGCATCAGTCCGATCTTCCTGCCGCGGCTCATCCCGGTCTTCTCGGGGGTTCCGCTGGGTGCTGGCGTGGATGCTGGTGCGCTGGCGGGCGCAGGTGCGGTGATCGCACTCATCTACTTCGGTTCCCTTTCCGGCGGTGCGCCGCTCATCAGACGGATCGCAAACGCCACGCTGTAGGCCGCAAAGATCAGGATCGCGGCCGCGAGGCCGTCCTTGCGACTGCCGGCTACGCCGGCGACGATGATCGCCGCCGCCAACAGCCAGATGCGGCCGAACGACTCGGTCACATGAATCCCCACCTGCTTACCCGGATCGCGCACCCTCGCCGTGAAGCGGCGGTCCGTCACCTGGATCGCGCGCTGGAGGATCCAGCCGGCGGCGCCGACGATGACGCCCACACTGGGCGCACCGAGAACCAGCGCCGCGATCGAGCCGATCACGACGAACAGGACATCGAGGTATCGAAGCGCGTTCACGGTAACCCGCTCACGCGAATGGGCGTTTTGATACAAAGTGTTCATATCCCGTTTGGGCGGTGGCTTGCCCAAAGGTTGGGCGGCGCATGCTAGCGATTCGCGGTCTTTAGGGTCCGCTGACCTAAGCGTGCCTGTGTACGTGGAAGTTTCGGCTTGGGCATCTGGCCCTCGGCCCACATCGCCGCAACGCCCGCCCGGGCGATCCCGAGACTGCCTTCATAGACGAGGTAGCGGGGGTCCCAGCGGGGTTGGAACTTGACGTTGAACCGGTACAGGCTCTCGATCTGCAGGTACGGGTTCATCAGCGCGGCGACCCGGCCGAGCAGGCGCTCGAACGGATTCTGCGGGTCGCGCATGTACTTCGTCAGGGCGGCGAAGTTGAGCGAGATCTCCTTTATCCCACGCTCGCGCATCGATTCGATTGCGGCTACCACGAGGAACTCCATCAGCCCGTTCGGGGTGGCCGGGTCGCGCCGCATGATCGACAGCGACATCGCCGAGCGCCCGTAGCACGGCACGAAGTGCAGGACGCCACGCAGCGCGCCCTCGCCGTCACGCGCAAGCACGAACAGCGTGTCCTGCTCGAGCGCGCAGTGGATGCCGTCCATCCCCATCGAGAAGCCGCGCTCCGACTGTCCGATACGCCCGACCTTCAGCACGTACTCCATCTGCCGCATCGTCTCGGGGTCGATCTCGGAGGGCTTGCAGAGCGCTGACGTGTACCCCGCTTTACGGAGCCGATGCACGGACTGGCGCACCTTGCGGATCGGGCGCCCCTCCAGCGAGAAGCTCTCGAGCTCGACAACAGCTTCGTCGCCGAGGTAGAGCGTGTGCAGGCCGAGCCCGCGGTAGATCGGGACCAGCCGCTCGCTGGCGCCGAGCGCCGCCAGCTTGAGCCCGCGTGCGCGCGCAAAACGGTGGACTTCGAGCAGCACATCGCCGAACGCCGCCGGCGGCCCGACCGGGTCTCCCGACAGCAGCAGCGCCCCGGCCTCCACCCGGTAGCCCACGAAAGCCGTGCGGTCCGTGTTGAAGAAGTAGTGCTTGTCTGGCCGCAACTTGAAGAAGCTCAACGTGTCATTGCCGTGCTGCCGCACGAGTTGTACGGCCATCCGGCGCACCGATGCGCTCGGCCAGGCTCGAGGCGTCGCCAGCGGCCTGAACAGCACGTAGGCCATCCCCAGCAATGTCGCTATCTCCGTGAAGTGGATCGCAAGCGGCATCCACTGAAAGCTCACAACATGGCCGAAGGCCCGAAGCGTGTGGTTCTCGAAGCGCAGCTGACCGCGCTTGAATCGGACCAGCGATGCCGACTCGTCGATGATCGCGCCGACCTTCGGCCGGCCGCTCGTGATCCAGTCCGCAAAGCTCACGAGCGCGACACCGAAAGCGCCAATCAGCGGCACGCGCCAGACGACTGAGCGGAGCCTGACCGGAGCCTGAACGACAGTGAAGGCTGACCGGCCCCAGTAGAGCATCAGCGCGACCGCCCAGCCGAGGATCGACTCCTCGAAGTCCAGGCCCTTGAACAGGTTCACGACACCGATCGCCAGCAGCAGCGCGATCCCGATCTGTAGCGCGCGGCGGCGGCGCTTGAACAGGTACGGCGAGACCAGCAGCAGCGCGGCGCCGGCTGGGAGCGCCAGCGCGTGGAAGATCTCCATTGCCCTTACGCCCTCCAGATGCAGCAGCAGATGGCCGCGCCAGCGAATATCCGGCGTCAGCGCAGAGGCGATGTTCACGAGCCCGACGAGAGCCGTGAGCACAGCCGCCGTCGCAGGCAGCCAATGGTGGTCCAGTTCAGCGTGTTTGCGCAAAGCTTCAAGGGGCATCGGTCGAAACAGCAGGAAAGAGAAAGGCCGGTCAGATGCGGCACATAAGCCCCGGGCGTAACCGCGATACGAGATCAATTTACTGCGCAGCACGGCCGCGGTTGCGGAAACCTCTGGCCGTCACGCTGGCCGTCGCCGCCGGGATGCTGATCCAGGTGGGCGCTGCCGAGGCGGGCGCCGGCGCTAGGGGTGGCGGCCGAGTGCGAGCAGGCTCGAGCGCCGGACAGAACGTGGCCGGGTTGACCCTGACCAACACGCAGGTGCCCTCCCCGGTACCGACCCGCCTGCCGGCCGGAAAGCCCTACGCGCCCCCAGCGGGCAAGGTCTTCCAGGGCGTCTCCGACAAGCCCGTCTCGAAGTACACCGGCACCGTCGGCAAGCACCCAGCCGTCTACCAGGAGTTCCTGGCATGGGGTCAGTGGCTGCCGACCATCACACAGGACGCCAAGGCTGTCCGCGCCCGCATGATGATGATGGTCTCAACCGCCTTCGGGTCCAAGAACATGATCACGTCCGCCGGGATCGCCGAGGGCGCCGGGGATGCATGGCTGATCGGCCTTGCTCAACAGATCTACGCCTCGGGCAATGTCACTTACATGCGGCTGATGGCGGAGATGAACAACTGCAACAACCCCTACGCCGCCTACAACTGCGACGGCAGCTCGCGCGGACCGGCGTACTCGGCGGCTGAGTTCAGGCAGGCCTGGCGCCGGGTCACATTGATCATGCGCGGGGGGCTCGTCTCGCTGATCAACCGTCAGTTGGCGGCGCTGCGCCTGCCGGCGCTGAACACCTCGCTCAAGTACCTGCCGACGCCGAAGGTGTCGATGCTGTGGGTGCCGATGGTCGGTGGCAGCCCTGACATCGCCGGGCTCGAGCCCGCCGTTTACTACCCCGGCAAGCGTTGGGTCGACTGGGTCGGAACCGACTTCTACAGCCGCTATCCGAACTGGAGCGGGCTCAGCAGCTTCTACGCGAAGTACGCCCCCACGGCGCCGTTCGGGTTCGGCGAGTACGCGATCTGGGATGGCGACAATCCCGGCTGGGCGCACACGCTGTTCAGCTGGATCGGCAGCCACCCGCGCACGCACATGCTGATCTACAACGACGCCCCCACCTTCTGGCTCACGCAGTTCCCGGCGAGCGCAGCCGTCCTACGCAGCGCGCTCGCAAACCCGAAGTTCGTGTCCTACGCGCCTGAGTGGGCGCCGGCTGCTTAGAGCCTGCCCGCTACACGGCGGTCATGCCAATATCGGGCGGCGTTTCCCTGCTGCCGTTCTCTGGAGGCCTAGATGGCGACGTTCGTCCTCGTACCCGGCGCGTCACACACGGCGTGGTGTTGGCACAAGCTCGTTCCGCTTCTCGAGGAGGCGGGTCACAGCGTCAAGGCGATCGACCTACCCGGAACCGGCGAGAACCGCTCGATCGAGCCACGCGATGCGACGCTTGCTGTTTGGGCGCGCTACGTGGCCTCCGAGGTGAGTTCGGCAGAGGATCCCGTGTTGCTGGCCGGCCACAGCCGTGGCGGTTACGTCATCAGCGAAGCGGCTGAGCTCGTGCCGGATGCCGTCGCGGGTTTGATTTACGTCAGCGGGGTGATACCGCTGCCGGGCGAGGATCTCCTGACAGCAGCCGGTTTGGAGCGCGAGGCCATGCCCGCTGACGAACACGGCTTCGTGATGACCGCGCCGCCTGAGATCGTCAACCAGTTTTTCTACAACCGCTGCACGCCGGAGGATCGCGTGGAGGCGAACGGACGACTTTTCGCCGAGCCGTTCAGACCGCTCTCAGACGTCTCGGGGGTCAGCTCCGAGCGCTGGGGTGGCGTGCGACGCGCGTACATCGAGTGTGCGGACGACCACACCTTTCCGCTGGAAGCTCAGCGGCGTATGCAGGCGACAGCTCCGTGTGACCCGGTGATCACGCTCGACTCCGATCACTCACCGTTCCTGTGCGTTCCGGACGCGCTGGCGGAAGCGATGCTCGAGATCGCTTCCCGCTTCGTGGCGGGCCGTGTCGTCTAGGCCACCGTTGTGGAGCTCGTTCCGAGCTCCGCCTCGAGCTCGGCGAGCTTCTCGCGCACGCGCTCGGCACGCTCGCTGAGGTCCGTCTCCAGCGTGGCGAGCTCCGCGATCCGGCCACGTACCAGGTTCAGCTGTGTGCTGATGTGACCACCCGACTGGAGCAGCAGCGTGTGGCGGCGATCGGGATCCTCGGTCTCCAGGAACTCGCGGCGGATGTCGGCCCGCGCCGACTCGGCCTCCAACAGCTGTGAGAGCTGCTCGAGGCTGAGCCCGAGCAGATCCTTCAGGCGGACGATCTCCTTGATGCGTTCGACATCGACCTCCGAGTAGCACCGGTGCTTGCCGAGCTCGCGCTCGGCGCCGCCTGACAGCAAGCCGATCTCCTCGTAGTAGCGGATCGTGCGCGGGGTCGTCCTGGTCAGTTCGGCGACCTCGCCGATGCGCATCGTTCGCTCAGCGCTGCGAGGCTGCGGCTTGTCAGTCTGGGACTGTTCGGCTGCAGCGCCCATCAGACGGCCGCCGCTTCGCGGGTGGGCTCCGTGATCGAGTCAGCGGCAACCAGAGCCTCCGCATTGTTCTCGTCTTCCTGCTTCGGCCGCACGAACGAGACGACCGAGCCGACGAGCGCCACGCCTGCCAGACACCAGAGCGCGGTGTGCATGTTGTCGAGGAACGGAACCAGCTGAGCCGTCGAGATCCGGTCACCGAGACCGGCGAAGACCTTGAAGAGGACCGACTTGGGCACGGCTGAGGTGACGATCGCCATCACGAATGCGATCGAGAGGATCGCACCGGTGTTCTGGATCAGAATCCGCGCGCCAGAGGCGATACCGCGACGGTTCGGGGCGACCGTGCCCATCATCGCCGCCGTGTTGGGTGACATGAAAACGCCCGAGCCGATCCCGGTGATCAGCTGGAAGAGCCCTGGCCAGATGTAGCTCGTGTCCCGCTGCAGTGTCGTCATCAATGCCATGCCGATCGCCATCACGAGCATGCCGATCGCCGCCAGCGACCGCGATCCGTTGCGGTCGGCGTAGCGTCCGGCCAGCGGCGACGCGACCAGCATCCCCACAGCCAGCGGTGCCAGCTTGACGCCGGCGGTGATCGGCGAGTCCCCCTGCACGCCCTGGAAGTAGAAGACGAACACGAACATCAGCGAGAAGCGCGCCAGGCCGTTGAGGAACGACGCGGCCGCAGCCGCCGAGAACAGGCGGTTCTTGAAGATCGAGAGGTCGAGCATCGGCTGCCGCTGGCGGCTCTCGACCAGCAGGAACAGCGGCAGGAAGATCGCAGCCGCAACCAGCCCGCCGAACACGAGTGCCCCGTGCCAGCCTTCGATGCCGCCCTTGGAGATGCCGAGTACGAGGCCTGTCAGCCCGACCACGAACGTGGCCGTACCGAGCCAATCGAACGAGGTCTCAGCCGAGCGCTTGTTGACGTCACGTAGGACCGCGAACGCCCAGGCGCTGCCGAGCAGACCGAAGGGGACGTTGAACCAGAAGACCCAGTGCCAGGAGATGTCGACCAGCGCGCCACCGAGGACCGGACCGATCACCAGGCCGACGGCCGCGACCATCATGTTGGTACCCATCGCGACGCCGAGCTGCTCGCGCGGGAACGCATCGGTCACGATCGCAGCGGAGTTGGCGAACAGGAAGGAACCGCCAAGGCCCTGGACGATCCGCCAGAGGATCAGCTGCGTGCCGTTGCCAGCAAATCCGGCGCCGAGCGAAGCTGCCGCAAACAGGATGAAACCGCCGATGTAGGCGTTCTTTCGCCCGAACTGGTCGGAGAGTCGCCCGGCGCTGAGCACCAGCACCGTCGAGGCGATCATGTAGACGAGGATGACCCAGACGAGCGTCAGCAGGCTCGTGTGCAGGTGCCGTTCGAGGTCTGGCAGCGCGATGATCAGAGTGCCGGAGTTGATCGTGGCCAGCAGCATTCCGAGGCTGGTGCACGACAGTGCCCACCACTTGTAGTTGTCGTGGCCGGCGTCAACTCCGAAGCGGCGGGCCGGTCCCGTGGCGGTGCTCGTTGGAGACATTGGATCCTTTGCTGACGAAGTGCTTTCTTACGTAAACGTTAGCTTAGCACCAGGCCAGGTGTGGTCTCGAAGATGCGCGAACTCGTCGATCGCCCGAGCACGCGCCACACGGCCTGACAGAAGGTGTCGATCCTCCGCAAGCCACCACCCCGAGCCTCCAGCCGCCCGGCCTGACAGAAGGTGTCGATCATCCCCGAGCCACCAACCCGACCCCCCGAGCCACCAACCTGACCCCGACCCGTCTCGGCCCACGCCGCCCGAGCAACATGTCGATCCTGACAATCCGCCCACGTCTGCCGAGGATTGTCAGGATCGACATGAGAATCGCCGCTTTTCGACCACATCGCCGCCGCGGCGTCCGATTTGTCAGTTTGAACAGGTCAGTCTCAGGCAGTCAGCGCAGGAAGCGCCCGAAACTCCCAATCGCAGGCCGTACGGCCGATTTGGAGGATCGACCAGCCGCCGGAGGCGGCGATCGCAAGGCTCGCAGCTGCCCTGGCGCACCCAGAAAGCCGTCGGGTCGGCGCGTGCTGGCATGCTTAGGGGCGCCAGATGCGCTATTGGGATGCCGTCTACGCCTTTCTCGTCGCCACGGCGGTCGCGGCGCTATTGACTCCGCTCGCGGGCCGATTGGCCCATCGGGTCGGGGCGATCGCGTACCCGTCGGCGCGCGGCCTCGCGCGCAAACCGACGCCGGAACTGGGCGGCCTCGCGATCCTCGCCGGTGTCCTCCTGGCCGCCGCGATCTGGCTGCCGAGCACGATGCCGATCAAGCCGGCTCCGCACGCCGCCCTCGGCGCGTCGAGCATCGTCCACACCTGGGTGGTGATCGCGGGGGCCGTCCTGATCGCACTCGTGGGCGCCGTCGACGACGCTGTCGACCTACCACCGCTCGTCAAGCTCGTCGGGCAGATCGGAGCTGCGGTCGTCGCCGTCAGCGGCGGCGCCGTGATCAAAGACCTGACGATTCCGTTCCTCGGCTCGTTCCAGTTCCTCGACGGCGCTTACCCGCTCACCGTCATCTGGCTGGTTGCGCTGATGAACATCGTCAACTTCAGCGATGGCGTCGACGGCCTGGCTGCCGGTGTCTGCACGATCGACGGTGTTGCGTTCGCGGTGATCGCCTTCAGCCTCCAGGGTGGCACCAGCTCGGCGGCGGTGCTCGCCGCGATCACGGCGGGCGCCTCACTCGGCTTCCTGTTCCACAACTTCTATCCAGCCAAGATCTTCATGGGCGATGCGGGCTCGAACCTGCTCGGGTATCTGCTCGGGATCGCCGCCGTGATCGGATCGTTGAAGACGAACGCCGTCCTCGCCCTGGTCCTGCCACTGCTCGTGCTCGCCGTGCCCTTTCTGGACACCGGTTTCGTCATTGCGAAGCGGCTCAAATACGGGAAGAAGCCGTGGACCGCCGATGACTACCACTTCCATCACCGGATGGCGAAGATCGGCTTCAGCCAGCGCAAGACCGTCGCCTATCTCTACGCCTGGACGATCATGCTCGCCGGTGTTGCGCTGGCGGCGCATTTCGTTCCGTACCACACTGACGCGCGCGGCGACACGCCCGGCCAGTACCACCTCGGCTGGAGCATCCTGATGGGGGCGATCCTGCTGTTGGCCGCCGCCGCGAGCGTTTACCTCGTGTACGTGCTCGAGATCTTCAAGTTCAAGAACGTGCGCATGATCCAACTGCGCAAGGTCGATCCTGAGACGTCCGACGAGGAGATCGAAGAGGCGGCCGAGCGCGACATCGAGACCGGCGAGTTCGACGCGATCAAGAAGCCGGAGTTTCACGAGTGACCCGCACAGAGCGAGCGCTGCTCGCGGGCGTCGTTCTACTGACGGTCCTGGCGGGCGTTGGCCGATACGTCAGCGGCATCCCCCACCTCGTCGCCTTCATCCTGGCGGCGCTGTCACTCGCCGGCCTCGCGTGGACGGTCTCATTCGCGACCGAGCAGATCGGTATGCGCTACGGACCTGCCGTCACCGGCGTGCTGCAGTCAACGGTCGGCAACCTACCGGAGTTTTTCGTCGTCCTGTTCGCGTTGCAGGCACGGGAGCGCACGGTCGCCGAGACCGCCCTGATCGGTTCGATCCTGGTCAATGCCCTACTCGTGCTCGGGCTCGTGCTCGTCGCAGGTTCGGTTCGATCGCCGGACGGCCTAATGCGGTTCGGCAAGCGCCTGCCGAACGACACGGCGACCCTGCTTCTGGTCTCCTCGTTCACGATCGTCTTGATCGGCCTTGTCACCCTGGGACACGATCCGGCGGGTCATCACGCGCAAACGATCAGCATCGTCGGTGCAGTAGCGCTGTTGGTCGTCTACGCGATCTGGATGCGCCAGTACCTGCGTTCGGACAAGGCACCAGACGGTTCGGCCTCCGAACAGCCGCGCGTCAGCTTACGGACGGCGGTGCTCCTGTTGATAGCCGCCGGCGTCGGTTCGGCGTTCGTCTCAGATTGGTTCGTCGACGCACTCGAGCCGACGATCCACATCCTGCACCTCTCGCAAGCGTTCGCCGGCATCGTGATCGTGGCGATCGCCGGGAACGCCGTCGAGAACGTGGCCGGTATCTACCTGGCCTTGAAGGGCAAGAGCGACCTCGCGATCAGCGTCGTCAAGAACTCGGTGGCCCAGATCGCGGCCTTCCTCTACCCACTGATGGTGGTGGTCTCGCTGCTGACCGTCACGCACTTGAGCTTCGCGATCGCGCCCGTCTGGATCGGCGCACTGCTAGGTACCGCGATCCTGATCTGGCAGATCACCGGTGACGGCGAGGCGACCCCGTTCGAGGGCGCGGCGTTGATGGCGATGTACATCGTGCTGGCCACGGTCGCGGCCTTCGAGCACTGAACTCCTCCGGAGCCGCGCTCCGTACCTCAAGGCCCGCCGATTTCAGGCCGCGACGTAAGGCGCTAGCCCCGCGTACAGCGGGTAACGGTCGGCGATCGCCGCCGTGCGCTCGGACAGCTCAGCCCGGCGTGACTCGAACTCCGGTGACAGCGTGGCCACGATGATCTCGCCGATCTCGGCGAAGTCAGCAGCCTGCAGGCCGCGCGTGGCCAACGCCGGCGTACCGATCCGCAGCCCCGACGTGACCATCGGCGGGCGCGGATCGAAGGGGATCGCGTTGCGGTTGACGGTGATCCCGATCGAGTGCAGCCGGTCCTCGGCCTGCTTGCCGTCGAGCTCCGACTCGCGCAGGTCCACGAGCACGAGGTGCACGTCAGTGCCACCTGTCAGCAGCGATATACCGTTCCCCGCAGCGAGCAGCGACTCGCCGAGCAGCTTCGCCCCGGCCACGGTCCGCTCCTGACGCTCGCGGAAGGCGTCCGATGCAGCGATCTTCAGCGCCACCGCTTTGGCCGCGATCACGTGCTCCAGAGGCCCGCCCTGCTGCCCCGGGAACACGGCGGAGTCGATCTTCTTGGCGTACTCCTCACGCGACAGGATCATGCCTGAGCGCGGACCGCCGAGCGTCTTGTGGATCGTGGTCGACACCACGTCCGCGTACGGCACCGGCGACGGGTGCAGGCCGGCGGCGACCAAGCCGGCGAAGTGCGCCATGTCGACGAACAGATAGGCACCGACCTCGTCGGCGATCTCGCGGAAGTGAGCGAAGTCAAGCTGGCGCGGGTATGCCGACCAGCCGGCGACGATCATCCTCGGCTGCTGCTCGCGGGCGATCCGCGCGACCTCGTCCATGTCGATCACGCTCGTTTCGCGGTCGACCTCGTAGGTCACGATCTCGTACAGCTTGCCCGACGCGTTCAGCTTCATGCCGTGCGTGAGGTGCCCGCCGTGCGCCAGTTCGAGCCCCATCAGCTTGTCGCCCGGGGTCAGGAGCGCCTGGTAGACCTCGATGTTGGCCTGCGCCCCGGCGTGTGGCTGGACGTTCGCGTGCTCGGCACCGAACAGCGCCTTGGCGCGTTCGATCGCGAGTTGCTCGGCCATGTCGACGAACTCGCAGCCACCGTAGTAGCGGCGTCCGGGATAGCCCTCGGCGTACTTGTTGGTCAGCACCGAGCCCTGCGCCTCGAGCACCGACACGGGCACGAAGTTCTCGGACGCGATCATCTCCAGCGTCCGCTGCTGGCGGTCCAATTCCAGATTCAGGATCTCGGCGATCTCAGGATCGACCTCGGCCACCGGCAGGTTGAAGAAGTCGGCAGGAAGCTGCGTCATCGGATTCACGAGCCTACCAGCGGGACTGGCGGCTCAGCTTCTAGCCGGCAACCGTCGCCACGAGCACGGCCAGATCGTTCTCCGACCAGGCGAGCGACGCTTCGAAGCCGGCTGCCCGCAACCATTCGAGCTGCTCGGCAATCGTGCTCGGTTTGTCGTAGCCATCGGACCGATCGGTGACCACCACGGCTGGATCCTCAGGCACGATCACATCGCCAAGGACGAACCGACCACCAGGCGCAACGGCGCGACGTAGACGCTGGAACAGGTCGGCCTTCTCCTCCCCGTCAAGGTGATGGATCGCGAGCGCGCTTGCAACGAGATCGAACTCGCCGGTCGGCAGCGGCTCCTGAAGCAGTCCGACGCGCGACCCGCCCATCCGCCTCCCGAGCCGCTCGACCGCAGCGGCGAGCATCGTCGGGCTCTCGTCAATCCCGAATAATGTCGCCTCCGGGTGACGCTCGAGCAGCCGCACCGAGGTCTCCCCCGTGCCGATCCCGAGGTCGAGGATCCGGCGGGCGTCGGAGCCGCTCGCGGCGACAAGCTCCTGCTGCAGCCGCTCATAGCCGGGCAGCGCGTCAATCACCATCGCCGCGTAGCTCGACGGGTCGAAGCGGAAGCGGCCCCCGAGGGCCGCCGCAAGCACGTCCTCGTCGACGGCCCCACGCCGCAACACCGACCAGGTCCCCTGATTCTCGTAATCACGCAGATCCACGACCGTCGACGCGACGCCCGGCAGCTCTCCACCGTCGATCACCAGATCAGCGCCGGCCCGCATGGCCGGCGCCACCTCGCTCAGACTGCGCGCCTCGGCACCACCCGCAGGATTCGCGCTCGATTGCAGGACTGGGATCCGCACGCCCGCGAGCGCCGGCACCGACACCACTCTTAGTCCGAGCGTGCCCCGATCGTTACGGGACGCGAGCGGGAAGCGTCCGGCGGAATTGGCTAACAGTGCGGTGATCGCCCCCGGCATCAGCCTGCGCAGCGCCGCTTGCGTGCGCGGTCCGAGCTCCGGAATGGCCGCGAGCGCCGCCTCGAGGTCGAAGAACATGATCGCCGCCGCTTTGTCGGCCGGTCTGCCCTTGAGTGCATAGAGCCGGACGATCGCCTCGGCGTTCTCGGGGTCGCAGGCCAGGCCATAGACGGTGTCTGACGGGAAGACCACAACGCCACCGTCCTCGATCACTCGCTCGAACTCGGTCATCGCCGCCCCACTATCACTCGCTCATGCCCGGCCAGGTCGCGGATCCGCTCGACCTCAGCGAAACCGGCATCGGCCAGCAGTCCCGCCACCGCATCGCTCTGCTTGTACCCGATTTCAAGTGCGAGCAGCTTGATCTCAGACCTTTCTCCTACCTGGACCACGAGCCGGCGCACGACGTCGAGCCCGTCGGGACCACCGACCAGGGCCGATTGAGGCTCGTACCGCGCGACCTCGGGTGGCAGCAGCTCGTCGTCGGCGACGTAGGGCAGGTTCGACAGCACCGCGTCGCAGCTGATGCCCTCGAGCAGGTCGGCTCGGACGAACTCGACCTCGAGCCGAAGCCGTGAGGCGTTCAGCCGTGCCACCGACAGCGCCCCGCTGCTGACGTCGACGCCAACCACATCGAGGTCCGGCCGCTCATCCTTCAGCGCCAGCGCAACCGCTCCGCTTCCGGTTCCCACGTCGGCAACTCGGACCCCCACTGGCAGGCTCAGGCCGACCTCGACCAGGAACTCGGTCTCCGGCCGCGGGATCAGAACCCGCGGATCGACGGCCAGGTTCAGCCGTCTGAACTCCTTGCGGCCGAAGATGTAGGCGATCGGCTCGCGCTTGACACGACGCGTGAGCAGCGCCAGGTAGCGCGTGCGGTCATCTCCACTCGCCTCCTCATCCGCGCGCATCACCAGCTGCGGGCGGTCGACGCCCAGCACCCGCGCGAGCAACAGCTCTGCATCGAGGCGCGGCGCCTCGACCCCGACCTCGGCAAGCGAGGAGGTCGCCGCTGCCAACTCCTCGCGTATCGTCGTCACGACGCGACGGCGCGCTCAGCCAGGCGTCGGCGCTTCTCGTCGTCCTGCAGAGCGTCTGTGAATTCGTCGAGCTCGCCCATCAGGATCCCATCGAGGTTGTGCAGCAGCAGGTTGATGCGGTGGTCTTTGACCCGGCGCTCACCGTAGTTGTAGGTGCGGATCTTCTCGGCACGGTCACCGCTGCCCACCTGGGCCGAACGTGAAGCCGAGAGCTCGGCCTGCTGCTCGGCCAGGGCGCGCTCGTACAGGCGTGCGCGCAGGACGCGCATCGCCTTCTCACGGTTCTGAAGCTGGGACTTCTCGTCCTGCATCGAGACGACGATGCCGGATGGCTTGTGAGTGATCCGCACCGCCGAGTCGGTTGTGTTGACCGACTGGCCGCCCGGCCCGGAGGAGCGGTACACGTCGATCTGAAGGTCGTTCTGATCGATCTCGACCTCAACGTCGTCGGCCTCGGGCAGCACCGCGACAGTGGCCGTGGACGTGTGGATGCGGCCCTGCGACTCGGTTTCCGGCACGCGCTGTACGCGGTGAGTGCCGCCCTCGAACTTGAACACGGAGTAAGCGCCGTCGCCCTTGATCGCAAACGTGTAGGTGCCTTCGCCGATGTCCAGCGGCTCGGGCTTGAAGCCGCGGCGCTCCGCGTAGCGGGTCAGCATCCGGTACAGATCGCCGGCCCACAGGCCGGCTTCGTCGCCACCGGCGCCAGGGCGGATCTCGATGATCACGTTCTTGTCGTCGTTGGGGTCGCGCTCGACCATCGCCAGCCGGATCGCCTCCTCGAGTGCCTCGAGCCGATCCGTCGCTGTCCGCAGCATCTCCCTGACCTCTGGATCCTCGCCGTCCTCGGCCAGCAGCTCGCGCGCGCCCGCGGCATCGTCGGACGCGCGCCGATACTCGGCGGCCAGCTTCGCCGCCGGCTCGAGGTCGCGGTAGGCGCGCGACGCCGCGGTGAACTTCTCGCGGTCGCCGATCACGGCAGGATCGGAAAGCTCGGCCTCGAGCTCATGGAAGCGCGTGTCGATCTGTTCGACGAGTTCGTCAAGGAGTGCCATCGTCATCCGAGTTTAGGCGGGAGCCGGGAACCACCACAGGTCGAAATGACAAGTACGTAGCGGTGAGACTCGTTCAAACCACCGCCCGGCTGAGCGACGACGGCGCCATGATCGCGCTGTCGCTACGCGACCCCGAGGCATCCGCCGCGATCTTCGATCGCCACTTCGCCTCCGTCAACCGCTACGTCGCACGCCGCGCTGGCCGCGACCGCGCGGACGACCTGGCGTCACAGACCTTCACGGTCGCGTTCTCCCATCGTGGCCGGTACCGCGATGACCTCGGCACCGCACGTCCATGGCTGCTGGGGATCGCCACCAACCTTCTGCGCGCCGAGTACCGCGGGGATCTGAAACGAGCGTCCGCTGTCGAGTCACTCGGGACTGAGACGGTGGCGTCGTCGTCCAGCGCACTGCCTGGCGCGAGTGCGGAGTTGGACGACCGTCGGCCGCCACCCCGAGGAGCCAGGAGTGGGCTGGAATCCTCGGTCCAGATCAGTATCTGTACATAGGCTACGTGTGTGACGCTCGGCATCACCAATCCGAGCAGTGTGAGTGGCCCTGCCGCAGGAACCCGGTATTCGGCGGGGGGCCTGCCCGACGGTGTAGCCGACTGGCACGAGCTGTCGACAGACCCGGCGACGCTGCTCGAGCAGATCCCCAAGATCTCCGGCGGCACCCATACGGCCGCCGGATGGTTCCAGGCGGGTGATGACCTGCTCGGCACGACCGACGCGCCGCCCGTCATCCGCACCGCTGTCTATCAGGCGGTGGCACTGATCCCGGGCGTGCAGCTGATGGGATAGCAGACCGACCCTGCGGGACAATCCGGACTCGGCGTCGGGTGCTACGACAACGGCAAGCTGCAGGCTGAACTGATCTTCGACCAGCAGACCGGCAGGCTGTTGAGCCACGAGACCTACGACTCGACCGGAACGCTCAGCTTCTGGGACGCCGATCTACAGCACCAGGTCGTCGACACGGTGCCCGACTACCCGCTGAACAAGAAGCATCCGCACGCGTTCAAGGTGCTGCCGTCAGGCAACCTGTTGCCGATAGATCCGGCAACAGGGACCGCCACGGGCCCGGTGGTCACCGCGCCTCCGAGACGACTGCCGCACCCACGACCACGACCACGACCTCGTTGACGACCACGACCTCGTCGACGACGACGACGCCGTCAACAACGACAGCGGGTCAGGCGACAACCTCGACGCCGACCAACTCGTCGGCGTCGAACGCGCCCGGCGTCTCGTGAGCGAGCACGGCGTTCAGAGCCGCGATCGCCACCTCCAGCTGATCCAGTGAAGGCTCGCTCGTCGTCAACCGCTGGAGCTGCAGGCCGGGATACATCACGACCTGCACCCAGCGGTGGCGGCGGTTGCGTCCAGCCCACTTGATCAGCTCGAAGGAGACGCCGATGATGATCGGGATGCCGACGATCCGGGTCAGCACCAGGATCCACCAGGCATGCAGGCCGGCGATCGCGAACACGAAGATCGAGACGATCATCACCACGAGCAGGAAGCTCGTCCCGCAGCGCGGATGCAGGCGCGAGTACTGGGCCGCGCGCTCTGGCACGAGCTCGTCACCCGCCTCGTAGCAGGAGATCGTCTTGTGCTCGGCGCCGTGGTACTCGAAGGTGCGGCGCAGATCGCGCATGCGCGACAGCAGCGTCAGATAGGCGAGGAAGATCGCGGTCCGCAGCCCGCCCTCGACCAGCCAGAACAGCACCGATGAGCCGAGCTGATGCCTGACCAGGCTCACGAGCGTCACCGGCACCACAAAGAACAGTCCGATCGCGAACGCGAACGCGATCACGAGGATGCCGATCCAGAGGCCGCCGGATAGCTCCTCGGCCTGGTCCCCCAGCTGCGCGTTGGCGGCGATCGAAAGCGCCTTGAAGCCGATCCCGAGCGACTCGCCCAGCGCAATCACGCCGCGCACGATCGGCACACGGGCGAGCACGCGCCTTCGCGCGCGCTCGCCGAACTCGAACTCCTGAACCTCGATCTCGCCGAGGCTGCCCTGCGCGGCGTCACCAGCGGGCGGCTTGCGTACCGCCACCGACCAGTGTTTGACGCCACGCATCATCACGCCCTCGAGCACTGCCTGCCCGCCCAAGGGCGCATCCCTTGTTGCGGTCAGGTTCGGTTCCCTGACCGCGCCGGTCATGTGGCCTACGCCTGATTAGGCGTTGGTCGTCTGGCGGGCAGCGATGCGACCCTTGGCGGCGCGACGCTGGAAGCGCTCGACGCGTCCACCGGTGTCGACCAGCTTCTGGCGACCCGTGTAGAACGGGTGGCACTGCGAGCAGATCTCGACGTGGATCTGAGGCTTGGTCGAGCGCGTGGTGAACTCGTTCCCGCACGTGCAGGTGACGTGGGCCTCGATGTAGTTGGGGTGAATTTCGCTCTTCATATCTATGAACAAGAATAGCGGCCGCACGCAGCCGTGTCCGGCGACCCGGGAGCGGCGAGGAAAGGTCGCGGCCAGCGGGCCGCGGCCACCGGCGCACGAGACCCTCAGACGATTGTGTAGAGCGGCCCGTCGCCACCTTCGGGGGTGGTAAGCCGGCCGCCTTTGGCGGTGATCGCGCCGCACTGGACGCAGTTGGTGTAGTTGACGATCACGTCGACCATGCCCTCGGTGGGCGCGTCGTCGGGGATCTCATAGACGCCTGCGGGGCACATCCATCGCCAGGTCTCGGCGATCTCACGCGGGACGTGCGTCTGGACGCGGATGTGGTTGGGCGCGTCGTCGCGGGTGGCGTTGCCCGTTATGTAGACGGAGGAGAGCTTGTCGAAGATGTACTTGCCGTCGGGCTTGGGGTACTTCTTGGCGGTATCGCCGATGAACATGTCCTGCTCGTCGTTGCGGTGCCACGGCAGCCGTCCCGCCGGCAGCAGGCCCTTGGTAATCAGCCCGAGGTTAACGAGCGGTCCGCCCTTGATGAACCCCTTCTGGAATGGCTGGCGCATGTTGCGGACCTCCCAGAGCTCCTTACCGGTCGAGGAATCGGCGATCGCCTTCTCGTACCGCTCCAGGGGCGCGCCGTGCTTGAGGTGCTCGTAGATCGCTTCGCCGGCGAGCCTGCCGGACTGGATGCAGTGGTGCACACCCTTCAGCGCGACCGTGTCGACCATGCCGCCGGCGTCGCCGACGATCACCGCACCGGGCATCGAGAGCTTCGGCATCGACCAGTAGCCCCCGCCGGGGAGCGCCTTCGCGCTCCAGGCGACGCGCTCGCCGCCTTCGAGGATCTCGCGGACCAGCGGATGGGTCTTGAACAGCTGCAGCAGGTCGTGCGCGGAGGTCGTCGCGTCGCGGTACTCGAGGTCGATCACGAATCCGATCGACACCAGGTCCTCGCCAGTGGTCTCGTCCTTCATCGGATAGATCCAGGTCCCGCCGATCTGCCCATATTTGGACTTGAGGCTCAGCGGCCAGGGCCCGAGCGTGTGGATCACACGATCCAGCGGCTTCTTGACCTTCCAGACCTCCTTGACCCCGAGCTCCCAGACCTGTGGCTCGCGATCCTCGGCGAGGTCGAACTCCCTGATCGCGACACCGGTCAAATGGCCCCAGTTGCCCTCGGCCAGCACCGTGACCTTGGCCTTGATGTCGGTGCCGGGCTCGAAGTTTGAGAGCGGCTGCCCGTCCTTACCGCGACCCTTGTCACCGGAGCGGACACCGACCACGGCGCCGTCCTCGACGATCAGCTGCGTTGCCGCCGTCTCGGTCAGCACATAGGCGCCGCCCTCCTCGGCGGCACGCTGCTGATAGCGCGCGAGCGCCGCGACCGAGATCACCTCGTTACCGTGGTTCTTGAAGTTCGGCGGGGTCGGGATCTTGATCGCGCGCTTTTCGTTCGGAACGAGGTAGACGGCCTCCTTGCCCACCTCACCGAATGCGAAGCGCTCCTTGCGCCAGTCCTCCCGCGACAGCTCCGGGAACAGCTCCTGCAACGGGCCAGGCCGCATGATCGCGCCCGACATGATGTGACCGCCGCAGGTCTTGGCCTTCTCGATCACGGCAACTGGAACTTCCCCGAGTGACTCCAGCAACTCCGGGTCATCGCCCAGCAGTTGCAACAGCCGGTTGGCCGCGGCCAGGCCGGCAGTGCCACCGCCGACGATCGCGACACCGACCTCGATCAGGTCGTCCTCGGGATCGAGGCCGCGCTTGATGAACTCGGCCTGCGGGTCGACTGGCGGCGGGAATTCGCTCGGGGCAGGCACGTTCAAGACGCCTTCTTGGCTTTGATCGCCTCGGTCAGCTTCGGCAGGATCTTGTTGAGATCACCGACGATGCCGAGGTCGGCGAACTCGAAGATCGGCGCGTTCGCATCCTTGTTGATCGCGACGATGTTCTCCGAGGACTGCATCCCGACCTTGTGCTGGATCGCACCGGAGATGCCGGCCGCGAGGTACAGCTTCGGTGACACGGTCTTGCCGGTCTGACCGATCTGCGCCGCGTACGGGTACCAACCGGCGTCGACCACAGCACGCGTCGCAGCCACGGCGCTGTTGCCGCCGAACGCGGACGCGAGCGCCTGCGCCAGCTCGAAGCCCTCAGCCTTACCGAGGCCACGGCCTCCGGCGACGAGGATGTCAGCACCCTCAATGTCGACATCGGCGCCGCGCTGCTCACCGCGCGTGACCATCTCTGCCTGCTGCGCCCAGGGCGAGTACTCGACCTGCACGTCAACGATCTCTGTGTCGTCTGAGCCGCTCTCATGGATCTCGAACGCGTTGATGCGGCCGATGATGATCCCGAGATCACCTCGGTAGCGCGAGACCGAGATCTGCGAGTCGCCGAGGATCGGCCGCTCAGCGACGAGCTCGCCACTGTCCGCGCGCACCGCCGTGACCTCCATCGTGACGCCCGCCTGCCGGCGAGCCGCGAGACCAGCACCGATCTCGAAGCCCAGCAGACCGCCACCGAAGATCGCGTACTTGTGCCCGTTCTCACCGATCACCTTGTCGAGCACATCGACGACCGGTTGCGCGAGCCCCTCAGGGCCCTGCGCCCTAAACACCTTCTTGGCGCCGTACTTACCGAGCGTCTTGACGAAGTCGTCGGTCAGGTCGGTCCCGCCCACGACGACAGCATGCGCCTCGCCGCCGATCTCGGCCGCACGCGCAGCACCCTCGGAGATGGCACCGAGCGAGTTCTTGTTGAAGGCGCCCTCGTAGTGCAGGACATAGATCAGGACGTCAGCCATCTAGATCAGCTTCCTTTCCTCAAGCCAAGCGACGATCTTCTCGACTGTTTCATCGGTGTTCTCGTCCTCGATGATCTGGCCCGCAGCCTTGGTGGGGGGATCATGGAACTCGCCGCATTGCACGCGTGAGCCCTCACCCCCGACCAGCGACGTGTCGATGCCAACATCACCAGCAGCGACGCTCTCGAGCGGCTTCTTCTTAGCGCCCATGATCGCCTTCAGCGATGGGTACCGCGGCTCGTTGATCGCGTCGCCCACGGAGATCACAGCCGGAAAGCGGACCTTGACCGTGTCGTAGCCGTACTCGGCCTGGCGCTCGAGCCGCAGCGCGTCGCCGTCGACGTCGAGCTTGATGACCTGAGTCAGCGACGGCATCTTCAGGTGGTCTGCGACCACGGCACCGATCGTGTAGCACTCACCATCATCAGACTGCTGGCCCAACAGCACCAGATCTGGGGACTCCTTTTCGAGCACCTTCGCAAGCGCATAACCGGTCGCAGCGACATCGGAGCCCGCCAGCGCCTCATCGTTCAAATGCAGCGAACGGTCGGCACCCAGCGAAACCGCCTTGTGCAGCGCCCGGACCGCGGACTCAGGGCCCATCGTGACCGCGACGATCTCATCCACCTCGACGTGACCACCCTCACGCAACTGCATCGCAGCCTCAATCGCGTGAGTGTCGTACGGATTCAGGTTCTTCTCACCTGATCGGTCCAGCCGCCCCGTCGAGGGGTTGATCCGCTTCTCGACGGCGGCGTCCGGGACCTCTTTGACCAGGACGCAAATCTTCAAGAGTGCCTCCTAAGCATCACTAGAACGCGGAAATGGTACCCGATTGACTGGTCAGTCAACCGCCTGGCGGCACTGGACACGGCGCAGGATCGCCGCGCCGTCGCTCGCCGGTACCTCCGGCACCAGGGTTCGCGACGCCGCGACGCCCTGCTTGGTCCAGAGCCGCCAGGAATCCCATTCTCAGGTCCTCACGGCACCGCGGAGGAAGTCGATCGCGGCCTGCGCAGAGGCGCCCGGCGTGAACACCTCAGCCACTCCCAACGCCTTCAACTCCGCGATGTCCTCAGCCGGAATCGTGCCACCAACCGTCACGACCACATCATCAACACCCTGCTCACGCATCAACTCAAGAATCCGCGGCACCAACGTCATATGCGCACCCGAGAGAATCGAGAGGCCGACGGCATCGGCATCCTCCTGGATCACCGTCTCCACGATCTGCTCCGGCGTCTGATGCAAGCCGGTGTAGATCACCTCCATACCGGCGTCGCGCAACGACCGCGCGATGATCTTCGCGCCACGATCATGACCATCCAAGCCGGGCTTGGCGACAACCACACGGATCTTGCGCTCGGCTGCTGCACTCATGGCTAGCGGCTGAGCCGGGGAAGTTCGATGTGATGGTCGCCGCGCTTGAGGAACGCGGCCGTCGCACCGCTCGCGGCGGCGGCCACGGTCAGCGCGCCGGCGATCGTGAGCTTCTGACCGAGCCGGTCGAGCCTGAGGATCTCCCACCCACCCTCGCGGGCGAGTGCCTCCAGGTCAGCGTCGGGGTTGACCACGACCGGGTGTCCGACAGCGCGCAGCATCGGGGCGTCGGAGACGGAGTCCGAGTAGGCGTAGGACGCAGAGAGGTCGAAGCCCTCACGTGCCGCCAGCGCCTGGATCGCGACGGCCTTCGCTGGCCCGTACAGAAACGCGCCAGTCGGACGCCCGGTGTAGAAGCCGTCCTCGATTTCAGACAGGTTCGAGCCCAGAGCACCATCGAATGTCAACACCCTCGCCAGCACCTCCGCCATGTCTTGGGCCGCGGCCGTCACGATATAGGCCGGACGACCGGCGTCCTGATGGGCGTAGGCGATCGTCAGCATCTTCGGGTATAGGCGCGGGAGGATACGTTGCATCACCCGCACTCCCAAGCGCTCGAGGTCGCGCACGCGCACGCCCTCCAGCGAGGTGGCGATCCGGGTGCGCAACGCCTCGGACTGCTCGTCGCTGGCACCCTGCAAGCGGAAGCGTACGTTGGCGATTCCGTCGGCAACCAGCTGCCGGCGGCTCATCATCCCGGCCTCTCGAACGGCCCGGGCGAACTGAAACCCGGACGAGCCCTGCATCAGGGTCTTGTCCAGGTCGAAGAAGGCGGCGCCGTGTCCCGCCGGCTCAGCTGTGACACGCGCGACCTCGATCGTGCCGCTAACCGTTTCAGTCACCGTTGACCTCGACGAGGATGGCGTCGCCCTGGCCGCCGCCTGAGCAGATCGCGGCGCAGCCGATCCCACCACCACGGCGACGCAGCTCATGCACAAGCGTGCCGACGATCCGCGCACCGGACGCACCGATCGGATGCCCC